>JABCZR010000009.1 GCA_013289585.1 Acidobacteriota bacterium | reverse complement strand
CACCCAGATGCTCGGCTAGCCGCGCGGCCACCTCAGCGTGAACATGCCTTAACTCCCGTGCTGTCCGCAAACTGGAAGTAATCCAGATAGGGACATGCGGATCGGTAATCAGAAGTCGGCTTGTCGTCACCCATCGTTTGAGCATTGCTAGCGCGTTTACCGGGACTGATCGTGGTCTGCTTCGGTCGGTCTTGGGTCCGTGGTCTCCCATTCCCAAATGCGAGGCACTTGGGGCATCCATTTCAGTGGAAGCACACACTTCCATGGTGCCTTGGCCCCGCCGCCAAAGTCAGAATCCTCTGCTTCAAAAATCTTCGGCCATTCCTGCACTACCGTGGCCTTCAAAACCACGTTTGAGGTATTCACCCGGGCTAGCCCCAACAACTCGCTTGAACGCCTTACTGAACGCAGCGTCGGACTCGTAACCGACCGACCGAGCAACGTCTATGAGCTTCTTGTCACGCTGTTGTAGTAACTGCATCGCCTTCTGCATCCGCCACTCGGTTACGTATTCCAGCGGTGTTTGTCCGAGTAGCTCTTTAAAACGTGCTGCGAATGCGGAGCGAGACATGCCCGCCGCTTCGGCCAGGGATTCGACCGTCCAGGGTGTATTCACTCTGTCGTGAATGGCACTCAGGGCAGTGCCCATTTGAGGATCGAAAATCGCACGAAGCCATCCTTTGTTGCGTTTCGGTCCCGACGCGATATGCGCCCGGAGTACCTGGATAAACAGAACCTCGGCTAGCCGAGTCGCGACTACGTCAGATCCCGGCGCCTGTTCTGCCATTTCTGACGCCAGCGCCTGCATTGTGATGTGAAGAGCAAGCGTACGTGCCTGATCGGCTTTAATCAGAATGAAGCTCGGCAATAACTGAGTGATCGGCTTCAGGCTGGCGCGATCGAAACTCAGGGACCCACAGACGATTGTCGTCGGTGCGCCACCACCTCCATAATGCGCGACATTGTTGTTGGCTTTGGCCCCGATCTCGCGGAAACTCCACCTCGGACGTGTTCGCGGGCTGTCGCGCAAAACAATCGAAGTCCCCCGGGCAAGCAAAAAGCAATCACCACCGGTGAGGGGAATCGGCTCCGGAATCCCTTCCACACTCAGCCAGCAGTTGCCGCGCGAAAGCATGGCGAAGTGCGCCGAATCTGTGGGTGACATCTTTTTGTCGGAAGGCGTGACTTGTTCTTCGGCCTGCTTTTCCTGTTCTGCGCCCCACGGGGCTGTGGCTTCGAGCCTGTGCAGACCGAAAGCGGCTACGTGCATCGTTCTGAAGATGTCTGTTACCGGGTCCAACTCCTCCTCCTATTTTGGACGAATAGACAAAATATTAGGACTCCTGAACAGTTCTCGTCCACTGCCAGAGACATCTACTACCTGTCCGCGATGCTAACACATCTACCGAAGGGAGTAATTATGGGAAAGCTTGAAGGAAAAGTTGCAGTCATCACGGGTGGATCGAGCGGCTTGGCGCTGGCGAGCGCCAAGCGGTTCGTTGAAGAGGGTGCCTACGTTTTCATCACGGGTAGGAGGCAGGAGCAGCTCGATGAGGCCGTCAGGCTGATTGGCCGGAACGTGACCGGCGTGCGCGGTGACGCCGCAAATCTCGACGACCTCGACCGTCTGTTCGATACGGTCAAGCGAGAAAAGGGCAAGATCGACGTCTTGTTCGCGAGCGCTGGCAAGGGCGAGGCCGTACCACTGGGCGAGATTACCGAGGAGCACTTCGATGCGGCCTTCGGCCTGAATACGCGCGGGACGCTGTTTACGGTTCAGAAGGCGTTGCCGCTGTTCAACGATGGCGGATCGATCATCATGACCGGATCAGTTGCTTCGGTGAAGGGTTTTCCTGGTTTCGGCGTGTATGCGGCGAGCAAGGCAGCATTGCGCTCCTTCGCACGCACGTGGCTCAACGAACTGAAGGGCAGGAAGATCCGGGTGAACGTGCTGGGCCCGGGGCCGATCGCCACACCGATGCAGGAAGAAGTTCTCACCAAGGAGGCGAAGGAGATGTTCGAGTCCCTAATCCCGCGGGGAAAGATGGGTCAACCTGAGGAAATCGCGACGGTCGCGCTGTTTCTTGCTTCAGACGATTCGAGCTTCGTGAATGGGGTGGAGTTGAACGTCGACGGCGGCTTCTCGGCCATCTAACGTCTGCAGACCTCTGCTAGCGGCTGACCTTCCGGCGGCCCGCAAAGTGATTTACCGCGGGACGTTTACGGAAGATCGTCACAGAACGGAATTTGATGTCCCGCGCCGTCGAAGCCTGGGAATCAATATCAACACGGATCGGAGAAACATTATGAGCTACGCAATTATAGGATTCGGAAAGATAGGTCAGGCCCTCGCCCACGCCTTCGCCCGTAAAAACATCGACGTGACCGTTGCGAGTCGCCGGCCCCCCGAGGCTTTGGCACCGCAGGCTCGAGCGATTGGATCCACGGTCGTCGCCATGCCGCTGCGGGATGCACTCGAGGCCGACACAATCATCTTGGCGGTCCCGTTCGGGGAACATCGCGAGGTTGCAAAGGCCCTGCCGAATTGGAAAGGCAAGACGGTCATCGACGCGATGAACGCCTTAGTTCCACCTGAGGAACTGGACGGTCTCCCGTCCTCCGCCTTCGCTGCGAAGTCCTTCACCGGCGCTAAGTTCGTGAAAGGTTTTAATCACCTGGTTGCGGCCACGCTGGCGACCGATCCGGTCGTCGAGGGGGGCCATCGGGTCGCCTTTCTGTCGAGCGACGACGAAGACGCGATCGCTCCCGTAGCGGATTTGGCCAAAGAACTCGGATTCGCGCCCGTCAAGCTGGGAAAGCTCAACGAGGGTGGCGCGCTGGTGCACGCACGCGGCCGCACTTGGGGTCAGCTCATCTTCCAGGACTTGTTCAAGAAGGAGCAGTAATCGATCTACGACCGTGTGATTTGGTCCGAGAAGGATGGTTCCGAAACGTCCGATTAGATCGGACACACTTGATGTAAGGGAAAGGAGAGATTTCGATGAGCATCGAAAAGAATGTCCAGATTGTGAAGAATTTTCTTGCGGCACTCGGCCGCCGAGATAAGCAAGGTTTGCTGGCGTTGTCTGCCGAAGATATTGAGTGGATCATTCCGGGCGAGTGGCCGCTGGCCGGCACGCACCGCGGGCACGCGGGATTGGAGAATTTACTTCAGAAGGCTAACGAAACGGTAGAAACTACCTTCCCAGAGCCCCCCGAGTTCATAGCGCAGGAAGACCGGGTTCTGGTCGTCGGCTTCGCTACGGGGAGAATCAAAGCCACGAATAGGACGTTCGAGGACCATTTTGTCTTCGCCATTACCGTTCGAAATGGCAAAGTGACGAACATCCGGGAGTATATCGACACGCTAGCACTGGCGCGGGCCTCCGAGATGGCCGCGAGCTCGAGGCCCTTACCCATCACCGAGATCCGATAGGTAACCAAAAGTCGGCTAGCAGTTACAATTCCCAAACGCCGATCATTGATGACGCATCTGGTTCCAGACCAATGTGATCGTTGACCGCATCACGGAAACGCTGCTTGCACCCGAGGTAGCGTTCCGTGGTTTGGACGGAGACATGACCCAGCAGAAATTGAATCTGTTCCAGTTCGCCGCCAGCCTGATGGCACAGTCGTGCACAGGTACGACGTAGATCGTGCGGTGCGACTGTTGGAAGGCCGCAGCTTTTCGCATTAGCTTTCACAATTGCCCATATCACTTTGGGAGTAAATCCGTCTCCCCAGATCTTGCCTGCTTTGTTGATCGATCGGAGGAGCGGGCCTGCGTTGATGCTGGCTGCCAGCGTCCAGCGGTCGAAATGCCACACTGTCAAGAATGCAGAATCAAGCGACGGGACTCGAACCCTCGATCTCTTGCTTGACAGGCAGGCGTTCTAACCAACTGAACTATCCCCTCGAAAACTGACTAAAAATGCCTTCCCGCTCCTTCCGCAAGCTTGCAGTGTCTTGCACTTCCTTGCACGTCCTTCGACCTGACAGGGCATCGTTCTCGACATAGCCTAATCGATGCGAGCGGTTCTGCCTTCACCCGAAGGGTCTTAACGCCCTGAGTGTAGTGCCATCCGGCAAATCGTGAAGTTGACAAACGGTTGACAAAACGGGTTTTTGAGAGAGAGCTCCGAAAAGGGGAAAAGTGAGAATAGCCGCGTATTTACTGGTGATTTGAATGGTGGGCCTGGGTGGACTTGAACCACCGACCTCGCCCTTATCAGGGGCGCGCTCTAGCCACCTGAGCTACAGGCCCAAATCGAGGGACAACTTTAAAATTCTAGCAGGCGACCGATACCCGGCACAACTCCAAGCTGGCCGTCGCACGACTCATCTGAAAACTACGGCCCCTACTGCACAAAACCGACGGTGGGCGCTGGTGTGCTTCCTTCCGGCGATTCCTTGATGTTTCCGTATTGCGCCTCGTATCGTGCCAGGTTTTCTCCGAGCGCCCGCCAGATGCGTTTCGCGTGCCCGGGACTCACGATCGTGCTGGTAAGCAGCTTGCCCTGCGCGCCGTTGGGAAAAATGTAAATAAAATTCAGCGTGAACTCTTCCAGATTGTGGTGAATCATTACCAGGTTGCTGTACTGGCCCTGCAATTCCTTTTCGTCGGCCTTGATCTGTACTTGGCCCTGCACCGGCTGCTGTTGGTCCATCTCATTGCTCTCCCTGAATGCCGATTCGAACTTACCATAAGCGCCTGCGGTTCGCTCATCCCGGCGCGTTGCTACTGGTACTTATTGGCGTTCGTACTACAAGGAAAGCACAGTCCTATTGACAGTCGGGCATATTAAAGGTAGTTTATAAAGCGTATTTAGCATAGTTAACTCCAAACATGGCACGCGCGCTCCCGCCACAACTCGAGACCGATCCGCCCGTCGCCAGCGAAACTCCCGACGTCGCATATACCTCCACGGAAACACGTACCCGGATTTTGTCGCCTTCATTGCCTGAAGCGCACCGCACTATCCCTTTTTCCGCAGGCGCCTCCTGGATTCGCAAGGTGCTGGCCTTCGCCGGGCCCGGTTATCTCGTTGCCGTCGGCTACATGGACCCCGGCAATTGGGCGACGGACATCGGTGGCGGCTCGAAATTTGGCTACACGCTGCTGAGTGTCGTCCTGATCAGCAACCTGATGGCGATGTTTCTACAGGCGCTTTCCGCGAAGCTCGGCATTGCCAGCGGACGCGATCTGGCCCAGGCTTGCCGCGAGCATTATTCCCGCCGCACCGGGTTGTTTCTCTGGGTGGTCTGCGAAATTGCCATCGCCGCCTGTGACCTTGCGGAGGTCCTGGGCTCTGCCGTCGCGCTGAAACTGCTTTTTGGGCTGCCACTCCTCGCCGGAGTGCTGATTACTGCGTTCGATGTGCTTATCGTTCTCGCGCTTCAAGGCCGCGGCTTCCGATTGATCGAAGCCTTCGTCGTCACGCTGATTGCCTCCATCGCCGCCTGCTTCGCTTATGAAATCTTTTTCGCTCATCCGCTTTGGCGTGAAGCCGCCATCGGCTTCATCCCGCGCGTGGAAATCCTTCGCAATCGCGAGATGCTTTACATTGCCATCGGCATCCTCGGCGCCACCGTGATGCCGCACAATCTCTATCTGCACTCCAGCATCGTGCAGACGCGTGCGTTTGGAGCTTCTACTCGCGATCGCCGCGAAGCCGTCCGTTACGCCATTTTCGATTCCACGCTCGCCCTCGGATTCGCGCTTTTTATCAACGCCGCCATCCTTGTTCTCGGTGCCGCTGCGTTTCACACGCGCGGCCTCCAAAACGTCGCGGAAATTGCCGACGCTTATAAACTTCTCAGCCCCGTCCTCGGCGTGAGCCTCGCCAGCACCGTCTTTGCTGTCGCGCTGCTCGCCTCCGGCCAGAACTCCACGCTCACCGGCACACTCGCCGGCCAAATCGTGATGGAAGGTTTTCTCGACATCCGCCTCAAACCTTGGCTTCGCCGCCTGATTACGCGCTCGATCGCCATCATTCCCGCCGCGCTAGTCATCGGCATCGCCGGTGAAAACAAAGTCACCTCGCTCCTCATTCTCAGCCAGGTCATTCTCAGCTTTCAGCTGCCCTTTGCGGTGATTCCGCTCATCCAGTTCACCAGCAGCCGGGCCAAAATGGGTGAATTCGTCAATTCCCGCCTGACCATCGTTATCGCCTGGATCGTTGCCGCCGCCATCCTCTTCTTCAACGGCGAACTCCTCTGGCTCATCTTCCGCGCCTTCTAAGTGCGAGTTTTCTCTCTCAGATTCTTCTCACCTCTCCGCGAACCCTGTGGTCGCCGTGTCCTCTGTTTTAAGGAATTTTCTTCGAACCGCGCCATGCATCCTGTCTTTCGTTGCCGACAGTGATGTGCGAAGATTTTCTTGGTGATCATGCCTGCAAACGCCTCGCCAAATCTCAGGATGCGTAAAACTCTTTTTGCCTCGCTTCTCCTGATCATCTTGGTCGCGGTTGCCTACACCGCGTATCAAGAAAACAAACCTTGGGTCATCCCCGAAGAAGCCAAAAGCCGTAAGAACCCCCTCCAGCCCTCAGAAGCCGCGCTCAGGTCTGCTCGGGGTCTTTATGGCGAAAACTGCGCCCAATGCCACGGCGACGCCGGAAAAGGTGACGGCTCCGAAGCGCTCCGGTACGATCCCAAACCAGCCGATTTCACCGACGCGCCACACATGAACAGCGTCACCGACGGTGCGCTCTTTTACCAGATCAGCCAGGGCAGAAAACCGATGCCCGCTTTCAAAAGGCGCATGACCGAAGACCAGCGCTGGCAATTGGTTCTTCTCATCCGTTCGTTTGCGCCGCGGGCCGAAAAAAAGTCCGCCGCACCCAGCACAGCCGCGACAAACTGATTTCGCCCGAGGTCGCGCTTCACAATCGACACCCTCCGGATATATCCTCCACAAGCTCGCTTCACACTCTTAAGGAGTCCCATGCGCAAGTTTTTATTCGTGCTTCTCTGTGCCTTTTCATTCTCGCCGATGGCTTTCTCCGCTCCCGGCGCTGTTCGCTGCGGCAAGTTTGTCGATGTTCGCTCCGGCCGCACGCTGACTGATCAAGTCATCGTGTTTGATGACAACGGCATGATTATCGCCGTCGGCCCCGTCGCATCCACGAAGCTTCCGGCGGGCGTCTTCCCCATTGATCTCTCGAATGCCACGTGCTTGCCTGGCCTGATCGATGTGCACACGCACCTTACCTTCGATCCAACGAACAATGGCTACGCTGGCCTCGGCGTTTCCGTTCCCCGCGAAGCTGTCACTGGCGTAAAAAACGCGCGCAGAACGTTGCGCGCGGGATTTACAAGCGTCCGCAACGTTGGCGCAAGCGGCTACACGGACATCGCCCTCCGCGACGGAATTAACGCCGGCGACGTGGAAGGCCCGCGCATGCGCGCTTCGGGTCCGCCCCTCAGCATCACCGGAGGCCATTGCGATGACAACCTGCTTCCATTTGAGTTTCACCACAAGGCGGAAGGCGTCGCCGACGGTCCCTGGGCCGTGCGCGCCAAAGTCCGCGAAACCGTAAAATACGGCGCCGACGTCATAAAGATTTGCGCTTCGGGTGGCGTTCTCAGCAAGGGAGATCAGCCCGGCACTCCCCAATACACACTCGAAGAAATGACAGCCGTCGCCGAAGAAGCTCACAAGCTGGGCCGCAAAGTCGCCGCGCACGCACACGGAACGCAATCCATCAAAGACGCCATCCGCGCGGGAATTGACTCCATCGAGCATTCCAGCCTGATCGACGACGAAGGCATCGCCCTCGCCAAACAGCACGGTACGTATCTTGTGTTCGATATCTACAACGACGACTTCATTCTTCAGGAAGGCGCGAAAGCGGGAATGCTTCCCGAGTCCATCGAAAAAGAAAAGAAAATCGGCCGCTTGCAGCGCGAGAATTTCCGGCACGCGTTTCAATCCGGCACGAAGATGGCCTTCGGCACGGATTCCGGCGTCTATCCGCACGGCGACAATGCCAAACAATTCGCCAAGATGGTCGAATGGGGCATGAAACCCGTCGACGCCATTCAGGCTGCGACTATCAACGCCGCGGATCTGCTGGGCTGGGCTGATATGGTCGGCGCCCTCGAAACCGGCCACTATGCCGACGTAATTGCGGTGACTGGTGATCCCACGTCCGACGCGCGCGTTCTTGAATCCGTCAAGTTTGTGATGAAAGGCGGCAGCGTCGTCCGCAACGACTACGCCGCCAAGCCAGCAGCGAACTAAACCCGGCTCCACGCCGCGCAAAACTCAACTTGCCCAAAACGAAAGCGGGCCGCTCCATCCGATCGGGCGGCCCGCTTTGCTTTTCTTTGCTTCTTTATTTCTTTATTTCATTACTTCTTCTTTACGCCGTCGCCGCCTTCACCTGCGACAGTGCCGCCGCCACTTCCTTCAAGTCCGGCACCACGGGGATGTCGTAGTTCTTGAACCACGCCACTTTGCCCGCCTTGTTGACGATCGCGATCGCCCGGCCGGTGATCCCTTTATCGGCAAGGAACACACCATACTTTTCGCTTGCGGCTCCACGCGGCTGAAAATCCGCCAACAGTGAATACTTGATGCCCATCTTGTCCGCATAAGCCTTGTGCGACCATATGCTGTCAACGCTTATGCCCAGCACTTCCGCATCCAGCGTTTCGAATGCTTTCATCTCGTTGACGATGCAGACGTGCTCATTCGTGCACGTCGGACTCCAGTCCAGCGGATACCAAACCAGAACCACATTTTTCTTCCCCGCGAAATCCGAGAGCTTCACTTCCTTTTTTTTCTGATTCAGCAACATGAAATCCGGCGCCGTTTCTCCCACTGAAATGCTCATTGTTGTTCCTCCTGTGTTTCTCAAGTTCCGCCAAGCATTCTACTCAATCCCGGCGCGCCAGCCAATTCGGTCTCGCCAGCCGCCAGTTCCTGCGATTCGAAGGGCCCGGCGGTATACAATATTTCCGCGCGCGGAGTATGCACGCCCGTGTAACGAGCCAAATGATTTGGTATCAATGCTTGCTCATGAACAATCCGACGCCGCTGTTGATCGAGACCACCTTTCCGGCGTGGCCACCCACTCATGCTGACCATCTTCGCCACGCCAAAAGCGTTCCGCGGACACATTAACGTAATCCAGCGCAACGCCATCAAGAGCTGGTCCCTTCTCCCCATCAAGCCGGAAATCATTCTATTTGGCGATGATCAAGGTGCGGCGGAAGTGGCGCGCGAGTTTGGCCTGCGGCATATCCCTAAGGTGGCTCGCAGCGATTCCGGCGCTCCGCTGGTGCACGATCTGTTTGCCCAGGCCGAACAGCTTTCCCAGAACAACTTGCTCTGCTACCTGAATGGAGACATCTTGCTGTTGTCGGATTTCTCATCTGCGGTGGAGCGCATCGCTCGTGAACCACATTCGTTGCTCATGGTCGGCCAACGCATGGACGTGGACATCACCGAGCCAATTCATTTTTCTCATCCGGACTGGGAACAAAATCTGCGCCGCCAGGCCGGCACAACGGGAAAGCTGCGCCCGCCGAACGCCATCGATTACTTCGTTTTCACCAAGGGCCTGGGCAGCGATCTGCTTCCCCTCGCGCTTGGGCGTCGTGGCTGGGACAACTGGTTTTTGTGGCACGCGCGTTCGAAAAAGGCCGCGGTGATCGATGCTTCGCGCGAAGTTTTGGCCCTCCACCAGAATCACGACTATTCGCATCTTCCCGACGGTTCGAAAGGCGTATTCACCGGGCCGGAGGCGCAGCGCAATCGCGAGCTCATCGGCGAGTGGTATCACCTCCACACCACGGAAGACGCCACCCATCGCCTCACGCCGCAAGGTCTTTCGCGCAGCTACTTACATCCTTGGCTTGTCATCAAACGTGCCTGGTCGCATCCCCGTGGAATGGCACTGCTCATCATCAAGTTGCTTTCGCGCCCCTTCCGCAGCGACTCGCCGCCGGCCTGAGCCAACTTGAACATTTTCACGGAAGAATCAGGCTGATCCGCGTCCGAAAAACAGGCGCGCGCTTCGTCAAATTCTTTTCTTCTCTGCATCACCGCTGTACACTTTCTCCCAGAGGAGCACGATGTCCTCCGAAGCCACTCGTCAAGTTCCCATGATGCCTCTAAGCAAGCTTGTTGATCACTATCGCGCTCTTGCTGGTGAATTTGGTCGGCCCGTGCCGCTCTCGGCGTTTCAGCTCGGCCCCGCCGAAACGGAACGGCTCTTCTCCGGCTACGACGAGGACTACCACATCAGCCGCTTCTTTCATTTCTCCGAAACTGGCGGCACGCTCTTCTCCATCAACGGCTTCCCCGCCACCCATGTCTCCCTCGACCCCGAAATCGAATCCATCCTCTGAATGCATCTATCCTCGGGAACCTTTCGAGCGTTGCCACCGTCAATAGTATTCGAGTAGTATCGAGATCCTAGATGCGCCGGCGCGCCTTATCGCTTTTGTTCCTGCTCGCTGCGGTTGCACCCGCATTATGGTCCGCTGATGCGATTTCCCTCAAAATCCGGCAAATTGGGCTCGAAAACGTCTACGCCACCGATAACAGTCCGACGCTCATCTCCTTCGACGCCCGCAACACCACAATGCAGAGCATGCCCATCTCGCTGGTTGTCGATGAAGTGAGTCTGGAGAGCAATTCGAATTCCGTTACGACGTCGATTACTTTGCCGCTAGTGCTTTCGCCGGGCGAAGAGCGCACTTTTCGCGTTCCCCTAAACATTATTCCGCAAAATAACAACAAGCTGGTCATTTACCTGGAAGCGAGAGACGTTGGTAATCTCGTCGTCGGTCGTGCGGCGCGGCTCGTCGACCCAAAAACGGAGGGCCAGGTCCTCGGCCTGATTTGCTCCACGCCTGAGCTTTGCCGCGGCATTCAGCAGTCCATCCTTCTCAGCGGCAGCCCCGACGAGCAGACTTACAAGTCGCGAATCCTGCGTATGATTCAATTGTCCGACCCTCCATCCGAAGGATGGGCTTACGCCCCCGCGAACACTATGATTCTTGCCGCACCCATCGCGCGCCTGTCGGAAGACCAGCGCCAAGCTCTCGAGATCTTTGTTCGCAATGGGGGCAAGCTGGTTTTGATCGAGGATCAGATCGCCGATGGTGTTTCGTCCAACCCCGGGACCAATCCCACCACCGCAAAGCCTTCTCCAGCGGATTTCAATCGCATGTGCCGCAAAGCCTTTTTTCTTGAGCTTTATCGAATCCGGCTACCGTTCGGACAGTCTCTGCGCGTGGGTTCCGGCTATCTTGTTCGTCTACCCTCCGTCACCAGCAAGGAATTCTCTACCTATTTTCGGCCTGTCGGCTTCTCCCAGAGCACGCCGGAGGAGACGCGTCGTCAATTTCCACGCGATGCTGGCGGCTGGGGGCCAGGAGACTTCAGCCAACCGGCGTGGCTAATGAAGCGCCTCGGTACCAGTTTTCGATTTCCGACTTTTTTGGAGATTCTGCTTTGGATGATCGGTTACGTCCTTGTAGTCGGTGTCTTCAACTTCATCGTCTTAAGAAGGATGGGCAGGCCAGAGTGGGCCTGGTTCACCATTCCGGCCATCGCGATTCTCACTTCCGTCTTCCTTTACGGCACCAGTGCTCGCCATCGGCCGCGCAATTTCAATCTCGATGACATGGTTGTCTATCGTATGGACAATCTCAGTTCGCTCGCCACAGCGGATGCCAAAGTTCGTATCTCCTCCCCGCGGAGATCAACCGTCGAGCCCGTCATCCCTGTGGACTGGATCTATTCGCCCCCGCGCAATCTTGTAGCAGACATGTTCGAGGGGCCCCTTACGCCCAACTTCAGCAATACTGCTCATGTGAGTGGATTTGTTCTCGACAAAGCTTGGGAAACCAGTCTGGCCCTTCGCAAATGGTCCTTTGCAGAACTCAACTTTGCGGGCTCTCATCGCTTTGCGGGAACGATTTCCCGCGATGCGCTGGGTCACCTCCACAACGATACGGGAATCTCCTTCAAGCAAGCCATTGTTGTCGACCATAGCGATGTTTTTCTGCTTGGTTCGTTTCCCAACGGCGAGACCTTGGATCTCGCCAAGGTCCCACGCCGGGAATTCCAGAAGGAATCCGGTCGCTCGGTCTCACGCTTGCCCGGCTACCCCGGTCCGCCCTTTCAGTGCCGCAAGCCCACCGACAGCGGGAATCGCGCGTTCACCGAGGCCGAGTCACAGCAAATGAACGAAGAGTGGGACAATCTCGGGGCGGAACCTTTTTCGCTTCTGGAGCTGCTCCGCGGCTGGTCCACCAACGGTGATGACGTGTTTGCTGAAAACAAGGCCGTTTTCTTTGGTCTAAGCGATCAAACGGGTCTTGTCCCTGTTCTTCGAGGTCAATCTCCCGACCGGAAATCCGCTTCCCTGACGATTGTCACCTTCGGAGCGTGGCCATGATTGAAATCGAGGCGCTCCGCAAGTCCTATCGCAAGTCCCGGGGTTTGGACGGTTTTTCTCTGCGCATGGAAAGCAATGAGCTCGTCGGCCTGGTCGGCCCCAACGGGGCAGGGAAGACGACGCTCATAAAAATCCTGGCAACGCTTCTTCCGGCGGATGCAGGTTCCGTCCGTGTTTCCGGCCACGACGTATCACTCGATCCTGCGTGCGTACGTACAACGCTGGGTTATCTGCCTGATGTCGCGGGAATCTACCAGGACATGCGCATTGGCGAATTCCTCGAGTTCTTTGCCGATGCTTTCCGGCTTAAGAAGCCCAAACGCACCGCAGCCATCGAGCGCGCGCTCGAGCGTTCCGGCCTTGCCGATCGCCGCGAGGATTTCGTTGAGCATCTTTCCCTCGGTTGGAAGCAGCGCCTGCTTCTGGCAAAAATTCTGCTTCACGAACCCAAGTTGCTCCTCCTCGATGAGCCCGCTACTGGTTTGGACCCGCTGGCCCGCATTCATCTTCGCGAGCAATTGAAACGTCTGCACGCGGAAGGTGTGGCCATCTTGATCTCCTCGCATATTCTCAGCGACCTCGAGGACATCTGCACGCGCATTGTCTTCATCGCCGATGGAAAAAATGTCGAGGAAGCACAAACTACTCCATCAGCACCCAAGGACCACGCCCCAACCATCCGGTGCGAGGTCGAGTTTGCAGGTGCAAGCGAAACCATAGATCGCGTTATCGCCGGCCAGCCCGGCGCGCGTGTGCTGGAGCAAAAGGACGGCTTCCTGCTCTTGGAACTGCCGGGCAGTTCCAAGGAAGCTTCGACTTTTCTTCAAACACTCTTGACGGCGGGGATCACCATCCTTCACTTTGACGCGCGCGGCCCGGGCCTTGAGGAGCGCTACCGCCGCGCCTTCGGGGAGCAAACTCGATGAAGCGCTACGTCACTAACCCCATGATCATCAAGGAGCTTCGCCAGCGCCTCCGCGAACGCCGCGCATGGCTCCTCCCGACGCTGTATCTTTTTGTGCTCTCCGGGGTTGTCATCTGCGCCTACTACTTTACGACCGACACTGGTCACCGCCTTCACGGCGCGGAGGTCCAGGGCGCGGACATTGGCCAAGCTATCTTTCTCGGTGTGGTCTTCACCCAAATCACCGTGCTCCTGCTCATGGCCCCCGTTTTCAGCAGCGGTGCCATCACCCTTGAAAGAGAACAACGTACTCTTGCCGGCCTCTTGACCAGCCTGCTCTCGGCTCCTCAGATTTGGTGGGGAAAGTTCATTGCCGCGCTTCTTTATCTCCTGCTTCTGGTCGCCAGCGCGCTTCCCTTGCTGGCTCTTCCGTTTGCTTTCGGAGGTGTTGAGCCTCTCGATATGCTCAAAGTCCTTGGCTCGACCATTCTCACGCTCGCCTGTATCTGCGCCATCGGCCTCTGGTGCTCAGCTGTGTTTCGCCGCAGCGTCCACGCCACGGCGTCTTGCTATGCCATCGTCCTTGTCCTGACGGTTGTCACAGCTATCGCCTACGGCATGTTGTATTCGCACTGGCAGCAAAGCCACCCGGGGGCTTCCGGTCCGCCCGCGCACATTCAAGCGCCTCTTTTCCTAAACCCTTACTACCCATTGCTGACGTTCATGGAAGATAACGATTTCGGCATGCACGCCTATCCCGTCTCCTCGTGGCTATTGTTTGGGGCACTTGGTTGCCTCGCCGCGGCTTTCTCCATGAGGAGCCTGCAGCGCTCCGGCGAGCAATTGTGAGACTTATTCGAGATCGATGCCTTCGGTTTGACGCAGACCTGCAAACTGTTTTCGACTAAAAAATCTTCTGGGACCCGCGAATCCATCCTCTGATTCGCGCGTCCCAGCCCGCGCACATAAATTTCATTTGAAAAAACCTGCAATTTGACTACCCTACACCACGCCGGAGGTCCTCCGATGGCTGGTTCCCCGACTCTTTTGCCCGAGTCTCGACTCGGGAGCACTTTGCGACGCGACCCCTGGTGGATCGAGATCCTGCCGGTCATCATCGTGATGGGCGGCTTCAGCATCTACGCCACGCTACGCGCCTTCGAAGGGGCTTACTATTCCTGGGGGCCCTACCTCTCTCCGTTCTATTCGCCGCTCATAGACCCGCAGCATCACTGGTGGCCGCTCTCACCAGCCCTCTTGATTCTTGCTGGCCCCCTCGGCTTTCGGGCCACTTGCTACTACTACCGCAAAGCTCTGTATCGTGCGTTTCTCCTCGATCCGCCCGCGTGCGCCGTCGGTGAACCCTCCCGCCGCAAGTACAGCGGAGAAACAAAGTTTCCTCTGATCCTCCAGAACGTCCACCGCTATTTTTTCTATCTCGCGGTTCTCTTTATCTGCTTCCTTTGGTACGACGCCATTCGCGCATTTTTCTTCGACGGCCACTTCGGCATCGGTGTTGGCACGCTCGTCCTCACACTCAACGTTTGCTTGCTTTCGCTTTACACTTTTTCCTGTCACTCTCTCCGTCATCTTGCCGGAGGCAAGCTCGATTGTTTCTCTTGCGCCACTTTTGGCCGCTCCCGCTTCGCCGCCTGGCGCCTTTCCACCTTCCTGAATGAGCGCCACATGCTCTTTGCCTGGTGCAGCCTGTTTTCCGTCGGCTTTGCCGATTTCTACGTGCGTCTGGTCGCCTCCGGCGCTATCCGTGACCTGAGGCTCCTGTGACCGCAAACTACGAGACCCGCGAGCACGACGTTCTCATCATCGGCGCCGGCGGCGCGGGATTACGCGCGTCGCTCGAAGCGCTGGCACAAGGCGCTTCGGTCGGCGTGGTCTGCAAATCGCTCCTTGGAAAAGCACACACGGTAATGGCCGAAGGCGGCATCGCCGCGGCCATGGCCAATGTGGACACCGCCGACGATTGGAAAACTCATTTTCGTGACACCATGCGCGGCGGAAAATTCCTGAATAACTGGCGCATGGCCCAGCTCCACGCCCTGGAATCTCCCGATCGCGTCCGCGAACTCGAACAGTGGGGCGCCCTCTTCGACCGCACCGAAAAGGGCGACATTCTTCAGCGCGCCTTCGGCGGCCACACCTTCAAGCGTCTCTGCCATGTCGGCGACCGCACTGGCCTCGAGATGATTCGAACTCTGCAGGATCGCGGCGTCCAGCAGGGCATCGATGTCTACATGGAATGCACGGTCACGCGCTTGCTGACCGACAGCGGCCGCATCGCCGGCGCCTTTGCCTACTGGCGCGAGACCGGCCGCCTCATCGTTTTCAAAGCCAAGTCCATCGTCATCGCCACCGGCGGCATTGGCAAAGCCTGGCGCGTCACTTCCAATTCCTGGGAATACACTGGCGACGGCATGGCCCTCGCTTACGAAGCGGGCGCAGAACTCATGGACATGGAATTCGTGCAGTTCCATCCGACCGGCATGGTCTGGCCACCCGGCGTGCAAGGCATTCTCGTCACCGAAGCCGTTCGCGGCGAAGGCGGAATCCTCCGCAACAAACTCGGCGAGCGTTTCATGGAAAAATATGACCCCAAGCGCATGGAGCTCTCCACGCGCGACGTCGTCGCCCGCTCGATCTACACCGAAGTCAAAGAAGGCCGCGGCACCGAGCATGGCGGCGCCTATCTCGACATCTCTCAGAAGCCCGCCGAATACGTAAAGAAAAAACTCCCCAGCATGTATCACCAGTTCAAGGAACTCGCCGATGTGGACATCACCAAAGGTCCCATGGAAGTTGGCCCCACCTGCCACTACGTGATGGGCGGCATTCGCGTGGACGCCGAAACCGCGGAATCCACCGTGCCCGGCCTTTTCGCCGCCGGCGAAGCGGCCGCTGGTCTTCACGGCGCGAATCGTCTCGGTGGCAACTCCCTCTCCGATCTCCTCGTCTTCGGACGCCGCGCCGGACTCGCCGCTGCCCAGCATGCCAAGCGCGTATCCGCCCCTTCGATGGATAACTCGCAGATCGAATCAGCCGAAAAAGAATTGCTCGCTCCGTTTTCCAATTCCGGCACGGAAAGCCCGTATGCCGTTCACCGCGATTTGCAGGAACTCATGCAGAATCTCGTCGGAATCTTCCGGACCGAAGCAGATCTGGGCAAAGCCCTCGTTGAGCTCGAAAAACTGAGGGCCCGCGCCGCCAAAGCTGGCGTCGAAGGCTCCCGCCTGTTCAATCCCGGCTGGCATCTTTCCTACGACTTGAAGTCCATGCTCACCGTTTCCGAAGCAGTCGCACAAAGCGCTTTGGCGCGAACGGAGAGTCGCGGCGCACACAGCCGCATCGATTTCCCAAAGCTCGATCCGCTCTGGGAAAAGAAGCACAACATCATCGTCAAGGAAGCCGGCGCCATGAAACGCCGTGAATCTCCCGTTGAGGAGATGCCCGGCGAGCTCCAGCAAATTCTGGCCGCAGACTAGAGATTGTGTTACACCGTGGCTTTAGCCTCGGCGTGCGAAGGCAGAGAACAGGCAACGGAGACTACTCATGGCCGAAGCAACCTTGCGCGTTTTTCGCGGCGATTCGAACGGCGGCCAAACCGTGGACTACCGCGTCCCCATCGCTCCCGGCATGGTCGTTCTCGACGCGCTTCATCACATCCAGGGTCACCTCGCACCGGACCTTGCCGTCCGCTGGAATTGCAAAGCAGGGAAGTGCGGCTCCTGTTCCGCGGAAGTCAACGGCCGTCCGCGCCTCACCTGCAAAACACGCATGGATGACCTTCCTCAGGATCAGCCCATCACCGTCCTTCCCATGAAATCCTTCCCTCGCATTAAAGACCTTGTCACCGACGTTTCCTGGAATTACCGTGTCAACCGAAAAATCCCTGCATTCGAACCGCGCCCCGGCACGGACTGGAAAATCTCCCAGCTTGACGTCGATCGCGTGCAGGAATTCCGGAAGTGTATCGAATGCTTTCTCTGTCAGGACGTGTGCCACGTTCTTCGCGAACACGACCAGAAAGAAAAATTTGGCGGCCCGCGCTTCTTCGTTCGAATCGCTGGGCTCGAGATGCACCCCCTCGACGGCCGCAACCGCAACGCCCTGCTCAAGGACGAACTCGGCCTCGGGCTTTGCAATATCACCAAATGTTGTACAGAAGTCTGCCCCGAGGAGATTCGCATCACTGACAACGCCATCATCCCGCTCAAGGAGCGCGTTGTGGACGAATTTTATGATCCGCTGACCAGGATGTTCCGGAGGATCCGCGGCAAGTAGTGCGAACGAGGAGGCCCCATGCCACACCAATTGAAATCCATCTCCAAAGCAGGCATTCCCGAAGCCGTCGCGAAAGCCGAGCTCTACCGTTACATCAACGAGCCCGAAGAGGCCGAATCCATTTGCCGCGACATTCTCTCCATCGTTCCCGACCATCAGCTAGCCCTCCGCATGCTCGGCCTCGCCATCACCGATCAATTCCTCGGCGCCGCCGGCGACCGGTATCCGGAGGTGCTCTCTCTCTTCCAGAGCTTGCGCGACCCGTACGAACGTTTCTACTACACGGGCTTGCTGTACGAACGCCGCGCAAAAGCCCAGCTCGTCGTCGGCTATGCCGCGCACATCCTTCTCCCTCTCATCGAAGAAGCCATGCGTTGCTTCGCCGAAGCGGAAAAAATCCGCCCCGTCGGCAACGACGACAGCATTCTCCGCTGGAATCGCTGTGTCCGGCTGCTCGAAAGCCGCCCTGATTTTCATTTTGATCGCGGCCCCGCGGCCTTTGACGCTGAGGATTCGCCGCCCGTCAGCTCGCACCCGCGCCGCGTCGGCGGTCATCACTGAAGTTGGAATTTGTTTCGCCTCAGACCCGCGCAGCGAGCAGAATGCAATCGGAAATCACGGAGGCAAGTCGCCGACAATTCCACCGAGTCAATTCTTGGTCGCAATTGGTTTCCACTTATTGAGAAAATCTAGAATGTCTTCCGGCGCCATCGAACGCGCCGCTTCAAACTCACCGCGCTTCTGGCTGAACAGAAGTTTCCCGTCGCTTTCCAGCACCGCAATGGCCGGGACGCCGCGGTCCAGCGGCACATCATATTGCTTCGCGAGATCCAGATTCTTGTCCATCTGGCCGATATCCACGTCCACTAATTCAAACGATTTCTCCAACGTCGGCAAAATCTCCAGGCTGTGAAACGCTTCGTCCAATACGTGGCAGTCGTAGCACCAGTTCCCTCCAAAAACAATCAGCACGCGTTTGTGGGCGCCTGTCGCCCGGTGCACGGCCTCCGCAATCTCCGCTTTTGCATCCGCTGACGCAGGATACAAATCTTTGTTCTCCATAGGCTGTTTCAATCTTGCCGCGTCTTGTCTCTGTACGTAAACAATCTTCCAGGTCTCCCCTACCTGTGCCCAGGCCTGCGCCATCCCCACGTAGTATCTTTTGACCCCCTCGTCCGTCTTCACGGACATCACTACCTGCGCCACCACCACATGCACCTTGGGCTGCGGATCCTGTTCCTGCGCGATTTCTACTCGCACATCGGTTAGACCTTTGGTTTTCCACCCCGCCCAGAAGTTCACTTCGTCCTGGACGGCAATAGGCTTTTCATCAGCGCCTTTGATTTGCGGCGCCGGAGAAGTCACGAACATCCGCTCCAATGCCGCCGAATCACCCCCCGCGACGGCGAGCCGCCATTGCTCCATGGGCGCAAAGGTTGCGGCTGGCCGTTCCTGTGACTTCGCAGGGATCGCCGCGCAGGCAAGGGTAAAAAGGAGAAAATGCATACAAATCGTGTCGCGGCGCATTCGCACCTCCCGGGAGGAGGCTTTACTCTAGCAGGAATTTACTTGTTCTTATCGGGCGGCGTTCGCTACGCGCTCGAACCGCCGCGCCAGTTTTTCGTGCTCTTCGCGAATTTCGCGCGGCAGCCGCTCGCCAAATTTTGCAAAGAATTGTTTCGAGTCTTCCAGCTCCGCATCCCAATCTTCGGAATTCACACTCAGCAATTCCTTCAGCGCCTCATCGGAAATCTTAAGCCCATCGAGTGTCAACCCGTTCATCGCCGGAACGTATCCGATCGGCGTCTCCTGCGCCGCACCGCGCCCTTCTACCCGCTCCAGAATCCACTTCAGTACGCGCACGTTCTCGCCGTATCCCGGCCACAGGAATTTCCCATCGGCTCCCTTCCGGAACCAGTTCACATGGAAAATCTTTGGTGGCTTTGGAATTTTCTTCCCCATCTCCAGCCAGTGGCCGAAATAATCCGCCATGTTGTAACCGCAGAAGGGCAGCATAGCCATCGGGTCGCGCCGGGTAATCCCCACGTCACCCGTTGCCGCCGCGGTCGTCTCCGACGCCATCATCGCTCCAATGAACACTCCGTTTTGCCAATCCAAAGACTCATAAACAAGCGGCGCCACCCGCGCTCTTCGTCCGCCAAAAATAAACGCCGAAATCGGCACGCCTTCCGGCCCTTCCCACTTCGGCGAAATGCTTGGCGACTGCTGCGCCGGGACGGTATAACGCGCGTTGGGATGCGCCGCCGCGCCTTTCGATGAATCCCACTTCTCGCCCTTCCAATTGATCAATCCCGCTGGCGGTTCGTCCCCGATTCCTTCCCACCACGGCTCTCGCTCGGGCGTCATCGCCACGTTCGTAAAAAGCGTGTTCTTGTGCAGCGCAGCCATCACATTCGGATTGGTACGCATTCCGGTGCCCGGCGCCACTCCAAAAAACCCGGCTTCCGGATTGATCGCGTGCAAATACCCGTCGTCGCCGATTTTCATCCATGCAATATCGTCGCCCACCGTCCACACGCGGTAGCCCTGGCTCTCCAGCGCGGACACCATCATCGCCAGGTTCGTTTTTCCGCAAGCGCTCGGGAACGCCGCGCCCATGTACGTCACTTTTCCGTCAGGCGACTCCAGCCCAAGGATCAACATATGTTCCGCCATCCACCCTTGCTCGCGCGCCATCACGCTCGCAATCCGCAGCGCAAAACACTTTTTCCCCAGCAGCGCGTTTCCCCCGTAACCCGAGCCCACGCTCCAGATCAGTTTCTCTTCCGGGAAATGTAGGATGTACCTCCGCATCGGATCCAAATCCCCCAGCGAATGCAGCCCCGGCACGAAATCGTTCGAAGTACCCAGCCGGTCCATCGCCACTTTGCCCATTCGCGACATGATGTGCATGCTCGCCACCACGTACGGGCTGTCCGTGGCTTCCACGCCCACCTTGCTGATCGGCGAATTCACTGGCCCCATGATGTACGGCACAACGTACATGGTTCGGCCGCGCATCGCCCCGTCCAGCAGCGCGCCCACTTTGTGCTTTGCCGCGCCTGGGTCCATCCAATTGTTAGTCGGTCCCGCGTCATCTTTATCCGACGAACATATGTATGTCAGGTGTTCCGTCCGCGCCACGTCGTTCGGGCTGCTGCGATGCAGGTAACAATTAGGGAAGGTTTTCTCGTTCAGCGCATAGGAATCTCCCCCGCGCAGCATCTCCGCGATCATTCGCTGGTACTCGGCTTCGGACCCGTCGCAGTACACCACGGCGTCCGGCTTCGTCAGCAATGCCGCTTCATTGACCCAGGTTTCCAGTGGAGTTGCCACGCTCTTCTCCCTGTCGGTCCGCCAGTTCGTTGCCACGCAATCCAAAGCCCGCCGCACCGGCCGCTGGCGGCAACACTTTTACCGCGGATAATGGCCCCGACGGGGTCGAAGCCGTGCAACGAAATGGACTTCGCCATGCCTGCTGGCCCTGCAGAGGAGGGAGCTTCCGGCCAGACTGGCAGGCAGTTACTTTCTACCCGGCCACAGTCTATGTTACCCCTCGCCGCCCGCGCAAGCCGACGCGGCTACCAGCCATCATGCCGGGCTGGGCCCGGAACCTCACCTCAAAGAAAACTTGTAGATCGTCGCGCTGTAATAGGTCGCGCCCGGCCGCAAAATCGCGCTCGGAAAGTTTGCGTGATTTATCGCATCCGGATAGTTCTGCGTCTCCAGGCAAACCGCTCCCAACTTCCCATAGACCACGTCGCGCTTGCCGTGAATGCTCCCATCCAGCCAGTTCGCCGTATACAACTGTACGCCCGGCGCCGTGGTCCACACTTCCATCGTTCGCCCGGAAGCCGGGTCCACCACCCTTGCCGCTTTACGCAGTGCTCCGTCCTGTCCGTCTACGACGTAGTTGATGTCGTACCCGCCCGCTTCCTTCACCTTTTCGAGCTCGGCGATTCGCGATCCGATGGTCATTGGTTTTGTGAAGTCATACGCCGTGCCCTTCACCGGCGCCAGTTCTCCCGTTGGGATCAGCGTGGAATCCACGGGAGTGTATCGGCTGGCGTTGAGAGTCAAAATGTACCCGAGAACGTTTCCTCCGCCGGCTAAGTTAAAGTAGCTGTGATTCGTCAAGTTGATCGCCGTCGCCTTGTCGGTCGTCGCGGTGTACTCGATTTTCAGCGCGTCGTCCTCCATCAGCGTGTACACGACCTTTACCGTCAGCGTCCCTGGAAAATGCTCTTCGCCGTCCGGACTGACGTACGTCAGCCGCACCGCGGCCCCCTTCGCAACCGGGAGCGGCTCGCCTTTCCATACCCGGCGGTCAAAACTCACTTCGCCGCCGTGCAGCGTGTTCGGACCATTGTTCGTCGCCAGTTGGTATTCCTGCCCATCGATGCTGAATTTCCCTTTGGCGATGCGATTTGCGAATCGCCCGATGATTCCTCCAAAATGCGGGTGATCTCCCAGGTAGCCCTTCAAGCTGTCGAATCCCAGCACCACATCGCCTTCCTGTCCCATGCGGTCCGGCACCCACAGCCCAGCCAGAGTCGCTCCATAAGTGATGATTTCCGCGGATGCACCCCTGGAATTCCTCAAGGTGAAGGCCTCAATCACCGTACCGTCGTCCAGCTTTCCGAACGCCGCGCGCTCTACACCCGTCTTTTGAGTGATCTGCGCGCGCACCGGCCCCCAGCTAGTCGCCAGCAAAAGGCAAGCAAGCACTCCGGCAATGCCCATCACTCCAAAACCATAACCACGTCTCAGTCTCTGCTTTGCTTCCATCATCCCTTTTCCTCGATTACCCTCGCGCCGCATTTGGCTTCCGATCGCGCCGCTCATTCTGTCATCCTTCGTCTCACTTGCACTCGCCTTTTTCCATCTCGCAGCAGAGAATACATTAAGTTCCTTGTCCACCCGCTCCCAACTCGATCACCTGCGCGTCGTCCTCGTCAATACGCGCAATCCGCTCAATATCGGCGCCGCGGCACGTGCCATGAGCAACTTCGGCTGCTTCCACCTTCGCGTGGTGCATCCCTACGAATTGGCATTTCGTGAAGCGCGCTCCGCCGTCGGAGCCTCCCCCCTCCTCGCGAGCGCCGAAGAATTTCAGTCCGTCGATGAAGCTGTCGCGGACTGCACCCTCGTTGTCGGCACCACTTCGGTAGGCCACCGCGAATTGCAGCATCCCGTCAAACGTCTCGAACAAGCCGCTCGCCTTATCCGCAAGCGCCATGCCACAAGCCGCGTCGCTATTCTGTTCGGTTCGGAAAAGCGCGGCCTCTCGAACGAAGACCTCAGCCACTGCCACTGGCTCCTGCGCATCCCCACTCGTGAAGAGCATCGCTCCATGAACCTCGGCCAGGCTGTCGCTGTCTGCCTCTACGAACTTGCCCGCGATCCAAAAGCCGCCGCGTCTTTGGAGAAACACACTGCCGCCACTGCCGCCGATCTCGAGCGCATCAACTCCATCCTCCTCGACGCCCTCCGCGCCAGCGGCTACGTCAAATCCCCTGCCTCCAACTCCCCAAAGCGACGCTCGGCCGCCCCCACCGACGAAAAAATTCGCCGTCTCGTCCACCGCCTCAACCTCTCCTCCACCGACGCTGAACTCACCCTCGGCATCCTCCGCCAGATTCTCTGGAAATCCCGCTCCGGCAACGACCCTGCGGTTAGACCGCACGACTAAACCTGTTCCTATTCGCACAGACGTACAGCTACCGATGCGTTAGTCTAATCCCGGATCCTGATTCTCAGGGGTCTTCAGCCCCAGCCGCTCTCGTGTCAAAATGAAATTACAAGCTAAGTCCTGTTTGAAGTGTCTCCCGGTCATGCTCGCGGTTTCCTCTGCGCTTTTCGCTCAAAGCGTCGCGACGGACAAACCCCAGGATCAATCTGGCGTACTCGATGCCCGCCAGATCGTGAAGCAATCGATCGCCGCCACCGAGCGTAGTTGGCAGGCGCGTGGCCATTACACCTTCATGGAGCGTGATCAGGATCGGCGTCTCGACGCGCTCGGGCAGCTGAAATCCGAGAATATCGACATCACCCGGATGATTCTCGTCAACGGCATTCGTTTTGAGCAGCTTATGGAACACAACGGGCAGCTTCCATCGGCTGAGGAACAGAAAAAAAGTGCCAAGGATCTTGAGAAGCTGAAACATGAAACGCCCGACGAGCAGTCTGTCCGGCTCCGCAAGGACCAGGAAAACCAATCCTACCTCCGCGACCTGCTCGAAGCTTTCGATTTCCAGCTCATCGGCGAAGAGAATATGGGCGGCAGGCCGGCTTATGTGCTTCAGGCCACGCCCCATCCGGGTTACCACGCGCACGGCCGATACGGCAAGCTGTTCTCCCGCGTGCAAGGCAAGCTGTGGGTAGACAAACAGGATTTCGGATGGGTCAAAGTGGATGGCGAGGTTACGGAATCGTTTTCCATGGGATTATTCGTTGCCCGAGTCCAGCGCGGTTCGCACATCATTCTGGAGCAGACCTGCGTTGGTGACGCCGTCTGGGTGCCCACACGCCTCGAAATGCGCGCAAGCGCCACCATCCTCTTCCTCAAAAGCCTCGACGTCGAAAGAATCCTCACCTATTCCGACTATCGCCCCGCGTCCGACGGCGCGTATTCCGTTAGCCGATAGAAGTAGCAAATTTGGCTGCAGGGAAGAATTTGGGTGCTCCACGTGTTTTTCCCGCGCACCTCCTAAGCAGGCCGACTCCTCCAGTTTCCTTTTTCTAGTTTCTGGTTCCTGTTTTCTAATTTGAATGACCCCACCCTTGCAAAACCCCGCAAGGATGGGCCACCCTAATGCGTTTTTCGGATCGAGGGCCGGCCACCCGCCGACGAAACGGCTAAATGATCAAGATAATTTTGCAATATCACGAACACACGCTAGTCACAACGCAATTTGTTGGCACGACAAACACGCTATGATAAATACAGTCTTGCGTCATGCACAGAAACATCTACTTAGCCGTTTTCCTATTAGGAATTCCATTTGATCCCGCTCGGCTTGGTTATGGCCCGTCAAGACCTACACTCCCGCAAAGACCAACACTTGCTTGTCAATCCAGAAACAATAGATGTGATGTTTCCTTATGAGTCCCACTCGAACGAGGCGGCCTCGACGGCGCTCATCTACGTGACGGCACCGCAAAGAATACCCCTCGGCCATTCGGCTCCCGTTTCAATCGAAGTGTTTACCCCCCAAAGTAGACGGCCCAGTTTCCGTCTATCGGCGTCCGGCTTGGAGGTTGAACCGAACGATTGGATATCTCTTCATGCGATCACTGACAGTCACTTGATTGCACTTTGGTCTATTCGCGCAAGTAGTCCGGGCTCGTATTCTCTTGTTTTTAACGCGAAGATTGACCAGCAGTCGAACAAAGTAGAAACGCTCGTCGTTCGCTTTTTGCCAAGCGACAACCTTACTATCAGAGTCGTGCGCGGATGGGATGATTATCTCAATATGGCGTCAGGGCCTTTTGTCACGTTCATGGGAAGTCTGCTTACTCTTCCTGGCATAATTTTGTTCTTAAAGAATCGCAAACGCGAACGTGAGGAACAAAGAAGAGCTAGTCAAACGTGCAAATGGGGCGGGGGAGCGGGGACAGGGGAGCAGGGGGAGCGGGGACAGACGGAAAGTCTCCCTTACCCTGAGGATCTCCAACGGAGATGGGGAAAAACCGTGGCTTCTAAATTCGTGAAGGGAACGTACGTGGTTGGGTTCGGACATTCAGGCAGGCGACCGAGGTTGTTTGAATACTTGGAAGTGCAGCAGGGGACGATCAATATCCAACTTTCGCACGATGTGGCAGAGGATGTTTTGATCCCTCGTGAAATAATCCCCGGCCTCGACCCGATTGACGTTAACCAGAGTTTTCGAATTCGAGCGTGTAGGTTGAAAGAGATTACCGGCTATCAGATTCTTCCTATAGATAAGCAAACAGGAGCCCATAGAGGGCATTATGGGGAGAAACAGATTGAGGTTTCTCTCAAAAAGAAGATTGATTTGGAGCCGTGTGAAGAGCTCGAAGTTGAATTACAAGGATTCGAAGGTTAGGGCGGGTGGCCACGCCTTAATTCCGAAAAACGCCTTTGGGTGCCGCATCCCTGCGGTTTTCAGGGTGCGGGCTTTGACTTTGCGAAATCAACGACAGGCGTGACGTTTCCACTTTTCAGGGAGAATCTCCATCGCGAACCACTACTATTCCTCGAAGGCCAGCTCTTGACGCCTTCTCGCCCACGGCTAGGACTTACGCCATACTCACAGCCCCTGCCGTTGGCTGGTTTTCAAACGTTCGGTGATACACTTCGTTCGGGAAGACCACGAATCCATGAAACCACCATCGAACGTCAAGACGCCGGCGCAATACATCGCCTCACTCCCCGCCGATCGTGCGAAGACCATCGCGACGGTGCGCGCATTCGTGAACAAGCACATTCCGCGCGGCTACCAGGAGTGCCTCGTCTGGGGCACGATCGGCTGGACCATCCCCCTGTCTCGATATCCAGACACCTACAACAAGCAGCCCATCTGCTACGTCGCGCTCTCGTCGCAGAAGAACTACTGCTCGCTCTACCTGATGGGCGCGTTTTGGAGTGCGAGTCAGCTCGAGCAGTTGAAGGCGGCGTTCAAGGCCGCGGGGAAGAAGCTCGATATGGGGAAGTGCTGCGTTCACTTCGAGTTGCCGGACGATTTGCCGCTCGAAGCGATTGGCAAGCTGATCTCGGCGATTTCGAGCGAGAAGTGGATCGAGATGTACGAACAATCGCGCTTGAGGACCAAGGCGGGGCAGGCGCAGAGGGCGAAGCAAGGCGCCCCATCGACGACCAAGCTGTCCGCCCAGCGCGTCCGCACAAAGCGTCGGCGGTAAACTTTCCCACCACGACTCGCCGCGGGATTTTTTATGCAACCCCTGGTTAGTCGTTTACCAGCATTCATTGCTTGAACAGAAATCGAAGATCCCTGCCAGACTACGCGACCGGTGTGGCTGCCTTCGCGGCACGCCGACGCTCCCGGAACCGGCGAACGGTTTTGATCAGGAACCATAACCCGGGAATAATCAGGATCAACCAAGGAATGATAGCCGCGATGGCGGTGATGAGAGCGGCGAGACTGTCGCCAAGGACGGAGCCGGAATCCCGCAGCGCTTCGCCGACCGACGCGAACGCGCCGCGGCTAATCGTGCGCTGTTCGGCGTGGAACGCGATTTCTACATACACCTTCTCGGTTTCGTTGGCGAGGATCTTGCGCTGCGTCGCTTCGCTGTCGAGCTCCGCTTGAGCTTCCGCGAGTTTCTCCTGGATTTGCAGTAGGTCGGCCACGCTGACGCCGGGCTTGGTCAGCATCCTGCGCAGACTGTCGCGAAAATCGGTCTGGTTTTTGAGTTTGGCTTCGACGTCCACGATCGCCGCGGTCTTGTCTTCTGATTCCGTGGCGTGCTGCGCGATTTTTCCTTGTTTCCCAACGAAGTCGAGGAATTTGTTCAGGTCTTGCGGCGCGACGCGCGCGGCGATGCTCCCCGAAGGGGACAATACGGCCGTTTCATTGGTGACGCTCGATGAGAGCACCTCGCACTGGAGGGTGCCGCAAAACGCGACCACGGCCTCGATCGATTTTGCAAGTCCAGAGCTGGCCTCGACGATTTCCAGCTTGTGCCGCACGGAGACAAAACGCGGCGCGGCTAAGACTTTGCCCGCATCCCCAGCCCCGCTGCTTCCAAAGCTCGCCGTTGCCAGAGGGGCATAATAGGCTAGGTGAACCTGCTCACTCTCGCCCTCTGACAAGCCAGTCGCCTTCTGGTACGTCGCAGCTTTGTGCGCGCAGCCGGCACAAAGGACTGCGCCAACAAAGAAAAAACCGAACGATTTGCGCAACACGGGCGTCCTCCAGAGCAAGTTATTCTTGCCTAGCTTGCATTAGAACGCTACAAGTCCGACACCTTGCAAGCTTAGACACCGGAGGGTTCCCGTGAGTTGCTGTCCCTTACCCAAGAGCAGCGCCTCGGCGGCGTCAACGGCTCCCGTGAAGACTTCGTCTTGGGCGGAATGGCCGCGCCTTAATTCCGAAAAGCGCCTTTGGGTGCCGCATCCCTGCGGTTTTCAGGGTGCGGTCTTTGACTTTGCGAAATCAACGAAAGGCAGGGCATTTCCACTTTAGCTGATCCGATCCTCCGGTTCCGGCGGAGTATCGGGTGCGTTGCGAAGAAACTTCATTAGGCCGTCGCCCTTTGCATTTCCGGCGCGCTTTTGGAAAAACGCTGCAGCCGTTTCCACCACGCCAATCTTTTCGGCGACTGCTGCGGCAATCCACTGGTTCAAGGAAACGCCGTCCTCCTTCGCCAGCCGTTGCGCGGCCTTTTTCACGGAATGGGGCAGCTTCAAAGGATAAGTAGCCCTGCTCATGGTTTCATCCTGATATCACCTCCGATAGGATGTCACAAACACAGTTCCCGCGGTGGCGCATCCTGGTGGCTGACGCATCCTCGACGCGTGACCTGCTATCCCCGGCCTGTCTTTCGCCAGCCTTCCCAACTTTCAAACCTTCAAACGTGCAATCTTCTAACGTGGTTTAGCTCTATCCCCTTTCTCTTCAATCCTTTAATAATTTTCCTTGACGAGTACGGTACTCATCAAGTAACATGAGTCGTGATCGCCAGCCGCTACCTCCCGCCATTCTTTCTGTCTCGACCTTCAGACGTTTTGAGACCTCCCGACAGTCTTCGTCCTAAGTCCTTACCACATATATCGTTAGCAGCCCCCCCCACCCCATAACCCTCATCGAATCACATCGTTACAAAAACCATAGGGGGGCAGGGTGTGCCCTCGACTCTTCGACCCTTGTACCCTTGGACTCTTGCACTCTTCTACTCTTCAACCCTTGTACCCTTCGCGCTCCGAGCGGCTCGGAGCGCGGCCACGCCCGCCATCGCCAAGTTGCAGGATTCCAGCCCCTCGTGGAAGAATGCCACCATGCCTAAAACAAAAAGCCTGCTTCGCTTACTGCTTCCCCTGTTTGTCTGCTGCGCTTCCGTCCGCGCGCAAACCACGCGCCCCGAAGCCGAACAAAAGCTCGCCCACGACATCTACAAGGAATTCGTCGAAATCCAGTCCGGCTTTACCACTGGCGCCACCACTCCAGTTGCCGAAGCCGCCGCCGTCCGCTTGCGCGCTGCCGGCTTTCCCGAATCCGATATCTTCCTCGGCGGCGCCAATGCCAAAAAAGGCAATCTCGTCGTTCGCTATCACGGCACCGGCGCTCTCAAGCCCATTCTCCTCCTCGCTCACATTGATGTCGTCGAAGCCAAGCGCGAAGACTGGTCCATGGATCCCTTTCAACTGATTGAGCGCGACGGCTATTTCTACGGTCGAGGCACCGGCGACGACAAAGCGCAGGCGGCCGTCTGGATCGCCAACTTGATTCAATACAAAAAGGAAGGTTTCAAGCCCGATCGCGACATCATCGTCGCGCTCACCGCCGACGAAGAAGGCGGAGGCCCCTACAACGGCGTCGCCTGGCTCCTCAAGAATCATCGCGATCTCATCGAAGCCGAGTTCGCTCTCAATGAGGGTGGCTGGGGCGAATCCCTCGACGGCAAGCGGATTTCCAATGATCTCCAGGTCAGCGAAAAGTACGTCATCAATTTCCGCCTGGAAGTCCGCAACAAGGGCGGTCACAGCTCCATGCCCGTTGCCGACAACGCCATCTATCGTCTCGCCGCCGCGTTACAGCATCTCGCCAATTTTGGATTTCCGCTCAAGACCAACGAAGTCACCGCCGCCTATTTCCAGCAAATGGCCAAAATTGAAACCGGTCCCATGAAAAAAGACCTTGCCGACGCTGCCAAGGCTTCGCAGGAAGCCATGCAGCGCCTCGCAGCATCATCGCCCGCCTGGAACGCCACGCTTCGCACCACGTGTGTCGCTACGCTATTGGAAGGCGGCCACGCCATGAACGCTTTGCCGCAGCTCGCCGCCGCCACCGTCAACTGCCGCGTTCTCCCCGAAGACTCCGTTGAATACGTGCAATCCACATTGCAGAAAGTCGTCGCCGACGATCAGGTCAGCGTAGAGCTTCTCGGCGAGCCGACTCCCGGTCCCGCTTCCGCGATGCGCCCGGATGTCTTGGCCGCCGCCAGCCATGCAACGGAAGCACTCTGGCCCGGTGTCTTGGTAGTCCCGATTATGGTGATGGGCGCGACCGACGGCAGGGAACTGCGCATCGCCGGTATTCCAACTTACGGAATCCAGGGCTTTTTCTTCGACCGCAACGATATCCGCTTTCACGGCCGCGATGAACGCATAGGCGTTCAATCTTTTTACGAGGGCCAGGCTTTCCTCTACGAACTAGTCAAGATGCTTTCCAAGGCCACCCCGGCAGGTCAAAGGGGCGCCCAGCGCAACTGAACTCATTTGCCGTAAAAAAAATAGTCCGCCGTATACGCTACGCGGCTCTCCTGTCCGTCGTGCGCGGAGTCACATCCCCCGACGGGCGCTTTGCCGCCCTTGGTGTTCAAACGCTGGATATTCGTCACATTCGCGAGAACGCCGTCTCCCAGGTGCGCCGTCGCCACCAGCAAGAGCCACGCGACCGAATCCGCGTCGGGCGAAGGGGAGCTCGTCATCATCTTTCCGGTTACCTGGCTCTTGTCGCTCCATTCCCACGTCGGCCCCGCGAAGTGCCGCCCCACCTTTTTTCCCGCCTTATCAAAAAGCTCCGCGTCCGGGCCCTTCAGCGTCCAGTTGAATCCCTTCCCGTCGTCCTTGCACGTGTAAACCTGAAAGCCCTTGGCATGCGCTTCCGCCGCCAGCGCCTGTCCCTCCGGCGGTTTCAGTTGCTCCGGCACCCCCTGCTGCGCTCCCGACCCTCGCACTATTACCGCGCCAGAAATCAGCCCCACCCCCAGGACAATCCCTACCGCTCGTTTGGCAATCGCCTTAGCCATCTCAGTTCTCCTCGAACTCCACCCATGCAATTTCGACGTCCCCTGCCACATCTGTGCTCGCCCGCATCTTAACCCAAATTTACGGCTTTCCTCCCTCTTGCTCCGAAGTCCGACTAGTGTAAAATCCGCCGCAACGTGGAGTCCACGAGGCATACCCGTCTGACCCAGGGAACTCTATTCTCGTTCCCCAACTGCTGTGTGTGTTTCCTCGCTCTACTCCCATCTTGGAGTCCAACACCAGGTCTGATTGTGAACAGAATACATTGCAAATCAGAAAGGTGGTCGCCATGCGTGACGAGGCAGAGAAGGACACATTATCGCGAAGGGGTTTTCTGGGAGTGAGCTCAGCAGCTCTTGCCGCTGCCGGCATGCGCTCCATGGGGGACTTGGCGGGACCGAAGCAATCCGATTACAAGCAAGGCTCCGATAGAAGCAAGAGCGATCCCGGCCCCACCAATCCAGCGATGGACGCGGCCAATCTGGATTCATTCAACCCGCCCCCTACGGATGCCGGTGGCGTGCAAACTTTCAAATACCCCTTTTCCATCTCTCACAAACGCCTTCATGAAGGAGGCTGGTCCCGCGAAGTCACGCAACGCGAACTGGCCGTCTCCAAAACGCTGGCCGGCGTGGATATGCGGCTCACCGCCGGCGGCGTCCGCGAACTCCATTGGCACACTGCTGCGGAGTGGGCCTTCATGCTCTACGGCACCGCCCGCATCACTTGCATTGACGCGGACGGCAAGAGCTTCGTCACTGACGTCAAGGAAAGTGACCTGTGGTTCTTCCCGCCGGGAATTCCCCACTCGATCCAAGGCCTCGGCCCTGACGGTTGCGAATTTATCCTGGTGTTTGATGACGGCAACTTTTCCGAATACGAGACGGTGCTGCTTTCCGACTGGATGGCGCACACGCCCCCAGAGGTTGTCGCCAAGAATTTTGGCGTCAACCAAAAAGCTCTCGCCAACATGCCCAAGAAAGAGCTCTTCATCTTTCAGACCGATGTGCCCGGGCCCCTCGAGCAAGATCGCCGCGTGGCCGGAGGAGCCTTGGGTCCTTCACCGATTGATTTTGCTTTTCGCACCATGCAGTTTCCTCCCACGAAGAGCAACAAGAGCGGGGAAGTCCGCATTATTGACGCGAAAAGCTTTAAAGTCTCCACCACCAGCGCCGCCATCGTCACCGTCAAGCCCGGCGCCGTTCGCGAACTCCATTGGCACCCCAATGCCGACGAATGGCAGTACTTCATCTCCGGCAAGGGACGCATGACCGTTTTTGCCACGGGCGGACGCGCCCGAACCATGGACTTCGAAACCGGCGACGTCGGCTATGTCCAGAAGACTTTGCCTCACTATGTCGAAAACACGGGCACCACCGACCTGAAGTTCCTGGAAATGTTCAAGAGCAGCTACTACCAGGACCTCGCGCTCTCGGAATGGCTCTCGCACACTCCGCCAGAGCTTGTCGCCGCGCACCTGCATCTCGATAAAGCAACGCTAGACGCTATGCCCAGGGAAAAACCGCTAATCATGCCCGAGTAGTGTCTGCCGCCAAAGATGCCATCGCCGGGCCGTTCAGATTGCGCTTTTGCATCCCGACCTGTGGGACGTTCCCCTTTCGCCCCATTCACCAACTGTGTTCACTGTTGTACAGTTTTCCCGCATGCCGCGCCAGAAAATGGTATGGTTATGACTGCCTATCAGGTTTCACACACCGGGCACTCGCGCAATTTACTACGCAACTCGCCGGAGAACACATGGAATTAGCAGCAACGCGACAAGAGCGCCCCTGGGATCGGCCCTTCTGGAAACCCGTCCACGGCAAAGAAGGTGTCTTTACATATCTCGTCCTGATCCACTTTCTTGCGGTCATCGGGCTGATTCTCTTCCCGCTGCCCAGTCTCAAAGTTGTCGGCATGACGATTCTCAGCATCGCCTTTGGCGGCCTCGGCACCACCGTGTGCTATCACCGCATGCTCGCCCACAAGACTCTCAAGACCAATCGCTTTATCGAGCAAATTTTGATTTTCTGGGCCGTCTTCAACGGCTCCGGCCACCCCGCAAGCTGGGTCGCCTATCATCGTCTCCACCATTCCGTCACCGACACGCCCGACGACATCTCCAGTCCCAAGCAGGGCGGTTTCTGGTGGGCGCATCTTCGATGGCTCTATCAAACGCAGCCCGCCGACAAAAAACGCTGGGCGCCTGAACTTACCGGCGGCGTTTACAAAATCTGGGGCTGGGCTGAAACACCTGTCATCGTTTTCTCGATTTTCGTTGGCTTGATTCTCGGCTTCGGCTGGATGGGTTTCTTCTGGATGGGCGCGATTCGCCTCGTCTACTCGCTGCATATGCAGTGCCTGGTGAACAGCCTTACGCATCTCAACCACGTTGAAGAAGGCGACTCCAGCATGAACGTTTGGTGGCTCGGCCCCTTCCAATTGACCGCCTGGGGCGAAAACTGGCATCAGAATCATCACTCCCATGCCGGCTCCGCTCGCCTTGGCCTGCGCTGGTACCAGACCGACATCGGCTGGTACTTCATCTGGATGCTCGAAGCCGTTGGCCTTGCCCATTCTGTCAAGCGCCCGCGTACTTCTTAATCCGCCCCGCGGTTCGCGGCGGCTCTGATTATTTTTCTGGCATGTACGCGCAAAAATTCAACGTAACCGTCGTAATCCGCGGTGAATCCCGCGCCTGCCCGCTCGACTGGCTCGACCAGTTCTGCATGCGCAACTTCACGAACTCCGCCGATTTCGACGACACCCTCCCCGTCGCCGACGGCAAACTCGAAGCCAGTTTCCGACTCACCCCCGACCGTTTCGCCGAAGGTTTCGCTGCGTGGCTCACGCAGCGCGGCAAAGGCGAAGGCCAGCCCGTCCTCGTCCGGGTCAGCCGCGAATAGCTTTTGTGGAATCTTTCGAACTGAGCGTTCGAAGAAAGCTTCCTCTACAGAAAACGCATTGATCTATGCTGCCGAATCGCGCTTCTCCCCGCGAAGCGCTGCGCGAATCTGCGGCAACGCGGCCAGTGTAGCCGCTTCGCCCGCCGCAACCATTTCCGGAGTCTTGCTGAAATCGTCCCAAACGAAGGGCTTTACATCCGGCTCGATGGTAACGTCCGCTTGCGCCCGCCAGCCAAGGTCCGTGTGGCGCTGTACGATCGTGAATGACCGGCTGAGAACATCCGTGAACGTGCGGGGCTGTTCGAGGCTGCCTGCTTCAAGGTACACCGCAATGACGACGTCGGCCCCCAGAAGTAGCGCTCCCTCCACGGGCACCGGCGCGGTCAGGAATCCATCAACAAGTGTTCGTCCATCGTACTGGATCGGCAGAAAGAGGCCCGGATACGCGCAAGAAGCACGCATCGGCGGCATGATCGGTCCATGGGAATAATAAACTGATACTCCCGCATTGATATCGGTTGTGGCGATGGCCAGAGGCGTCTTCAATTCTTCAAAAGTTTTTGCCGGGGTGAATCGCGCAAAATACTTTTCCAAGCGCTGATTCGTAGCCAGGCCAAGCCACGACGGTGTCCACCGCCCGAAATCTGTAAAGCTGGTGGTCAGGCCAATCCTTTCCATCTCCTCCAGCGACGTCCCGGCGCAGTAGGTCGCGCCGATCAGCGCGCCGACGCTCGTTCCGGCGACGCAATCGATCGGGATACCTGCTTCACGGAGCACGCGTAGCACGCCAATATGCGCAATACCGCGCGCAAACCCTCCCGCCAGCGCCAGTCCGACGCGTGGGCGCTTCGCAGGTTCGTCCTCATCGCCACGCCCAAACGCATTCAGCTTATCTTTTGCCGTGCGCAGCCAGCCAAGCGCTCCCGAGACCTTGCCTTCTTGTGCCATCCTTCTATTCTAGTGCCTCCGCCGAAGTCCACGCAGCCGTTTGACCGCCGCATGCTGGTTTTGTAACCTGTCCTTCCGTGCAAATCCGGTCAAAAGGCGCGCCATGAAACGTCGCATCGAAAAAGCAGTCGTGTTGGGAGCAGGAACGATGGGCTCGCGGATTGCCGCGCATTTCGCCAACGCCGGTCTCCCCTGCATTCTTCTCGATATCGTTCCGCCGAATTTGCCGCCTGGTGCGCCGCTAAGCGACCGCAACAAAATCGTGCGCGCAGGGCTGGAGGCAGCGAAAAAGTCCAAACCCGCGGCGTTTTTCACGTCGGCCCTCGCGGAAAAAGTCGCCATTGGAAATTTTGAGGATGATCTCGCGCGCTGCGCCGAAGCCGACTGGATCATCGAAGTCGTCGCGGAGAATCTCGGGATCAAGCGAAATCTGCTCGCACGTGTAGCCCAGTTTCGAAAGCCGGGAGCGATTGTAACCACCAACACCTCCGGTTTGCCCGTCCATTTAATTGCCGAAGGAATGAGCGAAGAATTCCAGCAGCACTGGGCAGGCACGCATTTTTTCAATCCGCCGCGCTATTTGAAACTGGTGGAAGTCATCCCCGGTCCCAAAACGTCGAGTGAAGTCATCGAGACCCTCAGCGAATTTTGCGACCACAGGCTTGGCAAGGGTGTGGTCGTTGCCAAAGACACGCCCAACTTTATTGCCAACCGCATTGGAACCTTCTCGATGCTGAACGCCTTGCGCTTGATGGGCACGCTGGGAATGACCGTGGAGGAAGTCGACGCGTGCACCGGGCCCGCAGTCGGCTGGCCGAAGTCCGCGACGTTTCGAACGGCGGATATCGTTGGCCTCGACGTGCTGGTGCACGTCGTGAAAAACATTTACGAAACCGCTCCAAATGACGAGTCGCGCGAAATGTATAAAGTTCCCGCGCTCGTCGAGGAGATGGCCAAGCGCGGCTGGCTGGGCGACAAGACCGGCCAAGGCTTTTACAAAAAAGTAAAGGGCGCAGGTGAAAAAGAAATTCTGACGCTCGACGTCAACACTCTGGAATACCGCCCGCGGCAGAAGGCTAAATTTGCCTCGCTCGAAATGGGCAAAGCCATCGAGGATACGCGCGAGCGGCTGCGCGCGCTGGTTGGACCCCTGCTGGAAGGCCAGAAAGGCGACAAAGCCCAGCGGTTCTTGTGGGGCGGCCTTTCCGAAACTTGTCTCTACGCTTCCCGGCGCGTGCCGGAGATTTCCGACAACCTCGTGGATGTCGATCGCGCCATGCGCTGGGGCTTCGGTTGGGAACTTGGCCCGTTCGAAATGATGGACGCCATCGGGGTGAAGGCCTTCGCGGCGCAAGTGCAGAAGGAAGGACGCTCGCTCCCCCCGGCGATTGAAAAAGTGCTGGCGAGCGGGCGCGCCGGATTTTACGAATCAGCGAAAGGCGCTACGACGGTTTTCGACATTGGCACCGGCGGCTCCAAAAAAGTCGAAGAACCGCAAGGCATCATCGTTCTGAAATCGCTGAAGGATGCCGGGCGCGAAGTGGAGCGCAATTCCGGCGCCAGCCTGATCGATCTCGGCGATGGCGTGGCCTGCGTGGAGTTTCACGCCAAGATGAATGCCATCGGCGCCGACCTGATCGCCATGATGCACAAAGGCTTGAAGCGTCTGGAGACCGACTTCGACGCCATGGTCATCGCCAACCAGGCCGTGAATTTTTCCGTCGGCGCGAACTTGATGCTGGTCCTCGTCGGCGCCCAGGAGCAGGAATGGGACGAATTGCACATGGCCGTGAAGCAGTTCCAGAACATCAACCTCGCCCTCAAATACGCGCCAAAGCCCGTCGTCGCCGCGCCGCAAGGAATGGCCCTTGGCGGCGGCTGCGAGGTAAGCCTTCATTCCGCGAGAATTCAAGCTGCGGCGGAAGCCTACATCGGGTTGGTGGAAACGGGAGTCGGCTTGATTCCCGGCGGTGGTGGAACAAAGGAAATGCTTATTCGTGCCAACGAGCACGCAGCCGGCGGCGAAGACCTGGATCTCTTCCACGCGCTGAAACCGGTCTTCGAAGCGATCGCCATGGCCAAAGTTGGCACTAGCGCCGAAGAGTGCCGCGACCTGGGTTTCTTGCGCCGCGAGGATGGCGTCTCTATGAACCGCGACCGGCTGGTCGCTGACGCCAAGGAAGCCGCGCTTGCGCTTGTCCGCGGCGGCTACAAACCTCTCGCGGCCACCTGGCAAGAAGGCGCGCAAACCACGCAGATCAAAGTGCTCGGTGAACAATTTCTCGCCGGCGCGAAGCTGGCCATCCACATGATGCTCCGCGGCGGCTATGCCTCCGAATACGACGCTCACGTCGGCCGAAAACTGGCAAACATTCTCGCAGGCGGCGCGCTCTCATCGCCACAACTGGTCAGCGAACAATACGTCCTCGACCTCGAGCGCGAAGCCTTCGTCTCCCTGCTCGGCGAGAAAAAAACCCAAGAGCGCATCGCCCACACTCTCAAAACCGGCAAGCCGCTGCGGAATTGAGTGTTCACCGCCACATACGTCAATGGCGGTCATGGATGGCAACGGGAGTTTGTCTTTCGATGTTCGATGATTGACCAACGCTCGCCAGGGGTTTAGCATCGCCAATATGGCCACCACAACCGTTTCCGCGAGAGAGCGGGACAAAGACATCGCCCTGACGATTCAAGTCTGGAAAGAAGAGTCCAGCCACGTCGCCTACGCACCCGAGCTGGACATCTCCAGTTGTGGAAAGACCGCGAGTCAGGCCAAAGCACGGCTGCGCGAGTCGGTGACTCTTTTTATCGAAGAAACCGCCCGGATGGGTACTCTTGAAGAGATTCTTGCTGAAGCGGGATTTGAACAGCGCGGCAGGACCTACCGGCAGCGCCCGATCCTCGCTCGCGAAAAAATGCGGCTCACCCTTCCCGCCGTGTAACACCTTCAGCAGATGTCGCACATCGTTCCTATCCCCTTTCAAAAGCTGGTACGCGTCCTGGAGATGGAAGGATTTGCCCTCGTGCGGGAACGTGGCGACCACATATTCAGCAAGCCGGGGATCTTAAGGCCATTGGTTGTTCCGCGCTATGACGCCTGCCCGTTTTCATCGTCAAAAACGTGCTACGCACGGCCCAGATCAGCCGAGAGCGATATCTCGAACTTCTAAGTCGCGTTTAAGAACTCCGCAGTGGGCCGGTACATCGACGCCAAGTCTCAAATGTATAAAACCGTATTGCTATAACGATTAGCGATGCGGTATTCTGCGGATTCGCAGGAGGCGGATGGTGCAGAAGCTGCTGGCGCCGCGGGAAGCGGCCAATATTCTTGGTATCAGTTATCCCACCTTGAAGCAGTGGATTTACCGCGGAAAGATCAAGTCGGTGAAGACCCCAGGAGGCCACCATCGCGTCCCCGAGAGCGAGATTGACCGGTTGTTCCCCAAGAAATTCGAGCGCGGCACAATCGAGACGCGCCGCGGAAACTTGCGCAAGATCAGCGGACGAAACCAGCTCATCGGCCGCGTGCTGGAAGTGAAGTACAGCGGCCTGCTGGCACAGGTCAGGCTCGCCATCGGCGAGCAACAAATCACCTCGATCATCACCGCGGACGCGGCGAAGGAGATGCGCTTGAAGCCCGGGGAGCGCGCGGCGGCGCTCATTAAATCCACTGAGGTCATGATTCTGCGAGTCTGAAGCAAGTCAGCGAACAGGCGAAGAGTAGATGAGGCTAGTGGCCCGTATTTGTTTGACACTGATTCTGGCGTCTTGCCTTACTGCGGGAGTTAACGCGCAATCTGAAGCGGTGCGCGTTGCCGCCGCGGCGGATTTGAAGTTTGCAATGGGAGCGTTGGCGGCATCGTTTGAAAAACAGACGGGAACGAAGTTGGATGTAACCTATGGCTCCAGCGGAAATTTCTTCTCGCAGTTGCAGAATGGTGCGCCGTTCGACCTGTTCTTCTCCGCGGATATCGAATATCCGAGGAGGTTGGAAGCAGCAGGACTCGGGGAGCCGGGAACCCTCTACGAGTATGCCGTAGGGCGAATCGTGATTTGGACTCCTGCGGATTCGAAATTGGATGCCACCAAACAGGGTTGGAAAACCCTGCTGGATCAAAGAGTCGAAAAAATCGCCATCGCCAATCCGGAGCATGCGCCTTACGGACGCGCTTCAATTGCAGCGCTGCAAAAAGCGGGAATCTACGAGCAGGTGAAGGCCAAGCTTGTCTACGGCGAGAATATCTCCCAGGCTGCGCAATTCGTGCAGTCCGGCAACGCCCAGGCCGGAATCGTCGCACTTTCCCTGGCGATTTCTCCACCGATGAAAGATGGGAAGAGTTGGGAGATTCCCGCGGAGATGCATCCCGCGATCGAACAGGGAACGATTATTTTGAAGGATGCGAAGAATAAAAATGCTGCGCGGGCGTTTCTGGAATTTGTCAGGAGCAGGGAAGGCCGGGCGATTCTGGAAAGGCACGGATTTGTGACTCGCGAGCCAATCAACAGGAGTGCGTCCGCATCATGAATATGGAGGCTCTCTTCCTTTCTTTGCGATTGGCGTGCTGCGTTTCGGCGATTCTGCTGGTGATCGGGATGCCCGTGGCGTACTGGCTGGCGTATTCGAACTGGCGCGGGAAATTCCTTTTGGAATCGGTTGTTGCTCTGCCGTTGGTGCTACCACCCACGGTACTTGGGTTTTATGCACTAGTGGCGATGGGGCCGCGCGGCCCCCTGGGGAAGCTGTGGTCCGCGCTTTTCGGCCACGGCCTGGCTTTCACCTTCAGCGGACTGATTCTCGCGTCGGTGCTGTACAGCTTCCCCTTTGCGGTGCAGCCTTTGATCGCTTCGTTCGAAAGCGTCGACCGAAAACTGCTGGATGCCTCGGCAGTGCTCGGTGCCGGGAGCCTGCGCACATTTTGGCGCGTGATCCTGCCGCTATCGCTGCCCGGAGTGGTCACCGCCATCGTTCTGAGTTTCGCGCATACCCTCGGCGAATTCGGCGTCGTGCTGATGGTTGGCGGAAATCTGGCCGGTGTGACGCGAACCGTTTCCATCGACATCTACGATCACGTGCAATCGCTGGAATACGGCCAAGCCAATCGCATGGCGCTCGTGCTCCTGGTGATTTCGTTCGGTGTGCTGTCGGTGGTGTATGCGGTGAACCGCCGCGTGTGGACCCCTTGGACGGCGAAGTAAAATCCGCGATGCTCACCGCGCTAATCCGCAAGGAGCTTCGGAAGGCTGGCGCCGCTCCATTTATTCTGGATATTTCCATCGAAGTCCCACCTGGCATCACGATTCTGTTCGGACCATCGGGAGCGGGGAAGTCAACTCTCCTCGATTGCATCGCGGGCCTGGCACTGCCCGACGAGGGACGCATCGTGGTTGGGGGCGCGGTGCTCTTCGATTCGGCAAGTGCAGCGAATCTCCCAGCCCAAAAGCGCCGAATCGCCTACGTGTTCCAGACCCTCGCGCTCTTTCCGCACCTGACCGTGGAAGAAAACGTTGCTTACGGTCTGACTCATCTACAAGCAGACGAACGCGCGAAACGGATTGCAGAAATTCTCAACGCGTTTCGCGTGGAAAAATTGTACAAGCAGAAGCCCGGTGAAATCTCCGGAGGCGAGAAACAGCGAATTGCCCTGGCGCGCTCATTGGTGACGGACCCTTGTGTTTTGCTGTTGGACGAACCCCTGACAGGTCTGGATGCTGAGCTGAAATCCGCGATTGTGGACGATTTGCGATCGTGGAATGCAGCAAAACGCATCCCGATCCTCTACGTAACCCACAGCCGCGAAGAAGTGGACGCGCTGGGTGAGCGCGTCATCGCCATCGACTATGGACGCGTAGTTACCGCCGGCGCCCCCATGGACGTGCTCGATGCGCCGCGCCGGAAGCGTCTTGCGCAAGCCGCGGGATTCGAAAACCTCCTCGATGGCACCGTCCTCGACTTGCGAGAAGCCGATGGAGTAATGCGCGTGCGGCTGGGTGCAACCGCTTGCGAACTCGAAGTCCCCTTAGGCTACGCCGCGGCCGGAGACCGTGTGCGCGTGGCCATCCGCGCCGGAGACATCTTGCTGGCCACCGAGCACCCGCGCGGATTGAGCGCTCGCAACGTGATCGAAGGCCGTATTTCTTCGCTCGAATCACGCGGCACCATGGTGATTGCCCGTGTGGATTGCGGCGTTACTCTCGCCGTACACATTACGCCCGGAGCGGTTCGGGCACTGGAGCTGGCAGCAGGACGCAAAGTTTGGCTAGTGCTGAAAACCCATTCCTGTCATCTCGTCGAGTAGGAAAATCTCTCAAACTCAATTTCTCGACGCTCGCTCAGGATTTCGGTTTTGGTGTGCCGGGCGCGGCGGTTTTGGGCGCTGCCGGAACCGAGAATTTGATTTCGTCGGCTTCCAAACTGCTCTCTTTGGGAGTGGCATGAATGACCACAAGATCTCCGACGGCCAGATCCGAAATCTTCGCCGGTTTGTTTTCATTCGCGTCGGTAGTCTTCGCCGGATTTTCCGTCACATGCAGGAGGTACACCGTCGACGCAACCAGCTTCACTTCCACGGATTTCCCTTCTTTCGTTTTCACCACGACCGAATCGGGGTTAATTTTTTCCACCGTGCCAAGGACGTGTACTTTATTTCCATGCGCAAAAATGCTTCCCGCCGCAAACACGAGCAATACTGCAATTGTTACCGCACGAAATTTCATCTACCCCTCCCAGGAAAATAATAGGCAACATCGCGCCGCCTCATTCCACGTGATGATCCTTCAATTCCGGTTTGGCCTTTGGCGCCGGTCCGTTCAAAAAATCGTTTTCTTTCTGCTCTTCGGCACGGTCGTCCGGCCCTTTGGGATTGTACCGCTCCATCTCGGCGCGTTCCTCTGCGGTTAGATGCGGAAGATGCCGGATAAAATGAACCAACTTCCAGCTGTCCTGATCTCCGCCATGCTGGCCGCCGTTCGCGAACGCCGGCATTCCCGTAAATCGCACGCCGTTTTCAATCACCCAGAAAATCTCGCCGTCCGTCAGGTTCTGCGTTTCCGGAAGTCGCAGGTCCGGCGGCCTCGGATAAAGGCCGTCGCCGATCATCGTGTGGCTGCTGCCATCGTTGCCATGGCAGATGGCGCAGTGGTCCGCGAAGTGCAGCCGCGCGTCACGCATGTCTTCCGGCGACTCCAGCACCGGATTTTGCGCTACTCGCGCGCTCGCAGGGATTGCCAAACGATGGGCACTGCGAGCTATCGCCGTCTCCAGCTTGGTGGGAGTCGCACGGGAACTGAGCCCGTCATGAAGCATGGAGGCCGCCACCGCTACTCCGAAGCCAAGTACCGCAAGGCCGATCACGATGAGAAGTGTGCCGCGTTTCATGGTCTCCATGTATGGTAAAGGATGCTGGCTGCGCGAGCCAGCCCACTGCTCGCTCCCGGGGACAAGAAAATTCACCGGGCCGCAAACACGGGAGCGCCTTCCTCTGGTAGGATACGCAGGAAATGGCTACGGACGAAACAAACGTGCGCGTTTTGGCCGCCCTGGAGAACTGCCCCGCGGGTGCCCGCGAATTCCTCCTCGCGGTGATGGACGGAGCCGAGCTGACGTTCGAGCAAGGTTTGCAGTTGGCGACCGCCGAAGGCGCAGCGTTGGACGCCCTGGTGGCCGTTGCCGATCACTTGAGGCGCGAAGCCGTAGGCGACACCATCACCTACGTCGTCAATCGCAACATCAATTTCACGAATGTCTGTTTCGTGGGCTGCAGTTTTTGCGGATTTGGCCGCGGCCCCGGTGCCCCGGATGCCTATTCGTTTTCCTTCGAAGAAGTGGTTCGCCGGGCGCGCGAAGCTTGGGACCGCGGCGCGACCGAAGTCTGCATCCAGGGCGGTTTGCCTCGCGATCTCGACGGATTTTTCTATCGCGATCTTTTGCGCGCCATCAAGCGCGCGATCCCCGCCATGCACGTGCACGCCTTTTCCCCAATGGAAATTGATTTCGGAGTCGCCAGAACCGGCATGGCGCTGCGCGACTATCTCCAAATGATGAAAGACGAAGGGCTCGGCAGCATCCCCGGAACCGCCGCGGAAATTCTCGACGACCGCATCAGGCAGGAACTGAGTCCCAATAAGTTGCCGGCCGCCCGCTGGGTTGAAATCATTACCACCGCGCATCAACTCGGCATCCCCACAACTTCCACGATGATGTATGGCCACGTCGAAGAACCCGCCGATTGGGTGCGCCATATCCTCCTGCTGCGATCGATTCAGAAGCGCACCGGCGGCTTCACGGAATTCGTTCCGCTCGGCTTCATCCATGAAAATACCCGGCTCTATCGCCACAGCGGCGCGCGGCCCGGTGCGAAGCGCGACGAACACTTGCGGGTCCACGCTTTGTCGCGAGTGCTGTTACACGACGCCATCAAAAATCTGCAAGTCTCCTGGGTCAAACTCGGATTCGAAACATCCCTAGCCTGTTTGCAAGCCGGCGCAAACGATTTCAGCGGGACGCTCATGGAAGAAAGCATTTCGAAAGCCGCCGGCGCCACTTTTGGCGAGTACGTCTCCCCGGAAGAATTCCACGCCAGGATTCACTCCATCGGGCGAATCCCCGCCGAGCGCACCACGACCTACAAGATTCGCCGGATGTTTGACCTCGCGGAAGAGAAAATCCGGGCAGCTGCACAATTGCAAATGCTGAAAATAGAAAGCCATGCGCCTTACACCGAAGGCGCCTACTGAGTTATTTCCATGCGCGCCCTCCTCCTGCCGATCAAGGATCTAAGAAACGCCAAAAAAAGACTAGTCGGCGCGTTGACCCCGGAGGAAAGATTTGGCTTGGCGCAAGCCATGTTGGCAGATACGATTCGCGCCGTACGAGGCGTGCAGCGCGCGGAGAAGGTTTTCGTAGTCACCAACTACGACCCCGCGATGCTTGTTGCCGAGGAAAACGGCTGGGAGATTCTGCCCGAAGAACACCAGGTTTCCGAAAGCGATTCCGTCGACGCTGCCTCACGGCTCTGCGAGCTGCGCGGAGTCACCGGGCTGCTCCGTGTGCCGCTGGACGTGCCGTTGGTTCAAGCCGGCGATATCGATGATTTGCTGGCGGTTGAATGCGAAGCGCCAGCTCTGGTTATCGTTCCCTCGCGCGATGGCATGGGAACCAATGCGATTCTGCGGATGCCGCCGGCGTTGTTTCCGTCGCATTTTGGCGTGGGCAGTTTCGCGAAACACGTCGGCGAAGCTGAACGCGTCGGCGCCCGCGTGATTTTCCGGAGAAACACACGGCTGGAGATGGATGTGGATGACGAAGCCGATTTGCGCCTGCTGCTGAAAAATGATTTGAGCGGCACCGAAACGGGCCGATGGCTTCGCGAGAGCGGGGTGGAAACGCGGCTCCGATCACACCTCAAGGCAGGAGCGATGGGAGCGCGATGAAGCAGAAAGTTTTTGCCAGCCTCGACGAGGCGGTCTCCGGTATTCCCGATGGCGCGCGCATCATGTTCGGAGGTTTCGGCGGCGCAGGTTTTCCGAATAATCTGATTCAAGCCCTCGCGCGGAAAGGAACAAAAAACATCACCGCCATCAGCAACAATTGCGGAACCCGCGAAGGCGAGCTCGGCCTGATGTTCAAGAACAATCAGATCAAGCACGTCATCGCCTCGTTCCCCGGCCCGCACGCGAATCATTTTCAGGATCGTTACGCCGCCAGGGAAGTCACGCTCGAACTCGTCCCGCAGGGGATTCTTTGCGAACGCATGCGCGCTGCCGCCGCAGGCTTGACGGGTTTTTACACCACCGTCGGCGTGGGCACCGAAGTCGCCGAGGGAAAAGAAGAGCGCATGATCGGCGGAAAACGCTCCATTCTGGAAATGCCCATCCACGCCGACTATGCCTTCATCAAAGCGCAAAAAGCCGATGAACTGGGAAACTTGACCTACCGGCTTGCGGCAAGAAATTTCAATCCCATCATGGCCATGGCCGCTAAAATGACGATCGTCGAGGCGGAGGAGATCGTGCCGGTGGGCTCCATCGATCCGGAAAATGTGATCACCCCCGCAATCTTTGTCCACCGCATCGTGCAAGCAAAAGGACTCCGTTATGCCGGGTGACGGCATTCAGAAAAATGTCATGCCCGATAAGCCGCGCTTGAGCCGCGAGCAGATTGCCCAGCGCGCTGCGCAGGAGCTCACCGACGGGGCCTATGTCAATCTAGGCTGGGGAATTCCAAATCTCATGGGCGAGTATTTGCCCAAGGGGATCACCGTTTATTTTCACAGCGAAAACGGAATCCTGGGCATGGGCCGCCGGGCGCGCCCCGGCGAAGAAGATTTCGATCAAGTCGACGCCATGAAAGTCCCGGTCACGTTGATCCCTGGCGCTTCTTTTTTTCACCAGGCTGACGCACATCTCATGACCCGCGGCGGGCATCTCGATGTCGCCGTGCTCGGTGGTTTTCAGGTTTCCGAAAAAGGCGATCTCGCCAACTGGAAAATTCCCGGCGCCAAAGGTTCCGGCGGTATCGGTGGCGCCATGGACATCGCCGCCGGTGCGAAAACGCTGATCGTTTGCATGGAACACACCACAAAAGACGGCGCGCCCAAGATTGTGAAGCAGTGTACCTATCCCCTCACGGGCCTGGCTTGCGTGGACACCATCGTTACCGATGTCGCGGTGATCGATGTGAACCCGGAAGGCTTGGTGCTCCGCGAAGTGGCCCCCGGTTGGACGGCCGAGGAAGTCCAAAACGTCACTGGCGCTCCGCTGATCGCCAAAGAGCGCATACCAGACATGACTTTAGGTTGATTTCGCAAGGAGGAAAAAATGTCTCAGGTAATTCCACAAGGCTATTTGGATCTCTTGGAGAAGCCGGCGTTCGGAAATCTCGGAACGCTGATGAAGGACGGCAGTCCGCAAGTCACCCCGGTATGGGTGGACTACGATGGAAAACATGTGCGCATTAATTCTGCGAAAGGCCGCGTGAAGGACATAAACATGCGGCGCGATCCGCACGTTTCCATTGCCATCCAGGACCCTGCGAATCCCTACCGCTATCTGGAAATCCGCGGCAAAGTCGTGGAAATCACCGAAAACGGCGCCGACGACCACATCAACAAACTATCCAAGAAATACCTCGGCAATCCCGTCTATCCCTTCCGCAAGCCCGGCGAAGTTCGCGTCACCTACAAAATCGAACCGGAAAAAGTCAGTTCCATGGGATAACCGGCCAACACGGGCTGCAACTGGAAATTTCGACTTGATGTCCAGGACCAACGACTAACAACTAAAACGAACAACTCAGAACTTACAACCGGGCCGCCACCCGCGCCGCCGTTCGCCCATCCGCCGTGCGGATGATCAGCACCAGCCGATCCGTCAGCGGCACACCCGCGCTGGGAATGGTGAATCGCAGGAACCACTGGAAGCGCATTGGTAATTCCTCTTTGCTCGCTTTGTTGTAAGGCTCCAGCGCTTCGGCGATCGCCGCTTCCGGTTTCAGATTTTCGATGTGCCGCAGCTCGATGCCACGTTTCCAGTAAAACGAAAAGCGCAGCGACTTCATCATTTCTTGCGTGAGATATTTCTTCGGGCCGGGGCGCTGCAGCCGGGGGTCGCAGGAAATATCGAACATCGTAAACGACACCTGGAGTTCCTCGGGAAACTCGTTTACAACCTGCTGCCCGCTTTTGAACTCCGTCCCGTTATCGTCATCGATGCGTTTGAACTCGTCGAAGAACCCAGGAGCGTACGCGCGGCCAGACACGCGGAAACATGTCAATTCGGAGAGCCCCCCATCCGTTTCAAAAAGAATGCCGCCGTCAAAATTCAGTACTTCTTTCCGGAGCGGCTTTTCTTTCTTCTTCTGGTTTTGTTGCGCTGGGCTCGTGCTCGCGGCCGGAACGAGCAACAGCAGTATGGCGAGGACGAAAAAAGAATGTCTTGTAAAGAAGCGGCCCATTCCCATCTTTCAGCGCATTTCAGTGTATTCCCACAGCCCCGGACTTCATCAGAAATGTGATGCCGTCGGTCGTATACAAAGTTTTCCCGTCCTCGCTTTTTCCCGGCGGTACTTTCCCTTCGCGAACGGTCTGAATCGCCACGACAAGCCTGGGGAGAACATCTGGATTCGCAACTGGAATATTGTGAGCCCCCAAGACCGTCTTGACTTGCGGGGCCAGCGCCGCGAGCCGCTTCACGGAGGCGACATACGCATCGAGATCTGTTTCCGGTCGGAAAAGCCAGATGGGCGCCGGATAATAAGTATCGCCGGTGAACAGCAATCCGTTGGCGCTATCGAGTAGCGAAATGGCATCCGGAGTGTGCCCAGGGGTTGCAAGGACTTCCAGCGTACGGCCGCCTAGATTTATTTTGAATCCGTCATGAATAAAGTGCGAGACCTTCCACGGCTTTGTCGCATACGTTTTCGCATTAAATCCTTTGGGTAAATCACCGCAGATTTGATCGGGAGTAACTTCTGCTTGCGCATCTTCGCGCGAACCTTTTGCGTTCGCGCGTGTGAAGTCCGTGTCCATGCCGTACACGAAAGAGAATTCCCAGTTGTCGCCCACGTGATCGTCGTGCGTGTGAGAGTTCAGTACGACGACTGGCCGCGAGGTTAGTTTCGCAGTGATTTTGCGAATGTCGCCCATACCCATGCCCGTGTCAAAGAGAAGAGCCTGCTTGTGCCCGACAATCAGATAGGAGATTACTTCTTCCGCTTGATGCGGCTCGTAAATGGCGAATACTCCGGGAACAACTTTGTAGACCTCAAACCACGGTTCGGTGGGCAGCACTCGTTCCAGGGTTTTGTATTCAGGCCGAGGCAGCGGACGGCACCACTCTGGAATCTCCTTCGTCTGTCCCGCCAGCAGCGCCGACAGCAAACAGAGCAAGGCAAGTCCTGATAGAGTTCTCCCGACTTTCAATATCCCTCCAATATGTTCCCGCCGCGGATGCCCTGCGGAAAACTATGGTATAGGGGAGGAGCCCCACTCGCAAACTTTCCAACTGCATTTGTTGGGAGAGAAACGAATTATTTGCCGTACTTCTCGTAGAACTTGTTGGTGAATAGTTCATCCGGATCGTACGTTTTCTTCGTCGCGAAGAACTCGTCCACACGCGGATAGGCCTTGCGCAGTTGCTCCTTCGAATAGAAAAGCTGGTAAGGAAGATAGTACGTGCCGTCGAGTCCCAAGGCGAGATCAATCAGGTCGGTGGTGGTCTTCTGCAAGATCTGCCCTTCGCGCTCATTGAATTTCTGATTGAAGTACAGCACGTAGGCGAACATATCCTCCCGCGCGTAATTCAGCACCGTGATGTCGTCCTTGTGGACGATTCGAATGGTCACATTGATCAGATTGGCCCCATTCGATTTCACAATGCTGTGCAGCCCGTCTACGAATTGCGGCATCTTGTCCCGCGGAATGAAATATTCCTGCAGGATGTCCGTGTCCTTCAGCCGGTTTTCCAGGTAATCCATTGAATCGTACATTTCCTGATTGCGTGAAACCAGGCAGCCTTCTTCGCGGCTCATGGCTTCGTTGCGCGAAATGCACGTGTGCAGGTGCGGCTCTCCATACTTTTCCATCACCCACCGGAAGCGCCGGCCGGTGTCACCCGTTTTTGAAAAATTAATGATGAACCGGTCCAGCCACACATACCCCGGCAGCTTCAACGGAACCAACGGCACCGCCGTGTTCGTTTTTTCATACGTGTGAATGGCGGTCTCTTTCAAGAACGAAGAAGGAGACATCGAAAGGCGCCCATACGCCAAACCGATGTTGTCCTTGCCGTCCACGTTTTTCTGGTAATAGTCCGCAAAATCCTTGTAATCCATATAATGCGTTTTCCAGAGATACATCTCATTGTCGACCACATCCAGGTCCACATCCAGAATGATGCCCATCAATCCATAACCGCCCAGCGCGTGATGAAACAGCTCCGCATTTTCCGTCGGGCTGCAATTCTTGATTTCCCCGTTGCTCAGCAGGATTCGAAACGACCGCACCGTCGGCGCTACTTGGCCGGGGTTATGCGCAATCCCGTGTGCATTCACGCTCAGCGTGCCGCCCACCGTGAAGATATTGATGGACTGCATGGCTTTCACCGCAAGCCCGTATTGGTCGAGATACAATTGCAACTGCTTCCACGTGGCTCCGGTTTGTACGTTGAGAATTTTGTGCTCTTTATCCAGCCGCACCTGGTTGAATCCGCGCATATCCAGGACCAGGCCGTCCTTGACGAACGTGTGCCCGCCCATGCTGTGCCGCGACCCTGCGGCCGTGACTTTTAATTTGTGCTCGCGCGCGAACTGCACCGCATTCTCGATATCCTCCACCGTCGTGACTTTGACGATGCCGTAGACCGCTGTCTTGTTCAGGTGGCTCGCATCATTGATAAATCCGCCGACCTGTTCGAATGGCACCTGCGACGCCGGCGGAATCTGCAGCACCAGCGTGGTCGGCTTGGTCTGGTCGGCATTCGGCGGATAAACGAAGTCCGATTCTTTTTCCCTGGCCGGCGGGGCCGCATAGTCAAAAAATTTTTTCGCGGCTACGACGAGCAGCGACGCCATAAACAGCAGCGCAACCAGCCAGCGCTTCCTTCGCGAAGGGGACGTTGTCTTTTGCATAAGTCAGCCGAAGATGGTGCTTTCCCGAGAAGTATAGGGGGAACTATGCTGTCACCAAGCTTCCCGGGGGCTTTCCATGCCTAAACAAATAACGACGATTCAGAAGTGTGCCTGGGGATTTGCGGCGCTGTTTCTCGGCGTCTACCTCCTGGACTACGTTCCCGAAATCATGGATTCGAACGGCCTGATGTTCGGCCTCTTCCACATGACCAGAATCGTGGACCTCGGCCATCTTGCCGCAGGCGCGCTGGGAGTGATCGGGGCGCTGACTTCGGCGCGGGGCGCGCGAGTTTATTTTTATGTGCTGGGGACCTGGTACTTGATCGATGTCGTCGTTTATTTTGTCAGCCACCTGAATCAGGTCCCGCTGAAAACGAATATCCTCGTCAACCTGCCGCACATCCTCATCTTCATCGCTGCGTTCTGGATCGCCGCCACCGTGAGCCGCAATCTCTCGGAAGCCTGAGCCCGCGATGCGCGAAGGCGTGAAGCGCTTCCTGAAGCGAAGGGTCCTCCCGTTTTTCCTGATTTGCTTCGGCGCGCTGGTTTTGTTCGTCGCGGTTTTTTGGTTGAAGTGCGCTTTCCTGAAGCCTGCCGTCGGGCCTCTGCCGCAAACATCGTTGAGCGAAAAAAATCCAGCGGCTGACGTCGGAGAGAAAAATCGGCGGCCGGTCGAAGATTCGTATTTTTCCTATCCCGAGTGGTACATCGTCTGGAGTTATGAGGAACGCGCGCAATACCTGCCGAAAAATCTGCCGAGCGGATTCCCGTATTTCGCTTCGATTGGCCAGTACTGGAAATCGTATTGCTTTATTTGCGGGCTGACGCAAAGCCGCCACCAATTTAATTTTGGCGACCACTTGAGCTCATTTGTGCTGGGGGGAAGTTTTGCCTTGGAATACACGATTCGCGGCGCGTACGAACAAACCATCGGGCGCTTGAGCGAATGGACCAGTTTGCACGAACTGGTGGAAGAAGACGCCTACGCCGCTCGCGTCGCGCGCGAATACGCCGATTTTGTTTACATTCGTCCGTTTTACGAATTTCACTTCGCGCATGCGCTCAAGCAGCTTTGGAAAGAAACGTCGCTCTGGGGTAAGCACCCGATCCGCAAATGGGAGCGGAAATTCATCCTCAGCGTGGATTACGGTATCGAAGCGCTCTACGCGGAGGCCATGCAAGCGGCCAGTCACCTGGCTTACGGGGCTGAAAGCGACGAGACGTACACCTGGCTGGAGAGCGCGCCGGAGAACGTTTTCCGGGAATTCCCGCGCGTGAAGATCATTCAGGAGACCGCCCGGCAATCTTACGTCGTGTCGGTTCCGCGGTATCAGGAATTCACCGAGCTGGCCGTCGCAATGGCGAAACGCGACGTCCACTTTGCGCAAATCGCCGGCAACGACGAAATCATGCTCACCGTGGTCGCGCCGAAAAACTGGACCTTTGATCTGTCCGCCAGCGATGCCACCTTGCTCTTCACCGAAGACATCCTGACCCAGCCCAACCTCCAGCGCCTCGCGTTCGAATGCCCTGTCCGTTCCTTGCATTCCGTCCTGAATCATCTCGCAGCCGCTGGTCCCAAAATCGAACACATCTACGATTACTGAAGTCTCCAGCCCGCCGGCCATTTCCCACGGAACAAATCACCAGGGCCTGCCGTATCTACCGGCAGCAGTTCATCCCTAAGAGCAGGTGTGCCTTCGGGAGGTTCCAATGACCAATTTCTGGCAAGACATCCGTCATGCGTTGCGCGTGCTTTCGAATAGCCGTGGATTCGCCGCCATCGCCATTCTGACGCTGGCACTGGGAATCGGCGCGAACACCGCGCTCTTCTCCATCGTCAACGGCGTGCTCCTGAATCCGCTGCCGTTCCCGAATCCCGACGAGCTTTACGCGGTCTACTCAAAGACCACGTCATTCGAACAAAGCTCGATTTCCTACCCGAATCTTCTCGATTGGCAGAAGCAAAACCATTCTTTCGCCGCTTTGGGCGCTTTCCGCGCCGACGATTTCAATATGACCGGCGCGGGCGAGCCGGAACGCCTCCACGGCCACATGATTTCCGTCGAATTTTTTCCCGCCCTCGGCCTCACCCCCATCGCGGGACGCAACTTCCGCCCGGAAGAAGACCGCGCCGGCGCTGGCCCCGTGGCCATCCTTGGCGATGGGCTGTGGAAGCGCAAATTTGCCTCGTCGCCGGAAGTCGCCGGCAAGAACATCACCCTCAACGGAAAATCGTACACGATTGTCGGCGTTGCCAAGGGGCTTTTGCCGGGGCTCAGTCCCTCGGACGTTTACGTCCCGCTCGGCCAGTGGACGGACCCCACGTTTCTCGATCGGCGCATCAGCATGGGGACGAATTCGATCGGACGCCTAAAGCCCGGCGTTTCGCTGGCGCAGGCTCGCGCGGATATGGATTCGGTGGCGCAGAATCTCGCCAACGCGTATCCCGAAGTGGACAAAGGCACGGGGATAACGCTCGTCCCGCTCAAGGCGGACACCGTGGGCAATGTGCAGGGAATCCTTCTCGTGCTGCTGGGCGCGGTGGGATTTGTTCTGCTGATTGCCTGCGCCAATGTTGCGAATCTCTTGCTTGCGCGCTCTACGGGACGCACGCGTGAATTCGCGATTCGCTCGGCGCTTGGGGCCAGTCCCGCGCGCGTGGTCCGGCAGTTACTGACGGAGAGCGTCCTGCTTGGCATAGCCGGCGGCGGGCTCGGCCTGCTGCTCGCGAAGCTCGCGATGCGCAGCATGCTCACCGCGCTCGCGGACGTCCTTCCGCGAACGGATGAGATCTCGCTCGATTCGCATGTGCTGCTCTTTACCGGCGCGCTGGCCATTCTCACGGGCGTCGTTTTCGGGCTTGCGCCGGCGATCAAAATGTTGCGGCCGCAGCTCAGCGATACGTTGAAGGAAGGCGGCCGCGGATCGAGCGGCGCGCGCAATCGGACGCAGAGCATCTTCGTGGTCGCCGAAATGGCCCTGGCGCTGGTGCTGCTCGTTGGAGCGGGACTGATGATTCGAAGCCTGGCCGCGCTCTGGGGAATCAATCCGGGATTTGATTCGCACAATGCGCTTTCGTTTGCAACTTCTCTCACTTCCGATCCGTCGGTCACCGCCGATCAGCTGCGCGCGAAATATCGCGAGAGCGTCCGGCAATTCTCGAGTGTGCCCGGCGTAGAAGCCGTCTCCGTAGTCGGCGGCTCGCTGCCGATGACCGGCGATTCCGAAGTTCCTTTCTGGCACGAAGGCGAGGCGCCGCCCGCGAACCAAAACGATATGACGTTTGCGCTGTTCTATCTGGTGACGCCTCCGTACCAGCAGGCCCTGCGCATTCCGATTCAGCGCGGGCGCTTCTTGAACGACCGCGACGACGAGCATGCGCCGGCGGTCGCAGTGATCGATGCCACCTTCGCGCGTAAATATTTTCCCAACACCGATCCCATCGGCAAACGCATCAACGTCGGGCTGCTGAATATACAGCCGGAAATCGTGGGCGTCGTCGGCCACGTCGAGCACTGGGGCCTGGGCGACAAAAAGCACGAAACGTTGCAGTCGCAGCTTTACCTGTCCGTCTGGCAAGTGCCGGATCGCTTCTGGCCGTTGCTGGCGAACGGCTCCGGCTACGTGGCGCGTACAACGTCTACTCCGCTTAACGTGGTGAGCGCGATTCGCGCAGCGGCGGGGAAAGCGGATCCGAGCTCCGTCGTTTACGGCGCGCGGCCGGTGGAGGACATTGTCGCCGGGTCCATCGCGACGCAGCGGCTGGCGATGATTTTGCTCAGCGTTTTTTCCGCGCTGGCGCTGGTGCTTTCGGCGATCGGAATTTACGGCGTCATTTCCTATCTGACCGGGCAGCGCACGCATGAAATCGGCATTCGCGTGGCGCTCGGCGCCTCCAGCGCCGACGTGCTGCGCATGATGCTCGGCGAAGGGATGAAGCTCACGCTCATTGGCGTGGCTATCGGAGTCGCTGCGGCGCTTGGACTGACGCGGCTGATGGCGCAATTCATTTACGGCGTTGGCGCGTCCGATCCCATCACGTTCACTGGCGTCGCCGTTCTTCTAACCGGCGTCGCGTTGCTCGCCTGCTACATTCCCGCACGGCGCGCGATGCGCGTGGACCCCATGATCGCTCTGCGCTACGAGTGACTGCGCTACATTGGTTTCGCCGGACGCGGAATCAAGATCGAGCACATCTGCGACGATTAGCTCGCCATATTCAATCCAACTTTAAACTTGTCGTATCCAAATCTCCTTCCTGGTTAAGCCACTCCGGATTTTGTGTTGCTGCAATTCCTCCAAAACGCTGGTCATAAGGATCACATAGAAAGGAGACGTTTGGATCCGCTGGGTTGTAGCGTATGGTGATGTCACCATTAACCCTGTTCTGCAATTGCTCTGCACGCTCCTGCCCACATATGAGAGCAAAAAGGGCGGCGTAACGAGTGCCGTTGAGAATGTATGCGTAACCGAAAAAGCTTCCGTAAACTCTGGATCCCTTTGAGCCAGCCAGCGGCCTCACGCCGCCCTTTTGAATGACTGCCGACACAAAAGGCCAGCGGCGGCTTGCGATTCGTTTTAGGTAGTGGCGGATTTGAGTGCCATACCACCAAGCCATGGCGGCCAACAGTATGAGGAAGAAAATCAAACCGAATGAGCTCGACGAGTCCATGGCGCTAACTCATTTCACGGGCACAAAGATGGATTTAGGGAGCATCATGTGGACGCCTTTGTTGCCGTCGACGAGTTCGGTGATGTGGAGGTCGGCGGCGACGCTCGCGAGCATGTAGGCGTCGTCGCGGGAGAGATGTTTTTCGGTGACGAGGAAATCGATCATCTCGCGGACGGCGAGGGTGGCGCAGGCGTTCAGGTCATCGTTGAGGCCCATGGTGATGTAGTGCGTGGGCGTTTCGGCGCGCGGCCACTTCAGGTGCAGGTCCTTGCGCACGATGAATTGAAACGTGCCGATGAGCGAAGTTTCGAGCGCGGTGATGTCCACTTCGCCGTCGCCCTGTCCGGCGTGGCCGTCGCCGACTTCAAAGAGCGCGCCGGGCGCGTGCACGGGAATGTAGAGCGTGGTGCCGGCGACAAGGTCCTTGTTATCGAGATTGCCGGCCATGACCCACGGCGGCCCGCTGTTCCAGCGTCCGGCGGTCTCCGGCGGCGCGTCGCCCATGCTGCCGAAAAAGGGATGCAGCGGAATCTCGATGCCGGGCGCGAATTTTGCGACCATGCGCTTTTCATCGAGCGGAATGATTTTTATTTTCGCGTACGGGAAATCGTCGGGAAGATAGCCGCGGCCGGGGCCGAAGGCGTTGTAGGCGTAGGGAATAGCGAGCTTGATGGCGAGAATTTTGACTTCCAGCACATCGCCGGGCTGCGCGTCTTCAATGTAAATCGGCCCTGTGAGAATGTGTCCGCCGGGCCCTTTGTCCTTCACCTGGTCGGTAATGTCGCGCAACGATTGCTCGACCTGCTCCGGCGGCACGCCCGCCTCTTCCAGCCGCTTCGGGCTGTTGGTGAGCAGCGTCTGAATCTCCACCGTATCGCCCGTCTTGACGCGCAACACCGGCGCCGCCTTCGCGTCGTAGTAACCCCAAGCCACCGTCTTCGGCGTGGGCTTGAGTTGAATCGCGCTTTGCGCAACCGCGCTTTGAATACACAGGAGACTTGTCACGAAAAAAATTCCGTAGTGCAGTTTCAGGCGCAATTCGGTTGTCCCTTCTAGAAGAGGCATTTTCGCGATCGGCTAATCTGCTAAGCCGTTGGTCTCCGATATCATGCACTAATGCTGCCGCTTGACATCATGATGCCTAATCTGCAAGCATCATGATATGCGCACGACACTCTCCCTGGACGACGACGTTGCGAAGCTCTTGCGCCGGGAACTCCGGCGTACCGGCGCTTCGCTGAAGGCCGTAGTAAACCACTGTCTTCGCCTGGGATTGATGGTTTCGGCGAAACCCGCGGCAAAGCCTTTCTCGGTTCATCCCCGGCCCTTGGGACTGCCTCCCGGTCTTAGTTATGACAATGTGGAGGATGTGATTGAGGCGCTGGAAGGCCCGCTCCACCGGTGATCGTTCTCGACGCCAACCTGTTGTTGTACGCCTACGATTCGGACTCGCAACAGCACGCCAAGGCTCGCGCATGGGTCGAGCAGACATTCTCGGATGGGACACCGGTTGGTTTACCATGGCAGACGGTGACGGCCTTTCTTAGGATCGTCACGAACCCAAGACTCTCCGGAAAGCGGTTCACGCCGGAGGAAGCCGTCCAGATTGTAGATCAATGGATGGAGCAGCCTAACGTGCGTCTCTTGCCAGCCGGAGATCAGCACTGGAGCTTGCTCCGGCGAATGTTGCTGGACGGCCAAGCTCGCGGTCCGTTGATCAGTGACGCCGACTTGGCGGCGCTGACCGTCGAGTATGGGGGCACGCTCCACACCACCGACCGGGACTTCGCTCGTTTCCCCGGGTTGCGCTGGACCAACCCGCTCGAGTAGCTGATTTCGCGGCCTCACTTCAATTTCCTCCAAAACTCCTCATCCTAATAGCCCCAAGCCGCCGTCTTCGGTGTGGGCTTGAGTTGAAACGTCGCTTGCGAAAAGAGATTCTGTTCGCCAAGAAAGATTGTGAAGACTAAAGCTCCGAGGCTGAGCGGTTGTACTCGCAAGTCAGTGGGTGCCTTTTTTCGAAGATTTTGGCAATGGACAATGGTCACACACCGGAGGGCTGGCTGTTATTGTGACTTCATCCGGAAGGTCCATAGTGATCCAGTTGTCCGGCAAGATGTCCTCGCTGTCCAGCCAATACTTGAACTTGATTGTGTGCTCGAAAGGGGAATTCGGCGGACACCCGACACAGCCAAACGTCCACTTTCTGACCAGCTTTTCCGCGTCACTGCGCAGAATCGGAAATCCCGTCGTATCCCTATCTCCCGGCGAGGATTCTGTGCTGAGCACTGTCCCGTCGGCGGCGATCGTAAGCCTGATCATGATCGTTCCAGCCAGCCGCGCTTGTCGCGCGAGCGAAGGATATCCACGCGGCGGCTCCAAATGCCTAACGTAAATGATTGGCTGCTTCTCGTCCTGAGCAGCCGTCGATGCGAGAGGCGTCTGAATATCCACCGTGTCGCCCGACTTGACGCGCAACACCGGCGCCGCCTTCGCATCGTAGTAGCCCCAAGCCACCGTCTTTGGCGTCGGCTTCAGCGTGTACGTCGCCTGCGCATAAGCTCCTTGTATGAATAGAGAGCCCAATGCCACAACTAGTCCAGCCGCTTTCAGTGCTCTCTTCACGAGTGCTCCTTATTTAGGCGTTCTTTCAGCTCATAAATCGAAAAAGGCGGTTCTCTTCTGTGGAGCATGGCGTGGCAATTCGGACATACTGGTACCAAATCGGATTCGGGATCTAACTTGTATTCTTTACGGATCGTAGCGAGTGGTCGCACATGATGTGCGTGGATGAAACCTTCTCCTATTTCGCCATATCTATCCGTAAATAGAAGATTGCAGACCTGGCAGCGGGTTCCGTATTTCTTGAGGCAGGCTGCGCGCGCCTGAGGATCGCGCTCGTACCGATTTACGAGGACTCTTGTAACGGCGCCCTCGCAATAGTCGTTCCGTTCGAGTAAATCATCTGGATAAACGATTGGATTGCCCACTACATGCGGTGGCGGAAACGGGAAATTATCTAAAATCCGTTTCTTAGCAATCGCGAGTTCTTTCTCAGAAAACATATGGCGGAATTCGGCTGATAAAACAATCGACTCTAACGCTAGTTCTGGTCGATTCGCGTCGATGAGTCTCTGGAGACCCTCAGTTATTCCGCCTTTCGTTTTGTTGGCGAGGATACGTCTCGCCACAAATAGGCCGCCGTTCTTATCAAGAGTTCGGCGGAACCGATAGGCCCTGTATTTGAGTTCCTTCCCCGTACGTTGATAGCTACGATACAAGGTCTGTGTAAGCGGGTCTTGCTGCATTTGCTTGGCCTCCGAGATTCCAATTAAGTTCTTTCCAGATTGGGCCGAACGAAACGCATGTACTCGAAACCGAATGCTGCGGCGCAGAGCCCTTCCATTGCATCCTCAGCTGTAACTGCGGCGGCTTTGGCGCCCTCGTGAATGATGTCATTCCTTTTTTCTCTCATTTTGTTCAAAGAGCCGCGAAGTGCATCGGGCATCCTTGCAACTTGTGTCTCTGCGCAGAGATATGGAAGAACTACGTTTAAGGCGTACCCATAGGTCAGCGCCCCTCGCATGAAATTCTTCACACGTTCTGTAGAAGCGTGTCGGCGAAACCTTTCCTCGATCAAGGGCATCATCGAAGTTTCAACGGTGGACTGCGCAAACACCAAAGAGGGCGCGAAATCGCCAACCGCCGCAGCCTCAAAAGCGGTGACGAGATAAGACCATTCGTCGGACTCCTCGCGGCGAATCCAAACCACATTGATCCCGACGGGACGTGGACCCGACACAGTAGTTTCACCGAAGGGAATTCCGAGGAGACGAAGTACTGTTCCGGGGAAACGCAGCGGAGGCGCGTTGCTATGCCACTCAAGCACGCTCATGTCGCCGCTCTGGCCGGTGTAGATTCGTCTGAGGATTCTAGCGTCGTCCGGAACGCCACGCTTCGTTAGTTCAACTTCGCAGACCTTCCAAGCCTCGACTTGTATTACGAATGATGTTTGGACTGCACCGAACGAGACGAGGGCTAAGGCACCGTGAAACCTCAAGTGGATTGCTCTGTCGAGTGCCGCTTGCCACAAGTCGACTCGATCACCACAATGGCCACACCTCACGAACCCCTGCGTGAAGTACACAGGTGCGGACTCCACCAGGCGGGGCAAAAGGTATCGGCACTTCAGGCATGATCCGGCTCCTTCGAGTGTTGATAAGGCGTCTTCGTTAATAATCATATCCATGGATGCTGACTCTTATGGGTGGGTCATGTCCTCGGGTTTGACGAGGGCGTCGAATTCTTCGGCGGTGACGTAGCCGAGTTTGAGGGCGGCTTCGCGGAGGCTGATGCGGGAGTGGTGGGCGGCTTTGGCGACCTGGGCGGCCTGGTCGTAGCCGATTTTGGGGGCCAGGGCGGTGACGAGCATGAGGGAATTGTGGACGTAGTGTTCGATCTGCGTGTAATTGACTTCGATTCCCTGGACGCAGTGGCTGACGAAGCTGTTGCAGGAGCCGGCGAGGAGCTCGACGGAGTGGAGATAGTTGAAAATCATGACGGGCTTGAAAACGTTGAGCTCGAAATTGCCCTGGGAGCCGGCAAAGCCGATGGCGGCGTCGTTGCCCATCACTTGCACGGCGACCATGGTGAGGGCTTCGGCCTGCGTGGGATTGACCTTGCCGGGCATGATGGAGGAACCGGGCTCGTTTTCGGGAAGAATGAGTTCGCCGAGGCCGCAGCGCGGGCCGGAGGCGAGCCAGCGAATGTCATTGGCAATTTTCATGAGCGAGGCGGCGAGCGTTTTTAATGCGCCGGAGGCGAAGACGATTTCGTCGTGTGCGGAAAGCGCGGCGAATTTATTGGGATGCGAGCGGAAGGGAAGGCCGGTGAGCTCGGCGATTTTCTTCGCGGCGCGCTCGGCGAATTCGGGATGGGCGTTTAGGCCGGTGCCAACGGCGGTGCCGCCGATGGCGAGATCGTAGAGGCCGTCGAGAGCGACGGCGACGCGGCCGCCATCGCGGTCGAGAAGATTGACGTAGCCGGAAAATTCCTGGCCGAGCGTGAGCGGCGTGGCATCTTGCAAGTGGGTGCGGCCGATTTTTACGATGTCGACGAATTCTTTGGCTTTGGCGTCGAGCGCGTCGCGAAGATTTTTTACAGCGGGGAGCAGGCGGCGCGCGGTTTCCGTGGCGGCGGCGATGTGCATGGCGGCGGGAAAGGTGTCGTTGGAGGATTGCGACATGTTGACGTCGTCGTTGGGATGAATGGGCTTCTTGCTGCCCATTTCGCCGCCGGCAATTTCGATGGCGCGATTTGAGATGACTTCGTTGACGTTCATGTTGGTCTGCGTGCCGCTGCCGGTTTGCCAGACGCGCAATGGAAAATGGTCGTGGAGTTTTCCTTCGATGACTTCATCGGCGGCACGGGAGATGAGGGAGCACTTTTCGTGCGAGAGCTTTCCCAAATCCTGATTGACGAGCGCGGCGGCTTTTTTGAGGATGCCGAAAGCGCGGATGAGCTCGGGCGGCATGACGTCTTTGCCGATGTCGAAATGGATAAGCGAGCGGGCGGTTTGCGCGCCGTAGTAGCGGTCGACGGGGACGTCGATCTTGCCCATGGAATCGGACTCGGTGCGAGTCGGAACAGAGGGTGAGGGCTTGGCGGCTTCAGACATGAGTGGCTCCTGGAAAGTTTGATGGTTTGAGTTTAGCAGCATGGAGGAAAGGAGGTAATGAGGGAACGAAGTAAGGAGGTTGAGAGTCGTGAGCTGACGGATGAGATTGGAGCATAGAAAGGATGGCAGCCCCCTGTTTTTTGTAAGTGTTGCATCTAAAGGAGTTAGCTTTTGCGTAAGTCTTTTTGTTTGCAACACTTGCGCGGGAGTCCGTAAGTGTTGTATTTAAACGGTTTACGAGGGTGAGCTGTTGACAAAAAAGTAACGGTCTGGGATGGGAGGATTTTGGAGGGGTTAAAGGAACTGCCTGGTGGGCGGCCATGACTGGCGGGGCACGGAAGAAGCGTGCCAACCTATGCGCGGAGTATAACACATCGGTACAGTTAAGCAAGGATTACTTGTAAGTGGTTTGGATGGAGTGGGATAGCGAGCGGCTAGTCGGAAAGCCAGATCTTTTTTACTTCAGTGCCCGTCCAAGCGTAGAGGATCGCCGAGGACCCGTACCAGCAAAGGACGACGACAGGATTCTTAGCTCGAATGGGCTTTTCCTCCTGGTACATACCCTCATACTTGCCGGGCCCCTCGCGCCACACCACCGGCGTCCCATCGGACGCTTGCAACGATCGAAACTCCCAATCGTTGCTAACTTGATGAGCCACAACCAGTTCCGTTTTCCGCTTTCCGACTTCTCCAGCAATCGAGACTAGAGCCCAGGTTGGTTTTCCGTCACCGTAGAAATTAACGCGGACTAGTCCTGGGCAGCGCGTGCCATGGTCCTTTTGATACAGTTTTCGATCATATTCCTCGAGATCCGCCAGGCTGACGAGGTGGGTTCCGGGGTATTTCTTGGAGATTTCGTCGCTCAGGCCCGGCGGATACTCGCATCTGTTTGGCGGCGCGGCGGCAACTGCGTGACCGAAGGCCGATAGAAAGATAGTCATTATGCAAGTCAGTTGTGATTTTGACCGCATACCTAATTGTGGCATGTTCTGGTTAGAATTTCGGCGGCGCTCCGCGTAACTGAGACAAAGAGTTATAATGACTTCGCATCAATTTGCGGAACCGTATGATTAAGCCACCTGCAAACGTTCTCGAATTGCCGCTGTCCGAGCGCGGCTTGATGGCCTTAAGGTTCGCCGTCGAAAAGGTAATAGACGAACACGTCCGCGAAGGACTGCCGCTGTATATCTGGCGCGATGGCAAGGTGCTTGCGGTTCCTGCCGAAGAGTTGCGCGCGCGACCCTGATTGCGGCGTCGCGGCTGGTTTGTCTCAAGAGTGCTGGCGCACTCCCACCGGATAATTCCCCAAATGCAAAGCCGGCTTATTTCTGATTTGTGGCCCGGCATAGTACGGCTGAGACAAAGGCTGAAGCGGGGCTCGGCGGGGTCATGTATAATTTTTGGCAGGGGATTCTGCTTCTTTCATGGCTGAGGAAACAAAGGTAGTTCGGGCTAGCGCAAAAACGCTGCTGCGGAGACGGCTGCGGTTTGCGCGGACGCGTGTGCGCGAATTGCGGATGATCGGGAAGGCGCTGGCTTCGACGAAGCATCCCATCCTGGTGCATGTGATTCCGATGCGGCGCTGCAACCTGGCGTGCACGTATTGCAACGAGTTCGATGACGTGTCGAATCCGGTGCCGCTGGCGGAGATGAAAACGCGGCTGGATTTACTGGCGGAGATGGGGACGTCGATTATTACCATCAGCGGAGGCGAGCCGCTGATGCATCCGGAGCTGGACGAAGTGATCCGGCACATCCGGCGGCGCGGGATGATCGCCGGGATGATCACGAATGGATTTTATTTGAACCAGGAGCGCATCGAGCGGCTGAACGAGGCGGGGCTGGAGCACCTGCAGATCAGCATTGATAACGTGGCGCCGGATGACGTGTCGAAGAAAAGCTTGAAGACGCTGGATGGGAGGCTGGAAATGCTGGCGGAGCACGCGGTGTTTCAGGTGAACATCAATTCGGTGCTGGGCAGCGGAGTGAAGGACCCCGAAGACGCGCTGAAGATTGCGCAGCGGGCGGTGCACCTGGGATTTACGAGCACAGTGGGAATCATTCACGACAATAACGGGCAGTTGAAACCGCTGGGCGAGCACGAGCAGGGAATTTTTGAAGCGGTGATGGAGCTGGGGAAGCGGTCGTTTTCGAGATTTAACGATTTTCAGCATAACGTGGCGCGCGGGAAAGAGCATGATTGGCGGTGCCGGTCGGGTTCGCGCTACTTGTACATTTGCGAGGATGGGCTGGTGCACTGGTGTTCGCAGCAGCGCGGGTATCCGGGGATTCCGCTGGCGGAATATACGCCGGAGATGCGGCACCGGGAATATTTCACGGAGAAGTTTTGCGCGGCGCGGTGCACGGTGTCGTGCGTGCAGCAGGTGGGCATATTGGATAACTGGCGCGATCCGCAAAACCTGAAACCGATGCCAATGACGCCACCGGCGACCCCACAAACGCAACTGGTGCAGATTGGACAGGGGCGCGGCGACTCCTGATTTCTGGCTGATTGGTTTGCGTTGTTTTCTTCCCGCTGTTCCTTCGCTCCTGTTTCACTCCGCGCACACCTTTCCGGTTGATGGATTGACGGTCGGCTCCGGCTTGCCAACAATGAATGCATGCCAGGTTCAGCGATTGAAATAGAAAATCTGACCAAGGAATATCCCTTCGGTTTTCTGCACCTCAGAAAAAAAACGTCTCTCGAAGGGCTCAACATGCAGGTGGAGACCGGAGAGGTGTTTGGATTCATCGGGCCGAACGGCGCGGGGAAATCGACGACGATCAAGCTGCTGATGGGGCTGATTTTTCCAACGGCGGGAAACGCGCGAATCCTGGGGAAACCGATCAGCGACGTGGAAATGCACCGGGACATCGGCTACCTGCCCGAGCAGCCGTACTTTTACGATTATCTGACGGCGGCGGAAGTGCTCGACTATTTCGCGAGGTTTCATGACCTGACGGCGGCGGACCGCAAAGAGCGCGTGCAGCGGATGCTGAAAAAAGTCGGGCTCGAAACCGCGGGGAAGATCCAGCTACGCAAGTATTCGAAAGGGATGCTGCAGCGCGTGGGATTGGCGCAAGCGATCCTGCACGATCCGAAGCTGGTGATTCTGGATGAACCAATGTCGGGGCTGGACCCGGTGGGCAGGCGGGAAGTGCGGGACATTATTCTGGAGTTGAAGCGGGATGGAAAGACGGTGATGTTTTCGACGCACATTCTCTCCGACGCGGAGGTGCTGTGCGATCGCGTGGGCGTGATCGTGGGAGGAAAACTGCGCGGGGTGGGCGCGCCCGGCCAGATGGTGGACATGAAGACGCAGGGAATGGAAATCGTATTTGAGCTGCCGGCGGGAAGCAACGCGCCGCTACTTTCCAAAGTGACGAAGATGGGCGAGCGCTACCGGCTGCAAGTGCCGGAAGAAGAGTTGTATGCAGCGATCGAGCAGCTTCGCGGAGCGGGAGCGCGCATTCATTCGGTGACGCAGGTGAAAGCGACGCTGGAAGAGTTCTTCATGAATCTGGTAGAGGCGGATCGCGCGCAGGCAGCAGCGGTCGAGGTGAACGGGAAATGAGGCGCGCGGGGATCGTGGCGTTAAATACATTTCGCGAAGCCGTGCGCGACCGTGTGCTGTACAGCCTGGTTTTTTTTGCGCTCCTGATGATGGTGGCGGCCATCGTGGTCGGGCAGATTTCGATCGGGATCGAAGAGAGCGTGATCGTGAGCCTGGGGCTGAGCGCCATTTCGGTGATCGGGCTGCTGATTTCCATTTTTCTCGGAGTCGCGCTGGTTTCGAAAGAGATGGAGAAGCGCACGCTGTTCGCGCTGCTGGCGAAGCCGGTGCGGCGATGGGAGTTTCTGCTGGGGAAATTTGGCGGGCTGGTGCTGACGCTGGCGGTGAACACGGCGGCGATGGCGCTGGGGCTGCTGCTGGTCATGCTGTACGTGAAGCACACGCTGGAGCGCAGCGACGCCGTGGTGCTGGTGGCGGTGTATTTCATTTTGCTGAAGCTGGCGCTGATCGTGGCTCTGGCGCTTTTGTTTTCCTGTTACACGACTCCGCTGCTGGCGATTCTGTTTACGGCCGGGTTGTACATCGTCGGGCTATACGTGCAAGAGTTGCGCAACCTGCCCGTCGATGTGATGAACCCGGGGACGGCGGCGTTCACGAAGTGGCTGTCGTATCTTTTGCCGAATTTTGAAAATTTCAACGTGATGGCGCTGGCTGCGCACGGACGCGCGGTGCCGGGAGCGCTGATTCTGCAAAACACACTCTACGCGGTAATTTATTGCTCGATGGTGTTGACGGCTGCATCGGTGGTTTTTTCAAGGCGCAACCTGAAATGAAATCGCAGAAATCCATGGCGTGGGTGCTGTTGCTCGTGCTTCCGCTGGGACTCGCGGGGATCTGGCGGCTGCAGCATAGCATTGACGGGCAGCGCGGGACGTTGAGCCAGGAGCGGGATGACATCCTGCTGCGCTCGGGGAAGTTGATGAAGTTGATGAGCCTGGAGTACGCGCCGCTGATGGCGGACATTTACTGGACGCGCGTGGTGCAGTATTACGGCAACAAACATTCTCAAGGAAAGACGAACCTCGAACTGCTCTGGCCGCTGCTGGATATCACGACGACACTCGACCCCAAACTGCTGGTGGCCTACCGGTTCGGCGCAGTATTTCTCGCACAGGCGGCGCCGGCGGGCGCGGGGCGGCCGGACCTGGCGGTGGAACTGATCAAGCGAGGGATCGAAGCCAATCCCGACTACTGGCGCCTGTATGAAGACCTGGGATTTGTCTACTACTTCGACCTGAAGGACTACCAGAAGGCTTCGGAAGCGTTCCTGGAGGGAAGCAAGAGACCGAACGCGCAGGTGTGGATGAAAGTCATGGCCGCAAATATTGCGGCGGAAGGCGAATCCTTCTCGACTTCATTCTTTTTGTGGCGGGATATTTACGAGTCGGCGTCGGATCCTTCCGTCAGGAAAAACGCGCTCATGCAACTGCAATTGCTGAAGGCCAAGGAAGAGTGCAGGCAGCTGGACGCGCTTGCGGACGAATACCAGAAGCGAAACGGGAAGCGGCCGACGCGCATGGCCGAACTGATCCAAGCCGGACTGTTGCGCGGGGTGCCCAAGGACCCCGCAGGCTTCGTGTACGTCTTCGGGGAATACGGGAAAGCCGAGCTCAATGTGGATAGCCCGCTGCTGGAACAGCAGTTGTTGATGGAACGCTATAAGAAGTAAGTTCGCAGATAAATCTCATCTTATTTAGTTCCTCTGACGCGGACGCAAAACGCGAGATTAAGGCTGCGGAGAAATCTCCAAAGCGACATCAAGGCTGCCGAACTGCAAAAGAGAACGCACTCACCTATTCCGAGGTGCAGAGCAGGGTCAGTTGTGGATCGATGAGAAGTTTGCGAGGCGCGACGGGCGCGATGAAATGAAACGGCGTTTCTTCCCCGGTTGCCACCACGGTGCCGAGAAACGTTTTGCTGCCACCACCAACTGCTGCATAAAGAGGGACGCGGGCGATGAAAGCGCGCGGCACACCGGTCTGATAGAGCTTCCCACTGACTGAATAGCCTTTTTCCGAACTATGCACCGAGTATTCGAGGCGATAGTGCGGAATTCCTGTGCCGCGCACCCACTCTTCAAAAAACCACTCCATGGAGCGGCCGCCTTCCAGGTCCATGGATGGGGTCATCACCGCTTCCACTTCGCGCTGCAAATCATCGGTGGAAAGCGCGCGATAGGCGTATTTGGTCACCAGCGTTTGCAGGAGAGCAACGAATCGCGCGTCCGGATTCTTGCTACCGGGCTGGCCTGCTGCGACCGCGGGCTGGCCTGGCGCGGGAGGCTGACGCAGCATTTCGCGCAGCATGTGAAAAACCCAGGTCCCCTTGCTGTAGATGACTTCTTCGTAAGCGAGTGGGGATTTTGAGGAGGTAAGGCGAGTGCCGAGAATGAGCGCGCCGACATCTACCGGGGGCATGCTGGCGTCGTGCGGCTTTTCCACGAGTCTCTGGCGAAAGCGCGCGAGCCATACATGGAGATTGCGATCCGGATCTTTCTTGGTGTCGGCAAAGAGCAGCGCAAGGTAATTTGCGATACCTTCATCAATCCATTGATCGCGGTAGCCGGACCAGCCGACGACGTTGCCCCACCACTGATGAGCCACTTCGTGGTAAGGAACCAGTTCGGTGAACTGCTCCTGGCCGGCGGAGGTCAGCCCGGCGCGGCGCTGAGCCTCGGAAGGCAAAAAAGAATAGGTGGAAACGTACAGGAGGCCAGGCCAGCCTTGGGCAAAGGTTCCGGGAATCTGCGAAACGCTGAGAGTATGAATGGGAAAGGGGCCACTGAAAGTCTCATAAAAATGAATCGAGGAATCGATCTCCTTGCCAAGCTGTTTGAGCGCATCGGCGGGGCTGGGGGAGGATGGGGGAGGCGCGACGGCGTGGCCTGTCGCGGGACCTCCGAGAGGCCCTGATGGCACACCTACGGCATCCGCATCCGAAAAAGAGAGGCGATTCTTGAGGGATTGCTCGAGCTGGCGGTTGGCGTAGACGTCCACGGAGTGGCCAGCAGAGGCAACGGAAACGGTGGCATAGTCGCCGAGATTAAATCCCGCGACGGACGCAGGCTTGTCCGTTTTCCAATGACCCACGCGGAAGTCGCCTTCCTCGTGCTCCTCGATCTTGGCGCCGGTGGCCAGCAGACGCAGCTTGCGGGGCCAGCGCATGGTGAGTTCATAGGAGGCGAATTCCGCGGCGTCCCCGAGGTGGGGATACCAGCTTTCCCTGGCACCGACAAAGAGCACGCCGTTCCCCGCATTCTCGATAACGTTTCCGCGATAGTGAAAGTGAAGAGTGAACTCTTGATCGCGCGCTGGAGCCTCTGGAAGCACGACGTTCAGATAGTCGCTGCCGCGCACGCTGCGCTTCTGCAGGTTCAACCCCTCATTTTGAAAAAACGCCAAGGGTTGATCCTTATCGTTTGCGACTTTGTCTATGGAGAGCTCACGGGAAAGCTGAAAGACGATCATGCGTTCGCCACCGGTTTCGGCGCGGACGCGAACGGTTGCCACTGCGTCGAGCGAGTTGTCAGGGAGAATGGTCGTCTCGATGGAATAGGCGAGTCCACGGAAGTCTGGGGTGTGGACAGGCAGGCCGGCGATGCTGTGGGAAGTCCAGACGTCGTAAAAGGTTTGGCCGTTGGCCTTATGGAATTGACCCAGAAGAAACTGCTCGTTGCGTTGCATATCCAGCATGACATCGAAGAAGCCGGTCGCGGCGCCGTCCAGCCCGGCATAGAAGTAGGGCTTGGGATTCTGCGAGAGGCGATCGAGGAGAAGGCGCAGAGTCTGGCTGGGATTGAGCTTTGCCAAGCCAGGCTCCCAGCGAACGGCGAAGGAAGAATCGGTCTGAGGCGCGAGGTTGGCGGTGTGGAATTGGCCAAGGAGTTCGTTCACGGTATCGTCGGTGAAACGGAAATAAGCAGAGAAGAAATCCTGGTCGAGGACCGGAGCGCCCAGGAAATAACCCATCTGCTGTTTTTCGACGGGATTGCGCGGAAGGGCCAGTGCATGGCCACTGCCCGAGAAAACGGCGCCGATGATCCGTCCATCCAGCGGGGAGAAAAAGGCGAATGTGCCCTCTTCGAGAGAGAGGACGGCGTCGCCGCGGCGAAGCTGGATGTGGTTGGCGGCAGCGATGTGATAGACGGCGGAAGGGTCGACGCGCGCGGAATTGATGGCATCATACAGTTCGTGAGGTGTCCGTTCGGTTGCCGGGAGAACTGCCGGCGCCAGAAGACACCCCAACGCGAATAGCCTCGCCCCTGCCCACATATACAGAGTGTAGTCACTTTCGGCATGAGGGAACAAGGCGGGCAACGGCAAGCGCTGCGCCGGAATTAAGATGGTGAGATGCGTCGGATGAATTCCTTTCCACAAGTGCGCCCAATTTTGTTGTTTGCCGCGCTGCTTTCGATGGCGCACGGAGCGGCGGCGGATACGATTGTCCTGAAAAACGGGCGGCGCATTCTTGCATTGAGCGCTTTTGAGGAAGGGGACAAGGTGAGATATCTGACTTCCGCAGGAGAACTGAGCCTGCCGAAGTCCATCGTAGATCACATCGAGAAGGGCGGGGCGGTGCCGCTGGCGAATTCGCCGGAGTCCGCGGCGGCAAACCTTGCGATTGCGCCGCCGGAAACACAGCCCAGCGCAGCAGGAGGCGGCGGGGAGATCGAGCGCGCGGTGGTTCATGATGGGTCGATAGACCGGGGATACATCGCAAAGCTCGAGGGTGAAGCGCGAACGGGAACGAAGGAGGCAAGCTTCAAAGCCGCCATCGGCCACCATGCGGCGGCGACGTTTGAATTGTCGCGCGGCGACCTGGAGCATGCCTTGTCCGACGAACGCACCGCGCTGACCTACGCGCCGGAAGCGGCGGGGCTGCTATTGAATGTCGCGTACGTCTACTTGCGGCGAAGCGAATACAAACAAGCGCTGGAATATCTGGAAAAAGCGAAGCGGGTTGCGCCCGAGAATCCGGAAGTGCCCAAGCTGACGGGGTGGTCGTACTACGGTTTGAACAAGATGGACCTGGCGGTGGCGGAATGGAAACGGGCGCTTGCGCTGCGGCCTGATCCGGAAGTGCAGGCGGCGCTGGAAAAGGCGCAGCAGGATAAGCTGGAAGAAGAAAACTACAAGGAAAATGAGAGCAGCCACTTCAAGCTGCGCTACAACGGCGCGGCGGAGCCGGCGCTGGCGCGGGATGTGTTGCGCACGCTGGAGATGCATTTTTCCGCGATCGAGTCCGAGCTGAACTACACGCCGCCGGAATCGATCGGCGTAATTCTGTACACGCAAGAGGTTTTCACGGATATCACGCGGGCGCCGGCGTGGGCGGGCGCGCTCTACGATGGAAGGATTCGCGTTCCAGTGCAGGGATTGACGAATGTGGATGAAGAGCTGTCGCGCTCGCTGAAGCACGAGCTGACACACAGTTTTATTGCGCAGAAGACGGGAAGCGCCTGTATGGGGCTGAAAGAGAGTTGCGCGATCCGCGCGCCGACCTGGATTCAAGAGGGAATGGCGCAATGGATGGAAGGAAATCGTAGCGGACAAAATGCGAGCGTCTTAATCAGCGATTATAGCGACGGGCATATGGTTTCGCTCGGGCAACTGGAAGGCGACTGGACGCACATGAAAGCGGATGACGCGCGCCATGCGTATGCGTGGGCGCTTGCGAATGTTGAATTCATTGTGGAGAAGGACGGGATGGGAGATATCGAGCGGATCCTGGATCGCATCGGATCGGGGATGGCCACGGAAGCGGCGCTGAAGGAAGTGCTGCACAGCGATTACAGTGATTTGATGCAGTCCACGGTAGAGTACTTGAAAAAAACTTACGGGCGCTGATCGAAACTCGCCGGCTTTCCGTGATCTTGTCGGCTACGCGAAATCTCCAACAATTCCACGATTGCTATCTTCACATCGACGCCAGTAGTGCGGCCAGGAGTGCGACACGAGCGGGCATGGTGTTGATTAGGATGTGTTCGTGGGCGGAGTGGGCGCCGTCGCCGACGGCGCCGAGGCCGTCGAGTGTGGGGATGCCAAGCGCGGCGGTGAAATTTCCGTCGGAGCCCCCGCCGACGGTGCATTCGCCCAAGGAGAGATTCATTTGATTTGCGAGTAATTGAGCGCGTGCGAAGAGCGATGCGCTCATTCTGGCTTCGAGCGGAGGACGGTCGAAGCCGCCGGTGATCTCCAGCCGGGCGCCAGTTTGAAACGGACGCAGGTCGCGCAGGCGTTCTTCCAGGCTGAGCATATCGGAAACGCGAAGGGCGCGCAGGTCAAGAACGGCGCGGGCGCGTTCGGGGATGACGTTGGTGCGAGTGCCGCCTTCGATGATGCCGGCGTTGATGGTCACGCCGCGGCGAGGATCGTTCCATCCTATTATGCGCGTGAGTTGTTCCGCCAGCTCGTGGATGGCGTTGATTCCTTTTTGCGGCGCGAGACCCGCATGAGAGGCGCAACCGTGCACGATCAATTCGACTTCGCCGACGCCTTTGCGCGCCGTCTTCAGCAGGCCGCGCGGACCGAAGGATGGTTCGAGGACGAAAACGGCGTCGCTGCGGCGCGCTTCAGCTTCGAGGAGTTTGCGGGAAGAACCGCTGCCGATCTCTTCGTCGGAGGTCCAGAGAAAGACGAGGCGTTTACGCAAGCTGGCATTTGTTTCTCGCAGGGCTTGCAGCGCGAAGAGCGCCTGAACGATTCCCGCCTTCATGTCGAAGATTCCAGGGCCGTAGGCTTTGCCTGATGAGATACGGAAGGGCATCTTGCGGAGCGCGCCGCTGGAATAAACGGTGTCGTAATGGCCAAGGACCAGGATCTGGCCCGCGGGGCGGGATTTGTGCGGCCAGTGCGTGATGCGAAGATGATCGCCGCGATGCTTCTGTGCCATCCGTTCGACGCGCACGCCCTGTTTGCGCCAGGCTTCGGCGATAATCCCGCAGCAGCGGGCGGCAGCGGCTCTTTCGAGGCTGGGAGATTCGGCCTCGACAAACTGGCGCAGCGTTGCAAGCATCCGCGGCAGGCGCGGCTTTAGAAGACGCAAGAAATCTTTGGGTGAGGTGGACTCCGGCATGGTGGGGACATGCTAGCAATGCAACGAAGAAGCGGCAACCTGGCGAACTCTCGCCAGCCCATGTGGAGCTTTCCGTGCGTGTATCGCGGAGGGCTGAGGTTCGCATATAATTAGAAGTTTGCCGGGCTGAACAGGAGCGCCGCAGGTGGAGTCATGGCGCGACGGAGAGCGTGAATGATACTGGACGTTGTGGGAATTCAGAAGATTCTGCCGCACCGTTATCCCTTTCTGATGGTGGACGCCATCCTGGAGATGGAGCGGCTGAAGCGCATCGTGGGCGTGAAAAACGTCACCATCAATGAGTCGCATTTTCAGGGGCACTTTCCGGGGCAGCCGATTATGCCGGGCGTTTTGATTATCGAATCCATGGCGCAAACCGGCGGGCTCTTGCTGCTGACGGAAGTTCCGGACCGGGAAAAGAAGCTGCTCTATTTTGTGGCCGTGGATGGGGCGCGATTCCGCCGGCCGGTGGTGCCCGGTGACCAGTTGAAAGTGGAGATGAAAGTGCTTTCCTGGCGCGGCGACTTCTGCAAGCTGGAAGGGAAAGCGACAGTGGAGGGCCAACTGGCGGCAGAAGCCACGCTGATGTGCAAGATGGTGGACCGCGAAGCCGTGACCAAGCCGCAAGAATCCGCGAAATGACAAAGAGTGAGATTCATCCGCAGGCCACCGTGGCGGCAAGCGCGAAGCTTGGCGAAGGTGTGCAGGTCGGCGCGCACGCGGTGGTGGGCGAAGAAGTGGAATTGGGCGATGGTTGCGTAGTACGCGCGCATGCGGTAGTGCAGGGGCCGTCGAAGTTCGGCAAGAACAATGTGTTTCATGCGTTCAGCGTGGTGGGCGGCGACCCGCAGGATTATACCTTTCGCAACGAACGCACTGAGCTGGTGGCGGGCGACGGAAACATTTTCCGCGAATACGTGACCGTGAGCCGCGGGACACAAAAAGGCGGCGGCAGGACTTCGCTGGGCGACGAGAATTTTTTTCTGGCGTACTCGCACGTCGGACACGATTGCGTGATCGGCAGCCATACGCTGTTCGTGAACGGCGCGACGCTCGCGGGACACGTCACGGTGGAAGATTTCGCGACGATCGGCGCGTTCTGCCCGGTGCACCAGTTTTGCCGGATCGGCCGGTACGCATACGTGGGTGCGTCCACGGTAGTTACGCAAGATGTTCCGCCGTTTTCGAAAATCGTTACCGAGCGGGAAACGAAGAGCTTCGGTGTCAATGCGATTGGGCTGGAGCGCAAAGGATTTTCGCCGAAGCGCTTGCGCACGCTCAAGCAGGCGTATCGGCTGCTGCTGCGTTCGAAACTGAATACGTCGCAAGCGCTTGCGGAGATGCGCAAAACACTCGCGGATTCGCCCGACGTGCAGGAATTGATCCAATTCGTGGAAAGCGCCGAGCGCGGCATCGTGAAGTAACACGCCTGACGGCCGAATTCATGCCCGACGCAAACGTCAATTCGAAAGGCTGGGGACTCATCGCTGGAAACGGGCGATTTCCGTTTCTGGTGCTGGAAGGCGCGCGGAGCCAGGGAATCGAAATGGCGGTGATCGCGCTGAAAGAAGAGACCTCGCCGGAGCTGGAGAAAATCGCGAAGCGGTTGCATTGGGTGAGCCTCGGCGAACTGAGCAAGACCATTGAACTGCTGAAGCGGGAAGGCGTGACGCAGGCGGTGATGGCCGGGCAGGTGAAACACAACAAAATTTTCAGCGCCATCCGTCCGGACTGGAAACTGGCGAAGCTGCTGTTTTCGCTGCCGCGAAAAAATACGGATTCGCTGATCGGAGCGGTGGCGCGAGTGCTGGAAGAAGAAGGGATTCAATTGGTGGACTCAACGCTGTTTTTGAAACCCTTGGTGGCGGATGCGGGAGTGCTCACACGGCGCGCGCCGAATGAGCATGAAGCGGAAGACATTGCCTATGGACTTGGAGTTGCCCGGCAAATCGCGGGGATGGACGTTGGACAAACGGTGGTGATTGCGGATCGCGCGTGCGTTGCCGTGGAAGCGATGGAAGGCACTGATGAGACGATTGCGCGCGCGGGACGCATCGCTGGCGGCAAGCCGCTGGTGGTGGTGAAAGTCAGCAAGCCTGGACAAGATATGCGCTTCGACGTACCCGTGGTTGGCTTGCCGACCATCGAACAGATGAGGGGTGCTGGCGCGACGGCGTTGGCGGTGGATGCGGGACGCACACTGCTGTTTGACCGCAAAGAATTGATTGCGCAGGCGGATGCAGCGGGAATCGCTATCGAAGCGTTCCCCGCGGCCGCGGCAACGGAACTAAAAGCCAGTTCCGGGGGAACTAACAAAAAATGAGCGCGGCGGCTGGGCCACCGAAAAAGATTCGTGTCGCCGTCGCCGGTACCGGCGAATTCGGGCGCAATCACGCGCGCGTGTATCGCGAGATCGAGGGCGTGGAGCTGGCGGGCATTTATGACCTGGATTCGAATCGCGCCGCGGCCGTGGCGGCCGAGTTCCACACGCGAGCCTTTGCGAGCCTTGAAGACTTGCGCGGCAGCGCCGATGCGGTAAGCGTTTCCGTTCCGACCGTTTCGCATGCAGAGGTGGGCTGCCGGTTGCTCGAGATGGGACTCGACATCCTCGTCGAGAAGCCCATGGCGGTGAATCTTGCGGAAGCCGACGCGCTGCTCGCCGCCGCGAAAAGAAGCGGGCGTATTCTTCAGGTGGGGCATGTCGAACGATTCAATCCCGCGGTGATCGCGGTTGAGCCGATTCTGAACCGCCCGCTGTTTTTTGAAGTACACCGGCTCGGCGTGTTCACGGCGCGCAGCCTCGATGTGGATGTGATCTACGACTTGATGATTCACGACCTGGACATATTGCTGGCGCTGGTGAAAGAAGCGGTAACCGAAGTGAAAGCCGTCGGCATACCCGTTTTGACAGACAAAGTGGATATCGCGCATGCTCGATTGGAGTTCGCGGGAGGAGCGGTCGCCAATGTAACGGCGAGCCGTGTTTCAACCGAGCGCGTGCGCAAGATGCGGTTCTTCCAGCAGCACGAGTACATCTCGCTGGACTATGCGCGGCGCGATGCGCTGCGAGTCGGGGTGAAGAAGGCCGGGCCGCAGCCGGAATTTGGATTTGAAAAGCTGAACGCTCCCGCGGTCGAACCGTTGCACGCCGAACTTGCAGCATTTGTGGATGCCGTGCGCACGCGCGAAGAGCCACGAACAAACGGTGCGGCGGGCCGCGCAGCGCTGGAACTGGCCAGCCGCGTGATGGCAAGCATCCAGGAGCACGCGGCACGCGTCAATGTATCAGGCGGCCGTGGGACGGCCGGCGAAGAAGCATTTGCCTCGCAAGATAAAACGACAACAAGATGATCGATAGAATCCTGGTTCCGATTGATGCACGACCGCCGGCCACGATTGATGCGCCGACGCAGCGCCGCCGTCCGACGACCCTGGACGAGCGGACGCTGGTTCCGGCGATGCTGCCGATCGTAACGCTTGACGGGCACTCCACGATTCCGACAAACCTGCCCCTCGAATCGATCGCTGCGCGCGTGGTGGTGCCGCGCGACGTCAGCCGCGAAGCGTATGGCGTGAAGGAAGACATGTCCATCCCGTTGCAACCGACGGACATGGATGAGCGCATCGTGCTGCCGCAAGGCGCGGCGCCGCCGGATACCGCCGATGCGCTTCCGATTCGACCGACGGACATGATCGCTCCCGACATTTTCATCACCGGCGAAGTCCAGTTGATCGCTCCTCCGGCGTCGGAAGAAAAGACCAAGTGGCAGGTGGCGACGCGCATCTCTTCGATCGCGTTCCACGTCCTGGTAATCGCCGCGATTCTGCTGCAATCAAAATTGTTCCCCAAGCATGCGCCCACGCAGGAAGAGATGGACTTGGCGCAGCGGCAGATGGTGGTGCTGCTTCCGCCCGGGGCGTTAGATGCTCTGAAGCCAACAACGCGGCCGGCGCAGCCTGCTCCCAAGGTGAATGTCGATCCGCGCGTTTTGCGGAAAGTGGCCCCGCCGATCGAGCCCGCGCCTGCGCCGACGCCGCAACCGGAACGGCCGGTGAAAGAGTTGCCCAGTGCGCCGGTGCCGAAGACAAACGTCGCACAGACGATGCCGCAGACGGATGCGCCCACGCCTAAAGCGCCGTTGAAGCTGGAAGCGCCGGATACGCCGCAGCCGCGGCCGGGATTAGTGCTGCCCACGGCGAAGTCGCCCGGCGAGAGCATCCAGGAATCGTTGCGAAACGCTGCGAAGACCTCCGGTCCGCGGCCCATTGCGGGCGGCGGAGCGATTCCAGGAGGCGGGTCGGGTGGTGGCGGAGGTGGCCATGGCACCGCATACGGCGGCATCGAGATGCTCACGCCGAATGAAGGCGTGGACTTCAGCAACTATCTCAACCGCGTCTACGTCACCGTAAAGCGCAACTGGTTTGCGGTGATGCCCGGGTCGGTCGAACTGGGTGAGAAGGGCATCGTCGTACTTACGTTCAAGATCATGCGCGACGGGAGCGTACCGTCCGCCGAGCCGGTGATCCAGCGCAATTCGGGGAAGGAGCCGCTGGACCGCGCGGCGTACTCCTCCGTGCGTGCATCGAACCCGTTCGAACCATTGCCGCCGCAGTTCAGCGGCCCGTACATCGAACTGCGTTACACGTACCTTTACAACATTCCGCCCGAATATCTGAACCAGCTCAAGTGAAGATTCCGCGCCAGCAGGTACTCGGCAGTCTTCTTCTCGCCCTTGTGGTGCTGGTGATTCTCTTCTGGCGCGCCCGCCACATCCTTTTTCGATGAGCGATTCGAAAACGCTTTTGCCTCTCGTTGCCGTTGTGGGTCCGACGGCTTCGGGGAAGTCGGCGCTGGGCGTGTGGCTGGCGGAGCGGCTTGGCGGAGAAGTGGTGGCTTGCGATTCGACGCAGCTTTATCGCGGGTTTGATATCGGCACGGTAAAACCCCGCGCATCCGAGCGGGGCGGCGTTCCGCACCATTTGATCGACGTTCTTGGTCCGAACGAGGAAGCCACCGCGGGCGGCTACCGCCAGTTGGCTCTGTCTGTTCTTGCAGAGTTGCGGCAGCACGGACGATTGCCGGTCTTCACGGTAGGCACAGGATTGTATTTGCGCGCGTTGCTCGAAGGCCTTGCGGATGTGCCGCAGCGCTCGGAAGAATTGCGCGCGCGGCTCCGAGCCAGCGCGGAAGAACATTCGACAGGCTACCTGCACCGGCTGCTGAAGCGGCTCGATCCGGAAGCGGCGGGGAAGATCGCGCCCGCGGACGAACAGAAGCTCCTGCGGGCCATCGAAGTCTGCGTGCTGGCGCGCAAACCCATCTCCGAAGTCCATCGCGCGGGCCGGTTTCAGCTGGAAGGCTGGCGCGTCCTGAAGGTGGGTTTGATGCCGCCGCGCGAAAAGCTCATCGAGCGGATTCACGCGAGAACGGAAGCCATGTTGGAGCAAGGATGGATAGAGGAAGTGCAAGCCTTGTTGGCAAGCGGCCTGAGCGAAGATGCAAAACCATTCGATTTTATCGGCTATCGCGAACTGCGCGCCGTCTTACATGAGAAAATGACACTCGCCGATGCGCGCGAAGCGATTCGGCAGGCCACGCGGCGCTACGCCAAGCGCCAGATCACCTGGTTTCGCAAAGAGCCGGGTGTGCAGTGGTTTTCCGGGTTCGGGGATGATGCCTGCGTCCAGGCCAGCATCATCGAGTGGCTCAAATCCAAGGGATTGAGCTAGCCAGTCCGTTTACGCAAGCTGAGCCTCAAGGCACAGCGACAAACTCACTTTTTGCTCACGCCTATTTGGGTACAGCTTCGGTCTTGTCCTTGGGCTGGATGGAGAGCAGTTCCACTTCAAAAATCAGTGTGGAATTCGCGCCGATTTCCGGGCTCGGGCCCCGTTCGCCGTAGGCCAGCTCGGAAGGGATGAATAGCTGCCACTTCGATCCCACGGGCATGAGCTGCAGCGCTTCCGTCCAGCCTTTGATGACGCCATTGACCTGAAAGGTCGCCGGCTGGCCACGCTTATACGAGCTGTCAAATTCAGTGCCGTTTATGAGCGTGCCGCGATAATTGCACGCGACAGAATCGGTGGCCGTGGGTTTTGGTCCTGTGCCTTCTGTCAGGATTTTGTATTGCAGGCCGCTGGGAAGTGCGACGACGCCGTCCTTGGCTTTATTTGCGGCCAGAAATTCCTCCCCCACCTTTTTGTTGGCGTCTCCTGCCAGTTTTGCCTTCTCCATCATTTGGCTGCGGATCTCGGACTGCATGGCCATCAGCACGGTGCGCGCTTCGTCTTCCGTCAGGACGGTCTTGCCGGCAGCAAGGGCGTCTTTCAGGCCGCGTAGCAGAATGGCGGGGTCTACGTCGACGGACTGTTTGTGCAGGTTGTCGCCCAGGTTCATTCCCAGCGCGTAGCTGAATTTGTCTTTCTGCGTCTTGAGCACCAGCGGCGGCTGGACTCTTGGTTTGGTGGCCGTTCCGGTTTTCGCCGCAGGAGTTTTCTGGGTCCCGGTCGCGGGAACCGCTTGCGTTTTTGCCGCGGGCGCTTGCTGAGTAGCCGGCGCGGGAGTCTGTTGCGCTCTAGCAGTTCCAAGCACCAGTATCCCGGCCGTGAATAGACATACCTTTGCTATCGTGAGTTTTCGCATGAATTCATTTTCGCATTGGTTCCAATGGTACGCAAATCGTCGTGCAGGAACGCAAACCCGGACGGGCCAGATCCTTCCCGCAACACTCCTTCGGCGGATATGGGGTATGAATCAGTTTCCGGGTATCCCTGCGGGCACTGGCTGGCCAAGTCGAAAGCTTTCGAGAGTACTTGCCAGCGCGCGTTATCCTAAGCGACAGGTGAAAGGCTCCGAAGCTCGTCAACCATCCTCCTAAGTTCGGCTAATGCCTTAGCGTCTTGCGGGTCGGGACAGTTAACTTAGGGTCCAGCTCGTCACATCTTTTTCGGTATAAATCTAGCTTTCCATCTGGATGCCTGCTCTCAACAAAATCATTCCATTCCTGCGGGTACAAACTCTTACCATTAACGAAACGTTCGATGAGGTCCGCAATTTCGGTTGCGGTCTTAGGCTTGTATTTCATAGCTGCTCTCTGTCCGCCATAAAACACAAAGAAAAAATAGACCATGGCTGGCACTGCGAGAGCAAACAAAAACTTGCCAAGAGAACCGGCCTTATTGATTGGCGCATCCTCTGGTGTCGTCGAGACGCACCATACCCCGACTAGCAGCCCAATCGCCGCTAGAATGTGCGCGTATTTGGGAAGCCAGAATCGCGTGCGCGCCCAAAAGATGAAGAACCCGAAGGCCATGAGAACCGCAAGGACCCCATGTAAAAGCTGAAATCCTCTAAACAAGTGTCCAAGCCTAAGACTGCCTCGTAGTATCACTGAGATGCAGTCCCAGGCGAACAGCGAAATTGTGGCGTAGTGCTTGATTCCGCGGAAATCGAAAACTGAGCCACCGCTTGGAATTGAGACAGGTCGCCGAGGGGTCCGGAGAAGCGTATAATTGGGTTCAGGGCCGAGCCCCGCACGAAATGTCCACCACCGCACGATGACTCCCGGCTTATCCTTGTGACGAAAACACAACATCAGGTTTCTACGGCGGAGCGCGCATTGCTTGTCGGCGTGGGATGGAAACGCGCGCCACGTTTTCCCGGAATGCCTGCGGGCGAGCAGGGACGCGAATCGCTGCTCGAATTGGTGGAACTGGCGCGCAGCGCCGGCGCGGACATTGCCGGAACGGTCTTTCAGGTGCGCGACAAAGCCGACTCCGCGACGCTGGTGGGACGCGGCAAGCTGGATGAAATCCGCGCGGAAGCCACGGCGCACAAAGCGCCGCTGATTATTTTCGACAGCAACCTGTCACCGATGCAGCAGCGGAACATCGAGGAAGCGACGGAGCGCCGGGTCATCGATCGCACGCAGCTGATCCTGGATATTTTCGCGCGGCATGCGCGCAGCCGGGAAGGGCAGTTGCAGGTCGAACTGGCGCAGCTCAACTACATGCTGCCGCGGCTGACGGGAAAAGGAACGTCGATGTCGCGCCTCGGAGGCAAAAGCGGGGGCGGTGGCGCTGGAGGAGCAGGCGGCGGGGCAGGACGGATCGGCGTGCGTGGACCCGGAGAAAAGAAACTGGAGACCGACCGACGGCGGATTCGCGATCGCGTCGGAAAAATTCAAAGAGCGATTGAAGAAGTTCGCAAACAGCGCGCGCTGCGCCGTGAAGCGAGAAACGCCGTGCCGTTGGGAACGATTGCGCTGGTGGGTTACACCAACGCCGGCAAATCCACTCTGTTCAATGCGCTCAGCCGCGCCGAAGTGCTGGTTTCCTCGCGGATGTTCGCGACGCTGGATCCCACCATTCGCGCGTTGCGCCTGCCCTCCAACCGTCGCGTGCTGATTTCGGATACCGTGGGATTCATCCGCGATCTGCCCAAGGGATTGCTGACCGCCTTTCGCGCGACGCTGGAGGAAGTGCAGGAAGCGGCGCTGATTCTCCACGTGAGCGATGTATCAAACCTGCATCACCACGAACTCGACGAGGAAGTCGAAAAGATTCTGCAGGAACTCGGCGTAGCCGGCCGCCCGACGTTGCGCGTGCTGAATAAGATCGACCGGCTTTCCACGGAAGAGCGCAAAGCCATCACGAACGGCGCGGAAAGAAATGGCAACGCTGCCGGCGCGCCCGTGCTGGTGTCCGCGCTGACCGGCGAAGGAATTGAAGACTTGCTACGGCGCATGGACGCCGAGACGCCTACGGATCCGGTGGTTATGCTCTCGATGCGGCTGCCGATGGCGGAGGGACGCACGCTGGCTCTGATTCACGCGCTGGGACGCGTCCTTCATTCCGAGGTGCAGGATTCTCACATGCTTCTGGAAGCCGAAGTTCCCGCCTCCATCGCCAAGCGCCTTCGACTCAATGACTTCGCGATAAAGGAAACTTTGCGGCACGTGCTCTCGTAATGTAGAGTGTGGGCCGGCCGTTCCCGGGGCCGGACCAAGCGAGGTTGCCATGGCTGCTTTTTTCCTGTGGATCATTCTGTTTATCCTGTGCTGGCCGCTTGCGCTGTTTGCGTTGGTGATGTATCCCATCGTGTGGTTGCTGCTGCTGCCGTTGCGCATCCTGGGGATCGCCGTTGACGGCGTTCTCAAATTGATCAGTGCGATTTTTCTGCTGCCGGTGCGGTTGCTGCGCGGGCCGCGAGCGATATAAAGCAGTTGGACGAATTGTCGCGGCGGTAACTCTCGGGTAAAACCCAAAAAAACCTTTGTTTTTAGTGATTTGGTCGACCATTGGTCCCGTCTTTTGCGGGATTTTTGCGCCAGGGCACTTGTGGAAAAGACTGTGGAAACTCCGGCAACGGCCTTTGACCAGTGCGCAAAGAGGTGAGAGAGCGCAGAAGTTGCCTGGCCCGCGATCCTTGTAAGTAATTGAAAAGGGGTATGTTAGTCGTGGTGGAGCTAAGTGTAAGCCCTTATTCGGGGCTTCCTCACGGGAGGTTGCCGTTTTCACATTTGCACAGCTTTGCAGCAGCTGTGTTACGAAAGAGTATCGCTTTTTAATCTTTTCCTTCGCGCTTTTTTGTTAACCCCAAAGTACTTACTGTCTTAAATGAGGGCCAAATCCGGGGTATTGTGAAGCCTGGCTTTGGCATGTCCGGAGGCGTTGACGCATCCTTACACGAAGTCTATAGTAAAACTGCGGTGGCTGAAGCCGCACCGGCGGCGCCCCCCGCCGTCACGCGCCCATGAATCTTCCTAACTCACTGACGTTGCTGCGGATTTTCTTCGTTCCCGTTCTCATTGTAATCCTGCTGACCCGCAGTCCCAACGTCGAGCTCTGGGGCTACACGATGCACTTCGAAGTTTGGGGAGTGCTGATCCTGCTGCTGGCGGCCGCAACGGATTGGGCGGATGGGTATCTGGCGCGGCGGCGGCTGCAAGTGACGACGCTGGGAATTCTTCTCGATCCCATCGCCGATAAACTTTTGATCTCCGCGGCGTTCGTTTCTCTGGTGGACATGCACCTGGTTCCTGCGTGGATGGTGGTGATTATCATCGGGCGTGAGTTCACGGTTCTTGGTCTGCGAAATATTGCCTCGGCGGAGGGATTCACCATCGAGGCGTCGGCACTTGGCAAAACGAAGATGGTTCTGCAAGTGTGCGCCGTGGCCGTACTGATCGCAGGCGCGGGCCACCCGTCACTGAAACCGCTGGCGCTTATCCTGCTTTGGCTGGTGGTGATCAGTGCGCTGATCTCCGCGGCACAGTATTTCCGGCGTTTCTGGAGTCACGTGGACGACAGCATCAAGCAACGCCGGCGGCTGCGCATGCTTGAGGCGCGCAAGAAGTCTGAGGATGCCGTCCCTCTCTGAAGCAGAGAGGCGCTCCGCGCTGGAACTGGCGCGCACGGCTGTGGTTGAAACCGTTTCCCACCGTAAGCTTCCAGACCTTATCCCACGTGACGGAATCTTCGCGGAGCGCCGCGGCGTCTTCGTTACCCTGCACGCTCGAGGGCGCCTGCAGGGTTGCATCGGCGTCGTCGAACCGGATGAACCGCTGGGTGCGGCTATCGTCCGCTGCGCCGCCAGTGCGGCGTTGGAAGATCCCCGGTTTCCGCCCCTGCGAGTGGACCAGCTCGGCGAGCTTTCGATTGAGATTTCGCTGCTTTCGCTGCTATCGCCGATCGCCCCAGAAGCCATTGAACTCGGGCGCCATGGCCTACTGGTAGCGCTCCACGCCCAGCGCGGGCTGCTACTGCCACAGGTTGCGCTCGAACATCATTTTACCCGTGAGCAGTTTCTGGAGGAGACCTGCCGGAAAGCGGGACTCCGGCGTGAAGCGTGGCAGGACACGGAAGCGCGCCTCTTCGGCTTTACCTGTGAAGTGTTTTCAGACCACGAGAAGGGTGGACTGACGTAAGAGTTGCCGCAGCTTTTTCCCGGCAAGGCGCACGACGAGGTCACAAAGAAAAGGCCCGGGCGGATGGAGCCGCACGGGCCAGAATCACGCAACAAAAAGGTATTGTTGTCTATTCGATTTCCACGTAGTCGCCTGCGTAGACCTCGATCGTGCTATAGGTAATCATCACTGTCGATGAATTGGGGCTGACGTTAATCACGATGCCCTCGCCAAGGATTTCACGCGGCAGATCGTTCCACGAATAGCGTTGCGGGGCACTCCCGAAACCATACATGGTGTACTGATAGTCTTTGGTTTGCGGCACGGTCTCCACGTTTGTGCCCTGGTAGCGGAAGATGCGGAAGTAATCGCCGACCTTGACTCCCTGCTTGGTGCCTAGGTTTACATAGATCGTTTGCAGCTTGCCGTAGACATCCGAGAAGTCCAATCCTCCAACCACCATGGCCACGGGTTTGCCGCTGACGGGAGCGAAATGGTCAAATGCCGCTGGGTCCTTGAAGGGGGGCTGTGGACGGTCGGAATAGGGCACCACCGTATCGCCGCGCTGCATGTAATCGCAGGAGAAAGTAACCTCCGCGATGGAAACCTTGGGTTGAACGTTGACTACCCGCAGTTGCCCCTCATCCTGGTATTCCGTGCCCATGGCCTTCATGAGCTTGGCCTGCCACTTGAACCAGGGCACGCGATTGGGATCCTCGATTGGCCGGACAACCGAGAAACGGTCGCCGACGCGCACGCCCTTGTCCTGGCCGCGATTGATATAAACGAGATCGCCGCGATCAAAAGTAATTTTGTAATTGGATTGCTCTCCGGAGATGACCGCGATGGCGTTGGGTATCTTCTGGTCCGTGACAAAACCGGAACAATTCACAGCACTAAAGGTGACTTGAGGCGGAACCCGGTTACCCTGCGGTCCGCCCTGGGCGTAAATAACGACGGCACCCAGGAGAAGTACAAGAGACAAAGCTGCTAGTCTAGCGCGCATGCCATAACTCCTTCGAAAACACGCCCTAACGGGCCGTGCAGGGACGTTTCTTAGCGAAAATAGCAGGGCTATCCCCCCTCGTCAACAAGTAGGCCAGGGTTGCTTTACACTTTTGATACTGCGCATACTAGGGGCCTTGTTTTCAATGGATTGGCGGCGAAGGCGGGGCATGGGCTTGTTTGGAACAGGGGTACGGGGCATCTGCGCGGTCGTTGCGGCCTCCACCGCAGATGAAATGAGCAGACAGTTCCGGTCAGCACTGAAGGAAACCAAGACCGTTGAATTGCGGCTCGATTGGTTGCGCAGCGACTCGGAGCGCGTGCGCTTTCTCCGCTGGCTACGCAAGCACGGACCCAAGAGTGCGACACTTCTGGCGACCTGCAGGCGCCGCGAGGGCGGAGGAAAATTCACCGGTGACGTTGACCGCGAATTGTATTGGCTGATGCAAGCGCGCGAGGCGGGTTGCCAGTGGTGCGACCTGGAAGTGGAGACTTTGCGCAAGCTGCCGGATCAATCCGTTCGCGAGTACGCCGTGCCGCCGCGAGTGTTGCTCTCCATGCATGATTTTGAGCGGACGCCCGCGCTGCCCCGAAGCGTGAGTGTTCCCACGCGTGGAGGTGTGGATGCCGTGAAAATCGCGGCCAAGGCGCGGACCATCTCGGATAGTCTGCGCTTGCTGCGCCTGGCGCGGCGTTCGAAGAATTTTGTTGCCGTTCCCATGGGCGACGTTGGGCTGCCCGCCCGCATTCTGGCGCTGCGCGAAGGGAGCGCCTTGGCCTATGCGCCGGTCGCGGAAGCCACGGCTCCCGGCCAAGTTTCGCTGGACGAGTTGAAGCACCTTTACCGCGCGCATCAGATCACGCGGAAGACGCGAGTTTATGGCGTGATTGGGGATCCCATCGGTCATTCGCTGTCGCCGCTCCTGCACAACACAGGTTTCGTGGCCCGCCGCGTAGATGCAGTCCACTTGTCGTTTCTCGTCCATCGGTTGGGAGATTTTCTTGCGGCCGTTCCCGAGTTTGGCGTCCGGGGTTTCAGCGTGACGCTGCCTCACAAGCAGACAATTCTGAGGCATCTGAAGGATTGTGAGCCGCTGGCCGCGGACATCGGCGCGGTGAATACCGTTGTGGTTCGGCGTGACGGTGGGCTTTACGGTTGTAACACCGATTATGTCGGTGTGCTTCGGGCGCTGGAAAAAAAGCTCCGTATTCGCGGGAGCCGCGTGCTGATCTTCGGCGCCGGCGGGTCGGCGCGTGCGGCCGCGTTCTCGCTGGCGCGTGGAGGCGCGATGGTCAGCATCTGCGCACGCCGCAGCAAAGCGGCGAAGGAATTAGCGCGCGCCGCTGGTGGAGAAGTCGTTCCGCGCCGCGCTCTGCGCACGGAATTTTTCGACGCCATCCTCAACTCCACGCCGGTTGGCATGCACCCGCAGGAAGGAATTTCTCCCCTCGCGACCGGAGAGTTGAACTGCCGCCTCGTCATGGATCTGATCTACCGTCCGGAACGTACCCAGCTCTTGAAGCTCGCCGCCAGAAAAGGCATTGCCACCGTTTCCGGCGTGGACATGTTCCTTGCGCAGGGAATCGCGCAATGGGAGATCTGGACGGAAAAGCGCGCGCCTGAAGCGCTCATGCGCCGTGCCGTACGCAATGCTCTCCAGGTGGAAGATAAGCCGGACCGCCGCTAGTCTCCCGGACTTTGATGAAGAAATGTAATAATGGTGCTCTTTTTATTTTGGACTGTAGACTGTCAGCCGTGAACCTACTCCAATGATTCAGCCCGACTTCCGCGAATTCCAGCGCCTTGCTAAACAGGGGAATCTTATCCCCGTGTACGACGTGTTTTCCGCGGATTTGTTGACGCCCGTCAGCGCTTATCTGCGTATCGCGCAGGGCTCGCGGTATTCGTTTTTGCTCGAAAGCGTGGAAGGCGGAGAAAAAATCGCGCGCTATACGTTTGCCGGCGCGCATCCGGAAGAAGTCTTTCGCTATGCGGCCGGCGCCTGCGTGATGGAAAGCCGCGACCGGGTTGTTTGGGAAGAGCGCGATCCCATTTCGTTTTTGCGCGAACGCATCGAGCGGTTCCGCCCCGTGCGGCTTCCGGGCTTGCCGCCGCTGGTGGCGGGGGCGATCGGCTATTTCAGTTACGACATGGTGCGCCTGATCGAGCGGCTGCCCAAACGTTTGCGCGACGAAATCGGGCTCTACGATGCCATGCTGATGTTCTATCACGGCATCATCGCGTTCGATCATGTGCAGCACAGGTTGTGGATCGTGCGCAACGTTTTCACCGAGGGCTCCGGTTCGCTGCGCACGAAGTACAACGCCGCGGTGCGCGAAATCAAGGAGACGCGCCGCCTGCTCGCCGAACCTGTTGCGGCCGAGCTCCCCAGGAAGCAATCCGCGGTCAAGAAGAGTGCGCCAGTCAAAGTGACTTCGAATTTCCGCCGGCCCGAGTATCTCGCCGCCGTTCGAAAGGCCAAGCAGTACATTCGCGCAGGAGACATTTTCCAGGTAGTGGTGAGCCAGCGTTTCTCGGCGAAGACCAAGGCCGATCCTTTCGAGATTTATCGCGAGCTGCGCGCGCTGAATCCTTCGCCCTATCTTTTCTACCTGCAGATGAACGACGTTTCCATCGTCGGCAGTTCGCCGGAAATGCTCGTCAAAGTCCAGGGACGCGACGTTTTCTACCGGCCCATTGCGGGAACGCGCTGGCGCGGAAAAGACGAAGCCGAAGACCAACGCCTCGAACGCGAATTGCTTGCCAGCGAAAAGGAGCGCGCCGAACACATCATGCTCGTCGATCGGGGGCGCAACGATCTCGGGCGCGTCTGCGATTACGGCACGGTGCGGCCCGAAAAGTTGCTCACCGTGGAGCGCTACTCCCATGTCATGCATCTGGTTTCCAGCCTCCGCGGCTGCTTGCGCGAAGATGTGGATTGCTTTGACGCGCTGATGGCTTGCTTTCCAGCAGGTACCGTCTCTGGTGCGCCGAAAGTTCGCGCCATGGAAATCATCGAAGAGCTGGAGCGCGCACGCCGCGGAATCTATGCCGGCGGCATCTTGTATCTCGATTTCGCTGGCAATCTCGATTCCTGCATCGCTCTGCGCACCATGGTCGTCAAGAATGGCATAGCCTACGTGCAGGCCGGCGGCGGCATCGTTGCGGATTCCACGCCCGAGGGCGAATATGAAGAGAGCGTGAACAAGGCCAGGGCGTTACTTGCGGCCTTGGAAGCCGCAAACGGTAGGGGCCGATTGAGAAAGCCGTCATGATTTTGCTGCTGGACAACTACGATTCGTTTACCTACAACCTCGCGCAGTATCTCGGCGAGCTGGGGTGCAACGTCGAAGTGCACCGCAACGACAAGATCACCGTGGAAGAAATCACCCGCCGCAAGCCGGAGCGCATTGTGATTTCGCCCGGGCCGTGCACGCCACAGGAGGCTGGCATCTCCGTGGAGCTGATCGAACGCTTGGCGGGAAAATTTCCAATCCTAGGAGTCTGCCTCGGGCATCAAGCCATCGGCGCTGCATTTGGTGGAAAAATTGTCCGTGCCCCGAAACTCTTCCATGGCAAGACCAGCCAGATCCATCACGACGGAAAGAATATTTTCCGCAAGCTGACGGATCCCTTCACGGCCACGCGCTATCACTCGCTCATCGTGGAACGCAAATCGCTCCCGCGCGAACTCGCCATCACTGCCGAAACCGATGACGGCATCATCATGGGCCTGCGCCACCGCCGCTGCAAAATCGAAGGCGTCCAGTTCCATCCCGAATCCGTCCTCACCGAATCCGGCAAGCAGCTCCTCAAGAATTTCCTATCTTTGTAGGGGCGCAGCATGGTGCGCCCTGCTCGTCGCGGCTTATCAGTGATAGCATCACCAATTCAGATCTGCCAGAATCACACCGTAAATTTCCATGCCGCGCCAGAGATTGCCGAGCCGCAGGTTTTCGTCGGAGCTGTGCTGGTGATTGTCGTAATTCACGATGGGCACACCGATCCAGGGCAAACCGAGATCCTCGAAAATGTACATTGGCACACTGCCGCCCAGCCCCGGCGCAATTACCGTGTTTCCGCCCGCCGCGCCCTGAACCACCTCCACCAGCGCCTTCGAAACGGGCAAATCCATGTGCGTCCGCGACGCGCGATACCCGCCTTCATTGATGACCTTGGCGATCAGCGCGTGAGAGCGCCGTTCTTCCATTGTTGGCTCTCGATCGATCACCAAGTAACCCTGCTTGCGGATAAACGCCGCGATCTGCTCAAACTTTTTCTGCGGATCTTCGCCCATCACGAGTCGCGCATCGAGCGACGCCTCCGCGCGATCGGGCACCACATTCTGTGCCTGCTCCCCGACGTACGCGCTGCGCAACCCTCGAATATTCAACGAGGGCTGCGTCAACAGCTCGACAAGTTTTTTTCCGCCGCCTTCCGGTTTTGCGATCCCCAATTCGCGCTCGAGATCGGCGTCGTTCTGTGGCATTTGCGCGAGAGCCTTTTTCTCCAACTCACCGAGCGGCGTGACATCGTCGTAGTAGCCGTCAATCAGCACGCGCCCATCCGCATCTTTCATGCTCGCCAGCAGCCGCGACAGTTCCATCGCCGGATTCGGCGCCCAGTTGCCATAGTGCCCGCTGTGCAAAGCGCGCACTGCCCCATATACCGTGATGTCCAGCCCGATGTCGCCGCGGTTGCCGAAGAAAACCAGCGGCCGCCCGCTCTGATGCACCGGCCCGTCACCGGTGATCAGCAAATCTCCGCCAAGAAGATTTTTGTGCAGCTCCAGGGTGTGCTGCAGATTGGTAGAACCTGCTTCTTCTTCGCCTTCCAAAATGACTTTCAAATTCACAGACAGGGGAATTTTCTTTTCGCGCAGGGCATCCAGCGCTGCGAGAAGCGCGACGATAGGAGATTTGTCATCGGAGGACGACCGCGCATAAATCCGCCAATCGTCATTATAGATCGCGCCGTGTTGCGCGCTGTTTTCAGGGAAGGGAATGCGCTTTCCGCCCGCCTCAATCGCCGCGTCGCGCAGCGCCGGCTCAAAGGGTCTGCCATCCGTCCAGGCTGCCGGATCGACTGGCTGGCCGTCGTAATGCGCGTAGAAGATCACCGTGCGTTTCGCCTCCGGCGAGGTTAGCTTGCCGAAAACCACCGGGCCGCGTCCCGTGATGGGCAGCAGATGCGTCTCAATCCCGCGAGCTTCGAGCATCTCCACTAGGTGCGCCGCGTTTTTCTGAATGTTGGGGGTGTCGCTGGCAACATTGGGGATCGCAAGAAACTCCGTCAACTCGCGAATAATGCGGTCCTCGTTGGCTATGCGATAGTCGCGCACCTGCTGCGCTACCTGCGCGGGCGCCTGAGGAGTAGGCTTCTGCGCCAGCGCTGGGTAACCCGCTAGGGCCATCAACACCATGATCACGATTTTTTTCAAAGTTACGTTCCCCCCAATTTTCCCCGTAACACTCTTGCTCGCCAGCTCCATTTGAAGCACGATTACGCCACACGTCAATTCTATCTGACCTTGTGAAGCTTTGTTTCGCGCGCACCTGTCCGTTGGAACAGCTGTACTTCCGGACAGGCTGCGTCTCTGCTTGTGCAGAAGCCGCCAACACCCGTTTACGCACAGTACCAGTGTGCGCGCGCCTGCTCCTCCCTAAACTGAAACTGCACTTCCCTCGGAGGATTCGCACAAGTATGTTTCGCCGCAGTCTGGCCACGGCGCTGGTGATTTTGTTGACGGGTATTTCTCTGCCCGGACAGACCTCGCCGATTGGCGCCATCACGCAGTCGACCGGCGGGCACTTGAACAACACGGCGACTTCGGCCGGAACAACGATCTATGCCGGTGACCGTCTCTCGACCGAGGTTGGCGGCGCGTTAACCCTGCGCTCCGGCCCCGTGCAACTTACCCTTGCCGAGGATAGTGTCCTGTATATGAATCAGGATGGCGGCAGCTTGAGCGGAATGCTCCAGCGTGGCTCCGTGGCTTTCCGTGTGGAAAGCGGCGGATCGCTGAAAATCGATGCGGTTGACGTCCGCGTTCGGCCTCAGACGCCTGCGCTCACCGCCGGACAGGTGACGCTCGAAAACTGCGCCGTGGTGGTCACCAGCCGCGTCCAGTCCCTCGAAGTGACTGCCGGCAAGGAAACCAAAATTATCGAGGAAGGAAAGTCCTACCGGGTCTCCATTCCTGGGGCGTGCGGCGGGCGTTCCAACCATGTGCCTCAACCCTTAGTCCACGGTCGCTTCCTGGCCATACCCATCGCCATCGGGGTGATCACTGTCATTGGCGTGCAGGAAGCTCTGGAAAGCCCCGACCGGCCGTAAATCACCTGCTTTACAGTGATGCGATTCAGGTTTAGTGCATTCCGCGTGTGTTTGTGAACGCTGCGAGCGCTCTGAGTTTGTCCGCCGCCGTGCCTGAAGAGATGGTCTCGCCCGCAAGATTCGCAGCCTCACGAAAATTTGGAGCGACCCCAGCTGCAACAAAAGCTGCAGCCGCATTGATCACTACGATGTCGCGCGGTGGACCAGCTTCGCCATTCAGGACTCGGCGAATAATCGCGGCGTTCTCCGCAGCGGTTCCACCGCGCAACGATTCGAGCGGGGCTCGCGATACTCCGAACTCTTCCGGTGTCAGAGTGAAGCGCCGAACAACGCCATGTTTTATTTCCGCGACCTGCGTGTCCCCGGAAATAGAAATTTCGTCGAGCCCGCCCGCTCCGTGCACCACGAACGCATGCTCTGCGCCGAGCTCCGCGAGCGTCGCTGCGACCAGATCGATTACCTCCGTGGAGAAAACGCCGAGGACTTGCGCTTGCGCTCCCGCAGGATTCGTCAGCGGGCCCAGCAAATTAAAGATTGTACGCACGCCGATCTGTTTTCGCGCGGCGGCGGCACGCCGGGTTGCCGTGTGCGCCGCCTGCGCGAAAAGGAATCCGATGCCGATCTCCCGGATCGCTCGTCCGTACCGTTCGAACGGCAGATCGATCCGTACGCCAAGCGCTTCCAGTACATCGGCCGAGCCGCACTGCGAACTTGCGGCACGGTTGCCATGTTTCGCCACACGCGCGCCGGCTGCCGCCGCCACAATCGCAGCCGCCGTCGAAATGTTAAACGTGTTCGAAGCGTCGCCCCCCGTGCCGCATGTATCCACCATCCGCTCCGGCCGCGTCTCGCCCTCCGCGAACACCCGCGTCGCGCTTCGCCGCATCACCCGCGCAAACCCCACGAGCTCCTGCACTTGAATAGGCCGCTGGTTCAGCGCCGTCAGCAAACGCGCGATCTCCGGCGTCTCCATGCGCCCCGAAAGCAGCTCTTCCATCACCGCTTCCGCTTCGGCACCCATAAGGATGTGGCCTGTTTCGACGCGCTCGATGTGTTCGCGAATTTCCTTCATTTGCCGCCTGTTTTGCGCGTCCTTGCTCCGTTTCCGGCTTCCGGTTAAACTTCTATGTTTCGCATCGCCTCAAAATTCTAACACTCGCTGACTGCTTTAGAGTCACACGGAGCACGGAACCTCAATGAAGATTCATGAGTATCAGGCCAAAGCGATTCTGACGCGCTATGGCGTGACCACCCCGCGCGGCGAAGTCGCTTTCACCAAGGAAGAAGCTCGCGAAGCCGCGCAGCGCCTGAAGTCGCATATTTGCGTCGTGAAAGCGCAGATCCACGCCGGTGGACGCGGAAAGGGCGGCGGCGTCAAGCTCGCACGCTCCTCCGACGAAGCCGCCGATATCGCCAGCCACATCCTGGGCATGAAGCTCGTCACGCCGCAAACCGGCCCGGTCGGCCGCATCGTGAAGCGCGTGCTCATCGAAGAAGGCCTTGATATCAAGCGCGAACTCTACCTTGGATTGCTTGTCGACCGCGCCAGTGGCCGCGTTGTGTTCATGGCCAGCGCCGCGGGCGGCATGGAAATCGAAGAAGTCGCCAAGGATAATCCCGGCGCCATTTTGCGCGAGACCATTCATCCTGCTGTTGGATTGCAACTCTATCAAGCGCGCAAGATCGCTTTCGGCCTCGGTTTGTCCATCGAAGCCGTCAATCAATCGGTTCCTTTCCTCCAGGCCCTCTACCGAGCGTTCATCGATACCGATGCCTCGATGCTCGAAATCAATCCTTGCGTGCTGACCGGTGAAGGCAAACTCGTCGCTCTCGATGCCAAGATGACCTTCGATGACAACGCGCTCTTCCGTCACAAGGAGCTCCGCGAACTGCGCGATCTCGATGAAGAAGATCCGCTCGAAGTGGAAGCTTCGAAGTACGGGTTGAACTACATCAAGCTCGAAGGCAGCGTGGCCTGCATGGTCAACGGCGCGGGCCTTGCGATGGCCACCATGGACATCATCAAGTACGCGGGCGGCTCGCCCGCCAATTTTCTCGATGTTGGCGGAGGCGCCTCAGCCGATCAGGTCAAAAATGCTTTTCGCATTCTGATGAGCGACCCGGCAGTCAAAGCCGTCTTCATCAATATTTTCGGCGGCATCCTGCGCTGCGACGTGCTCGCCACCGGCGTCGTCGCCGCCGCAAAGGATCTTCAATTGAAAGTTCCCGTGGTCGTGCGCATGGAAGGAACCAACGTCGAACTCGGCCAGCAGATCCTCCGCGACAGCGGCCTGAACTTCACCATCGCCGACGGCATGAAGGACGGCGCCCAAAAGGTCGTTGCTCTCGCCGGGGGTGCGCGATGAGCATCCTCGTTAACGAAAAAACACGCTTGCTGGTCCAGGGCTTCACCGGCCGCGAAGGCACTTTTCACACGCAGCAGATGATCGAGTACGGCACCAACGTGGTCGGCGGTGTCACCCCCGGCAAAGGTGGCACGAAACATCTGGAGCGACCGGTGTTTAACACTGTCGCCGACGCGGCGAAAGCTACCGGCGCAAACGCATCCGTGATTTTTGTTCCGCCACCGTATGCTGCCGACGCGATTCTCGAAGCCGCGGATTCAGAAATTCCGCTGGTGATTTGCATCACGGAAGGCATTCCCGCGCTGGACATGGTGCGCGTCGCCGCCACCGTGGATTTCAAGAAGACTCGTCTCATCGGCCCGAACTGCCCGGGCATCATCTCTCCTGGCAAGTGCAAAATCGGCATCATGCCCGGCCGCATTCACAAACAGGGTAACGTCGGCGTCGTCAGCCGCAGCGGAACGCTAACCTACGAAGCCGTGGATCAATTGACCAAGCTCGGCATCGGCCAATCCACTTGTATCGGCATCGGCGGCGATCCCATCATCGGCACTTCGTTCCTCGATGCCATCAAGTTTTTCAACGACGATCCGGACACCCACGCCATCATCTTGATCGGCGAAATCGGCGGCAACGCCGAAGAGCGCGCCGCTGAATGGATCAAGGTCAACGTGAAAAAGCCTGTTGTCGGCTTCATCGCTGGCCAAACCGCTCCCCCGGGCCGTCGCATGGGCCACGCGGGCGCGATCATCAGCGGCGGCCAGGGCGCCGCGAAGGACAAGTACGCCGCAATGGGCGCCGCCGGCATCCGCTGCGTCGAAACCCCAGCGGATATGGGCGCCACCGTCGCCGCAGCACTGAAGTAAAAGTGTTTGTAAAGGCGGCTTTACGTCGCCCTCACTGCGTTTCATTTCGATAAACCGGAGGAATTCGTGGCACTTGAGCGTACTTTCGCAATCATCAAACCCGACGCTGTCAGTCGCGGCGAGCAAGGTGAAATTCTGGCCCGGATTCACAAGGCCGGGTTCAAAATCGTCGCGATCAAGGGCATGCGCCTGACGAAAGACGAAGCTGGCGGCTTCTACGCCGTGCACAAAGCCCGGCCCTTCTTCGGCGAACTCACGGACTTTATGAGTTCCGGCAAAATCTTCGCCATGGTCCTCGAAGCCGAAGGCGCCATCCTCAAATGGCGCGACACCATGGGTGCCACCGATCCCAAGAAAGCCGCGCCCGGCACCATCCGCCACGACCTCGGCACCAGCATCGGCAACAATTGCACCCACGGCTCCGACGCTCCCGAAACCGCCGCATTCGAAATCGGCTACTTCTTCGCCGGCCTCGAACTCATTTAGTTCGCCTTGAAATCAGGTCTCCTGTAGGGGCGCAGCACTGCTGCACCTTTGTGGACGATGGCCGTCCCGCCTGTCCTGACGCATTGCTGCTACTTTGCCAGGTTCATTCGCCGAAGCAATTTGGCGAACCGTGGGTCCGATCGCAACCCGTCAAATGTGGGGTCCACAGCCAGGAATTCCATGTGGGAATCCCGTAGGGTGTAGCCTTTTTCCAGCCACGCAATCGCTTCATCCTTTTGCCCAAGCCCCGCGCATATTCTTGCGATATAGGTTGGAGGAAGATAAGCCGACTTCGATCGCAGCACGAGTTCGTCGAGAATTTTTTCCGCCTCCAGCTTCCTACCGGAAATGGCATAGACATGTCCAATCAAGGACCTCGCTTGCAACGTAGGTCCCTCCGCTTGATGAAACTCGGCGAGCGCTTTGGCATACTCGCCCTTCTGCGCGTAAACCTCCCCCAGAAAAAGATGCAATGGCCAAAAATAAGGATTGGTCTCGAGAAATTGCTGAAAGGACTTCGCGGCACGATCGTATTGGCGCGCGTGAAAGTATGCTCTCGAAAGTTGCAAACCGACTGCGCCAGCAACCGGATCCAGCTCGCGTCCTCGGGTTGCCATGGCGATAGCCTCGGCATGGCGGCCTTGAACCGAGAGCAACTCTGCATAGTACATGAGCGCGCTGGGACTATTGGGGCTCAGCTCAATGGCCCGCTTATGTTCGCGCTCCGCCCCCGCCCAGTCCCAGTCGTATTGTCCGAGAACCAGCGCCAGCGAAGAGTGCGCTTCCCCGAGCTGCGGATCCAATTCTATGGCCTTCAGCGCCGCCTCCTTTGCCTTGGGAAAGGCCTCTTGCGGCGGCGCATCCGCATTGAACGGTAGGAGATGATAGGTATTAGACAGGGCCACGTAGGCCAGCGCATAGCCCGGATCGATCTCAATCGCACGGTTGTATTCAACAATGGCTTTCTGCATTTCATCCGGCGTGTGAAAATTCCAATGATAAAGCCCTCTAAGGTACGCTTCGTACGCCGTGGTGTTCACTGGGCGCGAACGTTCAAACCGCGCCTGTTCCTGCGGCGTCAATCGCACGCTGATTTCTCCCGCGATGGCGCGAGCCACTTCGCTCTGCATCGCCAGCACGTCCCGGAGATTGCGGTGGTAACTCCGCGCCCACAGATGCGTGTCGTTCCGCGCGTTGATCAGCTGCGCCGAAATACGCACTTCGTCTCCGGACCGTTCCACAGAGCCTTCAATCACTGCGTCCACACCGAGTTCCCTGGCGATCTCCGGCAACGGTTTCTGGCTGCCCTTGTAACGCATCGTTGAAGTTCGCGAAATTACTCGCAGTCCGCTGATTTGCGCCAGCTCCGTGGTCAGTTCCTCGGTCATCCCATCGGCGAAATATTCCTGCGCCGGATCTGCGGAAAGATTTGCCAGCGGCAGAACGGCCAGCGATTCGAATTTTGGACCTTTAGTACTTCCCGGAAATCGATCACGCCACCCCCCGACATTCAACAGGGCCAGCGCCCCAAGCAGCGCGGCCAATCCAACTACGGATGCCAGCGCAATCTTACGGACGGGGCCGCGCCGTTTGATTGCGCTTGCTGAGCTTGGCGCCGTGCCGGGCGCACTCAGCCTCCGAAGATCCGCACTCAGCTCTTTGGCCGACTGGAAACGTAGGTCCGGTGTCTTCTCCAAGCATTTCAGAATGATTTGTTCGAGTTCCGGAGAAATACGCGGATTCAGCACTCGCGGGGCCACCGGAGCGTCATGTAAAATCGCGTCGGTTAACCGGGTAGTCTTCGTCTGAGGAAACGGCCGCTGCCCCGTGGCCATCTCGTAAAGCACCGCCCCAAGCGCGAAAATATCGCTGCGCTGGTCCACCGGCTCTTCGCGCAATTGCTCCGGCGACATGTACGGCAGCGTTCCCGACATCCCTTGCTGTGTCTCGCTCAGCGTGTCGGCAGCCGCCATCGCTCCGCCCGGCCGCAGCAACTTGGCCAGGCCAAAATCCAGTACCTTCACTCGCCCCTTTGGCGTCACCATCACATTCCCTGGTTTCAGGTCTCGATGGACAATTCCGCGTTCATGGGCCTCTTCCAGCGCATCCGCAATCTGGCAGCCCAGCCGCGCCACATCGGATTCATTGAGCGGCTTGTTCGCAATTTTTTGCCCTAGCGTTTCACCAGCCACATATTCCATAGCCAAAAAGTCCACGCCGCCGTTGGAATCAAAGTCATAGATCGTGGCAATATTCGGATGGTTCAGCTTGGAGAGTGCAAGCGCCTCTTTGCGAAAGCGCTTGCGCGCCGCTTCGTCGCTCAAGGCTTTCTCAGGCAAGACTTTCAGCGCCACATCGCGCTCCAGTCTTTCGTCGCGCGCGCTGTATACTTCGCCCATTCCGCCGGCGCCGAGTTTCACGACAATGAGATAGTGGCCAAGGACGCGGCCAATCATGGAGGGATTTTCCATCGAGCGGGCATCTTAGGTTGCGCGCGAGGGCAAGTCAACGAATCGCGCGATTCGCCTGCCTTATTCTTGATTTCAGATTTCTGGTGCCGGGCTCCTGTTTTTGAAGGCGTCCCGCGAAATCAGCTGAGGAGCTCGACGAAAGATTTCCAGTACAATCCAGGAATGGATCCAGCGCGCGATCTCGGCCGACTCCTGATGCTGCTTGGCGCCGTGATGGTCGTCACTGGCGCGATGTTGTATTTCGACGGCAGACTCCCCTTTCGCCTTGGAAAACTCCCCGGCGATATCCTCCACCGCGGTGAGCACTCCACTTTCTATTTCCCGATCGCCACCTGCCTCCTCCTCAGCCTTGGGCTTTCTCTGCTCTTCTGGCTCTTCTCCCATTTCCGGCGCTAATTTTCGTTGCACTCTGAAATAACGCTCGCAATCGCATCCCACGGACACGCCGCAAATTCGCGTCTCCGGGGAGCAGGGTCATTGCAGGTCATCAGCGGCAGGCATAGCATGGCAGAGGCTTCTCTATGCTAGAAGCGATCGGCCAATATCAAATTCGACGCAAGATTGGCGCCGGCGGGATGGGTGTCGTCTACGAGGGCTGGGATGAACGTCTGCATCGAGCTGTGGCTATCAAGACGTTGCACCAGTCGTTCGAGAATCAGGACGCTCGCGCCCGCCTCTGGCGCGAAGCGCGCTCCCTCGCGCGTGTCAGCCATCCGGGAGTTTGTCAGGTTTTTGAGGTCCTGGAAGGCGGAAACGATCTCTTCCTGGTGCTCGAATTTCTCGACGGTCAATCTCTTGCGGAACGCATCGCCGGCGGCGCCATCCCCACACCGGAAGCGGTGAATATCGAGCGGCAAATACTGGCTGCGCTGCAAGCTCTTCACGACCTCGGCATTGTCCACCGCGACCTGAAACCCTCCAATGTTTTTCTCACCAGGCATGGCGTCAAACTCCTCGATTTCGGTCTGGCTCGCTCTACCCTCCAGGAAGGCCCCGGCGAAAGCGACCCGCTCCAGACGGCCACTCTCCTGACCGCGTCGGGCATGATCATGGGCACTCCCCACTACATGGCACCGGAACAAGCGCGTGGGGAGATCGCCGGCCCATCCGCGGACATTTTTGCGGCCGGAGGCATCCTTTACGAATTGCTCTCTGGCAAACGTCCCTTTGACGGCGTTTCGAGTGTCGATGTCCTATACGCCGTGTTACATCACGACCCGCCTCCCCTCACCGGCTCCCGCGAAATTGAAGCCCTGGACCAGGCGCTCCGCGTGGCCATCGCCAAGCGCGCTGAACATCGCTACTCTTCCGCTCACAAAATGCTCGATGCGCTGAATGACATCACCATCTCGACCAGCGCCATCGCTCTCGTCCGGCCTCAAACCGTCACTCGCCTGATCGTTCTACCGTTCCGTTTGCTCAAGAAGGACGAGGACACGGATTTTCTTGCCCACAGCCTTCCCGACGCGGTCAGCAATTCACTCTCCGGCATTGATAGCCTGATCGTGCGCTCGAGCATCTCGGCTGCCGCCTTTTCCGGCGCTCCCGATCCCAAGCGAATCGCAGCGGAAGCTGGAGTCGACGCCATCCTCACCGGGTCACTCTTGCGCGCAGGTGATCAGATTCGCGTCACTTGCCAGTTGGTGGAGGCGCCCAGCGGCACCGTGCTCTGGTCGGAAACGGTAAATTCCTCCCTCCAGGATCTCTTCCGCCTCCAGGACGAATTGTCCCAGGGGATTGTGGAATCCCTTATGCTGCCCCTCAGCGATCGCGAGCGCCGCAGTTTTCGCCGCGATGTTCCCGCCAGCGCCAAAGCCTACGAGTATTATCTGCGCGCGAATCAGCTTATCGCCAGCCGTACACCGGAAAACATGAACCTGGCGCGCAGTCTCTATCTCCACTGCCTCGAAGAGGATCCCCAATACGCGCCGGCCTGGGCGCGGCTCGGAAGAGTTCTTCGCTTCCTGGACAAATTTGCCGAAAACGTGGATCTCGGCTTCGAGCGGGCCAACGAAGCCTTCGCCAAGGCTTTCACTCTCAATCCGGACCTCACCATCGCCCACAATCTCTACACTCTCATCGAATGCGATCAGGGCCACGCGCAGCAGGCCATGCTGCGGTTGCTCCACCGGTCACGCTCCCGCCGCAACGATCCGGAGCTGTTCGCCGGCCTCGTTCAGGCTTGCCGCTATTGCGACCAGTTGGATGCCTCTCTCGCCGCTCATTTTCGTTCCCGTCATCTCGATCCCCAGGCCATCACCAGCGTGGCGCACACTTACTTCCTCCTTGGCGAGTATCAAAAGTCTCTCGATTGCTACGATACAAAGGCAGGCTTCTACCTCGACTGTGCAGCGCTGGCTTGCCTTGGCGAGACTGGGACCGCGTTGGCAAAACTCCGCGACCGTGAAAAAACGGGCGCCATTCCCGGTCCCCTTCGCGCCATCATGCAGTCGCTCCGAGCCTATCTCGAAGGCAACTTTCAGGAATGTCTCCACGCGATTGAAGCCGGAGACTTGCTCACGCAAAGGGATCTGGAGAGCCAATTCTACGTGGGGCGCCAGCTCGCCCGGATCGGTCGGGTGGAGAAGGCCATCAACCTTCTTCACCGTGTGATTGATGACGGGTTTCTGTGCAGCTCCTCTCTTACCCGCGATCCTTGGTTCTCGCCGCTGCACTCTTCTCCTGCCTTCGCCGAACTGCTCCATCACGCCGAAGCGTGCCGCAGCCAGGCCCACGCCGCCTTCCTCGAAGCCGGCGGCCCACAGACTCTCAATCTCGTTTTGGCCGCTCCAAATCTCTGAAGAAATCTCCCCTGCGTGTGCCGGCGGGAACGGATACTTGCAGCTAGCTGATAGAACCCAAACAGTTTGTTAGTTATTCTTGACAAATAGTACCTATCTGTTATAATGTGTTATGAATTTCGCAGACCACTCTCGTCCTGCCGACTTTTCTTTGCCTGTGCTTCTTCTCGCTTCCCGACGCTCAACGCTTCCTACACAGAAATCACTAAGCCATTTAGAATGCGCAGTTCCGAAAAACGCGCCCATAACTCGTTTAGAATGCGCAGTTCCAGGAACAAAGGGCTTAAACTCCTTTAGAATGCGCAGATGCGAAAAAAAGGGGGGTAGGGGAGTAAATTGTTAACAAGATTCTCTGCCAAAGTTTATTCTCCAGCCGCTCCCTATCCGGTCGATCCTATAGGTCGCCAAAAATGACCCAGCTGACTTTCAACCTCATGCCCGAGCGCCGCATCATGACCGTCAGCGAGCTGACCGGGAAGATCCGCGATCTCCTCGCCAAAAACTTCACGGACGTCTCCGTCCAGGGTGAAATCTCTAATTGCCGCGAAGCGCAGTCCGGCCATATCTATTTCACCTTGAAAGACGATCGCGCCCAGGTCCGCTGCGTTTTCTTCAAGCAGCAACAGCGCGGCATCAAGTTCCGCCCCGAAGACGGCCTGCAGATGAGCGTGCGCGGTTCCATCAGCGTTTACGAAACCCGCGGCGAATATCAAATCTACGTCGAAAATCTCGAGCCCATCGGTCTTGGCGCGCTCCAGCTTGCTTTCCAGCAATTGAAGAAGCGCCTCGAAGCCGAAGGCCTCTTCGATCCCGCACGCAAAAAACCGCTGCCGCTGCTTCCCAGCCGCATCGGCATCATCACTTCGCCGCGCGGCGCCGCTGTCCGGGACGTCGTGCGCATTCTCACGCGACGCTTCCACAACGTGCATCTCACCGTCTATCCCGTCCGAGTCCAGGGCGAAGGCTCCGCCGAGGAAATCGTCAAAGCGCTGAAGTTTTTCAATGCCAGGAAAATGGTGGACGTACTGATCCTTGCGCGAGGCGGCGGCTCCATGGAAGATTTGTGGGCCTTCAACGAAGAAATCGTCGCGCGCGCCATCTTCGCCTCGGAAATTCCCGTCATCTCCGGCATCGGCCACGAAACCGATTTCACCATCGCCGATTTCGTCGCCGACCTGCGCGCCTCCACTCCTTCCGCCGCCGCGGAGCTCGTCGTCCAGACGCGCGCCGAATTCGACAAGCACATCGCCGACCTGCGCGAAACTCTCGCTGGCCTGCTTCGCTATCGCCTGCTGGAACTGTCCCGCCGCGTTCACGAACTCTCCGCCCGCCGGGGCTTTCGCCGCCCGCTCGATCTCTTGCGCCAGCAGCGCCAGCGCGCCGATGAAATGACTTCACGCCTCGCGCTCGGCCTCCGCGAGCGCCTCCGACAATCGCGGCAACGTTTTACTACTGCGCACCTGCGCATCGCCTCGTTCGATTTTCGCGTGAAGATTTCGGCCTTCCGCCTGCGCCTCGAAAAACGCAACGCCGATCTCGGCGTCCGCATGGAGCGCCAGCTCCGCAGCAAACGCGACCGCCTCGAAAAATTATCCTTGCAGCTCCAGGAGCGCAGCCCCCTCCGCGTCCTCGAACGCGGCTACGCCATCGCCACCGACGCCGCCGGCAACCTCCTCCGTGACGCCGCCCAAGTCGCCCTCGGCGACACCGTAGCCATCCAGCTCCATCGCGGCCGCCTCACCACAGAAGTCAGGAAAAAAGAAGAGAGATGACCCTATCGGTACACTTCGCTCCGATGCCCAATTTCAATAACGGTGACGGTCTTTTCGATGTCATTGATTTTGTAAATCACCCGGTAGTCCCCGATGCGTATCCGCCAGCCTTCCCGTTCGCGAAGTTTTTTGCATCCTTGTGGTCCGGGGGTGTCGCGGATTGCGGAAATTTTAGTTTTCAAGGAATCGTAGATTGGGGAGTTCAATCGGGAAAGCTGTTTTTCTGCGTGTGGCAATATGCGAAGTGTGTAACTCACTTACTCTTTCTTTCGCGCTCGATCCTCTCAACGGCTTCATCAAACGGCACCGGCGTTTCGCCTAAAGCCATGGCTTCGTCGTATGCGCGGACATCTTCGAGGTCCTCCAGGTCTTCGAGAATCTTTTCGTATTCCTCGATGCTGATGACCACGGCGACCTTTTCGCCGCGCTCGTTTACAACGTATTGGCGTTCTTTGCCCATAGAAAGCTCACTGACGGCAGTTTACTCCGGAGAAGAAAGGCGGACAACAGGAACCTGTCTAATGGTTCCGAAGCTGAAAACTATTAACTGCAAACCGGCGACTGAAAACCGCGAGCTATTCGTCGTCGGAGGAAGAGGCAACTTTGAGGACTGCAAGGAAGGCTTCCTGCGGAATATCGACCTGGCCGACGCGCTTCATGCGGCGTTTGCCTTCTTTTTGCTTTTCGAGGAGCTTGCGTTTACGGGAAATGTCACCGCCGTAACACTTGGCAAGAACATTTTTGCGGATCGCCGCGACGGTTTCGCGCGCGATCACGCGGCTGCCGATCGCGGCTTGAATCGGCACTTCAAACATTTGCCGTGGAATGAGTTTCCGCAGTCGCGTCACCAGTTCGCGCCCGCGCTCCGCCGCAAATTCGCGATGGATAATCAGCGCCAGCGCATCGACCGGTTCGCCGGCGACGAGAACATCCAGTTTGATGAGGTCCGATTCCCGGTAATCGGCAAGATGGTAGTCCAGCGAGGCGTAGCCGCGTGAAACCGATTTTAGACGATCGTAAAAATCGAGCACGATTTCGTTCAGCGGCAATTCATACGTAAGCATCACGCGCGTCGGCGAAAGATACTCGAAATTTTTCTGCGTGCCGCGCTTTTCCTGGCAAAGCTGCAGGATTCCGCCGACGGAATCTTCGTTGGTGATGATCATCGCTTTGATGATTGGCTCTTCGATTTTTTCGATGTCGCTGGGATTTGGAAATTTCGCCGGGCTGTCGACTTCGATCACTTCGCCGGTGACGCGCGTGATGCGGTAGCGCACGCTCGGCGCGGTAGTGATCAGGTTAAGGCCGAATTCGCGCTCCAGGCGCTCCTGCACGATTTCCATGTGCAGCAAGCCGAGGAAGCCGCAGCGGAAACCGAAGCCCAGCGCGACGGAATTTTCCGGCTCGTAGAAAAATGCCGCGTCGTTCAATTGCAATTTTCCGAGCGCGTCGCGGAGCGGTTCGTAGTCATCGGCGAGCACCGGAAACAATCCGGCGAAAACCATCGGCTTGATGGCTTCAAATCCCGGCAGCGCCGGAGCGGGCCGCGCCACTTCAATGACCGTGTCGCCCATGCGCGCATCGGCCACGCGCTTGATGTTCGCGACGATGAAGCCGACGTCGCCGGCTTCGAGTTCCTCGAGCGCGATCGGTTTTGGCGTGAGCGTGCCGAGCTGCTCGACTTCGTAGGTTTCGTCGCCGGCCACGAGTTTGATTTTCACGTGATTCTTGACGCGGCCTTCCATCACGCGAACAAGCACAACGGCGCCGCGGTAAATGTCGAACCACGAATCGAAAATCAGCGCTTGCAGCGGATTTTCCGCGTCGCCTTTTGGCGCCGGCACACGTGCCACGATGGCCTCGAGAACATCCTCGACGCCGATGCCGCTCTTCGCGCTGATCAGCAGCGCGTCTTCCGCCGGAATGGCAAGCACGCTTTCGATTTGTTCTTTTACGAAATCCGGCTGCGCCGCCGGCAAATCAATTTTGTTAATCACCGGCACAATCGTGAGGTTGTGCGCCGCGGCAAGAAACGCATTCGCGACGGTTTGCGCTTCCACGCCTTGCGAGGCATCGACGACCAGCAGCGCGCCTTCGCAGGCGGACAGCGCGCGCGAAACTTCGTAGGAAAAATCCACGTGCCCCGGCGTATCAATCAAATTCAAGCGATACGTATTTCCATCCTTAGCTTTGTAGTGCAGTCGTATGCTTTTTGCCTTAATCGTGATGCCGCGCTCGCGCTCCAGGTCCATGGAGTCGAGGAATTGTTCGTGCATTTCGCGCTGCGTCAGCGCGCCGGTCATTTCCAGGAGGCGGTCCGCCAGCGTGGATTTGCCGTGGTCGATGTGCGCGATGATGCAGAAATTCCGTATGAACTTCGGGTCCATTTTTTCCTGTTACCAGTTTTTTCTGTTACCGGTTTTCTCTGATGCCGGCAGGAGTTCGAATCGCCTGCGGGCGTTTTTCCGGTGGGCCCGCTGCCTTCGAACGAGCGACACACGCAGCCTAAAAACCGTGCCGAACAAACATTCAGTTTGCCATAAATCGTATTGTCGCGCAGCCGTGGAGCCGTGGACGTTCGCGTCAGCGGACGAATCGAACCTGTGGAGCCTTCGTGTGAATTCGAAAGAGGTCCGAGCAGACATCGAGACGACGCGAGCAAGGATTACGGCGTTCGGACGGCGGCTTGCTTGCCGGGTGCAGGCGGAAGTGCCGCCTCGTAACGCGCAGCCTCATTGGGCTTGCCCCACGATTGATAAAGAGTCATCAGACGACGCGCGGCTTCCAGAGTCGACGACCCATGTTCGCCCTGAACATTTTTGATCTTGACGTAACTCCGCAAGAGAAGAGGCTCCGCTTCGGCATAGCGTCTTTGCGATGTCAGGCACTCACCCAAGGCGCCCTCCGAAATTCCGATCAACTGATTTCCAGCGGGCAAGAAGCGCGTGCGGATCGCAAGGGCCTCCCGCAGATAGGTCTCCGCCTGCCGAGAACGGCCAGTTTTGTTCAGGATCAGGCCCAACTCCAACAACGGGTTAGCAAAATAGATGTTGTCTTGCGGCACGGAAAACGCGCGGCTGAAGACTTGCAGGGATTCGCTGGCGGCACTTTCCGCACCTGGATAGTCGCCCTCTTTGTAGAGGAGATCGGAAAGACGAAACAGACTCATGGCGGTATCGGGATGCGCGTTGCCCAGCATTTTCCGGCGGAGCTGCAAGCCTTCGCGCACGAATGGCTCGGCTTGGGAGTAATTTCCCTTTTTGATCAGCACCGCACCCAGGTTCGAAAGTGTGGCAGCCATTTCCACATAGGTGCCTTCAGGAAGCTTGCGATACTCGTCGAGGGCCGCGCGGTTCAGGCGCTCCGCTTCATCCAAGTCACCGCCGCGGTAGGCCACGTCGCCGAGATCGTTGTCAAGCATAGCGACGTACGCGCGGTCCTTGCCGGTGAGCCGTGAAGCATATTGCAAGGCTTCACGAAGGTAGCCTGCAGCAGCTTTGTCAGCCCGCTGGTCGAGCATCGAACCATAGTCGCCAAGGACACGGGACATGGTGAGGACGTCGAGATGTCCGCGTTGCAGTTCTTTGCGCTCAACGTCGATGTCGTGGCGAAAGAACGATTCCGCCTCGGCGTTCTTGCCGATTCTCAGCAGAACATTCGCAAGTATGTTCGAAGCCAGAACCGACTCGTGGCTATCGGGGCCGTAAAGCCGGATGTATTTTTCGAGAGCGGCCCGCAGAATTTGTTCGGCCTTGTCGTAGCGGCCCTGGGCATAGTAAACGGCTCCGATGGTGCGCTGCATCTCCGCGAGCACTTCAGGCTGATCGGCCAACTCCGATTCGGCGCGCCTGGCGGCCTGCTCGACGACCTCCGAGACTTTGGCATCCGGATCTCTACGCGGATTGGGCGATATGTACGATGGGCTGGAAAAGCTCAGCATATCCTGGAGGAAGCCATTGATGCGATCTGCCTTGGCCTTCTCCACCTGGGCCCTGTCCCGTTCCGCTCGCGCGACGCGTGCCTGGCGTAGCGTTGCGACGATGCCGGCCGTGAGCGAAAGAAAAATAAGCGCGGTAGCAGCGACGCCGGTCTTATGCCGTCCAATAAATTTGGCCGCCCGATAGCCGGACGTATCGCTACGGGCTAATACTGGCAACCCCTCGAGGTGCCGGCGGATATCGTCCGAGAATTGCAGGACCGACGAGTAGCGCCGCTGGGGTTCCTTGCGCAGCGCCATAAGCACGATGTTGTCGAGATCACCGCGGAGCCGGCGTCGCAACTTATCCGGAGAGCCCTCGCGCGTTTCGCTGACAGATTGCGGAGTGCTCGTGCCTTCCACGCGATCGATCACCGTGCTGGGCTTTTCCGCAGCTTCTTCGCAGATGACCCGTTCGAATTCATCCTTCGACCTGCCCGCCCATCGGTAGGGGCCATGACCCGTAAGCAGTTTGTAGAGCAGCACGCCGAGGGAATAGACATCGCTCGCGGTGGTGATGTTTTCCCCGCGGACTTGCTCCGGGCTGGCGGACTCCGGAGTCATGCGGCGCGCGATGGTCAAAGTAGGATCGGCGAGGGAGGGCTCGGCAGCGAGAAGCTTGGCAATGCCGAAATCCAGGAGGCGAGGAACGCCCTCGGAAGTAACCAGGATGTTTCCAGGCTTGATGTCGCGGTGAATGACAAGGTGTTGGTGGGCAAAGTGGACGGCGGCGCAGACGCTCTGGAAGAGCCTGAGGCGCTGGGTGATGTCGAGCCTATTCGAATCGCAATAGCTGTCGATCGGCTGACCTTGTATGTACTCCATGACGAAGTAGGGGAGGCCGTCGCCCGTCGTGCCGCCATCGAGTAAGCGTGTGATATTGGGATGGTCCAGGTTAGCCAGGATTTGCCGCTCACCGCGGAAACGCCGGATGACGTCGTCAGAGTCCTGGCCGCGCTTGATGAGCTTGATTGCTACTTCCTTGTGGAAGGCCTGGTCGGCACGTCCGGCCAGATATACGGCCCCCATTCCTCCCTGGCCGATTCTTCGAATGACCCGATAAGGACCGATGTTCTGGCCGGCGAGTGAGCGTTCATCGCTTTCTTCGAGTAATTTAACCCCTTCAATGAACGCTGGGGTTTCGGTAAATCCACCTCTCTCGTAGGAGGAAAGGAGTGATTCAATCTCGTGACGGAGGCAAGCATCGCCGGCGCAAGCGGAGTCCAGAAAGGCGGCGCGGCGGCCCGGTTCATGGTCCAGGGCACTTTGAAAAAGATCTTCGATCTCACGCCAGCGTTCAGGCTCCATGACTCAACCTAATTGCCGAGTTCACGGCGCAGCCAAGCCCGAGCCATTCTCCAGTCACGAGTTACCGTGGCAGGAGAGACTTTCAAGGCTTCGGCTGCCTCATCAATGGACATGCCGCCGAAGTAGCGAAGTTCAAAGACTCTGCCTTTCCGGGGATCGATAGCAGTAAGACCGTCGAGAGCTGTATTGACTGCTACCAGCTCGTCCGCGCGCTCGCCCGACATCGGAGCGACGTCGCCCAGGGGCAAGATCGCGGCGCCGTCACCGCGTTTGGCGCGCCCGCGGCCACGTGCGTGATCCACCAAAATATTGCGCATGGCGCGAGCAGCTACGGCGAAGAAGTGCGCGCGCGTCTGCCAGCGGACGTTTTGCTGGCCGAGTAGACGGAGATAAGCCTCGTGGATCAGGGCCGTGGTCTGCAGGGTGTGGTCCTGCCGTTCGCGGCGCATGTAGGCGTTGGCGAGACGGTGGAGCTCATCGTAAACGAGGGGAAGAAGCCTTTGGAAAGCGGCCTCGTCTCCCTCGCTCCAGTCCGCGAGAAGTTGCGTAATTTCGCCTGAGGATGACATGGCAATACGGCCTGCGGGAACTGCCGCGAAGCATACCACAGGCAGAACGGGCTCCGGGAGAGACCTCCCCCCAGAAAAAGGCTGACTGGGTTGTGCCGAAAATGTCGCTTTAGAGGGTGTGGGACATTCCGGGGCAATAGCCGCTGCCCGAAACGCTCGGATACGCAGCGCTTCTGCTTCGCGATGCTCACTTTTGAATGCCGCTCCAGAAGATGGAGAGTCGGGGAGATAGTTATGAGATCACCTGCGTTGAGCCTGTGCCTTATTCTGGTTGTTGTTCTTGCGGGATGCAGTGGCGGCGGATCGCAGCCAGCGTCACTGACTTTCCCCTCCGGCTCAACGGAAGCCATCGACAACGGTCAGAGCGTTACGATTACGGTGAGCGGCGCGGGCACGCAGGGCGTGACTTGGAGTCTGACCGGCCCCGGCTCGCTGAGTAATCAGACCGCGACGTCGGTTATTTATAACGCCCCAGCCGCTGGCGCCGCAGCGGCCGTGCGGCTCACCAACGCTTCATTAGCAATTCGCGTCGCATCCTCTTCTACCGCGGACCCATCGGCCATGGTCAAGGCAACTTCCGTAGCCAACCCCTCAGTGTCCGCCGCCGTGACTATAAATGTTACGGTTCCTCCGGCAATCACGACGACATCCTTGCCCGCGGGCACCGAGGGCACATCATACAGTCAAGCGATCACCGCTTCGGGCGGGGCCGGGACATTGATTCTGACCATCAGCGCCGGAAACTTGCCCGCGGGGCTGGCCATGGATTCCTCCGGCCATATCACAGGAACACCCACGGGACCGAATGGTACAGCGACTTTTACGGTGAAAGCCACGGATTCAAGCAATGGTGGAGTCCAGTCTGCTACCCAAAATCTGACTATCCTGATCAACTTGCCGTCGCCGCCGACGATCACAACTCCTTCCTTGCCCCCGGGAGTTGAAGGGACTCCGTACAACCAGATGATTCAGGCGACAGGCCTTGCACCACTCTCCTATTCGATCAGCACCGGATCGTTGCCGCCGGGGCTGAGTTTGAACAGCGGCACGGGAGCGATCACAGGGACGCCGCTGGGCCCGACCGGAACGTCCAACTTCACCGCATCGGTGACGGACAGCAGCAACCCGAAGCAAACGACGTCGAAGGCACTGAGCATCACGATCAACTTGCCGCAGGCGCCGAGCATCAGTCCAACGACGGTGCCGAACGGGAACGTGGGCTCACCCTACAGTCAAACACTCTCGGTGAACGGCGGGCTAGGTCCGTATGCATGGAGTGTGAGTACCGGCACATTGCCCGCGGGATTGGCACTTACGCCCAGCAATACCACGGCGAAAATCAGCGGAACACCGACAACGGCGCAGACCAGCGTCGCGTTCACAATCAAAGTTACGGATTCCAGCAATCCGGCGCAATCCGGAACGCAGAGTTTCACCGTGACGATAAATGCGCCCGCTCCTCTCAGCATCACGACAACGTCATTGCCTAATGGGGCTTACAACACCGCTTACAGCGCGACGATTTCAGCGACCGGCGGCGTTGCTCCTTATACATTCAGTCTGGATGCGGCTTCCAGCCCGCTTCCGGCAGATTTGGCGCTCACAACCAGCAACAACCAGGGCGTCATTTCCGGGACGCCCACAACAGCCGGAACTTTCACGAATATCATCGTGGACGCGCACGACTCGCAGGCGCCCACAGCGGGGAAGGCTTCCAAGACGTTTACGCTGACAATTACCGCGTCCGCAATCGTCATTTCGCCCAGTTCGCTGCCGAACGGCACCGTAGGTACTTCTTACAGCGTGAACATCACGGCCACGGGCGGTGTATCACCATACAAGTTCAGTTTGGATGCGTCTTCCAGCACCCTGCCGGCAGGCCTGAGTATTGCTGTGAATTCCACAATGGCCACAATTTCGGGCACGCCTACGACCGCGGGCACGACGAACAACATCATTGTCGACGTGAAGGATTCCGAGCAGCCCGCGGTGATTCAGAAGATGACGTACTCGATCACGATCAGTGCGGCTGGAGTGAGTATCACCACTACGAGTCCGCTGCCTGGCGCGACGCTCAACTCCGCATACAACACACAGCTAACTGCGACCGGAGGCGTGCCGCCGTATACGTGGAGTCTGGCGACGGGCTCGGCTCTGCCTGCAGGCCTCACGCTGAATTCCGCGTCGCCGAGTGCCACCATCTCAGGAACACCGACGGCCACCGGAACCTTCCAATTCAATGTGAAAGTCACCGACTCCGCCACGCCGACGCCATCAACGGTCTCCGTGAGTTTCCTGCTGACGGTCAGCGGGTCGTCCACACTGAATTGCCCCGCTATCGTGAACTTGACCCTTTGCGGCACTTACGGGATGGGCCTCGGGGGATTCGTCGGCACCACCGGATCGGCGATCATGGGGGCCAGCTTCGTCGCTGACAGCAGTGGCCACATTATCAGCGGGGTCCAGGACATAAACAGTGTCAGCGGTGGCCAAGCCAATGTTGCCATCACCGGAGGCAGCTATGCCATGGACGCCAGCGGAGATGGCCGCGGCGTGCTGACGCTCATCGACTCGACGGGCGCGAGCCGCACTTTCCGCTTTGTGCTGGAGTCGGTGGCCAATGCTGGTGGAGGGGCGATCGAGGAGTTCGACGCCAGCGGGACGCACGCCGCCGGCAGTCTGATAGGCCCCGGAACGCCACCTATCGCCACCATCCCCGCCAGCACTATCCTTGGCATTCGGCTCGCGGGCTACAACGGCGCGGGCCAGCGGGTGGGGATGCTCGGAGAATTCCAAGTCGGGAGCAGCGGATGCAACGGCGCCAGAGGCTCGTTCAACTCGTTGGCTGGTGAGCATGTCGTCACGAACACTGCCGGCACGGTGAACAGCGCCCTCACGATCGCGGGCTCGTGCACGGCACCTGATCCCAACACGGGCCGCGGCACAATCACGCTGACAATCAGCGGCGGCACGCCTTTCACCAACAGCACTCTAAATTTCGTTTACTACGCCGCCAGTGCGTCCGGAAGCCTGCTGGGTATGTTACTCGGGGAGGAGGATGCCATTGCTGCCAACCAGCCCATCCTGGCCGGACTTGCGCAGCCGGCCGTCGGCGGGTTCGCGAGCTGTATTGCCCCAGCTGCGTGCATCCTGGCGGGGTCCGGCACAACCGATGGCACGATGACTGGTCACGCAGTCGCTCTCCTCGTTCGCGGCGTCGGGACAGCGGTCACAACTACCACGGGCACGATTGCCGGCGTTTTAGACGAGAACTTCGGCGGGACCATCACCACCGCCGCCACCTGGCCGTACTCTACTTATACAGGAGACACGAACGACGTCGGTACCATCGATGGCACCGGACCCACCATCCATTTTATCGGTGACGGCAGCTTTATGGACGAGAGCATAAGCGTGATTATGGGCGATGCCATCGTCCAAAACACGACTACCATCGAGAGTCCGGGCGCTCCGTATATCATTGGCGAATCGATTGGCTCCAGCGCCGTGGGCGCGACACCGGCCGTCCCTCATGTGCTCGGAGTCGTTACCCCCTCAGCCGCTCCCCCAGGAGCGTTTTCCGGAACCTTAGACGTCAGCAGTGGCGCCGGGAATGATGTCGGCTTCGCGGCCACCGGCAGCTACTCAATGTTTTCCGCTACTGGACGCGGCACGGGAACCGCCAACTTCACCAACGGCGCAACCAGCATTGCCGTCGTCATTTATGGTAACCGGCACAGACGCTTCTCCGTGCTGGACGTGCAGTCCAGCAATCCTTACCTGTTTGGGGCTCGTCTCCAATAGGGAAGAAGGGCTCTGAGACACGAGTTGTGGACATTCACGCTGAATTGAAGACGTAAACAGAAGCTCCAGGAAGCTGCTTGCGCCGGCTATTGCAGTCGGCGCAAGCGATTTGACGGCTGAGAAGTTGCCCAGGAATCCGACGCAAGACGCGCTGCGCAAAAAACATTTCGCAAAAACAATCAGTTTGCCAGACGACGCACAATCCCCGAAAATCTCCATTGGCTTAGCTACTATCGAATATCACATCGATGATTGTTGATGTTTTGCCCCCCTCCGGCGAGCGGTATATAGTTGTTGAGGGCAGTTCGAACGCGACGCGCGCGGGACAGCCCGGCACCATCATGCAATTGGCACCCGATTAACCATTACAGGCAGCGCAAAGGCAATTCGAACGCATGGCCGGAGACGTCAGCAAACACCTGGATCGCGCCAAGCGCTTCCTCGAGAAGAACCGCGTCGAGGAAGCGATCGAAGCGTATTTGGCGGTGCTTGACGAGGCGCCGCAGCATCAGGAAGCCACGCAGGCGCTGGGCGATCTTTACGCGCGAATGGACCAGCCGGATCGCGCGGCGATTTTCTACGGTTTGCTGTTTGACCTGCTGGTAGATCCCAAGGAAGAAACCAAGGCGCTGGCGATTTACAACCGGTTTCTGCGTTCGAATGCCGGGCAGCCACCGGAACGCATCGCGCGCTACGCCTTTCTGCAGCAGAAACAGAATCATCCCGACGAAGCCATCGAGCAGTACACCAAGGCGGCAGAGCTCTTCACCGCAGCCTCGCGAGACGAAGACGCGCTGTTCTGCTGGGAGCGCATCGCCCAGCTCGATCCGGAAAACAAAGACCGGCAATTACAGTTGGCCGAAGCCGCCGAGCGCATGGGGAAAAATGCGCTTGCGGCGCGAGCGTTCCTGCGCGCCGGGCAGCTTGCAGCTGCAAGCGGAGCGGCGGCCGATGCGCTGAATGTACTGGGGCGCGCGCACCGGCTGGCTCCGCAAGAACGCAGCGTGGCTTTGCTGTATGCGCAGGCAAATCTGCAATCCGGCAACGCGGTGCGTGCCACGGCATTACTGGAGCCCTTCGCGGCCACCGAGAACGACGCGATGTTTCTGGATACCTATGGCGACGCGCTGATGCGCTCAGGAAATCTGGAGCGCGCGCGCGAGGTGCTGGACCGTCTGATCCGCGAGAAGAATGCGGGGATTACGCGGCTGTTCGACCTTGCGGATTGTTACGTTGCGGCGATACAAGACCAGAAGGCGGTTGAAATTCTGGTGATGGTGAAGCGGCGGATGTTCGCGGAGAAGAAGCAAAATGAATTCGCGGCGTTGACCGACGCCCTTGCGGCGAAACATGCACAGTCGCAGGCCGTACTGGAATTCTGCGCTTCCATCTATAACGAGCTCAACCGCGAATCCCAGTATTTTGAAACGCTGATCAAGCTGTTTGACGTTTATCTTCATTCAGGGAATGTGGCCAAGGCGGCGGAGTCTTTGGAGCGGCTGGTTGACATTGATGCCTACGACTATCGCAACCAAGAGCGGCTGGAGCTGCTGCGAGGCCGTGTGGATGACGGATATTTGAAACGGGTGGGAAGCCGGCTGGCAAAATCCGGCACGGAAACCGCGGCGCATACTTCGCATACGACGCAGGCGCAAAGCGTGAATGCAGCGCCGCCGACGAGCGAAGAGGGCCGGCACAAGCAGGCGCTGGAAGACTTGATCGTGCAGACAGAAATTTTCCTGCAGTATTCGCTGCAGAGCAAAGCGCTGGAGCGCTTGCAACGTATTGCGGCGATGTTTCCCGGCGAAGAAGAAAACAGCGCGCGGCTGGCAAATCTTTACACGCTGGCGAATTGGTGGCCGCCTGGCGCGGCCAAGCCCAAGGCGGAACCGGTTTCAGCCCCGCCACCCGCGGCTACGGCGGAGCCGGAGCCACCGGTTGTGGAAGCGCAAGCGGCGATTACCGGAAAGACCGGGGTGTATACAGCCGAGACGCTACGCGATCTTTCCAAGATCTCGGAGATTAATCAAAAGATCTTCCGGCAGCAGACGCCGCGCGCGATGTTGAATACCGCGGTGAATGAAGTGGGAAATTATCTTCGGCCTACACGCGCGCTTGCCGTTGTGGGATCGCCGGGCCGGCCACCGGAGATGGCGGCTGAATTCTGTGCCCACGGCGTGAAGCCGGCGCCGGGGGCGCAAGTCGTTTTCCTGCTCGCGCAAATGGAAAAGGCGGAGCCAGATGAACTCGGCGGGTTGATGGTCAACGCGACGGAAGGCTCGACGCTCAGCGAGCTGGGGCTGGCCACGGCGCTGGGCGTGATGATCATGGATAAAGAGACGCAGATGCCCGCGGGGATGCTGATTATCGCGTATGCCGAGCGGCATAATTGGAAGCCGAACGAGGCTTACTTTTTGCAGGCGATCGGCGATCAGATGCTGATGAGCGTGAGCCACACGCGGCTGCGTTCGCTGGTGCGGCGCATGGGCGTGTCCGATGAGCGCAGCGGATTGCTGAGCCGCAGCTCGTACCAAAGTTGTTTGCTGACCGAGGCGGATCGCGCGCGGACGCAGGGCACGCCGCTTTCTCTGGCGATTTTGCAGATCGATCGCGGAGCGGAGATCCTACGGCAACAGGGCGAGTCGCCGCTGGAACGATTCCTGGAGCAGCTTGCGCGTTCGCTCCAGCCCATCGTGAGGCAGAACGATGTGGCGGTGAAATACACTTCCTGGTCGCTGGCGTTTATACTGCCGGATACCACTCTTGGCGGCGCGCAGAATCTTGCGGACAAGTTGCGGCGCGCGGCTTCTGGTTTGCGGCCGCCGTGGGATTCGACGCAAATTACCTTGAGCGCGGGAATTGTCGAGGCCGTGCCCAAACACGAATACGACAGCGAAGACATCGTGACGGATTTGATCAACCGCGCGGAGTTTTCGATTGAAGAAGCGCGAAAAAAGGGTGGAGACACGGTTGTGGCGCTGGAAACACCCAAGCTTTAGCCATTGGGCCTTGTTTTCGTCCGAGTGAGATGGTACTCACGCCCGCTAAACTTATAATCCGTAATTGTGTGCTCGCGCACGGCAATCGTGTAAGCCGAATATCTCGCAATCCGTTCGATCTGGTGTTCAATATTTCCAAACTGTGTGCCATCTGGCTTAGTACCAATTGAAATCCGGTTGGTGTCCGACGTAAGACCCAGAAGCCACCTGTATTTGGGCCGATCAGGCAGACGTTTGCTGAAATCTTACCGCCTGGCGTTTCCGGCAGACGTCCAGCAGGTAGGGCGATCAGGTCCAATTCTATTGGTCCATCCAGGTGAATTACTGACGCAACAAACCAGTTTCCTGGCAGCTTTTCTGGTGTCAAACCTTGGCTACTTAGGCAGGAACCAACATGTTTGTCTTTTGCTAGAACCAACAATGCCTCGGTGGGCAGCGCAACTGGTTTCTGTATCGGTTCAATTTCTAGTTCATAGTTGAAGCCAGACTGTTCTCCGGTCGCAGTCGTGGGAGTGCGTTTACTTTCACTTTGAGTTGGAAACAGCATCAGGGTGAACAGTAGGAGAGACATTTGGCGGGAATTCATTCCTAGTCCACTCCATCTTTCAGAGTTGTCCGCCGCACCACCGAATAAATGTGACGCTAGTATCATATCGTATTGTTCGCTGATCCTAAGCTTGCAAAGGAACGCCCTTGCTAACTGCCACGCATTTCTTGTTGCCAGATTCAAGGAGTAAACTGTGCCTAGCGAACTGATGAAAGTGAGGACGTATGTTTCCGACAGATGTGGTGATAGTGGCGGGGGCGCGGACGCCGATGGCGCGGTATACGGGGGCGTTTTCAGAGGTGAGCGCGATTGATTTGGCGGCGCTGGCTTCGAGGGAGGCGATTCGGCGGTCGGGCGTGGATGCGGGAGAGTTTGACCACGCGATTTTTGGCAATGTGATGCAGACGAGCGCGGATGCACTTTATGGTGCGCGGCATGTGGGATTGAAAGCGGGACTGAGAATTGAAACTCCGGCGGTGACGGTGAACCGGCTTTGTGGCTCGGGGATTGAAGCGATTGCGCAGGCGGCACAGCGGTTGCTGCTGGGCGAAGCAACGATGGTGCTGGCGGGCGGGATGGAAAACATGACGCAGGCGCCGTTTGTGATTCGCGGGGCGCGCACTGGATTGAGGCTCGGCGGCGGAGTGCTGGAAGATTCGTTGATGGCGGGGCTGACGGATACGTACTGCGGTTTGCCGATGGCGCTTACGGCGGAGAAACTTGCAGAGCAGCACGGCATCACGCGGACAGACGCCGATGCCTATGCGCTGCGCAGCCAGCAGGCGGCGGATGCGGCTTACAAGGCGTGCCGCATCAAGGAAGAGCTTGTGCCGGTGGAGGTGAAGCAGGGGAAGAAGTCGATCGTGGTGAGCGAAGACGATCACCGGCGGCCGGAAACGACGATGGAGACACTGGCGAAGCTGCCGCCTTCGTTTAAGAAGGATGGAATCGTAACCGCGGGCAATGCCAGCGGGATTGTGGATGGCGCGGCGGCTGTGGTAGTGACGACAGAAAAAATCGCGAAAGAGCGCGGTCTGAAACCGGTGGGGCGCATCGTGTCGTGGGCGGTGGCGGGAGTGGATCCGAGCATCATGGGGATTGGACCGGTACCGTCGTCGCAGAAGGCGCTGAAGCTGGCGGGGCTCACCCTGGAGCAGATGGATCGCGTCGAAGTAAATGAGGCTTTCGCGGCGCAGTATCTAGCAGTGGAAAAAGTGCTGGGGTTGAATCGCGAAAAGACCAATGTGAATGGCGGGGCGATTGCACTGGGGCATCCGCTGGGAGCTTCGGGAACTCGGCTGGTGATCACGATTCTGAACGAGCTGCGGCGAAATGGATTGCGGTATGGGCTTGCGACGGCTTGCATCGGCGGGGGGCAGGGGATTGCGATGGTGGTGGAAGCGCAACAGAACTAAGTGTCACTCGGTTGTCTAATTTCCGTAATGAATAGCTCTATCGAAATCCATGATTCTGTCGTCGATGCTGTCACTGAGGTGGGTGGCAAGGCGGTGCTGTACTCTTCGGCCGTCTACATACACAAATCTCTCGGAAGGCCCGGCTTAGATCCAGGAACCGGATGGGTACAGAAAGCTAAGCTGACGATTGCGGATGCCACCATAAAAAGCACGTTCGCCGCCTTCCCGGGCCAGGTGCTAGCTGGATATCTCAAGCTTGGCGGCGAGACTTTTGATAACGAAATTCCGATTCCGCCGAATCTCAACGGAGACGTCGAACTTCGGTTGGAGACTTGGAATGACCAAGTCATTTTGGTTTCTGGCCGCGGAGCTGAGTTGGAATTGATCGACGAGCCAACGTATGTGGAAGACTTCCGCCCAGACTAAGGAGTGCGAGGGCCGATGACGCACTCTAGGTGCTTTTCGCGGGCCTAACCTGCGACGCGGCGACAAATTTCAAACGAAGAGGAGCATAGCGATTCAAAACAACTGGGTTTCCAATGTTGCGATGAATTGAATTCCTGGAACAAACTTGCCAAGAAGGCGCTTATCATTGGTCAGAAACAGATCTACTTTTGCCTGGACCGCGCAAGCCAAATGAATGGCGTCCGCAGGCGCGACTCCCTGCGTTCCCCGGATTCTGGCGTAATGCTCCGAGGCTTCGAGGTTGAATGGAACCACCTCGGAAATCACTCTCTGTAGAAGTCGACGCGACTCGTCCGCTGCCCGTAGGGCGCCCGCGCGGTACGCACCAGCGAGCACTTCGCCAAAAGTGAATGCACTGGTGATAAGTTCGTCCCCACGTTCTTTCATCTTTGAGTGCACCGCTCCAGTACGTTTGGCAAACTGTGGGTTGTCTTCGAGCCAATAAACGAAGAGCATTGAATCCCAGTAGATCCGGCTCATGAGTTTTCCTTATCGGGGAAAAAACTCTCTCGTTCGCCGCGGAGATAGGCTTCCCCACCTCCAAACCCGGCAAAGACACTTTTCAGCGCACCTCGCAGTTCGGTCCATGGGTCCGAATTAGCCTGTGACGAATCCAGAGCGTCAACGAACTCATAGGTATAAATGACGGTTGTGCTCTGCCCCGAACTTGGGCCGGTGCGCTCGACTATTCGTAGACGATTCTGCTCGAGGAATGCACGGCTCTTGAGAGCGCTGCAAACTGCTGGCACGCGTCCCAGCAACTTGAGATCCCGCACCACGTCGCCTGCACGGATTGAGAATTTCTCAAGCTGTCGCTTGCGTGCAGGCACGACGTATTTTTCGCGACCGTAGGCTCGAATGTTGTCTGCCGTTCTTGCCATAGCAATTCCTCTCATTTATTAGCGTAGCCATGCATTGCTAAGCTAGCATGTTATGCAATGGATTGTCAATCTTCGCTGGGGCAGGGGGACGACCCACACTTCAAAAAGGATTCTGGTAAACTTTCGGGGCCAGCGAAGGGTTTGACCGCAGGATCTACGAGGAAAAAATGGCGATTCAAAAGGTGGGAGTCGTGGGGTGTGGGCTGATGGGCTCGGGGATCGCGCAGGTGGCTGCGGCTTCGGGTTTCAGCACGGTGGTGCGGGAAGTGAGCGCGGAGTTGCTGGACAAGGGGCTGAAGGGCATCGACAAGAACCTGAACCGGCTGGCGGAAAAAGGCACGATCACGGAAACGGTGAAGGGCGAAATCCGCGGGCGGCTGAAGGGCACGACGAAGATTGAAGATTTGAAGGATTGCGACGTCATCGTTGAGGCGATTATCGAGCAGTTGCCGGCGAAGCGAGAACTTTTCGGCGCCCTCGATGCACTCTGCCCGGCAACGACGATTTTTGCGAGCAATACGTCTTCGCTGACGATTACGGAAATCGCGACGGCTACCAAACGGCCGCAGCGGTTTGTCGGCTTGCACTTTTTCAACCCCGTGCCGGTGATGAAGCTGGTGGAAGTGGTACGGACGATTGCCACGGAGCCTGCGGTTTACGATGAGATGGTGGCGTTCGGCGCCAAGCTGGGGAAAACGCCGGTGCGGGCGCACGACAGCACAGGCTTTATCGTGAACCGGCTGCTGGTACCGTACCTGCTGGATGCGATTCGCGCGCTGGAAGAGGGCGTGGGATCGATCGAGGACATCGACCATTCGATGAAGCTGGGTTGCGGGCATCCGATGGGGCCGCTGACGCTACTGGATTTTGTGGGGCTGGATACGACCTATTACATTTCGCAGATTATGTTTGAGGAATTCAAGGAACGGAGATTTGCGGCGCCGCCACTGCTGAAGCGCATGGTGCTTGCGGGGTGGAATGGGCGGAAAGCGGGGCGCGGATTTTACGATTACGCGGACCCGCAAAAGCCTAAAGCGATGAAGTTTTAGGTTCGAGGTATTTCAGCCTGAACTGTAAGGGGACACGATGCGGCTCGCTAGAGTGATGGCCGGAGTCTTGATGGCTGCGGTCTCTGTTTGTGCGGATGCTGCCGGCAAGAAGAACATAATAAATGGTTTCGCACTTAGGTTGGAAGCGTCCCAAAGTGCTGTAAAGCCTAGCACGCTGGTTTGGAAAGCAGGTACAACCGTTTCCCTGCTAGTAACGGCAATCAACAATTCCGAGAGGACGGTACATTATGGTTTGACGAATCCCGGATTCGATTGGGGAATTGACGTGCGGGACGAATCGGGCAAGCCGGTCCCGGAAACCGAAGAATTCCGCAAAATGAAGCAAAGTGGCAGCTTTGCAGTGGGAAGAACTATCCTTATTACGTTGAAGCCGCATGAAACCAGCCAGGATACCATCGAAGTGAGCTATTTATACGATTTGCGAAGTTCCGGCAAATACTGCATCCAAGTGCGCCGTGAGTTTCCCGAAGTCGGCAAGGGCTTCGTAGAGTCAAACCGTCTCGACATCACTATTGAACAGTAGAAAGCTTGGCTTATGGGCTACGAAAACATTCTGTACGAAAAGAAAGAAGGGATCGCATACATCACCTTCAACCGGCCGAAGGTGCTGAATGCACTGAATCGCAAGACGGTGGAAGAGCTGCATCACGCGCTGCTCGATGCTCGCGGGGATGAAGCCGTGCGCGTGCTGATTCTTACCGGCGCAGGCGAAAAATCCTTCGTGGCCGGCGCGGATATTGGAGAGCTGGCGCAGCAAACGCCAGTGAATGGCAAGGAGTTTTCGCTTTACGGCCAGAGTGTGTTTCATTTGCTGGAGACCATGGGCAAGCCATCGATTTGCGCGATCAACGGATTTGCGCTGGGCGGCGGCTGCGAGCTGGCACTCTCCTGCACCATTCGAATCGCGAGCAAAACGGCGAAACTCGGGCAGCCGGAAGTGAAGCTCGGAATCATACCCGGCTATGGCGGAACGCAGCGGCTGGCGCGGCTTTGCGGCAAGGGTGTGGCGCAGGAGCTTTGCCTGACCGGCGAGATGATTACCGCGGAAGAGGCGCTGCGCATCGAGCTGGTCAATCACATTTATGAACCGGCGGAACTAATTCCCGCGGCAGAAGCGATGGCGAAGAAAATCATCGCGAATGCGCCGGTGGCCGTAAAATTCGCGATGGAAGCGATTGAACGTGGCATGGAAATGCCGCAGGAAGAAGGACTCTTCCTGGAGGCGACGCTTTTCGGGCTGGCTTGCGCGACGGAAGATATGCGCGAAGGGACGAAGGCGTTTTTGGAGAAGAGGGCGGCGCAGTTTAAAGGGAAGTGAAGGAAGTAAATGAGGCAGAGGAAGTAAAGGATAGGAAATAGGAGCGGCACGGCGGCGATGGCAGGGAAATTACAACCGGGAAAGATTGACGGGGAATTGAGCGCAGCGGGTTTGCGCTTCGGCATTGTTGTGAGCCGATTCAATAGCTTCATCACGGAGCGGCTGCTGTCCGCGGCGGTGGATGCTCTGGAACGCGCGGGAGCGGGCAACGAAGATGTCACGGTAGTCCACGTTCCGGGAGCGTTCGAATTGCCGTTGGCCGCCAAGAAACTCGCGGCGACTGGGAAATACGATGCACTGATCGCCATCGGTTGCGTGCTTCGCGGCGAAACGACGCACTACGATTATGTTTGTTCGGAGACTTCTCGAGGCTTGCAACTGGCGCAGATGGACACGGGTGTTCCGGTGATTTTTTGTGTGCTGACCTGCGACACGCTGGAGCAAGCCATCGATCGCGCCGGATTGAAGGGTGGGAACAAAGGATTCGAAGCCGGGCTTGCGGCTATCGAGATGGGCCATCTGTCGCGCAGGCTGCACGCCGGCTTTTCGAAAGCGGCGCCCGCTGGAAAGACGCGGCGCAAATAACGTGACCCTCCGGAGAAAATCACGCGAGTTTGCCATGCAGATGTTGTTTCAATGGGACATGAGCAAGCAGGATTTTGGGAAGCTGGAGGGAAAATTCTGGAAGAGCGCGAAGGCCGCGGACACGACGCGCGCGTTTGCTGAGAAATTATTCGAAGGGGCGGCGAAAGATATCGCGGTGCTTGACGCCTTGATCGTGGGGCATTCGGACAATTGGCGGTTCGAACGCATGGCGGCCATCGACCGTGCGATTCTGCGGCTTTCGATTCATGAGCTGCGCGCGGGAGAAACGCCGCCGAAGGTGGTGCTGAATGAGGCGGTTGATCTGGCCAAAAAATATTCTTCCGAGGAGTCCGGGGCGTTTGTGAACGGCATCCTCGACGGCGTCCGTAAGACTTTGATTGTAAAGTAGTTAGAGTAGTTGTTGAGCCCTCGAAGGAATCCCTAAAATCCTGGCCTTGGTCCGCGAAACTTTGCCGCCCGCGTTGTGTTTGATTTTTCAGCAGTAGGAACCAGTCCGAACGTTATCTTCAGGAGAGAAGACTATGAAGGCAGAAAAGTTAGTCGGTCGAGGTGTGCTCGCGATTGCATTTGTTGGGTTGCTCGCCGGTGGTGCTTCTGCGCAAAGCCCGGATCCGGCCACGCAGCAGCAGGACGTCAAACAGGACAAAAAAGATATTCGAAACGATAAGAAAGATCTGGCGAACGATCGCGCGGATCGCAATGCCGATCAACGCGATATCAACAAAGATAAGACCGATATCAAGAACGACAAGCAGGACATCCACCAGGACAATAAGGACATCAAGAGCGACAAGCGCGACGTTCATCAAGACAACAAAGACATTCGCGGCGACAAAACCGACCTCTCGAAGGACGGCGCCGATCGCAATGCCGATCAGCGCGACATCAACCAGGACAAGACCAAGCTGGCCAAGGATGATGCGAAATACGGCGACAACAGCATGCAAGCCAAAGCCGACCGCAAGGATTTGCATCAGGACCGCACCGACCGCAACGCGGACCAGCGCGACATCAACCATGACAAGACCGAACTCTCGAAGGACCGCACAGACCGTAACAACGACGTCAAAGATCTAAATGCGGACCGCAAAGACCGGAATCAGGATGTGAAAGACTTGCACAGCGATAAGCAGGATCTGAGCCAGGACCGCAAAGATCGCAACAAGGATCAGAAGGACATCAACAAGGACAAGAAGGACTTGCACAAGGATCGCAAGGACCTAAAGCAGGATCGCAAGGGACACAAGTAAGTTTTCGCTATGCGAAGAAAAGGGCCGCGCGGTTTTTCCCGCGTGGCCCTTTTTTCTTTTTAGTTGTTCGTTCTACGTTTTTGGCAGGAGATAAACAACGAGAGCGGCTCTGGTCTCACAAGTACAAACGAATCCCCCGAGCCGAAAAGTCAGATGCGAATGGTGCCCTCGAAGACTTTTACGGCGGCTCCGCTCACTCGAGGGACGAGTTTTTTCCCGCTCTGTGATACTTGCACTTCGATGTGGCTTGGACGGCCCATTTCCGCGCCTTGGAGAATACTGAGAGTGTGACCCGTCGCGAGCTTGCCGTGGCGAACGAGGTAGGCGCCGAGCGATCCCGCAGCGGAGCCGGTAGCGGCGTCTTCGTAGAGCTCCCACGGCAGCATCCCGCGGGAAAACGCCTTTCCGTTTCCGCCAAGAGTGAAGCAGTAGGCCATGGTCGTGTTTTTGCCTTGCAGGCTCCGGAGTTTGAGCATGTTCATGACGATTTTACCGAGCGCGGCGCGATTGCGCAGAGGAACCATCAGGTTGAAGATGCCGGTGGAGACGAACTCCGGTTCGAGATAGGGATCGAAATCCTTTGGCGCGAGTCCTAAGGCCGCGGCGAGTTTTTTCTTGTTGAGCTTGGCGGGTTTGAAGATGGCCTCTTTTTGCGTCATGGTCACGCGCTGCGGGCGGCCGTCCTTGAAACGGATTTCCACCGGCAGGACGCCCGCTCCGGTTTGCTGCAAGACGTGAACTCCACCTTCCTGTGCGGGAACGACGCCCAGCTCCGCAAGCAGGAACCATGTGCCGATGACCGGATGGCCGGCGAGTTTCAATTCTTCTTTTGTCGTGAAAATTCGCAGGCGCGCGAGGGCTTCCTCTTCGGTGGGTTTCTGCACAAAGACCGTTTCCGAAAGATTCATTTCGCGGGCAATGGCGAGCATCTCGTCGTCGGAGAGCCCGTCACCGTCGGTGATGACCGCGAGAGGGTTGCCTTCGAACCGGGTGGTGGTGAATACGTCAAGAGTGTAGAAGCGATGTTCCATGGCTGGTGGAGGCCGCAGCAAGGGCAAGTGAAGGATTCAAATGCGCTCGAGCTGGGCGACGGTCCTTTCGTTGTTGATGTTGCCGGTGTTGAGAGTGGATTTCGGTTCGATCAAAACAATGTGCACTTCTTCGTCCGCAACAGGGCAATGCTCGACGCCACGCGGGACGACAACGAATTCACCTTCTTTGATGACGGCTTCACTGCCACGGAATTTCATCCGGAGCGTACCTTTGACGACAAGGAAGAGCTCGTCCTCGTTTTCATGATGATGCCAGATAAATTCACCCTTTAGTTTGACGGCTTTGACGTGGCAGTCGTTTACCTCGCCAATGACGCGCGGGTTGCAGTAGTCGGAGAAGCGGCTGAATTTTTCTTCTAAATTGATTGTGTTCATGGCGGTTCCTAGAGATTGTGAACGATTTTGGTTACAGCTTCGAGAACGCGCCGGGTGGTCCCGGCGTTTGACGTTTCGCAATAGACTCGCAAGAGATTTTCGGTGCCCGAAGCGCGGACCAGCAGCCAGCCAAGTTCGCCGAGATAGAGTTTAATGCCGTCCATATCTTCGCGGCGGACGACCTTCAGATCGAGGATGCGGTCCAGCTTGCTGCTCGAAAAATGTGCGATGGCTTTTTCTTTCTGGCCGGGCTTCAAGTCGAGGTCGACGCGGCCGTAATGATACTCGCCGAATTCGGCATGAATCACGGCAAGCAGCTCGCCCAGCGATTCGCCGTGCCAGGCCATTAGTTCTGCGAGGAAAAGAGCGGAAACCGTGGCGTCGCGCTCGGGAATGTAAAGATTGGTGCCGATGCCGCCGCTCTCTTCGCCGCCGATCAAAATGTTCTGCTCGAGCATCAATTCGCAGATGTATTTGAAGCCGATGGGCGTTTCGTGGAGTTTGCGGCCGAATTTGGCGGCCAGCTTGTCGATGAGTTTGGTGACGGAAAAAGTTTTCGCGATATCTCCGGGCAGGTTGCGCGTTCCCGCCAGGTGCCAGACGAGCAGCGCGAAAATCTGGTGAGGATTGACGAACGCGCCGTCGCGATCGATCGCGCCGATGCGGTCGCCATCGCCGTCGGCGCACAGGCCAGCATCAAATTGTCCCGCGAGCACTGCTTTGCTCAAGGCGTCGATGTGCGGCTCGATCGGCTCGGGATGCACGCCGCCGAAGCGCGGGTCGCGCGTGCCGCGAATTTCATCGCAGGCCACGCCATTGCGCCGGAACAGTGCGACGAGCAGGCCCGTGGCCGAGCCATGCATCACATCGGAGACGAAGCGGAGCTTCGCGGCGCGCAGCCGCTGCCAATCCACAAGTTTTTCGAGCGTGTCAAGATACAGCGCGCGCGGTTCCAGGGGGTGAATCAGGTCTTTTCGCGGCGGCAGCGGCGGCACGCTTTCCTGCTCCACCACGGCTAGCTCTTTTTCAATTTGCGCGACAATGGAAGGCAATGCCGAACTGCCATAGCTCGCTTTGTACTTGATGCCATTCCATGGATAAGGATTGTGGCTGGCGGTGATCATCAGGCCGCCGGCGGCTTTGTGTTGCCGCACAAGCAGGGAGACCGCCGGTGTGGGACACGGTTTATCCGTCAGCCAAACGGGAGTGCCGCTGGCGGAGAGCACTTCGGCGACGCTGGCAGCGATGGTGTCCGAAGCGAAACGATGGTCATAGCCGATGATGACGCCCTTGCGCGCGTCCTCGCAGCGCACCACGTATCGCGCGATGCCTTGCGCCACCATTCGCGCGTTCGCAAACGTGAAGTCTTCCGCGATCACGCCGCGCCAGCCATCGGTTCCAAATTTGATCGAGGTCATGTGTGCCGTGGGAAAGTATACGCGAAGCGTTCAATTCCCCAAGAGCCGGATTGGCCTGGCTGCAGAGAGGCGGACCGCCTTAAAAGACGACCCTTATAAGAGCCTTCTCAATTTTTGCGCTTCAAGCCATTTCACGATTTTGCCGACGTCCTGGGCGCGGTCGCGCGGGCAGATGAGCAGCGCGTCGGGTGTGTCCACGACGATCAGGTCGTTTATACCGATCAAGGCGGCGATTTTTCCCGGGCAGGAAATGAGATTGCCGCGAGCGTCGAGAGCGTAGCCTGGAGTGAGGAAGACGTTGCCGTCCGTGGAGTTTTTGTCCAGCAGCAGTCCGTGAACCGCTCCCCAGGAGCCGATATCGCTCCAGCCGACGTCCGCGGGGATGACGAAGACGCGGGGTTCGCCTACTGCCCTGGTAGCTGGCTCGAGGACCGCGTAGTCCACGGAGATATTCTCGAGCTTCGCGTAAATCGCTCGCAGCTTGCTTGCATAGCTGCGAGTTCCGATGGAGGCCGCGAGTTTTTCCAGCGCCGCGTGTGTCTTCGGCAAAAACTCCCGTAGGTTTTCGAGGAACGTGGAAACGCGCCAGAAGAACATCCCGGCGTTCCAGTGATAATTTCCACTGGCGACATATTCTTGCGCGAGCTTCAGTTCGGGCTTTTCCGTAAAGCGCAGCACGGGGAAAACGGGAAATCCTTCGGTACCGATCGGTTCACTCATCCGCTCGATGTGGCCGAATCCCGTCTCCGGCCGCGTCGGAGGAATGCCGAGTACGACCATGCGCCCGGGATGGCTGGCGACGTCGAGAGCTGCGCTCACGATCTCCCGATATTTCTTGTCCAGCTCGATGTAGTGATCGGCGGGCAGCACGGCCATCAACGCATCGCCGCCCGCAACATGGCGAACGTGAATTGATGCTAGAGCGATTGCTGCCGCCGTGTTCCGTCCGACGGGTTCCGTCAGCACACGCTTACGTGCCGCGAGCGGAACTTGCTTGCGCACTGCCGCAGCTTGTTCCGCGTTCGTGACCGTCCAGATGCAGTTGGGATGAACAAGTGGACGCAGGCGCGCGACCGTCTGCTGCAACATCGTGTCCTTGCCGACGATATTCAAGAGTTGTTTGGGCGTGCGTGTGCGGCTGCGTGGCCAGAAACGCGTGCCGCGTCCTCCGGCGAGGATCACAGCGTGAACGGTGAATTTCTCTGATGACATAGAGACGCTGTCCTAGTCAAATACAGTCTTAGAGATCTCGCTGCTTGTGTGCCCCGCCTTTGCGAGTTCATCACGCAAGAATTGAATCTCGGGGACGTAAGTACGTATCAGCACGGTGGGTTCAGAATTCGGCCTCTGTTTGTAATCTTTTTCGCTAGCGGGGAAAATTGCGCCGGCCACGATGTAATAGCTCCCAAGGTCTGCCGGCAAGAACCAACATTCGCCTTGTTTGTACGGGAATGCAAAGCCCGGGCCATCCAGGACGCCATTTCCTGAAACCACAATCAAGAGGTCGAAATGAGATTTGTCCGTTCGCGAGTCTAGAACGGATGCTTCCCATATTTCGGACGCAAAATATGGACACGCGGAAAGCAGATCGCTCTGCGCAAGAGGTGTCTTCGACAGCGGAACTCTGGGTCTTTTGCCACAACCTTGCGAACCGAAGTTCAATACTTCCAGGGCCTTTTGAACGTGGAGTTCACGCGGTTTGCCACGGGCATCGACTCGATCGTAATCGTAAATGCGGTACGTAAGGTCGGAATATTCCTGGACCTCGCAAATCGTCATATTCGGGCCGATAGTGTGCGGGGTCCCGGCCGCAATAAAGAATGTGTCGCCGGCAGTGACGTTGTGGGCTTGGAATAAATCTTCGAGATTCTTGCGGGACTCCAAAGTTTCAATGAATCGTTTTTTTGTGACCCCAGGCTTAAGACCAGCCAGCAGCGTTGCGCCAGGTTCGGCAGAAACTACGTGCCACATCTCCGTTTTGCCCCGGCCTCCGGCGGCCTGTTCGTGCGCCGCGGCGTAGGCGTCGTCCGGATGAACCTGAATGGAAAGTTTGTCTGTGGGGAAAATAAACTTCACGAGCAGCGGGAAGTCCGTTACGGCGGCGAGTTCCTTGCCGCGCCACTCCGCAGGCATTTCGGCCCAAGCCTCGCCGAGCGTTTTTCCGGCATAGGGACCGGTGGCGATCTTACAATCAACCCCTGTAAGCCAAGCCTCGCCGAGCGGCTCAGGCAAATTCGTTTTTTCGGGATAAATCGGCGCTAGTGAGCGTGCGCCCCAAATTCGCGGGCTGAAGATAGGCTCGATGCGCGTGGGCGTTGGCTTCACGAGATGTTTTGGGCTCGCATTTATTTGAGTGGCGCAGAAAAGCGGCAGCTGAGCTGCCGCACTCCAAAATCAGACCGCGGCTTCGGCGCGCGAGAAAAAACGCTCGAGGCGGCGCAACCCTTCGTCGATTCGTTCGATGGATGTGGCGTAGGAAAGCCGCAAGTAACCTGGGGCACCGAACGCTTCGCCGGGCACGAGCGCGACGCGCGCTTTTTCCAGTAGCAACTTGGAGAGATCGGTGCAGGTCTTGGCGTGGGCATGCTTGCCTTCGCCGAGATGCGCCGAAATATTCGGGAACGCGTAAAACGCGCCGCCGGGCCACTCGCAGGTGACGCCCGGAATGGCGCGCAAGCCTTCCACAATGCGCTTTCGCCGCTTGGCGTATTCCGCGAGCATCTGCGGCACAGAATCCATGCTTCCCCGCATGGCTTCCAGCGCAGCGTATTGCGCGATGGACGTGGCGTTCGAAGTGGACTGGCTTTGTAGTTTGATCAGTGCCTGAATCAGCGCTTCGGGACCGAGAGTGTAGCCGATGCGCCAGCCGGTCATGGCAAAAGTTTTCGAAACCGAGCCGATGATGATGACGTTTTCCTTCGAGCCCGCGGCGCTAGCGATGGAGTACGGCTTGTGCGGCTCGTAGGTGAAGTGCGAATAACATTCATCGCCCATCAGCCAGACGTTGTGCTTTTTGCAGACCGCCAGGATGCGTTCGAACTCGTCCGGCGGAACGACGCCGCCCGTGGGATTGCTCGGCGAATTCAGAATCAGCAGTTTCGTTTTCGGAGTAATCGCTTTCTCAATCGCCGCGGCCTTCACGCTGAACCCATCTTCCGGCTTCGTTTCCACGAACACTGGAGTTCCGTGCGCATACTTCACGATGTCCGGAAAGCTCACCCAGTACGGCGCGGGGACAATCACCTCATCGCCTTGCTGCACCAGCACGCTCATCACATTGAAGATGGAGTGCTTTCCGCCGACGCTGACCACGCATTCCTTCGCTTCGTATCCCGAGCCAAGTTCGCGTTTGTGCCACGCGCAGATGGCTTCGCGAAGCGGCATAATGCCGCCCGTCGGCGTGTATTTCGATTTGTTTTCCTCGATCGCTTTGATTGCGGCCTTCTTGATGTGCTCCGGAGTGGGGAAGTCCGGCTCGCCTGGGCCAAAGTCGGCGACGTCCACGCCGCTGGATTTCAGTTTGTCCGCCGCGGCGATGACCGCCGCGGTCGGCGAGATTTGTATGCGGTTAATACGATCCGTTAAGTGCACCGTTGCTCCTTGTGGGATGTGATCAGCCTACCGTTAAATCTAAGAAACTTTCGCGCGCAGCATTTGCTCGACGATCGGCGGCACCAGATCGGTCAAAGGCGCGCCGTGCTGCGCGATTTCCCGCACCAGCTTGGAACTCAAATAACTGTATGGCTCGCCGGGAAGCATGAATACCGTTTCAAGCCGAGGCTCAAGTTTGCGGTTCATCAGCGCCATCTGCAATTCGTATTCATAGTCGGAAACGGCGCGAATGCCGCGCAGAATCACGCCGGCGTGCTTCTTGCGCGCATAGTCAACGAGCAGGCCGTCGAATACATCCACTTCCACCGAACTCCACTTCTTGGTCACTTCGCGCAGCATCTCCACGCGTTCCGGAACGGTGAACAGCGGCTGCTTTTCCGTGTTGCGCAGCACCGCCACGATCAACAGGTCAAACATCTTTTCGCCGCGCTCAATCAGGTCGAGGTGGCCGTTGGTGACCGGGTCGAACGAGCCGGGATAAATGGCGATGGACGTTTTCATGGTGTTTTCAAATGTGCCGCAATGATTTCGCTATTCTAACTCAGGCGTCTCTTGTGGGACAGGCATTCCTGCCTGTCCACTTATCTGAGTCCTGCCAGGACGCCCCAGGACAGACAAGAATGTCTGTCCTACCGGAATCCGCTTCGCAGGACGCCCAAGATATGACAGTATGCGGAGGCCGGTGCTACATAGCAGCTTTTGAATGATTTTACTCTGCGCGCGGGAGGGTTGTCGGAAAATGGCTCACAAGCCCTGGTTGCAAGGCGTTGGCCTACTTGTTCTTTGTCTTCTGACGCGCCAGACGATGACCTCAGCACAACAGCTCGCCCCGAATCTCTTGCCCATCCCCGCGAAGCTCCAGACGGGGACGGGAAGCTTGCGCGTGGACGCGGCGTTTTCCGTAGCTCTTACCGGGCATAGCGAGCCGCGCCTCGACCGTTCCGTTGAGCGCTTCTTGCATCAGCTCGCGCTTCAAACAGCTCTCCCTCTCGCCGCAAAGCCTGCGAACACGCCGAAAGCCACGCTGGTTATTCACACCGATCACGCGAGCAAAGAAGTTCAGGAATTGGGCGAGGACGAATCCTACGTATTGGAAGTGACCAGCACCGGCGCCAAACTCACTGCGCCGACGGCGCTTGGCACGATGCACGGGCTGCAAACATTTCTGCAGCTGGTGGATGTTTCTACCGACGGCTTTGCCGCGCCGGCAGTCACCATTCAAGACCAGCCGCGGTTCCCCTGGCGGGGAATGATGATTGACTCCGCGCGCCACTTCACTCCGCTCGAGGTCATCAAACGCAACCTCGATGGAATGGAAGCCGTGAAGATGAATGTCTTCCACTGGCACCTGTCGGAAAACCAGGGCTTTCGAATGGAGAGCAAGAAATTCCCCAAACTCCACGAAATGGGCTCCGATGGACTTTTTTATACGCAAGACGAAGTCCGCGACTTGATCGCCTACGCGCGTGATCGTGGAATCCGCGTGGTGCCTGAATTCGACATGCCGGGGCACGCCACGGCGTGGTTTGTGGGACATCCGGAGCTGGCCAGCGGAAAAGGTCCGTACGAAATCGAACGCAAGTGGGGCATCTTCGACCCGGCGATGGACCCGACGAACGAGAGAGTCTACAAACTTCTCGACGAGTTGATTGCAGAGATGGCCAAAGTCTTTCCCGATCATTTCTTTCATATTGGCGGCGATGAGGTAAACGGCAAGGAATGGGAGGCGAATCCGAAGATTCAAGCGTTCATGAAGTCTCACGGAATCAAAAACAACGAAGGGCTGCAGGCGTATTTCAGCGAGCGCGTTCAAAAATTGGTAACCAAGCACGGAAAAACCGTAGTTGGCTGGGACGAAGTGTTGGTGCCCGGAGTCCCGAAGGACATCGTGATCCAGTCGTGGCGCGGGCAAGCGTCACTGGCGCAGGCGGCGAAGCAAGGCTATCGCGGAATCTTGTCCAATGGCTATTACCTGGATTTGGGGTGGAGCGCGGCGCGACATTATGCGGTTGACCCCATGAGCGGCGATGCCGCAAATCTCACGCCTGAAGAGAAACAGCACATTTTGGGCGGCGAATCGTGCATGTGGGCGGAGTACGTTAATGCCGAAAACATCGATTCGCGAATCTGGCCGAGAAACGCGGCTATCGCTGAGCGTTTCTGGTCACCGGAGGATGTGCGCGATCCCGCATCGATGTACGCTCGGCTGGATTTCATCGGCGCGCGTCTGGAATGGCTGGGCCTCACTCACAAGAGCTACTACCACAAAATGCTCCAACGGATTGTTGGTCCCGCATCGCCGCAAGAGTTATCCGCGCTCCGCACACTCACCGACCAGGTAGAACCCGTGAAGGACTACACGCGCGAACAAACCGCTCCTGCTCAGCCGACAAGTGCTACACCGCTGAACCGCGTGGTGGATGCCGTGCCGCTGGAAAGCGATGCGGGCCGGCATTTTGGCGAGCTGGTCGATCAATATCTCGCATCTTCTTGCCACGATGCCGCGGCAGAGGCTCGCTTGCGCACGCAACTCACCGCTTGGCGCGACAATGATGCAAAGCTACAGGCTCTCGAACAGCGCTCGTACCTGGTCAAGGATGTGGCGGCCACTTCGCAGGATCTCTCCGCTCTTGGCGCAGCCGGGCTTGCTGCTCTCGACGCCATTGCCAAAGGACAAACCGCTTCCGATGCGTGGAAATCGCAACAACTCGCCGTGATTGAGCAAGCGAAGAAACCGAAAGCACAGCTGCTGTTGACCCCTGCTGCCGGGGTGCAAAAACTGGTGGAAGCGGCAAGCCCCGGCGGAGCTTGCTTCGCGGCTAAACCATAGGATCGTTCTCGAGCTCAGTTCCAGAATCTTCGGACTGACTGATACTCAGACGTTTTCGGCTGGTTGTGGCAGACGCCGCTGCCGGAATCGCGGAACGTTTTTCCTTCTTCCGGGATAAATTCCCAGGTGTATTTTCCGGGCGCGAGCGTCAGCTTCAGCACGCCAAACGTCTGCCAGTCCCGCACTTCACTGTTTGGCGCAGCAAAGCCAAGCAGATCGTGGCTCCTCCCGCCCGTCCCAACCACAATTTCACGAATCCCGTGCTCGGGATCGGCCTGACCATCGGGACCTTGTGCCGCGAACCGCTCGTAGGAGTGCTCGTGCCCGGCAAGCATCAGGTCAGCGTGTGCCGCGTACAGGTCTTGCCACAATTGTCGCAGCTCCGGATGCACCGCGTGTTTCGCGAAGACGCCGCTGCTGAACAGCGCGTGGTGCCCGAACGCAATGATGCATGCGTCTGGATGCTGCGCAAGATCTTCTTTCAGCCAGGTCTCTTGCGGAGAGCCTTGGCCGCAGCCGCCCAGGTTCTTGGCGTAACAATTGGTATTCAGCGCCACGATGTGCCAGTTGCCGAGGTCAAAACTGTAATAGCCCTTGCCAACGGGCCCGGCCTGTTCGCCCCAATACTCAAAATAAGCGTGCGCTCCGGGGTCGACGTACTCATGATTCCCCAGCGTTGGCCGCGTTCGCTCTTTGAAGCGTCCCCACGTGGGGCCATAGCAGTCCCTGAATTCCGCCGCACTCCCACTCTCATAGGCCAGGTCTCCCGCTGCGAAAACGGTCCCGGGAATCTGCTCAATCAACTTGGCCGTCGCGCGTGCTCCCTCTGGATTTTTGCAACTAACGATGTCTCCCGCGCCGACTAGAGTAAACGATTGCGCTGGCTGCTCCGTTTTTGCAGCTTTGCGTTGCGTTGACTTTGTGCGCGCTGTAGGAGCTTGAGCCCAAGTGTGGCCGTAGAGGCACAGAATCAGGAAGGCGGATGCCGCGATGCCGAAATATCTAGACCCTTTACGTGTCCGCATGTATCCGAGCGCACTGCTTCCCCATCAAAACGTTAGGCTATCACGTTGGCCGTGCCGATTGGCTACGTTACAGCTAGATAGACTGTATTCCTAAATGTGACACAGTGGAGCGCGGTCGGCCAAATAGTTGTGGGAAACTGGACCAAGGTAGTCTTACTATAAGTTACACAAAATAAAGACTTTGACCTGCATCGCTTCTCGGGGGTAGAGTTGACTTTGATGGGATTTGGGGGTAGAATCCAACTGCGACTGAATCAGTCGTATATTGATTTGAACTTAGAAAGAGCACCGCTCGATGTTTAAGCTTTCCAAAAAAGCCGATTACGGTCTGATCGCCGTGAAGCACCTGGCAATGCATCGGCAGCAACACGCCTGTAGCGCGAACGAAATTGCGGAAGAGTACGGCATCTCGGGAACGTTGATGGCCAAGGTGCTGCAAAAGCTGGCACATCAATCCCTGGTGGTTGCGAAGCACGGTTCCAGCGGCGGGTATCAGTTGGCCAAGGAGCCAGGCCAGATCAGCGCGCTCGATGTGATCACCGCCATCGACGGGCCCGTGCTCATCACTTCGTGCGTGACGAGTCACGGAAACTGCGACGCCACGGAAAAGTGTTCGGTTCGTGAACCGCTTCGCAGGGTCAACGAAAGTATTTTGACGGTTTTGGGTACGGTTACGATTGCTCAGATGAGCGAAGAGGCGCAGGAACCTGCGCTCGTCGCGCTACGGGCTTAGCTTCGGGAGAAGAGGGAACATGGCTGTCAAGCTGCCGATTTACATGGACAATCACGCGACCACGCCGGTGGACCCGCGCGTCGTTGAAGCGATGCTGCCGTATTTTACGGAGAAATTTGGCAATGCCGCGAGCCGCAACCACTCGTTCGGCTGGGCCGGCGAAGAAGCCGTGGAAACCGCGCGCCAGCAGATTGCTTCACTTATCAACGCCACGCCGAAAGAAATCATATTCACCAGCGGTGCCACCGAATCCGACAACTTGATGATCAAGGGCATCGCGGAAATGTTTCGGGAAAAAGGCAATCACATCATTACCCAGGCGATCGAGCACAAAGCCGTGCTGGATACCTGCAAGAATCTCGAAAAGCACGGCTTCGAAGTCACCTATCTGCCGGTACAACGCGATGGCCGCGTCAGCCTTGAAGCCTTGAAAGCGGCGATCAAGCCGACAACGATTTTGATCACCATCATGTACGCCAACAACGAAATTGGCGTGATCAACCCGATCCCGGAAATCGGCAAGCTCGCCAAGGAACACGGGATTTTCTTCGCCGTGGACGGCGTGCAGGCCGTCGGCAAGATTCCTGTTGACGTGCAGAAAGACAATATCGACCTGCTGGCGATCAGCGGCCACAAGATTTACGGCCCCAAGGGCGTTGGCGCTCTCTACGTCCGCCGCCGCAATCCCCGCGTGCAGCTCTCCGCCATCATTGACGGCGGCGGCCATGAACGCGGCATGCGATCCGGCACGCTGAACGTTCCCGGCATCGTCGGGCTCGGCAAGGCCTGCGAAGTGGCGCAGAAGGAAATGCCGGAAGAAAGCGCCCGGATGCTCGCTCTGCGCACGCGCCTGAAAAACGGCCTGGAAGCCAAGCTGGACGAGGTCTTCATCAACGGTTCGATGGAGCATCGTCTGCCCAACAACCTGAACATGAGCTTTGCCTACGTCGAGGGCGAATCGCTGCTCATGGGCATCAACGATATTGCAGTTTCGAGCGGTTCCGCCTGTACCTCGGCAACCCTCGAGCCCAGCTACGTACTCAAAGCATTAGGGGTAGGCGAAGACCTCGCCCACACCTCGATTCGTTTTGGCCTCGGGCGCTTCAACACGCAGGAGGAGGTCGACTACGTCATCGACAAGATGGTGCAGGTCGTCACCAAGCTGCGCGAGTTGTCGCCGCTGTACGAAATGGCTAAAGAGGGAATCGATATTTCAAAAATGAAATGGCAGACCGCCTAATCAACTGAAAGAGACAACATGGCAAACGAAGGAACAATTCGCATTCATCGCTCCATCGGAGGCACCGGCGCGGCTTTTCGCGTCACGTTTGTGCCTTATGGCGGAGAAGGAGAAGAGGCCGCCGTCGCCGGCGAGCGCTCTTTCCATGAGCTGCAACAGGTTCGCGCATTCTTGAAGATGCTTGGCCTTGGCGCGGAGTTCATCAAGGACGCTCTTCGTCAACTCACCGCAGGCCGCTCGGCTTCCGTGCCGAACGTTTCGCTTACGGACAAGGCTGTCAAGAGCGCAGGTTTCGGCAATCTCGTCAATCTGGCAAGGAGCAACGGCTAATGGCATACAGCGATAAAGTGGTTGAACACTACAACAATCCCCGCAACGTCGGCAGCCTCCCGAAGGAAGACCCCAATGTCGGCACGGGTCTCGTCGGCGCGCCGGAGTGCGGCGACGTCATGAAGCTGCAGATGAAGATCAATCCCGATACGCAGATCATCGAAGAAGCCAAGTTCAAGACCTTTGGCTGCGGCTCGGCGATCGCCAGCTCCTCGCTTGCCACCGAATGGGTGAAGGGCAAGACCGTCGAAGAGGCGCTCTCCATCAAGAACACGGACATCGTGCGCGAGCTGTCGCTCCCGCCGGTGAAGATTCACTGCTCCGTGCTCGCGGAAGACGCCATCAAGGCGGCCATCGGCGACTGGAAGAAGAAGCACGGCGTCGAAGTGCCGGTTACCGAGAAGGCTTCGCACTAATTCTTACCCGGGTGTCAGTAATGACGCCTGGGTTTGTAGGGGCGCGGCATGCTGCGCCCGTGCTTGGCGCGGCTGAACCAAGCAAAGTTTGGAGCATTTGATCATGGCAACAGAAGTCGCAAGTCCGAACATCGCGAAGATTCACCTGACCGAGGGCGCCGCGAAGAAAATCCGCGCGCTGCTCGAAAAGGACGGCGTTTCGCCCGAACAGGGCGGCCTGCGCGTGGGCGTTCAGGGCGGCGGCTGCTCCGGTTTGTCCTATGCCATGCGGCTGGACACCCAGGCGCGGGATCGCGACAAGGTTTTCGAAGAGCATGGCGCGCGAATCTTCGTTGACCCGAAAAGCTTTCTGTATCTGAACGGCACAACGCTCGAGTACGAACAAACGCTCATGCGCGAAGGATTCGTCTTTCAGAATCCCAACGCGGCGCGGAACTGCGGCTGCGGCAGCTCTTTTACCGCCTGAGTAGCACAGGCTTGGCCTGTGCGCCGTGGCCCCTTGGCGCAGGCGAGCCTGACAAGTGGTTGGCAGCCGCACCCGCCAGCCACTTTTTTTGTGCCTGCGGGGATTTCTTGAAGCACATTTCATGAGTACGGCACCGACATCGATGACTCCAACAAAGGCCACGGATTACTTTGCCATTTTCGGGCTGCCACGGAAGCTTTGGATTGAAATGGGTGCTCTAGAACAAAAATTTCTGCAACTGAGCTGGAAGCTGCATCCCGATAATTTTGTAAATGCGCCGGAACAAGCGCGCGAGCTCTCCCTCAAGCGCAGCTCCGAATTGAACGACGCCTATCGCACGCTGCGCGATCCCGTCGCCCGCGTCGAGTATCTTCTGGGCATTGAAGGCGCGCGCAAAGAAGGTGAGCACAAGCAGCAGGCTCCGCCCGAGCTATTGGAAGAAGTTTTTGAGCTGAATGAATCGCTCGATGAATTGCGCGATGCCAAGGAATCCGGCGGTGATCTCGCGGCGCTGAAATCGCGCCTGCAATCCGCCGAGAAGAATTTCCAGGAAAAGCTCAGTGAAGTAGATGTCCAGTTGCAGGACGCGGGACGCGAATGGGACGCGGCTCTGGATGGCGATGACCCGACACGCAACAAAATCAAGGCGCGCCTGAACGAATTGCTGAACCGTCGCTCTTACATCCGGAATCTGGTAACCAACGTCCAGAAGGAGTTGCTGTAGCTCGGGCCTTCAGACCCGAGGCTTTGCACTGAACATGGGAAGAACCGTTGGAATCGATCTTGGTACCACCAACAGCCTCGTTGCATACACCGATGCGACGACGGGCCAGCCGAAGTGTATCCTGGGCCCGTACGGCTCGACGCTCTGTCCCTCCGTCGTTAGCCTTGATCCCGATGGCAGCGTCATTGTTGGTGAAGCGGGGCGCCGCCGTCTTCTCAGGCAGCCGGAGCGCACCATCTATTCCGTGAAGCGCCTGATGGGCCGCGGCCCCGTCGACATCCAAAGCGAGCTGAAACTTTTTCCCTTTCGAATCGATCCGGCGAGCAAGCACGTCATTCGCGTAATGTTGGGCGACAAGTATTTCACTCCGCCGGAAATCTCCGCGTTTATCTTGCGCGAATTGAAAAACTGGGCCGAAGCATTTTTCGGTGAACCAGTCGACCGCGCGGTCATCACCGTGCCCGCTTATTTCAATGACGCGCAGCGCCAGGCCACCAAAGACGCCGGCAAGATCGCTGGCCTCGAAGTTCTCCGTCTCGTCAACGAGCCCACCGCCGCGGCTCTCGCCTACGGCCTACACGAAAAGCAGCGCGGCAAAGTCGCCGTGTATGATCTCGGTGGCGGAACGCTTGATGTTTCCGTCCTCAAGCTCATTTCCACGAACGAAGGCGATATCTACCAGGTCCTCTCCACCAACGGCGACACGCATCTCGGTGGCGACGACATTGACAATTTACTGCAGGCGTTTGTACACGAACTCATCTTGCAGAATGACGAGATCGACTTCTCTCCGCACGGCGAACTTGCGCAAGAACTGCGCAAGGCGCTGATCGACCTGAAACATCAGCTCTCCAGCACCGAAACCGCTATGCTGCGTTTCGCGTTGCCTAACGGATCCGTCTTCGTGCGCGAATTCACGCGCGAGGAGCTGGAAGCGCTCATCCGCCCGGTCGTCGACCGCACCATGGGTCCGGTGAAACAGGCGTTGGCCGACGCGCAGCTCAAGCCCGCCGACATCGAGGAAGTTGTTCTCGTTGGCGGCACCACGCGCACGCCGCTGATTCGCCGCACCGTGCAGGAATTTTTCGACCGTAAGCCGCACACCGAATTGAATCCTGACGAAGTCGTTGCTCTTGGAGCCGCAGTGCAGGCCAACATTCTCGATCGCGGCGTGAAGAACATGCTGCTCCTCGATGTCACCCCGCTCTCCCTGGGCATCGAAACCTATGGCGGCGCTGTCGCGAAAATCATTCCGCGCAACTCCACGATTCCCGCGAGCGCCCAAGAGTTGTACACTACCGGCGTCGACAACCAAACGGGCATCGACATTCACGTCCTGCAAGGCGAACGCGAACTTGCCAAGGATTGCCGCTCCCTCGCACGCTTTACGCTGCGTGTTCCCCCTGCCCCTGCCAGCTTGCCGCGAATCGAGGTAAAATTCCTCATCGACGCCAACGGCATCCTGCAGGTGGCCGCGAAAGATATGCGCACCGGCGAAGGCCATTCCATCGAAGTCCAGCCAAGCTATGGCATCAACGATTCCGAGATCGAGCGCATGCTGGGAGAATCCATCGAATATGCCGAACAGGATTTTGCCGAACGCCAGCTCATCGAAGCGCGCACCGAATCCGAATCCATCCTGACTGCCACGGCCAAAGCGCTGGCCAATCCGCAAGTCGCCGCGTTGTCCATGGAGGAAGCCACGAGAATCGCAGCCAGCGTCGCCGCGCTGAAGGATGCCGCAGCCGGCACCGACTACAAGCTCATTCGCAAGCGCATCGACGAATTGAATCAGGCCACCGAGCACCTGGCGGAATTGCTGATGAATTCCGCGGTCTCGACGGCCCTCGAAGGCCGCAAGCTGGCCGAAGTTTAAGTTTTCTTTGTAGGGGCGCAGCATGCTGCGCCCCTACTTGGCGCGAAGTTAGCGCCGCAAGAATCAGGGGGAAACATGGGCGGCAGTAATCCGTACATCGAAGAAGTCAAATACAAGCCCGCCACGAAGAAATTCAAGGTGACATTTCTTCCCAGCGGCAAGACCATCGAAGTCGATCCCGAGAAAGTTCCGTACGGCCACAACGGCCTGCCCGGCAGCATTCTCGACTTCTCCGAGGGCATCAAAGCCGGCCTCGACCACGCCTGCGGCGGCGTCTGCGCTTGCTCCACCTGCCACGTCATCTTCCGGGAAGGGCTCGAATCCTGCAACGAAGCCACTGACGCCGAACTCGACGAACTGGACATGGCGCCGGGCATCACGCCCAAGTCGCGCCTGGGCTGCCAGGCCGTGCCCGATGGCACCACTGACGTCGTCGTGGAAATTCCCGAGTGGAACAAGAATTACGCCAAGGAAGCGGATCACTGAGGAAATCGCATGCCCCCAACATTCGGCTGGGACAGTTTCGAAGACATCGCCATCGCTTTGACCGACAAATTCCCGGACACCGATCCGCTCACGGTGCGCTTCACGGACATGCACAAATGGATCATCGAGCTCCCCGGTTTTTCCGGCGACCCGGTCGCCTCCAACGAAGCCAAGCTCGAAGCCATTCAGATGGCCTGGCACGAAGAATTCCTCGATCGTCAGAATTGAACTACAATTTTCGGATGAACGTCATGCTACGTGGTGAGGGCTCGCCGCCATGAAGACGCTCCTCAATCCAGCCGACAAGGAAGAAATCCTCCACCGCTTGAACACCATTCAGCCGGCGAGCCAGCGCCGCTGGGGTTCGATGTCCGCTCACAACATGATCTGCCATTTGAATGATGGCTTTAGACTCTACATGGGGGAACGCCCGGCCAAGCCCATTTCAGTCCCGGCTCCGCGCGCGCTCATAAAATGGTTCGCGCTCTGGTCTCTCTTCCAGTGGCCGCATGGATTCAAAACTGCTCCGGAACTGGACCAGCAGGGAGGCGGCACGCCACCGGTCGAGTTTGCCGCTGACATGCGGGAGTTGCGTGCTCTCACCGAGCGCTTTACACGCAAGCCGCGCGACTTTGACTGGAAGCCCCATCCCCACTTTGGCGAGATGTCTGAGCGCGAATGGAATCGCCTGGCCTATCTTCACGCCGATCACCACCTCCGCCAGTTCGGCGCGTAAAGCAGCCTTGCCCGCGCGGGCGCTTTCACCGCGCTTGTTCGGGCAACTTATTTCCCGTATTCTAGTAAGGTCGTGACCGCAACGCATGTGGCGCTATGGTGCAACGGTTAGCACGTAGCCCTTTCAAGGCTAAAATACGGGTTCGATTCCCGTTAGCGCTACCAACTGAATCTTTTTTTTGATTTTGTACCCGATGGCATTTGTCGAGCCGCAGCCTCCGGCTGTCATCCGCCCAGCCTCCCCTTCCGGCAAATTTCTTTGCGGTTTTTTCAAGGAGCTCCTTGCGCTACGCCGAAAAGCATCTCATCGCGGGAGAAACCGTTCAGTATGAGACCCGCCTCCACTGGATCGTGATGCTTGGGCACACCGTAATCGCTGCGGTTCTCGCGCTCGTCGGCGCAACCCTGCTCCTCACGCCGTGGAATTCCATAAAGGGCGGCGGAGCCTCAATCGCCGGCCCTCTGCGCTGGGCGGGCGCCGCTTGTCTCGTGGTGGCGGCAATTTTTTTCGGAATTGGCCTCATGCGGCGAAACGCGACCGAGATGGCTGTCACCAATAAGAGAGTGATCGTAAAATCCGGCCTTGCAAGCCGCCGCACCATCGAGCTTCTCCTGGCAAGAATCGAAAGCATCGCGGTTGAGGAGCCTGCCATGGGACGCATCCTGGGCTATGGAACCGTCATCGTCAGGGGCACGGGCGGCACACCCGAAGTTTTTCCCCAAATTGCTCATCCCCTCGCCTTCCGAGAGCAAGTCCAGCGCCAGATCGCCGGCGAACCAAAATCCTCCTAAGCAATTTCGTCTCATTCCGGCCCCGATGGAAATTGCATCCGGCCCAGAGTAGAATTTAGTTTTAGAGAGTGTCGGGAGCACCGAAACTTCCCGGCTGGGAGAACTCCGGTCATGGCAAATCTGATGCGCACCTCCAATCCGGCGCTCAACGAAAAAGCCTTCAAGGGCCAGGTCGCTTTCGGCGAAGCGATGACGCTGCAGGGCACCGTCAACAAGACGGGCTTGCTCCTGCTCTGCGTCGTGGCCACCGCTGCTTGGACTTGGGGTTTGTCGCATTCCGATACTCCGGGAACAGCCGTTCCCTGGATGATCGGCGGAATTCTCGGCGGCTTCATCGTCGCGCTAGTCACCATTTTCAAAAAAGAATGGTCTCCGCTTACAGCTCCGATCTACGCGCTTCTGGAAGGCTTGGCGCTCGGCGGCATCTCCGCCATGTTCGAGCAGCGTTATCCGGGCATCGCAATCCAAGCCGTGGGACTGACCTTCGGCACGCTCTTCGTGATGCTTCTCGCCTACAAGACCGGGATGGTTCGCGCCACGCAGGGATTCAAAGTCGGCGTCATCGCGGCGACGGGAGGCATCGCTGTTCTGTATCTCGTGGACATGTTGCTGCGTTTCTTCAATCGTCCCGTGACATTTATCCATGAGAGCGGCCCATGGGGCATCGCCTTCAGCCTTTTCGTCGTTGTCATTGCCGCGCTGAACCTGGTGCTTGATTTCGACCTGATCGAAACCGGAATCAATAATGGGGCCGCGAAATACATGGAGTGGTACGGCGCTTTCGCGCTGATGGTCACGCTCATCTGGCTGTATCTCGAGATTCTTCGCCTTCTTGGCAAGGTCCGCCGGCGCTAAAAATAAAGCAGGTTGCGAGCCACTGATTGATTTTGCAGACCTGAATGAAGATGTAGTTTGTCTCGCGCTTCGCGACTTAAAAGGTAAATTTCAAGCGCGCCGAGAGACTCCGCGGCACCGCCACCGCCGTCCCCGAAAACAAACTCTCAAAATTAATCACATTTACTTTGTCCGTCAGATTCGTCACCTGGATTTGAAGCGCCACGCTTCGCTGTTCTTTGCGAAATAAGTCCGCCCCCGCCGCGGCATCCAGCGAAAAATTCGGCCGCACTCGCCCTCTTTCCAGATTCACCTGATTCACGATCTGCGGGCCAAACTGTTCCACGAGAGTCGCCGTATCCGTGCCGCCCGTATCCGCCGGCAGTCCGCTCCCATATTGCGCGCTCATCGCCAGCCAGATCCTCCGCTCCGCCTGGAAGCGAACGCGCGCCCGGGCCGTGTTGCGCTGGTCCTGAGAAACCGCGAACTTGCTGGTGTCCGTCAATGCATTGGCTGCGTCGTCGCCGAGAAACAGCCCGCCGGTGATAGGCCCCTGGCCGATGCCGGACTGGTTCGCGTAACTCACGAAGCCGGAGAAGCGGCCCCACTGCGGCACCGCGACTTGCACTTCTTCACCGGAGACACGCGCCCTCTCAAAGGCGATCGGAAAACTTATGCCGGTATCCAAAAGCACATCGTCGTCGGGGAAATTATGAAAATCGCGCCGGAAAACATTCGCCTCCAGCCGCAATTTTCCCAGGAAGGACTTCGTTATGCCCGCTTCATAATAATTGCCACGCGCGGGCAACACGGGCAGCCGCAATACCACCGGATCGATGGAAACCACTTGCGGAGAGCTTGCGAGCAAGAGGTTTTCCACCGCAGGCGTCTGGAAGATTCGGTCATAGGAAGCATGTACGAGTAAATTCCAGGACGGAACATAACGCGAGACTCCCACCCGCGGGCTCAGCGCCGCCTGATGAACCACAAATGCGTAGTAATCAAACCGCAGCCCCGCGCTGACGCTCCAATTCCCTCGATGCCATTGGTCCTGTAGGTACGCCGATGGCTCGACATCCCAGCGGCGGTCCGCAAACTGAAACGGCGTCTGCGTCCCCGGATCAAACTGCGATGGATCTGTAATCAGATAATGCAAGGCCTCGTTCACCGGCCCAAAAAGCGTATCCACTCCGGCCTTCCAGTTGTGATTCCCGTGCTGCCCGGCGAGGTCCCCGCGGACATACCCTTCGCGATAGCCGCGATTCTGAAACGCGATCATCGGCGTTGAAGACGCATTCGAATTCAGCGTGGCGCTGGCATCCCGCACGCTGCCGGAAAAACTCAGGAACAGGTCCGGAGAAATCGTGTGCTGAAAAAATATTTGCCCCGCAGTCTCGCTGTTCGCAATGTTCTGACGCTGTCCCGCCTCCTGCTGCACAAGTTCGTTGGGGACCAGGAAGCTCACCTCGTTGTGAATTACCGAAATGCGCAAGCGGTCGCGATCCGAAAAGTCTCTTTCGTAGGAAGCCGAAAAACCGCCTGCATTGCCCACGTTGGTGAAGTTTTCGAGCACCGGCGGGTCCAGATAACGGTCCGTACGAAATCCATTGCCGCTTACCGAAAAACGGTTTTTGCCTTCGGCGTAGGAAAGCGCCGCGGAACCGGCGAACGTCGAGAAACTCCCGCCGCCTGCGTCAATTTGTCCGTGCACGCCGCTCGGCACATCCTTCACTGTCGTGACTTCGATGACTCCTCCAAGCTTCCGCCCGTATTCCGCCGGGAACCCCGCCGTCAAAACGCGCATGGACTCCACGTCGTCCACGTCAAACGCCGGCGCAAAAGCCGGCGAGCGATTCTGAGTGAGCGGAAGCCCGTCGAAAACATATTGCACGTCGTATTCGGAGCCTCGCGGGTGCAGAATGCCGTTCGCTTCGTAGAGCCAACCCGGCTGATCGTTCACCAGATCCGAAAGGCCGCGCCCGGGCTGTGCGGAGAGTTGCTCGTCGATGGCTTGCTGGCCGATGGAATAAACCGCTCCCGTTCGGCTCGGGTCCACAAGCGTCGCCGAATCCGTCACTTGCACTTGGGTGGTGACCGGCGCAACACCCAACGTGATGGAAGCGCGCACCGGCACTTCCGAATGGATCTCGATCAGGTTGCTCCAGGGCGCAAAACCGTCCGCATGCAAACTCAGCCGGTAAACACCAAAAGGAAGACCTTGAGCCACGTATCGCCCATCCAGCCCGGTAACAAATGTCCTCCGAAACTGGTTGGCCTCGCTGACGAGCTCCCCCGAAGGCGCCACGACCGTACCCTGCGCGTCGTGGACCTCGATGTGCAGCTCACCCTTTACGCGCTGTGCCTCCGCCCCCTGTGGCCAGAGAAAGAGCAGCGCCACGGCCCCCATGAGACCAATTGTTTTTTTCAAGAACATTTCTGACGTTCGATCGGGACCGCGCCGTTTGTCATTGGCCCGCCCCGTTCTCCCTGTTACCTGGCGTTTCGTAATGCGTTGAACGGACTCTCTAAACGTTAGCATGAAGTCCGTTTGGCCCCGCGAGATCGGTGCGGGCCGGGCCGGCAAAATGGCAACACTCTTCCCGAATTCCCGCGCTTGCCGCCCCAGCCGCCTTTCGGCAAAATACGGTTTGGCCCTCCGAGCGCCCCTCCATGACACCATCGAACGCCACCGGCAACGTACTGTTCACCATTGGCCATTCGAATCATGACCTTGGCGATTTTTTCGCCATCCTCGTCCGTCACGGCGTCGAGGCGCTCTGTGATGTTCGCAGCCGCCCTGGGAGCTTCCGCTTCCCGCAGTTCAATCGCGAACCGCTGGAGGCCGCGGCAGCTTGCGCAAAAATCCAATATCAATTTCTCGGGGAAACTCTGGGTGGGCGCCCCGAAGATCCGCGCGTGTACCGTTCGAACGGTCAAGTGGATTACGTGGCGCGCCGTAAGTCTCCGGATTTCTCGGCTGGCGTCGATCGCCTTCTGAAATTATCGCGGCTGGCTAGCATTGCGCTGATGTGCGCCGAAGAAGATCCGCTACAGTGCCACCGCTTCCTGATGATTTGCCCCGCGCTCATCGAGCGTGGCGTCGTGCCCGTACACCTCCGCCGCGGCGGCATTCCGGAATCGCAGCGCGACGCCGAGGATCGTTTGCTTGAATTGCACGGCGGCTCTGCTTTCACCAGCGGCGCGCTCTTCGTCTCCGAGCGCGGCGCCGCCCTGGAAGAAGCGCTCCGCCAGCAAGCCGACGAATTTGCCTTTCGCACTTCCCTCGAGGCCATCGAGTATTTCTGAGCGCCATGCGATACCTCTTCTGCACCATCGGCTTCGCGGGAAAAACAGCGCAAGAGTTCTTTGCCCTTCTTGAGGAAGCCGGAGTCGAGCGGCTCATTGATATTCGTCAGAACCGCGGTGGTCAGCTTTCCGGTTATGCCAAGCATCCCGACCTCTCCTATTTCCTTCAGAAAATTGCCGGCATCGAGTACGTTCATGAGCCGCTTCTCGCGCCCACTCCCGAACTCCTCAAGACTTATCGCAAGAACAAGGACTGGCCTGCTTACGAAACCGCCTTCCTCACGTTGATGCATGCTCGTGGCGTTCCGCAATCGCTCAGCACCGCAAGCTGGCCATCCAAGGTCGCGCTTCTTTGCTCCGAGGCTGAGCCCGAGCAGTGCCACCGCCGCCTCGTTGCGGATCTCCTCTCCACGCGCTGGCGCAGTGAGGGCCACGACGTCGAAATTCGTCATTTGATTTCGGCGCGCACCAAGCCGGGGAAGACGCGGCGAGGAAAAATCGGCGCAGCGCCATGACCAAACTCCTCATCACCGAAATCACGCGCATGGGCCCGGCATTTTGTGTCATCGGCCTCCAGCGGGAGAACGAGAAAATCCAATCGATCCGCCCGCTGCCATCCTTCGCGAACGGCTGGTCGCACTTCCCTCATCGCCGAGGCGACATCCTCGAATGTGCCCTGACACCTTTTTCCGGAGTGAAACCTCACGTCGAAGACCGTGTCTCCACGCGCGGATTTACAAGAGTCACAACCGTCCCCGAAGCCGAAACCGTCGTCTATCTCCGCAAGTCGGAGCTTGCGCAATCCTTGCCCGATCTCTTTGGATGCGCTATCCACGAAAATAAAAAAGGAAGCGGCCTCTTTGCGATTCCGCGCGATGCCAAACGTTCCATTTGCGGCTGCGAAACGCAGAACCTGCGCCTGGAACTTTGCGCCAACGAGCTCCGCGCTACTCTGGCTCTCTCTTCGGGAGAAGTCCTGCGCGATCTTCCCGTCGTCGACCGCGACTGGCGCGACTTCATCGATGCCGCGTTAGCCGAGGGCCGCGGCGCCAATCGCACTGCTCGCCTCGAGCGCTTCTTGAACTCTGACTTTCACTACAAAATCATGTCTTGCCCGCATCACTTTATCCGGCTCGGCCTCACCAGGCCTTTTCACGATCTCTGCTGGCTAATGCTCGACACTCTTTTTCCACTCCCCAAGCACGAGTGGCTCCAGGAGTTCTGATGACCCCGCTCCCCACCTCTCGGCCTGACGGAAAAGATCCCCTCCGCCGGCTCGTCGAAGAATGCTTCCACCGCGAGGCCGGCCTTTCCGCTCCGCTCCCCGCCGACGATGTGGATTTGATCGAGAGCGGCATTCTCGATTCCATGGGCTGGGTCAGTTTTCTGCGCACCATCGAATCGGCGAGCGGCGTTGGCGAACTTGGTTCCGATCTCAACGATCGCGCCGCAAGTTTCGCGGCTATTTTGGCCGCGCTTCAGACCGGTGGATCCCGCGCTTCCGGGGCGACCCGCGATGTCTCACCGCGCCCCATTTCCAAGAACGGGGTGCCTGCAATCATTCCAGGAAGTTCCGCAGCCGTCGGTTCGCGCATCGTTCCTTCTGAAGAGGTCGATCGCGCGTTCGGGATGCCCCCCGGCAAACTGCGCGGCCGCGCTGGAATCGAATCCCTCGCCTACGCCGCCGAAGGCGAGAATGAGCTCACGCTCGGCGCGCGCGCCGCGCAGGAGGCTCTACGCGCTGCCTCCTGCGGAGCGCAGCAACTCGACTGGATCATCGCCACCAGCGAAACGCATCACGACTATCCTTCGCTCTCCGCCCAGCTTCATTCCCGGTTGCTTCTCCGTGAAGATTGCGGCGCACTCGACGTCGGCGGCGCGTGCCTCGGTTTGCTCCATGCGTTTGCCGTCGCGGAATCGCTCATTCGCTCGGGGCAGGCGCAAACGGCCGCCGTGGTTACTGCCGACGTCCACAGTCGCACGCTGACTCCCGCGCGCGTCGCCGGCGAATTCGGCGGCCTCTTTGGCGACGGCGCCAGCGCTTTTCTTCTTCGCCGCGCGGACAGCGCCGACCAGGGCTATCAGCTCGGCGATTTCCTTTTCGGCTGCGCCGGCCAGTACGCCGCTGCCATTCAGGTCAATGACACCAGGGAGGGAGGTCTCGACGTGAAATTCGACGGCGAAGCGCTCTCCCGCGCGGCCATCACGCGCTTGGAAAAGGTTCTCGCCGCCGTGGAGCTCCGCAGCGGAATCCCGCGCGATTCCGTAGGAAGCTTTGCCACTCACCAGCCAAACCCTCGCCTAGTCGCTCTGCTCGCAAAACAATGCGCCGTCTCCCCGAAAAAGTTTCCGCCCATCGCGCGAACTTACGGCAATCTCGGCTCCTCCACGTGCGGCGCCGCCCTCCACGCCGCCTTACAGGACGATTCAAATCGACGCCAGCCCATTTTCCTCGCCTCGCTCGGTCCCGGCCTCCTCTTTGGAGGCGGCTGGCTCACTCCCAGCGATTGGACTCACACCTCTGCATTGCGATCGGTGTAGTGCGCAAGAATCAGTCACCCATGAGAGACCATCCGCTACTGATCTCTGCTCCCTGATCTCTGTTCTTTGATCTCGCTCTCTGTTCTCTCCTCTCTGTTCCCCGAAAACTCTCCTCAAGGCCCAGGCCGAGTCCGCGTAGTAAAACTCGTATCCACCGCGGGCACCACACACCCTTGCAGCGGCGGCCATCCTGCGTCCGTCATCGCATTTCGGCAAAGCGGAACGAGCGCGTTACCAATCTGGGACGGATCAACCGCCCCATTCAGCGGCTCCGCATAAACCGTGTAACTGTGCCCGACCGCGAGGCCGTCAATCTCATAGCTGCCATCAAATTGCGTCGGGCCCGGCGCTGCGCAACTCCACCCTCCAATGCTTGCCTTCGCGTCCCCACAGAAACAAGTACGCTTCCTCTCCTGCGTGAAACGCCGGCACTCCATCGATTCGAGAATGCAGGCTGCCTACTCTTCCCCCCATGCTCCGGATCGTCACCAAACCCGGCAGCCGTCCTTTGCTCCGCTCAACCACCTCGAAGCGCGTCTCCGTCGAGGGCGAAACGCTTACGCTGACTCCCGCCTGGATCGCTACCGTGGCTTGGGTCTCTTTCGAAGGGTCCGCCTGCGGAGTTACCGCTACCGTCACGATGTTTGGGTTTGGAGTCGAAACCGGCGCGGTGTACGTTGCCACAGCCTGCATGCTGTTTCCGCCGGTCGCTTGCGTCGTCACCACGCTCAACGTTCCGCAGCTTGCTCCGCTGCAGCCCGCGCCGCTCAAGGACCACACCAGCACTTCGCTCGGCGCCGACCCTGGAACCGGAGTCAGTGTTGCAACAATCGTCGCCGACCCCCCGCCGGCACATTCGATGGCGCGGAGATTTGCAGCGAAAATGTGCTGGTAACCGACACAGCCGACGAAATCTGCTTTGAAGGATCGGCCACACTTTGCGCCGTCAGCGTTACGCTCGGCGGCGATGGAAGAATCGGCGGTGCCGGATAATTCCCGCTCGCATCCACGGCTCCGCAGCCGCTTGCGCACCCCGCGCCCGATACGCTCCACCGCACAGCCGTATCCGGGTGCCCGCTGCTCGCTACCGTCGTGTGAAATCCTTGAACTGCGCCGAGCTCTACACTTGCTGGGTTGGGCGTCACGGAAAGTGAAATGTCACTCGTGACCGTCACTGCAGCCGAATCTGACTTCGTGACGTCTGCATGGCTTGTTGCCGCAATTTGCACGTTCGCGGGCGAGGGCAGATCCGCGGGTGAGGTGTACACGCCGTCGTGTGTAATGGTGCAGACGACTGGGCTCCCGCCTGCCATGCCATTCACACTCCAATTCACACTCGTATCCGTCGTGTTTGTTACCGTGGCGGAAAATGTCGCCGTATTTCCGAGCAGCACCGACCCGTTCTTTGGCGTCACCGTAACCGCGATGGAAGGAGGAGGTGGCGGCGGGGGCACTGCAGAGCTTGCGCCTCCTCCGCCGCAGCCCTGCGTCCATGCCCCCGTCGTGAGAAGCGCGACGAAAACGGTTCGCGTACTCCCGAATTTCTTTTTCCCGATTTGCGTGAGAGGCCGCACACCCTCCGCAATGCAGGCGAAGGGCCAGCGAAAAACTTATGTCATATCGAGTTGGTGTTGTGCGGGGGATTGCGACGCTAATCTTGTAATCAACTGTAAATTTGCAAGTTATTCGATTTCCGCGGGAATTGTGATTCAGGCTGCGCTGGTCTGGACATTGCAGGCGGCTCTTGCAGGCTGTCCCAATCCGGAACGCGTTCCCCAAGCTCGGGTGCCGATTCGGGATTGCCCCTCTCCTGCCCTCGGAGCGTTGACTTCCGCGCTCCGCCAACAAATAATCCGCTTATGCCTCGCCCCGATGCTGTCCGTCGCGTCAAGAGCTACTCCGCCGCCAACGGCTACGTCTACCAGTATTACTTCTATGAAGGGAATCGCGCGCAGCGCAACGGCGGTTCCGGCGGCGAATTTACCTACGCCATTTCTGTCGATCGCCAGTCCGCTTTTCGCTTCAAGATTTTCGTCCACCAATCGGCCCTCGAAGCCTGGGCCGCCCAAAATGGCCGTCCCCTTACCAGCAGTGAAGAGTACGCGGTGGCCAAGATGCGCCTCTTTCAAGCCTTCGACGAAGACTCTGTAAAGGTCCCCCTTGAGGGAGCCGAGGCTGGCGAAGTGGCCGTCGATGCATCCAACCTGGAAGCCCTCCTCGGGCAACTAGGCATTTAGCCAAGCGGTCCACAAGGGGCCTTATTTCGCCGAACCAAATTCCAGGTAGCGGCGTCTGGTAGTTGTACGGGGAGGGCGGGCCTTCGAATCCCGCCAAAGAGGGAGAGCGCCTCGCGCTCACACAGGAAGACTCATGCAGGAGCTGGTTCTGATCCAGCCAGGCGGCACCATACGGAGTGAGTCGTCGCGCGAAGCAGCTCAAGCTGACGCCCGGCACGAGTTCGAAGAGCGCCTCGTCGAATGCGGTCCGCTGGCGTACCGTGTCGCGCGCGGCGTCTTGCGCAATACCGCCGACGCCGAGGACGTTGCCCAGGAAGCCCTGCTCCGCGCCTACCGCAGTTTCCACCGCCTGCGTGACCGCAACCGCTTCCGTGGCTGGCTCGTTCGAATCTCCTTCCGCATCGCGCTCGATCGCTTGCGCTCCGCCAAGCGCCGCGACCTGCGCGATCTGGAATGGTCGCAACCGGCCTATCAGCCGCACCCCGCCAACGCCGAGGACATCGCCGCTTCAAACGAATTTCAAACGCATCTCGATCGCGCCCTCGAAGAGCTGCCGGAAAAACTGCGTCTCGTGCTTTTACTGGCCGCCATGGAGGGCCACACCATCGACGAAATCGCGGCGTTGCTCGCCATTCCTGTCGGTACCGTAAAGTCCAGAATTTTTGTTGCCCGGAAAAAATTAGCGGAGAAGTTGCGATGCCATGTGAGCCTTACAAAAACGCGTTAGTCGAAGCCGCCGCCACCGGTGCCGAGCCGCAAGGGGAACTGCGCGCGCACCTCGCTGCCTGTGCCGCGTGCCGCGGTGCCTTTGCTGAAGAACAATCTCTCTTTTCTTCGATTGATGCGAGCCTTCACGCCACGGCCAACGTCGAGATGCCACCTTCTCTCTTGCCGCGCGTCCGCGCCCGCCTTGACCAAGCAGCCGCGCCGCAGAGCCGCTGGATTCCCGCATGGGCGGCAGTCGCGGCCTCAGTAGCTCTTTTCATTGGATTCCTTTCTTTCCGCGGCGTGCGATTTAAGACGAATGAGCGGCCGATCGATTCGAATCAGGTAGCCAGTAGCGTGCTTCCCGTTGAGAGCCCCGCGTCACGGCCTGGAAATCCACCCACAGAACACCTGCTGTACGACCCCGCGCGGCGACACCGGCCGAATCAAGCGAATCCCTCTCCCGATCCTGAGGAACCACGAGCTTTTGTGCCGGCCGAGCAGCCGGACGTAATTGCCCGGCTTCTCGATGGCCTGCGTCGCGGTGAAGTGAAGGGAGAAGTGCTGTTGGCGGATGGAAGCGGCCACCAGTCTCAGGACTTGCAGATTGTCCCGCTCACGCTTGCCCCAATTGATGTGAAGGCGCTCGATGGCGCGCAGCCTGGCGTTCGTTGAACCATTGAGGCGGCTGAGTCGTCTTGCAAATGAGAGAGCTGTTCAGGAGAAAAATATGAACCAGGTGATTCTCGCCTTGTTGTTTTGTACCTTTGCCGGGCTCCATTCGCCAGTGAAAGCGCAGGAAAAGGCGAAGCCCGAAGAGAGCGAAAAGAGAGCCGAGAGCAAGAAAGAAGCCGCAGAGTTGCGTGTGCAGGTGGTCTTCACTGAGTACGACGGCGAGAAAAAGATGAGCAGCTTGCCCTACACGCTCTTGGTTGGTGCTCCTGAGGGGCATTTAGGGAGCAAGTCATCGATTCGGATGGGATTGCGCGTTCCCGTCGTGACGGGATCATTTAAGTCTGGATCCGAATCTTCAACTGTGAATCAGCAATTCACATACATCGACTTAGGGTCCAATCTCGACGGATGGGCGAGCAAGGAGGAAAACGGGCGGTTCAACCTACATTTGAATCTTGAGAGATCATCGGCGTACTCCTCCGGCAGCGGTCAGAAAGCCAGCGCAATTAGCGGAAATGAAGTGCTCGTCAGCCAACCGGTAATCCAACAGTTTAAAACCGAAGTGGATCTGTTTATCCGCGACGGTCAGACCATCCAATCGACCTTGGCGACCGACCCCGTCTCTGGACGCGTAACAAAAGTCGAAGTGACGGTGAACGTAGTTAAATAAGGTCCGATAGCGTGCTCATCGTACGGAGAGGATGGCGGTTAGTGCGCGGGTCAGGTCAGCGTGTAGGAAGCGATACGCCGACTGCTCCAGTTTACGTGGTGAAACCCGCTGGCTGCTCAACAACAGCGCGTCCGCCATTTCCCCCAGTGCCAGCCGCAACGCAAACGCCGGAGCAGGGAAGAGCGCCGGCCGGTGCAGCGCTTTCGTCAGCGTCTTTGTGAACTCCGCGTTCCGCACCGGCTGCGGCGCCACAACGTTTACCGCGCCTCTCACCGAAGCGTTTTCTATCGCGAATCGCAGAATCCCCACGACATCTTCGAGAGTCACCCAGGACATCCACTGCTGCCCCGACCCCAGCCTCCCTCCAACTCCCAGCTTGAACGGCGTCAACATCTTCGCCAGCGCCCCGCCCTCGCGCGCCAAAATAATCCCGAACCGCGCCAGCACCACACGAATCCCCAGCGCCTCCGCCTTCATCGCTTCCGCCTCCCACTCCCCCGCCAACCCCGCCAAAAAATCCCCACCCGTTTTGCTTTCTTCCGTCAGCACTTCATCCCCGCGATTCCCATAAATCCCAATTGCCGAAGCCGACACCAGCACGCTCGGCCGCGCATTCATCTTCGCCAACGCGCCGACCAGCGACCGCGTTGAATCGATCCGACTCGACCGAAGCATCTCCTTTCGCCCCGCCGACCATCGTCCCCCCGCGATTGACGCCCCTGCCAGATTCACGACCGCATCCGGGCCCACCCCCGCGCCGCCCAACTCCCCCGTCGCCGGGTTCCACGCCACATTAAACCCATCCTTCGTCCCACCCGCCACCGAGCTCTCCGGCCGCATCAGCCGGCACACCGTGTGCCCATCCTTCACCAGCGCGCTCACCAGCGCGTTGCCTACCAGCCCGGTCGATCCCGTCACCAAGATTTTCATTTTTCTCCTATGGAGTGCGGGAGCTCAGCTCCCGCTTTGCCTTTGCCGTCTTCACTTTGGCACCAACTCCCAGCCCTGCTTGCACGCTACGCATCGAATTCGCCACGGTCAAGCCTTCGAATCTTTCGAATGAATCTAGGAGAAAGAAACCGCCGAAATCTCGGACATCGTTTGTCATCGGAAGCATAAGCCGCACCAGCACGTCTTCAGTCTGTGTTCTTTTAATTGCGCGCGTAGCACAGACCAAAGCCTGCGCACTAGCCCCATCCTGCCATGCAGGTTACAATTTCTCCGTGGCCACTGTTTCCCAATCTATCAGCCTCAAAGTCCTCTTCTTCGGCCGTCTCAAAGAAATCGTCGGCCATGCCGAGGAATCCCTTGCCTCCACCGACGCGGCCACCATCGAACAACTCTTCGCTCTTTACGCCGCGCGCCATCCCGAGCTCGCAAAATTTCGTCCTTCGCTCGTCGCCTCCCGCAACCAGGAATTCGCCGCCTGGGACACTCCACTCCACACCGGCGACGAAGTCGCTTTCCTCCCTCCCGTGAGCGGCGGCTGACGCACACCCCATGGCCACGCCCCTCCACGACGACATCTGCCAGCTGGTGCGCGATCCCATCAACGTCGCCGCACTCGTCCACCACGTCCGCGCGCCCGAAGACGGAGCCATCTTCACCTTCGACGGCTTCGTCCGCAATCAATCGCACAGTCGCGCCACTCTTTATCTCGACTACGAAGCCTACGAAACCATGGCCCTCGCCAAAATGCGCGAGATCGCCGCCCAGCTCCACGAAAAATATAAAATTCACCGCGTCGCTATCGCCCATCGCCTCGGCCGCCTCCAGATTGGCGAAACCAGCGTATTCATCGCCGTCAGCGCTCCGCACCGCGCCGCCGCCTTCGATGCCTGCCGCTTCGCCATTGACACCCTCAAGCGCACTGTCCCCATCTGGAAAAAGGAGTACTTCGAAGATGGCGCCGTCTGGGCTGACGGCGAACTCCCTCCGGCACCGGCGGCCACGCCTCATGCGAAACCAGCATCTTAATATCCAATGCGAATGACACCCCGCTGCCCTCGTCTTGCCCTCATCCTCTCTGCTTTCGCCTTGCTCTTCACCGCAACGGCGTTCACCCAGGACAAGCCCGACCGTCCCCCCTGGGCCCAAAAATCCAAATCCGGCGCCAATAATGGATCCGCTCCCAGCACCGCCCCCACGGGCGAGCCCGGCAAGATCGTCCAGCCCACGCCTCCCTCGACTCCCGACGATTCGCAGGACCCTTCCAAGCAGCGCGGCCGCATCCAAGTCACCGTCAATCTCGTCAACGTCCTCGTCAGCGTTCTCGACGAGCACAATCGCCCCGCGCCGGATCTTCCCCGCGATGCGTTTCAACTTTTCGAAGAGGGCGTTCAGCAGGAAATCAATATCTTCGAGCCCGAAACCTCTCAACCCCTCGACATCGCCCTGATGATCGACGCCAGCCTGAGCGCCCACAAAGAGATCAGCTTCGAACAGGAAGCCGCCGCCCATTTCATTCGCCAGGTTCTGCGTCCCAGTGACCGCTTGTCCGTTTTTTCCTTTGATGAATCCGTCAGCCAGCGCGCTTCGTTTTCCGACAATGTTCCCGCTCTGCAGGAGGCCGTGCGAAAAATACCCGATGGCGCCGGCACCTCGATTTACGACGCCGTGCTCCTCGGCTCGCGCGCCCTTGCACAGCGCGGTGACGACCGCCGTCGCGTCATCATTCTCGTCACTGACGCCGGCGAAACCACCAGCCGTACCGACTTCGATTCCGCCCGCAAAGCCGCTGTCCGCGCCAACGCCCTCATTTACACCATCGTCGTTCGCCCCGTGAAAAACGAAAGCGGCCGCAACACCGCCGGCGAACATGCCCTCGAAACCATGACCGACACTACCGGCGGCGCCATGTTCTATCCCGATTCCGCCCAGGAGCTCCCCGCCATCTTCGACCGCATCGACCGCGAACTTCGCACCCAATATCGCCTCGCCTACTACCCCAATCCCCGCGGCCCCGCCAACACCTACCGTTCCATCGTCGTCACCGTCACCCCCTCCACTTACAAGGTCCGCCACCGCAAGTCTTACCTCACCGGCCCCCAATGATTGTTCAGTTCGTCGCGGCGACTTCACGTTGTTATCGCCAGACTTCCTCGCTAACGCGCGCCCCAGGGAGCGCTACAATCATGCTTTCATGAAACTCCCTCAGAACGAATCGAGGTCCACGATGCAACACGACCTGTCCCAAACCATCGCCATTCTCACCCGCACTCCCGCCGCCCTCAACGCACTCCTTCGCGATCTACCCGCAACGTTGACCCTCCGCAACGAAGGCGAAAACACCTGGAGCCCCTTCGAAATCGTCGCCCATCTCATTCATGGCGAACGTACCGATTGGCTCCCACGCGTAAAGCTGATCCTGCAATTTGGGGAGACTCAACCCTTCGCGTCCTTCGACCGTTGGGGACACGTTCGAGAGACCCAAGGCAAGTTGCTCCCGCACTTATTGGATCAATTTGCTAGCGTGCGCTCTGAAAATCTGGACGGACTGCGTGCCTTGAATCTCCGGCCAGCGGACCTCGATCGGCGTGGCCAACATCCCAAGCTTGGAGTAGTCACTTTGTCGCAGCTCCTGGCCACCTGGGCCGCTCATGACTTAACCCATCTCCACCAAATCTCCAGGGTCATGGCCCACCAATACCGCCAGGCCGTCGGTCCCTGGTGCTCCTACCTCGGGGTCCTTCACTGCGCAGGCCACGGCTTGCCTTGAGCAACTCTCAAGGCATAGGCTACACGGCTAAGTGTATGTCTTTTGTAATCAGTAGCCTAACCTTGGCTCTGCGAGAAGCTTCCCAGCCGAAAGTCCGCTGCGGACGACACTGCTTGCCTCTGGCGTAGAAAATTGTTGAAACGAGCTCTCATCGAACGAAAGCAAGCAACTAATCCCGCCGCACGGGGTTGAGAATTGCCTACACTCAGGAAAGTCACGACAGAGGACTAGGGAAGTTGATCAAGAAGGATTCTTCCCACATTGAAGTGGGGCTGCAAGGGGTGACGAGATGGACGTGCCCAGCCCTAAGTCGCACAGCACCCGGCCCAACACCGTTGGACTCGCGTCTCCGGTGCAACAGGCCGAGTTGAAATTACTCCTGGCCGGGCGGTGGCCGCCGCTCAAGCCGTTGCCGGTATTCAAGTATGAAACAGAGGAGTATCGCGCTTCGATTGATTTCGACAAGGCGCGCGGTGAGTGGGTCTGTCGCAAAACATCTTTGCCATCCCACAAGATTCAGGAACTGCGTGGTGGATTGCCGGAAATAATCACGGCATTACCGCACGCTCAAGCCGAGGCATTCGCCGAATGTGCCGCGGCAGAACAACAAGAACAGGAATTGGAGAAGGACGCCAGTCGTCGTTTCCAGGCCATTCTTGAGTGGAGAGAGCACTTCGAGAACGGCGCACTCTGTTCTGGCCTGCAGAACTATCTTTCCAAAAGCCAGCAGGATGAAATCAACGACAGCATCCGGCTGACTCTTACTGCCCGGCAGCTTCAGTTCACCCCAAAAAATGTTGCGTACGTTTTTGACGCACTCTTGAAGGCGGGCGGCAAGCTAGCCACACTCATAGAAATCGCTCAACGAAAGAAGACACAGATGGGAGCGGAAATACCGGCAACAGCGGAGGCCGCAGCGCCTGATGCCGAATGCCATGTGTCGATTGAGGTGATCCCCCCCGCCGGCGACCGCCGCCTTCAGATGCGCACCACTCCTGCCTCACGCGCACAAGTCGATCTCGGCGGTACCAATGGCGGCGTTGTCCTCAATATAAGTGAGACGGGCATGGCCGTTGCCGCAGCCGAACCCTTTGTTGTAGATGACTTCTTCCCACGCGTTCGCCTTCAATTGCCCAGTTCCGGGCAGAGCATCGAAATTTCCGCGCAGATTGTCTGGCTGGCGGAGTCGAAAAAAAGCACAGGCATCCGATTCATTGATCTTACCGCCGAAGCCCGCAATCAAATCTCAAATTGGATCGCGTCCGAAAAGCCAGCCCCGGAATTGGACGGCTGGAAGCCAGCGCCTGCTGAGAGCCTCGTCCCGGCAGCCCATAAAGACTTCCCAGAAGAGCAACTTGGGAGTGTTTTCAGTGAGCAGGACCAACTCTCCTCGCCCGAACGCATTGTGCATTCAGCCTCTCAATCATCCACGATCGTCGCATCGGAGATTTTGGATGCGAACCCACTATCGTTTGTGGAAGCTCTCCAGGAAAAAGCGCACCGCCATACTCCCGTCGCCGGTTTTGGATCGCGAGTTCGAACAGGCAAAGTCGAGTCGTCACCGCATCGCATTGAGAACTCACCTTCACGCTTATCTGCTATTGAAATATCCGGATTTCACGTCGCCGCAGGAGTGTTCGTGTTCGCGGTGATCAGTCTCGCCGTTGCGCTCACGGCGGAACGAGGCCCGCTCGGAGCGCACCCTCGGGACACCCAGAAATCAATATCGGCTGTTGGTGCCACGTCATCCGCACTGCTGAATCGCCCAGCCGAAACGACTCCGCAAACTTCCACTTCGCCGCCCGCAAGTACCTTCGTTGCGCCTGCAGTAACTCCGCCGGCGCCGGTGACGACGGGATCGCGCTCAGAAAGCCCATCCGCTCAATCCCTGAATGCTTGGCCGGAAGATTCAGCGCCCCGCGCTGTGCCGATCAAACCATCTTCAGCAACAACGACCAGATCCTTCGCTGATTCCGATAATCCCGGAGCCAGTCCTCAGCGCAAGGGCTCGACCGGGCTAATCGCCCGAAACGCGCCGCCACCCGCGAATTCTCAACCCGCACTTTCACCCAGGACTGTTAGCCCGATAAGTGTCGCGTCGGCAAACCCTGCCCCAAGCAGGGTAGCGCCTGCGATGCACGCAGCGCCGCATCTGTCATCGCCTTCCACAATCCTTGTCTCCGGCCCAGGCGACGGCAGCAAACCGTTCAGGCTCACGCTTCCGGAAAAACCAATCGCCGCTTCCTCTTCGTTTGCGATGACCTCGCAACTCTCTGTTCTTGTTTCTCCTGAGCCCGGGTTTGCCCCAGTTCATCAACCCGCTCGATTGCAAGCCGGTGAGCTTGTCTCCTTCGTTTGGCCTCGTTATCCGGGGCCGGGGGATCGGCATGGATCAGCGGAAACCGTAAAGGTCCGCACCACCATCGGAGAGCACGGCCAAGTGCTGGATGTAAAGCACGTGAGCGGCTCGAGTTCTCTTCTTCCTGCTGCAGTGAGCGCCGTTCGTCTGTGGCGTTACAAACCCACTCTCTTGAACAGTAGGCCTGTTCAAGCTCAAGAGGACGTCACCATTGAATTCCGCCCGTCACAGCATTTGCCGCGCGTGTCCACTCGGCATCCATCGCACAAGTAGTCGTGCTTGAAATGTTGCTTTTCAAAATGAATTATCTATTTGTGAGAACTTCTACAGGATCGGCACTCATCACGTATCCATATACTGCGCTTCGCCGTTACCAAACGACCAGTTTTCCCAGGACGTTTCGAGCACGCTGACCAGCAGGTCCTGTCTTGCCAGTCCGGGAGACTCCTCAAGAATTTCCGCCATACGCTTGAAGAGCCTTCTCTTTTGTTGCGGCCTGCGCCCCTGGCTCATTGTAATTTGCACAAAAACGATGCGATCCGACCGCTGTACTCCAAGATATTGCAGGTCGTAGATCAAATCGGCCGCAGCATGCTCGCTGATCACCTGGAAACGGTCGTCCGGCGGAATTGCGATTGCTTCCACAAGCGCGCGATGAACGCCATCCCCCAGCGCTTTTCGATACTCGGGCGTCGTGCCCGCCCGCAGAAATATTCGTACAAATGGCATCTCCGTTTCTCCCCATAATCCGATGCGAAAAAACACCGGCTTGGTACAACGCGATATACTCCGCGCATGCCTCTTCACGATCGGCTCAAGCGAATCTCCTTGTCCTGTTTCCTTTGCGCCTTCTCCGCCACGGCTGCTGCAGTGCAATCCACCCACTACGCCGTGAAGCTAACACCCGACTTCGAACACCAACTCTTAAATGGTGAAGAAACCATCGAATTTAAAGCCGATGCCGGTGTAATCGAGTGGAAGAAACAATCAGGCTTACGCATTGTGAGCGCCAATATCACGAATGGAACCGCAATCGTCGACGAGCAGAAGGTCCGCGTGCGCTTGGATTCAGGCGGCAACCACACCGCACAATTCAAATTCACAGCGGCAGCAGGGCGGGGCATCAAGTGGTTCGTAGATAACGCGGGGTTCGTAACGGCGTTTTACTGCGAGGCATGGATGGTTTGCGACAACTCACCGGGCCAGCGCGCCACGTTCAAACTCGAAATTGTAGTTCCTCCCGGCCAGCAGCCGCAGCGTGCGAAGGAGTTCAGGGCCGTCGGGCCCGGGAGCCGAGGGAAAGAATGGCGAGACTCCGACGGCGATCACTTCGTCTCTGAGCAGAGCGATCCAGTCCAAACATATTTGTTCAGCTTCGCTGTCGCCCGGGTTGCCGTTGGCGTCAAAGACAACTTTTCCATTTACGCCCAGAAGATGGATGCCAACAAGGTGGCATTTTCTAAAACGGAAGACGCCTACGCGTTTCTGCGAACCGTCGCGTCCATCGACCCGATGAATTCACACTATACGCAGGCGTTTCTGCCAGGCCCCAGCATGGGACAGGAAGCCGCCGGCATGGCTCTCATGTCGCAAGACGACCTCGTCTCTCTGGTGGACAAAGATGACGTGCAACTGATGGCCCATGAAATGGCTCATCAATGGTGGGGCGTAACCATTGGCATTCGGTCCTGGTCTGATTTCTGGCTCAACGAAGGCTTCGCGGAGTTCATGTCCGACGCCTACATCGAAAAGCACCAGGGCCGCGCGGCCTACGACAAACAAATCGCCGAGTTGCAAGTCCGCATGGACAAACTGCGCGAAGCCGGGAAGGATCGCCCCCTCCATTGGGAAAAATGGAAAGACGCCCACGAAGCCTTAGGCCAAATTCCCTATGTCAAAGGCGCGCTGTTCCTCGCTCGCCTCAGAACCAAGCTCGGCGACGAAACTTTCTGGCGCGGCATCGCCGTGTATACTTCCGCCAACGCCCGCCGCCTCGTCGACTCCCGCGATTTCCAACAAGCTATGGAAAAGTCCAGCCACCGCAATCTCCAATCCCTCTTCGACGAAGCTGTCTATCACTGAGAGTTTCCCTTCGTGCGAGCTAGGTGACCCTCATCCCGGCTTTTACGTGTGGGATTTTTGACTTAGCTTTTTCTTACCGCACGCCCGAGTCTCTCCGGATTGCCCCCCGGCGCTAACTCCTTCTTTTCTTCCACTTACGGTGCCAAATTCATTCGAATGGAGTACCATTCAATAAACTATTTGACAAGAGGAATCGCTCAGTGCCCAAAAACTATCTCGAAGCCGCCACCGAAATCGCCCAGGAAGCCGGCAAAATCCTCGTCGAAGAATTGTCGCGCCCGCTCGACCTCCACTACAAAGGCGACGAAGTCGATCTCGTCACCCAAGCCGACAAGCGTTCCGAAAAACGAATCGTCGAGCGGCTCACAAAATATTTTCCCGACCACGCCATCGCCGCCGAAGAGGGAACTGGTCACGAAAGCTCTTCCGCTTCCGAATTCCGCTGGCACGTTGATCCGCTCGACGGCACCACCAATTTCGCCCACGGTTATCCCTGTTTCTGCGTTTCCATTGCGCTCGCCCAGCGGAGCACGCTTCTCGCTGCGGTAGTTTTCAATCCCTTCTATAACGAACTCTTCAGCGCCGCCCGTGGCGAAGGCGCCACTTTCAACGGCAAGAAAATGCACGTCTCCAAAAACTCCACCGTTTCCACCAGCCTTCTCTGTACCGGCTTCCCCGTGCGCAACCGCAAAGCCAGCCCAAATCTCCAATACTACGGCGACTTCACCCAGCGCTCGCACGGCGTCCGCCGCGATGGCTCCGCCGCTATCGATCTCGCCAGCGTCGCCGCCGGTCGCTTCGACGGTTTCTGGGAATTTGGCCTCAAGCCCTGGGACACCGCCGCCGGAGTCCTCCTCATCGAAGAAGCCGGAGGTAAAGTCACCGATTTCGCCGGAAATCCCTATCAGCTCGGCGGTCCCGTCATCCTCGCCACCAACCGCCTCATCCACGAAGAGATGCGCGCCATCGCTCTCGAAATCTCGCAACGCGTCCCCGCCGCTCCTCCCCGCCCGTCCGAAAGTGCCTGATATGTTTCGTCTTAGCGCACTAATCCCATCCTTACGCCCCACTTACGAATTTCTTATGCGCCGAACGCTAGCATTCCGAGGCAACGAAGCACCACTCTGCGTCCACGAAGACGCATACCGCATCCAACTAAAGTCCGTTGCCTGCCTTTTCTTAGGAGAGAGAAATGCGCGCGTTCAATCGCAATCAGAAAATATTCTGTCTTATTTTGGCCGTACTGTTTTGTGCGTGTGTCCGCCCAAGTCGTTTACTTGCAGACGACAAGGATTCCACGGCTCCGCCCGCAAAACCCGCATCGGCAAAGCCCAATTCGCCTGCTCCTCTCTCTGAGCGCGAGCGCTGGATGCTCGACCGCATGGAGCAGCTTGAAAAACGCGTCGCCGAACTCGAATCCAGGAGCAACGCGCCTGCAGCTCCCGCAACTGTGGCGGCCGCAGCGCAGCCCGTTTCCGCTACAGCCGGCGAGCCCGTGAGTGCCGCCTCTGCGATTACCGCGGCGGCGCCCAGCGCAACCGTCATTCCCGCGCAGCCCGCGGTCGCCACCGCGGCAGTGCAGGAAAAAGCGGCCGCCGCTGCCGCGCCCGTGAAAGCAGAACCTTTTGCTTTCGCCGACTTCACCTGGCTCAACGGCAACGCGCGCACCAAAGAATTGGCGTTTGACACTAAATTCTTCACGCCCGAAATTCGCGCCGACGTCGACTATGTTTATGACTTCCGCCACCCGAAGGACGACACCATCAGCGGATCGAGTGAAATCTTCCGTTCCAGTGAAGTCCAGGTGACGCAACTTGGCGTCGGCGGCGACTTTCATTACGACAACGTTCGCGCCCGCCTGATGACGCAATTTGGTATGTATTCGCAGACGACTCCGCGCAATGACGCTAGCCCGGCCCGCGGCCAATGGAATCTGGCCGACGCTTACCGCTACGTCTCGGAAGCCTACGGCGGCTACCACTTCAACGCGCTGCACGGAATCAATGTCGACGCCGGGATCTTCATGTCCTATGTCGGGCTCTTCAGTTACTACCAGTTCGACAATTGGGCGTATCAGCCTTCCTACGTTTCATCGAACACGCCCTGGTTCTTCAACGGCGTTCGCGTGCAGATTTTTCCGACCGAGCACTTGAAAATCGAGCCCTGGTTCGTCAACGGCTGGCAGTCCTACGGCCGCTTCAACAATCGGCCTGGCTTCGGTGCGCAGATTTTGTGGCGGCCCAACGGCTGGCTCTCGGTTCTCGGCAATCAGTATGCTTTGGGCGAAGACACGCTGAACACACCAGGCCGCGTGCGCTATCACACGGACGATAGCATTCAGATCAAATACTATGACAACCCAGAAAAATTCATGGATAAAGCCGCCTTCTCACTTACTGGCGACATGGGATGCGAGCATGGTGGCGGCGTCAGTTGCGCCGGCGGTTCCGCGAAGGGTCCCAAGCAGAGTTTTCTTGGCTACATGTTTTACAACCGCCTCTGGTTCGACAATGACCGCTACGGCCTGACAATCGGCGGTGGACAGATCAACAATCCGGGGCGCTACCTCGTGTTGCTGCCGCCGATTAACGGCGCGACGGCCATCACCGGAACACCTTATTTCACCGAGAATCCCGGCGATCCCTACAAGGCCTGGGACGTCTCCGGAACGTTCGACTGGATGCCCAGCCAATACATCACGTTCCGCTGGGAATATAACCATCGCGCGGCCAACGTTCCTTATTTTACCGGACCGGGAGGCGTGACGCCCCCAGGTGGCAACAACGGCGCGCCCGGTTCCTTCGTGTGCCTGACGGGAATCAGCATCTGCAACGGTTCGCCGACAAACACCTGGCTTCCCGACCTGCGCAAAAGCGAGAATCGCGCGACCTTCGCCATTCTCGTAAAATTCTAATTCGCGCGCCACTCCCCGTAGAGCTTGGCGATCGCAGGGCCGATGGTGAAACCCCACGCGTACACCGGAAAATTCTTGAACTTTTCCGGGACGGCATACCGCTGCTGAGCTTCCTCCACGGGAACTCCGGCCTTGTACATTTTTTCCGCTTGCGCCGCGATGTCGTCGAACACTTCGCGGAGCGTCGCAATTCCTTCCTGCCCGCAAATCTGGCCGTGGCCGGGAACGAAAAGCGTGTCTTTATCCAGAGCCGCAAATTTCTTCAGCGTATCGCGCCAGCCTGAAATTGTAGCCTTCTCGTCAAAGCACACGGGATACCAACCGCTAAACAGCAGATCTCCGGCGTAAACAACATTTTGCTCGGGCACTCTCACCACGATGTCCGTTCCCGAATGCCCGGGGTGCGACTCCACCACCGCCGTCAGTCCTCCGAGATCGATGGACATCGGCAGCTTTGCCGGATCGATGGGATGATTCGGCAGGGACAGAATACTGGCGTTAGCAATCTGGAAGAGCCCGGTCACTGCGTTCAAGTCACTTTGCGCGTGGGTCCTCTCCCCATCCGACTTCGCATCTTTGACTCTCTTTTCAAGCGGTCCGAGAACGGCTCCTTTATCCGTCCCCTGAAGCGGAGAATAGCTGTCGACAATTCGTTTGGACGCCGTGGCGTGGGCCCAGAGCGCAATGCCATTGACGCCATAAAAAGCGTTTCCCATCGAATGATCGAAGTGGTAGTGGGTGTCCAGTGCGCCCTTAACCGGCACCTGGCTCACCATTCGAAGCGCGTCCATCTGAAAGGCGGCACCCGCGGGAGTCGTGTAACCTTCTATCAGCAGCGCGGCGTCCTTACCCGCGAGGAAACCGCCGTTGCAGAGTGTGGTGTTGCCTTTCGAAGGGTCAGAGATGGTCGCGTATAATCCGTTGCCAATCTTTCTCACCGACGCGAAGCCCTTATCCACTATGGGTGTCTGCGAGACGCGCGAATCGATCGCCAGCTCCGCCGCGAGTGCCGGCAAGGGAATCATTTGGGCGGCGGCATAAAACGCTCCAAAGCATGAGGTGTGAGTGAGGAACTGCCGGCGCGAGAATCCTTTCGAAACATCTATCATGTTTCCTCCGTATTTTTACAACCACCCCTGGGTAACCGGATTCAACGAGGGTTTATTCTAGCAGAGGCCAAACCTGCAAAGGCGAGCGCTTGCATTCGAATCCTTCTTGTGAAACTTGCGGCGGTCCGCTAGCGTAAGATGGGATATGGACCTCGAAGCTGCTCGCCCGCGCCTTCCCGCGCTGACTTCATTGCGTTTTTTCGCCGCGTTTCACGTGGTCATTTTTCATCTTCAGGCCATGAAAATCGTTCAAGGACCGGTTTGGTACGAGAAGCTGGCAGCCGTCGGCTACGTTGGCGTGAGCTTCTTTTTCGTCCTCTCAGGTTTTATTCTGGTTTACACCTATGCCGGCCGCACCCTGAGCCTCAAGGATTTCTGGCGAGCGCGTTTTGCGCGAATCTATCCGGCCTACGCCTTTTCGCTGCTGTTCACCGCACCGTGGTTTTTCATCGCGGTACTAAAGTTCGACATTCCCTTTTTCGCATGGCCGAAGGCGCACCTGAAACTCGCGGCCGGGCTGGTTGTGGCCCTGATGCAGGCGTGGGTTCCCCCGGCGGCGCTCACCTGGAATCCCGTAGCCTGGAGCCTCTCCGTTGAAGCGTTTTTCTATCTCCTGTTCCCATTTCTGTTGCTGCTGCTGGTGCGGCGGACGCAACCGCAGTTGCTGCTGATCGCCGCTGCCGCGTGGCTAGCCAGCCTGACATTTTCTACGACCTATGTGGTCCTCAATCCCGACCATCTCACGGTCGTAAACGCTGACGTTCTCAATGCTTTTTGGCTGAACGCACTCAAGTTCCATCCCCTCGCTCGACTCCCCGAATTCCTACTGGGCATGGCCTGCGGTTTTCTTTTTCTCCGTTCACGCCGCGAAAACAAATTCGCGCTGCCGCTGGTGCTTTTTGGCATTGCAGGAGTCGGCCTGGCCGCCTATTTCGAAGCCGCGATTCCGTATCCACTCCTGCACACGGCGCTACTGGCGCCGGTATTCGCCGCAATCGTCTATGGTTTCGCTCTGAAGCCGCGCTGGAGCGCAGTGATGGAGAACCGCCTGCTGGTTCTCTGCGGTGACGCAAGCTACAGCCTTTACCTGCTCCACTCGATGATCATGGGTATGTATTTTCATAACACAACAGGACAGCTTCGCTTTCAGAGCTTCGCCGGCATATTCGTGTTTGTTTTAATTGCGGTTGGCTTCTCCGCTTTTGTTTATCGCTTTATTGAAGAACCGGCACGCCGCAAACTCAATCCCCGGCGCAAACAACAGTTGGGGCAGCCGCAATCGCAGACACCTTCCGAGCCCGCGCTGGCTTGAACAAGCGTTCTCCGTGAGGCTTCAACCGTTCCACTTTGGGACATAGTATTTGCGTTTGATGAACAGAGGATTTTTTCGCCGACTGCGCTCTTTGGTGGCATCGTTTTCTCCAATATAATCCAGTAAGCCTTAACCACTCGGTGAAGGAGACGAATCCACATGTACAAGATTGCGGGTACGGCAGCATTGACGATCGCCATGGCGTTTGCTTCTGCCTGGCAAGGGCAGGGACAAGAGGCCTACCGCGATGCGTGCATTCAGCGCTGCGTTACGCAATCGCCGGACTTCGAATTGCAGAGACAGGAGATTATCAGCCTGGAAAAAGAAGCCACGCGCGCCATTCAGCAGAACAGCGGCACTTTTTTCCATCGCGTCTACGCCGATGACTATTCCGGCACGCTGTCCCACGGGCAGCAAGTGAACAAGACCCAGTGGATCAATACGATCGAATCTCCTTCCGCAAAATACGATTCGTTCAACGCCTCCGATATCAAAGTACACATCTTTCAGGACACCGCGGTCGCAACTTGCCTTTGGTCCGCGCGAGTGAGCATGCGCGGGCAACAAGTGAGTATCCAGATCCGCGCCATTCACGTGTACGTGAACACGCCGAACGGATGGCACGTGGTTTCCAGCCAGTCGACTAACCTGCCTCCGGATGTGCAACAGCCGCTGTAGATGCGCGTTCGCCGGCGAGCTCGCTTTGCGTTGACGCATTGGGAAGCGAATGCTACGCTCGCCGTTCGCTTTCCATTCGAATGCGCGCCGTCGACCTGATTCGCAAAAAACGTGATTCCGGGGAACTCTCCCGCGAAGAAATCAGCTTTCTCGTTTCCGGCTACACGCGCGGCGAAATTCCGGATTACCAGATGGCTGCGTGGCTCATGGCGGTCTGGATCCGCGGTCTGAATCGAGCGGAGATGGCCGCCCTCACCGAGGTGATGCTTTATTCGGGCGAAGTCCTCGACCACTCCGAGATTCCCGGTAAGAAAGTGGACAAACACTCCACGGGAGGCATTGGGGATAAGACTTCGCTCATCCTCGCGCCCATCGTTGCCGCCGGGGGGCTCACCGTGCCGATGATCAGCGGCCGCGGCCTTGGCCACACGGGCGGGACACTCGACAAACTGGAGGCCATTCCAGGCTTCAACGTAAATCTGTCGCTCGAAGAATTCCAGCGCGTGCTGCGCGAATGCGGGATGGGGCTGATCGGGCAGACCGCGGAGATTGCCCCCGCGGATAAAAAAATTTACGCGCTTCGCGATGCGACTTCGACGGTCGAGAATATCGGGCTGATTTGCGCTTCGATCATGAGCAAAAAACTTGCCGAAGGAATTGACGCGCTGGTCCTTGATGTAAAAACTGGATCCGGCGCGTTCATGAAAAAGGAAGAAGATTCGGTGCGGCTGGCTGAGGTTATGGTCGAAACCGGGAAGCGGATGGGCAAGAAAGTGGTGGCGCTGATCACGGATATGGAACAGCCGCTGGGGCGCATGGCGGGCCATTCGAATGAGGTTATCGAGTGCATTGACGTTCTGAACGGCGGCGGACCGGCGGATCTTCGCGAGCTCAGCATCGAACTCTCCGCGTGGATGTTTTATCTGGGCGAAGAAACGAAGAGCGTGGACGAAGGGCGCGCGCTGGCGGAGAGCATGATTGCCACCAGGAAGGCCAAGGAAAAATTCAGGCAGGGCATTCGATTGCAGGGCGGTGATCCAGGCGTCATTGATGAACCGCAGCGCTTGCCCCGCGCGCGCTCGCGTGCTGACGTCGTAAGTGCGGCCGGAGGTTTCATCACCGGCACCGACTGCGAACAGTTCGGCGTCGCGCTGTCGATGCTCGGAGGTGGCCGCGAGAAGAAGGAAGATAGGATCGATCACGCTGTGGGACTCGAATTCCACAAACGCATCGGCGACCGCGTGGAAAAAGACGAACCGCTGGCGACAATTCATTACAATAGCGACGCCAAACTGGCGGAAGCAAAGTCGCTCATCGTCGGCAGCTATCACCTCGGAGAAACCGCGCCCAGAGAAAAGCGGGCGCTGATTCGCAGGATTCTGGGAGCTTAAGCAGGCTTACTTGAAGAATCGATGCATTCAAAGGAGAGCAGAATAATGGCGACACGTCGTTGGCATGAAAATCATGGACAGAGGGCGCGATCGAACTACTTGGCAGTGCCGCTGGGCGGCAGAGTTTTATTCGCGTTTGTGCTGCTCGTTGCCTGCGCGATCTTCCAACAAGGAGCGATGGGGCAAGCGCGCCGGATCGAGATCGGCGATTTTGCCAAGGCCGTGTCGGTTTCCGATCCGCAGATCTCGCCGGACGGAAAGTCCATTGTCTATGCTGTTTCGCGGATGAATATGGAGCAGGACCGGCACGATCGAGAACTGGTTCTTCTGGAGATCGTGACGGGAGCGCAACGCGTCTTGACCCACGATCGCAAGGACGCGGGTTCTCCGAGGTGGTCGCCTGCGGGAGACCGCATCGCGTTTCTGGCCGCGGTGGGCCCCGCGAAAGAGGAGAAAGCGCAGATTTTTGTTCTCTCCATGCATGGGGGCGACGCTGCGAAAATCACCGATGCTCCGAACGGCGTGGAGCAATTTGCGTGGCGGCCTAACGGCACGGAGATCGCTTACGTTACCGCGGACGAGGCAGAGAACAAGAAAGATATTGAGAAACATCTGGACGCTTTCGAAATCGGCGACAACGGTTACCTGGAGACCAAGGCTCCCACGCCGTCGCACATCTGGCTGGTTGCGGCCGACGGTGGAAAGCCGCGACGATTGACTTCGGGATCGTGGAGTCTGCCGAAAGTTTTGCCGCCGAGCTCGCCGTCTTCGCCGCTTTCCTGGTCACCGGACGGCAAGTGGCTGGCGTTCACGAAACAGGAAAATCCGCACTCTGGCGATAGCGATCTTCGAACGGTGCAGATCCTCAGCGTCGACACCGGCGATATCCGGAAGCTGACCAAGCACCAAAACTTCGAGGGGTTCGGGTTGTTCTCGCCGGATGGTTCCCAACTCGCATATTGGTTTCCGCGGGAAGGGGACCGCGCCAACGAAAACGAAATTTTCGTGACTCCTGCATCGGGAGGCGACGGACAAGACGCGACGAGATCGATTGACCGAAATATTCTGCGCGCCATCTGGATGCCGGACGGGAAGTCGCTGCTGGTCGGCGGGCACGACGGCGCGCAAGTCGGGTTATGGCTGCAGCCGTTGAGTGGCGCAGCAAAGCAGCTTGCTCTTGGCGATGTCAGTCCGTCGTGGTCGTTCTGGGTCGATGCGACGGTGGGGCGCAACGGAGAGATTGCCTTCGCAGGAAGCACGCCGAATCAGCCCTCCGAACTGTATTACATGGCCAGCACGAACGATGCGCCAAAGCGATTGACGAATTACAATCAGGAGATCGCCGCGTTGTCACTGGGCCGCACCGAGAGGATCGAATGGCAAGGTCCGGACAAGTTTCACGAAGACGGCGTGCTGATCTATCCGCCGGGATTTCAAAAAGCCAAGAAATACCCGCTGGTATTAATTATTCACGGCGGTCCGCGCGCTGCTTCGACGACGCAGTTTAGTTTTCTGCCGCAATTTGTGGCCGCGCAGGACTGCGTGGTTTTTCAGCCAAACTACCGTGGAAGCGAAAACCTCGGGAATGCGTACACGCGTGCGATCTGGAACGACGCGGGCGCGGGCCCGGGGCGTGACGTCATGGCAGGGATTGATGCGGTGAAGAAACTGGGATTTGTGGATGAAGCGCGCATCGCTGTTTCCGGCTGGTCGTATGGCGGTTATATGACGACCTGGCTCATCGGGCACTATCAGATCTGGAAGGTCGCGATGGCCGGAGCGGCGGTGACGAACATGTACGACCAGTACAATCTTGCGGATTTCAACGTGACGGAGCGCTACATTTTCAACGGTTCGCCCTACGTGGGCGACAACATCAAGGCTTACCGCGATCAGTCACCCATCACCTACGCGAGTCAAATGAAAACGCCAACACTGATTCTTTCCGATACCGGAGATTTCCGCGTGACCGTCACACAATCCTACGAGCTGTATCATGCGCTCAAGGACAACGGCGTGCCGGTGCGGTTTTTTGCTTACCCCGTGGGCGGGCATTTCCCCGCGGATCCCGTTCGCCAGCAGGATGTGTATCGCCGCTGGGCGGAATGGCTGGTCCAGAACTTGAAGTGAGACCGGACACTGACATAAACAAACTCACATTGGCTCGTGCCAGAACGCGCCCGCTGGCGATATTGGTAAACCGTGACGTGGTGATGGCTTCAACAGAGCCTCCTAACCTATAATTCGCTCCGCGATGTCCCTTTCTGCAGGTACATACCTGGGGCCGTATGAGATTCTCTCGCCGCTCGGAGCGGGCGGCATGGGAGAGGTGTATCGTGCACGAGATACGCGGCTGGAGCGCACCGTCGCGATCAAAATTCTTCCCGCTCACTTATCCTCCGATCCTGTTCGCAAGCAGCGATTCGAACGAGAAGCGAAAACGATTTCGAGTCTGAATCATCCGCACATCTGCGTGCTGCACGACGTCGGCAGCCAGGATGGCATCGACTATCTGGTGATGGAATGTGTGGAGGGCGAGACGCTGGCCACGCGGCTGGAAAAGGGCCCGCTGCCGCTCGAACAAGTGCTGAAGTTCGGCGCGCAAATCGCGGATGCGCTGGATAAAGCCAACCGCAGCGGCGTTGTCCATCGCGACTTGAAGCCCGGCAATATCATGCTGACGCCGGCAGGCGCGAAGTTGCTGGACTTCGGCCTGGCCAAGCCAGCGGTGCCGCTGACAGGCGGGGCGACGCTCACTGCGACTTCGATGCGGACCACGCCAATGACGCAGGAGGGCACGGTCGTCGGGACGTTCCAATATATGTCGCCGGAGCAGATCGAGGGCAAGGATCTCGACGGGCGAAGCGATATTTTTTCACTCGGCGCCGTGTTGTACGAAATGCTCGCAGGCCAGCGAGCATTCGAAGGAAAGAGCCAACTGAGCGTAGCCTCAGCGATTCTGGAGAAAGAGCCGGCCCCGATCAGCACCACGAAACCACTCATTCCGCCCGCACTTGATCGAGCCATCCGCCGCTGCCTCGCCAAAGATCCGGAAGAGCGCTGGCAGACTGCCCGCGACGTTGCCATCGAATTGAAATGGATCGCCGATTCTGGCTTGCAATCAAGCGCAATCGCTCCCGGCGCCGAGCGGAGCAAGCGTTCCAACCCCTTGACAGTTGCCGCGTTCGCCCTGACCGCCCTGATTGCGGCTGCTCTAGGAATTCTTTATGCAAGAAAGCCCGCGCCCGACCTTCGTGTCACGCGCACCTACGTTAAGGCAGAAGCAGGTTCTGGTTTCATCTTTTCCGGGGATCAGAAAGGTTTCGCCATCTCTCCCGATGGCCGCAATCTCGCCTATGTAGCCTCGACCCCATCTCCCGATTCAAAATCCGCTCTATGGATTCGCCCGATGGATTCGCTTCATGCCCGATTGCTGCCGGGAACAGAAGCTGCCGGATTCCCTTTCTGGTCGTCGGACGGCAGGTACATTGGGTTTTTTGCCGGCGGCAAGCTGAAGAAAATTGATGTGCAAGGCGGCCCGCCAGCCATTATTTGCGATGCTCCGGACGGACGCGGTGGCTCCTGGAACCAGCAGGGCGATATTGTTTTCACCCCGACAGTCAACTCTCCCATCTACCGGGTATCCGCCTCTGGTGGCCCCATCTCCCAACTCACCACGCAGAATCCTTCTAACAATGAAACCACTCATCGCTGGCCCTGGTTCCTCCCTGACGGGCGTCACTTTATCTTTTTGGCCGGGAGCACGTTCACCCCCAGCGAAAGCGCCACCAACTCCATCATGCTGGGTTCTCTCGATTCCAAGGAGACCAGGCTCCTTTTTCATACTCATTACCAGGCTGTGTATGCGTCCGGGCAAATGCTCTTTTTGCGCCAGTCCTCCTTGATGGCCCAGCCCTTCGACGCCAAACGTTTCGAGCTCACGGGAGAAGCTGCTCCCGTCGCCGAACAAGTGCTCCAGGATTCCAGCATTGCCCACGCCTGGTTCTCTCCTTCCGAAGACGGCATTCTTCTCTACGCCGAAGGTGCGGCCAAGAATCGCCAGTTGGTCTGGTTTGATCGCAGCGGAAAGCAAATCGAAGCCGTGCCGGGCGATGACGCGTACGCAGGCATCAGCCTCTCTCGGGATGGGAAAAAGCTCGCCTACTATCTCGATGGAACTGGCTTTGACGTCTGGGCCTTCGATATCGCGCGTGGCGTAAAGACCCCTCTGACATTCGGCGCCTCTTCTGGACAGGGAAATCTGTACCCGGTGTGGTCTCCGGATGGAAAGTACGTTGTCTATACTTCCTATCGCGACGGTAAGTACGGCCTTTACCAAAAGTCTGCCGACGGCTCAGGCGGCGAAACGCTTCTTCTAGGGGGGATCGACCACTTTCGCGTTCCAACCTCCTGGTCTCCTGACGGAAAGTTTTTCATCTATCACGAAGGTGTTTCCGGAGGAACATACGCGAATGGGGTTCCGGGCGGCTGGTCGATATGGGTCCTGCCTCTCTTTGGTGACCATAAAGCTTATCCCTTCATCCAATCCACCTTCAGCGCCCGCGAAGCTAACTTTTCTCCCGACGGAAAGTGGCTCGCCTACTGCTCGAATGAGTCGGGGGAGTATCGCGTCTACGTTGTCCCATTTCCTGGGCCGGGCGGAAAATGGCAGGTTTCCCTTGGCGACGGGCGCGGTCCGCTCTGGCGCCGCGACGGAAAAGAAATCTTCTATCTTTCCGCGGACAATAAATTGATGGCTGTAAAGGTGGAAACTTCGGGCGGCAGCTTTGCGGCCAGCGAAGCGCGCGTGCTCTTTGACTCCCACTCTTACGGCGTTTTTGGCCGTTACGATGCCAGCGCGGATGGGCAGCGCTTCGTGGTTGTATACGAAGGAAACCGGCCCTCCTCCAGTACGCTCACTTCCGTCGTCAACTGGCCCGCCGAGCTGAAGAAGAAATGACGGCCATCTCGTTTGAGTCGTGGTTACGCCAAGATCGGGCCCCGAATATGGGCGAGAAGTATTGTTTCGTATTGAAAGTGTGAAGAAGTCGCGGTCGCTCCAGGGAAAAAGGAGAGTGCATGGGACGATTCACCGGTTTGCTGGGCCTGGCTACCATGCTGGGGCTGGCGTACTTGTTTTCGACGAATCGAAGAGCGATCCGGCTGAAAACTGTCTTGTGGGGCCTTGGACTTCAGCTGGCCTTTGCTTTCTTTGTTCTGCGTTTTGCGGTTGGACGCGCGCTTTTTGAGTATTTGGGGCGGGGAGCGAACAAGCTGTTGAGTTTTGCGTTCTTTGGCTCGGAGTTTGTCTTTGGCGAGCTGGGCAAAGCGAAATCTTCCCTGGGATTTATTTTTGCGTTTCAGGTGCTTCCCACGATCATTTTCATCGCCGCCGTTTTTGCTTTTCTGTATCACATTGGCGTCATGCAGGTGATTATTCGCCTGTTTGCGGTGGTCATGACGAAAGTGATGGGAGCGAGCGGCGCGGAGTCGCTCGACATCGCCGCCAGCATTTTTATGGGGCAGACGGAAGCGCCGCTTACGATCCGCCCATTTCTCAACCGGCTGACGAAGTCGGAGTTGATGTGCGTGATGACTTGTGGGATGGCGCACGTTTCCGGCGGGATTATGGCTGCGTATATCGCCTACGGGGTGGAAGCCAAGCATCTGCTTACGGCCGTCATCATGACGGCCCCGGGGACTTTGTTGATGGCAAAAATGCTCGTGCCAGAAACTGAGCAACCGCTGACGGCCGGGCGCGTGCAAATGCCGGAGATGGAAAAGGAAGCGAATTTTCTTGGTGCGATTTCCCGCGGCACTTCGGACGGTTTGCAACTGGCCATCAATGTGGGAGCGATGCTGATTTCCTTTGTCGCGCTTGTGGCCCTGGTGAACTATCTCTTTGCGGGAGCGCACAATATGCTAGCCGCGCACGGAATCACGTGGTTTCCCTCGAGCCTGCAGCAAGTCTTCGGCTGGGTGTTCGCGCCGGTCGCGTGGCTCATCGGCGTTTCCTGGCATGATGCGTCAACGGTCGGGAATCTTCTGGGATCGCGCATGGTCGTCAATGAACTCTACGCGTTCTCGCAGCTGGGGCCAATGAAGGGAACACTGGATCCACGATCGTTCACGATTGCGACGTTTGCTCTATGCGGCTTTGCGAATTTCAGTTCGATCGGGATTCAGATTGGCGGAATTGGGGCGCTTGCACCGGAACAACGCGGACAGCTGGCCAAGTTTGGAATTCGCGCCATGCTCGCTGGGACCATGGCGAATTTGATGTCGGCGGCGATCGTCGGAATCTTGACATGAGCCAGAGAAAATCCAAAAAGCGACCGGAAAAGCAGGCCGCTGAATCACTGGAAGCGGCGCCACGTGGGCAGGTAGTTGGTGTACCCAGTGAATTCGAACGCGCGGGAATCGCCGCGGAGTTTATTCTTTCTCGAACTCGCCTGCGGCCCAAGATTGCGCTGGTCCTCGGATCCGGCCTAGGTGCTTTCGCGGATGAATTTTCCGGCGCGAGCAGAATTCCGTATGCTGAAATTAATCACTTTCCGCGATCCACGGCCATCGGGCACGCCGGAAATCTCGTCATCGGAAACGTAGAAGCGATTCCTGTGGCGGGCATGCAGGGGCGCGTGCATCTCTATGAAGGGTATTCGGTGAAGGATGTGGCGTTTCCGATTCGTGTGTTTGCGCGCATGGGCGTGAAAGCGGTTATCCTGACCAACGCGGCGGGCGGCATCATGCGCGAATTCGTGCAAGGAAAGCTGGTGGTGATCAAGGATCACATTAACCTGCAGGGCGCCAACCCCCTTTCGGGCCCCAACGACGAACGATTCGGTGTGCGATTCCCGGACATGACCGCGGCGTACGATCGCCGCTTTCGGGAGATGGCCGTCGGTGAAGGAAACCGCATGGGGATCGGAATGTATGAGGGCATTTACGCCGCGCTTCCCGGGCCGAGCTACGAAACACCAGCGGAGATACGCTATCTTCGCGCCGTCGGCGCCGATCTTGTGGGAATGTCCACGGTGCCGGAAGTGATTGCCGCGCGGCACAGCGGGATTCGCGTGCTGGGTATTTCCTGCGTGACCAACGCGGCCGCGGGGATCCTGGACCAGCCGCTGAACCATAAGGAAGTGCTCGAGACAGGTGAGCGCGTGAAAGGGCAGTTCATCGGATTGTTGAAGGCCTTGATTCCGCGCATTGCGGAGGCGATTGCCTGATCCATTTTGTGATCCGCTGAGAGGAGCGAGCGCGTGAGCGAGTACGAAATCCTGATTACCGCGGCGAAGCAGGCGCGCGAGAACGCACACGCGCCCTTTTCCAATTTTCGCGTGGGCGCCGCGCTGCGGGCAGCCTCGGGACGAATCTTCGGGGGCTGCAACGTGGAAAACGCGACGTACGGCCTCACCGTTTGCGCTGAGCGCGTAGCCATCTTCAAAGCCATGAGCGAAGGGGAGCGCGGGTTCGACGCCATCTCGGTTGTGACGGACACCGAGACGCTTACTCCGCCTTGCGGCGCGTGCCGCCAGCTAATCTGGGAATTCTGCGGCGATGTTCCGGTCGTCCTTGCGAATCTGAAAGGCAAAATCGAAATCATTCAAATGCGCGAACTTTTCCCAAAACCGTTCGATTCTTCCAACCTGTGAGAAAGTATAAAAATGAAAATGAAAAATAAAGTTTGGACGCGCAGGACTATTCCATGGAGCGGGGTTCTTCTATTTTCCGTTTTCCATTTTCTATTTTCCAGCGTTCTCCCTGCACAGACGGCGAAGAAAGAAAAAGTGGATTTGCTGGTGAGCGGCGGCGCCCTCGTCACGATGGACGGGGAACGCCGCGTCCTAGAAGACGGTGCTATCGCTATCAAAGGTGATGTGATTGTGGCCTTGGGGCCACGCGCGGAGATCGAGAGTAAGTTCGCAGCATCGCAAACGATCAACGCCAAGGGCAAACTGGTTTTGCCTGGCTTCATCAACGGACACACTCACGTGCCCATGACCCTTTTTCGCGGGCTGCACGACGACGTGACGCTGGATGAATGGTTGCGCAAGTACATCTTTCCGGCCGAAGCCAAAAATGTGACGGAAGAGTTCGTGCGCTGGGGCACGCGACTCGCCGCAGCGGAGCAGATTCGAGGAGGTGTCACCACCTTCGCCGACATGTATTACTTCGAGGACGCCGTCGCCGAGGAAACCAAGGCCGCGGGGATGCGCGGGGTGCTCGGCGAAACGTTCATCGATTTTCCAGCGCCGGACAACAAGACCAACGCCGCAGCCCTTGAATACACGGAAAAATTCCTCAAGCGCTGGCAGGGCGATCCGCTGATTCATGCTGCGCCCGCGCCGCATTCGATCTATACCTGCTCGCAGAAGACGCTCCAGGGCGCCGCGGCCCTGGCGCGAAAATACAATGCGCCGATCCTGATTCACGTGGCGGAAATGAAAAAAGAGCTGGACGATAGCCGCGCGCAGAACGGAACAACGCCGGTGCAGTATCTCGACAAGATCGGCATTCTCGGCCCGGACGTAGTGGCGGCGCACTGCATTTTTGTGGATGCCGCCGACCGCAAAATCCTGGCGCAGCGCAACGTAGGATGTGTGCACAACCCTTCGAGCAACATGATGCTGGCCAGCGGAGTTTCACCGGTGCCTGAATTGCGGGCGGCAGGCGTTGCGGTTGGCTTGGGAACGGACGGCCCGGCGGGGAGCAACAACGACCTGGACTTGATGGAAGAGATCGACCTGGCGGCAAAACTCGCAAAAATAACCAAGATGGATCCGCTGGCGCTGAATGCCAAAGCTGTCGTGGAGATGGCCACGATCGACGGCGCCCGCGCGCTGCATATGGAGAAAGAGATCGGTTCGCTGGAAGCGGGGAAGAAGGCGGACCTGATTTTGATCGGCCTGGATGAACCCAATGCCGTGCCGATGTACGACATCTACGCCCAGATTGCCTACGCCTTGAAGGGGAACGACGTGCAGACGGTCATAATCGGCGGGCGCGTGGTCATGCTCGACAAAAAAGTTCTCACCGTGGATGAGGCGGCAGCGATCGCCAAAGCCCGCGAATATAAAATCAAAATTGAAGCTTCCCTAAAGTGATCCGGCGCGAGAGCCTGAGGGCCCGCCTCGAGGCAGCAGCGGATTGACGGTTCAGGGATTAACCGTTGCCGGCGTGACTCGCCGAAGCGGTTTTGCGCCCTGCGATGGAAATGTCATCTTCCAGAAGTTCGCGCAAGCCCCCATGAATTCGAACGCCACGATGCTCTTGCCGTCGCCGGCCGGCCGCAGCGATACAACCTTGCACTCGGTTTTCTGTCCACTGTTTTCGTTGGTCACCAACAGCGTTTGCCCCAGGGACACTCCGGCATCCATTATGGTCATCCCGCCATGGCCGCTCACGGAAAGCGTGCGGGTCTGCACTTTGAACTTTTCATTGTTTTCTGCATAACCTTGAATGGTTAAATCCGCAAAAATTGCGACTCGGGGGGTCCGGCGACGCTCGACGCGGCGGAAATGAAGAGTTGACATTGCGATGAAAGCCTTTCCTTGCTTGGGTGTCACTGGAATTGAGCAGGGACGCTGGGAGCGCTCATTTCCACGTTGGAGTGATTCTGGGTTTCAAGCCCCTGGAGGGGAATAGGATGATGGTACTAAATTGAGGCCCACCTAAACAGTACCCTCAGGCCAGCACTATCGATGGGTGCTCCGGCTCATCTGCTCCTATTTGATTTCCCGCAGCTTTCCGCTGGCCACATCGTAGACAAATCCGCGCACCGCGACCTCTTTGGGAACCCAGGGATGCGTCCGTAGCTTCTCCAGCTGGTGCCGCACATTCTCGTCAATGTTCTGGAAGGCATAGAAGAACGCTGGGGAAATCGCCGCCGTTCCAGCTCGGTTCTGGATTCTCGTGCGCAAGTCCTGTTCTGTGGTGTGCATCAGTCCGCAATCGGTGTGATTAATAACCATGAATTCCTCGGTCCCTAGCAGGTAGTGCGAGACCACCAGGGAACGCAGGCTGTCTTCCGTTACAATGCCGCCGGCATTGCGAATGATGTGCGCGTCTCCCGTCTTCAGCCCCAGCGTTCGAATCGACAGCCGCGTATCCATGCAGGTCAGGACCGCCAGCTTGCGCTCCGGGCGCGGCGTGAGCTTCCGCAATTCATGGGTCTGGGAGTAGAGCTCGTTCGCTTGCAGAACTTCATCAATAACGCTCATGGTCTTCCTAGTCTAACAAACCACGAGCCGTCAGGCTTTGGCGTAGGCGACCCCGTAGCGAAAATACTTTTCACCCGGCACTTCCTGGACGTAAGCGATTTTCCCGCGAACGAAAATATTGGGCGAACCGGGCGAGTAGGGAGCGGCAACTTCAATATCGGCCTTCACAGCGTAAGTCTTGCGGCTCCTGAAACGAAGGCCGCCGCGCGAGATATCTTCACAGGTGACGATGTCATCGCCCGCGGCAAAACTCCGCACACAGCCCTTGAAATTCACCTTGGTGCGAACGTGCTTGCGTCTGTTTTCCGCGCGCAGCGCCGGTCTGAAGTCAGGCTCTGGTTCCTCTTCTGCTGGGGCGGGCGCAGCGGGCTCCAGCTCTTGTGCGCCTATGGGCGAACCGGCTTCGTCCTCCGCCTTCTTCCAGTGGGTTGAGGTACCACAACTCTTGCAGTGCCGGACGATTCCTTCGTTGACGATATAGACGTCGGACTCCAGGTCGCTCTGCTCGACCAGCTCGCGCGCCTTGCAACTGGCACATTGCAATAAAACGCTGTTCGCTATTTTCTCGGATAGCGATACCGGAGGAAATTCGATGCCCCAAAAGTCGATATTCTGATTCAGAAAGGCCACGCCGTAGGTATAACTATCGCCTTCCGATCCGAGCTGGCCAACCACCCGCACCTCGGCCTCTTTATTGGTTTCCAGCGAGCGAAGGATCAGCTCCTGCTCCGGGGATAGTTTGTATTCGGAGACGATGCCCGCACCATGCCGGCTGAGCAAGACCGTCTTCGCGTTCTCCGAAAACATCTTGCCTTCCATGTCGCTTCCGACCAGAAGGATGGGGATCTCCTTTGGTATTCGGCTGCTCCGACGCATCCCGGATGACGACACTTGCGCACCCGCTGAGAGGAAAGTCTGACAAAATGTTACCCGGAATCCTTCACCGGCGTGCTGGATTTTGCAAGAGTGGTTCGAACCGCGCACGGCTGGCCGGCGGCGGCAAGTTTGCAGGGTATCCAGCGGCGGGTTGGGTATAGAATATCCTGCGTTCCCGGGAAGGCCACCCCATGGAAGAAGAGCGGCGTCGCGCACCCCGATTTGCCCTCATCGCTTCGGCCGAGGTCCTTGCGGAAGATACCGGCTCGCGCATGAGCACCCGCATCAGCGACCTCAGCACTTCCGGCTGTTACGTCGACACCATCAATCCCTTGCCCGACGGCACCCTTGTGCAAGTGAAAATCTTTACCGAAGCCCACATCTTCGAGGCCCCTGCCACGGTCGTTTTTTCTCATACCCACCTGGGCATGGGGCTGAGGTTTCGCGAGGTCCAGCCAAACTCGCAGGATGTCTTGCAGAACTGGCTTCCAGCCACGGTCTAGGCGCCCCGCCCCGACGGGGCTAAGCCCGACTCAGAATTCCTAGCGACAGTCCTGCGGCAGTATGGTATCTTCTCGCTCCCACCCTGACATCCAGCCCCTCGCTACTCCCGTATGTAATAGGGTGTCCCATGGAAGCTCTGGCAAAGCGTTTGGAAGACCGCATTCCCCTTACCGTAAGGGTGGATCTCTGCAGCCTGGATGTCCGCCAGCGAACCCAGGAGGGCCTCACAGAAAACGTGAGTATGCACGGCGCCCGCGTCGTATCCACCAGGCCGTGGAAGCCGGATGAGCGGCTGAACGTGCACTCTCTTCCTGGCGATTTCCGGGCGCGGGCACGGGTGATTTACTGCGTACCGCTAGGAACGGACTCCTTTGCCATCGGTTTGCAATTGCTGGCTGCGGCGGGGAACTGGCACTAGCGAAGCGAGCAGGTGGACGTGGGCGAATTAACTAAGGGAATGACGAACGCCAGGCAAATTCGGTAGTTCTGTCCTTAGCGCGAGAGCGCCAGGATGGCTTCGTTGAGTCTTGTCAGATCGGAGTCCAGACGATAGTAACCGGACCGCCATGTGCTGGTGGTTTCTTCCGCCCGGAAGCTGATCACAGCGAAGTCACTTGTCGCGCCATTGCCATTGACCACCGCCGGGAACTGTTCTCCGACGTAGGTGGCGGGATGTTCTTTCACCACGCGTTCGCATTCAGGAACGGAAAGAACGGCGCGAAGCATGCCCTGATTTTTCGCGTGCGGTTGGCAAAAATAGAGGTTGGGCATACGAGTGAATGATGCGGAAAAAGCGGCAAAATTAAAATAGTACTTTCGGACAACTGACCCGCGAGTGTCCACAGGGACACAACAGCAGAACGTGATTTCCTTTGGAATATTGCGATCCCTCAGCTTTTGCAGCGAGCAAGCGGTGCTGAAGATACAGCAGGGGAAAATCGGTTTAGCGTGCGATTCAGGCCTTAGGTGAGCGCCTCTTTGGCAGTCAACGCGTAGACCGCTGTGCAATCGATCACTTTTCTCAGGTCAACGTACTCGTTCGGGCCATGCGCAACCGAGAGTAGCCCCGGGCCGTAGGCGTAGGCCGGGATGCCCTGCGCGGCATAGAAGCGTGTCTCCAGCAGGCCCGGACACATCTCGAAGCGCGGAGCTTCTCCTGCGATCGCGGAGATGCTGCGAGACAATGTTTCGCCGATCGGGCTGTCTTCGCCGCTGGAAGCCGAGTTGCCTTCCTGCAGGATTTCCCACTCCAGAGGTATGCCGTCACGTTTGCAGCCCTCCAGCATGCCGAGCAATTTTTCCTTCTCCGTCGCGAGGTCTTCTTCCGGATTGATTCTCCGGTCCACTGTGAACCAGCACTTTTCCGGCACCACATTGAAATTGGCGCCTCCGCCGCTCTGTCCGCCGAGCATCAGGATGGAGTTGCGCGCCTGTTCCGCGCCGATCTGGAAGCCGGTCGAGCGCTTCTCCACTTCACACTTGAATTGCTGGAGGCGTTCCACGACGCGGTGCATGCGTTCGAATGCATTTTCGCCCTGGTGCTGCAGGCCCACGTGCGCGGACTTTCCCAAGACCTGAACGCGCAGCGAAATTGCGCCGCGGTTGGCATTCCAGACCACGCCGCTGGTGGGCTCTGCCAGAAGCATCCCGATGCCGTTGCACCCCAGCAAACCTTGTTCCGCGAGCCATGCGGAGCCGCCTTCGCCGCCTGTTTCTTCGTTCGGGACCAGCGTGAGGACGATGCGGCCGTTCAATTTCGGTCCGGCTTCTTTGAGCGCCCGGATGGCATAGAGCATCGCCACGATACCGCCCTTCATGTCGCAAGCACCGCGGCCGAAGAGAAAATGCTCTTTGCGAATGGGTTGAAATTGTGTCGTGGACTGTGCGGGGACGACGTCGTAATGGCCGTGAAAATAGAGCGCGCGGTCTCCTGGCCCGGAACTGCCCAGCAGACAAATGGGAGCATCACTACCTTCTTTGTTCGCGCCGGCGGAGGAGAACCGCTCACATGCAAGGCCAGCTTCACGCATTCGACGTTCGAGAAGATCCGCACATGCGCGGTAATTCCTCCCCGGGGGATTCTCGGTAGGTATGGCCACGAGCTCCGTCAGCAGGGCGGCCATTTCGTCTTCGCGCTGCTGCAGCCAGGCATGTATCGAATCGGCTTGTATTGGTCTGTTGTTCGGCGCTCCGCTCATAGGCTGCAAGCCTAGAAATTCCTGCTCGTGACGCCAAGCTCCAAATTGGTGCCAGAAGCTCTTGCCCCCGCGTTCCGACGACCACGTCGTATCCAAACGGCAGTGCATCCGGCGTGCACAGGCCGCGGCTGTGGTAGGCTGGGCCGGAATCGAGCATCTAAGCGGAGCAGACGGATGAGCGCTGGCGCAAACGCGTTTCCGATCCTGAGGTGGGTTGCGCTGTCGTGGCTGTTGGTGTGGCTGCCGTCTTATGTGTGGGCGTGGGGTTGGGCGAATCTGCTGCATCTCTGCGACATGGCAGTGATCCTCGGATGCGTGGGAATCTGGTGGGGCAGCTCCTTGCTGATCTCCAGCCAGGCGGTGGGATCCTTGGCCGCGGGAATCCTTTGGGCTCTCGATGTGGGCTGGCGGCTCACGACCGGGCGATTTTTGGTGGGCGGAACCGATTACATGTGGGATGGGCGATACCCGCTCTGGGTGCGGCTGCTCTCCGGCTTTCACATCGGGCTTCCTCTAGCGCTGCTTTGGGCCATGCGCAAGGTAGGATATGACCGGCGCGCATTGGCATTGCAGGCGGCCATCGCGGCGGCGCTATTTGTTGCCGCACGATTCTTGCCTTCGGATCTGAATGTAAATTACGCTTTTCGTGATCCTCTGTTCCATCGCGCCTGGGGGCCTGCTCCCATCCATCTCGCGGTGATTTTCTTTTTCGCGGTGGCGTTCCTCTACTGGCCGACGCATCTCTTTTTGAGCTGGATGTTTCCGCTCGCGGGCGCGACAAAATGACCTGCAAGGAACGGCTCCACGGTCCGGGGAAAACTTTGCAGCCGGACGATTCGAATCAGGTGAAACAAAGATGAACAGAAAACGACAACTTCTCATTGGGATTGGCTGCGCGCTGGCGATCTTGGTTGCGGTCAAGCTGCGTGCGGATGCAGCGGGGGAAATCGAACGGCTGGCCACGTTGATGTCCTGGAAGACGGGAACGGTGGTTGCCGACATTGGCGCGGGAGACGGGAGCTATGCGTTTGCGGCGTTGGACCACGTCGGGCTTACGGGAAAAGTATTTGCGACCGAAATTGATGAGAAAAAGCTGAAAGAGTTACGGGCAGAGGTCAAAAAACGGAATTTACAGAATGTGGCCGTGGTGGAAAGCGCGGAAGCGGATACGAATTTGCCGGCTGCGTGCTGCGACGCGATTTTCCTGCGGCGCGTTTACCACCACCTGACGAAGCCGAAAGAGTTTGATGCCAATTTGATCCGTTCCTTGAAACCCGGCGGGCGGCTGGCGATTATTGATTTTCCGCCGCGCCCCGGACTCGACCCGGTGGAGGGGGTTCCGAGCAACCGCGGCGGCCACGGGATACCGCAGAAGATTGTGATTGAGGAGCTCACCGCGGCCGGTCTGCAAGTCGAAAAGATTGTGAACGACTGGCCGGGCGATGATTACTGTGTGTTGTTCGTGCGGAAATGACGACCGAAGAGAAGTTTGGGCCGCTGGAAGTGCCTGAACATTTTAATGTCGCGACGCATTTTCTGGATGTGCCGGCCGGGAGGCATCCAGAGCGCATAGCGATCGCCGGCGAACCTCGCGAGGTCACTTATGGCGAACTTGCGGCGCTTTCGAATCGCGTGGGAAATGCGCTGCTTGCGCAGGGTGTGTCGCCCGTCGATCGCGTTCTTATCCTGTTGCCGGATTCGGCGGAGTTTATCGCGGCATTTTTTGGCGCTGCAAAGATCGGCGCGGTCGTAGTGCCGGTGAATCCCTTTGCGCGCGCGACTGACTACCTCCACTACATCGAAAATAGCGAGCCAATCGTGGCCATTATCCATTCCGAAGCGCTGCCGGAATTTCTCCCGGCGTCGGGAGAGCGGCCACAAATGCGGATCGTCCTGGCGGGCGAGGAAGCCCTCGCGACTGGCGGCGTGAGTTGCGCAAAATGGAGCGAATGGACAGGCGGGGCAAGCGACCGCCTCGTAGCAGCGCCCACTTCTGCGCACGATTCTGCCTTCATGCTTTATACGTCCGGAAGTGGAGGAAAGCCAAAGGCGGCCGTTCACCGGCATGTGGACATGCTGGTGACGAGCCAGAACTATGCACATGGCGTGCTCGGCTTGCGCGAAAACGACGTCACGTTTTCTGTTTCCAAGCTGTTCTTTGCGTATGGTTTAGGAAATGGAATGTACTTTCCGCTTTCGGCCGGCGCAAAAACCGTATTGAACCCCGAACGAACGAAAGTGGAGCACGTCATCGAGCTTGTCGAGAAGTATCGGCCGACGATTTTCTTTGCCGTGCCGACGTTTTACGCGGCTGTGTTGCGCGCGGCCGAGGAAAAAAAGTATCCCATGAATTTTTCATCGGTACGGCAGTGCGTGTCGGCCGGGGAGATGCTGCCGGCGGAAATCTTCCAGCGCTGGAAGCGGCGATTCGGGATCGAAATCCTCGACGGCATCGGTTCGACGGAAATGCTGCACATGTTTGTTTCGAGTCGGCCGGGGCATTGCAAACCCGGAAGCTGCGGATTCCCGGTGCCGGGCTACGAAGTCAAAATTGTGGATGACGCGGGCGAGCCGGTGGCTGGAGAAGAGATCGGAAATCTGTGGGTGCGCGGGGAAAGCGCATTCGAACGGTATTGGAAAATTCCTGAATTGACCGCGCGTACAAAACGCGGCGAGTGGGTGGTGACCGGCGACAAATTCGTTTGTGATTCGAACGGCTATTACCAGTATTGCGGGCGCGCGGACGACATGTTGAAAGTCGCGGGGATGTGGGTCTCGCCGATGGAAGTGGAAAACGCGCTGCTTGGGCACCCGCTGGTGGCGGAATGCGCGGTCGTAGGAGAGATGGATGCGCGGGGGCTTATGTCTTCGGTGGCGCACGTAGTGTTGCGCACGGAGAGTGGATCGGAACAACTGGCGGCGGAAATTCGCGAGCACGTAAAGGCCAGGCTCGTGCCATACAAAGTGCCGCGCGAAGTCAGATTTTGCAGCGAGTTGCCGAAAACGGTGACGGGAAAAATTCAGCGATTCCGGTTGCGTGACGGTTCGAACAGCAAGTAAGCGCCGAAATATTTCCGCAGCGAGGAACAGGCCATGCAGGCGGCGTCTTGGGTATTTGGTTGAACTGCTGGTGCGCCGCGCGGCGATTAGTGCGCAGCGAGCCAGTTCACATAGTCGGCCAGCGCTTGGGATTCCCGAACCAGTTCGCGTCCCTCTTCCTTACTGATCCGCTTGCCATGGAACTCCGCGTCCGTAAGCCTCTCCAACATTTCATCGGCAAGATGATTGCGAAGAGAAGTTATGAACGAAAGCTGATTTTCTAAATTGGCGTAGGTGGCGTCGTCGCCGGCAAGAGCCTTCGTAGAAATTTTAAGGCTTGCCAGCCCGAGTTCTCCCACCGGGGCATTGATTCGCTTGTACGCTCGGGCGAGTTCGACGAACTCGCCGCGGTTGTCTTCAACACCATCCGGCAGCGCCCAATGGTGCAGATCTTCGGCCAGGACTCGCCCTTGGCTTTGGTAGTCATCTTTCAATCCAACCAGCGCCAACATCGTGGGGCGAATATCCGTGTGATCGGACCACACGTCGTCGTCCACGCCCTTATTCTTTACGCCGGGCCCCGCGAGAGCGAGATAGGTGACGTTGATGTCCGGCGATACTCCTCCATGGTTCCAGGCGAAGCCGGGATTCACCACCACATCCGGCCCGAACGTTTGAAAGAAGTAATCGGGATCGCCAAACATCACATAGGTGGGTGTGCGCAATGGATCGTCGGTGATCATGTGGAGCAGCTTCAGCTCCACGGGGTCGGCGAGAAAGCGCGTAAGGGTGTCGGTGTTGCCGGTTCTGGGGTTCACAAGAGTCAGCTTTGAGGTGTCGCGTTCGAATTGGCGGGCAATCGCTGAATCACGCGCGGGCTGGCCGCTGATGTAAAACACCGGCGCCATGTCAAAGTGAATGTCGAAAGGAGTGTTGGTGAAGTTTAGTGAGGGATCTTCTTTCCCGAGGAGCGATTGGATGTTACTCAGCAACTCGCCGACGGTGTTCGGGCCGACAGTTCCCGGCGTATAAGTGCATGGTATGTTGACACCGTCGCAGCCGGGATTCGTTGGCGGGCCGCCGGCAAAATGGTCATTTTCATCCGCGGTGAGGATGCAGAGAGTGTTATCGGGAGTGATGCCGTCATTTTCCAGCCGCGTGAAGAATTTGTTGAAGGCATCATCATAGGCCGCAAGTTGCGCGACATATCCCGCCTCACCAGGGCCAAACGCACGGAACGGCGCCGAGTGGCTGTCATGCGCGTCGGAAATATACGAGTATGTGACGGGCACGCCGTTTTCCTGCATCGCCGCAGTGTAAGCGAGCGCTTGATAAGCGGAAATACCTCCGAACCCGGGGAAGCCGTTGAGTGGCTTGCCGTTCAAGTCCAGGAACGGCCCGTTCGGACTGATGACCGGTGCGACAAATTTGTGCCCGAAAAGTGCGTTGAATCCTGAATATCCATTCGGCTCTTGAGGAAGAACGTCTGGCTCTCCGTGATGCTGGCTGGAGCACAGCGCATTGCCCGAAGCGCAATGGATCGCGATGCCTTCGAAATCCGCCGCGGCGTTTTTGTCTGCCAGCGCCAAAGCCAGTTCAGTTGGGTCGTTTGCGAAAACCGTTTTGAGATCACTATTTGTATTTTCCATTTCCATATTGGCGATGGAGACCGCGCCAAAATTGCAGCCCGCTCGCGTGAAGGGTACCCAGGGTGCCGGGGCGTTCTTGCCGTCTGCAGTAAGGAGGCTAAATGTGGGATCCGCAACCGGGTCGACGAGGTCGGTCCAATAAGTGAAGGAACTGGTGAAGGTCGATCCCAGACCGTCCGAAGCTTTGGGATTGAAGTAGTTGTAGCTGTTGGCCACTGGCTGGCCGTGGCGTTCGCCGTATACTCCGGTGAGCGAAGTGATGATGTCATCGGCGGTGTGAGCAATCAGTGGGGTGTGGTGGTTGGTGGAGAGGGTCCCGTTATTCACGAAGAAGTTTAGCAGGTGGGGCATTTGCTCGAGATCGGAAGGGACGGTGGGATTATCGCGGGTGAAATGGACATTATCAAATTGAATGTAAATGACGTGCTTGATTTCACCGCGGGCAGAATTTAGTGCGCAGCCGCCGGCGGAAGAGGGCGCATTCTGAGGCGGAGCGGGCATGGGGGCGGCTTGTGCCGTGGCAGGGACGAGCAGGGGCATTACGGAGCTCAACGCAAAGGCCAAAGAGATGGTGGCCGCCAGAACCTGGCGAAATACCGGCGAAAGATCCCGGAGTTTGCTGCGAAACCGTTTTGGAATAATCGAAGAAGTCTGATTCATTTTCAAGACACGCCTCCTGGGCAAAGTCTGACGCGCAGCGTTTTTAACGCTCTCAGAAGGAACGTTGGTTACAAATTCGATAATTTCGCGTCAAGAAATAGAAAATTGGGGGTGTGGCACGTCAGGCGGGGTCCAGGTAGGTGTCGTAGGAAGTGGCGATAGCGCGGACTTCAGCGAGGGTTTGATCGCGGAGGACTTTGCCGTCTTCGAGAACGGTTTCGAGGGCGTTGCTGTTCCGGCCCGGATCGCCGTCGAGGACTTCGACAGTGGCGAACTCCTTGCCGTGCTGAATGAGATTGAAGCGGCCGCCTTTGCTGGCTTTGGAGGGATCGGTCTTGGGATTTTTGTAGACGTTGTGCCAGGTGCCGTTGCGGTCGATCGCCGAACATTTCAGCGCAAATCGCAACGTGTCGCGATTCACTTGCTGCAGCAGCGCACCGCCCATGCCATAGCTCCAGATGTCCTGGGACCAGCCTTTGCGCGTAAGCTGCGCGGTGATGTTCTGGATGGTGTAGAAGTTCACGCCATCGCCCTGGATGAAGCGCACGCAGGGAACGGTGGTCTTCCAGCCCTTGCTATTCACTTCGTAGCCAAAGACTTCGCTGACAATTTTGAAAAGTTCTTCGAGGACGGTGACGGCATCGCCGGAGTCCGGGCGAATGATGAGCGTGCCGTTGCGCTGCAAAACCCTTTCGCGAAGCGCGCCGCCCCAGAGATTTCGGACGGCGTTGTAGATGTCGTAGGAATCGCTGACGCAGGCGACGAGGCCTTCGGGACAATTTTCCAGGATGTTGGCATAGGCCTTGAGCTCGTCGGCTTCGCCCCACGCGGTGATGGTGGAATGCTCGGAGGCGGGGATGCTGTAGCCGGCGCAGCTGGCGGGATCGGTGGCGGAAAGATCGGCGGAATAGAATTGATTGAGAAGCTGGATCGCCGCCAGCGTGTCTGTCCCGAGAAAATTGAGGAGATGAGCGGCGCCGCCGATGGCCGCGGATTCTTTCGAGGAAACGCCGCGGAAGCCGAAGTCGTGGAGTTTGAAGGGGAGGAGCGAAGGATCGCCGGTGCGGACCAGAGCTTTGCCGATGGCTTGCTTGATGGCGCGGGAAAGGGTGGCCACGGTGATCGGATACCAGACCTGGAGAAGAACGGTTTCGGCCCAGTTGGTGAGCCAATAGAATTCGGGATCGGTGTTCTCGATGGTGATAAGCGCGTTGTGGCTTTTGACGACGGTGCCTTCCTTGATGGCGCGGATGCGGAGGGGGAGGCGTCCGCCATGCTTGGCGTAGAGGGATTTGAATCCGTCGTAGTTGAAGGATTTGGGGTGGCCGTTGAAATGCGCGTGGGCGACGCGGCGGGCTTCCTCGACGTCGTCGAGGGTGAAGACCTGTCCGGCGAAATTGGACTTGAGGATGTACTGCAACATGGCGAGCATGGTTTCGTCGAACATGCCGCCGCGGGATTCGACATAGGAGTAGATGTGGCGCGTGTCCGGGGGATATTGCCACCAGTGGGTGAGCTTGTAGGAGTCGGTGTTGAGGATGGGATTGAGGCGCAGGGACTGCATGGGTTCAGGATAGCAGAGCAGGTTGCGCGATGGCAGGTTTGAAGGTTGAGTCGATGAGAGGACGGAACAACGTAAGAAAGTAAGGAGGCAAGGAGTGGCACGTCGGAACGTTTGAACGTCGGAACGTTGGGAAAATACAGGTGGCCCCCCTCCCGATGGTTTTTGTAAGGATGTGATTCGATTGAGGTTGCAAGGTGGGGGGCTGCTAAGGATGTGACAGAAAAGGAGTTACACCGATGAACGTTGGAACATAGGAAGGTTGAAAGCTGAAAAACAGGGGGGGCCGGGGTCGCTCTTGATGGGAAGCTGTTGAAGGGGTTAGAAGGACTGCCTGGCGGGCGCGTCCCACAGATGCGTCCGGGATGTCCCGCAAACCCAACCGGGATGCGAAGAACGCAGAGAAAGCGGACATTAAGGGCGGGGGCACAGAAGAGCTACCCGACGAAACAGACGCATTATAGCATATTGGTACAGTTAGTCAAGTATTACTTTAAATGGTGTGTTTGCTGGGAGATAGTCTGGGGCAGGACAAGGGCGCCGGCGTAGGAAAAGTCAAAAACCGTACCCTTAAAACCGAAGGGTTGATTGGATAAGAACGAAGGCTCCGTTCGTAGCCGAGTATGCTTCTGTTTGGAGGACCGAAGCATTCGGTAGGAAGGAGCCTTCGATGATGATTATTGGATGTGATTATCACCCCAGTTGGCAACAGATTTGTTGGATGGACACGGTCACTGGAGAGACGGGAGAAAAGAAGTTGGAGCATGCGTCTGGGGAAGCGGAGAAGTTTTACCGCGGATTGTCTGCGCCTGCTTTGATCGGGATGGAGTCGACCGGGAACTGCCAGTGGTTTGTGGAGATGTCCACGACGGCAGGACACGATGTTTGGATCGGCGACGCGGCGAGGATTCGCGCGAGTGACTCGAGGCAGCAGAAGCATGACCGGCGCGACGCCGCGCTGATTTTGAAGTTGCTGCTGGAAGGGCGGTTTCCGCGGATCTGGACACCGTCAGGTGAAGAAAAGGATTTGCGGCAGCTTTTGATTCATCGCTACAAGCTGGTGCGAATACGCGCACAGGTGAAAAACGAGCTGCAGCACCTGGCGATGAATCAGGGCATCACCAAGAAGCGGAGGTTGTGGAGCAAAGCGGGCGAGAAGGTGCTCCGCGAGTTACCGCTGAAGCCATGGGCAAGCCGACGAAGAGAAGACCTGATCAAGGTAAGAGAGATGCTGAGTACGCAGATTGGCCTGCTCGACCAAGCCGTGGTGGAAGTTGCCGAGAAGAATGAAAAGGCGCGGCTGCTGATGACCCAGCCAGGCGTGGGACCGATCACTTCCATGGCGTTCGTGCTGACCATGGGAGACGTGAATCGTTTTCAGCGCGGGAAGCAGGTAGCGAGTTATCTCGGGCTGATTCCGCGGGAGTACAGTTCAGGCGGGCATCAGCGGTTCGGATCGATCAGCAAGCAGGGGAATCGGTTTATGAGGATGCTGTTAGTGGAA
>JABCZR010000008.1 GCA_013289585.1 Acidobacteriota bacterium | reverse complement strand
TCTTGACTGATACCGAACAGCGCGGGTTATCCCCCACACCGCCAGCGTCCCCGCGACTATGCCAAACACTATCTGAAAGAGGTCAGGATTTCCCACGTTCATGCCTGGATGACCCTCATTCCGTAAGCGTAAGCGTCGGGGAGTCAGCGGTCCAGATGGGTGTTGGGCCGGTCGAGCGAATCAGTCACTTGGACGATAAACGCGCTAACCGGAGAAGTGAAATTGGCCCCGATCCCATTGTCCGGTAATGCGACTTACCAGGCGGGTTTTGCCTACAACTCGTGTACACAAAACATAGATTTGATCTTATTTCCTTCGATTTTCACGAAGCTCACAAATATTCTCACAAGCGTTTTCACGAACTATTTTGCGATGCGAATTTCAGAGCGCCTGCAAATGCCACATTTTCAGCGGGTTCCAGCAGTAAAATAAAATTGCCTGTGCTGAAGAATGAATTTAAGCGTGTTCGCATTCAAATCTTGATCCGCGCGGTGGAAATTGACGCACTCCCGTTTCAACGAGACCACATCTTGGATGCGCGCAAAACGAGGTGTATCACTTTTCCCCGCTCTGTAACCATACCCTTGTCCGCGTTGACGGGATTGCGGATACAGCCGCGAAAAAGGGACCACCCCCCTGTGGCGCGTGTCACTTGTCCGGTAAGCGTGGAAATCGTCCACTGGCGAACTTCATCATTACGCCCTGAGCCCTGCCCGGAATGAAGCCAGGCACTTCGCGATGGCAGTTGACGAGGCTCGATGCCTTGACTTGAAAGTAAGTCTTACTACATCTAACCTATTGGTATGGAAACAAGTCCGTCTGCCCAACCAGCTAAACCAACAGCTCCACAAGTCACGCTGACGCAGGTCTTGGAAGACTATCCGCTCTATCGCACGTGGAAAGGTGAATGGAGTGCTCCAGGAACAATCTCTCGTGATTGCAAGCAATGCGGGAAAGAAACGACGTGGAAGTATAATGGCAGTCTCTCGAACTCGCCCAGTGGTAGCTTCAAACTGCCTTACTATAGATGTGTCAACTGTGAAAACGACAGCGTTTACTTCCTGATCGTTGTGCTGAACAACGGTCGCTTGATGAAAGCAGGCCAATTCCCTATGCCGTCGGTGCGGGTTCCGAACAGCATCGAAAAGCGACTTGGCGCGTCAGCGGACTTCTACCGAAAAGCACTCACCAGCAGAAACGAGGGATACGGTCTGAGGGCAGTCGCGTACTTCCGTCGAGTGGTCGAGGACAAGACGAACGAACTGATCGATGTTGTTGCTGACGCAGCCGAGGCTCACAGCGTCCCAACTACGGATGTGGAAAAAATCCGTGCTGCTAAGAACGAGAAGGCCTATGAGGACAAGCTCAAGATCGCGGCGCAGGCGATCCCCGAGGTCTTGAAACCGCACGGTGCCAATCCGTTTCAGGCGATGTACGACATCTTGAGTATCGGGATTCATACCCAATCAGAAGAGGAGTGCTTGCAGATTGCCGACGATACACGCGAGATTTTTGACTATCTCTTCGACCGACTCAGAACAGAGATCGCTGAGCGATCCGCATTCGTTTCCAAGGTAAAAGCCATAGCTGGCAAGCGCGGCCTGCGGGATTCAAGTTAGAACCTTGGGAAGTTGATCGACTCTAAGTGGCAACGCTGCGTCGCTCGCATAGAATGCACGTGAAGGGTCCACTTCTCCGGTAAGCGCGTTAATCAGGAGTCTGAAACTACATGACGAATCAGGCTGCCTGTGATGGCGCGACTGCATATTTGGCTCTAGAATAAGTTGTGCCGGGCCAATGCTGGTGCAAATCCAGCCGTCCACTGCTTTACGACGTGGCGTCGTCTAATCAAGACATCCCGGTTTTTTCTCGTGGACCCGCCCGCAATCGTCGGAATCCACTTCTCCGGTAACGGCGTTAATCAGGACCTGAGGCCCTCACTCGCCAATTCCGCGCTAAATCGCGGTAAGATTGCGGGCCAAGCCACTGCCGGGTCTAGCATGAGCCAAAATCGCTCTAAAAGAATTGCCTCTTACGCGACGGCTGGAATTGTTTTCTTACTTTTGTTCGTTGGACTGTTCTTGGGTATCGAGCGGCGGCGAACACAAGCGGAAACAGGGGCGGTTCTCTCGGCATTTTTCTCGCAAGAAGTGCTCAATGATATGCAGAACGTGGACGCTGGACGCCCAATCACGATTGTGGTTATGCGCGACCCAGATTGTCGCATCTGTACGCACCCCGCAATCGGGCTCGAAAGTCAATCTTGGTTTGCGCAGTCATTGAAATCGCGAGCGCGTTCGGTCTCTGATGCTTGGTTTGCACAATCATCACGAACAACGCGGGCCAGCTTTTTCCTGAGCAGTGTACTTTCGACAGATATCAATACGGACTTGCGCCTACCAATAGGGGCCCAGGCGGTTTTTGTCAACCCGACCGAATTAGGGACCAAGCAGGGTGACTTTGATGCGAGATTCCCGAATAACTTCGGGTTTTTTGTTGTGTCACACGTCGGGCTCAACCTAACGAAAACCGAGGCGCTATTGTACGTTGACCACTTCTGCGGGGGATTATGTGGTGGAGGCGGCTACGTTCAAATGCGCAAGGTAAACGGCATGTGGCGTGTCGTTGACCACCACGAGACCTGGGTGTCGTAACCACCTCTCTGCACTAGGTCCTGGTAAGTCGCCTTACCGGCAACTTGGCTCCCAGTACTTAGCCTCAGCTAATCGCACGAATCAGAGGGATGCTCAGTGTACGAACGGCCAACCCTTCTACGGTTCGCCTCTCAGCCAGTTTGCGTACTGATTCCAGTCACTTTCGAAAATCTGTTGTTTTTCTTCGGCAGGCATTTTTCCCCGCCACGACCAGATTTTTGTATATGTAGGGTACTCCGCAGCGGCCAAAACGTCCCTGTAATCGCATTTTGCTGCTTCAATCTGAAGCCGCAGTTCTTTCAATGCTCCCTTTGCCAATTTCAATACGGCGAGTTGAACGCGAGGGCGCTCGTGCCCCCCTCGTTCGATACCATAATCGTTGAGTATGTTCATCACGGTCGCAAACTCGTCCTGGGGAAAATCTCGCCGAACGATTCTCTCTACATCATCCGAGGTCACAGTAGGTGTCGGCTGCTTATCCATTTGTTGTTGGGGCCATCATAACGATGGAAAAAAGAGTCGACAATGGAAATTCTCTGCACGAATCTCGACAAGTCCTGGTAAGTCGCCTTACCGGACAATGGGATCGGGGCCAATTTCACTTCTCCGGTTAGCGTTAATCGGGCATGTGCAGCGGAACGCAGCGCACTTCCAGGATGTAAGAGAAAACAGTCGGCGATCAAAACGCCCCTTTGGATGGATTAAAAGTCATCACCATTAACAGGGCGTCCGCTATTTCCCGTGAATTGGCGACTTTGACAGAGAAATTCGCAGTGTGACTTGACCTTTCGCCTTCGAGAAGAAAACTGACGAGTAGAATATTTCCGGGCGGCAGTCCTCGGGAGTTATCTGGTTCCCATCGAGTCTTTAGTCCACCCTTCACTAGCGCAAACCGAGCAGTGTATCCATTCACTTTTTGCTCTCGATACCATGAGTATGTGTCCCTTTCCTTTGGGTCTGCCCAGGACCCTTCGCTGGCTCCTGCCTCGAACAAAATTGCGAGGCCGCCCCGTTTTTCGATTGTCCATGTGGTGGCATCGACGGCTGAACCACGTTTCACCGAATAACCCTCAAGCAACTCAAGGCCGCCAAACGCATTTCCTGAAGCGCTTACGTGCTGTGAAACCAAGAGAAACATGGCGAGACTAAGCAGGACTTTTCTCATCAGGCCATCCTCCGTCATGACGACGCACAGTTTACATCACACTCCGCCTAGTACCTGATAAGTCGTGCCAGCTCAACCGGTCGATGCAACACCATCCAATGCGTTGATTTGGCAATGCTTCGTGGAAGTTTGGCTTACTGGAGAGGCGTTCATCAGGCAGAGGAACCTTGGAATACAGGATCAGCGACGTAGGCGCGGCTCGGCTTCGCTGGTTGCGTTCGCAACGGGGTTGAAAGGGAGTGATATCGGGCACGAGGCACTTGTCCGGTAAGGCGACTAATCGTCCACTTGAAAGCTGGCGGTGGCCTGAAAGCCCGTCATTCCTTGTAATACGTGTCGGAGAACGTGGCCGCTCGCGGCTCCAACGTCCAGAAGACTCGGCCCTCATCTGTAATCGTGAAACTCCTGTGAAACTCGCAGTCGCGCCGGGCCGGAGTGGCTTGGATGATGTAGCCGACAATCTCGCCACTCTCCGAGCGCTTTGGAATATATTCGAACCGGTAGTACTTTTGCGCGTGCGGCGAGAGGTCCATTGACGGTAGGGTGTCGGGATAATCTTTTTGTTGATGCTCGGCCCTGGATGCATTGATGCCGGATTGCATTTGATGGAGGGCTTGGAACGCCGCTGATTCTGCGCCAGAATTCTGTTCACTTAGCCCCCAACGCCCGTTGGCGTACACGAACAGTGCAGGCATCGTGACCAACAGAAGCACTAGCCGCCATCTTGTCCGAACGGCAAAAAACAGAGCCAGCCACGCGAAGGGGTAAAAGAAAACTGCGAGGTTCCGCTCTTCGTATCTGAAGAGCCAGCACCCATGCCAGTTCAGCACCGCGAACAGCGCTGCAGTGCTCAGCGCCGCGAACGCAGTTACCTTAGTCCAACCCAGCTGTGAGCGAACGAGGGTATTTGGCTGGCGTTCACCAGTGACTTTCATATCCCATATCTTATCTTGCAGTGGACCTACAACATTTGGAAAAAGGAACCTTCGCATTCAACCTGGTGTCTACTAGCATGAGAGCAACGTGGCTAGGAGCATCGTAGTGCCAACCCTCGATGACTGTTATCAGTGGCAAGCAGGTGGGTGTGAGTGGACTATCCGATCCTTGTGGCGCTGGATGAGTTCGTTTGGGCGCTACGACGTCATTGTGCTTGTGCTCATGCTCATCTACGTCTTTGCCGTCATCATCCACGTTTGTTGCCGCTACTACTTAGCTCGGCATGCGCGAGCGGACGATAGCGCCAGCAGGAGGAAGCTAGCCGCCTTCCTGAGCAGCGAGATGCGCAGTCTCAAATCAATTGCCCTTACCGCCCCATACCTCGGACTTGCGGGCACATGCGTCGGTATTTTGAGCGCACTCGGAGGCGGGGGAATGCAGAGGGACGCTTTCAGGGTAGTGGTTGCGACGAGAATGGCTGCAGCAGTTATCACTACAGCTGCGGGGATACCCGTAGCTGTTCTGGCAACATGTTTCTATAACTACCTCCGCACACGCATCGACTTGCTCGAACGCGAAGTATTCGACGAGGGGCAGCATAGAGGCCGACACTTTCGGGGATTCCGCAGGTTTCCGCCAACGAAGCCATTCTCGGAACTCCCTGTATTCGGGCTGGTCGCAGCGCCCGGACTGGCTATCCTCATAGCGGGGTATATGACATTCGCTTCCTTTCACAAGCCGATGGGCCTGTACGTGAAGTTGCTGGCGCATACTTCGTCCTCTGAGTGCGGAGACTCTGATGTTATCGTTCTGCAGTTGTTAAACGATCGCTCGTTCAGGATTAACTCCGAAAGAGTCCCAATTGAATACCTGAGTGGTCGGCTGAGAGAAATATTTCGGTCGCGGGCAGCGCGCATACTATTAGTTCGCGCTGACCCAGAAGTCAGTTTTCAGGAAGTGGTGACAGCCATTGGTATCTCAGACGACGCTGTTTCAAATCTATATGTGGCGTTGCTGACACCGGAAACAGAGAAGGAACCGTGTCCGTTTATTACGATGCCGCGAGAATTACCCAAACTTCCGCACTAGCTGTCTGAATTTGAAAATCCTTGTTCCTGGTTAACGCCGGACAAGTGCCAACGCGCGGGCCTGAGCCACAGGGGGGTGGTCCCTTTTTCGCGGCTGTATCCGCAATCCCTTGTCCGCGTTGACAGGCGAAGATAAAGCGACAATACTGGCGAGCGATGATTGGCCAGCTTCGCGGACGACTCGCAGAAAAAAGACCGAATCAGGTGCTCGTGGACGTCGGCGGCGTGGGCTACCTCGTACAGGTTCCGCTTTCCACGTACGCCGCGCTCGGCGAACTGCACACCGAAGTGACACTTCTCATTTATACGCACGTGCGCGAAGATGCGCTGGCTTTGTATGGATTTGTTTCCGCGCGCGAAAAACATTTCTTTGAGATGCTGCTCTCGGCTTCCGGAGTGGGGCCGACACTTGCGCTGAAAATTTTGAGCGGAATGAGCGTCGAAGAGCTGGTGCCAGCAATTCGCGGAAGCGATCTCGCGCGGCTGACGCAGATTCCCGGCGTCGGAAGAAAAACCGCCGAGCGCATGGTTGTGGAATTGAAAGACAAACTGGAATCGGTGGCGCTAGAAGCGGGGAAGCCCGCCGCGGCTTCGCCGGCGGGCGTCGAGGCGGACGTAATCTCCGCGCTGGTGAATCTTGGCTACGACGCGCGCGCCGCGGAAAACGCGGTGGGAGAAGCCAAGCGCGAAGCGGGCGTCGGAAATTTTGAAAAATTATTGCGGGCGGCATTACACTCTCTGACGGCCCCGAAAGGACGAGCCGCTCGGCCGTAGGAAGAGAAAAACCTGACACGGAGGACGCAGAGGTAAGCGGCACGGAGTACAAAGAGAAGAGATGGTGGATGGAACGGCAAAACGGATGATGCAACAGAAACAGCCGGAGCGGATTGTGTCCGGGCAGGCCTTTGACGAGGACGCGCGCATCGAGGTGAGCGTGCGGCCCAAGCGGCTGGACGAATACATCGGACAAAAACGCGTCAAGGAAAATATTCAGATCGCCATCGACGCGGCGCGCAGCCGCGGCGAAGCGCTGGATCACGTTTTGTTATACGGACCCCCGGGTTTGGGTAAAACCACTCTTGCGCAAATCATCGCCAATGAACTGAACGTTCCGATCAAAACCAGCGCGGGGCCGCTGCTGGAGCGCAAAGGCGACCTCACCGCGATCCTGACCTCGCTCGAAAAAAAAGAGGTTTTTTTTCTCGATGAAATCCACCGCTTGCAGCCGGCGGTGGAAGAAGTGCTTTATCCGGCGATGGAAGATTTTCGCGTGGACCTGATCATCGGCCAGGGGCCAGGGGCACGCATTCATCCATTTCCGCTGGGACATTTTACCTTGATCGGAGCGACGACGCGCGCGGGATTAATTACCGCGCCGCTGCGCTCGCGCTTCGGCATCGTGCATCGCCTGGATTTTTACGAGCCGGAAGATCTGCTGATCATCACGCACCGTTCTGCGAAAATTTTAAATATCCAAATGGATGAAGGCGGCGCGGAAGAAATCGCCGGGCGATGCCGCGGAACGCCGCGTATTGCGAACCGGCTCCTGCGGCGCGCGCGGGATTTTGCGGAAGTGCGCGCGGCGGGACGCATTACCCGCGCGGTGGCTCAGGAAGCGCTGGCCATGCTGGGCGTGGACGAAAGCGGCCTGGACGAAGTGGACCGCAACCTGATGATCGCGCTGCTCGATAAATATGCGGGAGGCCCGGTTGGCCTGGGAACGCTGGCAGCGGCGCTTTCCGAAGAAGAAGACGCCATCGAGGAAATGTACGAGCCGTACCTGATGCAGATCGGATTGATCGACCGCACGCCGCGAGGGCGGGTGGCGACTCCAAGAGCATACGAATACTTCGGCAGAGAAATGCCCAAGCGCCAGCCGCGATTGTTCTGAAACACCGAATTCCGCTTCATCGCGATTTCTTTCCGGAATCCAAATTGCCGGCCGCAGCGGTGCGGCGAAACATGAAAACGACGACGGCCGCCGAATCCGTTTCCGTTCCCCCATGTCTTCCCGGCGCAAACTGCCACTGGCGGGCGGCAGCTTCCGCCGCAGGCGTCAACGAATTCGATCCATCCAACTCCTGCGTGGAAGTGATGTGGCCCTGGCTGTCGACGAGGTCAAACAGAATCACGCTGCCCTCCGCGGTGCCGTCCGGCGGGGAGTCGGGCTCGACGGTGACGACCGGTAGAGCGCCTCGTTCCGGCGAATTCTCCAAACGTTCCTCGTGAGAGTGCGCGCGCCGAGTGGATGCGGGCAGGTACGTCTGGGGAAATTGAAACGTGATGCCGATCCTCGCTTCGACCGCGCGTCCGTCCGCATGCGCTGGTTGAAAAGTCCATGTGCGCATCGCGCTGACAGCTTTTTCGCGGAAAGGACTTTCGCCCTGAACGACCTTGATGTCCTCGAGCTGGCCGCTGGCGTTGACAAGGGCGTCGAAAATCACTTCGCCCCCGGAGAGCGACTGCGCGGGGAACGGTGCAGCGACCAGAGAAAGCGGTTGGGGGATGGAGGAGTTTTTGCCCTGGTCCTCGGAGACTTGCCGGCGAGCGCTGGCGCCCAAGGCGTCTTGCCAGGCGATACCTTTTTCCTGCAGCAGGGCGATCCCATAGTGAATGCGCACGGCAGCTCCCAACGTCGGCGTCAGCGGCTCATCGGGTGTGGCAGATGCAGCAGCGCCGGGATGCAGCCAGCGGCCATCCACGAATCCGACGACTTCGCGAGAATCGGCGGAGAGGACGGGCGCGCCGCTCTGCCCGAGAAGAACTTCGTGGCTGAAGAGAAACAATTCCGTGTCGCCCGCGCCTTTTTCCTCCTGCGTGAACTGGTAATTCAGGATCCGCGCATCGAAGCGCTCTTTGACGGGGGCTTCAAAAGTATGGGGATTGCGGATCCTGGCAGGGCGCAGGGCCGAGGCGAGCACCGAGGCTCCCGGGAGTGGCCGTTCGGGTGTGAGGGGCAGGAAGCTCACACTATATTTTCCCTCGAAGGGATTGGGGGTGGCGCGCAGCACGGCGACGTCATGCTCCCAATCCACTGCGACCAACTCCGCCGGTAGCATTTGCGGCGGCGCCATGGGGCGGTCCACCAGGATGTGCGGCTGCCCGCCGCCATTCCGAAACGCGCTGAGAACATGCGCGGCGGTCAGCAGGTAGCCCTGTTTGTTGATAAAGAAGGCGTTCCCGAAAAAGATGTACTGAAGACCCTTCGCGGTGGGAGAAGGATCCACGGGATAGACGATGGGACAGAGCGCGGACGCGAGAGCCGCATCGTCAGCAGGGGTACCGGGAGCCGCTGGGGGCGCAAGGGCAGTCGCTAGAAAGGCAATCGCTGCCAGCGGGTTTAGAACGAGTTTACGGTGAAGCCTCATGTGCGCGAAGACCTCGACAGGCTGGGTCCAGAATAACGCGGCGGTTCCGAAGCGCAATGGACCTTGAGGACAGTTGTGCCTCGGCGAAGATGACTCCAAAATGGGAAGAGTTGGGGTACACCCCGTAGAAAGAGATAGGAAACGATCAGGTACTTGAGAGAGCGGTGAGTTTGCTAGCAGTCTAAGGTAATCTGACCACTGGTTTCCCGGCAGATTGGCTCCGAAATGAATGCAGTGTCGATTCGCGATCCAGAAGTGCTCATCATTGGCGCAGGACCGACAGGCTTGGTTTTAGCTCTGTGGCTGACGCGGCTCGGTGTGCGCGTAAGGATCATCGACAAGACGGCGGAACCGGGGACGACATCGCGCGCGCTTGCCGTGCAGGCACGGACGCTCGAACTGTACGGCCAGATGGGGCTTGCCGATGCCGTCATCGATCGTGGGCGGAAGACCATGGCCGTAAATCTCTGGGTGGCCGGAAAGAAGACGGCGCACGCCGTGTTCGGCGAGATGGGCGCGGGGCTAAGTCCGTTTCCTTTCGCGCTGATCTTTCCCCAGGACGAGCACGAGCGTCTGTTGATTGATCGACTGACCGAGCAAGGCGTGCAGGTTGAGCGACAGACGGAGCTTCAGGGCTTCGAGGAAGCGAGTGGCCGCGTCCTCGCGCGCCTGAAGCGGTTGGATGGGGCATTGGAAACGTGCGAGGTTAGCTACATCGCGGGCTGCGACGGGGCACACTCCACCGTGCGTACGGCGCTTGTTGGGACGGGTTTTCCAGGCGGGGTGTATGCCCACCTTTTCTACGTCGCTGATGTTGAGGCGAGCGGAGCCACTATGAATGGCGAACTGCACGTGGCGCTGGACAGAACGGATTTTCTCGCGATGTTCCCTCTTAGGGGTAAGGGGCGCGCACGACTCATTGGTACGGTGCGCAAGGAAGCCGAACAGCAGCACGAGAACCTGTCGTGGAACGACGTGAGCAAACACGTAATCGAATGGATCCGCATCGACGTCGAGCGCGTGAACTGGTTTTCGACTTACCGGGTGCACCATCGCGTCGCCGATCATTTCCGCGAGGGGCGTGCGTTCCTGCTGGGCGACGCCGCGCACATCCACAGTCCCGTAGGCGGGCAAGGCATGAACACGGGTATCGGCGACGCGGTGAACCTTGCCTGGAAACTAGCCGCCGTTTTGCGCGGGCGTGCAGATGCGTCGCTTCTGGACAGCTATGAGCCGGAGCGAATTGCCTTCGCCCGCCGCCTGGTGGCCACTACCGATCAGGCCTTCAGGGGCGTGACGAGCTCCGGTGCGTTGGCGCGGCTGATACGACTCCACCTGGTGCCCCTCCTCATCCCGCTCTTTTTCACACTGAAGACGATGCGACGCTTCCTGTTCCGCACGGTCTCGCAGACGGCAGTGAACTACCGGGGAAGCAGCCTGAGCGAGGGCCGCGCGGGAACAGTTTACGGCGGCGACCGTTTGCCCTGGGTGAAGACGAAGGTGAACGGCGTCGAGAGTGACAATTTCGCCCCGCTAAGTTCGCCGGACTGGCAGGCCCATGTGTATGGTGACGCCGCGCCGGAAATCCGGGCCGTGTGTGAGGAGCGAAAATTGCCGCTGCACGTTTTCCCGTGGGAACCGGAGATGAGTCGAGCGGGCCTCCGGCCGAACGCTGTCTATCTCCTACGACCTGACGGCTATGTGGCCCTGGCGGATCCAGCCGGCAGCGCCACGGCGGTCACGTCCTATCTGGACGCTCGCAAGCTCACCCCGGCGTCTTAAAAGCGCAGGCTGTGCAAGGTCGCGAGCCTGCCGGCTTTTGGACATTGGTACGCCAGCCCGGCGTCTGACGATTTGCCTTCAACATTGTCGCTTATCGGTGGGCAGCAGATGGAAGCCAGAATTTCGCTTTCTGGTTAATACTGACCGTCAGGACAGTAGACTCCGCGCAAGGGATGCGCCTAGGTTAGTACGTTGGTTGAAAACCTTCACCTGAGGACCTCCATGAGCCTAGGACTTGCAACGGAAAGAACCAAGGAAGCGGTTGAGATCGATCCCATGGTTGAATTTAAAAAAGGTGTGGAGCTGCTCAAGAACGATTACCCGAAAAAAGCGGTGGTGCGGCTGCGGCGGGCGTTCGAATGCGACCAGCACAATCCTTACTACATTTCGTTCCTGGGATTGTCGATCGCGCGGGCCCACCGGAAGTGGGTTCAGGCCTACGAGCTTTGCGAAATTGCTGTGCAATTGAAGCCCACTGAGATTCAGTTTCACCTGAATCTGGGAGAGGTGTATGCCTCCGCGGGGCTACGCGAGAAGGCGCTGGATAAGCTGGACGATGCGCTGGAACGGTTCGGCGACGATTTTCGGTTGAAGCAGGCGCGCAGCAAAGTGGAGAACCGGCGCAATCCTATCTTCCCTTTCTTCCGGCGCGAGCATTTCCTGAACCGGGAACTCGGGAGATTGCGGCACCGCGCGCTGAAGGGCTTGGGGAAATAGCGGAGTTTGGCTTCGTCCACGGGCGAGCCCATTCGGATCGTAAACCACGAAGAAAAAAGCGGAACCCACTCCACTTGATCCTGATCTGTCGCGGGTGTGCTGCCATCAAACGGATTGCAGAAGCAGAAACATTGATGGTGGAAATCGCGCGTATTGCCGCAGAGCTGTCCTACTCTAGAAGCGAATTTCAGGTGGAAAACCAAGAGCTGGATCTTGGGGAGGCACGGCGCATGAAGAGAAGCATCGCGGCGGGGGCGATACTGGTGCTGGGAGTGGCAATCGTAGCTGCGGAGGCAGCTGTGCCGCGGCCGCAGCAGAAGAGCATGAGTGATGAAGGCGGGCGCGTGCTGGCGCTGGAGAAGGCGTGGAATCTTGCGCTGGAAGAGAAGGACGCCAAGGCGCTGGACATGCTCCTGGCGAACACGCTGGTGTCGGTGGACATTGACGGGAGCGTGGCTTCGAAAAGCGAGTTTCTGGCGAGCATCAGAGCCCCGGACTATAAGCCGTCACAAGTGGTTACGGAGCAGACGAGCGTGCAGGTGTATGGGAACGCCGCAGTGGTGACGGGAACGTTCCGCGTGAAGGGCTCGGAAAATGGAAAGCCGTACGTGCGGCGGGAGCGGTTCACGGATACGTGGATCAAGATCAATGAGACGTGGCAGTGCGTGGCCAGCCAGACGACACTCATCCCCGGAAAATAATCGAACGATTGCGCGCGGGTTTTGATTTAGGCTAAGGTGCGTCTCGACGCGTTCGCCGTCAAAGCTGTATTCGGAGGAGTGTGCCATGAAGAAAATGTTTGTTGCAACAGTGGTGACGGTATTGTCGGCGTGCGGATCCTTCGGACAGAAAACGGTGCCGACGGGGCAAAACTGCGATCGGCTAGGACAACTCGAGTTGGCGGGGGCCAAGATTGTTTCGGCGCAAACGTTTGCAGCGGGAGCATTTCCGGCTCCGCAGAACATGGCTTTCTGGATGGGAGAGACTGCGGCCTTTTACAAAACGCTTTCGACGTTCTGCCATGTAGCCGCGGAAGCGAAGCCGAGCGCTGATTCGAGCATCAAGATTGAAGTGTGGATGCCGGTGGAAGGTTGGAACGGGAAACTACTGGGAGAGGGGAACGGTGGGTTTGCCGGAGAGATCGGCCATTTCGGTTTGGGAAATGCGGTTAAGCAAGGCTACGCCGCGGTGGGGACGGACACGGGGCACGCTGCCGGCGGGACGGACGCGAGTTGGGCGCTGGGACACCCGGAAAAGGTGGCGGACTTTGGTTATCGCGGAATCCATGAGATGACGCGGATCGCCAAGGCGGTGATCCAGGCGTTTTACGGAAGCGGGCCGCAACATTCGTATTTCGGCGGCTGTTCGAACGGCGGGCGGCAGGCGCTGATGGAAGCGCAACGCTATCCGGAAGATTACGACGGGATACTGGCGGGAGCGCCGGCCAATTACTGGACGCACCTATTGACGAAGGCCTTGGCGGATGCGCAGGCAACGACACTCGAACCGGCCAGCTATATTCCTAGCAGCAAACTGCCCGCGATCGCGGGAGCGGTGAATGCCGCGTGCGACGCGCAGGATGGCGTGAGGGATGGCATCCTGAACGAGCCGAATAAATGCAAATTTGATCCGACGGTTTTGCTTTGCAAGGAAGGCGATTCGGAAAAGTGTTTGACGGCACCCCAGATCACCGCACTGAAGAAACTCTATGCGGGCCCCAGCGATGCCAGGGGAAACTTGATTTTTCCCGGCTACCTGCCGGGAGCGGAGGAGGGACCAGGAGGCTGGGCTACGTGGATCACGGGGCCGGCGTCGGGGAAGAGCCTGCTGTTTGCTTTCGGCGGGGGATATTTTTCAAACATGGTCTATGAGAAGGCGGACTGGAATTACAGGGATATGACTGTCGATGACGCGTTGAAGGCCGCGGAGGCGAAGACGTCCGAACTTCTGGACGCAAACGATGCAAACCTTGCGACGTTCAAGGCGCGCGGCGGGAAGCTGATTCTTTATCATGGCTGGGATGATCCGGCGATCTCGGCGCTCAACTCGATCAACTATTTCGAGAGTGTAGGAAGCCGTATGGGCGGCAAGGAGAGAGACGCGTTTGTGCGCCTGTACATGATGCCGGGAGTGCAGCACTGCGCCGGCGGGCCGGGGCCTGCGTCATTTGGGCAATACCCCGGAGCGGTGCGCAAGGATTCGCAGCACAACGCGGAGCTGGCACTGGAACAGTGGGTGGAAAAAGGGATTGCGCCTGCGGCGATGATCGCAACGAAATACCTTGACGACGATCCCGGCAAGGGCGTGAAGATGACGCGGCCACTGTGCCCGTACCCGCAGGTAGCGAAGTACAAGGGCGGCGGGGATTCGAATGATGCTGGAAATTTCGTTTGCTCAACGGAAAGTAAGTGAATGGATGGCGAGCGGAAATTGAAGTGTCTTTAGGTGTGGTACGAAAGATTTGAAGTGATGGGAAAAATAACAGGAGGAATGAAAATGTCGCGGAAGACGATGGTGAGGTGCCTTGCGGCGGTCCTGATTGCCCTCTGCGCGATGGCGGGCGCAGTCGCGCAAATGCCGAATCCCTATGGGATGCCGATCAGTCTGGAAAATGCCAGGAAGGCTGCGGCGCCGGCGATGGCGGAAGCGGCGAAAAACAACTGGACGATGGCGGTGGCGATCGTGGACCCGGGAGGAAACCTGGTTTATTACGAGAAAATGGATAATACGCAGTTGGGCAGCGCAACGGTGGCGATTGATAAGGCGCGGTCGGCGGCGCTGTTCAAGCGGCCGACGAAGGCGCTGCAGGATGCCTTGGCGGCAGGCGGCGACGGGCTGCGCATTTTGCGCCTACAAGGCGCGGTGCCGATCGAAGGCGGCATTCCCCTGTTGATGGACGGAAAGATCGTTGGGGCGATCGGCGTTTCCGGTGGGACAAGCGCACAGGATGGGCAATGCGCGAAGGCGGGGGCGGATACGATCAAGTAGTTCGCGCGGCGATTCGAATCAAGGTCCATTGAAAAATCATGTCTGAGAGCACGGTATACTTGTCGCTCGGTTCGAACGTTGGAGACCGGGAGGCGAATTTGCGCGCGGGGATCGCGGCGCTGCCTGGGGCGGGTGTGCGCGTGACGAAAGTGTCGGCGTTTTACGAGACGGAGCCGGTGGATTTTCTGGAGCAGGCGTGGTTTTTGAATTGTGTGGTGGAAGGGGAGACGGAAGTGCCGGCGCCTGAATTGTTGGGGAAGCTGCGGAAGATCGAGATGCGCATGGGGAGTAAGAAACTGGTGGCGAAAGGGCCGCGGCTGATGGATATGGATATTTTGCTTTATGGGCAGGAGATGATTGATTCGCCGGAGCTGCAGGTGCCGCATCCGCGGATGCATTTGAGGCGGTTTGTGCTGGTGCCGCTGGTGGAGATTGCGGCGGAAGCAAGACACCCGGGGCTAGAGATCACTGCTGCGCAAATGCTGGAGCGGACAGAAGATCGGAGCCAGGTGTGGCGCTTCGATCCTGCCAGGTGAGGGCGCAGCAGTGCTGCGCCCCTACAAGTGATTGCCTCGGTATCGCTTCAGCTGGTTCGATGCAAGAGGAGCCGGTGAAGCGTGATGGTTTTGGGTTGGAGGGCGTCGAGTTCGATCTGGGTTAGCCGGCCTTCGGTGATTTCGCGCCAGCGATAGACGCCGGGATCGGTTTCTTCGGTGACGTGGCCGTTGAGGTGGCGCAGGAATTCGGCGGCGTTATCGCGCGAGGCGACGGCGCGGTAGGTGGGCCGTGCGAGAGCTTCGACGGCGTAACTGCGCAGAAGCTTGTTCCAATAATGATCGAAAAGATCGGCAGAGGCGAAGATATCGCTCCAGGCGACTTCTCCGCCGTAGGCGACGACTACGCCGATGACGCGCTCACCTTTCAGGTTGGATGTGGCATTGGCGAAGCGGCGCTGGACTTCCGCGACGAATTCATCAATCGGAACGCCAACGGCGCGCGAGACGTAGATTTTTTCGTAGGCTTCGGTGCGGCCGTTGCCAGCAATCGCGCCCTGGATACTTTGCATGCTCATTTGGGGAGCGGGAGCCGAAGGGGCTGCCTTCGCGGTGGTGCCGCTGCGGACGGCGTCCCAGACTTCCTCTTGCTTCTTGTCGACGGCGGCCCTTTCACGGACGCTGGGATGAACGATGGTATTGGCGGCGGAGAATTGTTGTGAGACGCCCGTCCAGCGGCCGTGCTCGACACAGAAAACATCGAGAGGCAGCGGAGGAGCGTTGACGGGAACGATGCGATCTTTGCCGATGACGCGATCCTGCTTGCCGCCGCTGACGAGCTCTCCGGCGAGGAGAAGCAAGGGTCGTTTACTGCGGTTGATGAGCACGAGCTGATTGACGCTGGCGCCGGTGTCGTATTGCGGCACGTAGACGATGTGGCCGTCGCGCCCTCGCACCATGCCTTCGGAGCCTTGCTCGCGGACGATGACTTCACCCGTGGCGAGGCCTTCTTCTAGGGTGAGAAAGGCGCTGGTGTCCTGGCTGATCGAACTCACAACCGGAAAGACGGAAATATTCTCGTAAGTCACGGGCTCGAGGAGCCGCCATTCTCCTTCCATTCGCGAGGGAGGCGAGGGTTGTGGCGAAGCGGGCGGTCCCCAGACGAAGGCTAATCCTCCCAGAGTGCTGATTGCCAAAAGACTACCCATAAGGGCGGCGAAGATCGAACGTTCCATGAATTCCTCCTGTGCGTCGAACTCTGCGAGCAGTGCACGGAGTTAGAACGAGAAGGTGGAGATTCCTTGCAAGGGGTTCACGTAATGAAGTAACGAGGAAAGGAATTAAAGAAAAACAACAGATACGCGTAGCTTAGCGGTCGGTGCCGCCGAGGTTGGTGCGGGGCTTGTTGCGGCGAGACTTGGAGGCTTCGCCTTCCTGGCGTTCGTACTCGGCCAGCTCTTCGTCGGTGTAGGAGAAGGAATCGCGCGAGGCGAACATGGAATTGGAGCGGCCGGCCTGCTTCTTTTTCTTACGCAGGGCGCCGAACTCGTGGCGGACCTGGCGGAGCGGCGCCTCGATGACTTTTATTTCGACGAGGAGGTCGCTGACCTTTTCGAGAAAGTCGTGAAGATGGTAAGGGCGAACGACGTAGGGCATGTGGCCGATTTCGAGATGGCCGATGTACTGGCTTCCACCCAATTCCGGGATGAGGTAGAGGACACGGATGCGGCCACCATCGTCTGGCGAGACGCTGGCGAGCTCGCGGAGGGTGATGAAAGCCGGGCTGTCGATACCGGTTATGGCGACGTTGGCAATGACCAGGGACCATTCGCCCGTCTTGAGTTCAGCGAGAAGCTGATGAGCGTCCTGGACGTTGCGGACGCGCCAGCCTTCAGAGTCGAGGATCTGTTTGACCGCACTAGCGCCCTGGGCATCGTTGTCGAGGACAAGAATGCCAACCTGTGGGAGCGCGACAGGAGGATTAGTACTCACAGGACTAGTATAGCTGCAAAGCCGTGTGAGAAACACCGAAAATGGCCCCGATTGCACCCTATCGGCTAACGCGGGAAAGCGTGGTTAATGTGTCAGAAACAACCGAATCTCGCCAACCTGAGGGGATTCTAGTTTTTGCGGACGAAATCGCTATCGGCCAACGACAAGTGAGGTGCCGGGTGCGAATTTCTGCACGCCGGTGCCGTCCCAGAAGATCCGAAAGGTTGAAGACGACCCAGAGACGAGTCGAGTGTAGAAAACCTGAAGGCCGTCACGAGACCATTCGGCGGCGCGGCCCCACTGATCCAGCGGAAGGAGGACTGTGCGGCGCTTGGACTTCAATTCGTACAGAAAGAATCCGGCTGTGAGGCCCCTGGCGTCTTTTGGCGCGGCGGCTGGCGCGGATACGTAAGCGGCGGAGACCAGAAGAAGATCGGAATTCAGGGGGTGCAAGCGAAGAGTGTCGGAGCTCATGATCTGGAATGCCGGACCGTAGATGTCCTTAAGGTCCACGGTTTGCAGAGGTTTGTCTTCGCTGAGCCAGTAGGCGTTTTGCATGTCGCTGGAGAGAATTGTGCGGCCATCGGTCCAGCCGTGGAGAGAGTTCACCGGCTGAGGAGAAAAGAGCGCGGCAGTTTCCGGTGTGGCAGCAGGGAAAGCCCAGACTTGCCACGCATGGTCTTGGGCCTTGAGAAAGGCAATCCGGGAATCATCGGGAGACCAGAATGCCTGGCGGACGAGGCCTCGAACCAATTCTTGCGATTTGCCTGTATCGGAATCGTACAGGACGATCGTGCAATCAGGGCCGCTTCTTGAATCGGAGCGCGTGTACAGGAGTTTCTTGCCGTCGTGGGAAAGGGACAGCTCGGAGCCTGAGGGAGCGGCAATCTTTTTGACCGCACCGCGGCTGACAACAACATTACCCGCCTGATTCAAATACGCCACAGCGACGGGGAGCTTGAAATTGGTGATGGTCGGTGCGGGGGGCTTGTTCTTGCTGGCGTCGTCGGCCTCATCGGGTTGATTGTTGATCTTGGGAAAAAGTTCGGCGGCGATGCGGGCGCAGCCTTTCATGGAGCCGAGTTGGGTGTGATCAACCATGGCGGTGAATGTGTATTTTCCCGTCGAGGGACGCGGGGCGGCGGTCGGGTCAGTGGCGGCTTCAGCACATGGCTCGCGCGTAAGGTGGACGGCGACAGCCGCTCCGGTGGCGGAGTCTTTGGCGTGGTAGGTCCAGGAATCGGCGCCGGCTTCATGGGTGACTTCGGCGGGATCCAACGGGATGGGCGGGTAGTTGGGGCGGTCCAGCCGCTCCGGGCCCTTCAAGCCGATGCGAAGGCTCCAGGAAGGGTCGTCACCAAAGGCTAGGAGAAGAATGGGGTAGTGCGTGGATTGAGGGACGGGAGGGCCGACCGGGTTGGAAGGGGGTTTCTTCGCTGGTTGGGACGGCTGTGCTTGCCCATGCGATAGCTGCGGAGCAGCGACGCCGAAGAGAATCGTGGCTGCGAAAGCGAGATAGTTCTGACGACGGATGGGCAACAGGTCCTCCGGATCAACGAGGATAACCTTTGCGGCGGAACCAGGCAATCGTTCGCCAAGGCCTTGTTGCGTTAATGAAAGCAGAGAACTCGTGGATCGTGGCGAACGAACCGGCACGAATAAAAAGCGAAAAATAAATATTGACATAGCGAACAAAAAGCGAAATACTTTGGCGTGCTTCGAGGTGGGCTATGTCTCCAGTTCTCTCCTCATCGACGGTGGGTGCTCGCATCCATCGCCGCCGCGTTTCACCAACCACAGCAGGACTCTTTCCTGATTGCCCTGAAGATGTAAGCCCAATGCAAGAGGTCAGCGAGCGCGCCCCGCTTGCGGACCAATCGACTGCCGACTGCAAGGCAGTCGAACGCGGCAGCATTTCGGACCGCTCGACGGCGGATTGCCCCCCGGCGTCAATGGCCACTCACGGAACCCAAAGCCGTGCAGATGGCCCGGTCCGAAATGTCGCCGCGGCGCCACACGAACGCGCGAAAGCGCGGCTGGTGGGCATTGCCCGCCTCGCAGCATCGTCTCCGCGCGCGGAAACGCGGCGGAACTCGGCGGAAAAGCCGGAGTATTTTGTTTTGCCGGTGAAGTCGGTCCTGAACCGGTGCGATTCGAAGCGCGTACCGTTCGAATGGACCATCAATCCTTACCGGGGCTGCGAGTTTGCGTGCAAATACTGCTACGCGCGCTACACGCATGAATATATGGAGATGGACGGGTCGGAATTCGAGAAAAAGATTTATGTGAAGAAGGATGCGGCCCCGTTGCTGGCGCATGACATTTCGCGGAAGTATTCCTATACCTCGGAGAGATCGGGCGGCGAACGAGCGGACCATATCGCCATCGGCACCGCGACGGATCCGTACCAGCCGGCGGAACGGGAGTACGGCGTCACCCGGGCGTGCCTGGAAGAGCTGGCAACCCGCGAAGGGCTGAGCATTTCGATCATCACCAAGTCGAATCAGATTGTGCGCGATATCGATGTGCTGCAACGCATTGCTTTGCGGTCGGATTTGGCCATTGATATTACGATCACGACGCTGCGGCCGCGGCTGGCGCGTCTTCTGGAACCGCGCGCACCTCGGCCAGATTTGCGGCTGGCGGCGGTGAGGCAATTGCGCGAGGCGGGCCTGGCGGTGGGAGTTTCCGCTTCGCCGCTGATACCGGGGATCACCGACCGCGAAGGCGATCTCGAGGCGGTTGCGGCGGCGGCACGGGAAGCGGGGGCGCAGTGGTTCTTTTCGGGAGTGCTGTTTCTGATGCCGGCTTCGGCGAAGACGTTCCTGCCGTTTGTGCGGGAGAAGTTTCCGCGGTTGGCGAAGCAGTATGTGCAGTGGTATGCGAAAAATGGCTACGCGCCGGAGGAGTACCGGCGAAAGGCTTCCGAGCGCGTCGCGCGGATTCGAGCGAAGTGTGGTTTTGCGTCGCGGCCGTGGATTGCCACGACACGAGCACCTCGGCGTTCACAGATGTCGCTCTCATGGAATGCGGCGACCGAGCAACTGCCGACGGCGCAAGTTTGCGCGGCGGGATAGCACGGCACCGGGGAAATGGTCAGAAAAGCGGGAGCTGTGCTCCCGCACTCCAAAAAACTACGGGACGATGATGCGGGACTCTTCGCGCTTCACCTCGGGCGCTTGGGGAAACTGCCCGCGTAGGAATTCGATGAAGCGGCGCGAGCGCGGGCGTCCGTTGGTGCGCAGCAATCCCATGCGGTAGAGAAAAACCAGCAGATAGAAAATTTCGGAGTCCTTCCAGCTTGCGGAATTGGCGCGTTCGGCCTGCTGCTTTTTGATTTCGGTGAGCAGGGCGATCAACGCTCCGTAGAGCTCCCGGGGAAGGGGCGCGTCCGGCGGTTTCTCGTAGATGATACCGGAGCCCAGCGTCTTGTAAGTTTGCGCCAGGGCCTGGAGAGCGGCGAGGACGTCAGGGTCCGTGGCCGAGGGTTGAACCGCGCAGAATTTCGCGATGGAGAAGGCGAGCGCGGACATGAGTTGCTGATGCCCGTAAACGGTGTCCTGCGGAATTTTTTCTTCGAGCAGCGGGGTGTCAGCCGGAAGTGAGCGCTGATGTTCGTTCTCGTAGCGGTGAGCGGCTACGAGATAAGAACAGTCCGATGGGCAATCGATAGTGACTTCGCGCTCGGTGCCGCAACAGACGGCGCAGATCTTCTCGCCCTTGGCGGGACAGAACCGCTCGGGTTTGCGCTTCTCGCAGATCGGACAGGACACGGAGTCTCCTTGAGCGTGTGAACAGTCCTGCAGAATACGCTGCGGCGATGGAAAAGACAAAAGAGCTCGGCGAAGAATGGTGGTGAGTTTCTAATTTGCGCGCAAGCGGGGAGCGGAAGCTGCTGCGTTTTGCGCGAAGGCGACCATGGCCGGTTGTGCCGGACCAAGACTCTCTTACTTGACCCAAGCATGCATCCGCGGCAGCCATCGGCGGACATTTCTGCAATATTCTTCATAGTCTGCGCCGAACTTCTTGCGCAGCGTTGGTTCTTCGTAAAATCGCACAAACAACACAACTGCTGCGACGGCCACGAACGCCGCCGTAAGCGCGGCCAGATCTGCCCTTCCAAAAATCACCCACAGACTGAACCAGCCCGTGAAGAACCCCACGTACATCGGGTTACGTACGTACCGGTAGAATCCCACGATCACCAGGTTCTGCGGCGGAGCAATCGGCGCGGGTGTACCGTGTCCCGTCCGCCCGAAATCCCAGATGCACCTTAGCGCCACCGCGAATCCCAAGACTGACGGAATTGCCGCAATCCAACGCCAGCGCGCCATACCATCCGTGTGAACCTGAAAGCCGAGCCACGACGGCAACAGCCAGAACCACAGCGCAAAGAACGCTGCGCCCACACTCAGCGAGGCAATGGTTGCCGGCCAACGGGCTGGATTATCCGTGCTTGCTCCACTACCAATCTGTTCGCTTGCCATAAAGGCCTCCTTCCGCGTCGAAAAATGAATGTAAAGATCAACGGCATCGAAAAGAACTTTTCTTCACCACGGCAACTCAACCAAGCCGCTACGGTTCGACCGGTGGCAACTCAGGAGAGGGCGGAGACTGCAGCGGCTTGCTCCCTTTTCGCTTCTGTGCGGCTTGGCGGAGGAGGTATTCAATCTGTCCGTTAACACTCCGCAGTTCGTCCTGCGCCCAGGCCTCGAGTTCCGCCCAGAGCGCAGGATCGATGCGTAGAAGGAAAGATTTTCGTTCCATCATCCCTGCCGATCAGTTGTAAAGCGTGCCGGCATTGATCACGGGGTGGACTTCCGATTCCCCGCAAAGAACGACCATGAGATTGCTCACCATGGCGGCTTTACGCTCGTCGTCGAGCACGACGACGTGCTTTTCGGCGAGCTCCTTGAGCGCCATGTCCACCATGCTGACCGCGCCCTGCACGATTTTCTGGCGCGCGGCGATGACGGCTTCGGCTTGCTGGCGGCGCAGCATGGCCTGGGCAATTTCAGGCGCGTAGGCCAGGTGGGTGAGGCGCGCTTCGTCGACGGCGACACCGGCCTTGGCCAGACGCTCCTGAAGTTCTGCGCGCAGAGCCTGGGAAACTTCGCCGACGTTGCTGCGAAGAGTGATTTCGTGATCTTCGCCATAGTCGTAGGAATACATGCTTGCCAGATGGCGCAGCGCGGATTCGCTCTGCGTGGAAACGTAATTTTCGTAGTTCTCCACGTCGAACGTGGCTTGCGCGGTGTCGCCCACGCGCCAAACCACAACGGCGGCGATTTCAATAGGATTGCCGCGCTTGTCATTGACCTTCAATTTGTCGCCGTTCAGAGTGCGGGCGCGAAGAGAAATTTTGTTACGGCTCATCTTTTGTGAGGAAGCGGAGGAGCCGGCTTTTGTGCCAGCCAGTTTGCCTTGCAGCGCCGCGGCTTGTGCGAGTACCCCCGGCTGTCCCGGCCCGTTGGTATAGAAGGGATTGCCCCAGTGGAAGCCGCTGGTGCGCACGGTTCCCTTGTAATCGCCAAAGAGCACAAGGACGCGCGCCTCATTCGGCTGCAGCGTGAAGAAACCGGTCAGCATCACGATGAAAACCGGTATGAGCAGAAGAGCGATCACGAGTAGACCGACATGCGGCTGTCCGGCAGTCTCGACACCGTCCCTGATGGCAAAAATCAGGAGAGCGATGTCGCCAAGGAGAAACACAATCAGAACAGGAAGCATGATCCAGCCGCTGGGTGCGGAGACCGCACGCTCATGACTGGTTGTGGAGAGAGTGGAGTTCATGGAGAGTTCCTTTCGATAGAAACGCGAGGACCATATCTAAATGATATCATTTAGATGTCAAATGTCAAGAGGCAAGCTCGTCCGCGCCTGGCTACTGGGGGAGTAGTTCTAAAGTCTTTTAAATGAAGTACTTCAGGCCATGATCACTTTTTTCTGGAAGCGGCGGGCAGCTAAGACTAGAAGAATGGTGCCGATGGCAAACAGCGCGAGTCCGTCGGTCCAGAGGTGCTTGATGCCCGCACCACGAAGAATGACCCCGCGCGTGATATTGATGAAATACGTCGCGGGAATCATGTAGCTGATTGGCTTGAAGATGGCGGGCATCGTTTCGCGCGGGAAAATATAACCGGAGAAAAAAACACTAGGCAGAATCGGAAGAAAAGCGAGCTGCATGGCTTCCGCCTGGGAATTCGCCTTGCTGGAGATGAGAATTCCCAGCGAGAGCGCGGCGAAGAGATAGGGCAGCGCGAGAATCGCGAGCAGGAACACGCTTCCGTGAATGGGGACTTGGAACACAAAGCGCATGAAGAAAAGTATCAGGCAGAGTTCGAAGAACCCGATACCCAGATAAGGAAGCAATTTCCCAAGGAGAAGACCGTATGGCCGAACGGGCGTCACGAAGAGTTGCTCGAGGGTGCCGCGTTCCTTTTCTCGGACGATAGAAAACGCCGTAAGAAATGTTGTGACGTTGAGAAGCATGATGGCGGTGAGACCCGGAAGAAAGAAATTCGGCGAGCGCGAATCCGGGTTGAAGAGCAGCTTGGGGCGCATGTCCACGGCGAAGGTGGAACGATCCTGCAGCACGCGGCGGAGGGATTCATCGAGGCCGATGGCGTTGGTGACGTTGATGGCCTGGCCGGCGACAGAGGAGTCCGAGCCGTCAATGAGCACGAGCACCTGGGCGCTCATGTTGTGAAGCAGTCGGTCGGAATAGTCGACGGGAACCTTGATACCGACGCGGGCTTTGCCGGCGATGATCAGGTCGTTCAAATCGTGATCGTTTTCAACGTAGCTGATGACGTGAAATGTGTCGGAATTCTTCATGCGGTCGATCAACTCGCGGCTTTCGCGGCGGCCGTCGGCGTTGTAAACGACGGTGTTGATTTGGCGAATGTTGGTGTCCACACCGAACCCGAGCAGAAACATCTGCAGCAGGGGCATCGTCAGCGAGAAAAACAGCGTTCCCGCGTCGCGTCGTACATGCAGCGCTTCCTTATAAAAGATGGCGCCGAAGCCGCGGAAGAGGTCAAACACGGGCCGTCTCCAACAGCGCTTGATGCTTGTTGGTGAGTTCGACGAAAACATCCTCGAGGCTGGCAGCGAGGGGGCGAATTTCTCCCACGGCAATGCCATTTTTCAGAAGCTGTTCGCGCAACTCCTCGAGGTTGAAGTGGTCGTCGATCAGCGCGTGGATGGATTGTCCAAAAATCGTGGCGCTGCGGATGCCCGGAATCTGACGCGCGAAGCGAAGAGCGCGCGTGACTTCGGGCGTGGTAATTTCCACGCGCAGCGTGCCGGGAGGCTGGACCTCAGGAAGTTCCCGCAGCGAATTGGGCGTGCCGTCGGCGATCAGTTTGCCGTAATAGATGTAGGCGACGTGGCTGCAGCGCTCGGCTTCGTCCATATAGTGGGTGGTGACGAAAAACGTGATGCCGTGTCCGGAGAGTTCGAAGAGGAGATCCCAGAGCTGACGTCGCGCGACGGGATCAATGCCGGCGGTGGGCTCGTCGAGAAAAAGCAGCTTGGGTTCGTGCAGCATGGCGCAGCCGAGGGCCAGGCGCTGCTTCCAACCGCCGGAAAGTTGCGCGGACAGGCGGTTCAAATAGGGCGCGAGTCCATTGAGCTGGACGATTTCGTCGATGCGCTGTTTGAGGCGCGCAGGATCGAGGCCGTAGACGCGCCCGTAGAACTGCAGATTTTCCGCGACGGTGAGGTCGTAATACAGGCTGAAATTCTGCGACATGTAGCCGATGCGCTCGCGAATGCCTTCGGAGTCCGTTCGAACGTCAAGTCCTTCAACATAAGCGGAGCCTTCGCTGAGAGGCAGGAGCCCGGTGAGCATTTTGATGACGGTGGTTTTTCCGCTGCCGTTGGGGCCGAGGAAGCCGAAGATTTCGCCTTTCTCAACGCGGAAGCTGACGTCGTTGACGGCAGTAAAATTGCCGAATCGCCGCACCAGATGTTCGGCGGAGATGGCGGCTTCTGCGGAATTATTCGGCGCGCTGGCCACGGCTTAATTTGCCTCTTTAAGCTTCACGTCCGCAGCCATGCCGGCGAGCACGCGGCCGGCGGGATCGTTGATGCGAATCTTCACGCCAAAAACCTGGTGCACGCGCTCCTCGCGGGTTTGCACGTTGCGCGGCAGGAATTCAGCCTGCTGGTTAATCTGTTCGAGGACGCCTTCAAAAACGGTATTGGGAAAAGAATCGACACGGACTTCGGCTTTTTGCCCGAGCTTCAGGCGGCCATACTCCGTTTCGGGAATGTAAATCCGCACGTAAATCTGATCTTTTTCCAATAGCGTGGCGACGGGAGTATTGGGCGCGATAAGGTCGCCGGGGCGCACGTCCAGAACTTCCACGATCGCGGCGGAGGGAGCCACGACCTCGCGCTCGCGGAAGCGGGCTTCATCGTAGGAAAGGCCGGCTTTTGCGAGGTCCACATCTTCGCGGCGATTGCCATGCACGAATTTTTCCAGCGTGGCTTGCGTCTCCTGATAATGCGCTTCGGCGGAGGCGATTTCTTCCGGGCGATAGCCGTGGTGAAGCTCATCCAGCTTGTGCTGCGCGTTATCCCGCTGCGCCAGAGCCATTTTCCAATTGGCTTCGGCGGTGTCGCGCTGCTGCTTGGAGATGAGATCTTTTTTTGCCAGCGCCTCGTAGCGGTCGAAATCGAGATGCGTGCGCGATTCGTCGGCTGTGGCGCGATCGAGTTCGGCTTGCGCGGCGTCAATATCTTCCTTGCGGTAGCCGTTTTTTCTCATTTCGAAATCGGCTTTGGCCTGGGCCGCGGCCGCGCGAGCCTCCGCAATTTCTTCGGGTCGATAGCCGCGCTGCGCTTTTTCAGCTCCGGCGCGCGATTGCTCCAAAGCCGCCTGGAGTTCCTTGTCGTCAAACGTGATCAGCACCTGTCCGGGCTGCACGGAATCACCTTCGCGAACAAGAACTTTGTCAATGCGCCCGCCGATTTTGGAGCCCACGCGAATATTGCGAGCCTCCACTGTGCCGGAGCCTTGTAATGTGGAATCCTTGCGGAACCATCCGGCATACATCCCGGTAGCCGCCACGGCCACGACGACAGCGAGAACGATGAAAATGCGCTTGCGGTTCATGAAACTACTCTCCCGGGCCCAAGGATGAAATTTGTGATCGCGTGGCCGAATCTTGCCGCGGCGCCAGGCCGGTCCAGACCACCTCGAAGGCCGATTCGATGCGCGCCTGCAAGGTCGAGTCGCCATACAACGACCAGATCAAAAGTGTGCCGAAAATAGTTTGCCGAAAAACGTGGGCCAGCTCCGCGGCGGGAAGATCCTTGCGGATTTCTCCGCGATCCTGGCCGAGCTGCATCATCTGGGTGTGCAGGGCGTGAACGCGCTTCTGCAAATCCAGCATCGCTGCGCGAACAGGAGTCGTGGAGAGATAAGCCTGGAGCAAGACCCGGATGAGCGCGGGGTTGCGGGCCGGCTCCTGCGTCATTCGAACGCCCAGCCCGCGAAGAAAATCGGTCATCGAGGCATTGGTCTGACGAGCCAGCTCAATGGCGGCTTCCAGCTTGCCCAGCTGCATCTCTCCGAAGGCCAGCAGGATGTGATCCTTGCTCGGGAAATGATTGAAAAAAGTGCCTTTGCCCACGTCGGCCGCATTCGTGATGTCTTCGACGGTGGTTTCAGCGAAACCCTTTTCGGCGAACAGGCTGAGCGCGGCGCGAAAAAGGCGTTCGCGGATTTCAGCACTTCGGCGCTGGCGGCGCCCGAGAGCGGAAGTAGCCGGCTTCTTCTCGGAGCTAGATGAACTTAGTGTGCGGCGCGGCATAATGACTTATACTCATTAATGACTATAAGTCATATTGTTGAGCTCTGTCAAGATCTAAATTGCTTCAGCTCTTGTGGGCCAAAAAAAGCAAACGCCTCGGCAAGAGCCGAGGCGTTCCACCGCAAGAGTTGAGCTTCAACTATTCCTTCAGGGAGCTTGGATCGGATAAGTTCTTGGGTGACTTATGGTTGAGGTAGCCGACAAGCTTCTGCGCGGGAGGAGGCACCGGCACTGCGCCTTTGAAAACGATGTCCTTCGCATCGACTTTTTTGCCGTAGACCCGCTCGTTGGCGTCATTGTCCGGTCGGACTGTGGAGCCTTCGAGAGAGACGCCGGCAAAGAGGCCGCGAGCGCGCGAATAGCTCAAAACTTCAGCGCGCATGGTGGCATCCGTGGAGGCGTTGGCGGTGCGGCCCTTTGGACCGGCTGCTGCCGAGGCGTCTCCGCCAAGCTTCACCTTGCTGCTCAGGATGGCGCGAGCGCCACGCGGATTCATGACCAGCAAAACGAAGTCGGTGGCCTCGCCGCCAAGCTGGAAGCCGATACTGGCGCCTTCGAGAGCCATCATAGTCGGTGCGCTCCAGGGGCCTGTAAAATGTTCACCGCTGCGGCAGGTCATCGCGCCGCGGCCGTAACTGCCGCCGATACCAAAGGCAGCTTTCAGGACTGACGGATAGACGATGACGCATTCCGCTTTATCAATCAGGTCTTGCGGGATGTCATCGGGAATATCCATGACTTCCTTGACTACCATGCCGCAATTCTCGAGGCGCGCCGCCTCTTTTTTGTCAATCTGCGCCGATAGCGGAAGGGCGATCAGCGCCAGGGCCGTTAGACAGGACATCATTCGCTTTATCACTCTTTCACCTCTTCTTAGTTTTCTGGGCAACAACATCATAGAGTGCCCGTGGGTCAGGTGCAACTACCGGGCCTGGTGGAAGGGGCCAGAATTCGGGGGAGGCTGTTCCTTTGGTAAGACGTGCGGAGGATGGATTGCGTTGCCTTTCGACTATACTTTTGCGGGAAGATCGAGCAGCGAGCCACAGATGAAAATAGAAAAAATTGCGGCGCGACGGTTGGCGGTAATGTTGGTAAGCCTGATGGTCGTGTTCGGGAGCGGCACATCAAGGTTGCATGCGCAATCGAAATCGGGCACGAACGCGGGTCACGGTGCTGCAAAGAAACCAAGCGCCGCAGCGCGGAAGGCCACCGCAAAATTTGCGGCGCGAGCGGAAACATTGCTGGGATCCGCCCCTGCGAGCAAAGGGGAGTGGGGACTCCTGATTGTCGATGCCGAAAGCGGAGAAACGCTTTTCGAGCAGAACGCGGACCGTTATTTCCTGCCGGCTTCAAACATGAAACTCTTCAGCACCGCGCTGGCGCTGGCCAAACTCGGGCCCGATTTCCGGTTTCGAACGACACTGGAAACTCGTGGCACGATTTCTGACGAGGGGATATTGGCGGGAGATGTTGTGCTTGTCGGGCGGGGCGATCCGAATCTTTCGAATCGGCGATTTCCGTACGAGTTGAAGGAAGAGTTTGACGGGCCGCCCGAAAAAGCGCTCGCGCAACTTGCCGATGCGCTGGTCGCGAAGGGAGTGAAGGAAATTTCCGGCGACGTCATTGGCGACGACAGCTATTTTCCGCGCGAGCGCTATCCCAATGGCTGGGAGATCGACGACATGGTCTGGGAGTACGGCGCGGCAATTTCATCGATCGTGGTGAACGACAACACCGTGACGCTGACGCTCACGCCGGGCGAGCAGGCGGGGAATGGGGTGCAAGCTGTGGTGAGTCCCGCGACACCGGATTTCACCGTCGAAAATCGCGTGGTCACTTCCGCGGCGGATGTGAAATCGGATTTGACGCTGACCCGCGACCCGGGCGCGAATATCGTGGTGGTGAAAGGCACGCTGCCTGCGCGAAGCACGCCGCGAAAGCTGGTCCTGGCCATTGAAGAGCCCGCGCAACATGCTGCGGCACTCTTGAAGCGCTTGCTGGAGGAGCGGGGAATAAAAATTGGAGGCGTCGCGCGAGCGCAGCATGATTCCGTGGAAGCTTCCGGCGCGCCAACGGTATTGGCGGAACATGTCTCGGTCCCGCTCGGGGATTCAGTGAAGCTCGTGAATAAGATCAGCCAGAATCTGCACGCCGAAATGCTTGTGCGCACCGCCGCGCGCCAGAACGGCCGGTGGACTACGCCGGAGGAATTGATGAAGGTTCCCGCGGACTTTTATGCAGCGGTGGGAATTGCGCCGGGAGACGTGGTTCAGACCGATGCTTCCGGATTGTCGCGGCACGATCTGGTGACGCCGAGGGCCGTTATGACGTTACTGAGCTTTGCGCAGAAGCAGCCCTGGTTTTTGCCGTACTACGACTCGCTGCCGGTAGCGGGAGTGGATGGCACGCTGGAGGACCGCATGAAGAATACGCCGGCCGCGGGGCGTATTCACGCGAAGACTGGATCAGTGGAACATGTCAGGACGCTTTCGGGATTTGCCGAAACTCTGAGCGGACGGCGGCTGATCTTTTCGTTCCTGAGCAACAATCAGGGTGGGAAGAGCCACGAAGCTGCGGATGCCCTCACGGGGCTGTGCGTGGCGATGAGCGAGGAGTTCAACGTGGCTCCGGCGAAGCGCGCAGGGAAACAGAAGCGTCCGCAATGAAACTGGCAGCGGGTAATGAACAAAGAACAGATCATCACGGTGTTCGGAAGTTCGCGTCCCCGAGAAGGTGACGCGGATTACGACGAAGCGCGCGTGCTCGGGAGAGCTCTGACGAAGCACGGTTTCGCGGTGTGCAGCGGCGCGTACGGTGGAGTGATGGAAGCGGTTTCGCGCGGCGCAAAAGAAAGCGGCGGAAAAACCTACGGTGTGACGGCCGAGTTTTTTGAAAATGCGAAACTTAACCCGTGGATTGACGTCGAAGTACGCACGAAGACCTGGCAAGAAAGACTGTTCGAACTAATCCGGCTCGCCGATGGATTCGTGGCCTGCAAGGGCGGGACGGGAACGCTTGTGGAGCTTGCGGTGGTGTGGGAAATGTTGAACAAATCCGTGATGAGCGCAAAGCCGTTTGCGGTGCTCGGAGATTTTTGGCAGCCGGTGTTGAATCGCGTGCGAGAAGTGGAGTTAGGCCGTCCGGCGCCGTGGGGCGAAGCGAATGGGCGGCTGGTGCATACGGCGGCAACCCCAGGCGATGCAGCAAGCTATTTGCAAAATAGTTTGAAACAGCCTTCTTGAAATACTGGAAAAAATGTCACGCACGGCACAAGACGTTTTGGAATTCGACAAGCTGCGGGAATTGCTGCGGCTGCGGACTACTTGTGCGCCGGGGCGACGGGCGGTGGATGCGTTTGAGCCACGCACGGATCGCGCGGCGCTGGAATCCGCGTTTGCGTTCATTCGCGAAGCGCGGGAGTGGCTGCGGGCGGGGCGTGAATTGGGATTTGGAGCTTTGGCCGATCCACAAGGCTGGCTCGAAAAGCTCGAAGGTCCGGGCATGGTGCTGGAGCCGGGAGAATTTCTCGACGCGGCATCGCTTCTGGAAACATCGGGATGGCTGCGGCAGCAATTTCGCGAAGAACTAGCAAAGTTTCCCTTGCTGGCGGCGCGGGCTGCGGCTCTGAGCGATTTTCGCGATGTGCTCGCAGCCATACGGAGATGCGTCCTGCCGAACGGCGAAATCAGCGACGACGCCTCGTCGACGCTACGCCGGATTCGCGCGAGCATCACGCAGACGCGCGAATCCATCCAGAAAACCTTGAAACAGATTTTGCGCTCGCGAAACGCGGAAGCCGGCGAAGACTACGTCACGCTGCGCAACGAGCGCTTCGTGATTCCTGTGCGCTCGGAACAGCGGCGCAGCGTGCCCGGAGTGGTGCACGGCGCCAGCGGCACGGGGCAAACGGTTTTCATGGAGCCGTTCGAAACCGTCGAAACAAACAATCAGCTCGTGCAGCTTGGCGAGGATGAAGCCGCGGAAATCGTGCGGATTCTGCGCGAGCTGACGGAGAAGCTTCAGGTACTTCGAGCGCCGCTCGTCGCCGCGGTGGAGACGATTGCTTTGCTGGACAGTATTTTTGCGCGAGCGCGGTTCGCGCAGGAGTTCGATGCGGCGATTCCGGAGTTTTCCAGGAGCGGCGAATTGCGTCTGGTCGACGCGCGCCATCCGGTGCTCGAAGATAAATTACGCAAGGAAAATCGCGCCATCGTTCCCATGACTTTATCGCTAGGTGGGGAAGAACGCGTGCTGGTCATCAGCGGTCCGAACACCGGCGGAAAAACCGTGGCGCTGAAAACCACGGGAATGGCGGCTCTTGCTGCGCAATCGGGGATTCCCGTCGCGGCGCAACGCGCGGTCCTGCCGGTCTTCGATCGCCTGCTGGTGGACATCGGCGATGAGCAATCAATTGCCGCGGATTTGTCCACGTTTTCGGCGCACATGCTGAACTTGAAGTCCATGCTGGAAGCGGCGACTCCGCATTCCCTCGTGCTGGTGGACGAAATGGGCACGGGAACAGCGCCGGAGGAAGGCGCGGCGCTGGCCGTCGCGTTGCTGGATGAATTTCGCGCAAAGAAGTGCATCGTGCTGGCGACGACGCATCACGACCGGCTGAAAACATACGCGTCGACGACCCCGGGAGTGGTGAATGCAGCGGTGGAGTTCGACGATGTGAATCTGCGGCCGACGTACCGGTTGATGGTGGGCGTGCCGGGCGGATCAAGCGGAATTGCTATCGCGCAGCGGCTGGGGATTGCGACGGGAGTCATCGAGCGCGCGCGATCGCTGCTCACGCCCGAATCGCGCGAAGCTACCGACTTGATTGCGTATTTGCATCGCAGCCGCGACGAGCTGGACCGCCTGCAAAAGCAGATGGCCGCAGAGCGGCACGCGCTAGAGGCAGAACGCCAGAAACTCCGCACCGAGTGGGTCGAGCGCCAGCAGAAGCGGATTAAAGAGCTGGAAGCACAATTCGCGGAAATGCAAAAGCGCTTCGACGAAAATGTGGCGCGCGTCGTGGAGGCGGTGAAAGAACGCGAACTGCGCGTGCAGTTGGAAAAATCGGCACGTCGCAAAGTGCAGGACGTGCGAAGCGAAGCGCGCGACGAGCTGAACGCCGCGGTGGTGCAGGCTATTTCCGGTTCGCAGGCGGACCTTGGCGCGCATTCCGTCTCCGCGAATGCCGTGAGCGCGGAACGGTTGCAGCCCGGCGCGCGGATTCGCGTGCGCGGGTTCAGCAAGCCGGTGGTGTTGCGGCGCATCGACGGGTCATCCGCGGAGATCGAAGCCGGGCCGCTGCGCATGAAAGTAGCGGTGGATGAAATTACCGGTGTAGAGGCGGAAGCGCCGGCTTCGAAAAGCAATGCGCCAGCCGGCAGACTGCAAAGTGTGACGGTGAGCGCGCAGAGCGGAGGAGGCGCGGCCAGCGGTGAAATTAACGTCATCGGCATGACCGTCGAAGAAGCGACGGATCGCCTCGACAAATTTCTGGATGAAGCCGCGCTGGCAAATCGCGCGCAAGTGCGAGTCATCCACGGACACGGGACGGGCGCGCTTCGCAAAGGGATTGCGACGTTTCTTTCCTCGCATCCGCTGGTGGAGAAGCACTCGTTCGAGACGGAGGAGCGCGGCGGGAAGGCGATTACCGTTGTTGAGCTGCAAAAATAGGAAGACAGAGAGCAGAGAACAGAGATCAGGGAATTGAGACTGCAAGATCGGCGAATTTTCTATTCCAGCTTCCAGGGACATGCACGCAGCGCGGCTTTGGTATACTCCCCGAGTTCTGGTTGCCAATTCACAACGAGGTGTTTTGATGAGAGGTCCGCAGGAATCATTGCCGTTGGTAAGAGCTTCGCGAGTTGTGGGCCGATGGGGAATATCCATCGCGATTCTTTTTGTGTTGCTCGCTGGAATTGGTGGAACGGCGCGTGCTCAGTCGGCGGCGCCAAAGAGGACTATCGTTCATCCGGGACGCATCCTCGATGTGCGTACGGGACAGATGCGCACCAATCAGGCGATCGTCATCGAAGGTGACAAGGTCGCGAAGATCGCGCCGGCCGATGATGTGAAGCCCGCATCCGGGGACACGGTGATCGAGCTGCCGGACGCGACGGTGCTGCCCGGGTTGATCGACATGCACACGCACCTGACCTTCGAACTGAGCTCGCTGGGATACTCGGGATTGGGAATCTCCACCGCGCGCGAGGCTTTGCTCGGCGCGAAAAACGCGAGGGTCACACTCGAAGCGGGTTTTACCACCGTGCGAAACCTTGGCGCGAAGGATTATGCGGACATCGCGCTGCGCGACGCGATCAACGACGGCGACGTGATTGGACCACGAATTGTCGCGTCTGGGCCCGCGCTGGGAATCACCGGCGGGCACTGCGACGAAAATCTGCTGCCGCCCTCGTTTAATTATCAGGGTGACGGAGTGGCGGACGGTGTCGAGGCCGTGCAACACAAAGTCCGCGAAGTCATCAAATACGGTGCGGATGTCATCAAGATTTGCGCTACCGGCGGCGTGCTTTCCAAAGGCGATGATCCCAGCGCTTCGCAATACACGCTCGAAGAAATGAAAGCGATTGTGGCGGACGCGCACCGGCTGGGCCGCAGAGTCGCGGCGCATGCGCACGGAGCCGAAGGCGTGCGTTGGGCGTCGGAGGCGGGCGTGGATTCGATCGAGCACGGCCATTTGATGGATGACGCTGCAATCGCCACGCTGAAGAAAAATGGAACGTATCTGGTGCCGACACTTTTCCTGACCGAATACATGCAAGCCAATCTGGAACACAGCAACGTGCCGGAGTTTTCGAAGAAGAAGATGCGCGATATTTCCGCCGCCGCGCAGCAAAACGCCAAGAAAGCGTTTGCCGCCGGCGTGAAAGTGGCGTTCGGTACAGATGCGGCGGTCTATCCGCACGGACTGAACGCGGGTGAATTCCACGTGTACGTGAAGCTGGGGATGACACCGCTTGCAGCGATTCAGACGGCGACGATCAATGCTTCCGACTTGCTTGGACCCAAGTTCCAGGTCGGCACGCTGGAGCCCGGCAAGTGGGCGGATGTCATCGCGGTTGACGGCGACCCGACAAAAGACGTCACCGTATTGGAGCATGTAAAATTCGTGATGAAAGGCGGCGTAGTCTACAAGAACGAATACGCGAAATAGCGATCTTACCCATGGCGGAAGCGGGATCATTTGCGGATAAAGTGAAACAGCAAGCGGACATCGTTCGCGTGGTGGGGGAATACGTCCGCCTGAAGAAGACGGGGAAAGACTTCAGCGGGCTCTGCCCGTTCCACCAGGAAAAGACTCCTTCCTTCACAGTTTCTCCGATCAAGCAGATTTTCTATTGCTTCGGGTGCGGCAAAGGCGGCGACGTCTACAACTTCATCATGGAGATGGAAAAGTGCGAGTTCCCCGATGCCGTGCGGGTGGTTGCGGAAAAATGCGGGATCGCGATTCCGCGGCAGAAGGAACGTTCGCCGGAAGAACGAAAGGAGAATCAGCAGCGAACGCTGCTGGTGGAGATGCACCGCGAGGCACAGTCTTTTTTCGTCAAGCAACTCGAAGGAACGCTGGAAGGCAAAGCGGCGCGCGCGTATCTCGAGGATCGCGGAATTGATAAAGATGCAATCGCACGGTTTGGCATTGGTTACGCGCCCAGCGGCGGCGACCTGCTGCTGCGCCACTTGAAATCGAAATACAACGAAAAACTGCTGGTCGATTCCGGGCTGGTTTCACGCGATCAGAGTTCGGGGCGGTTCTTCGACCGGTTCCGCCGGCGCATCACTTTCCCGATTTCAAACGAATCGGGAAAAATTGTCGCATTCGGCTGCCGCGCTCTGGGCGACGATCAGCCGAAGTACCTGAATTCGCCGGAGACGCCCATTTATTCGAAAAGCAACGTGCTGTACCACATGGATCGCGCGAAAGAAGGAATCCGGCGGGAAGACTTCGCGATTCTGGTCGAAGGGTACATGGATGCGATCGCCGTGGCGCGCGCGGGAATCAGCAATGTGGTGGCGAGCTGCGGGACGAGCCTGGCGGATTCGCAGATCAAGCTGCTGGGAAGATTCACACGGCGTGTCATCGTGAATTACGATCCGGATGCCGCCGGACAATCGGCCACGGAGCGGTCGCTTTCGCTTCTGCTCGAGCAGGATTTTGAAGTGCGCGTGCTGGCGCTGCCGCCGGTGGGCGACAAAAAAGCCGACCCGGACCTGTTTATCCGCGAAAAGGGCAAGGACGCTTATCTAAAGCTGCTGAAGGAAGCGCCGCCCTACGTGGATTACTTGATTGCGCGCGCGCGGCAGATGGATTTGACGACCGGCGAAGGCAAGCGTCATGCCGTGAACTTTCTTTTGCCATACGTCCAAAAGATTCCGAATCGAATATTGCGCTCAGAATGGGCCACGCGGATCGCTCAGCAATTACGCTTAGAGGAACCTGTGCTTCGCGCTGCGCTGAGCAAAGCCGCCGCGGAACGCCGCAGCGAACTGAAGATACAGCCGGAATTGATGGGCCGTAGCGCGAAACCGGTGGAACGGCTGCTGATTCGCATGCTGGCGGAGGCAGAGGGTTTCCGGCGCGAACTTGCCCAGCAATTGCAGAACGCGCGGCTGTACCACGGCCTCGAGACCGAGAAGATTTTTGCGGCGCTGGTCCTCGCCAGCCTGGCAGGTCAGCCGCTGCAAGCCACGGAAGTGGCGGCGGTGCTCGACGAGCGCGACCGCCGGCTGCTTTTTGAAATATTGTTCGAAGAGGCCAACGAGCCGACCTGGGAAGAGGCTATGAGTTGCATTGAAGCGCTGCAAAATCGGCAGGCGGAGCGGGAGCTCGCGGACGTGCAGCGGAGCATCGAATCGAACCCCACGGCCCCCGAGATGCGTGGTCTGCTCGAGAAGAAGCAGGAGCTGATGCGGCGTCTGGCAGCGGCAAGGTGAAGGTCGGCACTGGCTGACAATGCCAGGAGCGCAGCCAGTTTATTCTCTCAGGGATGTGCCCGGTCAGGCCGGGGTCCTCCCCCAGTTTTTTGCAAGTGCTGCATCTAAAGGTCTTAGCATCCGTGTAAGTGGTTTAGAATCAACGCGCTTACGGGCACGTCCATAAGTGTTGATTCTAGAAGAATTGCCTGTGCAGCGAAGGCGGCCCCGTGGACTCTGGCCGGCGGGGGCCAACGGTGACGGGATAGCGAAATTCTAAATCAAACTAAATGCATAGGGGAACGGCACAGGTTTACCTGTGAGATAGGATACGCTGACTATAATAGAAGTCAATGGAAACTATAGCCGCCCCTGGGCGACGGCGTGATGAGCCACTGGACAGGAGTCTTCCACAGATTTCCACCAATTAAAACATTGACGAAGCAGGACTTAACCGTGTAGCGTAATAGGGTTTCGCGAGTAACGGTTTTGCTGTTGCGCGCATCTATATAGAAGTGTAACAGGCGGCAAGGCCGGGCCTTAACGTGCGGAGTGCGGGCGACGCATGGGGCAAAGGGCGAGCGAGCAGCGCGGCGCAGAGGGCTTCAAACAAAATTGCGAGCGATCTTCTGGGGAGATTTCCCCTTGGTTTGCGCCAAGCGCGCCAGCCTGCCTGTTTCTTTGCCAGTGAGCATGGTTTCGATCACGCCCGGCCAGACTTGGGAACAGGGTGCGTTTGCGGGAGGAATTTGTGGCAGCAGTAGGCCTTGAAGAAAAATACGATGCGGTACGCCAGCTCATTGCCGTCGGCAAGGAGCGCGGATACCTGCTCTACGATGAAGTAAACGATTCGCTTCCGGCGGAGGTGCATTCCTCGGAAGAGATCGACGATCTCCTCACAACTTTTGAGCGAAACGGCATCGAGATCTACGAGGATCAGGCGTCGGCCAAGGCCGCGCGCGCCGTGGAAGTCTCGACGGAAGCCGGCGAACGCGACGCGGTCGTCAAGGACGATGCGCATTCCGACGAGGGCGGAAGCGATCTCGACCTGACACCGGGTTCTCTCGAAAAGACCAACGATCCCGTGCGCATGTACCTGCGCGAGATGGGCACCGTGCCGCTTCTGACGCGCGAGGGCGAAGTCACCATCGCGAAGCGCATCGAGCGCGGGCAACTGGTGGTGATGAAGTCCATCACGCGTTCGCCGATCGTCATCAAGGAATTGATCGCGGTTGGAGATGATCTGCGCAAGGGCGTGCGGTCGATCAAAGAAATCGTCCAGTTCGACGACGAAGAGCTGACCGAAGAAAAGATCGCCAACAAGACCAAGCAGACGCTGAAGTACATCGACAAGATCGCGAAACTGTACGAAACCGCGCTGAAGCAGGCGGCCAAGCTCGACAAGACGGCGAAATCGAAGAAGAAGCCGTACATCCGGGCGAAGTGGGACGTAGCGCGGACGCGCGTGGAGATTTCGGTAGCGATTCGAGACATCGATTTCAATCCCTTTGAGAAAAAGCGGCTGATCGACAAGATGCGCGGCACCGTCGAGCGCCTGCAATCGCTTGAACGCGAAGCGGGGCGCCTGGAGCGCCGCGCCGACGTGGCCAAGGGCGACGTGGCGGCCGAAGCGCGCAAGGAACTGCGCACGCGCCGCACCGAGCTGAAAGACATCGAAGAGGCCAGCGAAGTCGGGCTGACCGAACTGAAGCGCACACTCACCTTCATTCACCGCGGCGAAGCGGAAGCCGAACAAGCCAAGAAAGAACTGATCGAAGCCAACCTTCGTTTGGTCGTTTCCATCGCCAAGAAGTATACGAACCGCGGCTTGCAGTTCCTTGACCTGATCCAGGAAGGCAACATCGGCCTGATGAAGGCCGTGGACAAGTTCGAATGGCGCCGCGGCTACAAATTCTCAACGTACGCAACGTGGTGGATTCGCCAGGCCATTACCCGCGCCATCGCCGACCAGGCGCGCACCATACGTATTCCCGTGCACATGATCGAGACGATCAACAAGCTGGTGCGCACCAGTCGCCAGCTGGTGCAAGAGCTGGGCCGCGAACCTACCAGCGAAGAAATCGCCAAGCGCATGGACATTCCGGTGTCCAAGGTGCGGAAGATTTTGAAGATTGCGCAGGAGCCCATTTCGCTGGAAACTCCGATCGGCGAAGAAGAAGATTCGCATCTCGGCGATTTCATCGAAGACAAGGCCGTGGTTTCGCCGTCCGATGCAGTCATCAACCTGAATTTGAAGGAACAAACGTCTTCGGTACTGAAGACGCTGACGCCGCGCGAGGAAAAAGTCATCAAGATGCGGTTTGGACTGGACGATGGTAGCGAGCACACGCTCGAAGAAGTTGGACAATCGTTTGCCGTCACTCGCGAGCGCATACGGCAGATCGAAGCCAAGGCGCTGCGCAAGCTGCGTCACCCGTCGCGCTCGCGCAAGCTGCGTGCGTTCCTCGAAGGCCCTTCGCGCGATTACCTCTAGAAGGATCCGAACCTGTAAATACAAAACGCCTCCGAGAATCTCGGGGCGTTTTTATTTATCGTGGAATTCCGCGATGACTTCGATCAGTCCAACAATGTTTTGGTTGAACTCAGTCAGTTTCTCGGCAGGTATCCAATACTCGAGGTGGAGTGATCCACCGACTTTCTGCACTGTAAATTGCGACAGATACGCTGTTTTAACCGCAAAACGTGTAACGTGTCCGGCTTTCGAGTGTGAATTTTCGCGTTCCAATCGCGTGCGATTTGAGTTGCGTACTCCTCATTGAGCACAGGATAAAAAATGGGCTGCCCCGAAAGGCGAGACGGGAAGGCAAGATATCCCGACCCGGCGATAAGCCTCAATTCCTCCTCACCAACAGGCCGGAATAAGTGCGTAGTTTCTTCCAATCTGTAGATCCCGAAGATGGTAATTAGGCAGGGAGTTCGACGTACGCGGAGTACGTGTGGGGCTCAGGCACAGCTTGTCCTTCTTCGCGCAGTCCATCTAAGTGGAATGCGATTGCCTCGCGCATGTTCCGCTCGACTTCTTCCCTAGTTGCTCCCGTGGATACACATCCGTCCAAGTCCGGCGAATACGCGGAGAATCCGGTTGAAGTCTTTTCAATCACGATCAAGTATTTCCGCATTTCAGCCCTGCTTGTTTTAGCACGCTGTTTAGAGTTCCAGGCGCCAGGTCGTCGCCGGGCTTTCCTGGGACTGTCACCGGTCGTAGTTTAACAGGATGTTTGTTTGACGATGACTTCCCCGCGTTCTCAGCAACACCCATCCGTCCTCTTCCAGCATGCGAACGACGTCTCTGACTTTCACCGGCCAAACCTATTCTCTGCGTCGATCCTCGTCAATCCCTGACGTCTTGTCGAGGCGCCCGGGCAAAACGTTTGAACATCCCAACGGTCCACACAACCATGAATAGAAGAAAACCGGCAAGGACGTACCACAAGCGCGAGATGTTAGGCGCGTTCTCCGGGTGCAGGTTGGACTTGAGCGCGTAATCAAAGGTGAAGATCATGACCACAAGAAGTGCGCAGCTGAACCAGGCAAAATGGACGCTCATGAATTGCATGGACTCCGCGACGTGTTCCGGAGAGAGCCAATAGTCCTTGTTCGGCAGGTTGATCAGCTGGGGCGGCAGCGCGGCGATCATCCGCGGGATAACAAATCCGACCATTGCGGCAAGGATTCCTACGCCTACAAAGACACTGAAGAAGGCTGATTTTGTCTGCCAGCCGTTTGGCACACCGCGCGCGTTGAAATGCGAAGCCACGACCTCGGGCATTTGCGCGTAGTAGGACGAAAAATAGATCGCCGCCCCCAAAGCGAGGACGGCGAACAACAATCGCGGCAGCCTGACATCCTGCATAAATATTCCCAAGGGAAGCGTAAATCAGGGGGCGTAGAGGCACAAGTTTTCTGCGCCCGCCAGTGCTCCGGAAGTCACAGCGCTCTCCGGTTCTGCGGGAACAAGACAGCACAGATTGTGAAAGTGAATAAACTGAGGCGCACGCATTGCTTCCCTGCGTAATAGAATATAGTTCGGGTCAAAGCGCGTTATGAAGCCAAAGCAAAGAATTGCCGGGATTGTAGTGTTGTTGCTGCTGGGCGCTGTCGCATATGGTCTGTTCCGCACGGGACTGCCCGAGAATCAGCCCGCCCTCAATGCCAAAGCGCAGATGGGAGTGGCAGCGCAAGCGCCTATCGTGGATCAAACGCCACTGTTAACGGCGCAGCGGCTGGCGCAGATGCCGACCAGCTCCGAAGAACAACCCTTTGCAGAGGAAGCGCTGCGACTGGGGGATCACGAAATGGATCTCGCCTTTGCCGCGGCAGTGCGTGACGCTGAGGAACACCCACCGGTACTGAGCGCTGAGGCCAACGAGATTCAAGCGCGGCTGCAACACGCGGAAAGAGCCCTCGAAGTTGATCAAGCGGAGGTCGCGCGGCTGACCGCAGCGTACGAAAAAGCTAGCGGCGAGAGGAAGGATGCCTTGGATGACCAGCTCGATGTCGCCAAGGCCCAACTGGAGTTGGACCAGGACGAAGTGGATGACGCCAGGCAGGATCTCATCCGCGCCGGCGGAGATCCGAAGGGCCGAATCCAATCGATGGTGGAGGAGCACGAAGCAGCGTCGCACTCCGCGGATAGCACTCATGTCGCGGTCAGCAATACCGTCGATCAGGCTGGTTTGATTCACCGGTTCCAGCAATGGTCGACGCTCCATCGGAAACAGTTATTACTTTGGCAGGCCAAGCGCGAAGCGGAGTCCGCTGCGGCAGCCTTTTCGGCAAAGCACCATGCGCTGGAAGCCCAGATCGCCGCTAACAAAAAGAATCCAATTCCGGCGGAAGAGCAATCAAACCCGGCACAAACTGCGACAAGCAGCGCACCGCGCGCAAAGCTTAGCCGTGAGGAATCGAGCGCGCTGGTTAAGGTTACAAAACGGCGTTCGTCGGACGCGAAAGCGCTGGCGGCCCTGGACAAGCGGATTGACGATCAGAAGCAGCTCGCGGAAAACTACAGTAAATGGATCGAAGCCGTCGCCGCGAAACAAAGAACTGTAGTTCATGGCGGACTGATCGGGCTGACGTACATACTGTTCATTCTGCTGATTGGCATTTTTTTCGATAGCTGGCTCGAACGGCTGCTCGGCAAAACTTCTCTGGATCGCAGGCAGGTTGAGACGATGCGCACCTTAACGCGCGTATCGGTGCAAGTGGCCGCGGTGCTTTTCATCCTGCTGGTGATTTTCGGACCTCCGAGCCAGCTGGGAACGATTCTGGGGCTCGCCGGCGCAGGGCTGACGGTGGCGCTGAAAGATTTCATCGTGGGCTTCCTCGGCTGGTTCGTGCTCATGGGCAAAAACGGAGTCCGCCTCGGCGATTGGGTGGAAATCAACGGTGTAACCGGCGAAGTCGTCGAGCTTGGAATGTTCCACACCGTCTTGCTCGAAACCGGCAACTGGACCGATTCGGGACATCCGACGGGGCGGCGCGTGACGTTTACCAACAGCTACGCCATCGAGGGTCACTACTTCAATTTCTCGACCTCGGGTCAATGGATGTGGGACGAGTTGCAGATCGTACTTCCCACCGGGCAAGACCCCTATCCCGTGATTGATGCGATTCAAAAAAAGGTCGCCGAAGCGACCACCGAGACCGCCAAACTTGCCGAAAAAGAATGGCAAAACGCCGCAAGCTCGCGGCAGATGAGCGCTCTTTCGGCTGCTCCCGCCATCAACGTGAAGCCCGTTATCGGCGGCGTTGAGATCGCTGTGCGCTACATCACCCGGGCCAATGAACGCTACCAGTTGCGCGCCAAGCTTTACCAGGCGGCTGTGGATCTCCTCGGTTCGAAAGGAGCTCCTCCGCCGGCGCAAGCATCAGCACCCTCTTCGAACTAAAGCGAACCCGCATGCCGGGCTACTATTGCGTAATGCTTCGTGCGCGCACTTGTTCGGAGGTCAATCCGTACAGCGGCGGAGTCGGCACGCCAAGCATTCCGAGATAAAGATAAATCTGGCCGCGGTGATGGATTTCATGCTCGGCCATCAAGCGCAGCCATTTCCATTTCGTGATTTCCGCGCCATCAGGCGTCTTGCATTTGCGCTACAGGTCCTCATCGCTTAGCTTTGCAAAAATCTCCATCGATTCCGCGTGCTTCTTTTCCATGAAGGCCATCACGTCATCATAACCGTCGGCCAGTTCTTTGCCGTGGGTGGTGTAGCGACTCTTATGACCTTGCAAGTTTTCTGCCCACATGAAGCGCTCCGCGACCGCGATGTGCCGCAGCAAATCGCCAAGCGTGAATTTTCCGGGTGCGTAGCTCCAGTCCAGCTTGTCCGGCGGAATGCAGCGCGCTACGCGCATGGTACGTTCGCGGACATTCTTGAAATATTGGAGGAAGGAATCAATCGTGCGGATTTCCATGGCAGCCTCGCGCTAAAGAATGCTCCGACACCAAGCCTTATCGCAAGAGCTGGCGCGCGCGAATGGCGGAAACCGTGGCTCCGGTGTAGAGCACGGCCAGCAGCGCGTAGGCCACGACCAGTCCCAGGCCTTGCGCCACCCAGCCCAGCGCAAAACTCATGAAAAGCTGCACCACGGTCGTAAGGATGGCCATCGCGGATTGCGTGCGCCCCATGAAATGCCGCGGCACGATAGTCATCAGCGAAGACTGTGCTACTACTCCGCCCAGCGCGCGGCAGAATCCAAACAAAATTTGCATCACTACCGCGCCGGCGAGAAACGCGACGAACGGCGTGGCCATGTGCCCGGCTGCGAGTCCGGCGCACGCCGCAACATACAGAGGCATGCGCAGCGCTTGTGGAAGCTGGCTGGCGATGAGTCCGCCGATGATCGCGCCAGTCGCCCAGCCCGCTTCCAGAAAACCCAGCCCGCGCGGGCCGGCGCGAAGGATATCGTTCGCCAGCGCCACCAGGACGACGTTCGCGCTCACCACGCCCGCCATCATGATGGAATGCGTGATGCCTAGAGCCATCACCAGCGGCTGTTCGCGCAGATACGCGAAGCCTTCCTTCATGTCCGCGTAAACGGCAAGCGAGAGGCCCGCCTCGGCGACTTCCGGATTTTCTCCGGTCTCCAGCGCTTCGGCAGTCGCTTCCGTGGCTTCGCTATATTCCCGCGGATATTTCTGGCTCTCCCGCGGAGAGACGTATCCGCGCCGCACGCGATAGAGGCAATAAGCCGAAACGAAATAGGTTGCGCCGTCAATCGCCAGGATGCCCGCGATACCGGCGGTGTTGTAAAGGAAGCCGACGAAAGCGCCGGCGATGAGCATGCCGCTCTGCACGCCGACCAGCACCGCGGCATTCGCGCCGGTGAACTGGCTCGGCGGAATCACTTCCTGCACCAGCGCGTTCACGGTCGCCCAGTACATCGCGGAGCCCGTGCCGGTAATCAGCGTCATGGCGTAGAGGTGCCAGAGCTGCAAGTGGCCATGCCACGCGATGTACGCTGTACCGAGCACAAAAAAACCGCGCACGATATCCAGCAGCACGCCCAGGTAGCGCCGATCCAAGCGGTCGATCAACACGCCGCCGAGGAAGGGAACGAGCAGCCCGGGAAGCGTGACGACGATGACCTGCAAGCTGACTTTTACCGTCGAGTGCGTGGCCGCCAGGATGTACCAGCTGACGCCTGCGAAGTTCATTCCGCTGCCGAAGAGCGACACAAACATCGCGAGAAAAAAATAGCGGAAGCCGCGCTGCGCCCAGATCAGCTTCCAGTCCACCCGGTTTGTCACTGTGGTCGCCACGGAACGTAATAGTTTACTATCGAGGGCGCCATCGGCGGGCGGGACCGACGGTCGAAGAGTTACGCCCTCGCGACAAATTGGCGGAAAGAGCGATTCATCGGCGTGGGTAACGAACTGAAATGCAAGGTCCGGTCGGGCAAGCAGCAGTCGGAAGGCAAGGCCTTGCTCGAAACAAGCGAGATCCTTTTCCGCGGCGATTTCCGGCTGAAGATCCCCTTCTCCACGATCGAATCCGCGAAAGCGGTGGATGGCGAGCTCCGCTTGCAAACTGCGGATGGTCTCGCGATATTTTATCTCGGAGCAGCGGCCGAAAAATGGCGCGACAAAATCCTTCATCCAAAGTCGCGCATCGAAAAACTCGGCGTGAAAGCTGGCGCCAGAGTTTCTCTGCTCGGCAAGTTCGACGCGGGCTTTCTCGGTGAATTGAGCAAGCTCACCAAGTCCGTGAGCAAAGGCAAAGTCGCGCCGGAATCGGAATGGATCTTCTTCGCAGCCGATTCGAAAGACGACCTCGGCAGCGTCTCCAAAATCTCAAAGTCGATGCAAGGCGCGGCTGCCCTCTGGATCGTCTATCCCAAAGGCCAAATGCTCATCACCGAAAACGACGCGCTCGCCGCCGGCCGTAAGGCCGGGTTGAAGGATGTAAAAGTCGTCGGCTTCTCTCCGACGCACACCGCGCTTAAGTTCGTCATTCCTCTTTCAGCCCGGTAGTCGCGAGTTTTCGTGCGCGTGGAAATCCAGCCCAGTTTCGTGTTTCGAGTTTCGAATTTCATGTCTATCATGACCGCATGAGCGGATTGCTCGAAGTGCGCGGCCTCACCGTGGAGCTCCCAACACCATCGGGTTGGGTGCGCCCCGTGAACGAGGTGTCGCTGCGCATCGGCGCGGGAGAATCGATGGGGCTGGTCGGGGAATCGGGCAGCGGCAAGACCATGTTGTCGCTGGCACTGATGGGATTGCTTCCGCCGGGGGCACGCGTGAGCGGGGAAGCAAAACTGGCGGCGCAACCACAAGCATCAACAAAAAATCTCACGACGCTGAGCGAACGCGAGTGGCGCGACGTTCGCGGCGGCGCGATCGCCATGGTGTTTCAGGAGCCGATGACCTCGCTCAATCCGGTGATGCGCATCAGGGCGCAAATCGAAGAAGCGATTCGCGCGCATCAGCCGAAGCTCAAAACAGACGAAGTGAAACGCAAGGCCATCGACGCTTTGCGCCTCGCGGCTGTTCCCGAACCCGAATCCCGCGCCGAACAATTTCCGCACCAGCTTTCCGGAGGCCTCCGCCAGCGCGCGATGATTGCCATGGCGGTGGCCGCGGGGCCGCGGCTGCTGATCGCCGACGAGCCGACCACCGCGCTCGACGTCACGGTGCAAAAGCAAATCCTCGATTTGCTCGACCGCCTTCGCCGCGAGCTGAAGCTCGGCCTGCTCTTTATCACGCACGATCTGGGTGCCGTCGCGCAAGTCGCGGAGCGCGTTGCGGTGATGTACGCCGGACGCATCATCGAAGAAGGCCCCGCGCGAAATGTACTCGCCAAGCCGCAACATCCCTATACGCAAGGACTCTTAAGAGCTTCGCCCACTCTGAAACGCGGCACGCTGACGCCGATTCCCGGTACCGTTCCGCAACTGACCGCGTTGCCGCCCGGCTGCGCGTTCGAACCGCGCTGCGAACTTCGTCGGGCCGAGTGCGCCGGCGCCGTGCCCGCGTTGCGCATTATCAGCAGCGATCAAGCGGCCCGCTGCATCCTGGTCTGATGGAAACTCTTCTCTCAGTTCGCGAACTGCGCAAGACCTACCGGCGAGGCGGCGGCGTCTTCTCCCAGGAATCGGAAGGCGCGCGATTCACCGCCGTGGATGGCGTGAGCTTCGAAGTCGCGCGCGGCGAGACGTTCGCCGTCGTCGGCGAAAGCGGCTGCGGCAAGACCACGCTCGCGCGCATGCTGCTTCGGCTGATCGAGCCGGACAGTGGCGAAATCCAATTCGAAGGGCGCGACCTGCTCGGCCTTCACGGAGCGGACCTGCGCGCCGCGCGCCGCCAGATGCAAATGGTCTTCCAGGATCCCTACGCCTCGCTGAATCCACGCATGCGCGTCGGTGAAATTGTTTCCGAACCGCTCGCTATTCACGAACCAGTCCTTACGCGCGATCAGCGCCTTGAGCGCACCGCCGCCATTCTTCGCCGCGTGGGCCTCACCGAAGAAGCCATGCAGCGCTATCCCCACGAATTTTCCGGCGGCCAGCGCCAGCGCATCGGCATCGCGCGCGCGCTAATCCTCCAGCCCAAGCTCATCGTTGCGGACGAACCGGTTTCCGCCCTCGACGTCTCCGTAGGCGCGCAAGTCCTCCTGCTGTTGCAGGAACTTCAGCGCGAATTCGCTCTCACCTACGTCTTCATTTCCCACAGCTTGCCGGTAGTCGCCCAAGTCGCCACGCGCATCGCCGTCATGCGCGCCGGCCAGTTCGTTGAAGTCGGCCTCGCCGAACAGGTCCTTAACCAGCCGCAAAATGTCTACACCCGCGAACTCCTATCCGCCGTCCCCGAACTCCCTCGCGCGTAACAGCCAGGCAGTCTCAAGGGTGCGCCCCCAATTCCTGATCTCTGGTCTCCGATCTCCAATCGCTCTGAACCATATACTTTCGACTGTCAACTTCTTTTCCTCCGCGCTAGAATCCCCCCACTGAAATATTTCCCGGTACCTATGCGTAGAGCCGTGTAGAAGGCCGTACATCGCATCCTTGTGGTGGAGGAATCCTCAATGGCTACAACCCCTGTATCTGCGGCTGCGCCAGACGCGCAACCCTCTCTCAGTCCAGTCGCCCGCATCATGGGCGTCTTTTTTTCACCCAAGAGCACGTTCCAAGACATCGTCCGAAAACCAAGTTGGATGCTCCCCATCCTTCTGACCACAATCCTCAGCATCCTGGTCAGCGTTGCGATCAACCAGCGCATTAACTGGCGAGAATTCATGAGCCAGCAAATCGAAAAGAGCCCTCGTGCGGCGCAGATGTCCGCCGAGCAGAAGCAACAGCAGATCGAAGGCGGTGCCAAATTCACGCCGCCATTTACCTACGTGATTGGTGTGCTGGGCCCAATTGTTATTACGCTGATCATCACCTTGGTGATGTGGGGAGCATACAGTCTGCTCGGCGGGGCAAGCACAAATTTCACGACGGCGTTCAGCATCACTGCTCATGCTTTCTTGACCGGTCTCGTCAGCAGCCCGCTGTTTATCCTGATCCTCTATTTGAAACCGTACGGCACGGCGGACCTCGACAATCCTGTGGCTGCGAATCTCGCCGCCTTCTTACCCGATGAATCCGCCAAGTGGCTCGTGGCGCTTTGTAAGTCCATAGACCTCTTCACATTTTGGACGCTGATCCTTCTGGCCATCGGCTTCGCCGCCGTGAACCCCAAGAAGTTGAAGGGCGCGAAGTCTTTCACCATCGCGTTCTCGGTTTGGGCCGTCTTTGTGCTCTGCCGCGTCGGCTGGGCCTTCATCTTCTCCTGATACACTGAAGTCGGACAGGCATTCCTGCCTGTCCTCTTCTCAGGTGTCTGGTTGAAGACTACATTTTCATTCGAAGTATCGAAGACTGACCCCACCGGCGCTCGTCGCGGGCTCCTGACCACGCCCCGCGGCCCCATCCAGACTCCCTTGTTCATGCCCGTGGGCACGCAGGCCACGGTAAAAGCGCTGACTCAGGAAGCCCTCGAAGAACTCGGCGCGGAAATTATCCTCGCCAACACCTATCATCTGTATCTGCGTCCCGGCCATGAACTGGTCCGCAAGCTCGGCGGCTTGCACCAATTCATGTCCTGGCCGCGAGCCATCCTGACGGACTCGGGCGGCTACCAGGTCTTCAGCCTTTCGGCACTGCGAAAAATCACCGACGAAGGTGTGCGCTTCCGTTCGCATCTCGACGGATCCGAGCATCTCCTCACTCCGGAAAAGGCCGCCGAGATTCAGTTGGCACTCGGCTCGGACATCGCGATGGTCCTCGACGAATGCATCGAAACTCCCGCGCCGCGTGACAAAGCCGAAGCCGCCGTTGCGCGAACCACGACGTGGGCCAAGCGCGCTCGCAACTATTTTCAAGAATGCGCGCAGCGTAACGGCGATTTGCCGCAATGGCAATTCGGTATCGTCCAGGGCGCTACTTTTTCCGACCTCCGCCGCGAAAGCGCCAGGCAACTTCTCGATCTTGATTTTCCCGGCTACGCCGTCGGCGGGCTAGCCGTCGGCGAGCCGCACGCGACCACCTGCGAAATGGCCGCGGAAGTCACGGCGCTCCTACCCAAGGATCGTCCGCGCTACTTGATGGGCGTCGGCCGCCCCGAACAAATTGCCGACTACGTCGCGCTGGGAATCGACATGATGGATTGCGTGCTTCCCACGCGCGCCGCGCGTCACGCTTGCCTCTACACCACCGAAGGCCGCGTGCTCATCAAGAACGCGCGTTACGCGCAGGACCAGCGGCCCATCGATCCAAAGTGCGCCTGCAGCGTCTGCCGCCGCTACACACGCGCCTATCTTCGTCATCTCTTCGCTGCGGGAGAACTCACCGCCGCGATTCTCGCCACCCACCACAATGTCCACTTTTACCTTGACATAATGCGCCGAATCCGCGAGGCTATCGAGTTTGGGAACCTAGCGAATTTCTCATCAGAGATGCACGTGCGCTATGCTGTAGGTCCGGCCTGAAGGCCGCATCCGGGAAGCGCGCGGGCCATCCCGCGGGGCACCAAAGTCGGCCGTTCCAGGGTCGTCCAAAAAGAAGAGAAGTCGGCAGAGCAGGGGAGCGGGCAGCACACTCGCGGCCCGGTGGTTCTATCTTCCATTAAGATAGAACGCGCACTGGCAAATCAGCAAAAGGATTGGTTCAAGACACGATGATTGCAGCGGCAATACTTCAAGCTTCAGGCGGCGGCTTTGGCGGTTTCCTGATTCCGCTCGGCCTCATGTTCGCCATCATGTATTTCATGGTGATCATGCCGCAGCAGCGGCAGCGCAAGAAGACCCAGGAAATGCTCGGTGCGCTCAAAGCCGGCGACAAAGTGATCACCAGCGGCGGCATCTACGGCACCATCAATGGTATCGACGGCGATTCGGTCATCTTGAAGGTTTCCGCCGAACCGCAGGTAAAAATCCGCATTGCGCGTGCGGCGATTGCACAGGTGGAGGCATCGGAAGATGCAAAATAAGCCCACCCTTCGCGCCTCGACGCGTCTTACTTTCTGACCATGAATCCTAATCTGAAGTGGAAAGCGCTGTTTATCCTGGTAGTCATTCTGTTCTGTATCTATTTCCTTCTCGGCTTGCCGACGTTTCCTACCTCGCTTGCCCAGGTGAAGGACAATTTCAGCCACCAGATCAAGCTCGGCCTCGACCTCCAGGGCGGCACGCACCTGATTCTCCAGGTGCAGGTGCAGGAAGCGATTGCCCAGGAGACGGACCAGACGGTGGACCGTCTGACCAACGAACTGCGCACAAGAAATATTCACTACGAAGAAGTGCGCCGCGTTGACGACACTCACATCCTGGTGCGCAACATCGATCCCAGCCAGCTCGGGCAATTCCGCGACCTGGTGACCGCACAGTACGCCAACGTCTGGGACCTGACGCCCGCCGCCGGCGATCCTTCCGGTTACACGCTGACGTTGCGTCCGGGCGCCATTGCGCAAATCCAGGAATCCACCATGGCGCAATCGCTCGAAACCATCGAGCGCCGCATCAATGCTCTGGGCCTGACCGAGCCGACCATCCAGCGCCGCGGCGGCAGAAATGAAAACGAAATCCTGGTGCAACTGCCCGGCGAAGGCGATCCCACGCGCGCCAAGTCCGTCATTCAAGCCGGCGGCCAGTTGGAATTGCGTTTAGTCGAAGATCCGCGATCCTATCCCTCGCAATCCGAAGCGTTGGCTGCTCACGGGGGCATCTTGCCTGCCGGCACGGAACTCGTTCCTGGCCGCTCTGAGACAAGAACTCCATCCGGAGCGCCGGATACGAGCGAAGCCTGGTACGTGCTCAGCCGCGCGCCCGTCGTTACTGGCCGCGACTTGCGCACCGCGGTCGAGAATCGCAACACCAACAATCCCGGCCAATGGCAGGTGAATTTCACGTTGTCCCCGGAAGCTGCGCGGCGCTTCGGCCCTTTTACTCAACAGAACATTAGCCGCCAGATGGCGATCGTCCTGGATCATCGCGTCTATTCTGCGCCGGTCATCAACGGCCGCATCGATGATTCGGGAATGATCGAAGGCAGTTTCAGCCAGGACACCGCCCACGATCTCGCGCTGGTCTTGCGCGCCGGCGCTCTTCCGGCCTCCATCAAGTACCTTGAGGAGCGCACCGTCGGCCCTTCGCTCGGCGCGGACTCCATTCGACACGGCGTGCAGGCCTCGGTGCTCAGCCTCGTCGTGGTTATGCTCTTCATGCTGGTGTATTACCGGCTTTCCGGCGGCAACGCCGTTCTAGCCCTGATCCTAAACCTGATTATTTTGCTTGCCGTGCTCGCGCTGTTCGGCGCCGTGCTGACTTTGCCCGGCATTGCCGGCGTCATCCTCACCATCGGCATGGGCGTCGATTCGAATGTTTTGGTGTTCGAACGCATCCGCGAAGAGTTGCGCAATGGCAAGTCGCCCGGGTCAGCAGTGGAAGCCGGCTTCAGCAAGGCGTTTCTGACCATCATTGACACGCACGTCACCACGGTCGTTTCCGCTTTCTTCCTGTTCCTGTTCGGAACCGGACCGATTCGCGGCTTCGCCATCACCTTGACGATCGGTCTGATCGCCAACGTTTTCACCGCGATCTACGTGTCAAAGACAATTTTCCAGTATCACCTGGCGAAGATGGACCGTCAGGCGGAACTAAGCATCTAACGTGTACTAGAACTCTCGGGACAAGCGGCCCATTCGAATCCAAACGAGTGGGGAGTGGGTTCAAACGGCGTTTTCCACTACCTTGGTAGACGGATTTGCGCCGGGAACTTTCCGCAACCCCCTGGAGTCTAAGGAAGGGAAGCATAATTGGCATGATCGAGCTCTTCAAGCAGCCCAACATCGACTGGATGGGCAAGGCCAAGTATTTCTATGCCTTAAGCGGCATTCTCCTCCTCGCCGGGTGGATTTCGATTTTCGTCAATGGCGGTCTTCGCTACGGCATTGATTTCAAAGGCGGCACCAACGTGGACGTACGCTTTGCCCAGGCTCCCAATGTTGACAAGCTCCGCAGCGGGCTTGCCGCGCAGGGTCTTGGCAATACGGAGATTCAGAGCATCAGCGACATCGCCAATCCCAATTCGAACGAGGTGCTGATCTTCGTCGAAGGCAAGAATCAGGACGAGCAGGACCTGGATGCCAGCCGCGTGAAAGTCTTGAACGCCCTCAACGCGACGTATGGAGTCTCGACTTCCAGCAGGGCCGATTTCAATTCTGCCACTCCTACGACGCTCGCTGCCGCTCTTGCCGAGAAGGATCCTCTCTTCCTCTCCGTCAACGCCGGCGATCGCTACACACAGCTTGCAAAAAAAATTCTCGACTATCGCGATAAGAACGCCAACGGCGTGCTCACCAATTTCGATGATCTTTCGAAAGTCGATGGCGTCACTCCCGCGGTTCTCGCCGCCACAAAAAACAGCTACGCGCTCGGCCCCTTCGCCATTCGAAACGTCGAGATCGTCGGACCCAAAGTCGGCGCCGAGCTCCGCACCCAGGCAATTCTCGTTACCCTCTATGCTTTGGGCGGCATGCTGGTATATATTGCCTTTCGATTCGAGTGGGTTTACGGAGCCGCCGCCGTTCTGGCTGTCTTTCACGACGTCTTGATCACACTGGGGTTTTTCTCATTGCTGCACTTTGAGATTTCGTTGACGGTCATCGCCGCCCTGCTCACTCTGGTCGGATATTCCATGAACGATACCATCGTCATCTTCGACCGCATCCGCGAAAACAATCGCTTGCTGCGCAAGGAATCCTTCGCCGATGTCGTCAACAAATCCATCAATCAGACTCTTTCGCGAACCATCCTTACCAGCGGCCTGACTTTCCTCACCGTGCTCGTCCTGTTCCTGATGGGCGGCCAGGTGCTTCGTGCTTTCTCCTTTGCTCTAGTGGTGGGGATTGTGGTAGGAACTTACTCCAGTTTTGGTATCGCTGCTCCGCTCGTCGTCGCCTGGAATCATTGGCGCGGCCGTGGCGTGGCGGCAAGCACCGGACCCGCAGCCGGCAACAAAACCCGCGGTAGCGAAAACGTCTCCGGACGTTTGGCTCCCGTTGGGAGGAGGTAGGACCCATGTTTGAAGAAATGGTGATTTCCAGTCCGAATCCGAAGAAGACCAACAAGCCGTGGACCGTCCTGGTCTCAATGCTGTTTCAGGTCGGCTTCCTGGTCATCTTGATCCTGATCCCCTTGATCTACACCGAGGCGCTTCCCAAGACCATGATGGCGACGATGCTTACTGCTCCGCCGCCTCCTCCGCCACCGCCTCCTCCGCCCGCGCCTGCTCAGATTGTTCACGTCAAGCCGCAGGCGCATTTGATGGATGCGGGCAAGCTTATGGCCCCCAAGGTCATCCCCAAGGAAGTCAAAATTATTAAAGAGGATGCTGAACCTGACATGAGTTCGGTCGGCATGACCGGTGGCGTTCCCGGCGGTGTCGCTGGTGGTTCCATGGGCGGCGTGCTCGGTGGCGTTATCGGTGGCATGGGTGGAGCACCGCCTCCTCCCAAGCCCCACCAGACCGGCCCGATCAAGGTGGGCGGCAACGTTCATGCCGCGCGCATCTTGAATCGTGTTCAGCCGCAATATCCGCCGCTCGCGCGCCAGACCCGCATTTCGGGCACGGTTCGCCTTCACGCCATCATTTCCAAGGACGGCTCGATTCAGCAGTTGGAGGTCATTTCTGGCCACCCGCTGCTACAGCAGGCCGCTCTGGATGCCGTGCGTCAGTGGCGTTATCAGCCGACGCTTCTCAATGGTGAACCCGTCGAAGTGGACACCACCATTGACGTGATTTTCTCTCTCAACCAGTAGTACGGTCTGGCGTGCCCGTCGTGGGACAGACGCGCCGGTCCGGGTAGCAATATCTGCAGACACTCTTGTTGATTCCCCGATGAACTCGGGGCGTCACTTGAAACTTAAGGAGCAAACGAATGGTAGCCACTCTGTTTGTAAATGCCGCACTGCTGCTGCAGGAAGCGACCACCAGCTGGGACCTGCGCAGCATGTTGCACTCGATGAGCACTCTCGCGCTCATCGTGGTCTTCATCCTGTTCGTACTTTCCATCTATTCTTTCGGCGTCATGATTGACCGCGCTCTCATGTACAGCGCGGCGCGCAAGCAATCGCGTGTCTTCGTCCAGCAGGTTGCCGGCGCACTCAAGGACGGCAAGCTCGACGAAGCCATCGCCATTGCCGAGCGCAACAAGAAGAGCCACATCGCCAAAGTCGTAGCGACGGGCCTCTCCGAGTTTCAGTCCGCTTCCCAGCAAGTCTCGGACTCCGACGTCATCGACGCCGCCAAGCGCGGTCTCGAGCGCTCCGTCGCCATCGTCCACGCAGAAATGAAGCGCGGCCTTTCGGCCCTCGCCACCATCGGTTCGACGGCTCCGTTCGTCGGACTCTTCGGCACGGTCGTCGGCATCTTGAACGCGTTCAAAGGCATCGCCGCCAACAAAGCCACCGGTCTGTCGGCCGTCGCCGGCGGTATCGCTGAAGCGCTGGTCACCACCGCCTTCGGTCTTCTCGTGGCTGTCCCTGCCGTCTGGGCCTACAACTACTTCACCAACAAGGTGGAAGCCTTTGACGTCGAGATGGACAACTCCTCGATGGAGCTCATCAACTACTTCATCCTGCGCCGCGGCGCCAAGAAGTAACCGGCCATGGCCTACAAGCCACAAGCCGGCGCTCAGATGGCGGCCCCCAACGTTATTCCCATGGCCGACATCATGCTCGTCCTGCTGATCATCTTCATGGTGGTCACGCCCATGTTGCAGAAGGGCGTCTCCGTGGACATGGCCAACGTCACCAATCCGCGCGACATGAAAGACGCGGATAAAGACGATGCCATCGTCGTTGCCGTCACTCGTGACGGCAAGATCTACCTTGGCAACACGCAATTGAACAAGGAAGATCTCACTGGACAGATCAAGGACCGCATCTCCACGCGCCTGGATAAAACCGTTTACGTCAAGAGCGATGCCCGCGCCAAGTACGGCGATGTCGTCGCCGTCGTCGACGAAATCCGTTCCGCTGGCGTTGACCAGCTCGGCTTGCTCACCGAGAAGACCCAACAAAAGGGCACAACTCCTCCTCCGCCTCCCGCGGATTGAGGACCGTAATTTCTGTTTGTACCGTTCGTTTGCTCGTTCTTTTAGGCCGCGCCGGATCCCACCCGGCGCGGTTTCGTGGCCCGCGGATACGCTCTACCCGGGCCTAAGGGAGACTCGCTATGGGGATGGATGTTGGAGGAGAAAGCGGCGGATCGCTCTCGTCACCCAATGTGGTGCCGCTGATTGACATTCTGCTGGTGCTGATCATTATTTTCATGGTCATCACCCCGCTCACGCCGAAGGGCCTGGACACGCTCGTTCCTCAGCCCTCGCCGAACCAGCAGCAGAACGTCGAGCTCGAGAATAAGACCGTTGTCGTCCAGGTTGCCAACAATGGCAAACTCAAGATCAATCAAGAGGACACCACCTGGGATCGTCTTGGCCCGCGCATGGAAGAGATCTTCAAGGAGCGCGCCGAGAAAATCGCTTTTGTCAAAGGCGACAACGATGTAATGTTCATGGACGTTGCTCGCGCCATCGACATCATGCGCGGCGCCGGCATCGACAAGATCGGCCTGATTACCGCCAAGCTCGAAGCGGGCCAATAGTTTTTTCGCAGTGCCTTCCCGGCGGCGCCGGGATGGCGGCAGTGGATGTGAGAGTCCTCCTCGCGGGGCAGTTGCTCCTAAACGTCGGCCGAATTTAGGCCGGCGCAATACGAGGTGACTCATGGGCATGATGGTTGGCGGTAAGCGCGGTACGGTCTCGGAAATGAACGTCGTTCCGCTGATCGATATTCTTCTGGTCCTCCTGGTGATCTTTATGATCATCCCGGTGTACCACAAGGGGCTGGATGCGCTGATTCCCCAGGAATCAACGCAGGAGCCGGTAAAGATTCCGATCGATGATGTAGTTGTGGTTCAGGTGCTGGCCGACGGAACGCTGCGGATTAACCAGGAACCGGTGGCTTTCGATGCTCTCGGTCCCAGGCTGGAAGAAGTTTTCAAGTTGCGCGCCAGCCGCACCGCTTTTATCCGCGGCGATAAGCCGGTCGAGTTTGGTGTGGTGGCCAACGTGATCGACGTCATGCACACCTCGGGGATTGCGTCAGTCGGCCTGCTGACGCCGGAACTGGATAAGGGCCTCTAAACAGTTTAGACTTGCCCCTCGCAGGGCGGACGTGAATCCTAGCGCTGTCCCGGTTTCTCCGGGGCTCGCACAGCAGGGATGGATGCTTCGATGACTTATGCTTCATCGGTGTCACGCGCAACCTCAACTTCGGCGGGATCGGCTTCACCTGGGATTGCGTCGCGGCCCTCGCGGTTTGCTCGCCGCGCTTCGGCCCTCGCCGCGCTCCTGATCTTTGCCACCAGCGTTTCGAGCTGCAACAAGCTGAAAGCTCGCGACCTCCTCAATAAAGGTGTCGCCGCGTTCAAGGGCGGCCAGTACGATGCGGCCATCGAGGACTTCAAGCAGGCCAAGGATCTCGATCCTGGCTTGATGAACGCCCGCCTCTATCTGGCCACTGCCTATGCCAGCCAGTACATTCCGGGCGCGCCCTCGGAGCAAAACGTCCGCCTTGGCACACAAGCCATCAATGAGTTCAAGGAAGTTCTGCAGATCGATCCCAACAATCTCAGCGCCATTGACGGTATCGGCTCCATCATTTTCCAGATGGCCGGCCAGCCCTACGATCCCAAGAAGTTCGAGGAATCGAAGACTTACCACCAGAAGCACATCGAGCTGCGTCCCAATGATCCCGAGCCCTACTACTGGATCGGCGTCATTGACTGGACGCTGGCATTTCGCGCCAATGGCGAATTGCGCGCCGAGTACAACAAGAACAACATCAGGAAGCAGGTCAAGGACACCGATCCGTTGCCCCCTGCGGTGCGCACGGAATACTCCGCCAAGTACGGGCCCATGGTCGATGAAGGCATTGCCGACCTGAAGAAGGCCATCGAGCTTCGCCCCGACTATGACGACGCTATGGCTTACCTGAACCTCCTCTATCGCCGCAAGGCCGATATGGTGGAGTCCGCCGAAGAGCGCGCCTCCCTGCAAAAACAGGCCGACGAGCTCATCGACAAGGTCAAGGAGATCAAGCAGAAGCGCGCCGAACAGCCGCAGCCGGCCTCCTGAACCGCGATCATAAATCGTCTTTAGTGAATCGATTTATCTCCAAGGGCGTCCCGGCCGGGACGCCCTTTTGATTTGCTCGTTGTCCTGGCGGTCGCTGCGAGCGCGGCTGTTTTTCTAAAATCAGGGATTTGTTACCGGAGATTTGCTCAGCGAAAAACCCACGTCGATGGTCGTATCCACTTCCACCGGCTCGCCGTTCAGCAGCGTTGGTTGATACGTCCACTGCCGCACGGCATCCAGTGCTGCCTGGAGCAACAGGGGATGCCCGGAGATAACTTCTATCTGCTCGATGGTTCCGTCTTTCGCCACGAGGACGTGCAAACGCACGGTTCCGGCAATCCGTTCCTTCAGCGCTTCGCTCGGATATACCGGCTGCACTCGTTTAACGATTTTTGCGGATTGAACGTTTCCACCCATCTTGATGATCCTGCGCGCCTGCTCCGGTTGTGGCGTATTCAAATGTTCTGGCGCCAGCCCCAATATCGTGCAATCCAGTGCGCGGTAACCGCCCTCCGCCACCGCAAAGTATCCGATGATCATTCCCGCCCTTACGCCTCCCGGCCCGTCATTCTCCAGGCTTACCAGGTAGAACTCCGTGTTGTTCTTGCCCGCTTTGACGAGTTCCTCTCCGCACCAGTACGTCGGTTGATTCGGCAATACGCGCGCGGGCGTGATCACCAGCTCGCCATCTTGTTTCGCTACTCCTTCGAAAAGTTCGCGCAGCCATTTCTCCTCGTTCTCCAGGCTGCGCGCGTAGCTTGCCGCCATCTTCGCGCCCTGCTCATCGCCAAATGTCGCTTTTAACCAGTGCTCGTAATTGGGGATGATCAGGTTATGCGCGATTTCCTTGACCTTTGCCTGGTCTCCGCGCTTCGATGCGGTCAGCGCGGCCGTGATCATGATTCGAAGATCTTCCGTTGTAGTTCCGCCCGCATTTGCCTGCGCTTGCGCGTCTCGCTGCGGGCTCAGTAGGCAGCTCGCCGCGATCAACACCCAGCTTGCCAATTTCACTCTCGCGATTCCCTTCATCGGTTTGCTCACGCGTTCTGGCTCTCCGGCGCAGAAGCAGTTGCTCCGTCGATTCTGTTCCTAATCAGGAGACTGCTCATTCTCGGAATCCCATTTATGCCCGCACGCATGGCATGTTCCGCCTTTGCGGTTGACGGGTATGGGAACTCCCAGGAATAAACCTGTGTATGCAATTTGCCTGTTTAGCCCGTCAAAAGAAACATCCAGCGACCCGCATTCGGGGCATTGCGGCTGCGCGTATTCTCCCACTCCTGCCACATCGAACTTTTCCGGAATGTTTTCTTCCAGCAGTTTCCTCGCTGTTGCCGCGTCCTCCTCGCGAACCATCAGCTTGATTCCCCCGACTAAGTTCGAATAAAACCAATCCAACCGCACAAGATTCTCATCGCTCAAGAAAGATTCGATCCCCGCCGAATCGAGCATGCTCTTGGCGATCATCGCTTCCGAAGAGTCTCTGTATCGGCCAACCATGACGGGCCCCGGCATTTCATCCTTCTTGCTGGATGTTTCGGGGGCTTCTCTTTCCGCCGGCGGCGCCACCATTCCCCTGCTCAGCATTTCCGAACGCAGTGCCTCCCGCGCCATCTGCGTCAACGAATCCGCGTCCGCTGCAATCTCCTCCAGCTCCCCTTCCTCCAAACTGGCATACAATTCCGCCAGCCGCCGCCACTCTTTCGCTTCGTCTATTTGTCCCATGATAGCCGCATCATACCCTGAGCGCCCGGCGTTGCATCCCGCGTTCTTAAGGGTCGACAAGTGCAGCCCAAGGAGACCGCATCGTCCTCAATCCGCTTCTCGCCGGAGGCACCCTTCCGGGCGTAAACTAAACCATGCCGTCACCCAGCAACTTTCCGCTGAGCTTCAACCGTGACCGCGCGGTGCGCCAGCTGGACTCGCGCCTCGAGGAGCTCCTCGAAAAGCTCCGCAAGAATCGCCCCTCCGAAGATCCCTGGATGATCCGCCGCGCGTACGAGATTGCCACGGAGCGCCACCACGACCAGTTCCGTAGTTCCGGCGAACCGTACCTTTCCCACCTTCTGGAAGTCGCGCACATCCTCGCGGACATGCGTCTCGATGCCACTACGCTCACCGCCGCCATTCTCCATGACGCCATCGAAGACACCGAGTATCCCGTCTCCCGCATCGAGGAACGCTTCGGCGCGGAAGTAGCGCACCTCGTCGAAGGCGTCACGAAAATCGGCCGTCTCAACATGATGGCGCCGGAAACCCGCCAGGCGGAAACCGTTCGCAAAATGCTTCTCGCGATGGTCCACGACGTCCGCGTCGTGCTCGTCAAGCTGGCCGACCGGCTGCACAACATGCGCACGCTGGAATATCTGGAGCCCGCCAAGCAGCAGCGCATTTCGCGCGAAACTCTGGACATCTACGCCCCCATCGCGCACCGCCTGGGAATGGGCGTCGTGCGTGGAGAACTCGAAGACCTGGCGTTCCGCTACCTGGAGCCCGAGGCCTTTCTCGCGCTGCAAAAAGAAGTCAGCGACAAAGCGCCCATCCACAAAAAATTTCTCGAAGAAGTTCAGGCCACCATCCAGACCAAGCTGGTTGAGAGCGGCATTCCCGCTGAACTCGAAGCCCGTGTAAAGAGCCTCTATTCGCTGCACAGAAAAATGCTGCGCCAGGAAACCGGCCTCGAGCAGGTCTACGACCTGCTCGCCGTGCGCGTCGTCACTGATTCGGAGCGCAACTGTTACGCGGCCCTCGGCGTTGTTCACCACATCTGGCGGCCCGTTCCCGGGCGCTTCAAGGATTACATCGCCATGGCCCGCCCGAATCTTTATCAGTCGCTGCATACCACCGTCTTGCACGGCGGCCAGTCCTTCGAGGTGCAGATTCGCACGCAGGAAATGCACCGCATCGCTGAAGAAGGCGTCGCGGCGCACTGGAAATACAAGATCGGCAAACCGGGTTCCGAAGATGACGACCAGCGCATCACCTGGATGCGGCAGCTCATCGAGTGGTCGCAAGAGCTGCAAGAACCGGGAGAATTTCTTTCCACACTCAAGGTGGATCTCGCGCCCGTCGAAGTCTATGCCTTCACGCCAAAAGGCCGCGTGCTCGAACTCGTGCGCGGTGCTACGCCCGTGGACTTTGCTTACCTGGTGCACACCGAAGTGGGGCACCAGTGCGTGGGGGCAAAAGTAAACGGACAAATGGTTTCGCTACGCCATGAAATTACCAGCGGCGACGTGGTGGAAATTCTCACGCAGAAGGGCCATCACCCCAGCCGCGACTGGCTCAGCTTCGTGAAATCCTCCCACGCCAAGAGCAAAATCCGCCACTGGATCAACGAGCAGGAGCGCGAAGAAGCCACGGAAATGGGGAAGAAGCTCCTCGAAAACGAAGCGCGCCACTTTGGCCGCAGCCTGAAGAAGATTCCCGAGGCCGACATTCTCAAATTTGCTTCCGACCACGGCCTCTCCAAGATCGAAGACCTGTATGCCGCGGTCGGTTTCGGAAAATATTCCGCGCGCCAGATTCTTGCACGCGTGCTTGGCGAGCCGGGCACGGATCAAGAGCCGGAGCCCGCCGATTCCAAGCCTACGCTCGTCAAGACGGTCAAGCGCATGCTGGGTTTCGGCGAAGCGCCGCTGATCGTCAAGGGCTACGACGATCTGCTCGTCTACCGTGCCAAGTGCTGCAACCCCATCCCCGGTGACGAAATTGTCGGCTACATCACACGCGGCCGCGGCGTCGCGGTCCACACACGGATGTGTCCCAACGTGCAAAATTTGATGTACCAGACCGAGCGGCGCATTGCCGTCGAATGGGGCGGCGGAAGCGAAGCCACCTTCCCGGTGCAACTCTCCATCCGCGCGAAGGATCGTGCCGGCTTGCTCGCCGAAATCACTGCAGTGATCAGCGGCGCCGGCTCCAATATCCGCAGCCTGGAAAGCCGCCCGGATAAATTGAACGCGCGCGTGGACGCCAATCTGGAAATTGCCGACAAGCGCCAGCTCGAAACCATTCTCGTCAATATCCGCAAAGTCTCCGGCGTCTACGGGGTCGAGCGCGTCTTCCAAGCCGGCCAATGAGCAATTGAGAATGCGCGATTGAAAATGAAGAATTGAAAATGAGGAATTGAAAACGTACTTCGCCCGCGCGTGATTCAAGCCGGCCGATAATTCCCGCAAATGCAATTATCTCAAGACGATTTGCCCGCGAGAGCTGGCCGTTCGGGTCCGCCCACCTGTCCTTTCGCCGGGTATCACCCACAGCACACTTCCCGGCCTTCGCCGTTGCCCTCGATACAATCAAATCATGCGCTACCAGCTTCTTCTTTTCATCGTGCTGCTGCTCCGCATCGACGGCTGCGGAAAACATCCGCTCACGGATTATCGCCCCCTCGACCAGGCCGGCATGTGGTCCAGCAACGTTGAAGAACTGAAAAAATTGAACACCTCCGATTCCGAGGTCGCCCAGCTCGTTCGAATGAAACAGGGCGGGCTGACGGACGACACCTGCGTCGCCCTGATTACGAATGCGCGCCAGCATCAGCACCTTTTCACCAGCGCGGACGGGGCCGTCAATTTATTGCGCGCGGGCTATACCGAGCCGGTGATTCTGCAGATTGCGAAAATCGATCAGCTCGATATCGTCAGCGGCGACGCGGTAATGCTGCGGCTGATCGGACTTTCCGACAGGGCCGTCGACACGATTTTGCAGCGGCGGTTGAAGGGCCTGCCTACAATGGGGAGCACGGAAATCGGGCGCCTGAAAAATACCGGGCTCACGGAAAAACAGATTCTCGAGCGCATCAGCGAAGGCATGACCGATGCGCAGGCAGACCGGGAAGCCAGCGCGCGCGAGGCCGCGCGCAACCATTCAAACACCGGGTTCGTGCGCCAGGGCGGCCGCCGGTCCCGCTGATCCAGCATCGCGCGTACCTCACCACGCATGATTCGAATCGCGATCCGTCATATGCTATAGGCGCGCCTCGCCACTACTGGCGAGTGAAGTTCGCGCCGCGTTGCGAACGCCGCCGCGTCGGCAGACCATTCCGCAAAGGAGATCAAAGCATGAGAGACATCGTTCTGACCGACCGGGGCCCGAAACCCATCGGACCGTATTCGCAGGCGATTCGAACGAACGGTTTCCTATTTGTCTCCGGGCAGGTGGCGCTGGATCCGAAAACGGGCGAGATGACAGGCGGGGAGATTCGCCAGCAGACGGAGCGGGTGTTCGAAAACATAAAGGGGATTCTCGAAGCGGCGGGTTCGAATCTACATCACGTGGTGAAGACCACGGTTTTCCTGAAGGAAATGAACGATTTCTCGACGATGAACGAGGTGTATGCCAAGTATTTCACGCTGGCGCCGCCAGCGCGCTCGACCGTGCAGGTAGCGCGGCTGCCGAAAGATGCGCTCGTCGAAATCGAAGTCATTGCGGCTCTGTAGAATTGCAAGAAATCAGGGACCAGAGATCAGGAATTAGGGGCCACCCCAAGCCCACGCCTCAAACGGCATACCTGAGAAGTATTTGAGTAGCCTAAACTTCCATTTCTGCAGACCCTGCATCCAAGTTTTTAATCCATCCCGGGTCGAAGTTCCACCAATCGAAAACAAGAGGTGCGGGCGCTGCGCAAGAAGTTGCGGAACGGAGCGTGGCCGTCTGCTTACTGGCGGATGGGGAACAGCCCGCCGCGAAAAAGTGACGTGCTGATACGCTGGTCGGAGAGAACCTGTGGTGGGGAGTCCAATGATAACCATCCGAAGATGGCTAGTTGCCGGATTATTGTTCTGTTTTCTGGCGGGAACCGGCGGGGCGCAGGAAAAAGCGGCGAACGCCCTGCGAGTGGACGAAGCGCGAATCCGGTTTCATCTGCTGCCAAATCCCATTCTTGAATTTGCGATATTCAATCCAACGGACAAACCGGTTTCAGGATCGTTCGCGATCGAACTACTGGATCAGAATGATTGGGTGTCAGCGTCCACTTCCGGGACGTTTGTGGAGCAACAGGGAGAAACGGTGGAAAAGCTCGATTGGGCAGCGGCCAAATTGCCAAGTACTTCCCCCTCGCTTCTGGGCTGGTACAGGCTGCTGTACATATTTTTTCCGAGCGCGGAATCCGGGCTCCCGGTGACCGGGGGTGTGGTGCAGTTCGGACGAATGATTCAGGACGGATTCGAGATTCGAATGGCAGCGGCCGAAAAGGTCGAACGCGGATCGCACTATCCGGTCCGATTGCGAGTGCTGAGTTCTCCGCAAGGGCAACCGCTGGCGAAACAAACGGTTCAGGTGACGATGCAGATCGGGAACGACGAGGACAAGATCGTAAAACGGGAGGTCACCACGGACGCCGACGGCAACGCGGTGGTGACATTCCAATTGCCGGCGAAACCGGAGGACGACGACGGTGAAGTTACTGCAACCGTCGTGCGCGGCGGGTTCAACGAAGAGACCTCGATCAAATTTGAATTTCCTGGGCCGCCGCCGCCGCGAATCACGATGAGTACGGACAAACCGTTGTACCAGCCGGGACAAACCGTGCATGTACGGCTGATGGCGTTCGGACCGGACAAGCGAACACTGGCTGGAAAAAAGATTGACCTGACCATAGAGGACGAAGAAGGGCAGGAGCAATTCCAGAAGAAAGTAACGACGTCGGCGTTCGGGATCGCCACCGCCGACTGGGAGATTCCCAAACTGCTGCAACTCGGACAACAGCGGTTGAGCGCAAAACTGGAATCCGAAAAGGACGACTACAACCGAGAGGCGCTGGCGGAAAGCACCGTGCGGGTCAGCCGGTACGAGCTCCCCACCTACGAAGTGAAAGTGGAACCTGACCGCACTTACTACATGCCGGGGCAAAATGCCGTTGTGGATGTGCACGCGGAATACCTCTTCGGGAAGCCCGTGCAGCGCGGAAAAGTGAGAGTGGTGAAGCAACAGGGACGGCAATGGAATTACAAGAACCAGAAATGGGAGGCGGAAGAATCGGGCGACGTCACGGGAGAGTTGGATGCCGACGGGCACTACCACGCGAAAATCGATCTCAGCGAAGAGTTCAAGAATTTCCAGGAAAACAACTACCAGCGCTTCCAGGACGTAACGCTTGCCGCTTATGTGACGGACGCGTCAACGGGCCGGACGGAGCAACGGCGCTTCAATGTGCGGCTGACAGCACAACCGATTCACGTGTATCTCCTGGATGCCAGCTCCATTCTGACAGGCGGCAATGCCACTTTCTATGTGACGACTTCGTATGCGGATGGAACACCGGTGTCCGCGGACGGAGAAGTCAGCGCAGCGATGCCGATCGAGGAAGATGAACGAGGGAACCAGTACGACAAGACCAAGAAGATCGCGCTGGGGCATTTTCACACCAATCGTTATGGCGTCGGGAGAGCTGAAATTGCACCGATCCCGGAACAAGTGATTCTTGTAAGTCATGGGCGCTGGCGCACGTATGGGAATTACTACGGTCCAACGGCGCAGCCCACTTCGCGGAACGCTATGCTCGAACTGGAGGCGAGAGACAAGGAAGGGCGTCAGGGCGTGCTACAGGAAGAGATCAACGCCGATGTGACGCCGGAATACCTTCGCGTGCGTCCGAACCACACGCTTTACCATCCCGGCGACTCCATCCAGGTGGAAATCGAAACAAACGCGAGAACGGATGAAGCTATTGTCAGCGTGTGGAGCGCGGATGGAATGCTGCGGTCGACGGTGGCGAAATTGAGCGCGGGGCGGGGAACCGTCAAGATTCCGTTCGAACCGCGATTTCATGGAGTAATCCACGTTACCGCGTACTGCTTGACGGCAAAGGACAATGGAGAAGTGACGCTCAGCGGCAGTGCGCAAGTCCTGTATCCCGCGAAAGAAGAACTAGACATCAAGGTGGGGATGAAAAAGACGGTGTACAACCCGGGCGAAATGGTGTCCAGCGACCTGGATGTGTCCGCGCCGGACGGCAAGCCGGCGGAAAGCGCGCTGGGAGTCTTGGTTTACGACCGGGCGGTCGCAGAGCGGGTGCGCACCGACGAGGAGTTTGGACGCGGTTACGGATTCTCTGTCTACGACTATCTGGATTATTACTACCGCCAAAGCATCGGAGGAATCACGTATCGGGATTTGCTCAGCCTGGATGCCAGCAAACCGTTTCCAGAAGATCTGGATCTGGTGGCGGAGGCGCTAGTGCGCACGGGATACGACCGCTGGTTGGGGGCAAGCAACGGATTTGCGGCGTCGGGATGGGATGCAGCGGGCGCGAGCACTGAATTTGCTGCGACACTGAAAAGCGAGCTGAAAGACACGCGCAAGGCCTTGGTGGCCTGGGCCGAAACGCATGGCGAATATCCGGGGGACGAAGCGGAAGTGCGCGCGGCGCTTAGGGCCGCGGGAATGGAGTTTGATGAAGTCCGCGATCCGTGGGGAGTGGCGTTTCGCGCGGTTTTCTCAGTGGCTGGGCCGAGAACGGTGCTGGATCTGGTAAGCAACGGAACGGACAAGAAGGCGGGGACGGCAGACGATTTTGTAGCGGATGAGATAACGTGGCCTTACTTCGGCAAAACGGGAAGAGAGATCAATGTTGTCGCGCGAGAGTATGCGGCGGGGACGGGAAAATATATCCGGGATTATCCAACGCTGCGCGAGGAGATGCAGAGACGAGGGATCAATCTGGATGCGCTGCGCGATCCTTGGGGGAACTTGTACCGCTATGAGTTTGACATTACGCGCAACCAGTACCGCATCCTGGTGAGCAGCGCAGGACCGGACGGAATCTTCGACAGCAAAGCGCGTCACTCCTGGGACGACGTGCCGGAGTGGACTTCCACAGTGCAGTATTTCACGAAAGAGAGTGAAGCACTGGCCCGGGCGCTGGCGGAGCAGTACGCGCTGACGGGTACATTTCCCAAGAGCGATGAAGATCTGAAGCCCGTCCTGGCCAGGGCAAAACTGACTCCGGAACAATTGACCGATCCGTGGGGCCGTCCGTACTACTTCACCTTCAGCAAGCAGAGCCGGTATAGCGACCGCGTCAATGTGCGGACTTACACAGATGCCGCGGGAGAATCGCATACCGGAACGCAAATCACTCCGGTAACCCAGGAGGTTGAATACGTGACGGTCTCAAGCCACGGGGAAGGGCCCGAGATCGATGTAAGCCGAGCGTTTGCCGTTGCTGAATTCAGCCGCGTCACGGCGGAACGAAGCAGCAAGGATATTCGCGCGATGCCCGCGAAGGAACAGAAGCCGTTAGCAGGCGGGCGGGGAGCCATCACGGGAGTGGTCACCGATCCTTCAGGAGCTGTAGTGCCAAGTGCGACGGTCACCGCAGTGGCCGAAGCCGGGGTGGAGTATACGGAGAGCACCAATCCTTCAGGGACGTATCGCTTCTCTAATCTCCCGGCGGGGATTTATGAAGTGAGATGTGTGGCAATCGGATTCACAACGAGCACCATGCTGCTCGTGCCGGTGCAAGCAGGCGATACGGCTAAGGTAAATTTCACATTGCAGTTGGGCCTCGCTGCGGAAACGGTGACGGTGGAGGCAGCGATAGCGGACCTGCAGACGACCAGGTCGGAACTGGCAACTTCGGTAGCGCTTGCGCCGGGTCTGGCGATGAGCGGGAAACAGGCTCCTGGTTCGACACTTGCGGAGAAACCATTGTTCACGCCGAAGCTGCGGAAGTATTTCCCGGAAACGCTGGTGTGGCGGCCGGAAGTAATCACGGACCAGAGCGGGCACGCGCACATCCGATTTCCCATGGGCGACAACATCACGGCGTGGAAGATGTCGGTGATAGCGTCCACGGTTGGCGGGCAGATCGGCGTGGCGGAAAAAGAGTTACGGAGTTTCCAGCCATTTTTTGTTGAAAGCGATCCGCCGAAAGTGCTGACGGAAGGAGACCAGATCAGCCAGCCAGTGGTGCTGCGCAACTACATGGAGAAGCCGCAAACCATTCTCGCGGAGCTGCAGGCCGAGCCGTGGTTTTTGAATCTGGCGGCGGCACAGCAGAAGTTGACGGTCCCGGCCAACGGAGACGCGACCGCGGTGTTCACTTACCGGGCGATCCACAGCGCGAAAGAGGCAAAGCAGCGTGTGACGGCGCGGAATGGGTCGACGGGTGATGCGGTGGAACGCGAGCTGCTTGTTCATCCCAACGGGCAGGAGATTTCGTTCAGCACGAGCCGGGTGCTGACGGCGGAAGCGGGCGCAATGAGCGTTCGCGTGCCGGAAACGGCAATCAGCGGATCGATCGAAGCGGAGCTGCGCATTTATCCGAATTTGATGGCGCATATTCTCGATGCGATGGAAGGAATCGGGCGGCGACCGGCGGGTTGCGCCGAGCAGGTGACGTCCACGGCGTACGTCAGCTTGATGGCACTGGAAGTTTTGAAAAAAGCAGGGCAGGACAAACCGGGGGGCGAGAATCCGCGCTCGGAGGTGGCCGCGCAGGCTCGTGCGGCAGTGGAGGAAGGCGTTCGAAAGCTCGCCGAAATGCAGAATCTCGATGGCGGGCTGGGATATTGGTACAAGTGGTCGGCGAGCCCTGCGCTGACTGCGTATGCGCTGCGATTTTTGAGCGGCGCGAGAGAGTTTGTTCCCGTGGACGAAAATGTGCGGCGGCGATTGCGCGATTATCTGCTGGCGCACCAGATCCGGCCAGGAGTGTGGGGAATGTACCGCTGGGATATCCAGAAGGAAATGGAAGACGCGAATTCGACGGCGTACATTGCGCGCACCCTGGCGGAAGCGGGAATCGAAGCAACGGAGAATTCAGTCAGCAAAGAAGAGCGAGCGAAGGAAGAGCAGCAGTTGCGCGCGGCAGTGGATGCGGCGCTGCATTTCTTGGAACAGAGAATCGATTCCTGGAGCGATGCGTATCTCGTCGGGAACTACTCGCTGGCCGCGGTGGAGAGCGGGAGGAGCGCGCACATTGAGAATGCGCACTTACTGCTGGAGCAACTGGCGCACCGCGAGGGCGACGCGATGTACTGGAACCTGGAAGCGAATACCTCGCCGTTCTACGGATGGGGGAGCGCGGGCCGGCTGGAAGTGACGGCGCTGGCCGTGGAAGCATTAACGAAAATGGAAGCGCAGCATGCGGACCGCGATGCGCAAGAAATGGCCGGCCGCGGACTACAGTATTTGCTGGCGCATAAAGATCGGTACGGGGTGTGGTACTCGACGCAGGCGACGCAAAATGTAATCGAAGCCATGATTGCGAGCATGCCGGTAACGGCAGGTGGGGCGAGCGCGACACAAGCTACGATCAAAGTGAACGGGCGCACGTTCAAGACAGTGTCTCTGCCCGATCCCAAAGAAGCGACGGGACCCATCACAGTGGCGCTGGCGGACGCGCTTGAAAAAGAGGAAACCAAGATTGAAATCCTGAGTGACGCAAGTGCGCAGGCGATAAATGCAACGGTTTTCACCAGCTACTACCTGCCATGGGGGAAATCTTCCGCGACGAGCGAAGAAAATCTGCTGAGCGGCGAGAATCGCGCGCTGCGCTGGAAAGTGCAATATGACCGAATTGAAGCCAAAATGGGGGACACGGTTCACTGCACAGTGGAAGCGGAGCGCATCGGGTTCAAAGGATACGGAATGATGCTGGGAGAGGTGGGGCTGCCTCCGGGAGCGGAAGTGGATCGCGCTTCGCTGGAGGCGGGAGGCGGCAGCTACGAAGTGCAGCCGGACAGGGTGGTCTTCTACATCTGGCCTGCGGCGGGAGGAACCAGTTTCAGCTTTGACTATCGGCTGCGCTACCGGATGGAATCTCTCAGCGCGCCTTCGAGGCTGTACGATTACTACAATCCTGAAGCCGCGGCCGTAGTGGCGCCGGTGAAATTCTCAGTGCATTGATCCAAGCAGAAGAATCACGCGAACCAGATCAGGCTTGTGCCGGGGAATTGCGAGGATGCAGGGCGCTTACGGGCGGTCAGGACTTTCTAAGGCTTCCTGGACGGCGAGGAAAGTGACCACCGCGGTTATGCCGATGGCGTACCAGATGAATTTGCTCTTGGCGGCTTTCACCGGTGATCCGCCGTAACCCTTACCACCAGCTCCAGCAGGTTTTTGTGGCGGCGGAGCGTCCGTTGAATCGAGAACGATGCGATAAGCGGCGCCTTCGGGAATTACGCGCACGTCATCACCAACGGCAACCATCAGCGAGCCCTTGGTGCTCCTGACCACGAGTTCTTTGGGATTCAGAACGGTGACGTATCCGATGGTCGGTTCGTCAGTGTTCGGGCGAATCACGGCGGAGGCCACGTGGAGCGCGAAGGCTCGGGAATTGGCGGTTGAAAACGTGGCGGAGCCGAGGGTGAGCGTAGCCGCCGGCGAGCCATCCTCGTTCGCAAAAGTGGCGCTACTGGCGCTGGACAAGAGAAAGCGAGCAGCTCCGGCGCGGACCTGAACGCTGCCGGATTGTTCCGTGCTCAAACGGTCGCCGCCAAAAACCGTGCTGCCAACGGATGCGACGCCGGCGCCCATATGAGCGCGATCGGCGTAAACAACGGTTCCGAGCGAAGAAGAGGGGGCGCCCCAGACAGGTGAAAGAAACAGAGTTAACGTTAAGAGTGCAGCGATAGCTTCGCGCAAGCGCGACATTACGCCTCCAAGAGGGCCAGGTAGAGAATACTGGCTAACATTTCCGGCGTCAATCAATAATCATCGCCGCACCAAGGATCGTCCAGCCACCGCTCCCCAGCAGCGACGCTGGCCCACATCGGCTTCCGCTGTTACAATGCCAGTCAACATATGGCCGACTGGAAACAGATTACCGCACGCATTCGCCGAGCACGCACCAGCAAGGATCCCGCGGGACAACTTTCGAATCTTTACGAAAAAACCCGGGACGCCATGGTGGCGTTCGAACTGGCGAAATATTTCGAAACTTCGGGGCAGAATGCCGATGCCGCAAAATGGTATTCCGCTGCCGCGGAGCGATTCCGCCGCGCCGATTGGAAAATCAAAGCGCAGGAAGCGGCGGTGCGGCTTGGCGGCGTGCCGGGAGAGCTTCCGCTGGAAACGTCCGGCGCCGCGCCGGCAGACGACTTTGTGTTGACCTCGCCTCCTATAACGATGCCCGAGCCTGGATTGCCGTTTGCGCAGAACGCGGAAGCGTTCGAATCGATTGTGGCGGTCAGCAGCGAAGTGCAACAAGCCACCGATGCTGACGCGAACGCGCCTGCCACTGCCGACGCGGAGGGGAAGCGGCGTCGCCGCGGTCGTCGAGGCGGCCGGAACCGCCGCAAGGGAGGCGCAGGTAGAGATGCCGCGGCTGCTCCTGCTCAACGGGCTGCCGAGGCGCCTGCGACACCACAACCTCGGGGTTTGCCCCCAGCGGTGTTCAATGAATCGGCTGAACCGACGCCTCCGAGAGTGACGCATAGCCGGGCGATGCCCAGCCTGCCGATCGAGTCGGTGGGAGAGCCCGGCGGCCCGAGCGTTAAAGGACGCTACGGAGATCCGGGATTGTCCTCGCGGATTTCGCTGCTGGAGATGCAATTTCGCCGATTGCTGACTTGCCCGCCGGTAAGACTCAACGAAGCGGATACGGCGCCGGTGGGGCCGGGCGTCTTTGTGCTGACGGATTCGGACCTGACCAGCTATTACTACGTCGAAGCCTGCCAGACACTGCGGATAGCCATCGGCAATTTGCTGCGTGGTGGTTCGAGCCGGCGCGGGGCGGATTCCCTCAAGCCACAACTTGCCGAGCACCTGGGGATTCCCGAGGCGCGCGTGCCAAAGTATCTCGCCGATCATTGCGTGGTTCGCTGGCTGCAACTGGATGAAGGCGCGTCGCATTTCGCGCATTTTGTGGTTGCGGTGCTGCGGCCGTCCCTGAATGAGTAGCCAAACAGGAAAACTTGCAGGCCATTCGCACTAGGAGTAACCCCCTAAGGCAACCCTCAGGATGACCGTTGGCTACCCCCGTTTACCGTTCAACCCCCCATTCTGACCGTTCGGCACAAGGCGCTGGCGTCTACCCCCAGTAACCGTCAAACTATAGGAGTCCAAAGACTTATTGGACGTACCTGGTGTTCGTGGTACGGTTTTAGTGCACTCAAGTGTGAGCCCGGGGGCAGTCGGTTGGGGCTCGGCTCCGACGATTGAATGGGCTCCGGATAATCCAAGGGCCAAGTACTTTGCATTTTTGAAAGTGGAGGATAGAGGTTTATGCCGAATCAAGTAGGCACTCAGCTCGCAAGGACGTTTGATTGGGTTCTGTGCAAAGCGGCTGGAATCACATTTGACACGATCCAGTATTTCAACAAGCGCAATCCCAATCCGTCCGTTACACCAAAATGGTCCGATAAGCCGCTGCTTAAGTCCTGGGAGAAGACCAAGCCGACGCTGGGCTTCCCGCGGCAGACTGACTCTCTTTGTCCGGCATGCGTGAAGGAAGCGCGCGAATCGATCATCGCGGGGAAGAAGGATTGGCGCGACCTGATGCATGAGAAGGTCGGCGAGATCAAGGCGCAGATCATCGAGCGCGATGGGCAAGTCTGGATGGTCAAGGATTGCCCGCTCCACGGCCACTACGAAGACATGATGGCCGTCGATTCCAAGTTCCTCAACTGGATCGAGAAGCAGTTCCCCGGCCGCGATATTCCCGCGCACAACGACGAAGACCTTCACAAGCATGGCTCCTCGACCGTTCGCTATGGCCGCGGGTCTGTGCTGACCGTGGACCTGACTAACCGCTGCAACATGATGTGCGATCCCTGCTTCATGGACGCCAACCAGGTTGGTTATGTGCACGAGCTGGGCTGGGAAGAGATCAAGGAAATCCTGGACAACGCTCTGAGGATCAAGCCGCGCCGGCAGATGTCCGTGCAGTTCAGCGGCGGCGAGCCGACCATGAGCCCTTATTTCTTTGATGCGGTCGCCTATGCGCGCAAGATCGGTTACAACAGCGTGCAGGCCGCGACCAACGGCATCGAGTTCGCCAAGAGCAAGGAGTTCTGCAAGAAGGCGTTCGAAGCGGGCATGCGCTACGCGTACCTGCAGTTCGACGGCATCGGCAACGATGCCAACAGCCACCGCCAGATCGGCAACTTGTTTGACGTGAAGCTGCGCGCCATCGAAAACATGCACGAAGCGGGCATTGAAATCGTGCTGGTCGTGACCATCGTCAACAACGTAAACAACGACCAGGTCGGCACCATCGTGAAGTTCGCGATGGAGAACCCCAAGAAGATCGCCTTCGTCAGCTTCCAGCCGGTTTCGTTTACCGGCCGCGATGAAGACATTACTCCGGAACGCCGCCTGCGCCAGCGCTACACGCTTTCGCATCTGGCGAAGGACGTCAGCACCCAGGTGGGCAAGGTCGAGCCGACGCGCGACTGGTTCCCGATTTCGTTCATCAGCACGTTTGCCGGATTCTCGGACATGGTCAAGGGGCAAGAGTCCAACTGGGGCTCGCTCTCCTGCGGTTGCCACCCGAACTGCGGCGTGGGCACGGCGCTGATGATCAACAAGGAAACGAAGGAATGGGCTCCCGTTCCGCGCTTCCTGGACGCCGAGCAATTGACGAAAGACGTGACGGCGATTACCGACGCGGCTCGCGGCAAGAATTTTTCGAACTTCATGATGGCCATGGCCCTCTTGAAGAATTACCACCCGTTCCAGGGGCCGAAGGGTCTGAAGCTGTACGACCTCTTCAAGAAGTTTGACAAGACCTGGGCGCTGACCAAGGGCGCGGAGAAGAAATACGGCAAGACCTCTCCGGACCGCACTTACGAAGATGCCATGAAGCGCCGCCAGCAGGATCCGTGGAACTTCCTGTTCATCGCGGGAATGTGGTTCCAGGATCTGTTCAACTATGACTTCCGCCGCACGGAAATGTGCATCATCCCTTACGCCACACAGCAGGGCGAGATTTCCTTCTGTGCGTACAACACCGGTGTGGGATGGCGTCAGATCATCGAGAACATGCATAAGAACGCGACCGTGGCCGAGTGGTACAAGAACCACGGCAAGCACGAGATCTATGCCAAGGGCAAGAGCGTCAACCTGCAGAGCTTTGAGCATTCGCTGAAGATTGACGCCGATGACGCCGCTCGCGTGCGCCACCTGGAGCACGACATTCCCGTGACCGCGGCCGAAGAAGACCGCGCTCGCCGCAAGAAGGCTTACGAAGAGCAGGCCAAAGTCCGCGCGATATACGAAGAGTTGGTGCTGAAGAAGCCCCAGCCGACGGTCGTGCAGATCGGCACGGTTAGCGACATTGCCAAAGCGGTGCCAGCTAATTTCGCGAATGCCGGCAAGCCGGTCACCATCGCTCCTGCGAGCGGCAATGGCAATGGCGCCGCTCATTCGAACGGCAACGGCCATTCAAACGGGAACGGCGCTCCTGCGAGCACGCCATCCGCCGAAAAGGCCGCCGAAGCCGTCGCCGGCGACTAGGCATCCTGTCCAACTCCCAGTTTCAAGCTGCCTCCAGTTCGCCGGAGGCAGTTTTCTTAGGGGCAGGTAAATGCAGATTCAAGGAATACTCATCGTGGCCCTCTTTATGGGCCTTCCTGCAATCTGCTTAACCTACGCGTGGGTGGTCTGGGGTATGAATCGAACTGGCCTCACACAAAGTGGCTGGAAGGAAAAGCTCCTGACACGCGCCCTAGGCTTGGGGACTCTATGCTTGTTTCTCGTGTCGGCATTCTTAGGGCATGAGTACCACTGGGATTCTCAATCTTTTGTAGACCCTCCGAACTATTATTGGCTCATCCTGAACCGGATCAGTGCTGTGTCATGGTTTCTTGTTTGTCTTGTAGCCGCTTTCGGAAGAGGAAAGTTGCGACGTCCTCTCTCGCTTTGGTGCATCACAATGCCGTTGTGTACGTATAGCTGTATGTATATGGGCTTTATCTACTGAGAGGACAGGCCTTACAATCTATCCATGCCGATTTACGAATACATTTGCGAGGATTGCCAGACGCACTTTGAAAAGATTGTGCTGAACAAAGCGCAGGAGATTGCCTGCCCGAAGTGCGCGGGGAAGAAGAACACCCTGCAGCTTTCTGTTTTCAGCGCGGCGAATGGGTCAAGCAACGGCGCGGCAGCCAAGCCATCGGGCGGGTTCTCGGGCGGTGGCGGCAATTGTTGCGGCGGGGGTTGCGGCTGCAATTGAGCAAGTATGGACATTCTTACGGTCGTTTTCATTGTTGTCGTGCTCGCAGTAGTTGGGTCCGCCTGGGCCCATCTTCGTTCCAACTGGCGAGACGTGCAATCGATGCGCGCGGAAAACAAAGCTTCGGCTGATGTACCCATCGGCGATATTGTGGAAGGACCAGACTGCACGCCCCATCATGGGCATGCTCATGAGGCCGGGCATCACGGCGGCGATGCGGGCGGGCATGATTTTGGCGGCTTCCACGGCGGTGACCATGGTGGTTTCGATGGTGGTGGCGGGCATCATTGAACCTAGTTGTTTGCGTGCACCCTCTGTGTGCTTAACTCATTTAGAATGAACACTTGCGAGCCTTCTACGAAGTGTTGATTCTAAAGGGCTTAGTGATTTTTTAAGTTATTTCGAATCAACACTTACAGGAAACAGGGGGAGGGGGTAGGAATGGCTTCGGAATTTCCACCAATGTCCACTTCCCTGCAAATGAGAATTCGACTATGTCCATAAACTCTCCGGAACAATTTGAGAAGTTGCGCGCGTGCGGAATGATCGTGGGGAAGGCGCTGCGCGCGATGGCCGAGCAAGTGCGCGCGGGGGTGACGACGGCGGAGCTTTGCGAAATTGGCTCCCGGGTGCTGGTGGAGCATGGGGCGAGGTCTTCGCCGCCGATGGTCTATGGGTTTCCCGCCGACGTTTGTATCAGCGTGAACGATGAAGTGGTCCACGGGATTCCCGGGGATCGCGTGATTCACGCGGGCGATCTGGTGAAGCTGGATTTGACCGCCGAAAAGGACGGCTATCACACGGATTCGGCGGTTAGCATCGAGGCGCCACCTGCTTCGTCGAACGGAAAAGCGCATGAGCTGGCGCATTGCGCGGAGCGCGCGTTCCGGCAGGCGCTGGGCGCGGCACGAGCGGGCAATCGCACGAAAGACATTGGCCGCGCGGTAGAGCGCGAGGTGCGCCGCCGTGGCTTTTACGTCGTCAAGGAACTCGGCGGCCACGGCATCGGGCGAACGATTCATGAGCCGCCGTCGGTGCCCAACTACGCGGACTTTTCAGCGCAGCACAAGTTGACGGAAGGCTTGGTCATCACCATCGAGCCGATCATCGCGGCGGGCACGGGCGAGGTATCACTCGATAAAGACGGCTGGACCTACCGCACTACGGATGGCAGCCTCTCAGCACATTACGAGCACACGATCGTGATCACGCGCGGCGAACCGGTGCTGCTAACGGCTGCCTGATTGCCGCGCTCTTCCGCTGCCGCAGAATGAAGCCTGTGCTACTGTGGGCGCTTCTGCGCCGCAATCCATGGCACCAAGTCCGGTTCAGCGAAGGCTTTCTCCCACACCTCGTGGCCGACGCCGTGATATTCGGAGTAGCGGGGCTGCGCGCCGGATTTCTTCAACTCCTTCACCATTTGGCGCACGAGGACGACCGGCACGACCATGTCCGCATCGCCCTGAAAGATCCACAGCGGGACGCGGGCGATGCCCCTTACATTCGTGAAATTGTCGTGCGCGCAGAGCACCATCGCAGCGGCCCAGCGATCGGGCTGTGACTGCAGCAGCGCCCAGACGCCCAGGCCGCCCATAGATTGTCCCGCGATATAAATCCGGCCAGGATCGATCGAAAAATCCTTTTGTACAGAAGCAAGAATCTCCAGCGCCAATTCCAGCTCGGGCGAGATTTCGTTGGTTTCCGGCTCGGACCAGTAATGATCTTGCGGGCACTGGGGCGCGAGGACAAAGGCGGGGAGTTGCGCCTGATTCGCGGGTGTCGTCCAGGTGTGTGTGCCGAGTTCGTTGCCGCCGGAGATTTGCAATTTGTTGTCGAAACCGCGGCCCGCGGCGCCGTGGAGCCATAGAATGAGCGGATATTTCTGTTGTGCGTCGTAGTCGAGCGGCACGAACAAGCGATAGGGCATCTTATTGCCCTTCTTGTCGGTATAAGTGTTCTTGCGGAAGAGGAGATCGTCTTTGCTCAATACTTTCGGCGGAGTTTGTCCAAAGCTACCGGCGCTTGCGCTTATCGCAAGCAATATTCCTAACCAGGATGAGCGAAGAACAGACCGCACGGATCACCTCACGAAACAAGAGAATGCAATTTCAAGTCTAGGCTGACAGCGAGAATTATGAGGCCATGGCTACTGCGGCCGCGAATAATTCGCAATGTTTAGTGGCATCGGATTCTTTGGGTTACCACGCGGGTCAGGCACGGGTGTTTGCGCCATCCACTTCATGGGAATAACTCCGGTCCAGCCGGGCGAGGAATATTCTTTGTCGTCGTCGACCGCGAATCCGGTGCGCACTTTAGCAGATGCTTCGACGAGCGGCACGGCGAGGACCATGGTGCCCTTCAACTCCTGCTCCGTTGGCGGGTGCACGGTGGCCCAGCGACCGCGAATCACGTACTCCACAAACTCGCGCATGGCCGCGCGCTTGGCGGCTTCGCCTTCGACGGGAACCGCTTTGCCCATGACCACGACAGAGCGATAGTTGACGGAGTGACCTGTCGCGGTAGGAGCGCAGACGATACCGTCAAGCAGCGTCACGCTGAGGCAGAACGGTGCGCCGCTCCCAAGCGTTTTCATCAAGCGGCTGGCGATCGAGCCGTGCAAGTAAAGTTTATCGCCCACGCGCACGTAGTTGGTCGGCACGACCACGGGCAGATTGTCGGCGATGAATCCGACGTGGCAAACGAAAGCTTCATCGAGAATGCGATAGATCAGTTCGCGATCGTAGCTGCCACGATCGGGCTTGCGATGGACTTTAGTTCGTTCGGTGGGGGTGAAGTTGCTCATGCAGGCAGACTAGCTGGCGCGGGTACTCCGCGGCAAGTGCCAATCTTCTAGGACAGGCATTCCTGCCTGTCCTTTTCCAGGGTGGAGTTTCACGTAAGAGGACAGACAAGAATGTCTGTCCTACTTGTGGCATTGTGCGAAGCCAGGCCGAATTGACGTTCATTTGGAATCGTGTACGCTGAGGAACGCCGCGCAGAAAATCGCGCGAAAAGATCGAGGCTCTCTATGGTTCCCGTAAGACCTGTATTCACGCGCGAAACTTTTCAATTTCTCAAGGATCTTGGCCGGCACAACCACAAGGAGTGGATGGACGCGAATCGAGAGCGCTATCAAACCGCGCTGGTTCAGCCTTTCCGGCGGCTGCTTGAGGAAACCTCGGACGCGGTGCTGAAGCTCGATGGGAGATTCGATACGTCCGGGCGCACCGGGCCGAATTTCTCGCGCATTAACCGGGATATTCGCTTCGCAAAAGACAAAACACTCTACAAAACGCACATGTACTTGAAGTTTTCGGTTCCCGCGCCGGGCAAACGCGAGACCGGCCAGCTTTATGTGGGGCTATCCATAGACACTGTTACCGCAGGATTCCGCATTTACTCCGGTGGGAAGCGCAAGGAATCCACGATCGCACTGATCGCTGAACCCCGCGTGGTGGCGGATGCGGGCTGGGTTGCGAAACAGAAGAAGCGGCTCGGCCGCCGCTACGAAAGCTACTGGTACTCGACCGTGAAAGGGGAATGGACGAAAAAATCAGGCTGGCCCACAGCGCCCGAGGATTGGAAAAAGTTGCAGGCGTGGGTCATCCGCCGAAAATTCGCTCCCACTGCCGCCACACGCGCCTCCTTTCCGCGCGAAGCCACCAAAGTTTTTCGCGAAATGTATCCGTTGCTGCGCTTCACCTCGTTGCCGGAGTGACAGTCATTGCGTGGCCCAGAGGCGAAGGGCGAGCAGATGCCAGGACCAGAGGAAACCGGTGAGCATGCAGCAGGCGGAGGAGACCAGGAGCGAGTGGATTCGAACGCCGCGGTGAATCTCGGATTTTGGCACGCGCAAGACGAGCATCAGGCCGATGACGGAAAAGAGTGGGAACACAAATGTTCCGAGGAAGATCCCTGCGGTCCAGGCGTTGAATGTTCCGATTCGCGGACCATTGAGCTGCGCGAAGCAAACCGGCACGAGCAAAAACGCCAGCGTCGCAAGGAGCGGGAGCACCCTCACCGGCAAGTGGCGCACTTCCTTCATGGCGCCGAAGAGTTTGCGGACAATCCAGACCAGCGCGAACGGAAGAGTTGTCAGCATGACGAACACGCAAAGAAGCAGCAGGGCGATTCGAACGTAAGGCAGGACCAGATTGCCTCGTTCACTGTACGGGATTCCATTTAGCCCGTTGCCGGCGAGCGCCCTTCCTCCGGATTCATTGGTGAAAAAGATTGTTGTTGCCTCGGGCTCTTTTTCGCCGCGAAACAGGTTCTTGCCGACGCAGAGTAGCGGTTCAGGCTGGCCGAATAAATCGGAGCGCGCCAATTTGCCGTTGATCACGCGGATGCGCGTGCCTCCCACCAAATCATCCAGGAAAGCGAACATCTGGTTGCGCGGTGCTCGCGGTGCGTAGAAACCCGCGAGCTTTTCCAGCTCGGCGGCCGCCGGGCTGGTGGCGGGCTGCCGCGGCTTGGAAAAATCCTTCGAAAGAAAATCGATCGCCAACCGGTTTGTTTCCGTCAGCGCGCGGCTCGAACTGGAGCTGTTGAGCAGGATGACGTAACCCCAGTCCTGTTCCGGCATGTAGCGATACGTGGAGAGGAACCCATCGATGCCGCCGTTGTGGCCGTGCGTCACGACTCCGCCTTCGACGCTCGAATAGTTCGCCAGCCCATAGCCGAGCCGCAGCCCGTTTTTTGCGGCGAGCGTGGTTTCCGGCGTTTCCATCCGCAGAATCGATTCCGGCTTCAGCAGTTGCGCTTCCTCTGTTTTCCCGCGGCGCAGAAGAAATTGCACCAGTTTTGCGAGTTCGCCCGGAGAAGCCTTGAGGTCTCCCGCCGGACGCAAGTAAATGGACGGATATCCGAGAGCTTTCGGAGGATTGCCTTCGTAGGCAGTAGCAAGAAAGGGCTTGACGACGTCGGTGAAAGGATAATCCGCCTTTTTCATGCCAAGAGGCCGCAAAAAAGATTCACGGATGTATTGATCGAACGGTTTTCCCGAGACTTTTTCGATCAGGTAACCAGCCACAGCGTTCCCGGGATTTGAATAAGACATGCGCGTTCCCGGCGGCCAGCGTGCAATCTGCGGTTTCTGAAATCGCTTGAAGACATCCAGCAGTGGAAAATCATACCGATCGTGCAGATTGTAAACTTCGCTGAATTCCATGTCGTCAAAGCCGGCCGTATGCTCGAGCAGGTTCACGATGCGCACGGGATGCGTGGCTTCCCATTTATTCTTCGCGGGGATTTCCGGCGCGACATCCTGCAGCCGCGCGTAAAGATTGATTTTTCCTTCCTCCTGCAATTTCAGCAGCGCCAGCGCGACGAACGTCTTGCTGACCGAGCCCACGCGAAACTCCGTATCGCAGGTGACGTCGCGATTCGCGGCGATATCCGCCTTGCCGATTCCGCCGCACCAAAGGAGTTCGCCGTTGGCGATCAGCGCGACTCCCGCTCCCGGCACGTGCTCCTTGTCGAGAACGTCCTTCATTGCTTTCTTTAATTCCTCGACCGTTTTCGGATGGGGCAGATCGTCTTTTTGCTGTGCCGCGCCCCAGGTGGCTGCGAACGTGAGCGCGGCAAAAAGTTGGAGCGAAGCGAGAGCGCCGCGCCAAGCACGGCAAATGGAAAGTGCCTCAGGCCAAGTTTTCATTTGTGGTCGGCATTCTAACCGTGATTTCCTGCGGCGCAACAGGAATTGCTGGGGAAACCGTCTTGCGCGGGCAATTGGAAGCGATTGACGCTGCGCACACTCTCGCATACGATGCCGCACGTCGCAAAATTGTGATTCATGTTTGCCTACAAAGGAGCCTGTCGCCTATGAGGTGTTCGCTTCGACTTGTGAGTTTCCTCGTGCTGCTGCTATTTGGAGCGAATCTCTGCTTTGCCCAACAGCAGCCAACGCCTTCGCCGGAAAAGGCGGCAGAAAAACCGAAAGAAGAAAAGAAGCCGGCCGTTCCCGAAGAAAAAATCGTCCAATCCAAGCATTCCATCAAACTTGGCGGACAGGAGATCAAATACACCGCGACCGCGGGCACGATTCTTTTGAAGCTCGAAGACGGGACACCCAAGGCCAGCATTTTTTATGTCGCTTATACAAAGGACGATGTCAGCGACGCAGGCCAGCGCCCCATCACCTTCAGTTTCAATGGCGGCCCCGGCTCTGCGTCCGTTTGGCTGCATCTTGGCGCGTTTGGCCCGCGCCGCGTGCAGATGGGTGATGCGGGTGCGCTCCTTCCGCCTCCGTACAAGCTGGTGGACAACGACGCTTCGCTTCTGGATATCACCGACCTCGTCTTCATCGATCCGGTTTCCACCGGCTACAGCCGCGCCGTTCCGGGCGAGGCGCCGAAGCAATTTCACGGTGTCACGGAAGATGTCGAGTCTGTGGCGGATTTCATCCGGCTCTATGCCACGCGCAACAAGCGCTGGTCCTCGCCGAAGTTTCTTGCCGGCGAAAGCTACGGCACCACGCGCGCCGCAGGCCTTTCCGGTTATCTGCAGCAGCGCTATGGCATGTATCTCAACGGCATCATTCTGATTTCCGCCATTCTGAATTTCGAAACGGCGGAATTCGATACCGGCAACGACTTGCCGTACATCCTTTATTTGCCCACGTACACGGCGATCGCCTGGTATCACAAAAAACTTCCGCCGGATTTGCAGGGTGATCTGCAGAAAGCCGTCGAAGAATCGCGCAGGTTCGCGGTGGGAGAGTACGCGGATGCGCTGATGGCCGGTGACGCGTTCCCCGCGGTGAAACATACCGAGATCACGCAGAAGCTGGCGCGTCTAACAGGACTTTCGCCGGAATACATCGAGCTCACCAACCAGCGCATCGAGATTCAGCGCTTTACGAAACAGCTTTTGCGCAACGAGCGCCGCACCACCGGCCGCATCGATGCGCGATTCCTGGGAATCGATCGCGATGCTGCCGGTGAACATCCGGAGTTTGATCCCAGCATCGCCGCCATCATCGGTCCATATTCCGGAATGCTGAACGATTACGTTCGCAATGAATTGAAATTTGACAGCGATTTGCCCTACGAAGTGCTCACCGGCCGCGTGCGGCCGTGGAACTACGCGCCATATGAAAACCGCTACGTCAACGTCGCGGAGACGTTGCGCAGCGCCATGACGCAAAATCCCTTCCTGCACGTTTTTGTCGCCAAAGGTTACTACGATTTGGCTACGCCGTTTTTTGCCGCCGACTACACCTTCGATCATCTCGGCCTTGACCCGACGCTGCGAGGCCATCTCAGCGGCGCGTACTACGAAGCCGGCCATATGATGTACGTGCATCCCGCGTCGCTCACCAAGCTCAAAGCGGACATCGCGCAATTCATCAAGTCCAGCGCGGCCACGGGCCCGGCAAAATGAAGCGGGTCCTCGCGATTATCGTCTGGCTTGGAGTCGCGCTGCTTGGTGCGGCTGCGCTTGGCAAGATCGCTCTCGATCGCGGTGAGCCGCTTAATGCGACGTGGTTCGTTGTGGCCGCGGTTTGCAGCTATCTGGTAGCCTACCGGTTCTATTCCGCATTCCTCGCGGCAAAGCTCCTTGCATTAGACGACAATCGCGCCACACCCGCCGAATGCCACGATGACGGCCGTGACTTTGTGCCCACCAACAAATGGGTGCTTTTCGGCCACCACTTTGCCGCCATCGCCGGCCCTGGTCCGCTTGTCGGCCCCACGCTGGCCGCGCAATTCGGTTATTTGCCGGGCACGTTATGGCTTATCGCAGGCGCCGCGTTTGCCGGCTGCGTGCAGGACTTTGTCATTCTTTTTTGTTCGATTCGCCGCAACGGCAAATCGCTCGGCGAAATGGCGCGAGAAGAAGTCAGCCGGCGCGGCGGCTTCATCGCGCAACTTGCCGTTCTGGCAATCCTCATCATTCTTCTGGCGGTGGTAGCTCTCGTTGTTGTCAATGCGCTTAAGTCCTCTCCCTGGGCCACCTTTACTCTGGCGATGACCGTACCGATTGCCATGTTGCTGGGCGTTTACCTGCGTTACTTCCGCCCCGGCCGCGTTCTCGAAGCCTCGCTCATCGGCGTGTCGCTGGTGCTTTTCGCGGTTGTCGCTGGCCGCTGGGTTGCTGAGTCACCCTCCTGGGCGCAAGTTTTTACTCTTGGTGGTGTCGCCCTCGCGGTCGCCATCATGGTTTACGGTTTCGCCGCTTCCGCGCTGCCCGTTTGGCTGCTGCTGGCGCCGCGCGACTACCTCAGCGCCTTCATCAAGGCCGGCGCGATTTTTTCACTTGCCGCTGGCATTCTCATCGTGCGCCCGCAGGTTCTAATGCCGCCGCTGACACGGTTTATCGACGGTTCCGGCCCGGTCTTCGCAGGCAAAGTTTTCCCGTTCTGCTTTATCACCATCGCTTGCGGCGCTATCAGCGGATTTCATTCGCTGATATCTTCCGGCACGACGCCGAAAATGATTCTCCGCGAAAGCCACGCGCGATTCATCGGCTACGGAGCGATGCTTCTTGAATCGTTTGTCGGAGTGATGGCCATGGTCGCGGCCTGCGCAATGCCGCCTGGCGTCTATTTCGCGATCAACAGTCCTTCCGGCATCGTCGGCGGAACCGGGGACGCGGCTGCCGCCACCATCAGCGGCTGGGGCTTTACGCTGCAAGCGCAAACCATGACGGACCTCGCTCACAAAGTCGGCGAGATCACGCTCTGGAATCGCGCCGGCGGCGCGCCATCGCTCGCGGTCGGCATGGCGCAAATTTTCTCGAGCACCATCGGAGGCGAGCGGCTCCTCAGCATCTGGTACCACTTCGCAATCATGTTCGAAGCGCTCTTTATTCTTACCGTTCTGGACGCAGGCACGCGCGTCGGGCGATTCATGATTCAGGAACTTGGCGGCCGTGTCTGGAAACCCTTTGGCCGTTCGGGATGGATGCCGGGGATTCTGCTTTCCAGCGCGATCATTGTTGGTCTGTGGGGCTATTTCCTGTATCAAGGCGTGGTCGATCCGCTCGGCGGAATCAATTCGCTCTGGCCGCTCTTCGGCATTTCGAACCAGTTGCTCGCGGCGGTCGCGCTCGTCGTGGCCACCACCATCCTGCTTAAAATGGGACGGGTGCGGTTGATCTGGATGACGTTGTTGCCGATGGCCTGGCTTGTTCTCGTCACTATGACCGCGAGTTACCAGAAAATCTTCGATTCGAATCCCAACCTCGGTTTCCTCTCGAAAGCCAATGCGCTCGCCGCGCAGGTTGCTGCCGGAGCAATTCCCGCGGCAAAAATTGCCGAAACGCAGCGCCTCATTTTCAACCAGCGCCTCGACGCCGCCGTGACTGGGGTTCTTGCTTGCATGATCCTTGTTTTGATCCTCGAAGCCCTCGTGCAGTGGTACGCGATTCTCAGCCGCCGCAAAGAAACTGTGCTGCACGAATCGCCTTATGTTGCCACACGGTGGGCCGCGGACTACTCCGGCGCTGCCCACGGAGACGACTGATGCGCCACGCGACCAAAACCGCCGCGCGCCTGCTTCGTCGCTTCTGGCGCGGCCTCCGCGAATGGTGTGGCGATGCCGCTTACGAACGCTACCTTCGGTCGCCGGCGACACGAAGCAACGCTTGCCGCGCTCTTACACCCAAGGAGTTCTACGTGGAGCAACTCAACCGCCGCTATTCACGGCCCAACCGCTGCTGTTGAAACTCTCTTCTTGCCGCTGTCGATTGGCGGGCCTACAATCCGTTTACTTGTAGAGTTTTGACTCCTCATGACGGAGGCCACACCCATGGCGATCAATCCGGACAAGCTGCACGAGTTTCTGGGCAAGGCTATCAACGACTTCGGCGCGGTGTTCAATGCGGCCTTAGTCCGCATCGGCGACAAGCTCGGATTGTACAAAGCGCTCGCTTCCGGCGGGCCGCAAACGCCTGCGGAACTCGCCAAACGCACAGGCACGTCAGAACGCTACGTGCGGGAATGGCTGAGCGCGCAAGCCGCAGGCGGCTACGTGACGTACACTCCGGCAAACGGCAAGTTCCACCTCAGCGAAGAGCAGGCATTTGCCATGGCCGATGAAAACAGTCCGGCATTCATGCCCGGCGCTTTTCAGGCCGCCCTTGCAGCAACAAAGGCCGAAGAGCAACTCAGCGAACGATTCAAGACCGGCCAGGGAATGGGCTGGCACGAGCACCATCATGAGCTTTTCGTGGGCACGGAACGATTCTTCCGTCCCGGCTATGCCGCCAACCTCGTCACGGCATGGATTCCCGCGCTCGAGGGTGTGGATGCCAAACTGAAAAATGGTGCGCGAGTCGCGGACGTGGGTTGCGGCCTTGGTGCATCGACCGTGCTGATGGCGAAGTCTTATCCCAAGTCCGAATTTGTGGGATTTGATTACCACGACAAGTCCATTGAAACCGCGAAGCAGCGCGCGAAAGACGCTGGAGTGGCCGATCGCATTCGCTTCGAGGTTGCCAAGGCCAAGGACTATCCCGGCAAAGACTACGACTTCGTGACGTTTTTCGATTGCTTGCACGACATGGGCGATCCCGCCGGCGCTTCGGCGCACGTGCGCAGCACGCTGAAAAAAGACGGCACCTGGATGATCGTAGAACCTTTTGCGGGCGACAAGCTGGAAGACAATCTCAATCCCATCGGTCGCGCCTTCTACGGGGCATCCACTTTGCTCTGCACGCCTGCCTCGCTTTCACAAGAAGTAGGGCTCGCGCTCGGAGCGCAGGCCGGGGAAAAACGGCTGCGCGAAGTGGTAACCTCGGGAGGCTTTTCGCATTTCCGCCGTGCCACGCAAACCCCATTCAACCTGATCTTTGAAGCGCGGCCCTGAGTCTCATCACTGGAACGCGGCCTGAAACTCTTCAACCTCCTCACAGTCGCTTGAGCGACTGTGAAAAATATTTGAATCCGCCAAATTTCGAGCGTAGACTCGCCCTAATCCCGGTTGGGTCCTGCCTCATATGATTGGTTTGGAGGGAAAAAGATGCGTATACCTCGTTTAATGGTTTTTCCAGTGCTTGCGCTTGCTTCTAGCCTCGTCTACTTCACTTCTTCCGCCCAGGAGCCTGCTTCAAATTCCGACTTTGACATGACAGCCAGCTACATCGAAGCTTGCAGTTGCGACATGTTCTGTCCCTGCTACTTCAACACCCACTCCACGAACCACATGGGTGAACATCATATGGATGAGCATTTCTGCCGCGCCAACCTCGTTCTCCACGTTGATAAGGGCCATTACAAGGACACAAAACTGGATGGCGCCAAGGTCTGGATCGCCACCGATCTGGGGAGCGACTGGAGCACGGGCAAGGACTCCTGGCTGGTCGTGAATTTCGATCCTAGCGTCACCAAGGAACAACAGGTCGCACTGGCGGACATCCTCGGCCAGCTCTATCCGATTCCCTGGCAGAAAAAGGGAGTGGATACCGCCGCATTCTCATGGAATGTCGACACCAAAACTGGCGTAGCTCACGCGAAGATGAACAGCGGCAAGGGTGAAGTTCTTCTGGAACGCGTCGAGGGCGGTAATCCTAGTCATGAAGTTGTTATAAACAACTTGAAATACTGGGGCGCGCAGTCCAACGACGGCTTCCGCATGTGGAAGAGCAAGCACGAAGCCTTCGAAGGGGACGGCCACAAGTTTTCCTACGATGGGACGAACGGGTTCCTGATCACCATCCACTTTTCAGGAAAAGCAAAGTCTGCGTCCGCAGACTAGTCCTCGGACCTCGCAGAATCAGGCAGCTGCGCTATTTCCTTCTAGCGCGGCTGCCTAAGCGTCTTCGTCTTCTTCGCCACCATGTCTCAGTACAGTCGTCTTGCGGGTAATCTTGAACTTTTTGCGGATCCCCGCAAGGATGGCGCGCCGCGTCTCCGCGGGCAGCATTTCCGGTGCTAGCACACCTGAAACATTCCGCGGAAAAAACTTGATGAAGAGCGCGGCGATATGCGCGGTGGCATACGCCACTGGCGTCGCATATCGCCCTTGCTGGCGAATCTGGTAGAGCGTCGGAAACGTGCAGTCGCTGCGGACCAGCAGGTGTTGATCCTCTTTCTTCCCGCGCCTGACGCCGCTCACCAGCACCGCCGCCGCGAACCGCGCGTTTTGCAGGATTCCCTGGCGAATCAACCTCGCGATCATTCGCGGCGAAGACGTCTCCGGGAATCGCAGCTTCGCCATACCGCGCGATCTCGAAAGTTTCCCCTGCTTGTGCCAGCGCCGCAGCCTGTCGATTTCATTACCGCCGATTTTGACGTCGAGATTTCGCATGGGAATAAAGCGCGGCAGCGTCGCCACCTCGTCCTGTGCCGCCAGCACCACGCGCGCCGGGCCAATCGGATCGGCGAAGCGAAACTTCTCGATCTCCGAGAACCGCTTGCCCAAGTGAAACTTTCCGTCTCGATAGATGCGCGGGTGAGAAACAGCTTCATCGAAAGAGACTTCCGGAGACCATTGCGAAATTGGATCGTCGCTCTCGCTGCTCTCGTAGATCCGGATGTGAACGGATTCGACCTCGTCGAGCTGTTCTGCCGCTCGTTTCACCAGCAAATTGGTCAGCCCCGGCGCCGCGCCGGTGTTAATCAGCGCCGCGCGATTTTTCCCCACGAATCTCTTCGTGTAGCGAAATTGCTCGGCTCGAAAGGGATGGCGTGTGAGGTGCGAGCTGAGATCGACGTAATGCGCCCTCAAGCGCAGTGCCGCGCGCAGCACAATCTCATTGAAAAGCGAAGCCGAGGCGTTGACGATCAGTTGGCAGCCCTTCGCGGCTTTTACGATCCCGCGCAGGTTCCGCGCGTTCACTTCCGTGACCGCGATGGTGCTCCTCTTGCCCAGGAAGCGCCGTGCGCGCTCCGGGTCCCGGTCGCCGCACCAGACCGTATGTCCTTGCCGCTCCAGCAATTGTGCGAGTAGGGAACCGGTCGCTCCGGCCCCCAAAACGAAGATCCGCATGGCGTGGCCAAAACTCTATCACAATCCACTGAGCCGTCCGTACCGGAGGCTTTCCGCTGCCCCAATTGCACAAGTCAAAGGGCCGGCGTACACTGAGGCGGTAACTCCGACCCCTGCGGCCTACGGGAGAGATAGCCCACGGCTGCTGGGGCGATGTCCCAAGAAATTTGCTGGGACTGAGGGTTTGGGCGGAAACGCCTGAGCCTCCCGTGCTTGGAAAGGAGCGATTGCACCGAAAATATGCACTTTTTCGGTGAGCGCCCGATTCCTAGCACTGGATCGGGCGGTTTTGTTTTTGGGCGCGTCTAAATAGAGAAATCGGCAACTGCATTCGAGAAGTAGACAGACCATGACCCTTCACGACAAATTCGGCCGCCAGATCACCGACCTCCGCATCTCCATCACCGACCGCTGCAATTTTCGCTGCGTCTATTGCCGCTCCGCTGACCCGGAAAATTATCGAGATCACGACGAAATTCTCTCCTGGCCCGAGCTCGACCGCCTGGCGCGCATTTTTCTGAGCCTCGGCATTCGCAAAATTCGCATCACTGGCGGTGAGCCGCTGGTTCGTGAAGGCGTCGAGGATTACATCGCGCGGCTTCACGCTCTCGGCATCGAAGACCTTTCGATGACCACCAACGGCCACCTGCTGGCTGAACGCTGCGAACGGCTCCTGGCCGCCGGACTTCGCCGCATCAATATCAGCCTGGATTCGCTCGATCCCGGCCGATTCGAACGTATCACTCGCACCAAGTCTTTCTCCAACGTCATGGCTGGAATTGACGCGGCACAGCGCTCGCGGCTCGCTCCCGCAAAAGTAAACGCCGTGCTCGTCCGTGGCCTCAATGACGACGAAGTCGAATCCTTCGCCGAATTCGCCCGCGAGCGCGGCGTCATCATGCGATTCATCGAGTTTATGCCGCTAGACGCCGATCGCCATTGGACGCGCGACCTCGTCGTCCCCGCCGCGGAAATCCACCAGCGTATTCACGCCCGCTGGCCGCTCGTGCAGATTCCCCACGAACGCAGTGAAACCGCCCGCAAATATCGTTTCGCCGACGGCGCTCCCGGAGAAATCGGCCTGATCGCTCCAGTCACGCAGCCCTTTTGCGGCCACTGCTCGCGCATTCGCTTGACCGCCGACGGCAAACTGCGCACCTGCCTCTTCAGCAAGGACGATCACGACCTGCGCTCGCTGCTTCGTGAAGGCGCCAGCGACGATGACGTTGTGTCCTTCATCCGCTCCATCGTCACTGAAAAAGAGGAAGGCCATCGCATTAACACGCCGGGTTTTCAGCCGCCTTCGCGCACAATGGTTTTCATTGGTGGCTAAGAGAATTCTCATTAGGACGCGAAGGAACCGAATCTTGCATCGACCGCATCGCGACTTTGCGCTAGCATCAAAGTAGAACAGACTTCAGTCTGTTCTTTCTTGCGGCGCGCGGATCGCGCTGAAACGGAATGTGATGGCCGACGAAGACGACGACCGCGAACAGGACGAATCGCCCGAACCAGAGCAGCGCCTCTTCACGCTGAAGGAAGCGGAGCGCGCCCGCCAGGAACTTGAGCCTTTTCTCGTCGAAGCCATCGATTGCCGCAAAAAACTTGCTGGTCTCGAAACCGATCTCTCCGCAGTCTCCGCGCGCATCATGATGATGGGCGGCATTCTCGTGCCGTACGATAAGTTGGCGGCGCTGCGCATGGAACACCAGCAGCTTGCGGAGACGCTGAAGACTTCGCTCAATCGCATCCTGGAAACCGGCTGCCTTATCAAGGATCTCGATATCGGCCTGCTCGATTTTCCGTCCGTCATCGCCAATGAAGAGGTTTATCTCTGCTGGAAGCTCGGCGAAGACCGCATCCGTTTTTATCATCGCCAGGACGAAGGTTATGCCAGCCGCAAGCCGCTCGACCCGCGCGATGCCGGCCCCGGCGACACTGTACAATAGTTTTGGCATCTCAATTCCAGCAGCGTTTTTGTAGTGGCGGGTCTTCAGACCCGCGCTTTTTTCCCGCTGTCATCCTGAGCAAAGCGAAGATTTTCCGATGCTCGTTCTTCGCCGGCTCAAACTGTGAGCAACTTTGACCGACCATCCCGAAAACCGCCTGAAAGATTCCGCCAGCCCCTATTTGCGTTCCGCCGCGCATCAGCCCATCGACTGGCATGAATGGGGCGACGCCGCGTTCGAACGCGCCAAATCCGAAGATAAGCCCATCCTGCTCGACATCGGCGCCGTCTGGTGCCACTGGTGCCACGTCATTGATCGCGAAAGCTATGAGAATCCCGAAATCGCGAAAATCATCAACGAACATTTCGTCGCCGTAAAAGTCGATCGCGACGAGCGCCCCGACGTTGACTCGCGCTATCAATCCGCCATCAGCGCCATCTCCGGCCAGGGCGGCTGGCCGCTCACGGGTTTTCTTCTCCCCGATGGAAAACCATTTTTCGGCGGCACCTATTTCCCGCCAGACGATCAGATGGGCCGTCCCGGCTTCCGCCGCCTGCTTCAAGCCGTCGCGGATTCTTACCGCAACAAACGCGCCGAACTCGAACGCGCCGCCAATTCGCTCTCCGACGCTGTCGCGCAGGCTGAAGCCTTCACTGGTGCGCGCGCCGATTTCGATCTCGGCGTCGTCGACGAGCAAATCGCTTCCATCACCAAGCTCTTCGACATCAAGAACGGCGGCTTCGGCCGCGCCCCGAAATTCCCACACGCTTCGGCCATCGATCTCCTCCTCGAGCGCTATCAGCAAACCAAAGAAAAACATCTCCTCGCCATGGCCGAAACCACCCTCGAGAAAATGGCCCGCGGCGGCGTCTACGACCAGCTAGAAGGTGGCTTTCACCGCTACTCGGTCGACGAACGCTGGCTCGTTCCCCATTTCGAAAAGATGTCCTACGACAATTCCGAACTTTTGAAGAATTATGTTCATCTCTCGCAGGTCGCGTCTCTCGCCCACGCGGAGGACCCAAGTCGCCAGTCGCTGTTCATAGCTGTAGCGGAGAACATCGTTAGCTGGGTTAACACAGACTTGTCCGATCAACAGGCCGGTGGCTTCTTTGCCAGCCAGGATGCGGACTATTCCCTTGAGGACGATGGGGACTACTTTACATGGACTGTTGACGAACTTCGTGCCGCCCTGACGCCTGAAGAATCTGGCGTCATGGAGTCATATTACGACGTCGAGCCCCAGGGGGAAATGCACCACAATCCTGCGAAAAACGTCTTGTGGGTTGCAAGTAATTTCGAAGACATTGCGAAGTCTCTCGGGCGCGACATGAAAGAGGTCGCCCGGACATGGTTGAGCGCCTTCGAGAAAATGCGCAAGGCCCGTTCCGACAGACCTACCCCGTTCATAGATAAGACGATGTACGTATCCTGGAACGCGATGTTTGTCTCAGCCTATCTCGACGCCTCCAAGGTCATCGATCGCCCTGATGCAGCGAGTTGCCGCGCCTTCGCCTTAAAAACTCTCGACCGCATGTTGAAAGAAGTCTGGAGCGAATCCCGCGGCTTTGGCCACCGCATCGGCGGCCCTGCACTCGAAGGCTCGCTCGACGATCAAGTCTTCGGCGTCCTCGCGCTTCTCGACGCCTACGAAGCTACGCTCGATCCTCGCTACTTCACCGCCGCACAAATAACGATGGACCTCACCATTTCCCGCTACGGCGACGCCGAAGGCGGCGGCCTCTTCGATCGCCCATCCGACGCTGCGCCCATGGGCGGTCTCGACGTCCGCCGCAAGCCCTTCCAGGATTCGCCCACGCCCAGCGCCAACTCCATCGCGGCCATCGCGCTCGTTCGAATGCACGCCTTCACCGGCGACGACCGCTACCACGCATTCGCCAGGAAAACGCTCGAAGCCTTCGCCGGCATCGCCCCGCAGTACGGCCTCTTCGCCGCCACCTACGGCCTCGCCGCCACGCTCTTCGCTCATCACCCGCTGCAAGTCGTCATCACCGGCGATTCGAACGATCCCGCCGCCCAAGCTCTCGAAGCCGCCGCCCATCGCGTCTACCGTTTAGGCAAATCCGTCTTTCGAATTACTCCCGGCGCCTCGCTCACCTATCTCGCCGGCGCTCTCAAAGAAACCCTCCCGCATCTCCCAGCCAACAAACCTCTCGCCATCGTCTGCTCCGGCAACACCTGTCTCCCACCCACCAGCGATCCCAAACAATTAATCGCTCTCCTAGAGAACGGCGCCACCGGCGCCGCAACCCCTTAGCGCCACGACGGAAAAAAAACAGGCGCGATGCCTGCGCACCGCGCCCTTTTCTTTACTTCATTATTTCCTTATTTCATTACTACTTCGGCCTCGACTCCGGCGGCACCAATCCCGACAACCGGTAGTACACCACCAGCTGCCCGTAGTGCTCTCCCGAGTGCTCCGCGAATCCGTAAGCGAAGTCAATCACGCGCACCTGCTGGTTCGCGTACGGATCGACGACCAGGGAATTCAGCCCCGCATCGCCTTTTGCCTTGATCGCCGCCGCGCCATCGGCAAACGATTTCTTCACATACGCGGCCACTTCCGCCTTGCTCTTCAGTTTGTCCTTTGAAAAATCCTCCTGAGCGGGCGCCTTCTTTCCTTCCACCGGGTTGGTGAAGAAATAATTCGTATCTGCAACGTGTAATAGCTGCTCCCGGAAGCTTCGCTGCTCCGGTTTTGGTTTGAACTCGTACTTGTCCTCGGGAAAATCCTCCGCCATGGTGGTCAGTTTGCGCCCGATATCGTTCCACGTTTCGAGAACCGCCTGGTTCGAGCTCATGGGCGGCTTTGGCGCGGCCGCCTTCTTTTCCTGTGATCCCACCGGAACCACGGCCAACCCCGCCGCCAGCACCAACCCTGCCACAACTTTCCACTTCTTCATAAATCCACCCTCCATTTCGCTCCGAACTGGTCGAAGCGTACTCTCCATCAGACGGGCCGTCGCGCCAGATGTTTCGAACGGCTATATCCCGCTGCTGGCGCGCGCTCCGTGGGTGTACATCTTACGCAGGAAACCGCCATCGGTCACACGAATTTCAAGACGCCCGGGCGTGCTAGACTTGAGGTTTACGGCTTGGGGGAATTCATCGTGAATTGGGCCTTCTTGTTTCTGCGCATCGCCATCGGTTTGAGCATCTTGTCGTTGCTCTTTCTTTCCCAACGCTTCTGGTACCGCTCCCTTTGGCGCTTCAGTTCGAATTGGGGCCAGGTTTGGCTGCGCGTGGCTGCCAGGCTCGCCTACGTCCTCATCCTGCTTCTCGTTATCGCTACCCTGGTCGAAGGCATCAGCTTGGGCCACGGCCGGCTCATTCCCCGTGCCTCGATGATCGGAGTTCTGACGGGGCTCTGGTTTTTCAGCGCGCTCTTTTCCTACCTGGCCGTCAAAATGGTGCACGGCGTGGAACGCGTTTGGCGCTTATTTCGTACCTCCTCTACCAAGGCCACTTCTCCATTACCGTTGCCAACTGGCTCCTCGCGCGTCCCTGCTGCTGAAACCGTTGCCGATCCGGGCCGCCGCTACTTTTTCCGCGCCGCCACTGCCGCCGCCGGCGCTGCTCCTTTTCTCGGCGCCATGTACGGTTACGCCGCCGAGCGCCTGAACTACCAGGTCCGCCGTGTCGAAATCCCCATGCACGATCTGCCAGCCGCTCTCGACGGCATGAAAATCGTTCAGATCAGCGACATTCATTTGAGCAGCTACATGTCCTGCGCTCAGGTTCGCCGCGCGGTGGACATGGCCAACGATCTCGGCGCCGATCTTGCCGTCGTCACTGGCGATCTCATCACCGGCGCGGGTGATTCGATCGCCGATTGCGTTGAGGAAGTCCGTCGTCTGCACGCGCCTCTTGGCACCTGGGGCTGCAACGGCAATCATGAAATTTATGCGCGCGTGGAAGATGAAGCGGCGTATCTCTATTCCCAGGCCGGCATGAAGCTCCTTCGCCAGGAAAATACGCAACTCACTTACAACGGCGCGCAGTTCAATCTCATCGGCGTCGATTACCAGCGCGAGCGCACTTCCCGCGGCCAGAGACAACAAACGCTCGCCAATGTCGAACCGCTCGTCCGCCGCGACATGCCTAACATCCTCCTTTCGCACAATCCAAACTCTTTCCATCGTGCCGCGGAACTCGGCATCGAGCTTTCTCTTGCCGGCCACACGCACGGTGGCCAGATCCAGGTCGAAATCCTCGACCATCGCCTCAGCCCCGCGCGCTTCATCACCGACTACATCGCCGGTTTGTACCAGCGCCCGCTTCTTGCGCCCGCTCCCAACGGGAAGACTGCTTCCTCTGCTCATAGTTCCGTTCCACTGGCGTTCGCCTCCCCTTCTCCGGGGATGGCAAATATTTACGTCAATCGCGGCCTTGGCACAGTCGGCGCCCCCGTGCGTTTGGGCGTGCCACCGGAAATCACTTTGATTGTACTGCGCACTTCCTAGCCAGTTTTTCCACATGCGGTCGTAATCCGCCGTTATTCCATTCGAATCGGGGAATAAATCTCTCCAATCTTCAGTATTCTTTTTGATTCTTTGCTTCAGATTTTTGGAACTTGCATCGGCCCCCGCACAGCATGCATCACGCAAGTTCCATGTTCTCAGCGGCGCTTCATAGTCAGCCGGGCAGAGGATCTTGGAATCTGGCTTGCAGCAAGTCCCCACGAGTCCAGCCGGCGGAGGTTCGTCTGCGAACGCGTGGGACGTGTTTCGCGTCGAAAATCTAGCTTTGGAAGGATTCTCAAATGCTGTCCACATGGAAGTCCTCGAAGTTTCTTCCGGCCTTTGCACTTTCGCTTTTCTTGCTCCCCGCTGTAACACAGGCGCAACATTACAAACAAAAGAACCTGGTCTCCGACCTCCCCGGTATGGCCCCAGTTACCGACCCCAATCTTAAGAATCCCTGGGGACTGACCCGCTCTCCGGGTGGTAGTCCATTTTGGGTTGGCAACAACAATTCTGGCACTTCCACTCTCTACTCCGGCTTCACTGGCGCCATCGTTCTTATCAACGGCACCGGCACTGTCACGGTTCCCCCTCCAAAGGGCTCCCCGGCAGGAACCCAGTCGACGCCCACCGGCGTCGTCTTCAATGGCAGCCCCACAGATTTCCTGACCGTTCCGGGCACTCCCGGAACATCTGCCCACTTCATCTTCGCGACTGAAGATGGAACCATCTCTGGATGGAACGGCGGGCAGAACGCCGTCCTCATGGTCGACAACTCCGATCACGGTTCGGCCAACGGAGCGGTCTACAAAGGCGCCACGTCCGGCGAAATCGACGGTAAGAAATTTCTCTACGTCACGAATTTCCGCTCCGCCAAAGTGGAAGTCTACGATACCAACTTCATGCCGGTGCATCTCGGCCGCGACGCCTTCGATCCCGATGGTGATGGCGACCATGACCGTGACGACCGCGGCACCGAAAGAATCCCGCGCGGGTTCGCGCCATTCAACATCCAAAACATCGGCGGCGTTCTGTTCGTCACCTACGCCAAGCAGGATGCCGCCCGCCACGATGACGTGGCCGGTGATGGTCTCGGTTTTGTTGAAATATTCACGCCTGCCGGCAAACATATTGGTCACCTCCAGCACGGCGACTGGCTCAACGCGCCGTGGGGAGTTGTCTGGACCACTCGCGATTTCGGCGAGTTCAGCAACGCCATCCTCGTCGGTAATTTCGGCAGTGGATGGATTGCTGCCTTCAATGGCTTCACCTACAAATTCATGGGCTTCGTGAAGGCTCCCGATGATTCGATTCTGACCATTGATGGTTTGTGGTCGCTTACCTTCGGCAATGATGGCGACCCCGCCAAAAACGGTGCTGGGCCGGCCAACACCCTGTTCTTCACCGCCGGGATCAACGGTGAACAGGACGGCCTGTTCGGCAGTATCACCCCCGTCGATGGCCTCGACGGCGACGAGGAATAAACAACGCGAATTCCTTTCGAAAAAAAAACACGTGAGGGGACGGCAGGCAGCCCTGGCTGACTGCCGTCTTCTTTTTTTGTTGCACGCTTGACCGCAATTGTTTTTCCGGCTGCCGTCAATGCTAGAATCTCCTCACGCCAGCTCCACCGATGCCCATCCAAGAGAAAAACTACTGGGCGACCACTATTGCCTCGCCTTCTATCGCGGCGGCGGCGGATCTCCCCGATTCCGTCGACGTCGCTGTGGTCGGCGCCGGATTCTGCGGGCTGTCCGCGGCGCGGGCGCTCGCCAAACGCGGCGTGAGCGTGGCCGTGCTCGAAGCCGAGACTTCCGGCTGGGGCGCCAGTTCGCGGAACGGCGGTATGGTGCTCACCGGGATGAAGCTTCCGGCGCCGACGCTGATCAAGCGCTATGGCATAAACATCGTCCGCGAGATGTACGCCGCGTCGCTCGAAACTATCGATTGCGTCGAACAGATTATCCGCGAGGAAAAGATCGACTGCGATTTTTCGCGCTGCGGCCACCTGGAGGTGGCCTGCAAGCAGGCGCATTTCGACGGTTACGAAGAAACCGCCGCGCTCACCAGGCGCGAATTCAACCACGAGCTGCGCATCATCCCGAAGAAAGAGCTGCGTGCGGAAATCGGCTCGGACATTTATTTCGGCGGCATGGTGGACGAAACCAGCGCGGGCTTGAATCCCGCACGGTATGTCGCCGGCCTGGCGAACACGGCGCAGCGTGCGGGCGCTTGCCTTTTCGATCACACGCGCGTTACGTCCGTCGAACCAGAAATGAAAAATGGCGCGCGCAAGTTCCGCGTAAAAACTTCACGCGGAACAATTGGCGCGCGGGAAGTGGTTCTCGCGAGCGGCGCTTATACGACGGAATCGACTCCGGCGCTACGCAAAAAAATAATCCCCATCGGCTCGTATATTATCGCGACGGAAAGTTTGTCCGCCGAACTTGCACGCGAATTGAGCCCGCGCAACCGCATGATCTACGACTCGAAGCATTTTCTGTACTACTACCGGCTCACGCCGGACAACCGCATGCTGTTTGGCGGCCGAGCGGCGTTTTTCCCCGAGACGGAAAACACTGTGCGGCAAAGCGCCGAAATTTTGCGCCGTGGCATGATCAGCGTTTACCCGCAACTCCGCGACACGAAAGTCGAATTCGTCTGGGGCGGCACGCTTGATTTCACTCTCGACGTGATGCCGCACGCCGGAAAAATCGACGGCATGTATTTTGCTGCCGGCTTTGCGGGGCACGGCGTGGCCGCGGCAACTTGGTTCGGTGCAAAACTCGCCGGAGTGATTTGCGGCGATCCAAACGACATTCCATTCGACGGCATCAAGTTTCCCGCTGCCCCGTTCGGCCTGCGCAGCGGAAACACCTGGGCGCTCCCTCTTGCCGGTGCCTGGTACAGAATCCTCGATTTCTTTACGTGATTACTATCCTTCTCAAAGAGCGCAGCATGCCGCGCCCCTACAAGGCACGGCCGATCTGTCCCTAGAGGCTGCTTTTCGGCGCCATTTTGAATCTGCGAAACACAAAATACATGACGGGGCCGAGCAGGACGGGGATGGGGCCCCACATTCGCGCGAATGGATCGCTGGCCACCAGCGCGACGACGCTCATAGCCACCGGCGCGATGATGACGTAGAGCAGTCCGGCGCGGCCCCAAGGAATTCGGAACGGACGCGGCAGGTCTGGCTGGGTCTTGCGCAGGCGCCAAGATGCCAGCACCGTGAGAATCGTCACCCCGATGCGGAGCCAGACGTAGATGGTCAGGAGTTGCACCATAGTTTTCTGCGCCAGAAGCGCGGAGACAATCGACGAAACGATGATGGCGATCCACGGGGTGCCATAGCGCGCGTGACGCGCGGCCAGCACAGGCGGCAGATAGCCGTCCTCCGCCATCGTGGAGGGCATGCGCGTGCCGGTGAGCACCGTGGCGTTCAACAGCGAAAAATTGGTGATCAGCGCGGCAGCAGCCATCGCCATTCCCAGCCAGGGTCCGCCGATCAACTGTGCGGCATCGGAGAAATATCCGGTGTGCCACTGCTGCCAGTTTCCGAGGGCAGCGAGAGAAAACATCGTGGGCAAAAAATAGGTGGCGATGGAAAGCGGGACGACGATGGCCAGCGCGATCGGGTAGCTTCGCTGGGGATTTTCCACTTCTTCCGCGACGCTCGACACTTGCTCGTAGCCGGAGTAGAGCCACAGTCCCAGCGCCAGCCCCACTCCAAAAACCTGAAACGGCGGAACGTGCGGCGGCACCAAAGGAACAAACGGATTGTGATGCCACTTCGTGGCCGCAATCGCGCACAGCGCCACGAGCGGCAGCAAAATAGAAATTTCCAGAATCGTGGCGACCCTGCCGACCAGCTGGATGCCGCGTATGTTGATGTAGCCGATCAACGCAATCACCGCCAGGGCGATGACGTAGTGCATCCAGCCGGGAATCGTGAAATAGAACGAAAGGTAATTTGTAAGGTAGTCCGCGGTCAAAACGCCGTACGAGCCGCCCAGAAGAAACGAAGCTGTCCAATTCCACCATCCAGCCTGAAATCCCCAGAAGTCGCCGAATCCCGCGCGGACCCAGCGGTAGAAGCCGCCTTCGACGGGAATCGCGGTGGTCAGCTCCGCGGCGACGAGCGAAACGGGGACGCACCAGAAAAATGGGATGAAGAGGTGATAGAACAGCGTGAGTCCCGGCCCGCTGGTGGTAACCATATCTTCGAGGCCGAAGGGCCCGCCAGTGGCGTAGGCGTACATCACGAAAACGAAGGGCAGCAGCGTGGCTTTCCGCAGGGCGGCGCGCGTTGCACTGGGTTTGTTGGCGTTGACGGTAATGTTCGCAGACCTCGCTTGCGTGTGCAGGGCAGATTTGTGCCGCAGAGGGTAGCGCATTCTGGGTTTTGTCCGCACCTGAATCGTGCGCGCTGAACGTTGACAGGAGGGGCCCCCCACCCCAGTTTTTTGTAAGTGTTGCATTTAAAGGGCTTAGTTTTTCTGTAAGTCTTTTGTTTGCAATACTTGCGGCGTAATCCATAAGCGTTGCAGCTGAAGGACTTATGGGGACGCTCTGTCGGCAAGAGAGTAACGGTCTGGGATGGGAAGAGTTTGGATGAGTTAGAAGGACTTCCTGGCAGGCGGCCATCGGAGGCAGCACCTAAGATCGGCGCCTAGGCAACACAAGAAGTATACCATATCGGTACAGTTAGTCAAGGATTACTTGTAAGCTCTTTGTCTGCTGCGCGATAGGAGGGAAGGGATAGCTGCAATCGTTGTCATCGCCACGATCACCGAGTTAGGCGAGGGTCGAACCGGAAGGGGACAGGCTTGCCGAGGCGGAGCTTGGCGAACTGGGGGTGGGCGGGATTGAGGAGAAAATTGGATTCGGAGGGGATGACGACGCTGGGGACTTGGAGGGCCGGAGAGGAGGCGCGCGAGAGCCAGGAGTCGCCGATGGCGTGAGTGCTGCGTGGGGCAGGATAGGCGCGCCAATTTTTTGGAAGAGAAGACGGGGAGAGGTGTTCGATGAGGTGCGGCGGAATCGTGACAGGAATGGCGAGATAGTGGCGGAGGAGTTTTTCGGAATCGAGATGGACGAGGATTTCGAGGGCGGCGAGCGCCTGGGATTGGGCGGTGTAGACGACGGGCCGTCCGGGAGAGTTCCAGCGGCCACCGAAGAGGCGCGCGCCTTCGCCGGTGAAAGCAGACTTGGCGAAGCGGCGAAGGACGATTCGCCAGGCGACGGTGCTCATGCCAGAAGTGCCAGGCTCACGGAAAGACGCCGTGCTCAAGCTGGCCGATCAGAGTTTCGACCTCGCGCGCGCCGAGTTCCGTGGCGGAGTAAGCCAATGGAGTGGAACCGGCAAAGATGCGGCGGGGACTGCGGAGCCAGGCAAGGGCATCGGCTCCGACGCCATGGAACAGGGCGACGGCAAGCTCAAAGATGCGGGAGATGCGCAGGAGGCGTTCGGATTCCGCGGGAGCCAGCCGGCCGGAAACCTTGCGGCGAGCCAAGGTGCGGGGAGGGATTCCGACGAGGTCCGCGAGTTCGTTGATGGGAATGCCGCTTTCGGAGGAAAGGAATTCAAGAGCGCGAAAAGGAAGCCCCCTGCGGAGCTCGCGGATGAGATGGGGGGTCGAGGCTACAGCCAAACCGAGGCTGGCGCCGGCGGTTCTATACCCGGCCGAGCGGCCCGAGGCTGAGGGTGGCTGTTTGCGTGCGATGCGCCTTTCCATAGACATAGAATAGAACTACTCTGCCATGATGTCAATTATTTTGTGCCAAATGGCATGCGAGTACTGAAGAGCCTGTGAAGCCGGTTTGAACGGGCCGCGTACAGAGTCGAGAACCGGGTTGGCTGTGCCACGAAAGCCGACTGGAGTGCACGGGCCTCTAAAATCGCGGGTCTGAAGACCCGCCACTACAGGAGAACTTCGGCACCGGTGCGGTCGCGCTGTTCTATCGAGATGCGGATGGGGTGCGGAGGTGGGCGACGACGAGGCGGATTTCTTCGTAGGGGATTTCGGGAGGGAGGGCTTCTTTGAGGGGCTTGAGGCGGTCCATGCCGAGCTGGCGGCAAGCGGCGGTGATCTGGTTGTAGCGCTCGGGGGATAGCCAGTTAGGTTGAAAGATGGTTTCTCCGCGTTCGATGAGGTCGGCGACGAGGGATACGACGGCCCGCAACGTGCGCTCGCGGATTTGAGCGATCTCTTCGAAAGTGCGGCCTGCTTCGAGGAGACGGAGAGTCTCCTTCGCGGGGGACGAGACTTTTGGTTTGCCATCGTTGGTGGCACGTTGGCCGTCGCGGAAGCGGCGGAGGGCGTCGAGAATCTCCTGGCCGTACATTTCGACTTTCTTTTCGCCGAAGCCGGACACGCGACGCAACTCCTTCAAGTTTGATGGTTCGACGAGACACAAATCCTCGAGAGCAGTATCGTGGAGGATGACGAAGGCGGAAACTCCCTTCTCCCTGGCGGTATTCCGCCGCCACTCCCGAAAATAGTCATTCAACTCTCGATCCACGGAGGAGTTAGCGAGCAGTGTCGGATCCCGCTGCACTTCTGTAGGCGGCGGGGCCGGACGAGTTGTCGCCACTCTGCGCTGCGCACTGCGTTTATTTCGAGGTGAGTGGAGTTCGATTTCCAGCCAGCTGGGAGCCGCGGCGCAAGCGTCGCAATTGCCGCAGGAATCCCATTTGGGAATTTCGCCGAAGTGCTGGCAGATGTGGCGCTGGCGACAGCTGTGGGAGTCCACGAAGCGTTCGACCTCGTGATAGCGATCCCAGGCGCGTTCGCGCTCGGCGCGATCTTCAATTTTTCCGATGAAATAGGTGTGCAAGCCAGTGTCTTTTTTCTGCCAAAAGAGGAAACAATCGGCAGGGAGACCATCACGCCCGGCGCGGCCTGCTTCCTGATAATACTGTTCGACGCTTTTCGGGAGAGCGAGATGGATGACGGCGCGCACGGCGGGCTTATTGATGCCGAGGCCGAAGGCCATGGTGCCGACCAGAATGCGGACTTCGTCGGCCATCCATTTTTCCTGGTTTTCGCGGCGGGCGCGGGATTCCATCTGGCCGTGATAGCCGATGGCGGCGATGCCGTTTTCCTCGAGGAGGTCGACGGTTTCGCCGACGCGGGCGATGGTGGGAGCGTAGACGATGACGCTGCCGCAGGAGACTCGCTTCACGGCGCGGAGGAGGAGTTCGTCCTGGGTGCGCGCGTTGGACTGGCGGACGATGTAGCGGAGATTGGGGCGCCGGAAGCTGGCGATGTGTTTATGGGGATCGCGGAGGCGCAGCTGTTCGATGATGTCGCCGCGCACGCGTTTGGTGGCGCTGGCGGTGAAGGCGGCGATGGGTCGGTCGGGAAAGATTTCGCGCAGGCGGCTGAGCTGGCGATATTCGGGGCGGAATTCGTGGCCCCACTCGGAGATGCAATGGGCTTCGTCGATGGCGAAGAAGGAGATAGGGAGGCTCTTGAGCCAGTCGACGGTGTTGCCAAGGGCGACGCGCTCGGGTGAAAGATAAAGGAGCTGGTATTTGCCTGTGGCGGCTTGCTGGAGGATGTGGGCGCGGTCTTCCGGAGGAGTGGCGGCGTTCAAGCAAGCGGCGGAAATGCCCATTTGGAGAAGCTGCGCAACCTGGTCCTGCATGAGGGCGATAAGCGGGGAGATCACGATAGCGGTGCGGGCGTCGAGGACGGCGGGAAGCTGGTAGCAGAGGGACTTGCCGCCGCCGGTGGGCATGATGACGCAGGCGTCGCGGCCGGCGATGAGGCTGCGAACGATGGCTTCCTGGCCAGGACGGAAGGTCTCGTAGCCCCAATAGCGATGCAAGGCCTGGTGGATTGGGGAAGCGGTGCAGTTCGAGGAGGAGTCTTCGCGGCTTTGGGTAGCGAGGGAGGGCGCGGCCGACAAGTAGAACTCCTTAGCCCAGTGAGGAGAGGGCGAGGCAATATTCGCTTTTGTTTCGCCACATGTCAAGTGCTAATTTTGACAAGAATTCGCGGCGCAGAAGCAAATCAGCACGAGGTGCGAAAGCGCTCGGCGGAGCGCTCGGGTCAGAAGCGATTGGAATGAAAACCGTAGAGATTGCCGGTGATGGAGAAAATCTGTGGTAGGGGCGCTAGCTTGTGCCAGCGATGCGAGCGGGCCATTTTCCAACTGAGCCAGTTCACGCCGGTAGCCATAGCCAGGCCGGTGGCGTAGTACGCGGGTGTGGGGAGACGGACGAGGGGCTTTGCCAGTGGATCGGTTTCATGCCACCAGTAGTTTTTTCTTACATCAAGGGTCTGATGCATGTCGGCGATGCTAGCGGCGTATACGGCGGCGCTGAAGAGGATGAGTCTAGTTTTGGAAAAATTGATGGTGGTGGATTTGGGTTTTGGCTGAAGTGGGTTTGGTTCGGGCGGTCGCGGCGAGGAATTCGGATTCTTTGATTCGAGAAGAAGCACTGGGATATCTGGTCGTGAATCCGGTGAAGTGTCTTGCGCCATTGCGGCGCGCGCGGCAAACATCGCTGCAAGAGTTGCCAGGCAGCAACGGGTAGAACATTCATGGGAACTCCTTCTTGCCGATGCAAGAGCGTTTTAGACCTTCGATTCCCAAGAAAGTCGAAGCGGGCGCAAATCCAGGGGCAATTGAGTTGCCAAGTAATGGGAGAAGCGGCCCGAGGCGAGCAGCGTAGGTACATCGAGGAAGTCTTCTCTTTCACCCCATTTCCTATTCTTGAGCGATGCTGTTAGGACGCCAGCGAGAAGACGCAGCGAAGAGGTAGCGCTTCGGGGAAAGCGTTCCTCAACCATTTTGGAAATAGTGATCGGGGAGAGTTCCAGATGGGGAAACGAAGTCGCGTTGCCGCAAGTTGCGGCACCCTTCACCGGGTGCCATAATTCGACTTCATACCGGAGACTGCGTGCCGAAGGATAAGCATTGTGGCGGCACGGGTCGCGGCTTCTGAGGGGGCTCTATGGGAATGCGCGACAGCTGGATTGAGAAGAGAGAAGCTGAGGCTGCGAAGGCCAATGGGAACAGGAACGTGTCGCAAATGCATCTGGGGCGGCAGGGTGCGATTACCGAGGAGATGGAATACATCGCGCGGCGCGAGAAGCTCGAGCCGGAGCTGATTCGAAGCGAAGTGGCGCGCGGGCGGATGATTATTCCCGCGAACGTGAATCATCGAAACCTGGAGCCGATGGCGATCGGGATCGCGAGTAAGTGCAAGATCAACGCGAACATCGGGAATTCCTCGACATCATCGAACATTGACGAAGAGCTGAAGAAGCTGCACCACGCGGTGCACTACGGCGCGGACACGGTGATGGACCTCTCGACGGGCGGGGATATTCCGACGATTCGAAAGGCGATTATCGAGGCGTCGCCGGTGCCGGTGGGGACAGTGCCGGTGTACGAAGCGATTTCGCGGGTGCGGCGGCCGGAAGATTTGACGATCGAGCTGATGCTGGAAGTGATTGAAGAGCAGGCCGAGCAAGGCGTGGATTACATGACGATTCACGCGGGTGTGCTGCGGGAGCACGTGCCGCTGGTGCGGAAACGGATTACGGGGATTGTGAGCCGCGGCGGGTCGCTGATGGCGCACTGGATGGAGCATCACAAGAAGCAGAATTTTCTGTACGAAAATATCGAGGACGTTTGCAAGATTTTCAAGAAGCACGACGTGAGCTTTTCGTTTGGCGACGGCTTGCGGCCGGGTTGCATCGCGGACGCGAGCGACGATGCGCAGTTTGCGGAGCTGAAAGTGCTCGGCGAGTTGACAACGAAGGCGTGGGAGCACGACGTGCAGGTGATGATCGAAGGGCCGGGGCACGTGCCGCTGGACAAGATCAAGGAGCAGGTGGACAAAGAGATGGAATGGTGCCACGAGGCGCCGTTCTATACGCTGGGGCCGCTGGTGACGGATATTGCGCCGGGGTACGACCACATCACGAGCGCGATTGGTGCGGCGATGATCGGGTGGCACGGGGCGTCGATGCTGTGCTATGTCACGCCGAAGGAGCACCTGGGCTTGCCGAATCCGGAGGACGTGAAGCTGGGCGTGATCGCGTACAAGATTGCGGCGCATGCGGCGGATGTGGCGCGGCACCGGCCGGGCGCGCGGGACCGCGACGACGCTTTGAGCTATGCGCGATTTCTGTTTGACTGGAATAAGCAGTTCGAACTGTCGCTGGATCCGGAGACGGCGCGGAAGATGCATGACGAGAATTTGCCGGATGATTTTTACAAAGAAGCGAAATTCTGCTCGATGTGCGGGCCGAAGTTTTGCTCGATGAACATCACCCAAATGGCGGACGCCGAAGGCGGGCACGACCAGGCGGAGCGGAAGCAAAAGTTTGTGGAGCTGCTGGCGAAAGTGCAAGGCGCCTGACAACTTGGTTGGAGATGTACGATGGGAATGTTCGATGTAACGGTGGAATTGGCGAATGTGGCGGTTCCGGGCCAGACGGAGGAAGTCTCCTTGCTTGTGGAGACCGGAGCGACACTGTCTTGGATCCCGCGGGAAATTCTCCAGAGGCTGGGCGTAGCTGCTTTTTCGCGGCTGCCGTTTTCCTTGGCGGATGGCCGACGTCTGGAACGAGACGTTACAGCCGTCCTTTTAACTTTTGACGGTAGAAAGGCTCCGGTGCAAGTGGCCTTCGGAGAGCCTGGTGAGGCCGCGGTGCTGGGCGCAACGGCACTTGAGGGACTGGGGTTCCTGGTTGATCTGGTGGCAAAAAGATTAGTTCCTCGAGATCTGCTCGCCCTCTGAAAATGCCCTTGGATTCAAGAGATTCTCTTCGCGAGGAGTTTGACCGCTGGGCGGAGGCGGGGCGCGGGGAGGGGATGGAGCAGGAGCACCTGCCCATCACGCTGCCGGTGCTGGAGAAGATGCGGCTGGCGCCAACGGACAACGTGCTGGACGTGGGATGCGGGGCTGGGTGGCTTTCGCGGCGGCTGGCGAAACTGGTGCCCGAGGGGCGCGTAGTGGGGATGGACATCTCGGACGAGATGATCCGTCACGCGCGGCGCGCGAGCTTGGACTTCGGCAATTTGATGTTTGTGACGGGAGAAGTGGCGGAAATACCGTGGCAACCGCATTTTTTCTCTCATGTGATTTCGGTGGAATCTTCTTTCTACTGGCCCGATCTTGCAGCGGGAATCAAAGATATTCTTCGGGTACTGCACGACGGCGGGTCCGCGTGGATTGTGATTAACTACTATCGCGACAATCCCCATTGTCACCAGTGGGGCGATCTGCTGGCCGTGCCCACGCGGCTGCTTTCCTCGGAGGAGTGGGCGGAGCTGTTTCGAAGCGCAGGTTTTTCGAACGTGGCGCATGAACGAATCGTGGACGGCTCGCCTTCTCCGGATGTTTACACCGGAAGATGGTTCCGCGATGCGGCGCAACTGCGCGCGTTCAAGTCCGAAGGCGCGTTGCTGGTGTGCGGCACCAAGTAGCTGTGCGAGCGCATTCGCGGGGATGCGCAGCGCCTGTATACCTACATCATCGTGGTGACAAGCATTTCGGAGAAGGACAACGTGGTGAAAGAATTGGCGGCGGGCGCTGACGATTACCTGACCAAACCATTCGATCCGGCGGGCGACCAGGTGCTGCAGAAATTCGGGGAAATGCTGCGAGAAAACGCGCGAGCATCGGACCTCAGCGGGCGGATGGGCGGGGATGAGTTTCTACTGGTGATGACGCATCTGGACGAGAAGAGCACAAGGCTGACAGTGGAAAGGCTGCGCGCACAATTTGCGGCGCTGAAATTTTCGTTTGGAGGAAATGTTGTTTCAGTAATGGCGAGCTTCGGGATCGCCGGATTCCAGGGCAAGGAGCCTCCGGAATTCTGCCAACTGGTCAAGCAGGCCGATAAGGCCCCGTACAGCGGAAAGCGCGCCGGGCGCAATCAGGTTACGGCCGAATCGTAGTAGATTCTTCCTCTCTTCCGAGCGGTGAAATCCAAATTCTGGTGACGATGGTCGAACTGTGGTATGAGTGGGCCGCAGCAAGTGTTTCGCTGTGACGATGTGGCTGGCGGCAATTCGTTTAGTTACCGAGGTTTTCCAATGTCATTTCTAAGTGGTGGGGCGGCGGTGGTGACGGGGGCGGGCTCGGGGATTGGGCGCGCGCTGGCACAGCGATTGGCGGAGGCGGGGTCCGCGCTGGCGATTGCGGATGTGGATGAAGCGGGGCTCGCGCAGACCGCGCAATCGATTGGAAGCAGGAAGGCGCCGATTACGACGCATGTGGTGAATGTCGCCGAGGAAGCAGGAGTGAGCGCGTTTGCCGAGGAGGTCGGCAAGAAACACGGGCGCGTGACGCTGCTGATCAACAATGCAGGGGTGGCGATGGAGGGGATGTTCGAAGAGATTTCACTGGAGGATTTCCGGTGGCTGATGAACATCAATTTCTGGGGCGTGGTGTACGGCGTGAAGTTTTTCCTGCCGATGCTGAAGCGGGAACAGCGGGCACATATTGTGAATATTTCCAGCTTATATGGGCTGATCGCGCCACCGGGGCAAGCGGCGTATTCCTCGAGCAAGTTCGCGGTGCGGGGATTTACGGAGTGCCTGAGGCATGAGCTTGCAGAAACGCCCGTGCGTGTTTCTTGCGTGCACCCGGCGGGAATCCGGACGGCGATTGCCCGGCGTGCACGCGTCGGAGCGGGCGTAAAAAGAACCGATGTTGAAGAAAAAATCGCCCGGTTTGAGAAGTTTTTCCGGATTACGCCTGAAGAAGCCGCGGCCCGCATCCTTCGTGGCGTGGAGCGTAGCGAGCCGCGCATCCTGATCGGCTCGGACGCCTACAAGATCGACATCCTGCAGCGCCTGCGACCGGGCACTTATTGGAAAGCCCTTTCGCGTAAGTACAAAGAGCTAACGCGCGACTAACGAAACGCGGCGATCGCACGATACTTTGACTAGAGTACAGGCGGAAGCTATACTCCGCGGAAGATGGTTGCGCTGCGGGAGAATGGCGGCCTATGGGCGTACTGGATCAGCGGTTCGAAAAGAATTTCATGATCACGTCGGTGGACTACGTGTTCAACTGGGCGCGGAAAAGCGCCATTTGGCCGCTGACGTTTGGGCTGGCGTGCTGCGCGATTGAGATGATTGCTTCCACGACTTCGCGGTTCGATATGGCGCGGTTTGGCGCGGAAGTGTTCCGGCCCTCGCCGCGGCAGGCGGACTTGATGATCGTAGCGGGGACGGTGACGCTGAAGATGGGGCCGGTGCTCAAGCGCGTATGGGAACAGATGCCGGACCCGAAGTGGTGCATCTCGATGGGAGCGTGCTCGAGTGTAGGTGGGCCGTTCAATGCGTATCCAGTTCTGCAGGGCGTGGACAAGATCGTACCGGTCGATGTGTACGTGGTGGGATGCCCGCCGCGGCCGGAGGGGCTGTTTTTCGCGTTGTTGAAGCTGCAGGACAAGATTGACCAGATGACGCTGGCGAAGCGGCCGACGGAAGTGCGGTTGAAGGCGGAAATGGTGGATGAATTCAAGCAGGGAGTGATGGTGGCGCAGACGCCGGCGCCGAGGTAGGAAGCCAAGGAAGTAGAGGAAGTAAAGGAAGAAAGGACTTAACACAGAGGTCGCAGAGAACACAGAGAGCGGAGAGAAATAAACGGGAGAGACGAAAAGATGGCGATGGCGCGGACGGCGAAGACGAATGAGATTACTCCAGGGACGATCCGGGAGTTTCAGGTGGAGGGCAAGGCGATTGCCGTGGCGAATGTTGGGGGCAAATTCTACGCAATTAACAATACGTGCCTGCACCGGGGCGGGCCGCTGGGCCAGGGGGTTTTGGATGGGAGCATCGTGACTTGCCCCTGGCACGGGTGGCAGTACAACGTGACTACCGGCAAAGTAACCCAGAACCCGACGGTTGGGGTGGATTGTTACCCTGTGGAGATCAGGGGAGAAGACATTTTTGTCGATGTTGGATAGATATACCGTAAGCCATTGAAAATAATATAAATATTTAGATTTAGACGAAATATTGCCAGTTGCGCTCCTACACCTTTCCCACCTCAAGTATCAGCTAACCCTCATATTTTGTTTCGCTTTTTGGATGCCAGCGTGTATATTGCTGCCGACTCCAAGAATCGATGTCGACTCCGACTGCGCAACGCCACTACTGGATCTTTACCGCCGACCCCCACCACTATCACTGGGACACACTCTTCGTTAAGGGCAAGGAGATGTGGCATGGTGCCGCTTCGAAACCCGACGCGATCCGCGCACTGAAACAGGTGCGCAAGGGCGACCGCGTGCTGTGCTACCATTCCGCGCCGGAACGGACGCTCTATTCGATTGCGGAGATTACGCGCGATCCCTACCCCGATCCCCACGATCGCAAAGAGAAAAATCTGGTTGCGGACTTGCGCGCGTTCGAAAAGCTTCCAAGGCAGGTCACCCTGGCGGAACTCCGCGCCAATCCCGCGCTGAAGAAAATGAAATTGTTGAAGAACGTACGCTTGATCGTCACCATGATCAGCGACACGGAGTACCAGGAAATCCTGCGCATGGCCGGGATCATCGCGACGCCGGGCATCCCGCTGCCATAAAAAGGAATGGGGGTTGGAAATGAGCGCCGTGGGCCGCTCCGGAGTTATCGCCAGTTGTGTTTTTGCATTCATGACTCTTTATCCGCAAAATCCGCGCGGAGACGCCATGCTCGAAGGGGTTCCATCCGGAAAAACGCGGGTGGTGGACCTGACTTACGCCATCAGCGACAAACTGGTGCCCTGGCCGGGTGATGAGAAATTTTTCGAAGCAAAAGTGAACGCCACGATTGAGAAGAACGGCTACTTCACGAGAAGTTTCTGGATGCTGGAACATTACGGAACGCATATGGATGCGCCGGCGCATTTTCCGCCGGGACAAATCACGGTAGACCAGATTCCCGCAAAGAAACTGATGGGCCCGGCGGTGGTGTTGGATGTGCGCGCGGAAAGCGCGAAGGACGCAGATTATCAGGTTCCCGCAGCTTTCGTGGAAGCGTGGGAGAAAAAGCACGGACGGATTCAGGAAGGGGCTATCGTGCTACTGCGAACGGGCTGGTCTTCGCGATGGCCGGATGTGAAGCGTTATCGCAACCAGGATGGCCAAGGAAAAATGCATTTTCCTGGTTTTTCAACGGAAGCGGCAAAATTATTGATCGAAAGAAAAGTGAGCGGCCTGGGATGCGACACGCTGAGCATTGATTTCGGGGCCTCGGGTGATTTCGCGGTGCATCATTTGACGCTGGGCACGGGCTTGTATCACCTGGAAAACCTGGCGGACTTGAGCGAACTGCCGGAGACTGGCGCGTTTCTGATTGTGGCGCCGATCAAGCTGGAGGGAGGCTCGGGGGGGCCGGTCCGGGTCTTCGCGCTCCTGCCTTAGATTGCGCGATTTTTTGCAAACATTTTTCGCGGTTCATCCGTCTTACTGGGATGGTTCTGTGCCGTGGTGGGTACATGCAGATCGTACGGCGCTGAAGAGCTGGTGCGCCGCGGGAATTCGGGTCGATTCTAGCTAACGATTTCATCTCGTTTATCTTGTTTTAGGGAGGAAGCATGCGCTTTCGAATGGCGATCCTGATGGGTGTCTTGCTGGGCCTCGCGGGCGCTTCCCGCGCTGCGGAAGAAACGCTGTTGCTGGCGCATTCGCCGACGGTGAGCCGGACGCAAGTGGTTTTTGCCTATGGCGGGTACCTCTGGAGCGTGCCTCGCGAGGGCGGCGATGCGCGGCAACTGACGACGGGCGGACACGAAGGATTACCGGTTTTCTCGCCGGACGGCAAGTGGATTGCTTTCACAGCGCAATACGACGGGAACGCGGATGTGTTTGTGATGCCTGCGGAGGGCGGCGAACCGCGCAGGCTGACGTGGCATCCCGCGCCGGATATTGCGGTGGGATGGACGCCGGACGGCAAGCGCGTGCTTTTCCATTCGCCGCGCGATTCCTATGCGGACTTCGACCGTTTGTACACCGTTCCCGCGGAAGGCGGCCCGGCGGAAGTTCTGCCGATGTGGCGCGGAGAAGAGGCGTGGTTCTCGCCCGACGCCGCGCGCATCGCGTATGTGCCAAACGAAATCTGGCAGACGTCCTGGAAGCGGTATCGCGGCGGGCAGACCACGCCAATCTATATTGTGCGGCTGAGCGACCTGGCGCTGGAAAGAGTGCCGCGAGAGAATTCGAATGACGCGCATCCGGTGTGGTTCGGCGACACGGTCTATTTTCTTTCGGACCGCAACGGGCCTGTAAGCCTTTTCGCCTATGACACGAAATCGAAAACGGTCAAGCAGGCTGTCGAAAACAAGGGATTGGATTTCAAGTCGTTGTCCGCGGGGACGGACACGCTGGTCTATGAACAATTCGGCGGGATTTATTTATTTGATCCGGAGAGTGGGCAATCGAAGAAAGTGAACATTCGGATTGCGGGCGATTTGCCTGCGACACGGCCGCACTACGAAAAAGTTGGCGACAAGATTCAGAACGCGGCGATATCGCCGACCGGGGCGCGCGCGGTGTTCGAAGCGCGCGGCGAGATTTTCACCGTTCCGGGAGAAAAGGGCGACGTTCGAAACCTGACGCGTACGGCGGGCGTGGCGGAGCGTGATCCGGCATGGTCGCCCGACGGCAAATCGATCGCCTATTTTTCGGATGAATCCGGCGAATACGCGCTGCACATTAGGGATCAGGCGGGTTCGGGAGCGGTGAAGAAAATTAATCTAGGCAATCCGCCATCGTATTTCTATGGCCCGGTGTGGTCGCCGGACAGCAAGAAAATCGCGTACACGGACAAAAGGCTGAACTTGTGGTACGTGGATGTGGAGAAGGGCGTGCCCGTGAAAGTGACGACGGATCGCTACGACGATCCAACCTCTGCTTTCAATGAGGCGTGGTCGCCAGACAGCAAATGGCTCACGTTTGCAAAGCTTCTTGAAAATCATCAGCGCGCCATTTTTGTGTATTCGCTGGAAACCGCGAAGGCTTCGCAGATCACGGACGGGATCAGCGATGCGCGCTATCCGGTGTTCGACAAGGGCGGAAAATATCTGTTTTTTGCGGTCAGCACAGACGTGGGGCTTTCGGCGGGATGGCTCGATCTTTCGAGCTACCAGCATCCGGTGCTGCGCAATGTTTACGCGGCAGTTCTGAAGAAGGGCGATGCTTCACCCGTAGAGCCGCAAAGCGACGAGGAAAAAGCGGCCGAAGAGAAAAAGGATTCCGCGGGCAGTGACAAGGGCAAAGAAGCAGACAAGAACAAAGATGCTGATAAAGGCAAAGAAGCCGAGAAGGGGAAGGAAGGCGAGAAGAAAGACGAGGCCGTTAAAGTCACCATTGACCTGGATGGGATTGGTCAGCGGATCGTCGCGCTGCCGATCAAGCGTGCGAATTATGTGGGCCTGGATGCGGGAAAGGCGGGAACGCTGTTCCTTTCCGAAGTCGTGGACGTCCCGCGATTCGGTGAACCGACGCCTGCGAGTGTTTCGAAATTTGATCTAACCACGCGGAAGACCGAGCCGTTTGTCGGCGGAATCAATGGATTCGTAGTTTCCGCGAATGGCGAGAAAGTTTTGTACCGGCAAGGGCCGGGCTGGTTCATTACCGGAACCGCCGTCGTTGTAAAGCCGGGCGACGGCGCGTTGAAGATCGACGGGATGGAAGTCTACTCCGAACCGCGCGCGGAATGGAATCAGATGTACCACGAAGTCTGGCGCATCGAACGCGATTTCCTTTACGACCCGAATCATCATGGGCTGAACATTTCGGCCATGGAGAAGAAATACTCGCCTTACCTGAAAGGCCTCGGAGGGCGCGCGGACCTGAACTATCTCTTCGATGAAATGCTGGGAGAAGTCACCATCGGCCACATGTTCATCGGCGGGGGCGACATTCCGCAGGCGAAACGGGTGCGTGGCGGGTTGCTCGGGGCCGATTACAAAATCGAAAATGGCCGCTACCGGTTCGCACGCGTGTACAACGGCGAGAACTGGAACCCGGATCTGCTCGCGCCGCTGACGCAGCCGGGAGTGGATGTAAAGGCAGGAGAGTATCTGCTGGAAGTGGAAGGACGTGAGGTTCGGCCGCCGGCGGAGGTCTACAGCTTCTTTGAGAACACGGCGGGCAAACAGATCAAAATCAAAGTGGGACCGAACGCGGACGGCAAAGACGCGCGAGTGGTAACCGTAGTTCCGTTGCCCAGCGAATTTCCGTTACGCAACCGCGCCTGGGAAGAGGACAGCCGGAGGAAAGTGGATGAGCTGAGCGGAGGAAAGCTGGCGTACGTGCACGTTCCGGACACGAACGTCGGCGGGTACCTCAATTTCAACCGGTTTTATTTCGCGCAGGTGGGTAAGCAGGGCGCGGTGATTGATGAACGCTACAATCACGGCGGCGAAGTGGCGGACTACATCATTGACATGCTGAAGCGGCCGCTGCGGAATTGCGCGATCTCGCGGGAAGGCGAAGCGTTCTGCTCCCCGCTGTCGCAAATCTATGGGCCGAAGACTATGGTCATCAACGAAATGTCCGGGTCCGGCGGGGACGCGCTGCCGTGGATGTTCAAGCAGGACAAGATCGGGCCGCTCGTTGGCACGCGCACCTGGGGCGGGCTGGTCGGGATTTATGGCTATCCGGTGCTTCTTGACGGTGGATTCGTGACGGCGCCGCGCGTTGCCATCTACGGGTTGAAGGGCGAATGGGAAGTGGAAAACCACGGGATTGCGCCGGACATTGAAGTGGAAAATGATCCGGCGTCCGTTGCGGCGGGGCACGACCGGCAACTCGAAAAGGCAGTGGAAGTCACCATGGAAGCGTTGAAGAAGAATCCCGTGGTGATTCCGGATCATCCGCCGTATCCGAATTATCAGAAAAAGTAGCAAAGCTCGATTTATTTTGTAGGGGCGCGGCATCGTTGCGCCCCGCTATATCGAGGTTGATCCAGGAGCTTTTCGTTTTTTTTTGAAAGTCTCGCAAAGAAGTCCGTCAATTTCCGGAGATCACCTCACTATACGAGCAGCGTTGAGTTCAAGTGTGTGTTACTTTGGGATCTCGGTCCTCCTATGCCCGAACTTCCTGAAGTCGAAACGGTAGCGCGCGGATTGCGGCGAGTGATTCTCGGGCGGCGGATCGTCTCCGTGTCGCTTGGGAAAACGGATTTCATTGATGATCCCGCGGCGCTGGAGGAGCACCTTCCGGGGCGGCAGATCGAGGCCGTCGAGCGCTATGGAAAATTCATGCTGCTGCGGCTTTCCGCGGCAGCGTCGGCAGGGCGAATTCCTTCGAATGGCGATGCGGTTCCAGCGTCGCTGCTGGTACACCTCGGTATGACCGGGCAGATCGCCCCGAGCCCTGCGGAGCAACCCCGCGAAAAGCACACGCATGTTTGCTTGCTGCTCGATGATGGCCGCGAGCTGCGTTACGTGGATGCGCGGCGCTTTGGGCGCATCGCATATCTGACGGAAGCGCCGCTCGCAGAAGAACTGCTGGGATTCGGTGCCGATCCACTGGAGGTGAGCACCGAGGAATTCGCGAGCCGGATTCGAGGACGCCGCGCGCGGATCAAGGCGTTGCTGCTGGACCAGTCCGTGCTCCGTGGCGTGGGCAATATCTACGCCGACGAGAGCTTGTGGCGAGCAAAAATTCATCCGGCTCGTTTGGGCGGCCGGCTGAACGCGAAACAAGCGGAGACGCTACGCCGCGTGCTGCAAGAAATTCTGCAGAAAGCCATCGTGATGCGCGGGTCCTCGATTTCCGATTTTCTTGACGCGGAGGGCGAGCCGGGGGAGTATCAGCGGCACCATCGGGCTTACGGCCGCGAAGGCAAGGGGTGTTACCGGTGCAAGGCTACGATCCGGCGCGGGATTGTAGCGGGGCGCAGCAGTTATTTTTGTCCGAAATGCCAGCCAGCGCCGCGTGGATTTGCGGTATTGCCATTGCCGAGAGCAAAACGAAAGAGAGATAACTAGGCTAGCGGCATGCGCGCAGTACTCCAGAGAGTGAGCCGGGCGCGCGTGACGGTGGAAGAACGCGTCACGGGCGAGATCGGCGCGGGGCTGATGATTTTACTTGGCGTCGGCCGGGAAGATACCTCGGCCGTCGCAGTCTCAATGGCCGAGAAAGTCAGCAACCTGCGAATCTTTGAAGACGACCAAGGTAAGATGAACCGGTCGCTGCTGGATGTGAAGGGCAGCGCGCTGGTGGTTTCGCAATTCACACTTTATGGCGATGCGCGCGGGCAGCGGCGGCCGAGCTTCATCGCGGCGGCGCCTCCGGAGCTGGCGAAAGCTTTATACGAAGGGTTTTGCGCGGCGCTCCGCGCTCTTGGCGTCACCGTGGCGACGGGAATTTTTCAAACCATGATGTCCGTGGGGCTGGTCAATGAAGGCCCGGTCACGATCCTCCTCGACTCCGACAAAACGTTCTAGGCAGAGCCATCCCCGAACGATGGCTCGCCAATGGACGAAAGAGGCTGTGTTGCGCGAGCTGAAGGGGCTAGCCGATCCGAAAGTTCGCGCGAAGATGGCCTACTTTGGTGTGCATGTCCCAAAAGCGTACGGAGTCTCCTCGCCCGTGCTACACAAATTCGCGAAGCATATTGGAAAAGATCACCGTCTCGCGCAAGAGCTTTGGACGACGGGCATTCACGAGGCTCGTATCCTTGCCACATTCATCGGCGAACCGGAGAGAATCACCGCCGCGGAAATGGAGCGTTGGGCTTGCGATTTCAATTCCTGGGATATTGTGGATGCGGCGTGCTGCTATCTTTACGCTCACACGAAGTTCGCCTGGAAGAAGGCGGCGGAATGGAGCAGGCGCAGCGAGGAATTTGAGAAGCGCGCGGGTTTTTCACTGGTGGCGTACTTGAGTTATAAGGACAAGGTGGCTTCGGACGCGCGATTTTTACAATTCTTGCGAGTGATCGAACGCGAAGCGCACGATGAACGCAACTTCGTAAGAAAAGCGGTCAACTGGACCTTGCGAAATATTGGGAAGCGAAATCTTCGGTTGAACCGGGAAGCCATCCAAGCGGCGGAAAGAATCAGAAAGCAGGATTCACGAGCGGCGCGCTGGATCGCGGCGGATGCGCTGCGCGAACTGAGGAGCGACGCCGTGCAAGCGCGGCTTCGGCGAAAGGCGGTTTGATACAGTTGGCAAACGCAAACAGGAACGAACTGAAGATCCGGCGCGCGAAGAGCGGCGATGCCCCGCAACTCGCGGAACTTAGCGGACAGCTCGGGTATCCGGCAACGGCGGCCCAGATCCGCGAGCGATTGCGACGCATAAAACCTGCTTCAGATCACGCTGTGTTTGTTGCGGAATCCCCAACGAATGGCGTGATCGGCTGGCTGCACGTAAGCAAGCAGCCGCTGCTCGAAGTGGAGATTCGCGCGGAAGTGAACACCCTCATTGTGGCGGATGGGAAGAGAAGCCTCGGCGCGGGCGCCAGGTTGCTGACCGCCGCAGAAGATTGGGCCCGCAAGCATGGCTGCAAGGGCATGTCGGTACGTTCGAACGTGAACCGCGAGCGCGCGCACAAATTCTACGAACGAAACGGCTACGAGCACTACAAGACGCAGAAGTCCTTCCGCAAACAACTGTAGTCACGCCTAGAGGCGGCTTTGGCGCCCAAATGCTAATTGTTAAGGTTGTTCAGGTTAAGAACAATTTCCGGCTTGGGCAAAGGCTTCTTAAGCTGCAGTTCAGGACTCCGAGCTTCGAAGAGCAAAATTACAAAAGCTGCGAGGTAAGAAACCAACCCGAGAACGATGAAGAGTAGTTTTAGCCATCGCGGTGCGAAGTGGAATCCCCCAAGGCTTGCGAGGGAGAGTCCGAAAAGTAAAAGATGGTTCGATCGCAACGTAGATTTTTGTCGGAGCCTCGCTCTGCAACTGGGGCAGACAAAACTTGACCATTCCTGCAAATTCATTAAAGGAGGAGTAGAAAGGGCTTGGTGACAGCGAGGACAGATTGAGTTACCCATGTTATCCCTCTTAATAATATAAGTAGTTTATCAGAGTTACCTCCCGAGAAAAAAAGAAATCGGCAGAAGCCGACGTAGATAGCCAGGGGTTAATCAAATCGCTCAGTTCAACGGGAAAGTGTCCAAGTATATCGTAGTGCGATATACTTATTGAATGTCAAAGGAGATCACCTCCGCGGAGTACGCGGCGCTCGCGGAACTGCGCTACCTCATCCGCAAGTTTGTCGGTGAGGGAGACTCCGTGGCCCGCGCCGCGGGCCTGGAGCCGCAGCAATACCTGTTGCTGCTCGCGGTCCGGGGCCTTCCCGAAGGAGAAGAGGCCACCATCCGCGCGCTCGCCGATAGGCTGGCGTTGAAGCATCACAGCGCGGTCGAACTGATCGACCGGCTGGAGCTGCATGGATATGTTCGCAGGACACGCAGCCGTGACGATCGCAGGCGCGTTCTGGTCTCTCTCCTGCCCCGTGGAGAAAAACTGCTCGAACAAGTGGCGCGCCACCGCATCAGTGAACTTCGCGCGAGTGGTCTTGCATTTGTCCGCGCCATCAGCGCTCTGCTGGAAAACGGGCGCTCTTCAAAAGGCGGGAAGCGATCGAAACGCCCTTCCAGAAATCGCGCGGCGAACCATCGTGAGTGACCCGCCCGACATGGACTTGAAGGAAACAGCAGAGACAACCGGCCACACCTGGTGGAATGTCCCGGCACAGAAGTGGGCCCTGTTCCTTTCCGATCGCGAGGAACAAGTCTTTCTGATCCTGACGTTGCTGATCGGGGCCCTAGTGGGCCTGTGCGTCGTCGCTTTCATTCTTGTCACGGAGCGATTCGGTGCCCGGCTGTATCCTCCCGGCGGAGCGGCGTGGCGAAGATTGCTTGTCCCGGTGATCGGATCACTAGCAGTCGGCTACCTGCTCTACCGCTTTTTTCCGGACGCGCGCGGCAGCGGAGTTCCCCAGACGAAAGCGGCACTCTATGCCCGCGGCGGGCGAATCACACTTCGAACCGTCTTCGGAAAATTTCTCTGTACCTCCGCGACATTGGCGAGCGGTCTGCCGCTTGGACGCGAGGGGCCGGCTGTCCAGGTTGGAGCTGGTATTGCGTCGGTGCTGGGCAGAAAGCTGGGCCTGCGGCCGGACAAAGTGAAGGCGCTTATCCCCGTCGGGGCCGCGGCAGCGATCGCCGCTGCGTTCAATACGCCGCTGGCCGCCGTTTTGTTCGCGCTGGAAGAGGTAGTCGGCGACATGCACGCGCCGGTGTTGGGTTCCGTCGTGCTGGCTTCGGCAACGTCCTGGGCGATGCTTCGACTGCTTCTGGGAAACGACCCGCTCTTTCAGGTGCCGCAATATCAATTGGTCCATCCGGGAGAGTTGGGGATTTACGGGGTGCTCGGAGTTGCCGGCGGTTTCGTTTCGGTGGCGTTTACGAAACTTCTGCTTTGGATGAGAGGGCGCTTTCTGCGCTTCCCGCGAAAAACCGTGTGGTTCCAGCCAGTAGCGGGGGGATTGACGGTTGGAATCATGGGCTGGTTTGTACCGCAACTCCTGGGCGTGGGGTACAAACACGTCGGCGACGTGTTGAACGGAAAGATGGCGCTCAAGCTGATGATCCTCTTGCTTATGCTCAAACTCATTTCCGTCGCCGCTAGCTATGCCTCCGGCAATGCCGGCGGCATATTCGGGCCCAGCTTGTTTCTGGGAGCCATGCTGGGAGGAATTGTCGGAACCGTGGCGCAACATTTTCTGCCGGGATATGTGGCTTCTCCGGGAGCCTATGCGCTGGTCGGCATGGGCACGGCGTTTGCGGGCATCATCCGCGCGCCCATGACTTCGGTGGTCATGATTTTTGAGATCACCCGGGATTATGCGGTCATCGTGCCGCTGATGATTTCCAGCCTGGTGAGTTTTTTCATCTCCGCCAGGTTTCAGAAGCAGCCGATCTATGAAGTTCTGGCGCACCAGGACGGTATTCACCTGCCGACGGCGGAGACGCGTCAGCAGGGTGGCCAGCGCCGCGTTGTTCAGGCCATGCGCGACGCCACGGAAGTATGGAACGGCAGCCTCACGGTGCAGGAAGCGCTGGAAAAATCGCAGTCCAGCAGATTCCATGCGTGGCCCGTCAGCGATGAACGCGGAGTGATTGGTGTAGTTAGTCTGCAGAGCCTGCAGCAAGCCGTCGGAAATGGCGCCCCGGACAAGCGACTGTACGAACTTGTGGATCCGACCGATTTTGCGCACGTGCATGCGGACCATTCGCTTCACCTGGCGCTCGATCGTATGGGTGGAAGCGGACTTGACCTACTGCCGGTGGTGAACCGCGCCGACATACATCAATTGGAAGGCGTGGTAACGCTACAAGACGTCCTGGCGCTTTACGGCGTGGGCCCGAAAGAATCTCATGCCGCTAGCGAAGATAAGCACTAGTCTCATCGAAAATCGGTTTTCAGCTCACTGAATCGTTGCTGCGAGCTCTCTTCCTAAAATACCCAGGCCCTAGAAGCCGCCGCCACCACCACCGCCGAAACCGCCTCCGGAAAAACCACCGCCTCCGCCACCGCCGAAACCGGAGCCTCCGGAGCTGCGCGGAGCGGAAGCCATGACGCTGCTGGCGCGGGAAGACATAGTGCTGAGGTCATTGGTGAACATCATGGGGTAGAAATTCGGGCCATACGAGCCGCGATACCAGTCCGGCGGCTGCGTCATGATGCCCTGGAAGGCTTTGCTCCAGTTTTTCTCCACGCCCAGGGCCATGGCGAAGGGCAGAAATTTCTCGAACATCTGCGGCGTTTTGATCGTGCGATTAAAGCGGTCGGATTCCACGTGATTCAAGAAATCCTCGAAGCCGAGAACTCCTTCCAGCGCGCGCGCACCTTGTTCCGTGTGCGCAGGCATGAACCAGCCGAAGCCGCAGATGATCGCGGCGGAAAGAACTCCCGCAATTATGAACGTAAGCGGCGCCATGCCCATGGAAGAAGCGATCCCCGTGCCGCCCCAAATGCAAAGAAGGCCAATCACAACGCCGGCGCCAATATACGAAGCGCGCACACTGTCCGGCCGGCGGCGATAGTAGCCATGCGTAACAAGAGATTCGAAAATGCGGCTCTTGATATCCGGCAGGTTCTTATAAAAACGGTTTTCGAGACTGGACATCGAGACGCTCTCGCCCACCGTGCCCATGGTGAAAAACCCGTTCAACAAAACCTGTTCGTGGGGCTTCAATGTGGCCCATTCGGAGCGCTCTTTTTTCAGTACAAAGTTGTAGTCCTTGTCGTGGACCAGCCCGAGCATGCGGTCCTTCTGATGCTCTTCGATCACCATATAGCCGCGCACGGAGAGGTCAACAATCGAAGACGTAATGTCGCGCATGTCCGCGGAGTTATCGACCAGCGTTCCCGCTTCGCCTGGAGTGAGCTGGTCCGGCGGCTCGTATTGTGCCGCGATAGGTCGCAAGCGCGGATCGCGTCCCTGGGTCCACCAGAGATAAAACATGATGACGAAGACAACGAACGGCAGCCCCAGCGGCCAATTGCTTCGCACAAAGAGTGAAAACTTGTCGAATGCGGTAGGTTCGTGAACGAAGCCTTTGTCGAAAGCGACCGCGACCGTCAGTCCTTCGTGATAACGCAGCGGATCGCGCGTGCGCACCTCAACGCCGTTGCCCACGATTTCTACGTCCGCATCGTGCGCCGTGGAGCGAAAGCTGCCCGTGAAAACATTGGCGCGGATGTTCGTCGTGCCTTCGGGAAGAATAATGCGCGCGTCGGCGGATTGAATTGGAATATCCCATTCGTCGCCGGTGATATTCCAGTAGAGCTCGTCGTGGTCCTCAAAAAAACGCAGCGCGTCGGAAACGGTGTACTCGATGGAAATGGTGTGCGTGGAGTTGTCGGCGTTCGGAACGAAGATTTTCAGTTTGCGGTAATGGCGTTCGCGGCTGGCTTCGAATTTCAGCTTGTTGCCGTCGCTGTCCGCGATGTTCTTCACCGTAAGGAAGAGCGAGTAGTTCAGCTGCTGCGGCGTAACGTATTCCACGGGGATGGAGCGATACAGCCCATGCCAGGGCCCGCCGATGAATCGCACGGTAATGACTTCGGTGACGTCAATCGAGCCGTTCGGGGCGACGACAATCTCCGAGCTGAATTTTTCGATGCGCAGTTCTTTTGCCGGAGCCGCGCAAACGAACAATGAGAACAACGTGAGGAAAAGGCCAGCGGCGAACGCAAGACGTGTTGGCCGGAAGAGGGCGCGGTTCATACAGGCCGCGTTCTCACTAGGCAGTCGGCGCACTGGGCGCGTTGAAGCTCACCTTGGGCGCTTCGCGCTCAGCCGCGGCGGTCACTTCAAAGAACTCGCGCGGCTTGAAGCCCAGCATATTGGCAAAAATGTTGGTGGGAAACTGCTGAATCTTGGTATTGAGGTCGCGCACGACGGCGTTGTAATAGCGCCGCGCGTTCTGCACGGTGTCCTCAATCTGTGAAAGCGAATTCTGCAGCGAAGTAAAACTCTCGATCGCCCGGAGCTGCGGATAAGCTTCGGAAAGCGCAAAGAGGCTCTTCAGCGCGCCGGAGAGCATGTTTTCCGCCTGCGCCTTGTCGCCGGGAGCGGTCGCCGTCATCGCGCGGTTGCGCGCATTAATCACTGCTTCGAGCGTGTCCTTTTCGTGCCCGGCATAGCCCTTCACGGTTTCCACGAGGTTGGGAATCAGGTCGTAGCGCCGCTTCAGTTGAACGTCAATATCCGCCCAGGCGTTATCGCACTGGACCTTCAGCCGCACCAGCCCGTTGTACATCCCGATGGCTAGAATTACGAGCAGTACGAGCAGGCCCAAAATCACAATACCGAACATAGAAAGCCTCGCGCGGGGAGGAGTGTTCGCAAACTCCCGATGAGGTCAATATACGTGGCCCCTCAGCACGTGTAAAGGGAAGGAGGCCGGCGCTGTACTACAGAATGAGTTATCTCTGGTGTATCTTAGCTGATTGATTTATGCTGCGCGCTGGGCTTGCTGCTCCCTTCCGCCTCGGACAGAGCCTGGATCCGCGCGACTACGATGCTCTTCAAGACGCTCAGCGCTTCGGTGTACGGAATTGACGCCTACCTCGTCGAGGTGGAGGTGGACGTAGGTTCGGCGCGGATGACGGATTTCAACGTCGTAGGTCTGCCGGACAACGCCGTGAAGGAGAGCAGGGAGCGCATCAAAGCAGCTCTGCGAAATTGCGGATATGAATTTCCCTACGGCCAGGGCGTCACGATCAATCTGGCGCCTGCCGATGTGCGCAAGGAAGGCTCGGGGTTTGACTTACCGATGGCCCTCGGCCTGACCGGCTGCATGGGACAGTTTTTCGGCAAGCAGCTCGACAAGTGCATGTTTCTGGGCGAACTCTCCCTCGACGGAAGCGTTAGGCCCGTGAGAGGCGCATTGTCCGCCGCGTTGGCGGCGCGGGAAGTCGGGTTGAAGTCGGTGGCCGTGCCGGAAGCAAACGTCAAGGAAGCGGCCGTCGTCGAAGGCGTGGACGTCTTCGCGCTGAAGTCCCTGCCGCAAGCTGTCGATCTCGTCAATTCGCCGGAATCGTTTGCCCCCGTAAAAGTCGACGCGCGGCAAATGCTTTCGGAGGCCGCGCAGTACTCTGTTGACTTGCGCGACGTGCACGGCCAGCAAGCTGCCAAGCGCGCGCTGGAAGTGGCATGCGCGGGCGGCCACAACATTTTATTCATCGGTCCGCCCGGCGCAGGCAAGACCATGCTAGCGAAGCGCATTCCCACTATCCTTCCGCCCATGTCGCTGGAAGAGGCCATCGAGACCACCCGCATACATAGCGTTGCAGGAGTCCTGGAGAATGGCAGCGGGCTCGTGGGAACCCGGCCGTACCGCTCGCCGCATCACACCATCAGCGACGCAGGATTGATCGGTGGCGGCGCGGGGCCGCGGCCGGGGGAAGTTTCGCTTGGGCACAATGGAGTGCTGTTTCTCGACGAGTTGCCCGAATTTCAGAGAAACGTCCTGGAAGTGATGCGCCAGCCGCTGGAAGACGGCTCGGTGACCATTTCGCGCGCGGCGGTTTCGGTCACTTTTCCTTCGCGATTCATGCTGGCCGCCGCAATGAACCCCTGTCCCTGCGGCTATTTTGGCGATCCCACGCGCGAATGCCACTGCACTCCGCCGATGATCCAGCGCTACGTCTCGAAAATCTCCGGTCCGCTGCTGGACCGCATTGACATTCACATCGAAGTCCTCGCGGTGAAGTACAAGGAGCTGCGCGCGCCGTCTTCCGCGGAAGATTCGGCCGCAGTTCGGAAGCGCGTGATTTCTGCAAGAGACGGTCAGTTGGAGCGATTCCGTACGGAAAAAAAGACCTATGCAAACGCGCAAATGATGCCCAAGATGATTCGAAAGCACTGCGCCATCTCCGCCGAAGGCGAAAAGCTGCTCGAAAACGCCATCACCCGCCTCGGCCTCTCCGCCCGCGCCCACGATCGCATCCTGAAAGTAGCCCGCACCATCGCAGACCTGGACGGCGGCGCGGGCATCGAGCCAAAGCATCTAAGTGAAGCGATCCAGTACCGCACTCTCGACCGCTCCTATTGGGCTTAGGTAGGACAGACATTCCTGTCTGTCCCTCTGGAGTTTCTAAACACGGGTTGGGTTACATCATTTGGCTCTGAAGGAAAGGACAGGCAAGAATGCCTGTCCTACTGTTATGCCCCGCGAAATCAAGCCCTACTACAAACGACATCTGCCGCATTGGCAACCGCCGGGAAAGATTCTTTTCATCACATGGAGACTCGCAGGATCTCTGCCAGCCGCTTTTTGGCGAGAATGTAGCGAAAAATCAGAAGGAAAAAAGTTTGTAGCTTTCGACCGTTTCCTGGATTCTGGGCAACGTGACCCGATGTGGCTGAAAAACCCTAGCGTCGCAAATCTTGTGATGGAGGCTCTGAGGTACGGCGAATCGCAGCGTCATCTTTACCGCATCTTCGCTTTTGTTGTGATGTCCAATCATGTTCACGTCTTGATCGAAACAGTTCAGCCAATTCGAAGGATCACGAAGTTTCTGAAGGGCTACACGGCCAGATGCGCCAATCGCGTGTTGGGTCGCACCGGACAGGCGTTCTGGCAAGATGAATCATTCGATCATTGGGTACGGAATCCGGCACAACTAGAACGAATCGTCCGCTACATCGAGAATAATCCAGTGACTGCTGGCTTGGTCCACTATCCTGAAGATTGGCCATGGTCCAGCGCCTGCAAGCCGGGTGGTAGGACAGACATTCCTGTCTGTCCCTCTTGAATCTACGAACTCGAGCCAATTCACGTGAGCTGGTTTCAAGGGAGAGACAGGCTAGAATGCGGATTCTCCCTCGTTGGTCCGAAGGCTGTAGCTTAATCGCTCCATTGACTCCGTTTCCGTTGCTATGTTACCCATAATGCGCTCATATTAGGGGCTCTCGGGGCAGCAGCAGCTCAAAAGATGGGTTCAGACGCCAAGCATCTTGAAGTCACGTTGGAGACGCAAGTCGAAAGCGTCAATCTTGCCGAGGAGATGTGTCTGCGCATGGCGGAAGCTGCGGGCTTCGGTGAAGACGACTGCTACCGAATCGGGATGAGCGTGCGCGAGGGAGTCATCAACGCATTCCACTACGGGAATCAGGAGCGGCCCGAAAAAAAGATTTACCTGGCCGTGGATCTCACTCCCGATCGCATGATCATCCATGTCCTGGATGAAGGCACGGGATTCAAACTTTCCGATGTGCCGGACCCGCTCGCGGAAGAGAATTTGCTCAGCACCTCCGGGCGAGGAATTTTTTTGATGCGCGCGTTTATGGACGAATTTGATGTGGTACCGGGAAAAACGGGCGGCGCGGAAATCGTAATGTCGAAGAAGCTGCCCACGCCTGGCAGTAGCTCTCCGAATGGCGAGGGTGGACAGAGTTCCGCGCCTCATCAGGAAGCGTAAGGTAAAAGATGTCACTACACGCCACCAATCGTGATGCCGGAAACATTACCGTTGTGGATTTGAGCGGACGCATCGTTCTGGGCGAGGGCAGCGCTCTGCTGAGAAAGACCATCCGCGGTTTGCTGGACGAAGGGCGCGCCATGATCTTGCTGAATCTCGCCGACGTCGACTACATCGACAGCTCGGGAATCGGTGAGCTCGTCAGTGGGTACACGGCCGTGAAAAGCCGGAAGGGTGACTTGAAGCTGCTGCACCTGACAAAAAAGGTGCGCGACCTCCTGCAAATCACCAAACTTTTTACCGTATTCGACGTTTTCACGGATGAACACGCCGCGCTCAGCAGTTTCGAGCAGCCCGCCTCTTAGCGGCCCCTTAACACCTGTTAACGTTCCCCTCTCGCTTCCAGCGCATGCCTGCGGCACAATCTTGCTGATGAAGCAGATCTCCGATACGCAGTGGGTCATCGCCCACGCGAAATCATTGGGTTTCGATCTTTGCGGTGTCGTATGTGCGGAAAAATTTCCGGAGCTTGCGAACACCTCGCAATGGCTGGCCAGCGGATACGCGGGCGAGATGAACTATCTCTCCGATCCGCGGCGGGCCGATCCGCAAAGCGTCATGCGGGGAGTCCGAAGCATCATCGTTTGCCTGCTCAATTACAATACGGCGCAGCCTCTTTCGACGGACCTACGCGCACCTCGCAACGATGGTGAGCCGCGTGGCTGGATCTCCCGCTATTCCTGGGGAGACGATTATCACGAAGTCTTGCGAGTTCGATTGAATGCTCTCGTGGAAGCTCTCCGCGAGCGCGTTCGCGAGCCATTCGAATCACGCGCATACGTGGACACCGGCCCGGTCCAGGAACGGGTGCTAGCAAAATACGCGGGATTGGGCTGGCTTGGGAAAAATACTCTGCTGTTGAACGAGACTCTCGGTTCGTTCTTTTTTCTGGGAGTGATCCTCACCACCCTCGACCTGGAGCCATCTGTGGCCGCAAACGAACTGCCGCCCCCGGACCTGTGCGGAAATTGCCGCCAATGCCTGGATGCTTGTCCCACGCAAGCCTTCGTCGAGCCCTACGTCCTGGATGCGCGGAAGTGTATCTCCTACCTGACCATCGAGCTGCGCGGCAGCATCCCGGAGGAGTTGCGCGGCCCTATGGGCACGCAGGTGTTCGGCTGCGATATCTGTCAGGATGTTTGTCCGTGGAATCGGCACGCTCCCATGACATCGTTCCAGGAATTCCAGCCGAGAACTTTTCCAGAGTCGAAAGAGAGTCAAGCAGCGGACAGTTCCTCCGGCCGGGAGGAGACGTTCCTGCTTCCCAGGCTCGAATGGCTCGCGAGCTTAACCGAAGCGGATTTCCGCGGACTCTTTCTCGGCAGCCCTATCAAGCGCACCAAGTGGCGCGGGCTAGTGCGCAACGCCTGCATTGCCCTTGGCAATTCCGGCTTGCGAGCCAGCGCCGCGGCGCATGCTGGATCCATCCGGCTTCTGGAACGATTGCAATCCTCTCCTGACCAGATGATTGCCGAATCTGCCCTTTGGGCTCTTTCGCGCATCCAACGATAGCGCAAAGGAACTGTCTCGAACGGCACAGCAGCCTCCTTCTAGTCGGTGGAGGATGGAGAGGGTGGTGCGCCGGGCGCATGACGGGTGCCAATATCTTCCCGCGGGAACTAGCGGTATAATCCACTCCGCCGGTCGACTGGCCCTCCTCGCATTTGGAGCTCCCGTGAATCGCCGCAAGTTTTTGGTGAATACCGGCATTGTTGGCGCAGGATTGTTGGGGGGAGGAAATTCTGCACCCCGTTTCTTGCGCGCCGGAACTGCAATCCACTCGGATTTAAATCTCACACTGGAGGAACAAACCGTGGCATTTACAGTGCCCCCGTTGCCGTATCCGTTTGACGCATTGGAACCGCATATCGACGCCAGGACGATGGAAATCCATCACGACAAACATCATGGCGCCTACGTGACGAACTTGAACAAGGCCCTCGATGGCCATGCCGATCTGCAGGCCAAGTCGATCGACGATCTCCTCAAAGGGCTCGATTCCGTTCCCGAGAACATTCGCGCTGCCGTTCGAAACAATGGCGGTGGCCACTGGAACCACTCGCTGTTCTGGACGCTGATGAAGAAGGGTGGCGGTGGGGAACCAAAGGGGGATTTGAGCGCAGCCATCAGTTCCGCCTTTGGATCGTTCGCCGGCTTTCAGGAGAAATTTGCTGCGGCAGGCATGGGACGATTTGGGTCCGGCTGGGCCTGGCTTGTTGTCAGAGGCGGAAAACTCGCCATCGACTCCACTCCGAATCAGGACACGCCTTATCTTCTCGCCGGCGGCGGCAAGGCCGTCTTGGGGCTCGACGTCTGGGAGCATGCCTACTATCTGAAGTATCAAAACGTCCGCGCGGATTACATCAAGGCCTGGTGGAACGTCGTCAACTGGGATAAAGCCGCCGAGCTGTACGGCACGGCAAAAAAGTAAGCCGCTTAACATCCCATCGAAAAGTGAAAAGGCCCCTCGATCCGATCGAGGGGCCTTTTCATTCGAATCTCATAAAAACGTCTGATTGCGAATTAAGCCATCAATTGACGCTTCGCCAGTGGAACCACGGCTACCGGCCGCTGCGCTGGAGGATAGCTTTTCGCAACGGAAGTATAGGTTTGCTCATCGCGAGTCGCCACCGGCAGAGGCATCGCTCCTACGCTATGACGGGAAGCCTCGCGAACCAGCTCCATCCGGCCACGTACCCTGAATTTTGCCAGCAGCGATGAAACGTGAAATTTCACGGTGCGTTCGGACAAATTCAGGTTGGCCGCGATTTCCTTGTTCGCCAGGCTCTTCATCAGGCCGGAAAGAACCTCTTCCTCGCGGCGTGTGAGCTTTCGTTGACTGTGGACGGATTTTCCCGCCTGCAGCAGCATGTCTGCTTTCTCCGTGAGGCCTTCGAGAGATTCCTCTTCAGCCTGAACCATGACCACATAGTCGCTCGGCGCCTGGCCCCGGACCATGCAATGCATCGCCAGAAGCCCTGCAGCCTGCTCGACGGGGAATCGCCCATCCGGCCCTGCGGTGACCTGGAAGTGCGCTACTCCGGTGTTTTTTTCGTAGAAAAAATAAATGTCGCGAGGAAAAGTCGGGCGGGAATTCGTCAATTGATGCGACTGCTCACTTCTACGGATCAGCTTCACGTGCACCCCCCTCAGAATGCAGCCTCGTGGCGGAACCGAAGCCCATAGGTTTTCTATTTTTTCGCTCCTCGACGGAGCGCATTTCCCAACTTGCGCAAGCTGTCATGCAATAAGCCAAGACAGAGGGCTGACGGCTTGGCGACCTTCATTCGTCGAACGGCGCCGGCGAGGCATGGGTAGGAACTCCCTGAAAGTTAGCCTCGGACCATTTCACCGAACCTAACGGCTAGTGCAATTTTCGTGCCGAGTTAGGCGTTTGGCAACTGTCTAGAAACGGAGGGTTTAGTTGATGTATGGGAGGCTACAAATCTCGGGCGGGGGTAGGAATTGCATGGTCTGCGAAATTTTTCCCTCCTGGCTCCAGGGCTCTGAAGCAACATTAGATTTCCCAAATCTGAACTCTTACTCCATGTCCTGTGGAAAACGGTCAAGTCTGCCCGTGGTGCCTTTTATGTTCTCAATCCGGCAATACGTGTCTGCTCGGGGCTGATCAGCTCATAAGTCACGCCGCGCCAGCGGATTTTCCGCGTAATCAACGAGTTCGCAAAATTCACCACATACAGAAAGGGAATGAACACCGTCAGCAGAATATAGATCCAGGCCTGCCCGGTAATCTGGGACCGTCCGGCAGGTACCGCTTCCGTCACGCCTATCAGCCGGATGGAGCCGCGAATCGCTGAAAGCAGCAGGGGTAGAAAGGTCAGCGTCACCAGGTGAAAGGCCGGCCTTTGCTCGAATACATCGCCGAGGATCAGCGCGGTCCCCAGCAGGAGCGTCAGGCAGTAGAGCAGGTGTGTGGCGGCTGCCGGAGCCCACATTTTTTCCGCATACACGCGAGTGATGAGTATTTGGCGGTTGGTGAATTCCAGAAGTCCTTCGAAATCCGTTTCGACATAAGAGAGCGTCAGGCACTCCGGCAGAAAAACTATCGAGCGGTTGTTCCGCTCCAGCACGCTCGTAAGGGAATAATCATCGCTGACGGAATTCTTCCACTCATCAAGCACTCCGGATTGTTCAAAGACGCTGCGGCGAATTGCCGTGCCTCCGCCCCAGCAAAAATTCTTTCCCTTTTCACTCAGCATCGTGACGATCGGGGCATTCCATGCAGCCAGCAGGGCCGACGGTAAGTTGCTCCGATTTGGGATGAACCACCGCATTGTAGTCGTCGCACCGATCGTTCCGTCTCCCAGCGGCGCTACCAGATGGTGCAGCCATGATTTTCCGGGGCGGCCATCGGAATCGGTGAACACCAGTACTTCAAACTCAGGCTCCAACTGCTCAATCGCTGCGCGCAGGTTGTTCACTTTTTCGCTGCAACCGTTCGGTGGCCCGGCGATCACGACGTGCGCTTTCACTCGCGAGCTCTTGGCCACGCGGTCGATGATGCTGCGAGCGGGATCCGTGGCCGAAGCCAGGATGAAAAAGATCTCGTAGTTCTGCCGCTCGAATTCAGTCAGCGAAACAAGGTTGCGTTCGAGTCCCGGTTCGACGCCTTTGCAGGGGCATAGCAACGCCACCTTAGGCGCATAAAATCCCGGATCGGTTTGCAGCCGCCGGCGCACATACGCAAGCCATTGCAGCGCCTGCCAGATGAGGTAGGCCCCCATGAGGATCTGCAAAAATGCCAGGATATAAAAAAGTGTCTCCACGCTCTTCGAGAGTAACAGAGAAAGAATCCTCGCGGAGCACCCTTTCAGCGGCTAGAATCGCAGCGGTAAACGTCTCTTCCAAGGAGCGCAGGCTATGCAAAGAGTGGATACCAGCATGGTTACCTCGGGAACCGAGCTGCCGGGGTACCGCATCGTCAGAAACTTCGGCATCGTACGGGGAATTATTGTCCGCTCGCGCAGCGTGATCGGGAATTTGGGCGCCGCGCTGCAAACCATCGTTGGCGGCAACATCACCATTCTCACCGATCTCTGCGAGAAAACCCGTGAAGACGCTTTCGAACTGCTGCTGCAGCACGCCGGCGACCACGGCGCAAACGCGGTCATTGGCATGCGGTACGACGCCACCGAAGTCATGCAGGGAGTCACGGAGGTTCTCGCTTACGGCACGGCGGTACAAGTAGAACGCCTCTCCTAGCAGTCTCCACGCGAGGTCGCGGATTGCCGCGGTCCAGTGATAGAATCCCCGCCTCCCATGTTCTGCGGCTCGTGCGGTGCACAAGTTTCTCCAACCGGCAGGTTCTGCACCTCGTGCGGAAAGCCACTTGACCCGGACACTTCCGCCACCTTGATGGGGGATGAAGCCGGCGTCGAAGGTGAGACGCTTTTGCACGTGGCGTCAACCCCTCGCAAAACACCCTCGTCGCCTTCTGCGCAACGCACTCCGCGCCCAGCTTCGGAGGGCTCTCCACTGACCAGTTCTGACCCCATCGGCGGCGGCCGATTCAGGCCAGGCCAAATCATCGCGGAACGCTATCGCGCCGTGGCCCTGGCTGGACGCGGCGGCATGGGCGAAGTCTATCGCGCCGAAGATTTGAGACTCACCCAGGTTGTCGCCATCAAATTCCTTCCCGAGGCTCTTACTCAGGATGCGTCAGCGCTCGCGCGCTTTCACTCTGAGGTTCGCACCGCGCGCCAGGTTTCACATCCCAACGTTTGCCGTGTGTTTGATATCGGCGAAGCCGACGGCGTTCTTTTTCTCACTATGGAATACGTGGACGGCGAGGATCTCGCCTCCGTTGTTCGCCGCATCGGGCGGCTCTCACCAGATAAAGCCACGGAAGTTGCGCGCCAGATTTGCGCTGGTCTTTCCGCCGCTCATGAACGCGGCGTGATTCACCGCGACCTGAAGCCCGCAAACGTCATGCTGGACGGCGCCGGCAAAATCCGAATCACCGATTTTGGACTGGCAAGCATTGCCGCAAGCATCAAAGGCGCGGAAGCTCGCGCCGGAACGCCCGCCTACATGGCGCCGGAACAGCTCGCCGGCCGCGAAGTCACGACCAAGAGCGACATCTATTCGCTCGGCCTGATCCTCTACGAAATCCTCACCGGCAAGCGAGTCTTCGAAGCCTCCACGCTCCCGGAATTAATGAAGCAGCGCGAATCCGGCGCGATCACCAATCCCTCGACGCTCGTCCGCGATCTCGATCCACTCATCGAACGCGTCATCCTTCGTTGCCTCGAAATCGACCCGGAAAAGCGTCCGGCTTCCGCCTTGCAAGTCGCCGCCGCTCTGCCCGGAGGCGATCCCCTCGCCGCTGCCCTAGCAGCCGGCGAGACTCCATCTCCGGAAATGGTCGCTGCGGCGGGTGAGACCGAAGGCCTGAAGCCACAAATCGGCGCTCTCTGTTTTCTGGGAATCTGTATAGCCATCGTTTTGTTGTTCTTTGTGGGGAAGCGCACAAAGATGGTCTCCTTTGTCCCTCTTGGCGACAGCCCCGAAGTTTTGTCTACCAGGGCGCGTGAAATGATCACGCAATTCGGTTACAGCGATCCGCCTGCCGACACGGCATCCTCCTTTATCCTCCAAAACGATTACCTGCAATATATTCAAACCAACCAAAAGAGCGTCAACCGCTGGGAGGTTCTCCGCGCCGATGAGCCGCCCGCTGTAATCTTCTGGTACCGGCAGAGTCCCCGGCTCCTGACGTCCTTCGCGCCTTCCGACAATCTTATCTACGGGCGGATTCAACCGACGCAGCCGCCATTGGAAACGTCCGGTTCCAAGCTCGTGTTCCTAAGTCCGAACGGACGCTTGCTGCGCTTTGAGGCAGTGCCGCCGCAGGTGGATGACCCCATCGGACCAGCCCCTGCTCCCGACTGGGCCCCGCTTTTCCTGGCTGCGGGAATGGACCAGAACAAATTCAAGCCCGTGACTCCCCAATGGTTTCCTCTTGCGTGGGGAGACAGCCGTGCGGCCTGGGAAGGAACCTGGCCCGCCCGCGGCGATATTCCACTGCGGATCGAAGCCGCAGCCTACCGTGGCAAACCCATTTATTTTGACATGATTTCTCCCTGGGATCGCCCCGCAAGAATGGAACGCACCTCCGGATTCCGGCAGAACGCCATCGGACAGTGGTTCAGCCTCGGTTTGCTCGGCTTCATCATTGGAATGGGAGTATGGATTGCGGTTCGCAACTTGAAATCAGGACGTGGAGACGTTAAAGGTTCCGTGCGGCTGGCTCTCTTTGTGCTGATCGTCGCGCTTGTGAATTGGGCGTTGCTCGCGCACCATGTATCGTCGCCGTTCGAATTCGTTCTCTTCGTCCTCGCAGTGAGCGTGGGACTGTTCTTTAGCGGGCTCACCTGGCTCCTGTACATCTCGTTGGAACCCTATGTCAGGCGCCATTGGCCCGGCACGATCATCTCATGGACACGAATGCTCTCCGGGCAGTTCAAGGACCCGGTGCTCGGGCGGGACATCCTGTTGGGCGCGCTCTTTGGTGTGACTTCCGCTGTCCTCGAGCATTTGCAGCCGCTCGTCGAGGCTGCTTTCGGGAAACCGCCGGTCCATCCTTTCGGCCTCGCGGCTACCTTTACTATGGAAGGAATGCGCGGCGCCCTTGCCACGGTTTTCTACCAGTTGACGCAGTCGCTCTCCTCCGCTTTGGTGATTTTCTTTATTTTTTTCCTCCTCAGGCTGGTATTTCGAAAGACTTGGCTTGCCGCCATCGTCATGTCGCTATTGTTCTGTATCCCCAGCCTGGGTGCGCAAAACCCGCTCATTGACGCGCTTTTCACCGCGCCGTTTTTTATTGCCTACCTCTACATTCTTCACCGCTTTGGTCTGGTAGCCTTGGCGGCGCTGTACTTCACCGACCAGTTGGCCGATTCCATGCCCATCACGTTGCCTTTGAATGCCTGGTACGCCGAAGGAGGAGTAATTGCTGTCGTCGCGATTCTGCTCTTCGCGCTCTACGGCTTTCAGATGTCGCGAGCGGGAAAGCCCCTCTTTGGCACGAGCTTGCTGGACAGCTAAAGTTGCTCGCGCGCGCGGGGCTTTGCCGGCTGCTGTGGCTGCGGCGCGATGATTTGCACTGCCAATTCTTCGATGCCCGTCAGCGCGCGGCTCGCAGCCAGCCGCGCTTTTTCCATGAACGAAGAATCCAGCAGGAACGCGCAGCGGTCCACGAACGGATGATTCGCCGCTTCGAACGGTTTGCGGCTCCGCCGCGTGGAGTTGGCTCGCGCGAGCAACTCCTCATACATTTGCAAATCGCGCTGAAAATCGAGCGCATCCCCCGCGGTCCAGCCCTGCTGGCGTCCCAGCGAGGCCAGGAATTTTCTACGGAAGACGACAGCGTCCCTCCGCAGCATCGTGCGCGGCTTGGACTTGCCCTCCCCGCGCGGCTCATTGCAAACAATTTCCAGCGCCCGCACGGTCAATGCCAATAACGCTTCACGCTGCAGCAGCGTGAGAAGGTCGCGGTACAGCGAAGCGTGCACCTGGATCGCGTGCCGCCCATTTTCAATCACGTAGGAATCGACAAATCGCGGCACGATGCGCTCACTGAGCAGCGTCTCTGCAATCCGCTGCCCCAGCTCCGCCGCTTCATCCTTTGGTTTTTGCTTTTCGCGCGCCATGTTTGCGCAACCATGTTAGCAGGAGTCCGTGCCCCGCCCGCGCTGCGTAGCCCAAAAGAAAAATCCCGGCAAACATCGCCGGGCTTTTTCTTTTGGTTTTTTCTTGTAGGGACAGTATCGCTGCGCCCTGTCATGCACGCAATGAGCCGCGCTCAGTGAATCGCCCTCGGACTATCCGGTCCAACACCCTTCTGTTTCGGCTCCGGCGCGATTGGCGGCGTCACCGGATCCTTCTGCAGAGCGTGCTCCAGAACTTCGTCGAGCGTGCGCACGTAAGTGATCTTGATGTCACCCAGAATATCGGGTGTAAGATCCGCTACCGCATTCGGCTCGTTGTCCGCGGGCAACAGAACTTCCTTGATGCCCGCGCGCTTTGCGCCCAGAACTTTTTCCTTGACGCCGCCGATCGGCAGCACGATTCCCGAGAGCGTCATTTCCCCGGTCATCGCCAGCCGGTCCTTCACCGGCCGCCCGCTGAGCAGACTGACCAGCGCCGTCACCATCGCTGCTCCGGCAGACGGGCCGTCTTTCGGCACCGCTCCCGAAGGCACGTGGATGTGAATGTCCTGCTTCCGGAAGAAGTCCGGATCGATGCCATAGCGTTCGCCATTCGCGCGCGTCCACGTCAGTGCTGCGGTCATGGACTCCTGCATCACTTCGCCCAAATGACCGGTCATGGTGAACTGCTTCCCGCCGCGCATCCGCGTGGCCTCGATGAAGATGATGTCGCCGCCCACCGGTGTCCACACCAGTCCGACAGCTACGCCGGGCCTCTTGACGCGTTCCTCGACTTCCTTCTCCGTGCGGAATTTCGGCACGCCCAGGAATTCGCGAACGATTTCCGGTGTAACGACCATCTTCTCCGTCTTGCCTTCGGCGATGCGTCGCGCCTGTTTGCGGGTAATCGTTGCGATCTCCCGCTCCAGGTTGCGCACGCCCGCTTCGCGCGTGAAGCTGTGAATGATTTCCCGCAGCGCCTCGTCCGTGAATTCGATCTGTTCGCCGGACTTGATGCCGTTTTCAGCCGTCTGCTTGGGGATCAAGTATTTGTGCGCGATGTGTAGCTTTTCTTCGCCCGTGTATCCCGGCAGTTCGATAATCTCCATGCGGTCGCGCAACGGTTCAGGGATGGGATCCATCCAGTTCGCCGTCGCGATAAACAGCACTTTCGAAAGATCGAACGGCACGTCCAGGTAGTGATCGCGGAACGCGTTGTTCTGTTCCGGGTCGAGCACTTCCATCAACGCCGAGGACGGATCGCCTCGGAAATCGCGGCCCAGCTTGTCCACTTCGTCCAGCATCATCACCGGGTCGTTCGTTTCGCCGCGCTTCAGTCCTTGAATAATCTGTCCGGGCAGTGCACCGATATAGGTCCGGCGATGGCCGCGGATTTCAGCCTCGTCATGCATGCCGCCCAGCGCGATGCGCACGAACTTCCGTCCCAGCGCACGCGCGATGGACTTGCCGAGCGAAGTCTTGCCCACGCCCGGAGGCCCGACAAAGCACAGGATCGGCCCCTTCATTCCCGGCTGCAATTTCTTCACTGCCAGGTAGTCGAGGATGCGCTCCTTGACCTTTTGAAGATCGTAGTGATCTTCGTCGAGAATCTGGTGCGCCTTCGGAATATCAATCTCATCGCTTCCAGAGGATTTGCTCCACGGCAGCGAGGTCATCCATTCCAGGTACGTGCGCGAAACCATATATTCCGCCGACGCCGGCGTCATCTTGGCCAGGCGCTTCAGTTCGCGCTCGCACTCTTTCTTGGCTTCCGCGGACATGGCCGCTTCTTCCACTTTCTTGCGAAGCTCGTCGATCTCCTGCATCGAATCGTCGGATTCGCCGAGTTCCTTCTGAATGGCCTTCATCTGCTCGCGCAGCAGGTACTCGCGCTGGTTCTGGCTCACCTGTTCCTGCACCTGGTCGTGAATTTTGGAGCGCAGCTCAAGTACTTCCAATTCTTTCGAGAGCTCGCGGATCAGGGTTTCCAAGCGACGCCGCACGCTCGAAGTCTCGATCAGTTCCTGTCGCAACAAGGTCGAAAGCGAAGGCAGCGTTCCGGCGATAAAATCCGCCAGCCGGCCCGGATCGTTGATATTCATTGCCGCCGATTGCAAATCGTCGGAAAGTTGCGGAGAGTGTCCGACCACGTCGCGGAACAGATCTTGCGCATTACGCTGCAAGGCTTCCAGCTCCGTGTCCGCTTCGCCCACGATATCCGGTTGCGGTTCCACCTTCGCACGAAGGTACGGCCGCAGGCCGATCAGATCCACGATTTGGATCCGCTGCAGGCCTTCCAGAAAAATCACCACATTGCCGTTCGGCATTTTGACGGTCTTATGCACTTTGGCGAGCGTGCCAACTTTGTGCAGGTCCGCGGCGGAAGGCTCCTCGACCCGAGGGTCGAGCTGCGCGACTACGCCGAGCAGCTTCTCATCGCCCTGCAGCGCGTTTACAAGCGCCAGCGAGCTCTCGCGGCCCACGGTCAAAGGCAGAACAGCGCCCGGAAACAGCACGGTGTCGCGGACCGGAAGGACGGGAAGAATCTCTGGCACCACCAATTTTTTGTCAGCCATGATGTCCCCTAAACTCAAACGCGGCGTGAAAATGAGCCACGTATTACAATCTTAGATGCACCCTGGAAAGAAAAGGTGCGAAAAAGTATGGATGTTTCTATCATGAAATCTTAGTAGCCAACACTCACATTACACCGCCTCCCGGTGTTCTTGGCAGTAATTTCCGTAATATTATCATTCAAAACGACTTAATGCCTTTACGGCTCCGTCCTAAGAACCCCATTCATCTTTCCCCTACCCTTCCACTTGGTGGCTCTCATTTTTGAAGAATCTACCCCCATTCAGTGAGCTCTTGTAGGTTTTGCTTTCTGAGGCAAACCACTCCTTTCGCTCTCTTTACTCTCCTGAAACCTCTGAAGAACGAATTCCTCCGCATCCTTCCGGTTCTTTACGGCTCCCTCCAATTGCGCGTCCTCGAGCGCCCGCAAAATCTCACTGAAGAGAGGCCCGGGCTTGAATCCCATGGCTTGCAGATCGTCGCCGGTAAGAAGGCGATCGGGCTGAACTTGTTCCGGCGGCGTCTCGGCGATGAATCGCTGTACAAACTCGTACGACTCCAGGTGGCGATTGCTGGAAAGACAATCCAGCCGGTGCAGCGCCAGGTGCTCGTCGAATCGCGGAAGCCGCACGAGTCGCTTGAGCGTCGAAGCCCGCATGGATTCGACGTCTTTAAACCGCATGTGGTTGTTCACCAGCGCGAGAATCTGCTCGGTATCCTCGTTCGAGAAGCGCAGCCGCCGGCAAATTTCTTCTGCCATACGTACACCCACATCGACATGCCCATCGAACCGGATACGATCCCCTGTCTCCGACACCGGCCGGTAGGTCGGGGGCTTGCCCACGTCGTGGAGAAGAATCCCCCAGGCCAGCGTCGGCGAAGCGCCCGCCGGAATCCCTTCGAGCATCAGTCGCGTGTGAATCCACACGTCGCCTTCAGGATGATATTGCGGTGGCTGCTGCACGCCCTTCATCGCATGGATTTCCGGGAGTACTTGCAGGAGCAAGCCGGTCTCATCAAGGAGTTCAAATCCCCGGCGCGCCGCGCCTTCCGTAAGCAGCTTCGTCAACTCCTCGCGAAGACGCTCTGCGGAGACCTGGCGAATTTCCGGCGCGTGCCAATAAATAGCTTTCTTGGTTTCCGGTTCGATAGCAAACGCGAAACGCGCAGCGAAGCGCACCGCACGCATCATCCGCAGTTTATCTTCGGCGAAGCGCCTGCTGGGTTCTCCGATCGCGCGGATGATCCCTGCCTTCAAGTCAGCCTGGCCTCCGACGAAGTCCAGCACTTCACCGGTGTCGTGCCGCATCAGCAGGCCGTTGATGGTGAAATCGCGGCGCTGCACGTCTTCCTCGGCCGTTTTCGAATAGACCACGCGATCCGGGTGACGGCCGTCGCTATAGCCGACGTCCGAACGAAACGTGGCCACTTCGACTTTCAGGGCATCTCGTGGAATCAGGATCACCCCGAACTGTGCGCCCACGGCCATGCTCTCCGGAAAAAGCGCCGTTACCTGATCGGGCGTGGCATCCGTCGTCACGTCGTAGTCGGCGGGCTCGCGCCCCAGCAGCAAGTCGCGCACACATCCGCCAACGAGCAGCGCCTGAAAGCCTTTTTGGCGAAGCGTGCCGCAAATCGAATTGGCCATTTCCCGGGGAGTCACGCAAAGATTATGCGCCAGCCGCTGCCGCAAGGGGAGTCCGCCGTTCTCGAAAGTTTCCGTGGAAAATGATTCTTCCGAATCCTCCCGTGGGACGCTGCTCTTGGGCAGGCCCTCAGTTGGTCGTGAATATCCGCATCGCGGCTATCTGCTGCGGAACACCAGGCAGGTGATGTCATCCGATTGCCGGGTGGCCCCGACAAATTCATCCACGCGCTTCATCAGAAACTCAAGGGTTTGCTGCGCGTTCGAATCAGGCAGGTTGTGGATCGCATTAAGCCAGCGCGTGTTCCCAAACTCTTCTCCGGATTCGTTGAAGGCTTCGATGACCCCATCGGTAAAGAAAATCAAGACATCGCCGCGCCGAAGCTCCAGCGACGCAGTCTCGTACTTCCCGTCGGAGCGGATGCCAAGCGGCAGACCGCCGACATCGAGAATTTCAATGCCTCCATTGGCGCGGCGCAGAATCGGCGCGTTGTGCCCCGCATTCACGTAAACAAGACGCCTCGAAACGGGATTGTATTCGCCGAGAACCGCGGTCGTGAAGCGCAGCCCATTCAGGCTGTGTGCGCAAGCATAGCGATTCAGCCGCGCCACAAGATCCGCGAGCGCGGCTTTTTCCCCGGCGATTGTTCGCAGGCTGGCCTGTAACGTAGCCATCAGCAGTGCGGCGGGAACGCTCTTGCCCGCGACATCGGCGATCACCACCATCAACCGCTCTTGTTCCTCGAGATTGGGATAAAACGCGTCGTAATAATCACCCGCGACGGAATTCTGCGGCCGAGTTGCGAAAGCGATGTCCGCACCGGGAACTTCCGGCGCTTGCGAAGGCACCAGCCAGGTCTGAATCTCCCGCGCGATTTCCAGGTCGCGCTTCATCGTCACTTTGTCAGCTAGTTCCAGCGAAAGCAGCAGCAGGAACAGGATAGCTGCCGCGAATTCGAATCTGACGTCAAACGCTTTGATTCCAGCCATCACCAGCATCACAAACGCCACGAGCAAAAGCACGCGGCGCGCCGGCGTCATCTTCATCACCAACGACCAGAAGAGCGTCTTGGCGACGCGGAACCACCGCTTGAAACCGCGATGGGTTCCCAGCTCTTCCGAGTCCGCTTCTCTCATGTAAAAACCGTAACTTGCGCGGGCGTCAGCGGAAAATTGCGACCACAATTCATCGATCTGGCGTCCCTCGCTGATGCGCTGCCAAAAATTACGCAGGCGATCCGCTAGGTGTTTAGGAGGGATAGGAGGAGGCAAGCTTGTGCTCATCGGAAGAAAGTATAGGACATTCGAATGCAGTCAGGCTGGAAGTTACGAATCATCGCGGTCGTGCCCTGGCTCGTCGCGCCGCAAGGACCCTCCAAATTGCACCTTGCCGAAACCGAACCGGTCGCGGAGCCGGTCCGCGGCGCTGGTAAGCTTTTCCAATTTCGCCCGGCGCTCCGCGTCGAGCAAATCGAGTTGTTCGCTCCCGTGAGTCAGTCCGCCGAGGCTGACGCCGAGCAAGCGAATCTTTCTTTTCACGTCGCGATGCTTGTGAAACAATTCCTGAAACACCGCGAAAATATCGGCATCCAGCCGCGTCGCTTCACCGAGTGTCCTCGAACGCGTGTGCGTTTCGAAACCGGCGTAACGAATCGTCAGCGTGAGCGTTCGTGTAGCGAGACCCGCTTCGCGCAGCCGCTTGCACGCCTTCTGGGAGAGATGGCTGAGCATGGTAGACAGCGCGTTCAAATCATCGGTGTCTTCTCCAAACGTGTGATTGTGCGAAATCGATTTTGGCTCCGCATCAATCACGAATTCGTAGGAATCGCCGCCGCGCGCCTTGCGGTACAGCGCTGTTCCCCACTGGCCAAAAATGCTTTCCAGTTTTTCCTGCGGCACGGCGGCAATCTGCTCGACAATCTCGATGCTCAGCGCGCGTAACGCACGCTCCGTCACTTCGCCGATACCGGGAATCTTTCGAACGGGAAGCGGAGCGAGGAATCGCTGCTCTTGGCCGGGCGCAACCCACACCAAGCCGCGCGGTTTGGCTTGGTCCGACGCAACTTTTGCGACAAGCCGCGTCGTCGCGAGTCCGCCGGAGCAAGGCAGCGCTGTCGTCCGCGTGATCGTTCGAAGCAATTTGTCGGCAGCGGCAAGCGGCGGCCCGTGCAATCGTTCCGTGCCCGCAAGATCGAGATACGCTTCGTCGATCGAGACCATTTCCACGACCGGGGAAAATTGTCCGAGGATGGTAGCGACGCGGTCGCTCCATTCTCCGTATTTTTCGTGATGGCCATCCAGGAAAACCGCGTGCGGGCAGAGCCTCGCAGCCGTTCGAAGCGGCATCGCGGAGTGGATGCCGAATTTTCGCGCTTCGTAGCTCGCGGCGGAAACAACACCGCGCTGGTCCGGACGCCCGCCGACCACCACGGGTTTCCCGCGAAGCTCCGGCCGCTCCAGCAATTCCACCGAAACAAAAAACGCGTCCATGTCCACATGCAAAATGAACGACTGCGCCAGCGGCGATTGCTCTTCGAGAGGCCCATGCTTCGCGCGAAACCGTGCCAGATCCGGCATGCCTCACAGCCTACTCCCCCGTTGAGCGGCTAACAATTCCGATTTATCGGTGCCCGGAGTACTACATTGGATTCGGTGAGGATCCCAGAACGAACAGAAAATCGCGGGGCGTGACGACGCGCACACCATGGAAGCGCGCTGGAAAGTCGCGAGTATTTCCTGTGACGATAAAATCAGCTCCGGCTTCGATCGCGCACTCCATCACCCTATCGTCATCTGGATCCCGCGCCACCGCTAGTGTTTTTCGGGGCACAACGAATATGGCAACCTCACGAAAGTCTGCAATGAATTTTGCAGCCCTACGCTGGTCCAGTCCGAGATAGCCGCGGGTTAGAACTTCACGGTATTCATCGATCAGAGATTCCGAGACATAACAGCGAAATTGTTTCGAGGTGGCCGCATCCAGGATGGCTGCCGGCGCGCCTTTATGATGCAGGAGTCCCGAAACGACGATATTTGTATCCAAGACCACTCTAAGCATTCTTCAACTTCTGCTTGCGCTCCCGTCGGTATCGTTTGATCTCGCGGTTTATTTCTCGCATCGTCAGACGGTGTAAACCTTTGGCTTTGGCCTCGCGCCGAATTTCTTCCACGACGGGAAGAGGCTTCGCGAAGTTTCTCAGATACTCCTCAATACCCATAATTACAACTTGCGGCTCGCCACGTTTGCCAACGACGAATCTTTCCTGGTTCTGCCCCGCTCGTTTGAGAATCTGGCCGAATTGCGTGCGCGCGGTTAGCGCGGACACTATCTGCGCAACAGACCGCGATCCCGTTGATCGTCGTTTTGCCACTTGTCCATCCCATCTGTTCTGAACTGATTAATTAGTTCAAGGCAAAGTTTACTCCGCGTCGGGTCCTCCCTCAAGTCTTTTCAGCGGCGATGACGCGGGGGATGCCGGCGAGATCGTTGGTTACGGCGACGTTTGTCCAAATCGGGGCGTCGAGAAGGGGTTGGACTGCGGGGAGGCTATCGTGGCCGAGTTCGAGGACGAGCAGGCCGCCGGGTTTGAGATGGGCGGCGGATTGCGTGATCAGTTCGGCGTAGAGTTCGTAGCCTTCCTCGCCACCGTAGAGCGCAATTTCGGGTTCATGGTCGCGGACTTCGCGCATCAATGTTGCGGCTTCGGGGCGGCCGATGTAGGGCGGGTTGCTGGCGATCAAGTCGATGGAAGGCGGTGCGTGATCTGTGGTCCGTGATCCGTGTACGGCTGTAGGTGCAGCGGTGCCTTGTAGGGGCGCAGCATGCTGCGCCCCTACATCGGAGATATTTGTGCCAGCGGCAGCGCGGTGAAGGACGCCATCGAGTAGATTGCATTCGAGGAAATGAATGCGATCGGATACGGAGTGACGCGCGCCGTTGCGGCGAGCGACAGAGATTGCGGCGGCTGAGATGTCCGTGGCGTAGATTGTGGCGCTTGGAAGTTCTTTTGCCAGAGCGATGGCGATGCAGCCGGAGCCGGTGCCGATGTCGGCGATTTGCAGGCCTTCGCCGGTGAGAGTTTGTTTGCGGCCGGCGCGGAGTTCGCGGACGACGAGGCGGTCGAGCGCGACTTCGATGAGGTGCTCGGTTTCTGGGCGGGGAATCAGAACTTCGGGTGTGACTTCAAATTCGAGGCCCCAGAATTCCTGCTTGCCGGTGAGATGCTGCGTCGGTTCGCCAGACGCACGGCGCGCGATGAGTTTGAAAAAACGATCTGCGTCCGCGGGGGAGATCTCCGCTTCCGGGTGCGAGTAGATCCACGTGCGATCGCGGCCGAGGACGTGGAGAAGCAGTAGCTCCGCAGCGAGCGTGAAGGAAAGAACATGCGCATTGCGCAGCTCGGTGATGCCTTGTTTCAGCGCGCCGCGGATGTCCGTCATTTCATCGCTCTAACTGATGGGCCGCTCGACGAAATCGCTTCAAGATTGTCCAGCGCAAAGACGCCATGCCCGCCGAATTGTCCCAACGGGATTCCGGGTAGGACAGGCATTCCTGCCTTTCTCTCGTTCGCGAGGACGGGCTGAAGAGGACGGACAGGAATGTCTGTCCTACTCATGCTTCGGCAAGTTCTGCCTGGAGGCGTTCGGCTTCGTAGTGGGAGACGAGGCCGTCGACGAGAGGCGCGAGCTTGCCTTCCATCACGTCGGTGAGCTGGTGGAGCGTTAGGCCGATGCGGTGGTCGGTGACGCGGTTCTGCGGGAAATTGTAGGTGCGAATTTTTTCGGAGCGATCGCCGGTTTTGATTTGACCGCGGCGCTCGACGGAAAGAGCGGCCTGGCGTTTTTCCTGTTCCTGTTCATAGAGGCGCGCACGAAGAACGCGCATGGCCTTGGCGCGATTCTTGATTTGCGATTTTTCGTCCTGCTGAGAAACGACGAGACCGCTGGGAATGTGCGTGATGCGCACAGCGGAATACGTGGTGTTAACGGACTGGCCGCCGGGGCCGGAGGAGCAGAAAGTATCAACACGCAAATCCTTCGCTTCGATCTTGATGTCGATTTCGTCGGCTTCGGGAAGAACCGCGACAGTGGCGGCGGAAGTGTGAATGCGGCCCTGCGTTTCCGTGGCGGGAACGCGCTGGACGCGGTGGACGCCGCTTTCATATTTCAGTTTGGAATAAACTTTGTTTCCCTGAATGGCGGCGACTACTTCTTTCAGGCCGCCGAGGGAAGACGGAGAGCTTTCGAGGACTTCGACTTTCCAGCCCAGCGTTTCCGCGTAGCGCGAATACATGCGAAAAAGTTCAGCGGCAAAGAGCGCGGCTTCGTCACCGCCGGTGCCCGCGCGAATTTCGAGGATGACGCTCTTCTCGTCGAGAGGATCTTTCGGGAGCAGCAGAAGTTTCAGTTCGCGTTCGATGGTTTCTTTGCGCGCAAGCAGATCTTTTTCCTCGTCGTGGGCCATCTGCTTCATCTCGGCATCCTGCGATTCGAGAAACATCTGGTGAGCGCCGGCGAGATCTTTTTCAATTTGCTTGAACTCGCGATGCTTGGCGACGATTTCACCGAGCTCGGATTGCTGCTTCGCGACTTTCTGGAAGCGCGAAGAGTCCGAGACGATCTCCGCCGACGAAAGTTCCTGCGTGAGTTCGTCGTAACGCGTGCCAAGCTGGTCCAATTTTTCCGATAACGTAGCCATGGGAAATCCTCTTTAAGAGCGAAATGCGAAAATCGAAATTGGAAAATAGAAAATGGAAAGAGTTGCAGCGCTCCAGGTTGGAGCGGGGTAAGAGTCAGCTAATAGAACGTGGCGTACATCGATTTGCTCAGTTCTAAGAATAACGCCGAATTTCCAGCGATGCAAATCGGGCCAACGCACAGTTGCTCCTGCGTGAGGCGGTATACTACGATGCGGCTGGGTTGAAGCGGCTCGCCTCGGAAGGCGAGCCCTACAAAGCCGGCGGCGATTCCACGATGAGTGAAGCGGTGCGAACTATGTTGCAAACTAACGCCGAGGCGGTGCAGGAAGCTGCGGCTTTGGCGGATGCCGGATTTTTGTGGGATTTTTGGTATCCGGCGGTGCGGAGCGCGGAGATTCGCGGGCAGAAGCTGGTGACGGCGATGTTGCTGGAAGTGCCGCTGGTGATTGGCAGAACTTCGGAGGGGAAGGCGTTTGCGATGCGGGATTCTTGTCCGCATCGGGGGATACCGCTTTCGTATGGGCGGCTCGACGGAACGGTTGTGGAGTGCTGTTATCACGGGTGGCGGTTCGATGCATGCAGCGGGCGGTGCGTGGAGATTCCCTCGCTGACGAGCCAGGACAAGTTGAAGGTGGAGCGCATTTTTGCGGGGCATTTTCCTTGTGAAGAGTGCGATGGCTATGTCTGGGTGTATATGAGTGGTCCAGGGACCCAGCTGCCGGAAACGGTGCCGGCGGCGCCGGCGCTTAACGTTTTCAGCGACAAATACAAGATCATTCATCTTTCGTGCGAGCTTCCTTCGCATGTGGACCACGGGATTATCGGGTTAATGGATCCGGCGCATGGGCCGTTTGTGCATCAATCGTGGTTCTGGCGGAAGCGCGCGAGCATTCACGAAAAAGCAAAACAGTTCGAGCCGATCCCGAATGGATTTCGGATGAGCCCACACCAGCCGAGCGCGAACAGCGCACCGTACCGGCTGCTGGCGAAGATGACGGGCGAGACGGTGACGACGACGATTGATTTTGTGCTGCCAAATCTACGCACGGAGATCGACCGCAGCGGGAAGCTATGGTTTTCGAGCAGGGCGACGGTGACGCCGGTGCGGCGGGATCTGTGCCGTATTGATTTTGTGGCGGCGTGGAACCTGCTGATTCCGTTGGCGGTTTTTCGGCCGTTTGCGAAAAAGTTCTTGCGGCAGGACCAATTGACGATGATCCAGCAGGCGGAGGGATTGAAGTACAACCCGCGGTTGATGCTGATTGACGATGCGGACCGGCAGGCGAAATGGTACTTCGCGCTGAAAGCAAATCTGCTGGAATCGCGGCGGACGGGTGCGGCGATGGTGCATCCGATGAATGGGCCGGTGACGCTGCATTGGCGATCGTGAACCGTTCCAACTTCTAGGCTGTAAGCAAGAGTCCGGGCCCCGTTCCACAACGACTGAGGGGATTGAAGCGAGGCTCGGATTAGCGAGGCGCCGGGCAGGGCGAGCACTCCTTCTAGTTATTCATAAGTGTTGCATCTAAAGGGCTTTTCGAGCATTTTCATAAGTATTGGTTCTAAAAGACTTGTATTAAGCTCTGGTTGGGAGGTTCGACCTCGCCAAACGTGGCGAAGACGTAGCTGTAATTGTTGCGATGCGTGTGGGTGTCGGCCGAAAGAAAAGCGGCAGTCAGACTGCCGCACTCCAAATGGAGTTATCTACAGGGTAAAATATACCGAAGATAGACAGGGGTGTCAAGGGATAGTGGCAAGCTTCGTGCTCGAGGGATGCGGCTCAAGACAGGAAGCAGCAAGGAAAACGGGCCAGGAAGTCAGCGGAGGGTAGTGAGGTCGAAGGGTGCGACGAGCTGTGGGTAGTCGGGGAAGTCGACGACGATGGCGGCGTCAGAAGAAGAGGAGAGTTTTCCGGCGTCGTAGATAAGCACGATTTGGGCGCCGGTCATGACGGTGCTGTTGTCGACGGTCCTGAAGGTGGGGTTGCCGTGCATTTCGAGTGGCTCGACAACTTCGTCGCCGTCGAATAGGCGATAGGTGAAGTCTTTCCAGAAGTTCGAAGGGCGGACGGAAAACCCGTTCGGGGAGCCGGAACGCTGGCTGGATTTGACCTGGCTCACCTCACCGCAAGAGTCCGTAAATTCGATGGTGATGGTGACGCGGAGGCGGTCGCCGTTCTTGCGGTAGTCCTGGGCGGCATCCTGCGCGCTGTAGCCGAAGGAGCGCTGGCGTGAAAGTTCGACGGCTTCGGCAAAGGGAGTGAAAAACTCGACCGTGGAGATCCAGGGACCGGATTCGGGGAGCGGTAGATGGCGGCGGTACTTGTCGAGGAACTCGGCGGTGCTTTCGTCGCGGCGCTGGCCGAGGAAATAGGCTTCGCGGACGGCCTGGTCGGACAATGGGGTGTCGAAAGCGAGGGAGAGAGGAGAAACGAGAAGAGCAGAGATGAAAAGGGCCAGACAAGAGCGAACTAAAAACGGCACGAGAATTATCCCCTTCTCCTTGGACGTGCAACGATGGCAGTGGGGTTTCAGAGTGGGCCTACAAGGCATCCCTGAGGACTAGGCGGAGGAATCCGCGCAGCAAATAATGCGTCCGGGAACATAGGAATCATCCAATCAACCCTACCGTGTCCTTCTGTACTAGCGTAGTCAAAAAGAGATAGGTGTCCAAAAACCCTTCCATACAAGCTTGCCTTGTCTATCGACGTAGCCCCATTCACTGTTGCCTCGACGAGCGACTAGCCCGAGGTCGCCCACAAAATCAAGGGCAATGTCGAATTGCGGTGGAATCACCCACACTCCCATTGGATTAATGTATCCATAAAGCTCATCTCTCTTTACGGCCGCCAGGCCACGCTTAAATTCAGGACTTCGAGACGCGCCAAATTCGGGTTTCGTTAGAAATTTTCCCTGTAGGCCTATCACCGCCGCCTGCGTCATGTCCACGTCAGTAGAAGCGAAAGCATAACCCTCAGAGAAGGACCCGGATATGGAATTAGAACGGCGAGTTGCCAGAGTCTTGCAGGGTTCTTTGCCTGAGGAGCAAAAAATCGGAAACTAATATCTGATAGCACAGGTAGTCGGGCCAATAGATTATGAAGTCGCGGTTTACTGATTTGGTTGACGTCAGATGCGGCGAATGACGTTGGGGAAATCGAGCCAGACTTTGATGCCGCAGAAGTGGGAGCCTTCGGTGCAGATGGGAGTGGTGATGCCGGCGCGGATGTGGCAGGGCGGGCCGATGTAGCGAGTGAGTTCGGGATGGACTTCGCGGAGCTGAGCGAGTTCGTCCATGGAGGCTTGGTAGATTTCTTCCTGGGCGTTGAAGCAGGTGCGCATGGTCCATTTGTGGATGAGATGGAGGAGGGAGCCGGATTCGTAGAGGCGGATGGATTTGGCGTTGGGGAGAAGATAGAGAGCGATTTCAGGAGGGACGCCGCGATCGAGAAGCTGATTTTTTGCGGACCAGGCGTCGTGCATGGCGCGGTCATAGACTTCTTTGGCGCGCGGGTTGACGGCGAGGAGCATGGGGGTGATGTAGTCGGGCTCGCGCGTGTCGGCGAGAGTGAGAAGCGGGCGCGAGCCGGGGACCATGCGATGGCGCTGGTCCTGACTGTCGGCAGTGTGGCTGATTTTTTTTGCGAAGGTGTAGTTAGCGTGCTGGAGAGCGCGCATCATGGGGGCATGGACGCCGACGTTGAGAGTTTCGAGGCGGTAGAGATTGCGCGCGGGATTGAGGAGGCGGTCGATGGCTTCGGCGTTGGAGCATTGCGATTCGGTGAGGCCGGCGACGGCGCGGTAGGATTCGGCCATGACGCGGACAGCGTTGGGGGAATAGTCGACGAGGATTGAAGTTTTGCCGTTGAGCCTGGCGTCGAATTCGCGGGCAAAGGGTTCGCCGGCATTCGAATTGACAACGGTGTTTTTCCATTCGGGCAATTCTTCGAGTGGCTCGGTGCCGAAGCGGTCGAAGAACTGGGCGTCCATGGCTTTGACTTGTGAAACCATTTCGCCGATGACGGCGCGAGCTTCGCTGGGAGTGTCGGAAGCCGCGCTCATGCGCCAGAGGCGGTGGAGCACGATGCCGGAGATGGTGTGCACCATGGTGGTGAAGGCGGCCACGGGCAAAACGTAGCGGGCGATTTCGATGGCGCGTTTTTCGGCGGAGCGCTCGATTTTCTGGAGGCGCTTGGGGTGGGACATCGGGCCGATGTGCCAGATGTCGTTCAAGATGCTGCGCGTGTCGGCGATCAGGAGAGCGGAGAGTTCGCGATAATAATTCCAGGCACGGGTGATGGCGCCTTCATAGATTTCCTTGCATTTTTCGTCGAAGAAGAGAGAGACGGGCGGGACATAGGCTTGCGGGCGGTCGAGGCGGACGTAGCGCTGGCTCTGTTGCTCGGAATTGTAGAACGGGTGGGCGTGGAGGAAGGACCAGACAAATTGGCGGCTGATGTTTTCGAGGCCGAATTCGAAATGGGCGTGCTGGAAGACGGTGTGATGGCCGCTGTAGAAAGTGGCGGCGCCGATGTTGAGGCGCTGCTTATCGGTAATTTCCTCGGGGCCGATGAGGCGCGGGGCGTAGCAGGTGCGGGCGGCGGCAATGGCGGAGTCGAAGGGGTGCGCGAAGGAGTTGCGAAGGGTGACGCGCGGCGGGGCGGTTTCGACGAGTTCGCCGGGGCGCGCGCCATCAAACATGCGGGATTGAGTAGCCACGAGGAAGAATCTAACACAGAGAATGGGGAGGACACAGAGAGCGCGGAGAAATCTTGAGGGAGATAAAACAAAAAAGGGCGTCTGCGACGGCAGACGCCCCTATAAACGCGAAAGACGAGTTACTTCTTGGCGGCGCTGGTTTTTGTGGCTTCGACCTTTGCGGCGGCATCGGCATACTTTTTCGTGAAGCGTTCGACGCGGCCGGCGGTGTCAATGAGCTTCTGCTTGCCGGTGAAGAAAGGATGGCAATTGGAGCAGATTTCGACATTCAGCTTGTCGCCCTTGATGGTCGAACGGGTGGAGAAATTGTGGCCGCAGGCGCAGTGCACCGTGACGGGGTGATAGTCGGGATGAATACCGGGTTTCATGAGGCTCCATTCTGTCGCGTCCGGTCTGCACGGCTCCCCGACAAGGTCGGGGAACTACAGCCGCGTCGCTAGGTCGCGAGGCAATCTTTGATTGTACGCGAAGTGTCAAGTTTCGCCAAATGGGTGTGATTGGGGAGCAGAGAACAGGGAACAGGGACTAGAAAGCCGGTGCTGAACAGCGAAGGGTATTGGGCTATTTTTCCTGAAAGTGCCAGCGAGTGGCGGATTCGGCGAAATTTTCCGCGTGTTCATCCTGGCCAAAGGCGATTTGTGGCTGAAGGCGAAAGATGCAGCCGTCGGAAGCCATCAGAAGCGGTTCGACGTCGCCGCCGTATTTGGCATTGTAGATTTGGGCGACCTGCTTCCAGATAGAACGATCTTTGATTTCTTCCGTGACCCCTTCCAGAATTACGGCTTCGTCGGCTTTTTCCGTGCCGATCACACAGTGAGGGTCGGCGGCGATGTTTTTTGCTTTGCGCGTGCGAGGACCGGTGCTGAACCAGAAGGCGTCCTGCCACCAGATACCCCAGACGAGCATGAGATGCGGGCGGCCGTCGGGGCGCGAGGTGGCGATCCAATAATTGTGAGATTTTTCAAGACGATCGAGGGCCCAAGACCAGGGCTTGAGGCCGGTGGTGTCGTCCGAAGATTTCTGAAGGGCGTCGGGCCAATGCGGGCGGCTGACCTTCGGCTCGATCATGGTGGCTCCTTGCAAAGGGCGCGGTGCGCGGGTGGATTTTAACAGGAGTGGAAGGAAATGGGCGCAGAGTGAAATATTTGTTGTGGGAGGAAGGCGCATCGCGTAGGTTCGCTGGATGCGAGTCGACGTCGTAGAGAACATTCCGGAACGAGGCGCGGGGGTAGCGGGCGACGACGCCGCGGTGAAGCTGGCGCTGAAGAACTTTACGAGCGCGCTGCAAGGCGACGACTCATTTTTTGACAGCCGACCAATCGGAAATTGGCGGGTAGCCATTGAGGGAGATGGACGCGCGACCTGCTCCGGAGGGTTTGTATTGTCCTTGCGGGGCAAGGAAGCCGGGCGCAACCGGGGATTGCACTTTCAGCTGGTTCAGAAGTTGGTCGAATTGCTGAAAAATGCGGGATCGCCGGAGATTCTGAAGGCGAGACTCTGCTTGAGTTCCGAGACAGAACAGGAATCAGGGAAGGCGGTTTTTTCGGTGCGGATGGAGCTGGAGTCCGTGGGAGATTCGAACGAGCAAGCCGCGCTGCGGTGGGGACTGGGGCTGGCGCATCTGCAGCAGGCGTTGCTCTTCACTTCGCGCTACTTGCGACAACAGAGTTCACAGAAAAAGAGTTAACGGATTCTGAGGGGCATTGATGTTCGCGGGTGGCGAAGATTTTTCAGGAAACGAAAGCGCAGCCAACGCGGAAGCTGCCCTGGTTCGTTTGCTGCTTCCAAACGGGCCGGAGGTTCACGCGAACCGGGGGAAGAATCGGGACGTGAAGAACCGCGAGCAGGTTCTCCGGAAGGTCTTCGGAGGAATCCATCTCGATGGCTACGCCGCCGAAGCCAAGATCGAGAACGCGAGCGCGGCGAGCCCCCTGTTCGCCCAGAACGGCGTAGGCGTTGGTACCGATCATGGAGACGCGTTCGGCTTTGCGTTGAACGGTGAAGACGCGCGAGGCAGGAGCGGCGAGGTCCGCGGAGATGGCGGCGGAAGTCGCAGAGGCCGCGGCTTCGATGGTGGTTTCCGTTTTTTCCGGCGGACGTTTTGTTTCGATGGAAATTGGCGGCGGTGGAACAGTTCGTTCCTGAAGAGCCGGAGCGGGAGAAGCTGGAGCAGGGGGAGCGGCGGAGGGTTCTTCGCCGGCGGTGAGTGGCTCGGGGCGCGATGCGCCGCCGGTCTTGCGATGATTGGCGTGTTTCACGTGGTAGAGACGTTCGTCCGCGATGCGAATCAGCTGTTCGGTTGAATCGGCGTCTTGAGGAAAATTAGCGACGCCGTGATCCATGCTGACGCTGACGCCGAGCTCCAGAGGTTCCAATACTTCCGCAAATACGGCTTGGACGCGGCGGCCGAGAGCGAGCGCCTGCGGGGCGTCCGTCTGAGGAAGAATCAGTGCGAACTCATCTCCGCCAATGCGAAATGCGGAATCAGAAGTACGCAAGGATTTCTTGAGGGTGGAGGCGGCGGCGCGCAAAACTTCATCGCCGCGCGGGTGACCGTGCTTGTCATTCACTTCCTTGAAGCGGTGCAGATCCAGAATGACAAGACCCAAAGGCTGGCCGTAGCGGCGGGCGCGGTTGAGTTCCTTTTCGAAGGTTTCATTGAAGAGTCTGCGGTTGTAAAGATCCGTGAGGGGATCGGTCACGGCGTTGAGCTGGAGCCGTTTGAGTTCCTCATATTCGAGAATGATGGGAACGCGGAGAAAACCGCCAGTGACGAGAACATCCATGAGAGCGGTTTTGAGAGAGATGGGACGTTGCGCATGTGCGCTCAGTTCGCGGCGGCGGGAAAGCATGTCGTCCCAGATCTGGAGGCACTGGGGCTCGCGCAGATCGAGATGCGCGAGCACACGGAAGTATCGCTGGAGAAACTGGCCGCGCGCAGGCAGATCAAGGGTATCGAGCGTATCGGCAAGCAGCTCGAGATAGGAATCCTCAATCGACAAGCGCGGGGGCGCAGGGGCGCCGGGGCTGGGCATATCCGGTATAGACCTGACCTCTGCCTATCCCCGCGGGGTTTGGGGAAAGCAATGTAAGCTTTCGCTATATTTATGGAGCACACAAGAGTCCATTCGTACTGGACCCTGGCAAACTAAACCTGGGTTTTGACCTCCCAAAATTCGAGGGTATCCTATTACAAAAGCGGGATATAGGGTAAGGAAAAGTCGATGGGGTAAAGCAGCTGAAATCTAGGGTATGTTACATAATTACCCCGACCCAAAAAGATGGCCGAGTAGTGGACTAAATCTAGTCAAGTGGGCGAAGAAATTCCAAACCAAAGAGGCGCATCTCGCCGGCAGAATCCTGGCGAAGGACTTTGGCGGCGATGGGAGGTGTCTCACTGGGAACCAGGCTTGAGGAGGCAGGTGAGGGTGCGGGAATAGTCAAATAGACAGTCTGATCGGGGCGAATGATGTGGGCCGACGTAATGCATGCGCCCGTGGCGCTGATATTGAGGGTTTTGGTGAGTTCGACGAATTCTGCGCCGGAGACATCGGTGCCGCGCACGAAGACGGGAACCTGCAAGCGAATTCGGGGCGAACGCCGTGTAGAGGGCGGTCCGGTGCGCTGCCTTTCCTTCAGAATGTTAATCTCCACGAGATCTCACTTGGTACTAAGGAACTAGTACGGATCTATGCACCTTGGATGCCAGAGAGAGTCTGAAGGTTAGGCAGTAAAGTCATTCTTTTGAGACAGATGGAGAGAACTTACTGAGGTAACAAATTTCCGTAACAAGTGCGTTGGTGTGGATATCCACTTACTTTCCTGAAATGTGCAAATGGAACGGATTTGCCATTGACAGTTGGGAACCCCTTTGCAAGTATGAACAGCCGGTTAGGGAAAACTTTTACCACTCCAGATTGATAGCTAGGATGAATCGATGGCTGGACGGACGGTGTTGCCCCCTATGTCAGAAGAGCGTAATCGTGCCGCGCTTCCGATCGAGTTCGTAAGCAGCCTGCTGGATAAAGTAGAAAAGCCGCTGATCGTTGCGGAACGGAACGGGAATTTGCTGCTGGTGAATGCGCGGGCGAGGCAGTCACTGGAAAGGTATGGTTACGGAGAAATAAAAGGGTCCAATCTGTTCAACGATATCCTGCAAGTGGATGCGAAACAGATTTTCGCGCAGATCGAAAGTGGGGCGCACGAGGTAGAGATGCTGGTGGAGCGCGAAGGAAAAAGATCCACGGCGAAAATCCAGTGGATGCCGGAGCCGGATTGGGTGGTGATGGAGCTGGAAAACAAATCGGACGCGCAGGCGTCCGATCCCGCCACACAGCTAACGGTGCAAGAGCTGTTGCAGGAACGCGAGATTACCTACCGGAATCTGCTGGCGGCGTACCTGAAATTGCAAGAAGTGAACCGGCAGAAAACCGTTTTCCTTGCGTCGGCGGCGCACGAGCTGAAGACGCCGCTGGCGGTGATCAAAGGGTATTACGATCTGCTCCTGGCGGGATCGCTGGGACGATTGACGGACAAGCAGCAGGATATTCTGGAGGAATCGAAGGACAGCTGCGAACGTCTGGTGCGGCTGGTGTCCATGTTCCTGAACTATTCGGCGCTGGAGAGCGGCAAGCTGGTTTTGCAACTTCGAGAAAATGATTTGCGGGATTGCCTGGATGAGCTTTCGAAGCGATGGACGGAAGCGTTTCAACGAAAAGGGGTGAAGCTGGACGTAAACATAGATGCGTCCATACCGACATTCCGATTCGACTATCAGAAGGTGCAGCAGGCGGCGGCGAATCTACTGGACAATTCGCTGAAGCATACGCCGACAGGTGGCAGCGTGACGCTTCGCGCGGGGCCGCATTTCTGGGAGCGGCGTGTAGCAGCGCTGGCTCCGGTGGAAGAGCGGAGGAGATTCCGTTTGCCGCGCCCCAACAGCGTGGAAGTATGCGTAGCGGATACTGGGCCGGGAATCGCGGCGGAGCACCATCAAGAGATTTTTGAAGATTTTGTACGCGTGGATCGCAACACTTCGGGGATGGGGCTGGGACTAGCGATTGCGAAGCGGCTGATCCAGGCGCACCGCGGGAAAATATGGGTGGAGAGCGAGGCGCAGAGCGGAAGCAGGTTCACATTTTTATTGCCGATGGACCAGGGCTAGGACCGACGGATTTTCTTTGGGGAAAGGAAAGACTATATGGCCGTGAAAGAAAAAATTCTCGTCGTCGACGACGAGCCGAGCATTCGAAAATATCTGCAGACGCTTCTGGAAGTGGACGGATTCGACGTTGAGACGGTGAGTTCGGGCAAAGAGGCGCTGGAGAAGGTGAACAAGGGCGAACGCCCTGACTTCATCATCCTGGATGTGCTGATGCCGGAGAAGAACGGCATAGAGACGCTGAAAGAAATGATGCAGATCGACCGCAGCATGAACGTGATCATGCTTTCCTGCTCGAACGAGGTGGGCACGGTGGTGGAGGCGATCCGCCTGGGGGCGCACGATTATTTGACGAAGCCGTTCGAGAAAACGGAATTGGACGCCGCGATGCTGAAGTCGCGGCAGAAAAAAGAGCTGACGACGGAGAATCAGGCGCTGCGCGACTACTGCGACCAGATCACCGAGGATTTGAGCTTTCTGGCGGCGAGCCCGCAGATGGTGCGAATCCGGCAGCAAATCCTGCAGATCGCGCCGGTGGACGTTCCGGTTTTTATTTGCGGTGAGAGCGGGGTGGGAAAAGAAGTTGTGGCGCGAATGATTCACTTGCGATCGAAGCGCCGGAACCAGCAGTTCATCAAAGTGAACTGTGCGGCGTTGCCGGGCGAGCTACTGGAGTCGGAACTATTCGGTTTCGAGCAGGGGGCGTTTACGGGCGCGGTGCGCAGCAAGCCGGGCAAGTTTGAACTGGCCAACAAGGGCACGATTTTCCTGGATGAAATTGCGGAAATGAGCACGCACCTGCAAGCGAAGCTGCTGCACGTGCTCCAGGATCACCAGTATTCGCGACTCGGAGGGCGGCACCTGGTGGAGACAGACGTTCGCGTGCTTGCCGCGACCAATGTGGACGTGCAGGAAGCGATGAAGACGGGAAAGTTTCGCGAAGATCTTTACTACCGGTTGAACGTGCTGTCCATCAACGTGCCGCCGCTGCGAGAGCGAACGGCGGAGATCCCGCTACTTTTCCGGCATTTCCTGGAGAAGTACAGCGAGAAGTTCGGGAAGACACCGCCGGGACCATCGAAATATCTGTTGGATGCCGCGGTGAATTATCCGTGGCCGGGAAACTTGCGAGAACTCGAGAACTTCGTGAAGCGGTACGTGATTCTGGAAGATGACGAAGGCAGTCTGCGCGAACTGGTGGAGATGTCCTCGACGCGCCAGCGGACTTCTCCGCGTGAAGAAGCCCCCCCGCCAAGGGCACAGGGATTGAAGGCGCTGGTGCGCGGTTTGAAGGACGAGGCGGAGATGGAAGCCATTGCCGACGCCCTGGAAAAAACCCGGTGGTGCAGAAAAGATGCGGCAAAAATGCTGGGGATCAGTTACAAGGCGCTGCTCTACAAGATGAGGCAGTTTAACCTGGACACGCCGCGGGCGAGGCGGGCTGACGTGGTACCAGTAGCCGAATAGCCGGCTTCTCTTGAAAAAAAAGGATACCACTGTCGCCGGAGTTGAGTTATTTTGTGCTGCGACAAATGGCGAGTGAAGAGGCGCCGCGTAGGAGCGAACGGGGGCTGCGACTGGGCGCCGGCCGATACTGCATGGGTGTTAATAGCCAGGGTCAATTCTCTCCACTGGTCAGGTGAGCGTCGAACCGGGTTTGGAGTTTGAGCCGCTCGTGCGCGTTCGAATTCAGCGGTATTGTGCGCTGACGAGATTGCACTGTTTGGCCGAGCGAACAGAAAAAGTAACGGATTGCGGGGAAGTACAACTCTAAGAAGGGGACGCGGGCAAGGGAAGTTGTCCGCGGGGAGTGCTGGAGGATGGGGGCAATGACGGAACGACGCACTGCTCGACGATATGACTTATCGCTTCCCGTTATCGTTCGCGTGCCCAATGAATCTGTGGCAGACAGGCAAGAGGGAAAGACCAGAGACATTTCCACGCGCGGTCTGTACTTCATTTTGAATCAAGAATTCGAAGCGGGTTCCGAAATCGACATCACCTTGACGCTTCCCGCGGAAATTACCCACGGCAGTGAAGTGTTTGTGCGCGCTCGTGGCAAGGTGCTCCGAGTCGAGCCTCGGATTGAAGACAGCCGTTCGCGCATGGGGGTCGCCGCAGTCATCGAAAGGTACGACATCATTCGCGGTGAAGGCGCGAAAGCATAGATTCACCCCTAGGGTTCTGCTCAGTCGTTGGCCTTTGCGTAGAGCGTTTGCCGTTCTTGTTTCTCCCTGCTTTTCCAGTATTCTTCCTACGTTCGCAGTACATGGGTTATCAATAGTGTCGCCATTATCTGTGGATTAGTGGGTCTAGTCTAGGCGCGTGCTGGAGGAAAATATTGGCAAAGTTCGGAGACAATTTTCCTCTAAGAGGCAAGTCAAGAACAAGCCAGCGCGGTCCTGGTACCCGCGAGACGGCGCGAGCATCTTCACGCTTCTATCTGTAAACAAACAGCTTACGTTTGATCCTCGCCTTCGATCGGATCTTCATCCATGAGCTTGTAATGGCCTGCCGGGTGCATCTCCCTCTATGTCAAGACCATTACCGAGTCATGGCTTTCGAAAAAGTAGACAACCACAAGAATGTTGACGCGATTGATGATTTGCCGCCAGACGATGTCCTGTTTGGCCTCTCTCCGGCATTGGCGCTCGTGCGTAGGCGGGCCGACAAGATTTGCCAAACCGACGTCCCCGTTCTGTTGTGTGGAGAGGCAGGAACAGGTAAGGAGACGGTGGCTCGGTGGATTCATTCACATTCTATCTACCGCTCTGGACAGTTTGTAAAAGTAAACTGTGCCGCCATTCCGGAAAGTTTGTTCGAAAGTGAACTATTCGGGTACGAAAAAGGCGCGTTTACGGGAGCTCATAGTTCGAAACCAGGGCGCGTCGAGCTTGCTCACCGTGGCACGTTGTTCCTAGATGAAATCGTTAACCTCGGTCTAAGTTCACAAAGTAAACTGCTGCACTTTCTGCAGGACGGCTGTTTTTCACGCCTTGGCGACGAAACGGAAAGAACTATAAATACGCGCTTTATCTGTTCCACAAATCGGGAGTTGGATCGGGAAATCAAGGCGGGCAGATTCCGCGCTGACTTATTTTATCGAATTAGTGTCTTCCAACTGAGATTGCCGCGGCTCCGTGAGCGGAGAGAAGATATTCCGCTGCTCGCAGAATACTTGCGTACCTCGTACGAGAAACAATTTGTGAAAAAATCTGACCCGCTTAATAGCGAGATACTCAATTTCTTGCAGAATCTGAATTGGCCGGGGAATATGCGCGAACTGTCGAATGCGATTGCACGTTACGTATTGATCGGGCCGGAGGCGGCTATCATCCTGAACACGCATGGACGTCAGACGAGCGCGACCGATCTCTCACAGGAACACGAATCCATTCCTCTAAAACGCATCGCCAAGGAGGCGATACGTGAGATGGAGCGCAAAGTCATTCTCGAGGCTCTGCGGGACAATCAATGGAACCGTCGTAAGACAGCCAAAGCATTGAAGATTAGCTATCGGACACTCATCTATAAGATTCGCGATTCGGGTCTGTTTCTGCGGGCGGTACAGCCCGCACCTGTCGGCCAAGGCGTGCCTGCTCGCACCACTGCGAAGTCAGCGTATTCTGCTGACTAAAAAGCCGCTTCCACGCGGATCGCTAGTGGCTTGTCCCACAGGAAGAGTAAGCGGTGTAACTCTGCGCGAGAAGAATCTCTGCAGGCGCGGGGTGCCCACGATACCCTCCATTCGCCCAACTCCACCTAGGCAAGACGCCCTCGGCCAATGAACTTGGGTTGTGCGGTGCCGCTGGAAACCCCTTCCTTGAGCATCTGGTCAGCCCATAACGGGTTCTTTAGTATGATTTTGGAACGGCAGCGAGTTGCCAATGCGTTTCTACATCGAAGGCAGCAGCAGCTTCGTTGCCCCGCTGCTGCTTCGATTGCTCCCGCGTGGAACGAACCAGCTCCTAGGCGGGATTTCTCTCCTGTGGATCAGCACCTTTTCACGGCGCACTCCGGTCTATGCATTATATGTCCAAGCGACTGAAACGGTCTGCCCCAGCTCGGGATCAACTGAGAGTTGCAGCCTGATGGTTCGAGGAGCGCATTATAACTCGGCGCGTGGATAGGGGGCAGTCAATTTGTGAAGAAAGTATGCCGTACTAAATCTGTCCCAAAGAAATCCCCGGACGCGTCCCTCGGAAGGCGTGGCAAGGATCCAAGGTGCTCGAATTTCGCAGCGGGATGCTCTCGCAGCTCGACCGAGCGGCAACGGGGCGGACCAAAGCACATTTCCGTCTTTTCTTGATCGCACGAGGGAGGCAGCAGATCTCTTGTACGCGTCGATCTGGAAACTTGCCGAAGTCTCTCAAATGCCCTGAAGACCCCATCTAAACCGAAACATCAGGCCCGAGTCGCGAGTTTCGTGATTCGGGCGTATCACGCTCGACCGGAGCGGCTAAAGTTAAGTAGTGGGTCCAGTAACGCGACATCCAAGTGCTTTGTATTGGCAAAAGCAAATCACGTGTGTCATTTCCAGTCGCTCGTTGGATAATACAACTCGATTCCGATCGCAAACGAATTATCCTTACAAGGTTGACAATGAACGACGCGGGCACGCGAGCAAAGATCGCCGCGCATTGATCGAACCGAAAGCTGTTGATTCGGCCGCCAATTTCTCTGGGTCACAACTCGGGCGCCGTGGCAAGTGATGTCGATTGTCGGTGCGACTCCGAACGTTGGGTTATCCGAGCTATGAAGACTCACAAACATCTTCATGGGGACGCGAAGTTGCCGCCGGCACGAAAGGGCATGTCTGCCAATGCTTCTCTATCGGGCCGGGCGGTCCCATATCGGAAATTCTACCTTTGCGGCTATTTGGAGCAATAGTACCTAGGGACAACTGCCCATTGGGAACCGGGACGAGACTCAGCTGGTAATCCAAGCGCTTTGGCGGAGCCTCTTCATTAATGTGGCAAGACGCGGGCCGTCTTCATCACTCACAGCCGTGAACTTCAGCGCCAGTCCACGACCGGGCTCTACACGCCTTACGACAGCGTCGGCCCTGATCTGTCCCTCCTGAACAAGAAATTCCAGCAGGGCTGTGGAATCTAAGGCCCTTGACGTTGGGGTCTCGACAAACAGACCACCGAAGCTCATATTCCGAACCCGTGAGATGTCTTCCCGTCCAGCACAGCGCCAATCGACCCACACGCCCTCCGGCGTCTCGACTCGCGAGGTGGACCTCCTTACAGGGGAAGCGAGTTTTTTCAACATGTGCCACCACTGCCTGCGGTCTTTCCAGAGATGGCGGAATGCAGACGTACGCAGGACTTTATGCGCGGGAATCGTTTCGAACGATTGGTCTTCGGAAGCCGAGGGCGCAAAGAAAGAACCTCAGGCCAGACTCCCCACACTTCTGCGCAGATCGGACGTGGTATCGGGGTTTTGAAAATCGCTTCGATGGCCTCGTAGGTTGGCACGCTTGGAATCCTGCCCGTCGGTCGGAAGCCGCATATAACATCGGATTCCAGCGCCTTTGCCACTTGATGCCGCCCTGCTGCGATTGCACCTGCTTTTGAAAGGAGTAACAGCATGTGTGAGACCAAAAATCTAGACCTGGCCGTGTACTTGGCAGCGGCTGGCCGTTTACAGTTTTTCGGCCTCGAGGAGAGTGGCGGGGGAAAATTGAAATTCTTTTTTCAGGCTGCGGGCGACATTGGCGAGTACGAAAGAGAACTTGTTACCGGTGCGGAGGCCCCGGCGTTGGCCGTGCTCTTCACCCTTCGCGCTATTAGACAGGCCAAGACCCAGTTCCGCAACCAACAACTTTACCCTTAATTTGAGCAAAGAATATGCCTGCTTCTGTCGTTGCTGCTGTCGGGAATAAGGCTGTTATGGCCGCCAAGATCGATTTCGCACTTTACGAGCCGGAGGAATTACTCGGGGCGAATCCGGTCAGCTATGTAATCGAGGGTCTCTTGCCCGTCCATAACTGCATATTGCCATGGTCGATTCTGGACACCCTCGCTCTCGCACACCCTCCTGTGGGGCGAACTCAGAACCGTTGCGGGAATCGATGAAAGCGAATGCGCTAGCTATTCATCCCATTAAGTTGCGCGCGTTGCCCACAGGAGCAAATCATCACTAAAATTCTATTTTGCTTCTCGAGAAGTGCCGCCGGCTATAGAGACTTCATCCAGCAACTGCGCCAGTGCTTGAGCCTGCTCTTTGCGACTGTATTGGAGGACCATGCTGCGATCAGGTTCGGCGTGGGTGTGCGTCTCCACGGCTTTCAGGAATTCGGGCAGCGCGCGATAGATAGCTTGCCAATCGGCCGAGTCCACGATGGTGGCTCCGCCGGTTTCCTCTAGAAGTGCGGCGGTGTCGCCTGCGCGAGAAGTAAGCGCAAGGATAGGCTTGGCGAGCCGCAGATATTCGAAAACCTTTGCGGGAATTTGGTGGTCGCAACAGGCGGCCTGGAAGAGAAGAAGGCCATCGGCGCTCGCAGAATCCTGCAGGGCGTCACGATACGGCAGAGGCGGAAGCAGATGCACAATATTTTCTATGCCTTCGGCTCGGATCATCGGTTCGTAGGCAGACTCGTATCCAGAAGCTCGGAGCTCTATGCGAACTCGTGCTCCACCGAGCTTTCCGTCCCGTTGCAATTGAGAAACGGCTCGGAAAAAGGGCTTGGGGTCGCGTTCCACTGGGTATAGCAAGCCCATATGGACAATCCGAAGTGGGTGGTTCGGGATGCGAGGCGCTGGAATCAAATCTCGAAAATCTTCTTCATCGTAGCCATTCATAATTAGGGAGCATCGGCTCGGAGAAAGAGTTGGATAGCGTTCGAGATACATGCGTACCGCGGAGCTCGCGGTAAATACCAGGCGAGCGGCGTCGCGCACGGCTTTTTTCTCCAGCCAGCGATAGACACGCCAGGTGTATTTATCCCGGGGGTAGTCCGGCTCCGTCATGGAGTCGCGAAAATCGGCGACCCACGGTTTTCCAGTCAAGCGGTGCAGAATCCATCCGATCAGGACAGCGGAAGCGATCGGAAACGTGGTCAGAATCACCTCGCAATTATCTCTTCGAATTGCTCGATAGCCGGTTGGAATGGCTCCAAGAAGCCAGCTTATCCAGCGGTCCGGCAGTGTCATCGCCCTGAGATAGCGACCTCGGAAGGATAAGTGGCGCTGCGTATCGAGCGCGAAGACACGATCCACTCGGACAGATGCTGGGATTTCCTTCAGCTGGGAAGGGTTGGTGCGTTCGTACGCGCGAGGATGAACAGTCAGGACGTGCGGCTGCCAGCCATGCTCCGGAAGATAGCGGCAGAATTTCAACGAACGAAGATAGCCGCTGCTTTCGGCTTGGGGCGGGAAATGATAGGCAACAATGAGGGCTTTTTTCACTTTCGTGGTTAGGCGGGTGACTCAGAGCCAGAGGGCTGATCACGCAAATAATCCGCAAACTCACCGCGGCGCCGGATCAAGCGATGGCTCCCATTGTCGACCCAAATCTCAGGAGGAGCGGGATGGCTGAGGAAACCGAGAGGACTAGCTGAGCGTCCGTAAGCGCCAGACTGGAAAACGCCGACCAGGTCTCCAATTTCTATCCGAGGCAAGATTGCACCGCGGGCGAGAACATCGAGAGGAGTGCACAGGGGCCCAGACACTTCAAAAGTCTCTTCGGCGGGTTCGTCGAGTTTGTTGAGCACAGCGACAGGATAATTGCGCTTAATGGTTTGACCCAAGTTGCCGGAAGCGGCCAAGTGATGATGCATGCCGCCGTCGAGAATTAGGAATTTCTTGCCGCGACTGACCTTGAGGTCAATGACGCGAGTCACATATACCCCTGCTTCCCCCACGAGGTAACGGCCGGGCTCAACCATGAAGTGAGTGCCGGAAAACAGAGGCTCGCTGTGCACAGACTCGAACAGCAGGCTGAGCTCTGTCTTGAGCTTTTGTGTGTCCAGTTGCTGCTCGTGCGGAAAATAAGGAGTACCAAGGCCGCCGCCGAAGTCCAGGGTATGGAGCGATCTTTTCAAGCGGGTGGCCACGCGAAGAGCAACTTCGAGTCCTTTGCGATATTGGCTGACGAGAATCTGAAAATCCAAAATCTGTGTGCCGGTAAAAAGGTGGATACCGCGAAACTCCAGGTTCTTGAGAGATATGACTCGATCGAGCACCTCATCCAGAGTTTCTTCGTCGATGCCGAAGGCTGCTGGGCGCCCGCCCATGCGCATGGCTCCTCCCTCAGCTTCGCCGCTCGGATTTACGCGCACCGCGACACGGGCGTGCAGACCCAGTTTTTGCGCAATGGCAGAGACGCGCTCTGCTTCTCGCACAGACTCGAGATGAATCTCTCCAATCCCTTTTCCGAGGACAAGTTCGAGTTCGGATTCAGTCTTTCCTGGCCCGGCAAAAATAATTTTATCTGGGGGACAGCCGGCGTGTAGCGCCTGACAGAATTCGCCAGCAGAGGCGACTTCGAGACCTGCACCTTTCGAGAGAAAGTGTTTCAGGATGGTCTGGTTAGGATTTGCCTTCACCGAATAGCAGATGGAAAACGGGGGCGGCAGGGCATCGCGCAGTAGATTCCACTTCTCGTCTATTATGCCGCGGTCATAAACGAACATCGGCGTTCCGTACTGACGAGCCAGTTCGGACACGGCGACCCCGCCGATGGATAATTCCCCTGCTGATGAGGGGAAATACTCCTTAATCAATGAAACGACGTGGTCCATCTTTACATTCCTTCGCGACGGCGCAGCGCGGGATAATCCACTTTCCCGCTGGAAGTTTTTGGCATCTCGCTGAGCACTTCAATAAATTTCGGCACCATGTATCTGGGCATTTTTTCGCCACAGATCCCCAGGAGTGCATCCGCGTCCAGCGGCACGCCGTCCTTCGCGACCACGAAGGCCTTAATCACCTGGCCTAGCACTTCGTCGGGAATGCCAATGACAGCGGCAGCTTGAAGTTTTCCCGTTTGAAAAAGGACCTCTTCGACTTCTGTGGGGCTGATCCGGAAGCCGGAGGACTTGATCATCGTGTCACGCCGACCAAGGAAATACAGGAAGCCTTCGTCGTCCGTCTTCACCAGGTCACCCGAATAGCAAACTTTCTCGCAATCACCCATTTCTGGCGGCAAGATCGGATTCGGACGAAGCGCTCTCGCCGTGTCCTCCGGGCGATTCCAATATCCGAGGGAGACGGTGGGACCACGATGAACCAGTTCACCGACTTCTCCCGGTGCGCAGACTTTACCGTGTTCGTTCAGCACAAGGATCTCCGTATCCGGAATTGCTTTACCCATTGAGGTGGGCCGACGGTCGAGTTCCTCCGGGGGAAGGTATGTCGAGCGAAACGCCTCCGTCAGTCCGTACATCAAGAAGACCTTGGTTGTGGGAAGCGCCTGACGCAGAACTTTCAGGACAGCCTGTGGCATCGCTCCACCCGTGTTGGTGATGTACCGCAGGTCAGTCATGGGTTGTTTCTGCAGAGTGGAGTTGGGTTGCGCGAGCAGACTCCAAAGAGTTGGTACTCCGGCGAGCCCGGTGATACGCTCCTTCAAAAGCATTTGAACAACTTCACGGGCAAAAGTGAAGTTGATCAACACAATCGTGCCGCCTTGTTGAAAGGCGGTCATCAACTGGTTCATTCCAGCATCGAAACTGAACGGGAGGACAGCAAGAATGCGCTCCGTGCTGGTAATCCCCAGATAAGTCGAAACGATGGAGCTTCCCGCCATGACGTTGGCATGACTGAGCATTACGCCTTTAGGCTTTCCCGTCGACCCTGAGGTATAGAGGATTGCGGCGAGGTCTTTGCTGATGGCTTGCTCGCGCCATTCCGGAGGACCAGACAATTCGCACAGCTCTTCCAGGCGATGCACGGGCAAAGTGATCTTCGGAACATCTCCCCCTCCGGTCAGTACGACATACTCGAGAGAGCGAATCTGAGGAAGAAGCGCGATCAGGGTTGAGAGTTTGGCGGCGGTGGTAATGAGACCTTTCATCCCGCAATCTTTGGCAATGTGGCTTACTTGCTCAGGAAAAAGCGTGGCGTTAATGGGGACATAGACACCTTCAGCCTCGGAAATGCCGAAGATGGAAAGGACTTGGGCAACCGAGGGGTCCAGATAGATCCCTACACGGTCGCCGCGAACCAATCCAGCGCGCCTCAATCCTTTCGTGAGCCCGGCCGTACGCCGTGCCACTTCGCGATAGCTAAGGCGCTGATCGCCATGGACCAGCGCTTCCTTGTCCGCCAGATGGTGTGCGCTCGTGCGCAGCATGTGGTGAATCAGAAAATCCATCCCTAATTGCCTCCTCCGGTTATCAATCTCGAAACTCTCACGCTAATCCTCCGACCATCGGCTCCAGATCATCAGGCTCCGACCTCGGTTTGGCTAAAGGCCCAGATCGGGTTTCCTTCAAGGAATCCTGACATTTCGGTTTGAGCTTTTGCATACGCGACAACTTGCGCAGCCTCGGACCGCAGCCGGAAACTCATCTTCAGGAAATGGGCGACCAATTCGTTGCCCTCAGACAAGTATGCATCCACGGTTTGGTGCGATTTCTCAAAACGCTCCACAATCGCTGCGACTAAAGAAAAAGCAGCTTCGTGAAGTTCCTTTCCGAAAAGGTCCACAATTGTGACGACCTCGGTAGTTGAGCGGAGTATGGCGAATGCGATCAACTCGCCTTTGCGCCGTGCGGTCAAGACTTCATATTGCTGCAGCGGATCTTCGCGATAGCGCCAGTTCAGATGGGCAGCGGTGCGGCGCCCCCGAATCACATTCGCTCTCTTTACCGCCGCATCGAGCTGTGAAAACTCCTCGCCAAACGCAGCTTTGTGATCGAAAACTTCCAGTCCCTTCGTTCCCGATTTCAAAGCGGAGAGCCGGTGCAAGCGCAGGAGAAGGTTGCCGGCGGCGGCCGGCACAACCGAAGCGGCCCCGAGCCAGTTCCTGACTCGATAGTCCACGCGAAGAAGCAAGGTGTACCGATGGACAGTACAATTAGGCCGAAGGCCGAGCCGGCGAAAGGTGGACATGCCTGCCAGGTGCGGTGGACAGTCGTAACAGAAGGCCAATTTCCCCTGATCTACTGGCCCAAATGTGGCTCGTTGTAAGAGCAAGGCTGGTCCCAGGCTCCGATGGCTGGCGGCGACAGCAAAATCGCCTACTTGGCCGCACATCTGCACCTCATCACCGATCCACATCGAGCGAGGAAACACCGAGGTCACACCGATGAAGGTGTCGGGCGTACCCTGAACAGCAAACCAGGACCATGCTGGACCATCGGGATTATCGCGATAGAGCCATTGGAAGCGGCGCTCATGGGGCAGAGCGGGTAAGTTGGTCTGCAAAATGGTCAGGAACTGCTGGTTCTCGAGCTCTTGATGAACGGGCCGCACGGATATTGTCATGTGAGCCGTCAATTGCTGGACTTGCGTTGGATAAAAACTGCTATTCGATCGATCGTTTGGAAATTTTCTGGAACGAGTTCGTCGTCTGCTACGACCACCGAGAATTCCTGCTCGACAAAACTCACAAGATCCAGCACGCCGAGAGAATCGAGGATTCCGCTCTCCAGCAGGGCGTCAGAATCCTTGAGCTGCTGCTTACGCGCCAGCGGGAATTTTTCCAGGATGAAATTTCGAATCTGCGTGTTCAAGTGATTTCCAGCCATTTTCCTTCTCGCCCAATCAGCTTTCTCGATCGCCGTCCATTAGAAACCAACTGGATAGATTTTCAGCAAACGCCTCCACGCCACCAGGAACATAAACTATGACCGGGGCGGCTTCACGCGGACGAAAACCCCATTCATCGAGAAGCTTCGCCCAAGGACTTGTAGCAAGCGAAGGAATGCTCACCGTGATGATTGCACGTTCCCGAAGCAGCGCAACCACGTGGGTCACCAGCGCAGTCCACATTGCAGTGTTACTGAATCCGAACAAATCCACAATCTTGCCATCCGTCTTCGTGTGCGAAAAAACAACGTAGCCCTTCAGTTCCTCGCCCTGGCGCGCGGTCAGGATCTCGTGATCAACCTGGGGATGCCTCAGATAACGCCAATTCAAATACTCCCCCGAACGCTCGACGCAGGGACCATAACGTGAGCCAACAAGGTGGGCAAGCTGTGTAAACTCCTCTTCACAGTCTCCTCGATGCTGCGCGATCGTCCAGTCACCGTTTGACGTCGCCGCGTTATCTTTCCATTCCAACAGTTTGTTGACGGGCGCCGCAAGAATTCTGGCCAATACCGGGGATTTGATCAGCTCCCCGAGCTTGCGCTCTGCCCTTAAGGGCTTCGACCAGCGCACCATAGAACGGGCGGGAGCAATATGCATGCGCTGGTAGATCGCCAGCATTTTACCGCTCGGGAAGTCATAACTTGGAAGGGAAGAAGGAGAGCCGATCTGTTCGAGGCAGGCTCGCTGTAACTGCAGTGCAAGACCTAAACTTCGGTATTGACGGTCAATGCAAAAGTCTCCGAGGACGTACCCAGGGCGAATCGATTGTTCCACACAGAATTTACGCGGGAAAGCGGCAGCCGCACCCATGCCTCTTCCGGTTCCCGCTTCAATGGCGATCCACGCGTGGGCAAGTCCAGATGGATTTTCGCGATAGAGCCAATCAAACCTCTTAGCCTCAGCCGCATCGGGACCCAGATTGCGACAGAGCAGGTCGGAGAAAAGCTGGTAGTCCACGGCCAAGTCCACGGGTCGAACGATATGAGGCATATTAAACGAAAGCACCGCCTTGTTGGGTGCGATTGGCGTGCCAGACGATCGGCTTCCGCAACACGCATTGTACTCCTATTCAAACGCGCCCATCGTGCTCAAGCCAGGCACGCGAGGCGCCATACACAGGGGCTAGGGCGCGGTGAGGCGTGAACGGTGCCTTCAATGTGTGCGGGATACGGCTTCGCTGTCGTGTGAAGAGGCAGATGCCGTAAGTTTATAATAATCAGTGCATTAGAGGATTCGAAATAGGGGATAGATCGTGCCATTTATTCTCGGTGTTCAAAACGGCAGGCAGAGGCTTGAGGTGTCTTGGGCGAGAAAACAGTTGCTGCTGTGGGTAATTCATTTCCCTCGATCTGACAAGTGGGCCCCATTAAGGAGGCCCTAGGTCGGAGGTACTCAGTGCTAAATCATGTATTTTCTGTAAGATACTATCCATCGTGCTGGTGGGTACGGATTCCTTCCTTGCGGAGGTAAACGTGCCCATAGGGAGTGTTCCCTTATTGCTGTATAAGTCGGAAGCCAAAATCTAGTCACGGTGAGCGTAGGGCACGACATGGAAGTTTGGATTCTTCGTTGGTTAGCCGGTGATGATGGCGCGCTGCACGAAGCAGTAGAGTGGAGTGGCCGCGGAAGTTGCCCTAACGCTTGTATAACTTTGACTAGCAAGAGAATCCCACAAGCCAGCAAGAAAAAGAGACGCCAGGAATGATTAGGATTGGTGCACAGAGAATTCCACCGAGCACGCTGCTCCTGTTGTTTCTTGATGCCATATCCGTGGCGTTTGGACTCTTGGTTGCCATTGTTTTGCGGTTGCGTGATCACCAATCGATTCTCCACTATCTGAGCGGGCCTCATATAGTTGCCCGCTTCGCCTTGGTGGTTCTGGTATTCGGAGTCGCGCTCTATTACAGCGATCTTTACGACCGCCCGGAGTTCAGCCGTCGGATCGAGGTATTCATGGGATTGTTGCAGGCGCTCGGAAGCGCCTGCTTGGTCCTGGCAATTATCTACTACCTGGATGAAGACGTCAGCCTGGGGCGCGGAATTGCCGCGATGTCAGGGCCCACAATCTTTGCATTGATGCTGCTGTCGAGAATCATCCTGGGTAGAACAGACTTTCTGCTCTACGGACCCAAGCGCGTCCTTGTCGTCGGCACTGGATCGACAGGAATTTCCGCAGTCCGAGAGATCATCGCGCGACCCGAACTTAACCTCAAAGTCGAAGGGTTTTTGGATGAGAAGGGAGAAAACATTGGCCAGCCGCTGGTCAATCCCGGAATTATCGGGGGTGCTCAAGAAGTGGAGACGATTGCGCTCGGCCGGCAGATCGACAGGATCATCATCTCCCTCAAGGAGCGGCGAGGAAACATGCCGGTGTCACAACTCCTGCACCTAAAGTTTGCGGGGGTGAGTGTGGAGGATGCCCACAGTTTCATCGAGAGAGTAACGGGGCGAATTCATCTTGAACATCTATCCCCTAGCTGGCTTATTTTGTCCGACGGTTTTCGAAAATCTCCATTCCTGTATGCGGTGAAGAGAACATTCGACATTATTGTTGGTCTTATCGCCTTGGTTCTTACGCTGCCCATCACAATTCTCGTTGCGGTTGCCATCTGGCTTGAGACCGGCAGCCCCATACTCTTCCGGCAAGAGCGCACGGGTTTAAGGGGCCGCCCGTTCAAAATCATGAAATTCCGTTCGATGCGTCAAGACGCCGAAGAAGGTGGTCCTGTTTGGGCGGCTCTTGACGACAATCGAATTACTCGTGTGGGACGTTTCATTCGTAAGTTTCGGCTAGATGAGCTTCCTCAGATCTTCAATGTTCTCCAAGGTGATATGAGCTTGGTAGGACCACGTCCGGAGCGGCCCCATTTTTGCGAACTGCTCGAGCAGAATATCCCCTACTTTGCGTTGCGTTGCGCCGTGCGGCCAGGGATCACAGGCTGGGCACAGGTCAAATATCAGTATGGAGCGAGTGTCGAGGAGTCCAAAACTAAGCTGGAGTATGACTTTTTCTATATCAAACACATGTCGCTCGTCCTGGACTTGGCGATTCTATTCGAGACTGCCAAGGTGATGATCTATGGCCGCGGGGCCAAATGAACGAGCCGAGAATAGAGGTGGGTACCAACGTCGAAGAGCAGGGCAAGCAAAGAGTAGGGCAAAAGCGGACACCTGGCGACATTTTTTTGATGGCACTATGGGTGGCTGGGTACAGTGTTGTCCTGTGGATCTTCCAGGTTGCACAAATGCTGGAGGGCATGCGCCCAGTTCATCGTAAGGGTTCCCTGGGCACACGTCCTAGGCAGGGGAGCTAGGATTTACCATAGGAATGGACTTTCTCGAGTGTGATATTCTCATGAACAAACTAGGCATCGTTAAAAGGCGAGCATATTTAAACCCATGAATTTCATAACGTTAGGCTCTTTTTCAAACTGGACGATCCGATTCAAGCTTGTTCGAGGCATTCACTATGGGCCCGCGTAAATCAGATAAGTAAAGGAGATTAGCTTGACCCTCAGGAATTGGACCTCTCGTCACGGTTCCGAACTTGGCCTGAGAGCTGTGCTTCTCCTGGCAGCTTTCCTGGGTGTGCTGCTTGCAGACTCCACGAAGGGGACGCTTGCTCAAAACCCACCTCCGACAGATGGCGGGACAAAACCGGCAGAGAAGCCGAAGGCCAAGACCGACGCCGACGCCCCTACTTCACCAAGACCAGATTCTAAAGTCACCGATGCAGCCGTCGATCCCAATGCTTACCATATCGGTCTGGATGACCAGCTATTGATCTCCGTCTGGCGCGAGCCAGAACTGTCCATGACTGTAGTGGTGCGACCGGACGGGATGATCACGATGCCGCTGATCAACGATCTTCATGTTGTAGGGCTGAAGCCGATCGAATTACAGCAGCTCTTGATCGAGAAACTGAAGCCATTCGTGAGCGAGCCTCAAGTTACCGTGATCGTCCAGGGAATTCACAGTCGAAAAGTATATCTGGTTGGAAATGTAGGCAGACAAGGAGCATTCCCTTTGGAGGGGGGTCAAACCGTATTGCAGCTATTGGCTGCCTCGGGCGGCGTCAATCAGTTCGGCAAGGCCGACTCCATCTACATCTTGCGCACGGAGAATAATAAGCAGATTCGCATTCCCTTTCAGTACAAGAAAGCACTGAAAGGCCGGGTTAAGGATGACGTGCTCCTTCAGCCGGGGGACGTCGTTGTAGTGCCGTAAGAGCCGGGGCACCATGCGACACAAGGAAATGTCAATGGGGACCGAAGTAAACAGAATATGGCAGCGAGGGAAATTGCTCTTAGCCCTTTGCCTCCTAACACCCCTTTTTGGATTTTGCCAGGAAGCATCGACGACGAATGCGACACAGGATCCAGGCAGTTCGAGCACCTCTGGTCAAAGTCAAGATCCTGCGACTCCTCCCGATCAGCAACAGCCTAAGCCTGCAGGCGAACCGGGTCTTTTAGTCCGAGCACTCAACGGTGCCGGCACGCTACCCGGAAATAAAGGCCCGCTACAATGGGGCTGGATCTCGGTAAGCTCGCTGGGCTTATACGAATACTTCAGCCAGGCAAACTTCCAGATTCCAAACCAGCCGTCCCAGAGCCAGACCATTTATGCAACAGCCATGTGGGCCTCGATCGTGGTGGATAAAGAGTTCAAACGATCTCGCTTCACTCTGCAATACAACCCCAGTTTGATAATCTCTAACGGCCAGGTTTATTCTAACGTTCTCAATCAGACCATGAAGCTAGATACGACCTTTGAGTTGACTCCGCGATGGGGCATGCAAATCACGGACCGTTTCAGCTACTATGGGAGCCAGCGGACATTCTCGGGGCTGCCTTTTACCACAGACTATTTGACCGGCACATCGAGTCCGCAAGTCTTTCTCTCCGGCCCCGGTACCGCTTTGAACAACTCGATTGGTGCATCATTTTCCTATGCGTGGAGCCCGGTTACAACCGTCAGTTTCGCGCCGACATTCGGCTACCAATACAGCACAGGCACGCAGGTGACTGGCGAGACGCAGACGTCAGAGAGAGTTAGCTCTATTTCGGAAGGCGGGACATTTACTGTCTCGCATTCGCTTAGCGCCACTCAGACCGTCGGATTTAGCTATTCCGGGCAACATGCCAGCTATACAAATACGTCAACAAGCGCAGGGCCCCAGTCCAATGCACTGCTACAGGATTTCCTCGTTACCTATAGCCAACAATTGAAAGCTACCTGGTGGATCCATGCGGGAGTGGGCATCACAAACACGACCGGTAATTCGGGCGGAACAGGGCTGGGCTTGAACTTTGGAATCTCCAAAAATTTCCGTCGAAGTAATTTGGCGGTCTATTATAATCGTGGGCACCAGTTTAACGGTTTCGTTACCAGTGGAGCGTCCGATAACGTCGGTGTGACCCATACAATCAATTGGACCACGCGCTTCTCAACGGCCACATCCGCGACGTACACAAGAACGCCAGGTGTCAACCTTACAACACAATCTGCCTGGTATGCGACGGAACAAGTGAATTTTGGACTGACTCGGAGCCTTAGCCTGTCAAGTAATTTTGGATACCTCAGCCAGGTTGGAGATGACGTGTACGTACTGAGTTCCAACCGGCGCTTTGCCACAATCGGCATAATGTGGTCAGGCCAACCGCAGACGCGGTACTAAACTTCCACGATTTCAAGCCTAGCTTTGCCCCTCTCCACTAGAGCGGTGGATGGCAAATTCTTGTCTACTCTCGATTTGCCTGCTATTCTCAGGATTTGGAATAAGAGCTAATATTTTCAGTAGTTTATGGACATCAAAGATCCGAATCTCCTCAAGGGAACGGGACTTGCAACTCACCTTCTGGGGACTGTTCTAGCCACTCTAAAATAGGGATTTGGACTTTCGACTTGGGCCGAGAGTCGCCAAAGGCGCATGGGAAGGGGTGCAGAAGATTAGTGGAAACATTTTCCCTAACTTGTGGCTCGAAACGTGCCTAACGTGGTTGTTGGCCAGTCCCGTCCATTAAGCTATTTGTTATCAATGCGAAAGTAGGGATAGCTGCTAGAACACCTCGTCCAGATTTGGTGGTCCAATTGCCTTATGATTTAATCGGAAACAATTTGTTGCCATAAAGGTTTTGATTCGAACGCTGGAGCTGGAGGAAGTTGCTTGAGCACAAATCCCACGATAGTCCCGCCATCGGAAGATGGGGGAGGCCTTGATCAAATTCGCCCCTATCTGGAGGTCATACGACGCCGGAAATCTATCGTCATACTGACAGCGATAGGGCTCTTTTTTTGCACCGCGATCCTCGCCTATCGCCTGCCGAACGTGTACCGATCGGAGACCGTAATCCTCGTCGACGCGCAGCAGGTTCCTTCCACGTACGTGCAGTCCACCGTGAGCACTAGCATCCAGGATAGGCTGTCGACGATCCAGCAGCAGGTCATGTCTCCCACGCGCCTGAAAAGGATGATCGACAAAATGAACCTTTTCCCGGAACTTCGCGGGAAAGTCAATGATGAAGCGCTAGTTCAGCTGATCCAAAAGTCCACCACAGTTGACGTTGGAGGGCGGCTCAGTTCTTTTAGGATCGCGTATCAAGGCGAAAATGCGAAACAAGCATCCGAGATTGCGAATGAATTGGCCGCCACGTTCATAGAGGAGAATCTGAAAGCGCGCGAGCAGCAGTTCGTCGGCACAGCAGAATTTCTCGACGCTGAACTCCAAGAAACCAAGACCAAGTTGGAAGCCCGCGAGAAACAACTTCAGACTATCAAGAGCACCTATGTAATGGATCTCCCTGAGTCGAAACAGTTTCACCTTGAAGCACTCAATAACCTGCGGACACAATTGGCCGCGAGCCAAGATCGTGTGAACCGGGCGAAGCAGGACAAGATCATGCTTCAGTCCATGATGAGTACCAACCCACCTACTATAGACTTGGATACAGGGCCAAGTGCGACGGGGAAACCTTCCTCGCTGCAGGCGCAAATTCAAAAAGTGCAATCCCGCATCGCGGAGTTGCAGGTACGATACGGTCCAAATTTCCCTGACGTTCGCAAAGCGCAGGCGGAACTGGATCGCCTAACGAAACAAGAAGCTGCTGAGCAAGCCCAGGCGCCTCCTCCGGTTCAAACTGAACGCGTCGTAACATCGTCGAGCAAGAGGAACCCGGTGATCGAGGCACAAATGGAGAAGTTGAACCAGGAAATCGAGGAACAGACCAAACTTCAGGCTCCGCTGCAGCAACAGATCGATATGCATGTATCTAAGCTAGAGCGTGTGCCGATTTTTGAGCAGCAGCTGGCCGGCTTGATGCGGGACTATGATTCGCTACGGGGTCATTATCAGAGCCTGCTCGACAAGAAATTATCTGCCCAGATGGCGACTGAGCTCGAAGCACATCAGAAGGGCGAACGATTCATGATTCTCGATCCAGCGCCGATACCGGACAAGCCGTTTGGGCCGAATCGAGGGATGATCAGCTTGGCCGGTCTAGTTGTCGGATTGCTCGGAGGTATCGGATTGGCTGTAGTCATCGAAATGATGGATCAATCGGTTCGCAGTGAACACGAAGCGACGCAACTTCTGGGTGTCCCCGTGCTGGCGGGAATTCCTCTGATACGCAGCGAAGCCCAGATACGATCTCGAAGAGTGCGTTTCCTTGTGAGTGCGGTCGCCCTGGCATTTTTCTCTTGCTGTGTGGGGCTCTTAATCTCGATTATCGCAGGGAAACTAGGGCTCATCTGATGTATCTACAATTTTACCACCTCCGCGAAGAGCCATTTAGCCTGACGCCAGACCCGCGCTTTCTTCACATGGCTCAGCCTTACAGTGTGGCTATTGAAGCGGTGGTCCAGTCCATCGTACGGAGGAAAGGGTTCGTTGTAGTCAACGGCCCGATTGGGACCGGGAAGACGACACTTTTGCACGCGGCGATGCACATACTGACGCGGCTGAACAGCAACGCTCCACCGCTTGCTTCGGCATTCGTCTTGAACCCAATGCTCAGCCGCGACGAGTTTCTCGAAACGCTGATGTCGGAATACGAAGTGACCTGCACCTCCACCAGCAAGCCGGCACGTCTCTCAGCGCTGCACGCGATGTTTCTTGAGAAACAGAGACAAGGGGGGACGTCAATCCTCATTGTTGACGAAGCCCACCTGCTGACCATGGAACTGCTCGAGGAGATTCGGCTCCTAAGCAATGCCGATACCTACCGAGAAAAGCTGCTTCAGGTAGTTCTTTGCGGTCAGCCGGAATTGATCCCGCTTTTGCAGAAACGTGAATTGCGGGCGCTACAACAACGCATCACGCAGTACTGCTCGCTCCGCCCGTTGAGCCTGCTCGAGACTCGCAGCTACGTGATCGAGCGACTTCAAGCCGCAGGACTGAAAGGGATTTCGCCGTTTTCCGACAAGTCCATCGAGTTGGTATATCTGTACTCACAGGGAGTTCCCCGACTCATCAATCAGATCTGTGATAGCGCCTTAGTCGTCGGTTTTACGAGGCAATGCAAGGAAATTCAGCCGAATGTCATCGAGGAAGCCACGACGCAGCTCCAGTTGATGGCGGAGCCTACTGAGGAGCCGCCAAAAGCCGCCGTGAATGAAGCTGAGTTGAATGATGCCAAGACGATCGTGGACCTTTTGATTGAAACGATGAGGCGGAGACGCACTGGAGTAGCCGATGAGTAAATTCTTCAATGAAACTCAGAAAGCCCGCCAACGGGCCGGCAACTCGGCCGATCCCGTCCGGCTTGACGTAATATCCGTGATGGACGCGATCAAGCAAGAGGAAGTGGAATCTACGGTTCCAGTCGAAGCTCCAGCTCCGAATGCTCGACAGGTTCGCGTCGACCAGTCGGTCAGCAGCTTGATTACAGGAAACATTAATGACAATCCCCTTGCTGATCCAGCTGTGGAAGCTTATCGGACCCTTCGTACCCGCGTGATGCGGCTACAGGCATCCAAAGGCATTCGTTCGATCATGCTCACAAGCGCGGTTCCATCCGAGGGAAAAACCGTCACCTCGCTGAACCTCGCGTATTCATGTGCGCAGCTACACAATGTACGCATCCTCTTGGTGGACGGCGATCTGCGCTCGAGAGGGCTGACACGGTTGCTGGGAATTCCTGAAGGAATCGGATTATCCGATGTGCTTTCCGGGAAGAGTTCGATTGACGAGGCGCGTCTGCCCACGGAGCACAGTAACCTTGTAGTTGTTGGGGCGGGATCCACGAATGGCCAGCCTGCCGAGCTGTTTGCCAGCCCGCGCTGGTCAGAATTCATCGTGTGGGCCAATCAATCCTTTGACGTGATCATCGTCGATGCACCGCCTATTTATTCACTTGCCGATGCGGAATTGATCGGTGCGGGCTGCGACGGTGCGCTGATGGTTGTCAGAGCGCTATCGACTCCGCGTGTGATGGCTGAGAAGTGTGCGGGCCGCCTCGACAAGAAAAAGCTCATGGGAATTGTGTTTAATGGTTTGCCAAGCAGCCCAGAAAATCACTACAGCTACTATGGAACTCCATACGGAAGCAACAACGGCAACAACGGCAAGGAATAGGAATTCGGGAGCGTTGTACATGTATTCACTACCAGACTCAGGGCATTTATTCCTACCGATGGTGTCGCGAAGCGGGGAAGGTCTTTAGCAGAGATATGTTTCCAAACATCAAGATTCAGATCTTTCGTAAAGGGATTCACCAGAACCAGCTGGCGAGGAAGCTGGGGATGGATGAAACGCTGTTGAGCCGAATCATTGGGGGGTATCGCGAGCCATCCGAGGCGCAACGCAAACAGCTCGCGGAATACCTCCAGGCGAGCGAACAGTGGCTGTTCGATAAGTCCGAGCCTACAGAGCCATCCGAGTTCGTCGCGAAGATGGAGCCGAGACCCAGGTCTGGTGATGACACAATCTAAAACGGAATACGAAGCGTTAGCCCCTATCGATGTCCCGGCCCCGCTCCCGCAAGTGAAGGCTTTCGAATCGAGCGACGCGGAACGCTGGGACCAATTCGTATTTGAACACCCACGCGCCAGCTTTTTTCATCTGACCGGCTGGAAGCGCGTCCTCGAGAAAACGTTCGGTTACCAGGCGCGTTACTTCTATTGCGAGCGCCAGGGAAAAATCACGGGAATTGCTCCGCTCTTCGATTTCTCCAGCTGGCTCGTAGGACGATGCCTCGTTTCAGTGCCGCTGGCAACCTACGGGGGTATCGTCGCCAAGGATGAGGAGTCCGAGCAGGCACTTCTCGACCACTCGATTTCCATGGCGCGATCGACTCCGGTGGATTATCTCGAGCTTCGTCGCCGTGACGGAGGCCTTCTTAACGGCTTCCATGCAAACGAACTTTACGTTTCATTCACCGCGCCGCTGTTTCAAGATGTCCAAGCGAATCTCAAACGCCTGCCGAAAGACACTCGTTACATGATTCGCAAGGCGGAGAAAGGAGGTCTGCGGATAGAGCGCGGCGTGGAGCAGCTGGATGTTTTCTACGACCTCTTCGCACAGAGCATGCAACGTTTGGGTACACCAGTTTTTCCACATACACTTTTCAAGAATTTTGTTGAAGAATTTCCCAAGCACACGCAGCTCATGCTCGTCTACAACGGTTCCGAGGCCGTGGCAGGAGTACTCTCCTTCTTTTTCCGCGACACAGTTCTTCCCTATTTTGCGGGCGCATCGCAGGAAGCCACTCGCCTGGCGGGCAATAATTTTATGTATTGGGAATTGATGAAATGGGCCGCGGAGCAAGGTTTCCGCATGTTTGATTTCGGGCGCAGCAAGAAGGGTACGGGATCGTTCGCGTTCAAATCCCAGTGGAACATGGACGTCCAGCCGCTCGACTATCAAGTTCTTTTGGTCAAACGCAAGACGGTTCCCAATTTTTCTCCCGTCAACCCGAAGTTTGAGATGGCCATTCGCATTTGGAAAAAACTCCCCCTGTCCTTGACCAAACTGTTGGGCCCGGCTGTTGTCCGGTTGATTCCATGAAGATTCTGTTTCTGGCGCATCGCATTCCCTATCCCCCCAACAAGGGAGAGAAAATCCGGGCCTTCCACGAGCTGAAGTTCCTGGGCGCACGTCACACCGTGGACCTATTTTGTTTCGCCGATTCCCGTGAGGAAGCTCGACACATCGATGCGCTAAAAAAGTTTTGCAGGCACACGTATGTGGAGACGCGATCCAAGGTCAACATTTTGGCCGGGGCAGCGCGAAGTTTTTTGCGCGGAGAGCCGCTTTCGTGCGGTTGCTTTTTTTCCTCCAAGTTTCAGACTGAAGTGGTACGAGCACTGGCTACGGGTTTCTACGATGTAGTCTTCGTTTACTGTTCGTCTATGGCTCAATATTTGCCGCTGCCGTTGCCCGTTCCAGTGGTTATGGATTTTGTCGACATTGACTCGGCCAAGTGGGCCCAGTATGCACGTAGCTCGAGTCCGCCAGTGTCTTGGCTCTTTGCCCGTGAGGCACGCGAGTTGGCCCGCTACGAAGAAGAGTGGGCGGCTGCGAGTTCGGCGACAATCGTAACCACGAGGCAAGAAGCTTCGCTGCTTCATGGAGAGGGCGCGTCGCGGGTCGCGGTAGTGGGTAATGGCGTAGAGATTCCGGCGGAGAACAAGGCCGCGTTGCCGGAAGAAATCAGGGAGCTTCAGCCATACGCCCTCTTTGTGGGCACGATGGACTATTTGCCGAACGTTGATGCCGTCGAGTATTTTGCGGAAGAAATCCTGCCTCGGGTGCGTGAGCGTCATCCTGAAATGGGATTTGTGATCGTCGGCCGCGATCCGGTTCGCCGCGTTCGGAATCTTGCTAGTAAGCCCGGTATCGTTGTTACAGGGACCGTCCCAGAAGTCGAGAGCTACTTGACTGGCTCGACGGCTGTCGTTGCTCCGTTTCGGATTGCGCAGGGCATCCAGAACAAACTGCTGGAGGCACTTGCCGTGGGGAAACCGATTGTTTCCACTTCGGGACCCGCCGCAGCGATTGGAGCAAAACACGGAGAGACACTTCTAGTCGCCGATGCGCCTCAAGATTTTGCGAATGCACTCGTGGCCATCCTCGAAGACCCCGCGCTTTGTGGCCGCTTTAGCAACGGGGTCGATTTTGTGCGCAGGAACTTTAGCTGGCATGAGAAACTGAGCGAATTGGAGCAATTGCTGCTGCGTGCCGCCGGGCTCTTGCCTAATTGTGATGAGGTCGTGTTGAACCGTGCTCGAAATAGCTGACGAATCGCGAGATTTATCCTACGAAATGATTCCGAAGGCAGACGAGGCCACTTCGCGGGATCGCACCGAAGAGGCCCCACAGCCCCGTGCCAGTTCGATCCATATGACCATCCCTCGAATCGAAGACCACGCAAAACCTTTCCGCCTCCGTGTGCTGCATGTGATCGATCGGTTGGATGTCGGCGGCACAGAACATGGGATTGTGAAAGTCATCGAGGGACTCAGCGGAGATTGCTTCGAACATCAAATCTGCACCGTTCGTGGATTTAATGGGAATTTTGTAAATGACCATGGTCTGGGAAACGGAGTTTACGTCGCTGGCCGAACGACGCCTGGGTTTCAGTTTTTGCTAGGCCGCTTGGCGCGAATCATGCGGGAGTACCGGCCACACGTCGTGCATTCACGGAACTGGGGAGCGATCGAAGCGATTCCCGCAGCCCGCCTGGCCCGCGTTCCCGTGGCTATTCATAGTGAGCACGGCTACGAAGTGGATATGCTGGCTGGGCTTCCCACGCGTCGCCGGATTATCCGTCGAATCGCCTATGCTGCTGCGGATGCAGTATTTACGGTAACTGAAGAACTTCGCGACTATCACGCCCGTCAGGCCTGGATTTCTGCCGCGCGAATTCGCGTGCTGCCCAACGGAGTTGATACGTCCCGTTTTGCCCGGCGTTCGGGAGCGCGCGAAGAGTTTCGCGGGCGATTGGGCCTGAGCCCGGAAAGCGTAGTTTTGGGATCCGTTGGCCGCATGGTTCCGATCAAAGATCACAAGACCTTATTGCAAGCAGCGGAGCCCCTCATTGGCCGAGGTCTACCAGTGCAGCTTCTCCTTGTCGGCTCAGGGCCCGAACTGAGCAAGCACCAGGAATTTGTGCGCGCATCTCCAATACTGTCCGGGCGGACACGCTTTGTGGGTTCGACAGCGGAGGTGCCGTCATTATTGAGTGCCATGGACGTATTTGTGCTGCCTTCTCTGAGCGAGGGTATGTCCAACACCATTTTGGAAGCGATGGCCTCAAGCTTGCCAGTGGTCGCCACGAACGTGGGTGGTAACCCTGAACTCGTCGAAGACGAACGCTCTGGTTTGCTTTTCCAGCCCGGGGATGTGACAGGCTTGAAGGACCGGCTTGAGCGCCTGGTCCGAGATCCGGGCGCCCGCCAAGAGTTGGGAGAAAGCGCACGGAAGCGTGCCGTCCATCATTTCAGCTTGGAACGCATGATCCTCCGGTACCGTGATCTCTATCTAGAACTTGCCCGCAAGCGCAATCTTTTGGCCGCGCACTCGGGATAAACGACATGTGCGGACTTACCGGAATCTTCGTTTACGACGGTTCGGCCGAAATTCCTAAGGAGCTGGTGCACCGCATGAACGAGACCATCGTTCACCGCGGACCAGACGACGAGGGCGTTTTTGTGGGCCCTGGGATTGGGCTCGGCTTCCGCCGTTTGAGCATCATCGACCTCGCCGGCGGCCACCAACCCATTTCGAATGAAGACGGCAGCATCTGGGTGATGCTCAATGGTGAAATCTACAACTATCCAGAGTTGCGCAAGGAGCTATTGGAGCGCGGCCACACTCTGGCCACTCGGTCGGATACGGAGACCATCGTCCATTTGTACGAGGAGTACGGTGAAGATTGCTTTGCTCGGCTGAGGGGGATGTTTGCGATTGTTTTGTGGGATTCAAGGAAGCGCAAACTGCTCATGGCCCGCGATCGTGTCGGCAAAAAACCGCTCTTTTATTCTGCCGATCGAAAGCGCATCCTTTTCGGTTCCGAGCTGAAGGCTCTACTGGCGGCAGAGAAGCTTTCGCTGGACGTGGATCCGCGGGCCATTTCGGACTATTTCTCGTTTGGATACATCCCAGCGCCAAAGACGATTTACCGGCAGGTGTGCAAGGTCCTCCCCGGACACTACGTTGTGGTGTCTGCGGATGGCTCGCTGAGCGAAAAGTCCTATTGGGAGCTTTCTTTTCGAGAGACAGAGGATTGCAAGGAAGAAGAGTGGTGCGAGCGCATCCGTCACCAATTGTGTGAAGCTACCCGCGTCCGCTTGATGAGCGACGTGCCTCTTGGAGCGTTTCTGAGCGGTGGCGTCGATTCGTCCTCCATCGTGGCGATGATGGCGCACTTGATGAATCAGCCGGTCGTCACCTGTTCGATTGGTTTCGGCATGCCGAAATTCGACGAATCCAAGTTTGCGCGGCAAGTCGCTAAGCAATTCCACACCGAACACCACGAACAAGTTGTCCAACCGGATGCCGTCGGAGTTGTAGACAAGCTAGCATGGCATTTCGACGAGCCCTTTGCGGATTCTTCTGCGATTCCCACCTATTATGTGTCCGGCATCGCGCGAAAGTTCGTGACCGTTGCACTTGGCGGGGATGGAGGAGACGAAAATATCGCCGGATACCGCCGCTATTTCTTTGATGCGATGGAAAACCGCCTTCGAGCTCAAGTGCCGGCGGGGATTCGATCCAGCATCTTTGGCTCTCTCGGCCGCTGGTATCCAGCTTTGGCGTGGGCTCCACGAATGTTTCGCGCCAAAGCCACATTTCAGAGTCTTGCGCGGAACCCTCTGGAAGGATACTTCAATTCGATTTCGATTTTTCGCCCAGACGAAAAGCCTAAGCTCTTCCTAGATGATTTCCGCAATCAATTGAAGGGCTATGATTCGATCGATGTCCTGAGGCAACACTACGATCGCGCAGACACTAAAGATCCCCTTTCGCGTATCCAATATGTTGACATCAAGACTTATCTCCCAGACGACATCCTTACCAAAGTCGACCGTGCCAGCATGGCGGTATCACTGGAGGTGCGAGCTCCATTGCTTGACCATCGGTTGATGGAGATGCTCGCCCGAATTCCTTCCTCTCTCAAGTTGCGAGGACGGGAGGGCAAATACATCTTCAAGAAAGCCATGGAGCCTACGCTCCCTCGCGACATTCTCTACCGAAACAAGCAAGGCTTTGCCGTGCCGCTGGTGCATTGGTTTCGGCATGAATTGAAGGAGATGGCGCATGCCGCGATCTTTGATGTAAAGGATGGAATCCTCGACCCACGCTATTTAGAAAAGATCTGGAAGGATCATCAGGGCGGGACTTTTGACCGCTCCGCCTACCTGTGGTCTGTATTGATGTTCCGCAAATGGCAACAGGGTTTTGGTTCGGGGATGAGCGGATGAGCGGGATCTGCGGTTTTAGCCAAACGGGTGCGGGAGCGACTCAAGGGTGTTTGGACGCGATGATGGCGGCGTGTTCCTTGCCGGGGGAATCTGGTTGCGAGGGATTGGCGGGTAATTCCATAGCTCTTGGTGTGAGCCGGCGTTGGCCTTACCAACAGATTTGCAGGATTTCTGGGGTGCAAATCGCGGTCGATGCAGACCTCTACAACCTCGAAGAGCTCTCTAATATCCTTGTGCGAGAAGGGATCGATGCCGCTCAAATGTCGCTCGCGGAAACGCTTGCGAGCTTATATCTGCTTCGCGGGCCAGATTTCGTAAAACATCTCCAAGGAGCTTTTTCCGTAGCGATTTGGGATGAACGCCGGAAGGAGCTTTTAGTGGCCGTGGATCGTTTTGGATTCAAGACACTCTATTGGAGCCTGGACGGGGATCGCCTCCTATTTGCTTCAAGGGTTGGAGCGGTGCGAGCTGCCCAGAAAGTGTCAGCGGAAGTCAATCCGGCGGCTATCACACAGTTCCTGCTTTTCAGTGCTGTCCCTGCACCGCTATCGATCTACAAAGGGATTGAAAGGCTCAGCCCTGGCTTCCTCTTGATCTTCCGGGATAGCAAGGTGGCCACGAGACGCTACTGGGATCTCGAGTATCCCGAGGACCATAGCCATAACGAAAAGTATTGGGCGCGCGAGTTAAGGGAAGAAATGCGTGCAGCCGTGCATCGGCATTTGGTTGACTCCAGCGCCCAAATGACTGGTGCCTACCTAAGCGGTGGGACGGACAGCAGCAGTGTTGTGGCGTTCACATCGGATCGCTTCAAGCCGACCAATTCGTTTTCCATTTCATTCCCGGTCGAAGGCTTCAATGAAATTGGATTCGCGCGCACGATTGCGGAACGCTTTGCAACGAGCCACCATGAGTACTGCCTGAGCCCCGAAGATGCAGCGGCGGCGATTCCAAAGCTCATCCGCTATTATGATGAGCCTTTCGCGAACTCGTCCGCGATTGCATCCTATCACTGTGCTCTCCTCGCTCGCGAAAATGGAGTCGACACCCTGCTCGCAGGCGACGGCGGAGATGAATTGTTCGGTGGAAACTCCCGGTATGAGACGGATAAACAGTTTGGACTCTATCATTCCATCCCCGGGTGGATGCGGCAACGATTAATCGAACCGGTGGCGAGTCTGTTGCCCACCAGCGATGGGTGGCTGAGCTTGCCCCGGCGCTATATTCGGCGGGCGCAGATGCCAAATCCTCGTCGAATTTTATCCTACAACCTTTTTCTGAACGTGGAAGCTCAGAAGGTTTTCGAACCGGGATTTCTGGAGCAGATTTCAGAGCCTGCCTTACTGGCGATCGCTGAGAAGCATTTCCGTTCGGCGCATGCTTCCAGCGAACTGAATCGATTGTTATACATGGATGTGAAAATGACGCTCGCCGACAACGACCTGCGCAAGGTGAGCGGAACCGCAGAATTGGCCGGTGTCCGTGTCCGTTATCCTTTACTAGACACACGGCTGGCTGAATTCTCCGGGCGCATTCCTGCAAGACTAAAGCTTAAGGGAATGGAAAAACGCTACATTTTCAAGCAGGCAATGAAGGGAATTCTTCCCGACTCGGTCCTTTATAAAACGAAGCACGGTTTCGGAGTTCCACTGGGAGAATGGTTTCTAAACGACAGCAGGCTGAAATCTCTGGTGCAGGATGTGCTGCGCGACCCGCGAACACAGCAGCGGGGATATTTTCGCCGAGAGTTTCTGGACGAATTAATCAGCTTGCACAAACAAGGCAATGCTGGCTTTTATGGCGAAATTGTCTGGTATCTCGTAGCGCTGGAGCTGTGGCATCGCGAGCACCTCGAGTCGTTCCGGGAGGTTTCGAGTGTACGCTGAATCTCGACGATCGAAAGATTCCGTGGCTCGCGGAGCTTCAAGGGAAGGCGATGCCAAGCCCCGGCCAGGGTGGCAAGGAGCCGTGGCGGCGGGTCTCTATCACTCGGGTGCGCTCAGGGTTGTTCAGGCCATTTCTCGTCACTATGAAATTGTGCCGGGGAATCCTGGGGAGAGGCAATACTTCCGCCGATCCGCGCGGGCAAAGTTTGCAGTTTTGTGTTATCACCGGATCGGAACGGGTGGGATTCCCCTGTTCAGCGAACTACCGGCCGAGATTTTTGAGGAACAGATACGATTTCTACGGCGTCGGTATCGAGTGCTCTCTCTCGATGAACTTTGCGAAGAGATGGAAGAACCCGGGAAGGACGGGCAGGCCATTGCAGTTACGTTTGACGATGGATATCGTGATCTCTTCACTCACGCTCTGCCTGTTTTGCAGAACTACCAGATTCCAGCCACGATTTTTCTGCCGGCAGCGTGCATCGAAACAGGCGAGGTACCCTGGTATGACCGGATTTTTCTGACGCTCAGGGTTTTCCCAGAGGACGAGTTGGAGATTACTCTTGATCGTCCCCGGAGATTCCGGCTTGTTTCACGCGAGACGAGGCTGCAAGCGGCGGCAGAAATTATGCAGTATTTGAGAACCCTCCCTGATTGGCTGCGTAAAGAGCATTGTCAGAGCCTGGAAAAGCAAGTGATTCTGCCAAGCGAGGAACTGAACGAGCGCATGCTGACTTGGGATCAAATCGGAGTCATGTGTCGTGCAGGGATCAGTTTCGGATCGCACACGATGACGCATCCTGTCGTCAGCCAACTGACAGCAGCACAATTAGAAAGCGAACTTACAGAATCCAAACAGCTCTTGGAACAGCGAATTGGAAGCCCCATGCGGCACTTTGCATTTCCCTTTGGCCAGCCGGGGGACTGTGGGAAAGCCGCCCTTCCCGTTCTGGCCCGCCTCGGCTATCGCTCAGCGGCCACAACTGTTGAGGGCACCAATACGCCGGGAGGAAACCTGTACGAGTTACGTCGCACACAAGTTGTAAACGAACGATCTGTCTCTATGTTTGCGTTCAAATTGAATCAACTCTATCTCTCTGCAGGAGCCAACGCTGCAGCGACACTTTCCCCTGCAGCCTCAGCCTTTGCAGGTGATGCTTTACATAAATTCGAGACATAGACTGACTACAGCAAACGAAGTGAGACGGAAGGATTTTGGCGCTCGCTCTTGGTTGGCTCCCGGGGAGCTTCCTCATGTCATTTCTAGGTGCGCTGTTTTGGATAGATGTGGCTTAGTTCAATCCATCCGCTTCACCTGTGGAATTGGCGCGACTTTGTTTGGATCAGTGCAGGAGCGTGCAGTGAGTTGTTCGACAGCCCGAAAAAAGCGAGTTCTTAAACCAGGGAATTGGTCCGTTCGCTGATCGAGGTCAAGGATCCGGGGGCGGAGTCCAAAAATGCTGGAAGCAAGAGCAGCTGGATCCCAACGCTTGGTAAAATTCGGAGGCCGAAGTCGCCGCGCAATTCTAACCAAACCCCGCAAGGGTTTGCCTGACTCAGGTTCGGTCAATTCACCGACCCAATCTTATGAACGCGGGTAGGGGGAAGATAAGGACGTAACCAGTCTACTTGGCTAGATTTGCCTGTGTGTGAAGGTCAACCTTCGCAGTAGGACTAAATGCTCGAACCAGGCCCCTTAAGACCCGGCGCAGAACCAAGGATGTAGCAAGCGAGGCGACACCCAGCAGCAACAAACTGCCGGGCTCGGAAACTGGGCTTCCCATGATCATGCACCTGTAATGTGCATTTCACATGCCAATAACAGTTCCAAATAACTCTATTATTTACAGTATTTCAAGCCATCGCCATAACACGAGTAGTCTTATGCCATGGAACACAAATGCCTTCATACTGCACTGTTTTTCCTGAGGCCTGCCAACTGGCCGCATATCCAGCCGTATCCATCACTTCATCCCTTCTCCCGCCATAACCTTTAGAGGCACGGTCTGGTAGGACTGGAGATTGGTAACTGACCCGTTCAAGTCTCAGTCTTCAATCGGGTGACAATAGGGAAGAACGACACACGGCCAGCTGAGCCTAGCCGCTCGCCCGATAGACGGGTTTGATCGGCGAGACACTGTAAAGCTGTCCTAAGAATGTAAACAAGGCTTTATGACCTGTGACTGAAATGGCTAAGCGCGCGAAAGCAACGGTATTACTGGTTGCCGCAAGGCCCGCGTTTGAAATACCCTCAAAGTATGAAGAAATCTGCCTGCTCTATTCTGCTGCTTGCTGGCATAGCACTGAATACACAAGCAATAATTCATGGGCGCGGCAAGATCGCCGAAGATGCGGGATCGACTGTCACGCAGAAAACGGGAGGTGGGGGAACGCCCGAACTCCCTACCACGCCGGGTTGGACAAAGCTGACGGGCACAACGTTGAAGGGCGGATCGGAAAACGCGACACCTTGTCCTGCCAACAACTTCAACGGTTACGGCTATTCGTATGCGGATTCTTGCCAGAATGTATACAACGCTTGGAACAGTGCGGTTGCCGACCTTAACAGAAACCGGCTCATCATTTGGGGAGGAGGTCATGCTGACTACGGGGGAAATGAGATTTATTCTCTAGAACTGTCTACAAACCCTCCGGAGTTAATTCGACTCAACGCCCCCAGCCCACCAAACAACACAACGAAATGTGTTGAAACACTGGCAGACGGACGCCCCAATTCCAGACATACCTACGACGGATTGGCCTTCCTTCCTAAACAAGATGTGATGCTGTCGCAGAGCGGGTCGTTGAATTACTGTGGATTCTCAACAGATGGAACCTGGACTTTGTCTCTTAGTTCCGTGGGTGTTTCCTGCGCGCCGAATTGCACGCCGGTTTGGACAAAACGGACACCGGCAACGCAAGTTCCGTCTGGCTACGATATCATCATGGCCTATGATACCGTAAACAACCTTGTGTGGGCCAATGACCAAAACCATGGCCTGTACTCTTATGATCCAATTGCAAATAACTGGACACGGCGATTTGCCCTTCCAGTTGGCGATACCATGCACGGCACAGGGGTTCATGACCCGATAAACCAGCATTTTATTAACGTCGCAACAGGCGGTGGAGATCGTCAGAATATCGTTTATTTCAACACCGCAATGGGATCATCTCATGGGCAAAACAACCCTGGATTGGATGCCAGTTGCTCGGCTATGAATAATGGTATGGGCTATCCTGGGCTCGCCTGGGACCCAATCGACAAGTTGGTAGTGGTATACCCGAACGCCGGCAACGTTTTATACCTCCTGGATCCAAAGACTTGGAAATGCACAACAGAAATTTATGGAGGTTCCCAGGGCACCGACTACCCTCAAGGGGTGAACTCCGGCGGTCATGGGTCTATGGGGCGTTTCAATTATTTTCCAAGTCTCGATGTCTATGTGCTCTGCAATGATCCAAACAACGATTGCTGGCTTTTGCGTCGTAAGCGCCGAGCGAACTAAACGGCGTCCTCTGTCGCGAGTTTCCGCTTCGTAATGGGAGCAAGCTTCTGTTTCCTGATTTTGAGCATCGCATCATCCGAATCCCTAGCCGCATGCTACGGGAAGGTGACCCGGTGAATGGACAAGTGCGGAACCACAACGCAACTCTGCGCCTCGCAAAATGCAAAAGCCGCTAATCCATTCCAATCCACTATTCCCCCGCTGGGGGTTGACCCCCTTAGGGAGCCGGCGGTGGGTTCGTTTGCCTTGGTGTGATATCCCACTTCGGGCTTGCATTGGCAAAGGTATTACCGCCTGAAGCGCAAGCAGCCATCAAGCCCGACCTGACGTTGTTGTAGGCCGATGCGCCGCTGAAACCAGGGAATGCACCGGTACTGGTCATTCCATAAGCAAAAGAGAGACCTGCCAGGTTTTCAGCCGTGTACCCTTCGTCAGTGCAATCATCGGGCCAAGAGGTCGACTGCGAAGCGTAGAAGGTTTGGTTTTGTGTCCAGGTGGTGATTTGGCCGCCAGTATTGTTCAGCGTCGGATAGACGTAATTCGACAAACTGAAGGGGTTGGCGTTCGGGTTCATCGCCACGTTGATGAGACGATTCTCAGCGAACTGCAGCATCTGGCACTGACCGTTCGTGTTTGGACAGAATCCGAGGTCGTTAATGAAACCGAGTACGTACACGCTGTAAGCGTTCTGGAAGTTTGAATTAGCAGATGCTGGGGAGTTCGCTCCGCTTTGATTGAGCGGTCCATTCTGAACATAAGCTGTTAACCCCTGTGTCCATGAGCCTAAGGTCGTACCGGGGCTTCCTAGTGGGTCAAGCCTCCGGACAGTGTTTCCATAGCTCCATGCGGTTGATTGGCCCGAGCCGCCACAGTAGGGCTCTTGCAGTCCAGTCCCGGTGATGTCACACGGGATGCCGTGTGCCCCCTCCCAGACCGCCAAGTTCGTGTTGAGTTTGTCAGTGAAGTATGTCTTCTCTGGGGATCCATCCACGGCGATGAATGCTCCGATCGCATTCTCGCGCGCAATCCATGCCGTGTCGCGCTCGCCATCGATGAGCCAGTAGCCCTTCGCTCCTTGGCGCAGTGATGCTTGCGTTGGATTCGAGGCGCAAGCCCTTGTTCCCGGCGTATCGGCAATCGCGTAGGCTGACTCCATCAGCTGTTCTTCGTAGTACGCATACTGCCCGGTGTTCAAATAGCTCGCATAGGCCAGATTCGGAGCATGGGACATGTCCTGCTGACCGTTGAAGGCGCCGAGATCCTGTCCCGAGCCCCCGAAGTTGATCAGGTCGGCGGGCTGCGTTCCACACTGTCCGATCGTGTTCGTAACGTCGTCCAAGCTGATCTGCGTTCGGGCGTTTATCGAGATTACGCGGCCGAGGGTTCCGACCGCGTTGTTTGGAGCGTCGAAGAATTGTCCCACGCCTGCGCTAGTGTCGGCTTCCCTGTAGAAGTAAGGAATCCGGCCGCCGAGATCAGCAGAACCCAGCATGTCTGTCAGGAGGTCGCCATTTGAGCCGTTCCCACACTTTGCCGACGTGGAATTGCCAGCATCACACTGAGTTATCAGGTACATGATGTCCCAGGTCGTTAGGGGGCCGTGCCAGTCAGTCGACCCAGCAGAATCTAATGCTCCCTGGAATTGACCGACGCCGTTACTGTTCCCTTGTATGGCATTTGAGCACGCGCTACCGCCACAATTTGCGTTCGTGTAGGAACGGGCTTGCGACGCAATCCTGCTCGGAGCGATCACAAGGTTGGGATCCCAGTGTGGGAGGAATTTTGTTTCTGCCCAATACGCCCAGTTGTTGTCGATATGAAGACTTGGGCCACACCGATTCGCTGTTCCCGCCCCGGCACCATTAACACAAAACGTTCTATGCCAACGCGAGCGCGTGATCTGCGTGAAAGATCCGTTCGTAAACTCTGAAACTGGAGATGTCTGCCCGCCAGTCAGCACGAGGCTGTAGGATTGATCTCTCGCTGAGTTTGCTGGGGTAGACGAGGCCCAAGAGTCTTCGAGCGTGTAACCAAGTTGCACAAGATTTCCTTGCGGATAAAACCATGCCTCGAAGATGGGGTGCAAAGGGTTCCCAGTTCCGCCGTCAGTGTTCACGTCAAAGGTGCGTGCCGAAGAGCGATCCTCCAAAATTATAGCGGTGACAATCGGCCCCTTAAGCCAGTAGCGGCACATAGAGCTGGAGGAATCCGGATCGGATCCAGGATCGGTGCACGACGCCGCCGAATTCAGGATTCCACGGGCGCTGATGTTATGGCTCGCCGCTCCGGTGAGTTGAACTTGGCCGTCAAAGTTGAACGAGGAAGCGAGCATATCGGATTTTGCCAGATAGCCCGTGTTGTTGCCCGACGTCTGATTTGCGAAGGTGACCGTGACTGAACCATTGGCCGAAATGCTGGGAACGATAAAGCTTACTATGGCGAACTTCAGCGAACCGTCCGGCCACCGATTTTTCACGTCGCACTGTGTGAGCACCGCCGCGCCGTTGATCGAAGCTTGCGCGTAATTGGGGATTTCACCTTCCACGAATGGTCTTGATACCGAAACCGCGCGATTGGTCTGACCTAAGCCAGAAGCATCGTTTATGGTTAGCGTGTCTGCCGCTGACGGGGGCGGCGTAGTCGTGGAATTGGATACGTCGACGCTAACGCTGCTCGAGGTTGCCGTGTTGGCAGACAAGTCTTTCGCCTGTGCGGTCAGGACGTGTGTTCCATTGCTCGCTTGCGTCGTATCCCATGAAACCTGGTATGGAGCGGTCGTCGCGGCTGCACCCAGATTCGCGCCATCCACCTTGAACTGCACACTGGCGATGCCAATGCTCGAAGACGCGTTGGCTGTCACCGTGGTCGTCCCGCTCACAGTCGCCCCAGAAACCGGAGAGGTGATCGAAACCGTCGGCAGAGTCGAACTCGTATTGTTCACGGTGATCGAAACGGCAGCGCTGGTCGCTTTGTTGTTCGATGTGTCCGTCGCTATCGCCGTTAGCGTATGCGTCCCATTTGCCAGGGTCGTCGTGCTCAAGGACTTCGAATAGGGAGCAGTCGTGACAGCCGCACCCAGATTCGTACCATCCACCTGGAACTGCACGCTGGCCACCGCAACGTTATCCGATGCGGTCGCCGTCACCGTAATCGCACCGGAAACCGTG
>JABCZR010000007.1 GCA_013289585.1 Acidobacteriota bacterium | reverse complement strand
TCAGCGCGGGAAGCAGGTAGCGAGTTATCTCGGGCTGATTCCGCGGGAGTACAGTTCAGGCGGGCATCAGCGGTTCGGATCGATCAGCAAGCAGGGGAATCGGTTTATGAGGATGCTGTTAGTGGAAATTGACGGCCCGCCGGGGTCTGCACCGGGAGGTTAAAAGAGAGAAGGCCGTCGGCCGGGGAGACAGTCTCCACGCCCGTGCCGATGTAGTGATGGCCTGCTCCAGGTACGGGCGCAGTGCCGGCAACGGCCAGGTCCGGTACTTGAGCCAGAGTGAACGGCGCCGAACAAAGTACGATGGCGAGCAGCGAGATGAGGGGGCGAGTCGCACGCATGGGGCCTCCGGGAATTTGGTCCACGAACGGTTCGGGAGGAACCGGGGAGACGTGGGCGTAAGATGTTTGTCCAAACGCCCGCCGGTCGACTGGCAGGATGGCAGGTCTTATATAAGAGACGTAGTTATGGTGTCAATAACAATTTCGGTATTGGCGCGCCAAAATCGCGACGCCGGGGAACTAGCGGGAGGCGGAAGAAGGAGAGGAAGCTTCTCGGAAAGACTTCCCAGGACGGTGAGACTGTATTTGCGGTCGGCTTCGTCCTCTAGAAACCACTGGAGCGCCAAAGACGCGTCCAGCACTAAATCACTCACAGACGATGACCCTCGTGAATGAGTTCCTTAACGGAAACACCTTGGAGGGGCGTGCGATTTTTTTCCACGAAGCTCATCATCTCGCGCACGGCTTCGCGGCGCCGACCAATGTCAGCACTCGCGGGAGAGGAAGACACCGTGGCGAGGAGCGCATCCAGGGCCCGAGAGATCAGTTCTTCTGTGGAGCGGAAGTGGCCTGATTTCAGCTCCTCTTTCACAATTTTTTCTTGCTCAGGCGTCAAGTTGATGGTCATCGGTGCAAACTCCATTGCACATTATACACCCAGCGTGTGGTGAGTTGAGACCGAAGCGGGCAAAGGAATACGCTCCTTTCTCCGCCGTGTGGAAGGATTCTGACAATGTGGCGCAAGAAGTACTGGGTGTCTATATTTATGCTACGGTTATATTCGAATGATTGCGGAGGTCGTTGAAACGATGACAGCTGGCGGTCATAGAATCAAAACCCGGAGCCGGCCGAGCGAGAGAAAGACGAGTAGGCTTGCGGCGTCTGAATGATTGCGGGCAATGATTTTTAGCTTGGTCTACACTGAAGCTGTCGGGAAACAGATGACGATTGACACTCCACCTCTGGCTGACGAACCGGCCCCTCGCGGAACTCGAGGGAATTCGCGCAGGGTGTACTCCTGGGTTCTGGCAGCTTCGTTGGGCGCAATTCTTACGGTTGTCTTGATGGGGGCGCTGTTGTCGCTGTCAACCGGGCTCGGGCTACTGCACTTGATGGGCATTTTGAGCGGCGGACGAACACAGTTCAATGTGGATCAGCCGACCGTGGTGCGTCAAATCCAACAGCTTCAACGACTGGAAACCGTGAGCTATACGATGGATAAGATTATTTCGGGTGAGCTTGGCAATGCTTACCTGCCGAAATTTCTGGCGGGTGACCGCCTGCTGCTGGTGGTACACGGAGAAGTGATTGGGGGCATCAATCTCGCGGGCTTACAGCCGGGCGACGTCCAAATCCAAGGGCAGAAAGTGTCGATTCACCTGCCCCCTGCGGAAATCTTGAGCACACGAATCGATAATGTAAGGACGAGAGTATATTCACGTGACACCGGCCTTTTCACTTCGCCCGACCCCAACCTGGAAAGCGAAGTCCGCGAAGAAGCTGAGCGCCAACTCCGGCAAGCCGCGCTGCAAGATGGCATCCTCAAGGTCGCCGCCGACAATGCGCGAAGTACGATCTCTGGCATGTTAAAGGGCTTCGGGTTCCGCGAGGTGGACATCCGTTAAGTTCTTGCGCGGAACTGGCAGCCGCGAACCCGGGTCTAGTGTTTGCGGCCCCGGATATCGTCGTAGGCAATTATGGAGAGGACAACAAGGATCCACACCGGGAAGACGCCCATTCCAGGGATGGCTTCCGCAACCAAGCCCGGCAAAATCACCCATCGACGGCCAAGGATCAGAAACAGGAGTAACGCCGTTCCCAGGTCAATCAGCCATTGTGCGGGTGGGGCAAACACCAACCAGAAGGATAAAAAGTCCGAGACAGCAGCGATCAAGAAAGCTACAGCCTGCCGTTTGCGTGAGGGACGCTGAACGGGAGCCAGCACCTCTGCAGGTGTCAAAATAACTGGATGATCGGTCGGCGGTGTCATGACCCCGGTTGGTGCTCGTCTGTTCGGTTAGACAGCAGGAAAATGAATATTCAGCTTAAAGCAAATGAAGAGAACCAGGATCGCGCCCAGGGTGGAAAAAATGAGGCCGGCGGGATGATATCGTTCGTTCGTCGGGCGTGAAAACATGTGGGTAACGCCACCACCGATGATCCCTCCGATGATGCCGAGCACGATCGTCCAGAAAATCGTTATGTGCACGTGCATGACGTCTTTCGCGATAAGCCCCGAGATTAGCCCAATAAGAACGTACCAGAGCAAGTGAAACATACTTTTTCCTCCATCGTTTGCCTTCCGAAAGCCGTCGAGCAAGAGCCAGGGTTTGGCAATTAACCCTGAATTTCCCATTGGGAGCTCTGGCCTTGCAGCCTAGAGTTTGTCAAGCGTAAGTACTGCTCACTTCTATACAGTCTGCGGAATTTTCTGGAGCAGAGGCGGTAAAACCAAGGAAGGCGGGTCCTGGCGTCTTGATGCGGGCGGGGCGCGGGAGTAGGATTTCCTGGCAACGTTGAATCTCGCCGGAAGCGCCCAGACCTCCCCGAGGCACACCGTGAGCTTGATGCACTTCGCGAGGAAATTTGCGCGGCGTGAGCTGTTCCGAGGAGGATCCGATGTGGAATGCGAAGAAACCGGATACGAAGAGCACCGATGCGACGTTGGATGTGGCGGCTGGGCACGAGTCGGGCTGGCTGGGGACGAGCCTGCGAGTGAAAGGCGACATCACCGGGACCGAGGATTTGCTGATCGACGGCGCGGTGGAAGGACTGATCGAGCTGGATGGGCGGAAGCTGACGGTTGGAGCGACGGCGAAGGTAAAAGCGGACATTAACGCCCGCGACGTGGTGGTGTACGGCTACGTGAAGGGAAACATACGCGCGAAGGGGCGGGTGGAGATCAAGAAGGACGGCTCGGTGATCGGTGATTTGACCACGGCTCAAATCATGATCGAAGACGGGGCGGACTTCAAAGGATCGATCGAAATCGACAGGGGCGCGCCAGAGGAAGCCGAGAAGAACGTCGCCTCGCGAGCGGCGGCAGCGGGTGCGAAAAGCATTTAACGATTCGGCAGTAGATGGTCCCGCTTATTCTCGGACAACATGAGCGCGTTATCTGCTTGACGCGCACTAAACGCTTGAATCCCTCTCGCGTCGGGTACCGAGATGAAGGGCAGCGACGCCGATGAGCGGGCGTCGCTGCTCCCTGAATTTAGTGAATGAAGTTGCCACCGACGAGGCCGACTTGGCCGCCGTTGGTGATGAAGGCCAAGCCGTTTTGGCCCCATCGGACCAAGCGGACTGGGTTGCCGTTGCCGAAAGCAAAAGCGATGGAATTGATGGTGGTGAAATGGGTCTGGTCAAAGGATTGGAAGGTAATGGTGTTTGGGGTCAGGCTGGCCGCGAAGAACGCGGAGTTCAGGGTTGAATCCGGGACCATAACGCCAGAAGTGAGGAAGTCGCCGACGGGATGACCGTTAGCGGGATCAACCGCGTGGCCATCGTCGGAATAAACAAGCTTGATGCCAGGATCGAAGTGGATGCGATAGCCGAAGCCGGGAAGAGCATTCATATAATCCTGATTCTTGGAGACACCGCTGGAGTTGACGGTGAGGGTGTAGAAGTCGAAAGCGGTGTCCTCGTTGTTGACAGCATAAAGTGCAGTCGCATCGGGGCCCCACTGAAGAGAGTCGAACAGGTTACCAGTGCCACCAAAGCCGGGGACTTTCGTGGGCCTGGGAGTCGCGTCATCAAAGATAGTAATGCCGCCCTGGGCCGAGGGGCTAAAGCCCACATTAGCCAAAGTGACGGCGGTGGTGTTGGGAGTTGCCGGCGCAACCTGAATGTCAAGAGCGAAGTAATTGCCGAAGATAGGGTCAGCGCCGAGCGGATAGCTGATGTCTTTGGCCAAGCCGGGTAAAGTAAAGCGTTGGATTGAGGCGGAGCCGTCAATGCCGGCGTACAAGAATTTGCTGTCATCAGAAATGGCGAGGACATTAGGTTGGGAACCCGCCGGAGTCGAGGACACGATGCTGGCGCTCGAGAGATTCAGGACAGAAATGGTATTGGGATTGATTGCGGCCGATCCAGGAACAGAAAGATAAATAAGCTGATGGGCTGGATCATAAGCCAAGTCTTTTGAATCCTGATTCAAGAGCACGACCGCGTAGCCTGGCCCTCCAAAACTTCCAGTGAAAAAGGTTGATGGATTGCTGTTGCCTCCGCTAGCCAGCGGATTGGAAACGGTGATTTGGGAGACCCCAATGGCGGCGATATCGGCGGCTGTGACAGCAGCTTGTAAATGAGTGGCAGATACAAAAGTTGTCGCGCGAGGCGAACCGTTCCATTGCACGGCAGAAGAGTTGACGAAATTGGTTCCACTCAGGTTGAGCGTGAAGCCGGCGCTTCCTGCGATGGCGGAGCTAGGAGTCAATTGAGAAATGGTTGGTGGTGGCGGCGCAATGGTAAAGGTGGAACTTCCGGAAGCGCCTCCACCAGGAGCCGGATTGGAAACGGTGAGGAGAGCAGAACCCACGACGGCGATATCGGTGGCAGGGATAGCTGCCTGCAATTGGGTACTGGAAACAAAAGTCGTGGTGCGAGAGCTTCCGCTCCATAGAACGGATGATGTGGAGACGAAATTAGTTCCGGTCAGATTCAAGGTGAAACCTGCGCCACCGGCAACGGCGGAGTTTGGATTCAATGAACCCAGGGTGGGAGTTGGATTGTCGGTGGTGAATACCATGGCACTGGATATGCCCCCACCGGGGGCCGGGTTCGAGACAGTTACGTTGGCAGTGCCAGCAGTTGCAACGTCCGCGGCGGTGATGGATGCCTGCAATTGAGTGGCGGAGACATAAGTCGTGGTGCGAGCGCTGCCATTCCACTGAACGGTGGAAGAGGAAAGGAAACCTGAGCCTGTGACAGAGAGCATGAAGGCGGCGTTCCCGGCGGTGGTGGAGTTGGGATTCACGGAGCTAACCATCGGCATTGGATTATTGTTGTTGGGGGTGTTGTAGCCACCTGAGCAGCCGGCCATCCAGAACAGCGAAAGGAACCCCAGGACAACTGCAAGGGAGCGCAGCGCCGGAAAGGCGCGGTTAGGGGGTAATACTGTGGGCATGTTCCGATACGGCTGGAAGCCGTGTTCAACATTGAGATAGTGGCGCATTGAAGTCACTCCTTTTTGAAAGCTACTAATACCCCGATGGGCTTGTGCCTTAATGCCGCCGGACCGGAGAACTCGGGACGAGGCCAGCATGCCAGCAATGCTGAAGTGTGCAAGCGACAAAGGGTGGCTCAGCCCAAGTGTCGCAACTTTTCGTGTCCTGACTGGCGGCGGAGGGGAAGGACTGACAACCGACAGGTACCCTCCCGATTAGACTCATGGCATGGCGGGGACGAATAGGCTATTCGGCGTGAAGCAGGGAGAGACGCTTGCCGTAGCTGGAGACGATGAAGGCTACTACGATCCAAAGCGCGGCGGCGTAGAGGGCGTACCACGCGGATTCTTGGGCGGCGGAGATGTGGGGCGGGCTGAAGACGACGAGGGAGCCGGTGGAGATGGCGTGGAGGAGCTGGGCGAGGAGAACACTATTTGTGTTGGTGTAGGTCCAGGCGATGAGGACGCGGATGGCGGTCATGGCGGCGGTGAAGGAAAGAAAGAAGGGGAGCCAGTAGGCGCCGTGGGGGGTGGAGGTTCCGAGGTAGTCAATGACGGGGATGTGCCAGGCGCCCCAGAGAAAGCCGAGAAGGATGGCGGGAGCGAGGGAGTTGCCGGGGCGGCGCATTTTTGGGAAGGCGAAGCCCATCCATCCGATTTCTTCGAAGAAGCCGGCGGCGAGGCCGAAAGAGGCGCCGATGAAAAAGTGGTTGGGGGCAAAGACGGGAGACACGAAAGTATTTATGGAGACCAGAACGCTCAGGACGATGGCCGGAGGGAGGAGAAGCGAGGCGAACCAGCGAGCGGGGAAGCGGACGCGACGCATGCGAGAGAAAAGATCGCGCAGGCCACTGGGGCCGTCCACGACGCGGGTCAAGACGATGCCGACGACGCTGGGCCCGAGGAGCATGGCCGGAAACATCATCAGGCCGGCGAATTTTGGGACAGGCTCGCCGCGGAGGAGATGCGGAAGAGCCACGGCCAGTGCGCCCAGCCAGGAGACGGTGAAGGTCAACACAAAATAAGTGGCGACGGGATGGCGGGCGACGAAAGTCTTGTGTTCGGAAGGGAGTGGTGCTTGTGATGGCATCGGTGGGCATCATGCCATACCGGCCGCAGGCTAAGAGCGACATTCTTCGGGGCTGAACGTCCAAGTGTCCGAGCGTTGGAGACCTTGTGCTAGGATGGCGTCATTTTCCATGAATACTTTAGCGCAGGATATCCGCTATGCGGTTCGCGCGTTCGGCAGAAATCCCGGGTTTGCGCTGGCGGCAGTGCTGTCGTTGGCGATCGGGATTGGGGCGAATACGTCCATCTTCAGCGTGGCGAACGCGCTGTTGCTGCGGCCACTGCCGTATGAAGATGCGAACCGGCTGGTGATTCTGTGGAATCGCTCGCGGGGCCTGAACATTACGCAAGACTGGTTTTCCACCGCGCAGTATCTCGATATCAAGAATGGGCACCATGGGTTTGAGCAGGTGGCCGTCGCGATTGGCGGGAATTACAACTTAACTGGCGAAGGTGACCCGGAACGCGTGGGAGTCATTCGCGTTTCGGCAAATCTGCTGCCGATGCTGGGGGTGCGTCCGGAAAGAGGACGCGCGTTTGTGCCGGACGAAGATGCGCCGGGGCGGCCGGCGACGGCAGTGCTCACGGATGGGATGTGGGTGCGCCACTATGGCCGCGACCCGAAGATGATCGGCAAGTCCATCACGATTAACGGCTTGCCCTATGAAGTGGTGGGAATTCTGCCGCAAAGTTTCGCCTTGCCGCGGGAAGTATTGCCAACGCTTTACGGCACGGAGCAGGCGGAGATCTTTCTACCGTTGCCGCTGGCTCCGGACGCGGCGCAGCATCGGACAAACGAAGATTACAACATTGTGGGGAAACTGAAACCGGGCGTTTCCGTTGCGCAGGCGCAAGCGGAAATGGAGACGATCACAGCACGGCTGCGGCGCGACTTTCCGGGGAATTATCCGCCGAACGGCGCACTGACGTTCAGCATTGTGCCGCTGCTGGAACAAGTGGTAGGAAACGTGCGGCCCGCGCTGCTGGTCCTGCTGGGGTCGGTGGGGCTGGTGCTGCTGATCGCGTGCGCAAACGTCGCCAATCTTCTGCTTTCGCGGGCGGTGGCGCGGCAGCAAGAGATTGCAGTGCGCACGGCGCTGGGCGCGAGCCGCTGGCGCATCGTGAGGCAATTGCTGACGGAGAGCGTGTTGCTGGCCCTCTGTGGGGGCGCGCTGGGGATTGTGATTTGCGTGATGAGCGTGAAATGGATTCACATTCTGGGAACGAAGAGTATTCCGCGACTGCAGGCTGTAGGAATCGATGCGCGGGTACTTTTGTTTACGCTGGCACTCTCCGTGTTTTCAGGAATTCTTTTTGGAATGGCGCCGGCGCTACGGGTTTCGCAGCAGGATTTGAATTCGACGTTGAAGGATGCGAGCCGGGGCGCGGCGGGCACGAGTGCGATGTGGGGCCGCGGCAACAATGTGCGGAGGCTGCTGGTCGTCGCGGAGCTGGCGCTCTCGGTTGTTCTGTTGATCGGCGCGGGACTGCTGATCCGGAGTTTTGCGCGATTGCAAAACGTGGCGCCAGGATTCAATCCGCAGGATGTGCTGACGTTTGACTTGACGATGACGGGGCGAAAGTACAACGACAAGCAAGCGATTCTGAACAACTACCGGCAGCTCTGGGAGCGGCTTGAGCAATTGCCCGGAGCGACCGCTGCTGGAGGCGTTACTTCGCTGCCGTTGAGCCAGGCGTTCGCGTGGACGCCGATTACCGTCGAAGGAAGAACGCCGTTGCCTGGGGAAAAGTTCTTGAACGCGGACGAACGGCTGGTTGGAGGACACTATTTTGAAGCAATGGGAATTCCACTGCGGCGAGGGCGGTTTTTCAACGAGCAGGACGACCTTACCAAACCGAAAGTAGTTCTAGTGGATGAGTACATGGCCGAACAACTTTGGCCCGGGCAGGATGCGATTGGCAAGCGGATCCATATTGTGGAGCTGAATTCGGATGATCCGTGGCAGACCGTCGTGGGCGTGGTAGCCCGGGTAAAGCAGGACTCGCTGGACTCCGACCCGCGCATCGCTTTTTATCTGCCGCAAACGCAGTTTCCAACGCGGGCGATGACGGTGGTGTTGCGGAGCGCTGGCGATCCGGCGGGACAAGTAAACGCAGTTAAGAATGAGCTGCGGGGAGTCGACCCGGATCTTCCGATGTATTACGTTCGAACGATGGGGCAGCGCATCGACGAATCACTGGCGGGGCGGAGGTTTTCGATGCTGCTGTTGGGAGTGTTTGCGAGCGTCGCGCTTGTGCTGGCGACGATCGGGATTTATGGCGTCATGGCGTATCTGGTAAACCAGGGCACGCGTGAGATTGGAATTCGAATGGCGCTCGGAGCAACGCAGCACGATATTCTGGGATTGGTCGTTCGGCAGGGCATGGCGCTGGCGTTTTCCGGCGTGGCGATCGGCTTGACCGCGGCATTCTTGCTGACGCGACTCATACGGAGCCTTTTGTTCGGAGTGCAAGCCACCGATCCATTCACGTTTGTAGGAATTTCTCTGCTTCTAGCGCTAATCGCGCTGCTTGCCAGTTACATCCCGGCACGGCGCGCCGCACGCATTGACCCGATGGTTTCACTGCGCTGCGATTAGCCAAACCTTCGCAGCGAACGACCAACGATTCGAATCACGAATTCCACGCGATGTGGGACAACTTCTGTTTGCGGCAGGCTACCCGCCTGTGGACATTTCATGTGCCGGTTCAGCGCGGTCGACTACTAATGCCTGCTGACGATCCATTTGCCCCGGTCGGGCGGACGATGGTTGCTGTATTGGTAGGAGAAGTCTCCCACAAAGCTGCCTGGCTTAAAGATGCCGGTGGCTGTCAGCTTGGAATGCTCGCCAGTGAACTCGACAGACCACACGCCGTCCCCCATGTCCTTCAAGTTGCTCGCAGTCAGGGAGTCGCCTTTGTAGCCTGACGGACTCCCGGTAATCTCGGCGCTCGCCCGCAAGCGGCTATTCTCAACTTCGACCGTGAGTGCCAAAGCTCCAGCCCCACTTGGTCTACTCCGCCAGATACCGACATAGGTGCCTGCGAGCCGAGCAAGCCCTCGGCGCATATCGTCGCCGGCTGCTGCGGCCGGGAGCTGTGAAAAGGGCCTCACATGATCTGTTTCCAGTAGTGGCTTCGCGTAGCTGATGGGGATCACGAAGTTCAGGTTCTGGCCAGTTTCGATGCCGAAGGAGGTTATGCCTATTACTTCGCCCTGCATGTTGAGCAGGGCACCGCCGCTACTACCCGGCGAAATGGGCGAAGTGGTTTGGAAGACTCGCAGGTTTGCGTCCAATCTGGGGTCGAGATCGCGAGCGGCCCGAATCGCACTCACGATGCCATCCGAGACCGTGTTCTCAAGTGACATCGGGCTCCCGATTGCAACCACGTGCTGACCGATGGCGACCTGATCCACGTCAGCGAATCGCAGGAAAGGGAATTCCTTGCTCGAAGTGCGGAGCTTCAAGACGGCGATGTCCATGCTGGTATCCGTGCCAAGAAACCCTTCGACTTCGTAAAAAGCTCCGTCTGGAAACTTGACGATGGCTGAGGCAGCTCCCTGAATGACGTGGAGATTGGTGATGACTTTGCCGTCCCTGCTGACAAGAAAACCGCTTCCCTGGGAGAACGGCTTACCTGATGCGTCGGACGCGACAACTGCAACGCTAGCCTTGGTTGCGACCTGGAAGATAGTTGTGATGTCCGAGGAGGGAGGGGACTGTGCGCTCAGCGTGGTAAGCGTGGCAAGGGCAAACGTGAAGGCCAGGATGGTGCGCATTTCACCCTCTCAGAGTACACCTAGTCTCATTCGATGGCGGACCCAACCATACTACTGAAGACTCCTACTTGGAAACGTCTTCCAAGTGGCGGATACCGTTATTTGTCGCTGAACCGTTTTTGTTTGACTGAAATGCGGAATAACGGCCAGGTGGCGAACTGCGTTCCCCCCGCGCCTGCTTATTTCTCTGTTGGACCAATTGCTAAGAGTTCCAGGAGATGTGGGACAACTGTTTGCGGCGGGATTCCCATTCGGTGCCGGAGAGGATGCGCGGGGCGACGTCGATCAGGCGCGGGGTGAGCTTGAAGACACCTGCAGCGTTCCAGGGGCGGCCGTCGCGCGTGCGATACTCGCGGACGTTTAGGGCGTCGGCCATACTGGTAAAGGAGATGTCCTGGACGATCATTTCGGCGAGGAATTTGAGAGTTTGCATTTCGAGGGGGTCGTCCTCGAGGTGATGGCAGTCGGCGGAGATGCGAAGGCCGAAAGGTATCTCCTCGGTTGCGGCGGAAGGCTCCTGCTCGACCGGGGTGGAGGACGACTCCACTTCGCGCTCCCATTCGAGGGCCACAAGGCTCCAGCCGGCGTCATGCATTTTGGAAAGGTAAGTGGAAGTAGGCAGGATGGTCACTTTCTCACGCATGCGATCGATCTTTTTCATGGAGCCTCCTTCGAGTGCCTCGGAGTCGAAGAGATAGAACTTGCCGCCAATGGTATGGCAATTCCGTTGCCGCTGTTGGGTGAAACCGAAGTTATTGCAGAATAAGGATTTGCGTGGAATCGCGGTCGGGGAGGCAGGAAGGACGCGTCCGTGCGTGGGATGGAAGTGTCGCGTTGCCGGACAGTTGAAGAGGAACGGTATCTGGAAACCGGGCACACAAAGGAGCGGGCGATAGGTAAAATCACAAGGCGGAAATTCCCTGGAGGATAACGATGCCGAAGAAACCGACTGCCGATGACGCGCGATTGATCCTGGAACTCTACAACCTGAGGCGCGAGCCGGAACTGCGCAAGGCGCGGCAATGGTGGCTAACGACGTTCTGGCCGAAGGATGCCGATGATTTCATGAAAGTGGCGATGGATTTCGGGTCGCAAGAAAATAACTGGTTGCGGCAGGTGGGCGGCTATTGGGGGATTGCGACGTCGTTTGTCCTGAATGGCATTTTGAGCGAAAAACTGTTTTTTGAGCCGGCGTTTTGCGGCGAGCTGTACTTCATGTTCGCCAAGGTGCGGCCATTTTTGAAAGAGCTTCGCGAAAAGGCCAAGAATCCCGATCTGTTCCTGATGTCGGAGAAGGCCATTATGGGATCGAAGATTGGGCGCGCGCAATTCGCAAAGGTGGAACCGCGCGTAGCGATGATGCGGCAACAGCGATCCTAGGGTGCGAAGCCTAAATCCAATTCGAACGCGGCGGATAGCATTCGCCGTGTCGTATCTCGGAACATGTATCTTCTTGCTTTCGGTAGGAGCGATGGCGGAAGCAGCCGGCTCCTGCAGCGCTGGAATAACGTTGCATCTGAGCGCGCCGGAATCGAGCCAGGGAAGTTTGTTGCTGGCGGAGGTGAAAAGCGCGAAGCCGTTGACGGAAATCAAGGGGGAGTGGGGCGGGCGAACGGTCCTCTTCTGGCACGAAGGGAACACCACGGCTGTACATAAGGGGTTGCTGGGCGTGGACCTCGAAAAGGCACCGGGCGCGTACGAGCTGAAGGTGACGGGACAAACCACCGGCGGTGAAAAGATCGCGTGCAGCACGACGATTGAAGTGAGGGCGGGACGATTTGCGACAGAAAAACTGACGGTTGGCAAACAGTTCGTCGAACCGAGCGCGGAGCAGATTAAACGTGCCGACGAAGAGCGCCAGAAACTGCGGGACATTTTCGATCAGGTCACCCCGGAACGGCTATGGGATGGGAAGTTTCGTATTCCCCTGGATGGAGCGACGACGGGGTCGAATTTTGGGAGACGGCGGATTCTAAACGGGAATCCCGGCTCGCCGCACGGGGGAGCGGATTTTCCCGGGGTTACGGGGACACCGGTGCATGCCGCGCAACGCGGGCGGGTGGTGCTGGCGGAGGAATTATTTTTTTCGGGAAACACAGTTGTGATCGACCATGGGCTGGGGGTCTACACCTTCTACGGGCACCTCTCCGAGATTGACGTCAAAGTGGGAGACGAACTGGAAACCAGCGCCGTGCTGGGAAAGGTTGGGGCTACCGGGCGGGTAACCGGGCCGCACCTTCATTGGGGATTGACGGTGGAGCGAGCCAGGGTGAATCCGGTGCTGATCGTAAAACTCCTAGAGAACTAGATTTAACAAAGCTGAGCCGTCGCGCGGACAATTCAGTTTGAAACGAAAGCGTCGTCCAGGTCACTAGAGAAGGGCAGGCCGGCGCACGGAATAGCTCGTGCCCCGAGGAGTTTGCGGCATCGGGGAGGGACGAAATCAGCGTACAGGCCAGGAATCTGGAATTCGCGAGGAGTTATTTGGGGGCCATTTAAAGCGGAGTAACGGGAGAGACGCTTGGGGCGTTCTTCGCGTTCGGAGTGGAATTTGTAGTATTCCGCGGCCCGCTACTGCCGAAGAGCGACTGGCATAAGCTGGGGCACTCGAAGGAGCGGAGCGCGGCCGAGAATTCATGACTGGGCAGAAATATCTGATAACAAACGAGATGGCGGAGGGAGAGCAGGCGGCGTTGGAGGTGGAATGGATGGGGACGCTGACGGTTTCGTTTAGATCGCTACCGTCAAGAAGCCAGAGGAAGGCCTACTTCGCGATGTTCCTGGAGTTCGAGGAGGGAAAGATCGTGAGGCAGCGGAATTACGATTGTTTCGAGAGATGGTGACCCATTGGGAACGGAAAGAGGCAGGAAGTACGACGGTACTGTTTTGGGACCGTTTTTTATGGTACCGTTCCGCCATTGCCCTCGAAGAGGCAAATTGGCAAACTTTGGGCTGTGTGGGCAAGGTTTGTGCTGGTCACATCGCTTCTGCTCTTCGTTCGCTTCAGCGCGCTGCTGACACGAAATCTTGGGTGGAAGCCCGCCACTCGAAGGTAGTCGCAGTATTTTAGTTTCGAAAATCAGATTTGAGGTCTTGGTTCGAGATGTCTCTACTTCATTTTCGGTGCAAAGAACGGCGGCGGACTCTTCGCGTGGCCCTCACGGTGCCACTGACGATCCTGGGCAAAACAGATAATGGGGAAAAGTTTACGGCCACGACGAATTCGCAGTCGGTGAACCGCCACGGTGCGTTGTTCCCACTGGAAGAGATCGTATTAGTGGGACAATCGCTGATTCTTGTGAACGACCATACGGCCCAATCGATGGAGTGCCGGGTGGTTTCGATTCACCGAGCTCGCGACGGCAAACAATACATCGGTGTGGAGTTTGTATCGCCGGAAACCAACTTCTGGCACATGCAGTTCCCCATACCGGGATCAAAGCCGCTACGGCGTCCCATACCTACCAAAGTGTCCGCGTAAGCAGAAACGCAAAATCCACAAGCAATACAAACATTTCGTATGCCGGCGAGAAACCGCGGCGTAGGATTCGTATGTGCCAGAGCGTCCGACAAAGATTGGGCTGATCTCGGATACCCACGGATTGCTGCGCGAGGAGGCGCTTGAGGCTCTTCGCGGTTCGCAGCTGATTATCCATGCCGGGGATGTGGGGAATGCGGAGATCCTGGAAGCGTTGAAAAAACTGGCTCCCGTGGTGGCCGTTCGCGGAAATGTGGATACGGAGCCCTGGACGCGGGCATTGCCGGAGACGGCGATTGCGGAAGCCGGCGGAGTGACGATTTATGTTTTGCATGACGTGAAAGCCCTGGACTTGAATCCCGCCACAGCTGGATTTCGGATTGTCGTTAGCGGGCATTCCCACAAGCCCGGTAAGCTGGTGCGCGACGGCGTGCTTTACATTAACCCGGGAAGCGCGGGCCCACGCAGGTTTCAATTGCCGGTGATGGTGGCGCGCCTGGATCTGGAGAAGCAACCGTGGGAGCCGGAGTTCGTGGATCTCGATAGTAAGGATGACTGACGCGAGATCGAGCGGCAGTAAACACGCGCGAAAGAAAGTGGTAGACTCCGCCTATGGCCACCAAGAAAACCAAAAAGAAGAAAGCAAAGACGAAGGCGCGGGGCAAGAAGCTGGCTCCGAAGAAAAAGCCGTCGAAAAAGAAAGCTGCGCCCAGGAAGAAATCTTCCGGGAAAAAGTCTGCGGCCAAGAAAAAGCAAATCCGCGGGAAGAGCGAGATTATCGACAGCGTGGTCTATGAGCCAAAGGGACTGGGGGCACGCTCGGCCGGCCAGTCGGGTGATTTGCAGGGCCTTTCCGGAATTGCTGGCGCGGCGTCCGAAAGCGTGGAAGAGCTGCTGGAAGAAGGAAACGCGTTTGAAGCGGAAGTCGTACGAGGCGTGCAAAGCGCTGATAGTGCCGATGAGCGGGAAGTTAGGACTCACGAGGTGCCCGAAGATGACGTTCCCGAGGAGTATGTGGACGAAAAGTAGCGATAGATTTGATGGAAGATTCTGGTCAGGAAGCCCCGAGTCCAATCTCCGTAAGACCGACGCGCGAGCAGGGTCACCAGCTCAAGGACAGTAGAAGAAAGGAGCTGGTACAGGTACACAAAAGAAGGGCCTATAGGCGAGTTCCTGGAATATGGCGAAAAAGTGGAGTTGGCCACCTTGCATGCTTATGACAATAAAAGGGTTAAAAAGAGCCCAAGAAGGGGAGCAGTGGCGGAGTGTAAACGGTACTAGAACTCCTGTACGGGAAAAACCCTCGATTTGCGTAGGACAGTGGTCTGCCCCAAATTGGGACAGGTGGCCTATGGCCAACTTTTCCCGACCTGTTCCATAATGAACTCGGCTTGAGGCGCTGTTCCAGGTTACTCAGGACTAAGTCTTTCGGACTATAAGGAGAAGTCAGAAATGCGCAATAAACAAAAAGGGTTTTCTCTCATCGAGTTGCTGATCGTCGTGGCGATCATTCTGATCATCGCGGCCATCGCCATCCCCAACCTCCTCCGGTCTCGTATGGCCGCGAACGAGGCTTCGGCAGTAGGTTCTCTCCGCACGATTAACACCGCTGAAGTGACCTATTCGACCACGTATCCGTCGATCGGTTTCGCTGCTCTGGCCAGCCTTGGCGGCGCAGCTTCAACCTGCGCGACGACCACCGGTGCAACGTCCACGACAGCATGCTTGATCGATGACGTCTTGGCATCCACGGCAGTGAAGAGCGGTTATACCTTCACAGCCACGGCGGGCGCAACCGTTCCGGCAGTGACCTATACCTCATTGGCGGTTCCGAGCGCCCTTGGCCAGAGCGGCCAGCGTGCGTTCTGTTCCGACCAGTCCGGCGTGATCCGCTACAACGCGGGTGGCACGGCCTGCACCAGCGCGGACAGCGCACTGTAATAAGTCGGCCATCTTTCAAAATCAAAAAGCCCACTTGCTCCGAGAGGAGAAGTGGGCTTTTGCATTGCGCAGCGAAGTCTTGAAAAGAACTATTTCGGAGTGCCTGCAATCCAAGCGAGGCCGTCCACGCCAGGCGTCAGCTCGATTGGTTGTTGCATTTCCCAGGAGCGCAGATCCAGCACGGCAATCTTCCCCGCGCCCGTTCCGCTGATGTAGGCAATATCTCCTCCGGGGCGAATCAGGATCTCAGAGGATCTTTTCGGCACTTCAAGCGAACGCACGACCTTCAGGGATTGCAGATCAACGACGAAAAGGCGATTGGCAGCCATGCTGAGGGCCAGCAGCCAGTGGCCATCGGGAGTGGGCTCGGAAGCATAGGCGGGACTCGGCAACTCGATCCAGTTGTTGATCTTATTTGTGGTTGTGTCGATGACGGCTATGCGCGGAGCATCCTGATCATGGGTAAACACACGGAGGCCGTCAGGAGAGATGGAAATGCGCTGCACGGTTTTCGCGACGGGAATGGTATTGACCAGGCTGCGATTGGACAGATCGAGAACGCTGACGCTGCCCGGGCCCACGTTGGCGGTATAGCCGCGACGGCCATCCGGGGAAAGAACCAGCATATGAGATTGTGGCGCGCCGGTGGGAATTTCTGCGAGAACTTTGTGCGTGGTGGGATCCACGACGTCCACGGCATTAGCGAGCTCGGCAGTGACGTAAAGCAGGCCGTCGGGCCCAAATTCAGCGCGGTGCGGGCGAAGCCCTTTGCCAAGGTCAATGGTGGCAGAGATTTTGCGAGCTTGAAGGTCGATGACGTCAATCGTGCTGCCATCCGTGCCCGGCCTGCCGACTCCGGCATTTCCATAGATGGGAACGTAAGCGAAGCGGCCGTCTTTGGAGACGATCACTTCGTGGCCGTTCACGCCAACCACGATCTTTGCGAGTTCGCGCCGGCTGTCTGGATCGACGACAAGAACGGTGTGCTCCATCTGATTCACGACGACCAGCAGGCCGAGCGCTGGAGGAGGTGTTGAATCGGCTTTGTTGAGATGGAATGAACTCATGAGCAGCGCCGAAACACTGCAGAGCAAAAGGCGAACAAGCACGGACCACCTCGACGGAGCATCTTCCTCGTTCGAATCCTCAAGGAGAATCCGACGAAACTCGGCGAAGCATATCGTTTCCGCAGGTTAACGGCCAGAGCGAGGCCTCTTTTTCGCGGGCTGTTTGCGGGCAGGCTTGCGGGAAGAGGACTTCGGGCTGGAGAGAGACTCACGAATTCGCTTCGGGAGTTTGGCGGCCACCATCTCATAGGACTCGCGGAGAAGGCCAGCAAGCTCGTCGCGCGGCAAAGCGTCCCTGGTTTGTAAAGCCACCCACTGGGCGCGGGCGAGATAGGGCGCGGGAATGATGTTGAGGCGTTCCGTCAGTTCGGCGAATTTTTCCGGTGAAGCTTTAAAGGAAAGACAGACCGGAGCGGGCTCGAGCGGCGTCGCGGCAAACATTTTGCCTCCTACCTTGAAAAGCAGGTCGTTCCCCCACTGGATTTGTTCCGTGGCGCCGGGGAAGGACAGGCAGAGCTCGCGAAGCCGGTCGACGTCCATGGACAGGAGTCTAAAACAGAAGGCCGACCGGCCTCAATGCTCACGCACCGCAGTTCCTTGCTTCCAGGTGATGGGTTTTACCGGGCCGACCACACAGATCCAGGAAAAAGCCGCCAGGAGCGCGACGATGGTCATAATTACGAAAGCCAGGAAGAAACGCCCGGTGCGATCGATGACGAATCCAGTCAGCGTCGGTCCGATGACGCCGGCAAGATTTCCGAGGAAATTCTGCAAGCCCGTCCAGCGGCCTGCGGTTTTTGGTCCGGCGAGCGTTTGCGTAATGGCCCAGAGATTGGAGCCGCACATCCCGCCAGATGCAAAGGCCAGAACGAGGAGAATCACCGACACCGTTGGACCAGCGAGGGCGCAGCCGAGCAAGAGGAGCCCGGCGGCCGCGAGTCCACCGCCAGTAAAGGTCTTGCGAACAAGCGTGGGAGTAGCGCCAGACGCGATCCAGCGGTCGGAAATCCAGCCGAACAGGATGGCGGCTAGTGCATAGCATAGATAACCCAGGCCGCCGATTTTGGCCATCGCCTCGAGCGAAAAGTGACGCTCACGCACCAGATAGAAGGGAAGCCAGGTAATCTCGAAGTAGAGAACATAATTTACGCCAAAAAGGCCGCCACAGGTTCCCCACAGGGATCGCTGCTCCAGGATTTCAAAGAACCCGACGGTACGATCACCAGCCGGGGAAATGGCGGCGATCGCGCCTCTTTGGGGCATCCACTTTATCCAGGGAATCAGCCAAGCCATGCCGATGAAGCCGAGTACAAGGAAGAAGGGACGCCAGCCGAAACTTGCCACGAGCATTCCTCCCGCAAATGTCCCTAGGGCGGGCCCCAGGCCAACGCCCGAAACGATTAAAGCATTGGCGAACCCGCGATGAACTTCAGGAACGTACTGCGCTAGAGTTTTTGAAGAAGAAGGGTAGGCAACCGTTTCGCCGATCCCCAGGAGCAAGCGCGCTGCGAGTAGAGCGGCGAAGGAATGCAACCCGCCGGTGAGGGCCGTAGCCGCGGACCAGATGAAAAAACCACTAGCCATAACCCATTTGACGTCGAAGCGGTCGACCATCCAGCCTGCAAGGGGCAGAAAAAAAGAGTAGGTGTAGAAGAAAGAGGACAAGAGGATGCCGAGCTGAGAGGCGGAGAGACCGAGTTCGTCTTTGAGCAAAGGTGCGGCGATGGCCAGGCTTCCGCGATCCATGTAGTTGATCAGGATGGAAAGGGCCAGAAGCGCGACCACCCGGTTCATCACGCGAGGAAGCCCGTTGTTGTCGTTGGCGGTTACGGAGGACAAGTGGGATCGCCGGACATTTTCCCCGCCCGGAGTGATTGTTGCAAGCTAGTTCATTCTGCCATTCAGGCGAGCGGCGCGCTTGCCGCACGGGTCAAGTGAGATTGGCCGAGACGGGATTGATCGGCGGACGGGCGTCTACTTCCAGACAGTAAGAATCGCGCTCATGACGAGATAGCAGACCAACTGATAACCCGTATTGATGGCGAAAAGTTTCATGCTCTGTTTCATGAACAGGGCGCCTGTGAACTGCACGGTGGCGACGAAGCCGAGCCACACATGGAATCCGACCATCAAGCCGTAGTGCAAACCTTCTGCTCGACCCCAGTGAAGGAATAGGGCCAGGGTAAAGGCCGAAATCAGACCGGCCATGAAGGAGCCAGCATAGGCCGGGCCGGCGCCTTTCCTCATTTCCTCCATTTTCGCTTTGTCGTTCAGGTCGTAGCCCATCTCGCGCACCCAGGGCTTGGCAAAGAGCAAGGGCGAATACCACAGAAAGCCAACCACCATGGTGGAAATAGCGGCGACAAGAATAGCGAGCAGATTGAGGTGGTGCATTTCCACGGAAGCCTCCAATTTTCGGTGAGGGAAACTTGGGGCGCAATGGTAAGTGGCGCTGCCGCTGAATGCAAAGGAAAAGAATATTCAGAGAGTGAGAACGCGAAAGGAATTGCTGCAGCCGGAGAAAGACTATTTGGCCGGTCGTGCAGGCATTCTACCCCGAAAGTTCTTGCTGGGGATGCCGGAGTCCGGAATGCACTGTTCTCTTATCGGTAGCAGACTTCCAAAATTTTCTGTTCATCAGGCCAAGGATGACCTAAAAGAGAAAGACGTGCCAGGCGGCCTGCAATTCGAAAGCTTGCTGGATTCACCTAAGAGCTGCATCGGAGGAAATGTTCATCGGCGGAGATGGGCAGGACGGTGCGGACGGAGTAAGGAAGCACAAATCGGCGGTCCGGGCCGAAATCCGGACGAGGAGGAGTGGTTCATGAAAACGAAAATCATCGGTCTTTTGGTTCTGGCATCTCTAATCCTGGCGTTTGCCTTTATCGCCTCGGCCCCTGCGGCGCCGCACAACGCAAGCGCGCTGCCGGCAGCGGCGACGACTGCAACACCCGCGGAACAGCATCCGGAAATTCACGATGCCCTTGCTGCACTGCGCAATGCGAAAGGGCACCTGGAGCAGGCCGCCCACGATTTCGGCGGGCATCGCGCACAAGCGCTTAAGGCCACCGATGAGGCGATCCATCAGCTGGAAATCTGCCTGAAGTACGACAAATAGGGCGACTCCTCGACATGGATCTTGGCTGACCTGCCAGAAAGGAGTGCAGTCTGGAGCACCGTGGCGCACTCCCATTAGTGGAAATTTAAAATCAAAGGACCCGGCCGAGGGCGAACTCGGTCCGGGTCTTTTTTTTTTGCGTAAGGATGTGCCCGCGGCCTAATTGGCGCGGTGGAATTCGACATAATTGCGGCCGGCATAGAGGCGATTGTTCCCCGCGGTGGCGGTGGCGACTACCTGGAGTGGAACAGGGCGCTTCATATCGGCGTCGCGCTGCGAAGTCACGCTGAGCAGATCATTGGCGCCAAGGTCCATGACCAGAAATTTGCCGCCTTCCAGAAAGCCAAAGCCATACGCGCCGGGCTTCAAAGTCTGGCCACCGATTTCCAGTGTCACTTCGCTGATCAGATAGGCCTGGTATTTCTCGCGAATGCTGGTGGAGTAGCCCGAGTTGTCCACCATGGCCGCTAGGACATAGAAATCATCGGCAAAGCGCACACCACCGCTGTTGCGGGCCTGAACCGGCGCAGTCTTGCCACGGAAGAAAACGCTTTCGGGAAAAAGCTTTGGCGTGATATCGGCGGCTTTGAGGGCAACTTCTTTCCCCCCTGCGGGAGGATTGCCGGCCAGCGCCGTTTGAGAGTGGCGGAGAGAAAAAGCGAGAAGCAGAACGGCAAAGAATACGAACACTTTTGTGAATCGTGTCATGCAGGCTCCTTTCAAGGTAGCTGCATCGTACAACATTTTTGCCTTGTAAACAGAACGCCTGTCCGAGCAGGAAGAAAGAAGTGGCGCAATTGGTTGAGGGCAATGCTGTGATATCTTACGCGCGCCGGAATTGACCAAGAAAATGGGGGAAGAATAATGCTGGATCGCCGGAATTTCATGAAGACATGCTCGGGAATGGGGCTGGCGGGGACGCTGCTTCCGGGCGTGCTCTGGGCGCAAGCGCAGGCGGAAGGCGCGAAAAAAATCACCAAAGAGATGATCGATAGCGCAGCGGCGGTCGCGGATATCCCCATTTCGGATGACTACAAGGAGATGATGCTCGAAAACCTGAACGATCAGGCCAAGGGCTACGAAGAAATCTATAAGCTGCGTATCCCAAATTCGGTGGACCCTGCGCTTGTTTTTGATCCCGTGCTTCCCGGTATGAAGTTGGAAACAGAACGGAAGCCTTTACGCATCTCCAAGGTGTCGGGGATTGCTGCTACAGGCTTACCGAAGAATCTGGAAGATTTGTGTTTTGCGAGTGTGCGCGAACTTGCGGAGCTCGTTCGAACGAAGAGAGTTTCGTCTGTGGCGCTGACGGGAATGTATCTCGCACGGCTGAAAAAATATGACCCGACCTTGAAGTTCGTGGTGACGCTCACCGAAGAACGTGCGCTGGCTCAGGCCAAGAAGGCCGATGCGGAAATCGCGGCGGGAAAATATCGCGGGCCGCTGCACGGGTTGCCGTGGGGCGCGAAGGATTTGCTGGCGACGAAAGGCTACCGCACCACGTGGGGCGCGGGCGGATTCGAAGACCAGAAAATCGACGAAGACGCAACAGTGGTGAAACGGCTGGATGAAGCTGGCGCGGTGCTGGTCGCGAAATTGACACTTGGCGCGCTGGCGCAAGGAGATGTCTGGTTTGGCGGCGTAACGCGCAATCCGTGGAACCCCAATCAAGGTTCAAGCGGATCGTCCGCGGGACCGGCTTCGGCGACTGCCGCTGGGTGCGTGGCGTTCAGCATCGGCTCAGAGACGCTGGGCTCGATTTCGTCGCCGTCGACGCGCTGTGGCTGCACGGGGCTGCGGCCATCGTTCGGGCTGGTGCCGCGCACCGGTGCCATGGCGCTTTCCTGGAGCATGGACAAACTCGGCCCCATCTGCCGCGCCGTGGAAGATTGCGCATTGGTCCTAAGCGCGATCTACGGGCCTGATGACAAAGATCCATCGGTGCAACCAGCGGCATTCAACTGGGACGCGAGTCTCGATTGGCGCAAATTGCGTGTGGGCTATCTGAAGGCAGACTTCGAGCGCAAGCCCGATGACCAGCAAGCGGGGCCCAAGGAGGAATCGCCCGCGACGCCTGAAGAACAAAAGAAGCGCGAGGAACAGAAGAAACGGCGCGAAGCTGCGCAAGCCCGCGCGGAGTATGACAGGAAATATAACGATGCGGCTCTTGCGAAACTGCGGGAGATGGGCGTGAACCTGGCAGCCGTGGAAATGCCGAAACTGCCGTATCAGGCCATGGTTGTGATGCTGACGGCGGAAGCTGCGGCGGCGTTCGATGATCTCACGCGTTCCGGGAAGGACAAGCTGCTGACGGCGCAAAAAGATTATGACTGGCCGAACACTTTTCGTTCGGCGCGGTTTATCCCTGCCGTGGAATACATTCAAGCGGCGCGCGCGCGAAGAATGGCCATGCGCGAGGTCGCCAAGGTGTTTCAAGGATTCGACGTCATCGTGGCGCCGACGCAGAGCGAGCAGCTGGTGATCACCAATCTGACCGGGCATCCGTCCGTAATCTTGCCCAATGGTTTGCGCGGCAGCGATGCGCCTAAACCGCCAACCGACGATCCTGGCGACTTTCGTAACGCAGGCGGCCCGGGAACCATGGCGAGCTTGACGTTCCTCGGGAATTTGTACGGTGAGGCAAAGCTGCTGGCAATTGCGCGCGCCTATCAGGAAGCCACTGGATTCCATCTACAGCATCCAAAGCTGGCGTGATGCCGAATCGGCGCGACAAGAAGGCGAAACGAACTACGACCCTTTTTGAATCGGATAGCCCTTCTCCACCCAATCCGTGGCGAAATTGGTGGGCAGAACGAGAACGCGCACTTTCTTGAATCCCATATTGCTGAGCGCGGTGTAGGCCGGGCGTATGTTCGGGCACTTGTCAAAAGGGCAGCAGCCGCAATAGATGACCAGGTTTGTGGAACGCGGAAGAGGATCGGCCCACGCTCCCAAGCTAGCCAGGCCCTGCTCCGTCGATGCCGTGCCGTTGAAAGTGGCGCCCGCGATGTGTCCGCCGGCAAAGAGCGTGCGAAATCCGACGTAAACCACCGTCGGTGGAGCCCCACTCTTGTCAGCGAGTTCACTCGCCAAGGCGCCAGGCTGAATAGTCTGTGAACTGACCCAGGGATCGGAGGACTTCTTCTCGTTGCCACGGATACTACGCGCGTTGAGGACTAGCGCAGAAGCTCCGCCTAGCAAGAGGAATGCAGCAGGAGAGAAGGTGAAGAAGTTGCGAATTCGGCGGGCGGTGAACATAGGAAGAACCCTCCAGAAAACCGTCCGATTGTATCCTGAAAAACCGGACAAGGAAGGCCTCAGGAAGAGACGCAAATTATTTCTTGAGTTCGATACGCGTGCGCTGGAGTTTGGTCGCCGTGGTTCGCAGCGTCTCCGGAACATTTTTGTTGGTGGTGAGGCGCTTGAGGTCCACGGCATTCAGCATGGGCAGCATGTGCAGGGAAACGTCGAGGGGCGTTTTAGGATTGTTGAGCAGGTTGCGAACGACGACGTAGTTCTTGCGAAAATTGCGGTTGCTGGCAATGCTGCGGAGGATTTCATCCGTGAGGCTGGACATGGCAGCGAAAGCCTCAACTTCCTGATCGGTGAGCCGGGGGGACTGTAGAACCGCTCGCTGCACCACTTTATTGTTGTCACGGATGAGTGTGCGGCGCGCCTCGGACCCGCCTTTCATCGCGAACTGCACGCGCTGTGCCACGGTCATTTTTGCAAGCCGCTGGATGAGCGTCTGCCTCCGTGCCAGGTCAGATTCCGCGGCGGCGGCGGCTTCGGCAAGCGCGGCTTCGTCAATGAGGTTGCCGTCACCGTGAAGTTCGTGCAGCTGATTTTTCTGCTCGATGGTCAGGGAAGCGGATTGCTCGAGCGCGGAGGCCAGAGCGGGGGATTCGGTGACGCGATCGAGCTCTTCCATCAGAGATTGGATTCCCAGCGTGGATAGATGGCGCACCACGGGCACGAGAAATTCGGCGGAGCAGTTCTTGTTTTGCACCATGGCGTCGCACACGCCGGGTTTATCCGCGAGATTCTTCGCGGCGTAGTGAAGCAGCGCAGGGAGCGCCTTTTCTCGTTTGATGGCTTCCACGAAGGATTCGATGGGTTGCGAAAGAAGAGCGTCCTGCGCCCGCGACGAGACCATCTCGTCGACATCGCCCGCCAGCACGGTGAGGATTTCCGCGCGGTCCGCGGGATCGAGATGTGCGCCACCGGAGCAAACAGCCATTTTGCGTTCGCGTGGTGCGCGATCGTGGCGCAAATCTTCGATGACTTCAGGGCTGAGTGGTTCCACCGGATGCCGGCCTCAAATCCTTCTGACTGAGGACTATTGTACCGGAGGAGCCGGGCGCGCCAAGCGGCGGCATCGCCTGGCCGTTCAATTCCAGCAACACCGCCGAGGAGTCGCCGGCCGTAACTTCAAATTGCTGGGCGGCGGAGAAGTGACGCGTTTCTCCGGCAGGCACTTCAGCATCGAGGAGCAGCTTGTCGTCTGCAAGGATACGCACGCGCGTGACCGCCGAGGTGGACACAGAGAGATCAAGCAGGGGATCAGCGGAAGCTGCCGGGGTGGAGGAAGGCGTAGGTTGAGAAGGAGACTGCGAAGCCATCGCAGAAGCGGTGGACTGCTTCGCGGCACGATACGCGGTGTACCGCCGCCAGCCGTACCGGCCGCCATAAAAAAGTCCCGCGGCTAGAAGAAGAATCGCGCCAACAGCAACGGCGGGAACCCATTTCGGTGCCGAAGGAATGCGCTCTTCCGTTTTGACAAGTTCGGCTTGGGATTTGTCGGCGCGGGCCAGGTCGTATTCGCCGAGAAGCGATTCTTCATCCAGACCGAGATAGCGCGCGATGGTGCGGACAAATCCACGCCCAAAAACTCCGCCGGGGAGCTTGTCCCAGTCTTCGTTTTCCAGGGCTCGGAGGAAACGGTCGCTGATGCGCGTGGACTTGGTGAGCTCTTCCAGCGAAACTTCGCGCATCTCGCGCTCGCGCTTCAGGCGTTCACCAAAATTTCCCTTGGCCATGAACCGGAACCTGTCCTTGCTCGAACGGCGGGCACCTTTTGTTGAGCCCTACCGCGATAGGGTCATTAGCAGGCGGCGCGAGTTCCCTCAACGGACTATAGGTGGGGGCATAAGGTACTGTCAAACGAACGAGTTGGGCGGCAGCGGAGCAAGGTCGGCCAATTATCAGTGGTTGGGATGGCAAGATGGCAACGCCTGTACCACGAGCGTATTGCGCTGCTTTTTGCGGGGGGCCTATACTGGCGAGGATTCGCAGTCGTGTGCGTGGAGCGCGAATTCAGGCGAGCGATGCGCGGTTGCCGAGCAGCCGTTTTTTTTGGTGATTGTTAAGAATCGGGAGCACCGAAGGGAAGCAGAGGCTGTGCAGCCAAATCTCTTGAGAGAACAGGTTCCATTGAGCGTGGACGAAGTAAAGCAGTTTCCGGCCATCGAGCGACGCCGCAATCCCGGGGTTCCTGCCGAACAGCGCGTTGCCGGCGAGATTGCCGTCTTCCAGGAGTTGGGGAAGGCGCTGACGTCCTCGCTGCAGCTCGACCAAGTTCTTCGCACCATCATGGAAAAGATTGATGAGTTCCTGCGCCCGGACAACTGGTCGCTGCTGCTTCTGGATGAAGCCACGCAAGAGTTGTACTTCGAACTGGCGGTAGGCAAGGCGTCGCAGGCGCTGAAAGACGTGCGCATAAAGATGGGGCAGGGAATCGCCGGATGGGTAGCGCAGCGCGGCGAGACGGTGGTGGTGCCAGACACGGCGAAAGACACGCGGTTTTTCGGGAAGGTCGACGAAAAAACGAAAACGGAAACGCAATCGATCGTGGCCGTGCCTGTGAAGTTTCGCGACACTTGTCTGGGCGTCATCGAACTGATCAATTGTATTGGGCCGGAGGGATTTGATCCGCGGGACTTGAAACTCCTGGAAGCGCTTTCCGATTTCGCAGCCATTGCGCTTGAGAACGCGCGCCACGTAAAAAGAATTCATGAACTGACCATCAAGGACGACTGCACTTCGCTCTACAACGCGCGGCACATGAGTTTCATTCTGGAGACGGAGATCTACCGCTCGCAGCGCTACGATTACGAGTTCTCCATCGTGTTCATCGACCTGGATCATTTCAAACAGGTGAACGATACCCACGGGCACCTGGTGGGGTCGCGGCTGCTGGCGGAAATCGGCAACGCGCTGAAGGAGCATTGCCGGCTGATCGATTTTGCCTTCCGCTACGGCGGCGATGAATTTGTGATTCTGCTGCCACAGACTTCGAAGGACAACGCGTTGAACGTGGCGCGCCGCCTGCACAAATTGATTCGTGAGGCTACCTGGCTTGCGCCCGAAGGGTTGAACATCAAGCTGACGCCCAGCGTGGGCGTGGCGTCGTATCCCGTCGATTCTCGGACCAAGGAAGGCCTGCTGCACCTTGCGGATGAGGCCATGTACCTGGTGAAGAACACGAAACGCGACAGCGTGGCCGCGGCGAACATGGGCATTCTACCCGATACGGCGGCCAGCGCAGAATCCGCGGGCTAGCTCGGCAGCTTCCGGCTTGCGAACTTCATCGTCTATACAGCCCTCCCAATTTTTGTTTAACTGAATCCATGAAGAGAAGCCAAGCGGCCAACTATGCGCGCTGGTCGGCAGCGGCGGCGTTGTTGCTGGCAGGTCTAACCGTTGGGGTCTACCTGCAGCACAAATGGGTGGAGCACCGCGAAAAGGAAAAAGCTCCTCCGCCGGCCCCGCGTGACGTAACCAAGATGACCAATGGGATTACCTTCTCAAAGGGCGAAGGGACGCAGAAGATTTTCACGGTGGAAGCGGGCAAGGCCACGGATTTCAAGGACAAGGGTGCGAGCCTGCTGGAGGACGTGAAGATCACCATTTTCGGGAAAACCGGAGCGCGGCACGACACTATCCACACGCAAAGCTGCCAGTACCAACAGGAAGGCGGAAGCATTGCGTGCAGCGGCGAGGTGCAAATCGAACTGGAGAGCGCGGCGGACGCGGAGCGTGCAGCAAAGAATCCTGCAGGAGCGGCGAGGCAAATTGTGCACGCGGAAACGCGCGGGGTGACTTTCAACAGATTGACCGGAACAGCGCAGACGGATCAGCCGGTGAAATTTGTTTTTCCGAACGGCAGCGGCGACGCCGTGGGAGTGGAGTACCACTCGGAAGAAGGCGCCTTGCGGCTGTTGAGAGACGTGCATTTGTCACTCGTTCCGCCCAAGAGCGAAGCGCCGGGAAAGAAAGCGCTGAAGACGAGCGCGCGCGATCCTGTCCGCGTCACCGGGAAGAGCCTTGATTTCGACCGGGAATCCAGGTTGATGCATCTGCAAGGTCCCGTGGAGGCGGAGACTTCGCAGGCCAGGTTGACCGCGGGGGAATTGACGCTGACCTTGAACGCGGCGTTTCGCGCCGAAAAGCTGGTGGCCACGGACCAGGTGAACGGGAAGAACCCGGAGTTGAGCTCTCTGCAAAAAGAGGAACCGGCAAGTTTGAGCGCACAAACTTTGACGGCGCACCTCTCACCCGAGGGCTGGCTTATGAAACTCGAAGGGATAGGAAACGCGCAAGGCTCGCGGCGCAGTGGCAAAGAGCTGGATGAATTCACGTCGGAGAGTGCAACTCTGGATCTGCGGCCGAAAGTAAGCCAGCCGAAGGAACTGAATTTGAACGGAAACGTCGTACTAAAAACGCGGGCGAACAGCGGCGGCGCTGAACGCGTTTTACAAACGAACGCATTGTGGGTGGAATTCGCCGAGGATGCCGGCGCCAAGAGCAGCAAACCAAAGCGCGCCGAAACGCTAAGTGCGGGAAGCATTGAGTGGACGGACCCAGGGCCGCAGAGTACGGGACCCGCGCCTGCCGCGAGCAGTGCAGCCGCGCGGACGAAGCTGCAAGCGGACAAGCTGGAAATGGAGTTTGGTCCCGAAGGCAAAGCCAAACAATTGAACGCCAGCGGCAACATCCATACCGAGAGGGCAGCAACAGGAAGCCCGTTGCAAACGGCCAGCGCACAAAATGGAGTCGCGCAGATTCTGCCCACGGGCGGCTGGTCGCAGATGGATCTGCAGGGAGACGTGAAGCTCAAAGAGGGTGACCACAGCGGACAGGCAGACCACGCGGTGTTCGTCCGAACGACACAGACGGCTGTCTTGACGGGCAAAGCCGTGGCGCGCGACGCGACAACGGAAACGCTGGCGCCGCGGATCACCTTCAATCAAATCACCGGCGACATTCGCGGCGAAGGCGGCGTGCGCTCAACCGATTTTTCGGCCAAAGCCAGCGCCATTCAGCTGGCTCCCGTACCCGTAAACATCACTTCGGATTCCATGCTGGCGAATTCGAAAGCAGGAAGGGCCCTGTACACCGGACATGCGCGGATGTGGCAAGGCGATTCGGTGATGGAAGCAAACTCCATCGAACTGCTGCGCGAAACCAGAGTTCTGAATGCTGTGGGAAATGTGCGCGCGGTGTTTCCCCAGACGGCCGGCCAGCCGGGGGCGCAGACTATGACGGTGCAAGCTCCGGCAAAAAAACCGAACTTGTGGCATGTAACGGCCGGCACGCTGAACTACCGTGACGCGGAGAGCCGCGCGCGCCTCGAAAAAAATGTCGTCGCGCAATCCGCGGAGCAAACCATGCGCGCGCCCGTTGTGGACCTGTATTTCACGAGGAGCGCGGCGGTGAACCCAACTGCAATCAGCGGCCCCGCAGGAGCAAATCCAGCGGCGGGGGCCCAGCAAATTAGCCGTGCGGTGGGCACTGGCGGCGTAGTAGTCGAAGAGGGAGACCGAAAAGCAACCGCCGAGCGCGGAGAATATATCGCCGCGGACGGAAAGTTTGTAATGACCGGAGGGAATCCCACGATTTACGACGCGTCCGAAGGCACCACCACGGGGCGTCAATTGACCTTCTTTTTAGCGGATGATACGATCATCGTCGACTCAGAAAATGGTCCGCGCACATTAACGAAGCATCGCGTCGACAATTGACGCGACCGCGGCGCGGCCACCCGTGACGAGGTATGCTGAAGCTCCAGGCCGTCGATCTCAACAAGTCTTACCGTGGCCGCAAGGTCGTTGACGACGTGGAACTGGAGATTGGTCAGGGTGAAGTCGTCGGGCTGCTCGGCCCGAACGGCGCAGGAAAGACCACCACCTTCTATATCCTGGTGGGTCTCGCCCGGCCAGACTCCGGCCGCGTGCTCTTGAACGACGAGGAAATCACCGACCTTCCGATGTACCTCCGGGCCCGCAGTGGGATCAGCTACCTGCCCCAAGAACCCTCGGTTTTTCGGCAACTTACGAGCGAAGAGAACCTCCTCGCAGTGCTGGAGACCCTTCCGCTGACGCCGGAACAACAGCGCGACCGTCTCGAAGAGCTGCTGATGCAGATGGGCCTCGAGACCGTTCGAACCAGCAAAGCTTATACTCTGTCGGGTGGCGAGCGACGCCGGCTGGAGATCGCCCGTTCGCTTACTTTGCAGCCTTCTTTTATTTTGCTCGACGAACCTTTTTCGGGAATCGACCCTCTAACGGTGAAGGATCTCCAGGAGATCATCCGCGAACTGGCCAAGTCGGGTATCGGCGTGCTCATCACCGACCATAACGTTCGGGAAACCCTAAGCGTCACGGATCGCGCGTATATCCTGAAAAGTGGGAAAATATTCAGGAAGGGCCGTCCGAGTGATTTGAGCGACGATCCGGAAGTGCGCAGGGTCTATCTTGGCGATCATTTCCGCTTGAATTAGGATTCGAAAGGGGAGTAACGGGACCAACATGGCCTGGCAAGGACTCAAACTCAACCTGAGAGTGGCGCAGAAGCAGATTCTGACGCCCGGCCTTGTTCAAATGGTCAGCGTGCTCGCGCTCAACCGGCTCGAACTTCGCGAGATGATCAACCAGGAGATGATCGAGAATCCCGTCCTGGAAGAACAGAGCGAAGAGCCCACGCAAACGGATAACTATAGCGACGAGACTTTCCTCAAAGCGGAAACTGAAAAAGTTCCGGACAAGCCGGAAGCCAATCCTTTCGACGAATTCGATGTCGGCAGTTTCTTCAACCAATACCTGGATACCGGCGGCGATGGCGGACAGTCGCAGGAGCGCGAAGTCTCCGAGCGTCCGTCGTTCGAAAAGTTTCTTTCCTCGCAAAGCGCCCTTTCCGATCATCTCGAATGGCAACTCAGCGTCACCATCTGTTCGGACACAGTGAAAGAAATCGCCGAGAACATCATTGGCAACTTGGATGAGAACGGCTACCTGACCGCTTCCTTCGAAGAATTGCTCCAGAACGGGAAATATTCGCAAGACGATCTGGATGATGCGCTGGCCGTGGTGCAGGATTTCGATCCCATCGGAGTCGGCGCGCGGGATTTGCGCGAATGCCTGCTTCTGCAGTTGAAGGCTTTTGATCCGCAGAACACGCTGGCCCAGCAAATCGTCTCCGAACATCTGAAGCAAGTACAGTCCAACCAATTGAAAGAGATTGCGCGCGCGTTGAACCGCCCGCTGGAAGTGGTGAAGCGTTCGCTCGAGGTGATCAAGAAACTCGATCCCCGTCCCGGCCTGCGTTACAACAAGACCGAACCGCGCCTCGTCGAGCCCGACGTTTACTTCCGCAAAGTGGACGACCAGTGGGTGGCTTTCCTGAATGAAGACGACATGCCGCAATTGCGGCTGAGCCCGACCTATCGCCGCTTGCTGGTGCGCGATGCCGCGGACCGCGATGTCCGCAACTATGTGAAAGAAAGATTCACTGCCGCCATCCAGCTGATGAAAAACATCGAGCAGAGAAAGCACACTATCCTGCGCGTCTGCCAGTCCATCATCGCCCGCCAGGGAGAGTTCCTCGATCATGGCCCCGACGCTTTGAAGCCCATGATGATCAAGGAAGTGGCCGAGGAGGTCGGCGTGCACCCGTCCACGGTCAGCCGCGCCGTGGCCAGCAAATATGCGCATACCTCGCAGGGCGTGTTGGAGCTCCGCTCCTTTTTCAGCGAATCGGTGAACGGTCCCGAAGGCAGCGGCATGTCGCTTCTGACACTCAAGCGCCTGGTCAAGAAAATGATCGAAGAGGAAGATTCATCGAAGCCCCTGACCGACGAGCAGATTGCCAAAAAGCTCGATGACAACGGCATCCACGTCACCCGCCGCACGGTCGCGAAATACCGAGAAGACATGAGAATCCCCAGCACCCACCAGCGCCGGGAGAAAAGTTGAGCCGGCGCCGCCTGTGAAGCCGCAGTCGCGACAGGACGCACGACAACTCGTCATCCTCACCGGACTTTCCGGCTCCGGGAAAAGCACCGTCCTGCATGCGTTTGAAGACATGGGCTTTTATTGCGTGGACAATCTTCCCGTCGAGCTCATCCCCATTTTTGCGGAATTGCATGCCGCTGGAGAGGGCGATTTCTCGCGGGCCGCACTGCTTGTGGACGCACGCGAAGGCGTGCAGTTGGAAAAACTTCCGCCGCTCCTCAAACACTTGAAAAAAGATCATCCCATCACGCTGGTCTTCATCGAGGCCAACGAAGATGCCTTGCTGCGGCGCTATAGCGAAACCCGGCGGCCGCATCCGCTGGGCAAGAATTTCTCGGTTCGCGAGAGTTTGCGCCACGAACGCGCGCTGATGGAACCCATTCGCAAACTCGCCGACGTGGTCATCGATTCCACCCAGTTCAACGTGCACGAATTGCGCCAGTTCATCACCGCCCGCTTCAAGAATCCCGACAAGCGGCCGATGCTGGTTTCCGTCGTCAGTTTTGGATATCGCTACGGTGTGCCGTCCGACGCCGATCTGGTCATCGACGTCCGTTTCCTGCCCAATCCCCATTTTGTTCCGCGCTTGCGCCCTTACACGGGGCAAGACCCGAAAGTGCGCCGCTACATCCGCTCGTTCCCACAGACCGGGGAATTCTTGCGGCGTATCGAAGGGTTACTCACCTATTTGATTCCTCACTACATCCGCGAAGGCAAAAGCTACCTCACCATCGCCTTTGGCTGTACCGGGGGTAAACACCGTTCGGTGATGCTGGCGGAATCGGTGAAGAAGTCACTGGGGAAGCACGGCTACTCAGCGAAGGTAGTCCACCGCGACATCGAAAAGTGAATTCTTCCCGCCTTGCGTGGCCTGGAATTCACCCCACTCCGGAAACTTGACACGCCACGACGTGGCGAATAGCGTACCAATAGGATAAGTCAGGGAGTCTGCAGCGTGCCCTCGTTGTTGTCACCACAATTGAAAAGGTTGTTCGGCTACGTCCGGCCGTACTTGTACCGGCTGGTGCCGGGCGTTGTGTTGATGGCCTTCGTGGCTCTGGCCGAAGGCGGCGTCGCGCTCATGATCAAGCTGGCCGTGGACTTCGTCCTCAACCCCGGCGTTGCAAGCTCGAAATTGCCATTGCTCACCATTCCCTGGAGCGGTCAGGTCTTCTATCTAAACGACTATTTCCCCGCGCGCATCCACAACGGCGCGACCATCTTTGCCATTTCACTGGTCATTCTCTATCTCGCCAAAGCGATCGCAGAATACCTCGGCACCACGCAGATTCAATATTCCGGGTTGGCCGCCGTCACTGATTTGCGCAACCAGGTTTACGCTCGCGTGATCCGCCAGCCAATCGGTTTTTTTCAGCAACATCCCACTGGCCGGCTGATTTCCACGGCCATCAACGACGTCGAGCGAGTCCGCTATGCCCTCAGCGAATGGCTTGCCGACCTGTTCCAAAAGAGTTTTACCTTCGTCGTTTTTGTCGCCGTTCTTCTCGGCATCAACTGGAAGATGGCGCTCGGTTGCGCTCTGCTCCTGCCCCTGGTCGCCTGGCCAGTCAATAAATTCGGCCGCAAGATCCGCCGTTCCGCGGAAGACAGCCAGACGCGCCTCGGCGATTTGAGCCAGATTCTCCAGGAAACGGTCAGCGGGAATCGCGTCGTAAAAGCGTTTGGCATGGAGGATTTCGAGATTCGCAAGTTTCGCGAGGCTGCCCGCAAACTCCTCCGCGAAAACATGCGCTGGGTGCGAGCCGGGGTCATCACCGGGCCGCTAATGGATCTCCTGGGCGCCATTGCCATCCCGCTCCTCCTCTTATACGCGCGCAATCAGATTCGCCACCAGCTCATGACCGAGGGCCAATTCTTTGCCTTCCTCTACGCCATGTTCAATACCTACATGCCGCTAAAGCGAACGGGCTATATCTATCAACAGTTGCAGGCGGTGCGTGGCGTAAGCGCACAGATTTTTGCATATCTCGATCGCGAGGAAGAAAAGTCCGATCAGCCGGGAGCCAGGCCTCTGGCTCCGTTAACGCATGAGATCGAATATGCGAACGTGAGTTTCGCGTATGACGATGACCCTTCACCCGTTCTCGACGGCATTTCGCTGCAAGCGCGCAAGGGAGAGGTCATCGCCTTCGTTGGCTCCAGCGGCGCCGGCAAGACCACGCTGGTCAATTTGCTCCCACGCTTTTATGAGGTGACTTCGGGCGCCATTCGAATCGACGGTGTGGACATTCGCGATGTGACCATTCGTTCCCTCCGCGAGCAGATTGCCATGGTCACGCAGGAAAATATTCTGTTCTTCGACACCGTCTGGAACAACATCTGCTACGGTCTGACGACCGTCCCTAAGGAAAAAGTGGTCGCCGCCGCTCAAGCCGCGCTGGCCCACGATTTCATTCTGGAGCTGCCGCAGGGTTACGATACCGTAATCGGCGAGCGCGGCACGCGGCTCAGCGGCGGGCAGCGCCAGCGCATCGCCATCGCGCGGGCCATCTTGAAAGATTCACCGATCCTGATTCTCGACGAAGCGACATCCGAGCTGGATGCGGAGTCTGAAATGTACGTCCAGAAAGCGCTCGCCAACCTGATGGTTGGCCGCACGACGTTTGTGATTGCGCACCGCCTGGCCACCATCCGCCGCGCGGACAGAATTCTGGTGCTGGAAGACGGACAGATCCGTGAATGCGGCACGCACACCGAATTGATCGCCCGCGGGGGAATCTATGCGCGGCTACACGATTTGCAGTTTGCGGACGATGACATGCTGGCCCCGGCTGAACCGGTAAAGCAAAATGTTGCATCTGATTCCTTATGAGCCAAACCACCACAGTAGCTACGAAAAAAACCGAATGCTTTTCCATGACCGGGTATGCCCAGGCACGCGGCGAGCTGCACGGCTGGGCCGTACGCGTGAGCGTGAAGAGCGTGAATCATCGCTTCCTGGATTTGAAACTTCGCATGCCGGAGGGATTCGACCTCTACGAGCTGCGGCTCCGGCAGATCATCCGAGAAAATATTCACCGCGGTCATGTGGAAGTGACGGTCGGCGTGGAACCCGGGAAAAGCGCGCCCGTGCAGGTGAACAAAGAATTGGTGCAATCGTACCTGAAAGCCGCGGAGGCGTTGCGGCAAGAAACGAGGGCTGCGACGGACATGGACGTTGTCGCGCTCTTGCGGCTGCCCGGCGTCATTACCGGTGTAACCACGGCGGTGCCGGAGACGGAAGAAGAGCAAGAAAAGCTGGGCCAATCGCTGGACCGCTGCTTGCGCGAAGCCCTCAACAAGCTGGATGATATGCGCCGCGCGGAAGGCAAGCATCTTGTCGAAGAATTACGTGAACGCCTGGCGCGCATCGCTCGCTTGGTCGAGCAGGTGCGCGCCCTGGCAGCCACGCTGCGTCCGGCGTTTTCGCGGCGCCTTGATGCCAAGCTCAAAGAATTGCTCGGCGGGACCGGGATCGAGCCGGCCCGGCTGGCGCAGGAAGCCGCGCTGCTTGCGGAACGCAGCGATATCAGTGAAGAATTAGACCGGCTTCGAAGCCATCTGCAGCAATTTACGAAACTGCTGGATGGTGCCGGCGAACTCGGGAAGAAATTGGATTTTCTCTTGCAGGAGATGCATCGCGAAGCGAACACTATGCTTTCGAAAACACCCGGAGTGGAAAGCGAAGCGCTGGCCATCACCGGTCTGGCGCTGGAAATCAAAGCGGAGATTGAAAAACTGCGGGAGCAGGTGCAGAACATCGAATGAGCACGGGGACAGAGATCGCGCCACTGGTGCTCATCGTCTCGGGTCCTTCGGGGTCGGGTAAGTCGACGCTGGTGCAGAAAATTCTGGAGCTGCCCGGAACCATGTCCTCGGTCTCATGTACTACCCGGGCGCGTCGCGCGACCGAAGCCAGTGGGAAGTGCTATGATTTTGTCACCGAAGCGGAGTTCGACGCCATGGTCTCTCGCGGCGAGTTTTTGGAGTATGCGCGAGTTTTCGGAAAACATTCCTACGGCACGCCGAAGAAGTGGCTGGAGGAATCCCGGAAGTCGGGACTCGATTTGGTCCTCGAGATCGATGTGCAAGGAGCGGCGCAGGTAAAAGAGAAGGTTCCCGAATCCGTGGCTATCTTTATTCTGCCGCCGTCACGCGAGGAACTGGAACACCGGTTGCGCAGCCGCGGGCAGGATTCCGACGACGAGATTGCCCGGCGGCTGGCCAAGGCCCATGACGAGATTGCGGAGTTCGGCAAGTATTACGATTTTTGCGTGGTGAATGAGGATTTGGAACGCGCGGGGCGTGAAGCGCAGGCGATTGTAATCGCACTGCGTTGCACGAGCGCGCGGCGGAGGGCGAGAGTGGAACAACTGTTGGCATCGTTTGGGAGGGCATGACTGACATGACTGTGCTGACGAAAGCTCCGGAAAGCCAGTTTGCTTACGTGGTACTAGCGGCGAGGCGCGCACGGCAGATCATGGCAGGTGCGCCGTCGTTGATCGAAAACCCGAGAACCCTGAAGGCCACACGAATCGCGTGCGAAGAGCTGGAGCACAGCTTGCTCGAGTACGATTTCGTCGAGCCGGATTCGATCGATACGGATAAGGACGGCAACAAGCGCCGGAAGTAGCGGGCCGCGGAAGGCAGCGATGCGAATCACGCTTGGTGTGACCGGCGGAGTTGCGGCCTACAAAGCCGCCGAGCTGGTACGCCTCCTTCAACAGGACGGATTTACCGTACAGGTGGTGATGACCCGCGGGGCGCGGGAGTTCATCACGCCCTTGACGTTTGCAGCTTTGAGCGGGCAGAAAGTAATCACCGACCTTTTCGGCGATTCCTCCGGCAGCGACGCAAATCTCGAAAGTGCCATCGAACACATTGCTGTGGCGCAGCGCACCGACCTATTGCTGGTTGCTCCCGCGACGGCGGACATCCTTGCAAAATTTGCGCGTGGGATTGCCGACGATTTCCTGACAACTTTGTATCTGGCTTCGACCGCGCCTGTGGTGATGGCCCCGGCGATGAATGTGAATATGTGGAACCACGCCGCAACGCAAGAGAATGTTGCGAGGCTGCGCGCGCGCGGCGTGACGATTGTTGATCCCGCCGAGGGCTACCTGGCTTGCGGTATGACCGGTGCCGGACGCCTCGCTGGACAGGCAGAAATCGTCGCCGCCGTCCGTGAAGTTCTGAAAGCCGATCGCGACCTGGCGGGCGAGACCGTGCTCGTAACCGCGGGGCCAACATGCGAAGACCTTGACCCGGTGCGCTATTTAACCAATCGATCGTCCGGCAAGATGGGCTTTGCCGTTGCCGAAGCTGCCGCCCGTCGCGGCGCGAAAGTGATTCTCGTGAGCGGGCCCGTGAGTCTGGAGACTCCTGCGGGTGTGGAACGTATTGACGTGCGCACCGCGAAGGAGATGTATTTCGCCGTTCTCGATCGCGTTGGAGGCGTCTCTATTGCCGTTCTCGCTGCTGCAGTAGCGGATTATCGCCCAGTGGAGCAGCACGCGGAGAAAATCAAGAAGAGCGACGCGGCTCTGACGATTTCTCTCGAGCCGACGACGGATATTCTTGCGGATATTGCGAAGAACAAAGGCCAGAAAATCGTTGTCGGATTTGCCGCGGAAACCGAGCGCGTCGCGGAAAATGCGCGCAAAAAGCTTTCAGCCAAAAATGCGGACCTGATCGTTGCTAATGATGTCACCGCGGAAGGCGCAGGATTCGATCAGGACACCAACATCGTCACGCTTTTCTCACGCGATGGGCGCGACCTCGCGCTGCCGAAATTGAACAAGAGCGAAGTGGCGCAACGTATCTTGGACGAGGTCGTTCGACTTCGCGGCCTCCTGCATGAAACAACTTCCGTGAAGCGTTCCGGCGCCTGATCTCCCCATGTCCGATCAAATCTCCGAGACTCTCCAGAAAAAAATTGCGGACCGGCTGGGTTTCTACGAAGACCTGGGCATCCGCACGTTCTATCGTGACCGGGGAACGCCAGTTGCCTCCGTTGCCCAGCAACAATTGGAGACGGTCGGCGTCTTGATACATTCGAACGTATTCCCCAGCGAGGAAAGAACTTTGCCCAAAACCGCACGCAAGCCCGAAGTGCCGAAGCCCGCGCCAACAATTGGACAGCCGGCCCCAAGAGTTTCACCGCTGCCTTTGCCTGTTTCAACAGCGCCATCGCTATTCGAGTCGATCGAAAAAGTCGCGGACGATACGCTTCTGAAAATTCGCGAGGACCTTGGGGATTGCATGCGTTGCAAACTTCACAGCACGCGGAACAAGATTGTTTTCGGCGACGGAAATCCCAAGGCGGAACTGGTTTTTGTGGGAGAAGGTCCCGGCGCCGATGAAGATGCCCAAGGGCTTCCATTCGTCGGGCGCGCTGGAAAATTGCTGACGCAGATGATTGAAGCCATGGGCCTGCAGAGAAAGGATGTGTACATCTGCAACGTCGTCAAGTGCCGTCCGCCGGAGAATCGCCAGCCCGAAGAAGACGAAGTTCATACTTGCTCGCCATTCCTTTTGCGCCAGATTGATACCATCGCACCGAAAGTAGTTGTTTGCCTCGGTGCCACCGCCGCAAAAACATTACTGCAAACCAATCGCGGCATTTCGCAATTCCGGGGTGAGTGGCTGGAATTTCGCGGAAGAAAACTGCTGGCCACCTATCACCCGGCGTATTTGCTGCGCAATCCTCCCGCGAAAAGCGAAGTCTGGAAAGATCTCCAAAAAGTAATGGCCGTCCTCGGCCTCGAAGTTAAAAAAGGCAAGTCCGCCTAATCCACCATGGGAATTCTGCTGGGTTTGTTGACGGCGCTTTCGTGGGGCAGCGCTGATTTTCTCGCGCGATTTGCAACGCTCCGCATCGGCACACTTCGCGCCCTGTTTTACATGCAGGGCATCGGCTTTGTCTTGCTCACAATCTTTTTGCCGTGGCTCGGAGGTTGGGGGCACCTCACGGACGGATCTGGATGGCAGCCGTGGGCTTGGGGTTTGCTTGGTGGCGCCATCAACGGGATTTCCACACTCGCACTTTATCGTGCGTTTGAGATTGGCAAAATGTCGGTGGTCGCGCCGCTGTCTGCAAGTTATCCGGCCCTCACTCTTTTGCTTTCGCTCTCGGGCGGCGAACGGCTAACCGCGGCGCGAACGGCTGGAATCATCTGTGTGCTGCTAGGCGCGATCGCGGTGGCGGCCGGAGAGAAGACCCCGGCAGCCGGGACCGCGGCGGGATCGCCGCGCAGCGGAGCAGGAATCGGCTGGGCAATCCTTTCGGGAATAGGATTCGGTTTTCTTTTCTGGCTGCTGGGTTTGCACATCGTTCCGCGAGTGGGCGCTGCCCAAACGGTTTGGATGATCCGCATGACCAGTTCTGCATTGGCGGGAGTTCTGCTACTGGCCGGAAAGACGACGATCCGTCTGCCGCGAGATAATACGAAATGGCTGGTATCGGCGATGGGTTTGCTCGATACCGGCGCCTTCCTCATGAGCAATCGCGCCATGCAGATGGAGCATATCGCCGTGGTGAGTGTGCTCGGATCACTCTATGGAGCGGTGACCGTGGCGCTCGCGGCGGTGTTTCTGCGTGAGCGGATTTCGCGCTGGCAATCTGCCGGAATTGTGGCGATCTTCGCGGGTATTTTTCTGATCAGCAGATAGTTTTGCATGCTCCAATGAGGATTCGCCTTTCCCCTTGCCTGCCCGATTTCCTCCTGCTGATACACTACACGGCGAGATGAGTTCTCTTTTCTGCAATGTGGCGCTGGCGGTGCCGCTGCGAACGACGTTTACGTATGCGGTGCCGGAGGCTTTTCGCGCAACGGTTCATCCGGGGAGCCGCGTATTGGTGCCGTTCCGGAAAAAGGCGATGGTCGGGGTTGTAGTGGAATTGGTTGAGAGTCCGCCGCCGGGAACGAAGATTCGAGAGATCACGAGCGTCCTGGATTTTGTCCCCGCGCTCACGCCGAAATTGATCGAACTGGCGCAATGGATCGCGGGGTATTATCTTGCGCCGGTCGGCGAAGTGTTTCGCGCGATGCTTCCGCCAGCGGTCGATCTAAAATCACAACGCCAGATTATTTTGACTGACGAGGGCCGCGAAGCAGCGGAGAGCTTGAGCGGCGGCGAGTTGTCCCATGGACTCACGGGCGCAGAAGTCGAGCTCCTCACAAAACTCAAAAAGAAAAACGGCCCGCTGGCGTTTGGGCCGGCAGCAAGACTTGGCGTGGATGCCGCCGGGTTGCAAAAGCTGCAACGGCGCGGGCTCATCGAAATTCGCGAAAGTATTAAGGGCCGAAAACGCAAAGTACAACGCATCGTCACTTGGAAAACGTCCGCTGCATCTTCTTCGCTCAGCGAAAACGAAGAACGCATTCGTGGACTTCTGGAAGCGGAGCGCGGACCGTTGCCTTTGCCGCAACTTTTAAAGCTTACAAAAGTGACTCGCTCGCAGATCGAGCGGATGCTGCGCGACGGACTGCTGGAAAGCTGGGAAGAGCCGATCGATCCGGCGGAAGATCCGTTTGACGTGGCGTACACGCCGCCGGCGCATGAGTTGAATGCCGAGCAGGAGAGCGCGCTGAAAGCCGTACGCACACGATTCGAGCTCGGTGAATTCGGCGTGCTACTGCTGCACGGCGTGACGGGGAGCGGGAAGACGGAAGTGTACATGCGCTCGGTGCAGGAGACTTTGGCGCGCGGAAAGACTGCAATTATTCTCGTGCCGGAAATTGCGCTGACGCTGTGGATCGGACGGCAGTGCCGCGCGTGGTTTGGGGCGCGGTTCGAGGGCGTCGCGGTCTTGCACTCGGCGTTGAGCGACGTGGAACGCGCGCGCGAGTGGTGGCGTCTGCGCAACGGCGAGGCGCGCGTGGTGGTGGGGACGCGCTCGGCGATTTTTGCGCCACTCGAAAACGTCGGGCTCATCATCGTCGATGAGGAGCAGGAAAACAGTTACAAACAGGAAGAGACGCCGCGTTACCACGGGCGCGACGTGGCGATCGTGCGCGCGAAGATGGAAGGCGCGGTGGCGGTGCTGGGATCGGCGACGCCGTCGATGGAAACGTATCATCACGCGCGGAACGGAAAATATGAGCTGCTGACGCTGGCTTCGCGCGTGGCGGAACGGCCGCTGGCGAGTGTGGAAATTGTGGACCTGCGCGAAGAATTTCAGCAGACGCATCAGACGAGCCCGATTTCCGCGGCACTACACGCGGGGATCCAGGAATGTTTGACAAACGGGACGCAGGCGCTGGTGCTGATCAACCGGCGCGGATATTCGTGGTCGGTTTTGTGCAGGAGTTGCGGCGCGTCAGTTCAGTGCGTGAACTGCAGCATCTCAATGACGCACCACAAGCAGCGCAACCGGCTGGAGTGCCACTATTGCGGTTCGATCCAGCAGATTCCGAAGATGTGCCCGAAGTGCCAGTCGAAGTACGTTTATTTTTTTGGCGAAGGCTCGGAGCACCTGGAAGAAAGATTGCGCAAGGAATTTCCGGGGGCGCGCATCGCGCGGCTGGACCGGGACACGGCGCGGACGAAACGGCAGTACCAGGAAATGCTAGGGGCGTTTGCCGGCGGCGCCCTGGATGTTCTGGTGGGCACGCAAATGCTGGCGAAGGGGCACGATTTTCAGCGTGTGACGCTGGTCGGCGTCGTGGGCGCGGATTCGTCGTTGAGCCTGCCGGATTTTCGCGCGGCGGAACGGACCTTCCAGTTGCTGACGCAAGTGGCCGGGCGCGCCGGGCGCGGAGAATTGAAGGGCCGCGTCTTGATTCAGACGTTTTATCCCGAGCACTATGCGATTCAGGATGCCGTGAGGCAGGATTACACGGCGTTTTTCGAGCGCGAGTTGCATTTTCGGCGAATGATGGCCTACCCGCCGTTCACGTCTCTCGCGAATGTAGTCGTGCGAGATACAAGTTTGGAAAAAGCGATCCGCTGGTCGCGGCAGCTTTCGGAGTACTTTTCACCGCATGACGGGAGCGAAGTGCGAGTCCTAGGACCAGCGACGGCACCGCTGGCGCGGCTGAAGAAAGAGCACCGGTTCCAGTTTTTGCTGAAATCGCCAAAGCGGTCGGTACTGACAAAGCTGCTGAGCGGGGCCCTGAGTTTCTGTGAGGGGAAGGAGATTCCGCAGACAACGGTTTTGGTGGACATGGATCCGCTAAGCTTGCTGTAATCAGTGGTTTCTGCGCGGACTTCAAGTTGAACATTAAGTCCGACGGCCCTAGGTACCCCGACACCCCCCTCTTTTTCACAAAGAGTGCGCAAGCAATTGAAAATAAGAGAGTTCGTCTTCGCTCTTCTAACCACAGAGTTCGGAAGAGTTTGTAAGAGATTGATTCCAAAGGGTAAAAAATGCACAAGAGTGCGTCAATGCAAAAGAGTGCGCAAGCTGATCAAAGGACAAGAGTTAAGCCTGAAGTACGCGAGCACAACAATATCCAGAGTCTTAACAGAAAGAGGTGGCTTATCGCTGACGGAGATATACCAATGGTTACTATAGCACAAGGTAAACAGTAGTCAAGGGCGAAATTGGGACCCTGAGGCCGCTACTGGACTTCCTCGCAGCCCATGGTTCCAGATATTGATAGCTCCACTGGGCGCTGAGACGTCGAGGATTTCAACGGCGGAGGAAAATGTTGATGCATGAAGTGTGCTGAGTACAAAAAGAGACAGACAACGAGTTTTCCCGTGGCACAAAATGGCGCAGCAAGCGACGGTTGACATCGAGGATTAAGGTGCACCGGCGACGCTGACAAGACCACACCACCGCAGCCGGCAAACGACTGCAAAAGGTGGGCGCATGCGTCGGCACGGATTGACTCTCCCCCAGTCCCGCCAAGAACCTCTCAGAAATGTGCAGTAGGTCGAGATGCTGTACGAATCGCCGAAGTCCGATAAGTCACGTTTACACGCGAGATTCCTGCCAATTGTCCTGCTCAATTTAACCCTCGCTGCTTACCTGCCGATTGCGAGGGCGCAGAGCTCCAACTTCGTGGAGACGGAGGGAAAGATTTGTGGAACGGTGCTCTTGAAGGCGGATCACCGGCCGGCGAGCCAGGTGGCGGTGAGACTAAAATCCCACGTTGCCGGAGTATTCCGCAGCATCCTTACGGACGTCGAGGGGCATTTTGAGGTCCGCGGCCTTCCTCGCGGCACGTATGAGATTGTTGTCGATGAACCGGGGTACGAGTCCACTCCCATCAACGCCCAACTCGACGGACCTTCCATAGAACTTGTGATTTACATCAGTTCCTCGAACCTTGTGGAAGCTGTCCGAAACCGCGGCACGGTTTCCGTGCGGGAGCTGAGGATTGCCGGGAAGGCCAGGGATGAAGACCAAAAAGGAATGGAACGCCTGGCAAAGAATGACCCTGCCGGAAGTCTCAGCCACTTCCGGAAGGCCACGCAAGAGGCTGCTGATTTTTATGAGGCGTATTACCACATCGGTGCAGTGGAGATGAAGCTGGGCCATCGGGATGAGGCGATGCGGGCTTACCAAACGGCCATCGAGGTAAGCGGCGGCCGGTATGCGCCGGCGGAGCTTGGACTTGGCTACCTTTTCTATTTGGAGGGAAAGCCGGGGGAAGCAGAAAAAATTCTACGCAGGGGATTGGAAGCCGATGAGAGTTCAGCCAACGGCTACACCATCCTTGGTATGACGTTATTGCAGCTAAACCGTCCCGACGAAGCGGAAAGAAGCGCCCGCGAAGCTATTCTCCGCAATTCCAGCTTCGCGATGGCATATCTTGTCCTGGCGGACGTGTACGCACGGAGGGGCGAGTATGAGATGCAGCTCAAAGAGCTTGACGTGTATTTGAAACTCGAGCCGAAGGGGCCGGGGCACGAGGTCGTGCAGCAGGCGCGCGAGGCAGTTCAAAGGATGCTTGCGCAAGCGCGCGCTCACGATTGACCTGGCGGCTCGCTGGAACGACAATTTTCTGTTCGAAGATTCGGTTACGTGCTAGCGGAAAAAAGGCAGCAAGGCTGTCGCAATCCAATAGGCCGTGAGAAGGCGTCGAAGCGGCCGGATTCCGTCTTAATCGCTATAATCGTTGCATGGCGAAAACTCCCATGCAGCACATGCAGTGCATGGAGGTGTGGGGCGGGAGCCAGCTTACCTCGAGCGGCGTCGAACTGCCGGGTCTCGATGTCTGGGTGTATAGCAAGCCGTTCGAGGAAGCGCAGCGCGGCGGCGATGTCTATTACGTTTCCAGTTGCGCTTCCGGGCGCATCAGCCGGTTGTTACTCGCGGATGTTTCCGGCCACGGCAATTCCGTCGCCACCATGGCAGCTGACCTGCGCACGCTGATGCGGCGCTTTGTGAATCGCCTGGACCAGAAAGAATTCGTCCGCCTGCTCAACGAGCAGTTCACCGCGCTCTCCAGCCAGGGCACTTTTTCCACTGCCGTGGTCACCACTTTTTTCTCGCCCACTCGCAGGCTTTCGCTATGCAACGCCGGGCATCCACGTCCGCTTCTCTTTCGTGCCGCCGAGGGCCGCTGGTCCTTCCTGGGCCATCAGGACAATCCGGAGAAGCAGGGACCGCGCAACATCCCATTCGGGATTTTTCAACTCGCCGACTACGAGCAACTCGACATAGAACTTGATCCCGGCGACTGCCTGGTCAGCTATACCGATGCGCTGATCGAATCCTGCGATGCCGATGGCGAGATGCTGGGCGAAGAAGGGCTGCTGCGCATCGTCAATTTGCTTGGTGACATCCCGGCGGAAAAAGTCATCAGCTCGCTGCTCCAGGAAATCGCCGAGCGATTTCCAAAAAATCTTTCTGCGGATGACGTCACGCTGATGCTCGTGCGCGCCAATAGTCGTTCGCTGAAGTTCAGTTTGCGTGAAAAAGTTCACGCCTTGCGGCGCTTCCTGAAAACGTTCCTTCGCTCTTTGAACCCTCGCGCAGAGCGTGCCCCATTCCCTGACGCGAACCTGGCGAACCTTGGCGGTGCCATCATTCCCGCGCTCGGCCGCCGCTGGCGCGCCCCTCGGGACAAGAAATGACTCGGATGGTGCTTGCTACATCGTGCCCGAGGGTGGCGCGAAGACGTAAGCTATCACCACATCCGAGGCCACTGCTATCCCTCTGTAGCTCGCTGGCGTGAAGTGCCAGCTCTTCACGGCTCTAGCCGCTGTGCCGCTCAGCGATCCGGTTCCCAGAGCAACGATCTGGCCATGCACTTTCCCGTCGTTGCCTACGCGTACCTGTAGCACCACTGTCCCTGCGCTCGTGGTATGGGGAGGGTAGGTCGCGTAACTTGCGGCGGTTACTTGTGCGGGTTGGAAGTCTCCGTTTGACGCTGCGCCGCTGCTGTTCGCAGGTTGCAGCGAGGGGCTGGGAAGGGCCACGCCACTCAGATTGAACGGATTGAACACTACATTTACGCGCACCAGGCCGGCCGCGGATTGTCCGTTCACCAGTGCCGGCGTAAATTGCCAACTACGCACGGCACCTTGCGCGACGATTGTCAGCGGCGGCACGTCGCGAACGTTCGACACATTCTGCACTGCTCCTGTCGCGTCGACACTCACATCCAGCGTTACAATTCCCATTGTTTGGGTGTTCGCCGGGTAAATGATGTCGGTCGCATGACCTACGCCCGGTCCGTGATAGCTTTCTCCAACGCCCGTCTGGCCCCGGGTTGACGACGCTAATAGAATCATTGCTGCTGCGGCTACTCGCCGTATTCTCTTCATCTTTCTTACCTACCGGGATTTCCGTCGCCGCAACCTTACCACCCTCCACCCTTTTTTAGTGCTTCCGACTGCAACGATGATGAGGTGGGAAGTTCAGGAGAAGTAAAAGGGAGCGGGCATGAAGCAGAGGAGAAAAACAAGCAACGCGCCGAACGCCGCCCAACGGCGAGCTGGGTCGAGTGGAGTTGGATCGTAGATGGGAGCGACACGAAGAAAACGAATTCCGAAAAGCAGGATACCCCAGACGCACCAAGTCCTCCAGGAACCAAACAGTCCGAGAGCGATGAGAAGAAACGGGAGAACGAGTGACGAGTAGCGGTGGAGGCGGGCGCTGATCGAACGGAGAATGTGTCCGCCGTCGAGCTGGGCGGCGGGAAGAAGATTGAGCGAGGTGGCGAAGAGACCGACCCAGGCGGCGCGCCCGATGGGATGAATCAAAAGAGCGGCGGGAGAGACGCCGGGATGGAACAGGGCCGCGAAGAGACGAAACAACAGCGGCATGCCGAAAACGAAATCAGCTTGAGAAACGTCGGCAAGATTTGGGACGATTTTTGCGTGGAGAACGCCATAGGCAAGAGTGGGAATCGCCAGAAGAAAACCCGCGAAAGGACCGGAAGCGCCGACATCAAAGAGAGCGCGAGCGGTGCGGATCGGGGACCGAATGAGAATGAAAGCGCCGAACGTGCCGATGAGCGAAGGGAAGGGAATGAAAAAAGGATAGGTGGCGCGAATATGATGGTAGCGGCAGGCAAAGAAATGGCCGAGCTCGTGAGCGAGAAGAATCGTGAGCAAAGTGACGGCGAAGGGGATTCCCGCGGCGAGGCCGGCGGGATGCTGGTAAAAAAGCTTAAAAGCGCGGACGTATTCATCAAAGGAAGCAGATTGGTTGTTGGCGTAAGCGACGGCGAACTGCGTGCCGGCGGCGAGGCAAGTGCAAAGAGTAAGAAAGAAGAGCACGCAGGCGATGATGAGCATTTTTCGCGGCGGGCGGATGGGAGCGGAAGCGTAGCGCGCATCGAGGAGGGGAACGGCGCGCCAGCCGATATTAATGGGAACGGGGCGTGGGTCTTCTGGGGGCGTTGTGGTCACGAAATGTTCGGGGAACTCGAGATGGCCGACACCTGACAGTATAGCGCGGCGAGGCTATTCCGCCTTCTTGGTTGCTTCGAGGCCTTGAAGTTCTTTGCCGGGCTTGAAGCGGACGGCTTTGCCGGGAGGGATGTTGACTTCTTCGCCGGTGCGGGGATTGCGGCCGATACCTGTCTTGCGGGGTTTGACGCTGAAAACACCGAAGCGGCGGAGCTCGATGCGCTGGCCGCGGCCAAGGGCCTGCTTGAGCGATTCGAAAACGGTTTCGACGGCTTGCTCGGCTTTGGTACGGCTGATGTTAGTCGTGGCGACGACGGCGTTTACGATGTCCAGCTTGATCACACGAGCCTCCGAAGAATCCGTGGGCAGATGCTAGAGGGTGCGGCGCGGGTTGTCAAGACGCGATGGGTAATCTACACTGAACCTCTTTTGAGCGAACGATTCCTGATGTTCGTTGATGGCGCTTTGCAAAGAATCCAAAATTGAAAGACAGAAACACGGGAGGAATGGATGGCCGTTAAGCCAGACCGCTGGATCCGGCGCATGTCGCTGGAGCACAAGATGATCGAGCCGTTCACGGACCGGCAGGTGCGCGAGGGAGTGATCAGTTACGGAGTTTCGTCCTACGGCTATGACATTCGGGTGGCGGACGAGTTCCGGATTTTCACGAACGTGAATTCGACGATCGTGGATCCGAAGCATTTCGATGCGCGGTCCCTGGTGGACATCAAAAGCGAGGTGTGCCTGATTCCGCCGAATTCGTTTGCGCTGGCGCGGTCGGTGGAATATTTCCGGATACCGCGGAATGTGCTGACGATTTGCGTGGGCAAATCCACGTACGCGCGGTGCGGGATCATCGTGAACGTGACGCCGTTCGAACCGGAGTGGGAAGGCTTTGTGACGCTGGAGATCAGCAACACGACGCCACTCCCGGCGAAGATTTATGCAAACGAAGGGCTTTGCCAGGTGATTTTTTTCGAGTCCGATGAAGAATGCGAAGTGAGTTACAAGGACAAGAAGGGGAAGTACCAGTCGCAGAGCGGGATCGTTTTGCCACGGCTATAGATCGCCGTTGAACTGAATCCTAACTTTCTGTGCGAGGCAATTAGAACTGCTATTTTGCGCCGGCGGCCAGCGTGGGAGTGTCCATCGGGTAGCCGCGTTTGCGCCAGGCTTCCAGGCCACCCTGAAGCGGGCGAATTTGCTTGATGCCATTTCTTCTGAGTAGCAGCGCCACACGGGCGCTGGTGGCTTCGTTTGGTCAAGTACAGTAAAGAATGACTTCGCGATCGCGGGGCAAACGGTCGTTCTTCTCTTCCAGCTCCTTGGCGTCCATGCGGAATGCGCCGGGAATGGTTTCGGGATCGGCTTCGAAGTCCATGGAATGACGCAGGTCGACGATGACAAGCTCTTCACCGGCGTCAATTTTTTCCTTCAGTTCATCCACGGTGATACGCGCGATGCGCAATTCGCGCAGGAATCGCTGACGAGCTATGAATTTGTAAGAGATATAGGCAGCAAGAGCGGCAACGATGAGAACCAGGAGCCAGCCGCCGAGAGACGCCAGATGCTCGGCGATGCGCTCGATCTGGCCGCTGAATATGTAGCCCAGCCCGAGAAACGTGCCCGCCCAGAGCATCGAGCCAAGTCCATCGAAAAGAAGAAAGCGGCGCGCGCGCATGTGAAAGATACCGGCAAGAGGCGGCGCGACGGTGCCCAAACCCGGCAGAAACTTGGCAAGGAGCAGCGAGCGGGCGCCTTGCTTGGCGAAAACGCCTTCGGTGCGCCGAACGCAGGAATCCGGCTCGAGCGAAATTTTGCAAAGGAACTGCAGGACTTTGATGCCTCTGCGGCGGCCAAGTTGATACCAGAGCGTATCCGCGGCGAGGGCGGCGAGCATGGCGTAAAACAGCGAAGCGAAAAAACTCATGCGGCCCGTGCCCGCAAGCGCGCCGGCCGCCAGCAACAGCGGCATGGAAGGAATCGGGAGCCCCACTTGCTCTGCGAAAACCCAGGCGAGAAGGACTACATATCCATGATGAAGAAGGAATTCGAGTGTGCGGTGCATTGAAAGAGGTGGCGCTACAATCTCCAGTTATTTTTTATTTCGAAAGGAAAGAAGCAGTATGGCCCCAATGGCCGCTCATGACAAATTCGCTGAGCGGCTTGCGTACTCTGGGAGCCAATTCGCGATCCTTTAAAGGTTGAGGCAAGGATTCGGCATCGCCGGGGTGGCCAATGGCCAATGCTGCAAAAGCATCCCAATCGGTGGGAATCTCAAAAACTTGACGCGCTTTTTGCGGATCGAAGCCAGCCATCTGATGAACGAAGAGCCCACGCGCGGTGGCTTCGACAGAAAGTAGAGCTGTTGCCGCGCCAAGATCGTAGGGGGCGTTGCGGTTTGGGGCATTGTTCTTCGAGAAGGTCAGCCTGGCGACGGCGAGCGCGAGGACCGGCGCGCTTTTCGCCCAGTTGGCGTTGAATTCCACGAGGACGCCGAGTGTTTTGGCGTAATTCTCCTCGTCCGCTTTGGCGGCAACGAGGTAAGCCCAGGGCTGCTCGTTATTGCTGGAGGGGGCCCAGCGCGCGGCTTCAAAAAGGCTGCGCAGGACGTCGGCAGGAACGGGCTTGTCAGCGAAGGCGCGGGGGCTCCAGCGTTCGCGGATCAAATTGTGAACCGGAGATTCTACGGGTGCAGGCTTAAGCATATTTTCCCTTTTTTACGGGCAGATATTAGATGCAAAACAGTAGCGGGCGGTACAAGCGCGCCGCCCTCCTAAGTTCTTGCAATTGCGAACGCCCCAAAAGCGTGCGACTTACTTGTCCTTGTGAATCATTTCCACGTCGATGTTGATGGAAACCTCGTCACTGACGACGACTCCGCCGTTGTCCATGGTGGCATTCCACTTCACGCCGAAGTCCTGGCGGTTGATCTTCGTAGTCGCGTTGGCGGCAGAGCGCTGATTGCCCCAGGGATCTTTGATTGGAGCCGTGGGACCTTCCACGTCGAGGACGACTTCCTTGGTGGTGCCACGAATGGTGAGATCGCCGGTTACTTTGAGTTTGCCGGGCGCCACCTGCTCGACCTTTTTGGATTTGAAAGTGATCGAAGGATAGTGGGCGACGTCAAAGAACTTGTCGCTGCGGAGGTCGCTGTCGCGGCCCGGCTCATGAGTATCGACGGTCGTGACGTCGATATTGACGTCGACGGTGGACTTGGTGATGTCCTTGTCATCGAGCGCGATCGTGCCAGTCACTTTGTTGAAAGCCCCGCGAACAGTTGAGATTGCCATATGACGGACGGAAAATTGCGCGGAAGAGTGTTGCGGATCGATCTGCCAATTGACGGTGGCAGCAGCGGCAGGCAGCGAAAGAACGGCTGCGAGGCCGGCGGTAAGAGTGATGCGCGAAAAGTTGATTCCCATTTTGCTTTCTCCTCGTGGTCGTGAATCCAATATACTGCCGTGTTTCTGAAAATCGCCCCAAAAATGTTTTCTAGCCCTGCTTGCGCGCGCGGACTTCCTCCAGCAGCCGGCCCAGAGACTTCAGGCGCGTCGCTGGGATGTGGCGGAACTGGCGCTTGTGAAGGTCGTGCACGGGCTGGTCCAAAGTCTTTAGAAGGGTGAGGCCTCGCGGCGTGATGCGCGTCTTGACCACGCGTCGGTCGTCGGTCTGGCGCTCCCGGGTGATCAGGCCGCGCTTCTCCATACGGTCGAGAAGGCGAGTCATGTCCGGATCGTGAGAAATCATGCGGTCGCCGATGCCCCGGCAGGCCAGGCCAGCAGGTTCGGCGCCGCGAAGAATGCGCAGGACATTGTATTGCGCGCCGCTAAGCCCGGCGGCTTTCACCAACTGCTCGGCTTCCTGGCCGAGGGAGTCGGCGGCTCGCAGGAGGGCCACGAAGATCTGGTTTTCAAGGGAGATGGAGGCCCGTGAAAGCTTGGAAAGGGAGTTCATGGTATGAGTATAGTCGTTACAACGACTAATGTAAAGGGGGAAATTTCCACGCTCCGGGAGTGGCCACTCAGGATTTGCGCACGGGACGAAGGTGGATTTCGCTGATGAAGCTTTGCGGGCCCTGCGTGACGATGGCTGCCACCGCATGGGCCACGTCCTCGGGGCGCAAAACCTCCGAAGGGTCCTTTGGGCCGCGGCCGGAGAATTCCGTGGCCACGCTGCCCGGGCAAATGACGCTGACTCGAATGCCCTGATCGCGCAAATCTTCGGCCATGCAGCCGGACAGTCCGATGACGCCCCATTTGGAAGCGCAATAGATGCCGCCGCCCGCAAAGGTGTTCCTGCCAGCGAGCGAGCTGATGTTGATGATATCGCCGGCGCCGCGGCGGATCATGGAAGGCACAACGGCGCGAGAGACGAGAAACACGCTCTTCAAATTGGAATCGAGCACGCGATCCCAGTCGGCTTCGGTCTTTTCGTGAGTCGGACCGAAAAGGCCGATACCGGCGTTGTTGACGAGGATAGTGATGGGGCCGAGCGTGGCTTCCGTTTTGGAGATGAGGCTGGAGACGTCGGCGGGAAGTGTTACATCGGCGACAAGGGAGAAGATGGGACTGCCGGATTTGTCGAGAGCTTCGGCTGACCTCTCGAGCGCTGCCTGATTGCGGCCACAGATGGCCACGGAAGCTCCAAGCGAGGCGAGACGAAGGGCGATGGCGCGGCCGATGCCGCGGCTGCCGCCGGTAACCACGGCGACTTTGTCCGAAAGCGGCGCCTTTTCCGGGAACTCAGCATTTATTGTATTTATTCCAGGCATGAAAAATCTTCCTCTTACGTGCCACTCTTTTTGTGCGAAACTCATCCTATCATCAGAGGTTCCAGGAGCACGTGGGATCCCGGAAGCTGCGAAGGGAATAGATGATAGGCCGCGGGCGAAATTCCTCAGGTCGTAAAGTCAACACCGTGTAACGCCTTGCGGATGTACGGCTTCTTTTCCTATAATCCGTAGGTTTCCCGAATCAAAGCGATTCCCGGCAGTAGCATTCCGGGGTGTACCGGAAGTGGACTCAGCCATGAAGTTTGAGCGAGGAGAAATGGGAATGATTGGAACACGAAGAATGACGGGGGTCGCGATCCTTGCGGCGCTTTGCCTGATTATCGGGAGCGGAGCGAGCGCCAAGGCGCAAGCACCAGCGGCTGGGCAGGACGCCGCCGCCCCGAAGTACACCATGGCGGAGTACAACGCCTACCAGGCGTGCGCCGCGGAGAAAGTTCCCGCCACGCTGATCAAGTGTCTGGATGATTTTGTTTCGAAGTATCCGAATTCCACACTCCTCAATTACGTTTATCAGCTGTACTCGCAGGCTTATGGCGCGCAGAAGAACTATCAGAAGGTTATCGAGAACGCGGACAAGCTCGCCGCCATGGGCGACAAGGTCGATGCGGGCACGAGATTCACCGCTTATTACACGCACGTCGCCGCGTACAGCGCGCTCATCACAGACCAGCCCAAGACCGCCGGCGTCGATCCCGCGCTCGCGAAAGCTGCCGAAGATGCCGCTGCAGCGGCGTTGAAAACGCTTCCTGACGTGAAGAAGCCGGACAACGTCACGGATGACGCCTGGGCAAAGCAAGTGACGCAATTCAAGGTCTTCCTGGAAGGCGTTGCCGCGCAGGCGGCCACAGCCGCCAAGGATTGCGCGGGTGCCGTGGCGGATTACAAGGCGGTGCTGGCGCTGAACCCGGATGATGCAATTTCAAGCTATCGGCTGGGACTGGCATACATGTGCTTGAATCCGCCGCAGCAGATGGACGCCTTCTGGTCCATCGCTCGCGCGGTGACCTCCAAGAGCGCAACCCAGGCACAATCGGCCAAAGTGAAGGATTATCTGCGAAAGCTGATCGCGAATTATCAAGGCGGAACGGTGTGCGACAGCCTGACCGACGCCGAGCTGAACGAACTGCTGCAGCTTGCCAGCAGTTCGGCGGATCGACCAGGGAGCTATACCATTCCGAGTGCTGCGGACCTTACGGTCGCGCAGAAGGACATGACCATTTTGACGGTCATCACTGACCTGAAGGCCGGCGGTGATAAGGGTAAGGTGACTTGGCTGGCGTCTTGCGGCTTGGAGTTCCCCGATACACTTGCGAAGGTGATTGAAGTGGCGCCGGGAACGGATGCGATCGTGCTGAAACTGGCCTTCGTAACGAGCGACGCGGAATTCGACGCCGCCACCACGCCCAACATGGATGCAAAGATTGTTGGCCAGCCGGATGCGGCGCGCGTCGAAAAGGACAGCGCGATCCATTTTACCGGCACGCTGACCTCCTATGATCCTGATCCCGCGTTCTTCCTCCATTGGGACAAGGCCAAGGTGAAGGAAGAGGACATCCCGAAGGAAAAGGGCGCGCCGAAAAAGCCCGCAGCAAAAAAACCGGCGGCGAAGAAGCCGAGCTAAGAACCAACTCAGGTTCACTGCTCCTAATTCCAACGAAAAACGGCTCTCTGGGAAACCGGAGAGCCGTTTCGATCTTGCGGGAAGAATTTGGACGGCGATCAACGCGTATGGCGGCGGTGACCGTTCGAATCGAGCTTGTACTCGCCAATCTTGCGGCTCAAAGTGTTGCGGTGTATTCCCAGAACTTCGGCGGCGCGGGACTGGTTGCCGTGCGTGCGATCGAGCACGCGCTTGATGAAGCGCTTTTCGAATTCCCCGATAGCTTCGTCGAACAGAATTCCGCGCTCCACCATTTGATTGACGAGCCCTTCCAGTTGGTCTTTCACGATGGCACTCTCCGCTATGAACTTCCTGTATGAGGGGCCGGCTTCCTAATCCAGTTCGCGCCCAGCCAGGATGCGATAGGCCTCCCGGTATTTGGCGCACGTAGCGGCAACAACCTCGGGAGGAAGCTCGGGGCCGGGCGGGGTTTTGGGCCACTGGATTCGCTCGAGGTAGTCGCGAACAAACTGTTTGTCAAAAGAGGGCTGGGGGCCACCAGGATTGTACTGCGCGGCGGGCCAGAAGCGGGAAGAATCCGGTGTTAAGGCTTCGTCGATCCAGATGAGGCGGTCGTTGAGGAGACCGAATTCAAATTTCGTGTCCGCGAGAATAACACCGCGGGGCTCGGCGTACGCGGCGGCGCGGCTGTAAATCTCCAGGCTGACGGTGCGTACTTTTTCGGCGAGGTCCTTTCCGATAAGGGAAGAGGCTTGCTCGAATAGAATATTTTCGTCGTGACCGGTGGCGGCTTTGGTAGCCGGCGTGAAGATGGGTTCGGGCAGACGGTCGGATTCACGCAGGCCGGGCGGGAGCGCGATGCCGCAGATTTTTCCCGTGGCGCGATAGTCCTTCCAGCCTGAGCCTGAAAGGTAGCCACGCACTACGCATTCGATGGGAAGAGGCTGCGTTTTGCGGACGATCATGGAGCGGCCGGCGAGATCGTCCTTGAACTTGTCGAAGGGTGCGGGGAAATCGGTGGAGCTGAGGACGTGATTGGGGACGACATCCTTCAAGAGGTTGAACCAGAACAGCGAGAGTTGCGTGAGGATGCGGCCCTTGTCAGGAATCGGGGTGGGAAGAATGACGTCGAAAGCGGAAAGGCGGTCGGTCGCGACTATCAGTAGCTTGTCGCCAAGATCGTAGATGTCACGGACCTTGCCGCGCGCGGCGGGCGTCAAGCCGGCGAATTGCGTTTCTCGAATGACTCGCGTTGCAGGACTCGCAGACACAGAAACATTCCCCCGACTGAGTGAGATGCATTCTAGCGCAGCGGAACGCGAAGTCAAAGCCGCGAGCGGTGGAAATTTGTGCGAAAACATTGCGAACAAAACGACGAGTGTACTTTACGCGGTTGTAGCACGCCGCGGGTTCGCGTACAAATCGGAAGAAAACTCTATGCGGCGGAGGCGGCTGCGGCCTGGCGCTTGGGCGCTGGAGCTTCGGAGCCTTCCCAGCGGACGCTGACGAGTTTGGAGACGCCGGGCTCCTGCATGGTGACGCCGTAGAGGACGCTGCCCATTTCCATGGTCTTGCGGTTGTGGGTGACGATGATGAATTGCGTCTGGCCGCTCATGTCGGCGATGAGACGTGTGAAGCGGCCGACGTTGGCTTCGTCGAGCGGCGCGTCTACTTCGTCGAGGATACAGAAGGGGCTCGGCTGGTAGCGGAAGATGGCGATGAGCAGCGCGAGCGCGGTCATGGCTTTTTCGCCGCCGGAGAGCAGGAGAACGTTTTGCAGGCGCTTGCCGGGAGGTGAAGCGACGATGTCGATGCCCGCGTCGCCGGAGCTATCCGGTTCGGTCAAACGCATCTCCGCCATGCCGCCGCCGAAAATCGTGTGGAAGGCTTCAGAGAAATTCTTGTTGATGGAGTGGAAAGCCTGCTCGAATTTCTCCCTGGTGGCGAGGTCGAGTTCGGCGATTGCTTGCTGCGTGTCGGCGATGGATTGCAGCAGGTCGTCGCGCTCGCGTGTAAGAAAGGTGAAGCGCTGCTCGCACTCGTTGAATTCTTCGAGCGCCATCATGTTGACGGGGCCCATGGCTTCGATACGCTGCTTCATTTCGCGGTAGTTGGTCTCCGCGATGGCCAGCTCTTCGCCGGTCATGAAGGCGGCTTCCGTGGCGATGAGGTCTTCAGGTTGCGCGTTGACCTCGCTCATACAAGTTTCGCGGAGGTGCTGGCGGTCGGAGTCGTTCTTGGCGCGGTCGACTTCGGCGTGGCTGCGCTGCTCGCGAAGTTCCTGAAGCGACTGGCGGCCCATGCGCAGGTGGTCTTCCATTTGCGTGACGCGGGTGCGCGCGGCATCCCATTCCTGCTCGAGTTCGCGCTGGCGGACTTCCAAGCGGAGTTTTTCTCCGCGCAAGCCTTCGAGCTGTAGCGCCAATTCTTTGCTTTGCTTGGCGAGGGCACTAGTCTCATCGAGAATAGAGGTGAGTTGTTGCTGGAGGGCGGTTTCGCGGCGTTCGAACTCGGCGCGCTCCTCGATGAGACGCGCGGCGAGAGCTTCGGCGGCAGAGAGGCGCTCGTTCATCGCGGCAAGCTCAGCGCGTCCGGTGGCGAGATCGTTCTGCTCGGATTGCACCGCACCGCGAAGCAGCACGAGCTCTTCCGTAAGTCGCAAACTTTCCCTTTCGGCCTCGGCACGGGTGAGAACAGCGGCGTCATGCTGATGTTTCGCTCGTTCGGCGCGCTGCCGCGCATTTTCCACATCCTGGCGAATGCGGGAGAGTTCGTTCTGGCAGACGGTGAGTTCGAGACCCAGGCGCGCGAGTTCACTCTGCATGTGGCTGTGGCGGTGGGTGACGGAGATGACTTCGCGCTCCACTTCGCGCTGTTTCAGATCGAGTTCCTCCAGTGATTGTTCGCTGGCAAGCAAGTCGGCTGCGACGGCTTCGAGCACGGTCTGCTTCTCGCTCATTTGATGCTCGAGCTGGAGTACTTCGGCGTCCAGCGCGCGAAGTTCGCGCTTCATGCCCAGCGGGCCGACTTCGTCGGGGCGGCCGCCGGTGACCATGCGGCCCTGATAGCAGGTGCCGTCGGGAGTGACGAACGCGTATTGCGGATTTTCGCGCGACATTTTTTCCGCGGCCGTCGTGCTGTCGGTCAGATAGGCGGAACGCAGCCGCGGCAGGAATTGTTTTGCAGCGGCGCCGAGGGGATCGCGGAATTCCACCAGCTTGTCGAGCCGCGAGATGACGCCATCTTCGATCCGGAAGTTTACGATGGGTTCGTATTCGGAAGAGAGGCGCAAATTGCGAAGGGAGTCGACGAAAAACGTCGCGCGGCCGCCGACTTCATCGCGCAGCATGGAAACGCCGGCGCGAGCGTGGTCGTAGGTTTCCACGACAACATATTCGAGCTCGTCGCGAAGATACTGTTCAATGGCGGCTTCATGCTGCTCCTCGACTTCTGCGTAATCGGCGAGCACGCCGACGGCGCGGAAGCCCTGGCCGCCGCCGCGCTCGTTGGCGGCAAAGAGCTTTTGCACCGCGTCGGCGGTGTAGGAGCGGTCGTTCAGGATTTGCGTAAGCGTGGAGTGGCGCGCGCGAACTCCGGCAAGAGAATCGCGCACCAGGTCCGCTTGTTTGGTAACGAGGTCGCGCTGCTCGCGGAAGCCGGCGATTTTCGATTGCAGCTCCGTGGCGCTTTGTTTTAGAACGCTGAGCCGCGCGGAGGCGGATTCGAAATCGTGGGCGGCTGTGTCGGCATCATCGCGCGTGCGCATGGAAGTTTCGAGCACGTCGTGCTCGGTGGCTTCGAGTTTGCGCAAAGCCTCGGCTTGATGAACGAGCGCTTCCTCGGCTTGCTTCTGCTCGCCGTGCAGATGAAGAAGGCTCTCGCCGGCTTCCGAAGCGGAGCGTCGCAGGGTTTCAATGCGCGTTTCCGATTCCGCAATCTGCGTTGCACGGGATTCGGCGCGCTTGGTCAGTTCTTCGACGCGAGCGACCCGCTTGCCCGATTCTTCGCGCAGCAAAGTCACGGATTGAATTTGGGTTGCGCTGCGGGACTCGCATTCCGCAGCCAGCGTTTTGGCCTGCTCGAATTCTGCGTGGTGCTGCGCATGACGTCCGGCGAGCTCTTCGGCGCGCTGCTGGTTGAAGGCGATGCGGTTTTCGCTGCGGTCGACCTCCAGCGCCGTGAGGTTCAAAACATTCTGATTCTGGCGAATCTCGGCGTCGAGTTCGTAAATGCGCTGGTTCAGGCGGTCCTGCTCGCCTTCTTGCTGCTGGATGGCGGTGGCGCGCTGGAGTTCGGCGGCGGTCAGCTCTTCGAGTTGCCGCGCGACTCGCTCGGCCTCGGCGTCCAGTTCGCGGGCTTTGCCGGCCAGCATTTGGCGGACGATGCCGCGCATCTGATCGCGAATCTCGGAGTAGCGGCGCGCTTTGGAGGCCTGGCGCTTCAGCGAGCCGAGCTGCTTTTCGACTTCGATGGCGATATCGTTGACGCGCGAGAGATTGACCTTCGAGGATTCCAACTTGGCTTCCGCGAGGCGCTTCTTGGTCTTGAACTTCGTGACGCCGGCGGCTTCTTCGATGATGGCGCGGCGCTCCATCGGTTTGGTGGAAAGGATCAAGCCGATGCGGCCCTGTTCGATGATGGCGTAGGAATCGGGACCGAGGCCAACGCCCATGAACATTTCCTGGATGTCGCGGAGGCGTCCGACGCGGCCGTTGATCAGGTATTCGCTCTGACCGGAACGATAGAGACGCCGGCTGACGACGACTTCGCCGGGCTTCATTGCAAGCACCGGTTTGTCGGCAGACTTTTTCTTGCGTTTGAACTTGCCGCCGGGTTCTGCTGGATTTTCAGCCGATCCTTCGACGGAAGGTTCTTGTGATTCAGGGGCCTGCGCGGGGTCGAGCGAGAGAATTTCTACGTTGTCTGCCCGAGCGGAGGGTTCGCTGTTTTCGACGAGGAGTGGCGAAGCCTCTGTGGCCGAATCCGCTGCGGCGCTCTCCATAACGAACCGCGCAGCCTCCGCTAGCTCCGGATCTTCCATCGTGATGGTGACTTCGGCGAGGCCCAGCGGCGGGCGCTTGGTGGTGCCGTTAAAAATGCAGTCGGCCATGCGCTCGGCGCGCAGCGATTTGTGGCTTTGCTCGCCCAGGACCCAGGAGATGGCGTCCACCACGTTGGATTTGCCGCAGCCATTGGGCCCGACGATGCAGGTGGTGCCGGTGCCGCTGAAGGTGACTACGGTGCGCTCACAAAACGACTTAAAGCCAACGATTTCCACTTTTCGCAGCTTAAGCAAGATGTCCCCTTTTGGTCGTCCGTCGCGCTAAATCAATGCAAATCCAGGCAGCCGGAGGCAGAACACGCGAAAAAAGACGACGTTTCGTTCCTCGAGGGGAGGGGCTTTCGAGCAACGGGTCAATCCCAGATACACAAGGATCGCCCGCGAACACGTTTGGCAGGTTCTCGGTCAGAGGCCCAGCCGCCTGGCGCAAGGATGGCGGTACGGGAAAAAACTGTAACACGATGCGCAAGTCGTGTAAAGCATCACGCTACAACTAGTGGCCGTTTTGTCAGCGGCACAAGCGTCCTAGACAAGTCGCCGGCCAATTTGTTTGACTCACAGAAGGTCGATGGACTTCAAGGTGGCGCGGAGATCCTTCATGAGCAGCAAGAGTTGTCGTGGATCTAGCGGCGAAGGTTCGAAGCCAAACTTCCAGTAGAACAACGCAGCCTCATCGTCAATGGCATGGACGAGGATTGCACGCGCGCCGATGGCCTCGGCCGCCGCAAGCGCGCGTGACAACGCATCGATCAAAAGGAGGCGGCCGAGTCCCGTCCCTTGTTCGCGGCGGTCAACGGCCAGACGGGCGAGCAAGATCACGCCGATGGGATGCCGGGCGAGCCCCTTAGCCACACGCGCCGGAGACTCCTCCTTGCGGACCGAACCGGCGGAAAGCGAGTAGTAGCCTGCGACTTCACCCGAGCGGTGGACAACATAGGTGCGCGCGGCGTCACTCTGTTGATTGGCGGATGCAAATCGCTTCAACCAGTCGTCGAGCGGGGGTTTGCCGCAATCGAAGGAACCGAGGATGTGATCCTTCGAGAGCTTCTCCACTTCCGACAGGAGCGCGCGCGGAGCGCCTGGAGGATCGCTTGTCAATTGCGCCTCAGCTTTTTGGGGCTGAAGCGCCCGAAAAGAGCCGGGCGAGCTCTGGCTTTACGCGAGCGGGCCGGTCCAAGGCTTCCAGGAAAGACTGCCATTGCTTGGGAGAAGCCACAAATTCGCGTTTATCGGCAAGGAGGTGCTCGGCCTGGAGGCAAGCGCTTTCCAGAATGAAATCCGTAAGGCTAACTCCTCTGGTCTCGGCACCGGTACGGATGAGCCTTTCCTGGCGATCGGTGGCGCGGAGGTTGATGCGTTTTGCGCGGATCATCTTCGTGCGTGCGGTGGGCATTGTGAGAGTCTCCAACGACGTACGTACAGTGTATGGCAAGAGGAGTGCATTCGTCAAGGACACTCGAAGAAATGCCAGGCCGGCGGAGGTGGTTCAGCGCCGACAATTGCAATGCTAGTTCCGGTTTGATTATGCCGCGGTAGAATGCACGCGGTCAAAGCGGGCTTATGTCACTCTCCGAACGCAGGAATATTCTACAGAAACTCGGCGCAGGAGTTATCGTGGCCTTTGGTTTGGGCCTTAGTGCCGCTATCTTTTCTCGATTCTTTCCCGACGCATTGCCCGCGTGGATCGTCGGGGCGCTGCTAATTGCCGGCTTCTTAGTATTCGCTATCATCGCCACGGTATTCTTCGGCGGTGGGGAAAAGCGAAAACCCTAGGGACTCGCGCACTGGCGCGAACCGATCTTCTTTCCGTGCGGCCCTGCGCGGACCTTGAATTTATTTGGCTGCCGCTGGCGCGTCCTTCAAATGCTTGTCGTACCAGGCGAGGATGCGATTGAGGCGGTCGAGGAGGTGCTTCTCTTCGCGGAAGCCGTGAGGCTCGCGGGGGTAGACGACCAGCTCGGTTTCGACGCCGTAGCGCTTGAGGCCGCGGTAGAGTTCCTGGCTCTGGCCGAGAGGATCGGTGAGGTCGGCGTCGCCCTGAAGGATCAGTGTTGGAGTCTTCACGTTTTTTAGATGTACAAACGGGGAGCTATTCAGGAAGCCCGTGATCTTCTCGGTTTCATACGGCACGCCGTAGAACCATTCATCATACGCGGGCCCCATTTCCGTGCCGTATTCGGAGATGAGATTCGCGAGACCGGCGCCGGAAACCGCGGCTTTGAAGACATTAGTTTGTGTGATAGCCCACTCCGCCATATAGCCGCCGTAGGACCAGCCGCCAATTCCGAGCTTGTCCGGATCGGCGATACCGCGAGTGACGAGATCGTTCACACCGAACATAACGTCCTTGAAGTCCGCGCCGCCCCAGTCGCCGCGATTCATTTCGATGAATTTCTGGCCGTAGCCGCTGGAACCGCGAATGTTGGGATAGAAAACGGCGTAGCCGCGCGCGGCGAGCAGCTGTCCCCATGTTTCAATCGAGTCTGACCAATTACTTGTGGGACCTCCGTGGATCACGGCGATTAGTGGCAGCTTGGATTTGCTGTCATATCCGGCCGGTTTCAGCAGAGCGGCTTCGATTTCCAAGCCGTCGAAGGATTTGTATTTGTAATATTCCGGGGTGCTGAGCGTGTACTGCTTCCAGGAATCATTGAACTGAGAGATTTGCCGAGCGGGAGATTTATTGTCCCAAAGCCAGAGTTCCTGCGGAGCGGTAGCGGTGTGGCCGGCGAAGACGACTTCGCCCGAATTCGTCGCAGCAAATGCCGAAGGACTCGTCGCGGTCGTCGTAGGAGCGTCTTTCAGGGAGCCTTCCGAGGTGAAGGCAACAAACTTCCTTCGGAAGCCATCCTCCACGACAGCGAGCAGCCCGCCGTCTTTGGTCCACTGATAATCGAGGATGGGCCGATCGACGCTGGCGCCCGTGAGATTCCGCGGGGCTTTGTCGCCGAGGTGCGCGAGCATCAGGTCGTGTGGCGTTGGGCCATCCTCACGGCTACCGATGAACGCCAAACTCCTGCCATCCGGAGCGATTCGGAGATCGTGAAAGGGACCGCGCGGAGCCAGGACCTGTGTCATGGCGTTGTCTGAAAAACGGAAAGAAAAAATGCGATTGGTGTTCTGATCCGATTCGGGATGATCCGTCGCGATGAGCATCAGGCGTGTGCCGGACGGATCCCACTCGGCTTCATGAATTTCCCACTGCGGTTGCGTGAGCACTTTGGCTTCGCCGGAGGCGAGAGTCAGAAGCCAGAGGCGGGCGTTCTTGTCTTCCTTGTCGACAACATGGGCGTCGTCTTTGTCTTTTTCTTTTTTCTCTTCCGCTTCCGTTTTTGCGTCCGGCGCGAGAAAAGAGATTTGCTTTCCGTCGGGGGACCAGGCAAAGCTTTTCACGCTGCGCTTGCCTTTGGTGGCAGCGGCTGCTTCTCCGCCGTCGGCGCGCATCACGTAGAGCTGCTGGTCTTCGTCGCGATTCGAGAGGAAGGCGAGTTGTTTGCCATCGGGGGACCAGCGCGGGTAGGTTTCGGTCTTGGCAGAATACGTGAATTGCCGGATGCTCCCAGTCTGCTGCTCATAGATCCAGATGTGGCGCGCGCGGCGTTCACCTTTCGGGGGCTCAGAGACAACAAAAGCGAGCAGCGAGCCATCGGGAGAGAATTGCAGATCGGAAATGCTGCGCAGGCTGAGGGAAGCTTCGGGAGTGAGAAGCTTTTGGGCATCGGCTTTTACCGACTCTTGCGCGCTGAGCGGGGTTGGCATAGTGGCGAGAAGGAAAAAGGCGCAGGCGATGAAGCAGCGACTCATGGAGAGCTCCTTGAATTGTTGAGCGAAGAGACTGTATAGGTCACCGGGGCAAGCGTCAATTAGGACCGGCACGGTCGTATTGAGCGAACGGCCGAGAAACTCCTCGATGCTTCGACATTGCTACGTTTGGAACGGCTCGGCTACAATCTAGCGTTTATTCGCATGCGGAAAGAGATGACGTAGGGCCTATGGCCGAGATTCAGTTGCATAACACGCTGTCAGGAAAGACAGAAAACTTCGTGCCGCAAAAAGCGGGCGAAGTGCGCATGTACACGTGTGGGCCGACGGTCTACGACTACGCGCACATTGGGAATTACCGCACCTTCGTGTTCCAAGACATCTTGCGGCGATTCCTGAAACTTCGCGGCTTCAAGTTGAAGCACGTCATGAACTTAACAGACGTAGACGATCGCATCATCGCCAATGCAGCGGCAGCAGGGAAGAGCATACGGGATTATACGGAGAAATTTGTCCAGGCGTTCTTTGACGACTGCAAGACGCTGAGCATCGAAACGCCGGAGCATTGGATTCGCGCCACCGATCACATCGACGACATGGTGAAGCTGATCCAGCGGTTGCAACAAAAAACGTTCACTTATCCCAGCGAAGGCTCTATCTACTATCGGATCATGAAATTCCCGGACTATGGAAAACTTTCGCATATTGATCTGACAGGGATTCAAGCGGGCGCGCGCGTGGACAACGATCGCTACGACAAAGAGAGCGCGAGAGATTTTGCACTGTGGAAGGCGCCCAAGCCAGGCGAGCATTTCTGGGAAACGCCGATTGGGCCGGGACGTCCGGGCTGGCACATCGAATGCTCCGCGATGGCCATGAAGTATCTGGGCGAGACGCTGGACATTCATACCGGGGGCATCGACCTGGCATTTCCGCACCACGAGAACGAAATTGCGCAGAGCGAAGCCGCGACGGGAAAGCCGTTCGTGCGCTACTGGTTGCACGCGGAACATTTGCTCGTCGAGGGCGAGAAGATGTCCAAATCGCTGGGCAATTTCTTTACGCTGCGCGACCTCTTCGGAAAAGGCTACAAGCCGTCCGCGCTGCGTTTTGCGCTGGCAAGCGTTCCTTACCGGAAGCAGCTCAATTTTACTTTCGATGGTTTGCAGCAGGCCACGAGTTCGGTCGAACGGCTGCGGAATTTCGCCGATCGTTTGAAGCAGGGCAAATTTCCAGCCGGCAGGCAAAAAGGCATGGTGGAGCGCATCGCCAAGGCCGCCGAAGAGTTCGACGCAGGGCTTTCGGAAGATTTGAACACCGCTAGGGCGCTGGCGGCGGTGTTTGACCTGGTGCGCGAGGCGAACATCGCGATGGACAAAGGCGAATTCCGCCAGGGCGACGTTTCAACAGTGCAGGAATTTCTGGCGGCGTTCGACAAAGTTTTCGCGGTCATGGAAGACAACGATGCCGAAAAACTCCGGGCCCTGGGATATGGCGGCCCGGAGAGCGGCCCGGACGACGCGGAGATCGACCGCCTGGTCGCGGAACGCAACGCCGCAAAGAAGAAGCGCGACTTCGCCGCCGCCGACCGCATCCGCAAAGAACTCGCGGATCGTGGTATAATTATTGAGGATGCGAAGGACGGAAGCGTCCGCTGGAAACGTAAATGAAGCTCACTAAAGCCATCAAAATCCCCGGCAGTTACGTTCCCGCAGAAGAACGCCCGAGTCTCTACGGCGTAGATTAAGTCCTCTCCTCCCGGTCGGGGGCAGCAAAATCCGATCCTGCGTAAGCAGAACCTGCCCTGCGGAATCCCCTCCACAATAACCGCTGACCACTCGTTTGAACGAGGAAAGAGGACAACAAAATGATTACCGCTACAGAAACAAAATTGCCGCGGCTCCTAATGGAATTGCCCGGGCCGCAAGCGAAGAAAGTAATTGAATACGACGCAAAGTTCATGTCGCCGTCGTTTTCCCGCGAATATCCGCTGGTGGCCAAAAAGGGCCACGGCGCGATCGTGGAAGACGTGGATGGAAATGCTTTTCTGGATTTTGCCGCAGGCATTGCCGTGTGCTCGACAGGTCATTGCCATCCGAAAGTGGTGGAAGCGATTCAAAGACAGGCCGCGGAACTGATTCACATCTCCGGCACTGATTTTTATCACCACCACATGCCGCAACTGGCGGAGCGCCTGGTGGCCACGATGCCGGGCAAAGAGCCCAAGAAGGTATTCTTTGGCAATTCCGGCACGGAAGCAGTCGAAGGCGCGATCAAGCTCGCGCGGTATGCGACGAAGCGCGACAAGCTCATCGCGTTCTACGGCTGCTTTCACGGCCGCACGCTCGGCTCTTTGTCGCTGACGGCCTCCAAGAATACCCAGCGCAAACATTTCGGCGCGCTGCTCGGCGGCGTGGAGCACATTCCATTTCCGTATGCTTATCGCTGCGCGCACGGCCACACCAATGAAACCTGTGGCTCGGAAATCCTCGAACTCCTCGAACAGCAGATGTTCAAGCGGCTGTTCGCGCCGGAAGAGATCGCCGCGATTGTCATTGAGCCGATCCAGGGCGAAGGCGGGTTCGTTCCCGCGCCGGCATTTTTCCTGCAGGAATTGCAGCGCATTTGCAACCGTCACGGCATCATGCTGATCGTGGACGAAGTTCAGTCAGGCATGGGCCGCACAGGAAAGTGGTGGTCCTACGAGCATGCCGGAATCGAGCCAGACATTCTCTGCACCGCGAAGGGTATCGCCAGCGGCATGCCGCTGAGCGCCTTCATCGCCAAAGAAAGCGTGATGACCTGGAAAAAGGGGTCCCACGGCACCACCTATGGCGGAAATCCGGTGTGCATCGCGTCGGCACTCGCGACGATGGACCTCATCGAAGGCGGCTATATGGAGAATGCCCGCAAAATGGGCGACTACATTTTTGGGCGCATTAATGATTGGCCCAATCGTTTCAAAGTCGTCGGTGACGTGCGCGGCAAAGGCTTGATGATTGGCATCGAAATCGTGCGCGATCAGAAAACGAAAGAAAAATCAGTGGATTTGCGCGATGCCGTGATCAACAAAGCATTCAACAAGGGGCTGTTACTGCTGAGTGCCGGAGAGAATTCCATCCGCGTGTCACCGCCGTTGCTCATTGATCAGGAGCAAGCGGACTTCGCGATCAAGACGCTCGAAGACTGCTTCCGCGAGGCAGAAAAATCGATCTAAATTGAAAAAGAAATTGGAAAACAGCAGATAAAGACAAAGAGTTCGGAATCCCGCTGCAGCCGAAGAAGAAACATGGCAGCCGCGGGATTTTTGTTTATACTGCGCGGAAGGCCAGGGCTTGGCTTTAAAGCTATGCCGATTTTTTCACGATTGATGTTTCAAGCGGTGCGCTGGGCAGCACGGCGAGGCCTGCGCGAAGAGGGAAGCGTTTCCGGCGAAGCTAAAAAACTGGCGGCGCGGCGCGCTGGCGTGCGAGGCGAGACTTACGCCTACTGGTATTTGCGGCGGAATGGATACGTGTTCGTGGCGCGGAATTACACGCCGCGTGGCATCAAGGGTGAGCTCGATCTCATAGGCTATGATGGAAAAACGCTGGCTTTTGTCGAAGTTCGCACCCGCACGGTAAGAGATGACATGCCCGCATTGCCGGAGCTGAGCGTTACGCGCGAAAAACAACACGTCGTGGTGCGCACTGCGCAGCGCTTCCTTGCCGAACGGCGGATGGGAGAATGTCCTTGCCGCTTCGACGTTGTCGCCATTGACAACCGGCCCGGTCTGGCACCAGTGCTACGCTTGCATAAGGATGCGTTCAGCCCCCAGATGTAACGGGAATGGCGGGAACAGCTTCCCATCGGGGTAAGACGCGGTACAATTCAAAGCCACGACGGTTCTTCCTGTGGAAGAATCGCAAGCTATTTAAGGAGGAGTTCTTTGCCGGAGTTACGGAAGGATCCGATCACAGGCCGCTGGGTGATCATTTCGACGGAGCGCGGAAAGCGCCCGAACGATTTTCTGCGCGAGAGCGTCGTCGCAGCGGAGCCAAAGAATTGTCCTTTCTGCGTGGGGAGCGAATCAAAGACGCCGCCGGAAATCCTGGTGTATGGGCGGAATGGCGGCGGAGCTAACACGCCGGGCTGGAGCATTCGAGTAGTGCCGAACAAGTTTCCCGCGCTCGGAATCGAAGGTGAGCTGGATCGCGAAGGCGAAGGCCTCTTCGACAAGATGAACGGCATTGGTGCGCATGAAGTGATTATCGAGTCGCCGGATCACGCCGCGACGCTGGCCACGCTTCCGGAGCGTGCAGTGGAAGATGTGCTCTGGGGCTACCGCGACCGCATGCTGGACCTGAAAAATGACAAGCGCTTCCGCTACGTCCTGATTTTCAAAAACCATGGCGAAGCCGCCGGTGCGACAGTTGAGCATCCGCACTCGCAGTTGATTGCTCTCCCGATTGTGCCGCGCCGCGTGCGCGAAGAAGTGGACAACTGCTGGCACTATTACGACGAAAAAGAGCGCTGTATTTTCTGCGACATCATCCGGCAGGAAAGAGATACAGGCGAGCGCGTGATCGGTGAGAACGAACATTTCATCACGCTGGCGCCCTACGCTCCAAGGTTCCCCTTCGAAATGTGGCTGCTGCCAAAAGTGCACGGTTCGTCGTACGAAAACAATCAGAGCTCCATGTACGCAAGCCTGGCAAGAATGCTGAAGGACACGCTGATGCGGCTGGACGAAGTACTCGACCGCCCGGCGTATAACTTCATGATCCACACCTCCCCGATCGGGGAAGAGATCAACGATCACTACCACTGGCATATCGAAATTATTCCAAAGCTCACGAAAGTGGCGGGATTCGAATGGGGCACCGGGTTCTACATCAATCCCACGCCGCCGGAAGAGTCCGCGCGTTTCCTGCGCGAAGCAAAGATTTCCGCGCCAGCACCTGCTCCCAAAAAATAATCTTAAAAATTTGCAGTGGTGCGTTCCGTAGAGTTGCCCGGATTGTTGTAGAAGATTTGCTATACTTGGAGATTCGGCGCGGTACCCAAGTGGCCCAAGGGAGAGGTCTGCAAAACCTCCATTCGTGGGTTCGAATCCCACCCGCGCCTCCAAGATTTGCCCTTTGTTTTGTTTCAATTAACGGCATCGCTTTCCCCACGTAGCCGCCGCGTAGCTTTTGCCTGAAGTAACAAAATCGGATCATGCTCCCAGCACGCTTCAAATCTGCCTCGACTTGGCGTTGCCGAGAGTCCGTCCAGGTCCGCGTAGTATCTTTCGGTTATGTAAATACTCTTATAACAAAGAAATATTGAGACGCGTTCCAAAGGAACGCCTGCGAGTAGGAGTTCGATTGCGAAAGTGCCCTTAAGGCGACTTGCAGAGCACGTGGATAAACCCAGAGACAAAAAAAGGGTGGTTGCTGGAGCGGTCCGTGCATTACGACCGGCCCTTCGGAGAGTGATCGAGATTGGAGAACTCCAAGAGTTCTCAATGGAGGAACGGCACAGCGCCTGGGATCTCCGTGGCAGCGGCCAAGGGAAGGCTGTTTCACGCCAAAGCCGCGCCGCATGAGACTTCTGCCCTGGAGTGAGGGGCAACGCTAGATGGCGTGCAGAATGGACCAATGGAATTGCTACTTAAAAAAAAATAAAGGCCAAATCGTTTGTCTGCAGAAGCCGTCCATGCGGCCTGAGCGCTTTCATCATCTTTGAAAGTTATTGTATCCTCCTCGCCAGGTCTGGCATCAACGTATTCAACTCCGTGTGATGCGGAAACAGGAAACCTCGATTCCGTAGGAAGGTCTCCCTGCTGGAGGGTCCATGAGCACGCTCTTGAAATATAAGTTTTGGGTGGGTGGAGTGTTTTGCTTGCTTGTCATTGGCCTGATCATTGGGGCGGTGAGGCCGAAGCAGGCATCGGGAGCACTGTCGGGCCCTCCGCCAGACGTTGAAGTCGTCCAAGTGGAGCAAAAGGAAATTCCCATCTACGGCGAATGGATCGGCACTCTCGATGGATTCACAAACGCGGACGTCAGAGCGCAGGTCACAGGCTATCTTTTGCGGCAGGGATATCAAGAGGGCGCATTCGTCAAGAAGGGCCAATTACTCTTTGAGATTGATCCGCGCCCGTTTCAGGCGGCGCTGGACCAAGCCGAAGGACAGTTAGCGCAAGCCAGAGCCGTGTTAGCCAATGCCCAGGCAGTGCAAGGCAGGACCGAACTGGATGTCAACCGCTACACCCCCCTCGCAAAAGAGCAAGCTGCCAGCCAGCAGGATCTGGACAATGCCGTGCAGAACAACATGGCGGCGAAGGCCACGGTGGCCACGGCCGCAGCTCAAATTAGGACGGCGGAGGCTGCTGTCGAAACGGCCAAAATCAACCTGGATTTCACCCGGCTCGTCGCGCCCATTGAAGGCATTGCCGGGCAGGCGCAGCTACAGGTAGGCGCTCTGGTTAATCCAAACAGCGGGCCGGTGACGTCCGTGTCCACCGTCGACCCAATCAAAGTTTATTTTACCGTAAGCGAAACAGAGTATCTCGATTGGAACAAACGGTTTCCGACGGAGACGACACGGCAAGCGGCTGGCAAGAGTCTCCGTCTCGAGTTGATTTTGGCCGACGGTTCCACCTATCCACTTGAGGGCTCATTCTACTTTGCGGACCGCCAGGTGAATCAGAGCACGGGCGCGATTCGAATTGCTGGGCTATTTCCGAATCCTGGAAATATTCTGCGCCCCGGCGGCTACGGCAAAGTTCGCACGGCCGTCCGAGTCCAAGAGGATGCGCTGCTGGTCCCTCAGCGTGCGGTGTCGGAGTTGCAAGGCGGCTATCAAGTGGCAGTTGTGGACGGCGAGAACAAAGTCAGTATCCGTCCGGTCAAAGTCGGCGACCGCGTGGGCACGGAGTGGATTGTTGCGGAAGGGCTAAGGCAGGGCGAGCGCGTGGTCGTCGAGGGAGTGCAGAAGGTGCGTCCGGGCATGCAAGTGAACCCCAAGCCGTTTGCCGCAGGGACGAAGGGGAGGTAATCCGATGTCAAAATTCTTTATCAACCGTCCCATCGTTGCCATGGTGATCTCGATCGTGATGGTTCTCGTCGGTGCGATCACCATTCTGAATTTGCCCATTGCACAATTCCCTAACATTGCCCCGCCGGAGATTCAGGTCCAGGCCACCTATGTCGGCGCGGACGCGCAGACGCTTGAGCAGGCAGTGGCGACGCCAATCGAACAGCAGATGACCGGCGTGGACAACATGAATTATATGTATTCGCTGAATGCCACCGGCAACTCGAACACCACCCTGATCGTGAACTTCGACGTGAAAACCGATCCGAACACGGATTTGATTCTCACCCAGGCCCGCGAGACGCAAGCCGCATCCCAGCTTCCCGCGGATGTTATCAATTACGGGGTCACCGTCCAAAAGTCTGTCACTTCCCCGCTCATGTTGGTCAGTCTCTACTCGCCCCACGGAACCTACGATGCCAGTTTTCTAGCGAACTACGCTTACATCAACCTCCGGGACCCGATCACGCGGTCGTCGGGCATTGGCAATGTCCAGATATTCGGGGCAGGCCAATACGCAATGCGGCTGTGGGTAAAACCCGATCAATTGGCAAAGCTAGGCATCACCGTTCCCGAAATCGTCAGCGCCATTCAAGCGCAAAACACGGTCAACCCAGCCGGGAAGGCGGGCGGCGAACCAGCACCCGCGGGCCAGGAATTTACTTATTCGGTTCTCGCGCAAGGCCGTCTCGTCTCGCAGGAGGAGTTCGGACAGATCGTCCTTCGCGAGACCCCCGACGGCGGGATCGTCCGGGTCCGGGACGTCGCTCGGATCGAGCTGGGTTCCCAGGACTACAGCGTCTCGGGCCGCCTGAATGGGAAACCGAGCGCCATTATTGCCACTTACCAATTGCCGGGCTCGAACGCGGTTGACGCAGCTACCGGCGTCAAGAAGCTAATGGCCCAGATGAAGCAGAGCTTCCCGGAAGACATGGATTTCGTCATAGCGCTGGATACGACGCGGGCGGTCACGGAAGGCATCAAGGAAATTCTCGTAACGCTGTTGATCGCGCTCGCGCTGGTGATCCTTGTGGTCTACCTCTTCTTGCAGGGCTGGCGCGCCACGCTGATTCCGCTGCTTGCTGTGCCGGTCTCGCTAGTCGGCACCTTCGTGCTTTTCCCGGTGTTCGGTTTCTCTATCAATACGCTTTCTCTCTTTGGTCTCGTGCTGGCGATCGGCCTTGTGGTGGACGACGCCATTGTGGTGGTCGAGGGTGTGGAACGACACATCGAGGAAGGCATGACACCGAAGGATGCGGCCCTGAAAGCAATGGAAGAACTCTCCGGCCCGGTCGTCGGAATCGCTCTGGTTCTCTCCGCCGTATTTGTGCCGACGGCCTTCATCCCCGGCATTACCGGCCGGCTCTACCAGCAATTCGCCGCCACGATCGCGATTTCGGTGCTTCTGTCCGCGTTTAATGCGCTTACGCTCAGTCCCGCGCTTGCCGCACTGCTGCTCCGGCCACGGACACAGAGCCGAGGATTGCTGAGGCGGTTTTTCGATTGGTTTAACCGCTCGTTCGAGCGTGCAACCGAGAGCTACGTCCGTTGGAGCGCGGTACTGCTCCGAAAGACCGTCGTCGTGGTCGTGTTGCTCGTGGCCTTTGGCGTGGCGGCCGGTTTTTTTGCCAAGCGAGTGCCCTCGAGCTTCCTTCCAGACGAAGATCAAGGCTATGCCTTCGTCAATCTACAGCTCCCGAACGGGGCTTCGCTGGAACGCACGACAGCAGTCTCGGCCGATGTGGAAAAAATCCTGATGAATACGCCGGGGGTTCAATACACGACCAGCGTCGTCGGCTTCAGCTTGCTCAGCTTTGTGCGTACCAGCTATAACGCGTTCTTTTTTGTCACGTTCAAGCCCTGGGATGAGCGCAAGACACGAGCCGAACAATTTCAAGCAATCAAGGCGCATCTGAACCAGGAATTGAGCAAGTTGCCTACGGCGATTGCCTTCGGTTTTTCCCCGCCCGCTATTCCGGGTGTCGGCAACTCCGGCGGATTCACGTTCGTCCTCGAGGACCGCGCCGGGAACGATGTCCAGTTCCTGGGGAAGAATTTGGCCACTTTCCTGGAAGCGGCCCGCAAACGCCCGGAAATTGCGGGTTTGTTCACGACGTTCTTACCCAACGTGCCACAAGAGTTCGTCGAGGTGGACCGCGACAAGGTGCTGAAACAAGGAGTCGCCCTCAACGATGTCTACCGGACCGTTCAGGCGTTCATGGGCGGATATTTCATCAACTATTTCAATCGGTTCGGACGTCAATGGCAGGTCTATATCGAGGCGGAAGGTGAAGACCGCGCCAAGGCGGAAAACGTTGGGCGGTTTTATGTTCGCAACAACAAAGGAGAGGATGTTCCGCTCTCCACGCTGATCAGTGTAAAGCCCCGGCTGGGGCCGGAGTTTACGATGCGTTTCAACGAGTACCGTTCGGCGCAAATTAACGGGGGCGCGGCGCCGGGCTACAGCGCGGACCAAGCCACGGCGGCTCTCGAAGACGTTTTCAAACAGACGATGCCGCGTGAGATGGGCTTCGACTACTCGGGCATGTCCTTTCAGGAGCAGAAAGCGCGGGAGGGAGTACCCGCTTCGGTGATCTTCGGACTTTCGCTGCTATTCGTTTTCCTTATTCTGGCGGCGCTATATGAAAGCTGGTCGCTGCCGTTCAGCGTGCTGCTGAGCACACCCGTGGCAATCGCGGGAGCCTTCGCAATCCTTTGGTTGCGCCGCATTCTGCTTGGCGTTTTCCTGCCCCCCTACATGGTCCAGATCGAGAGCGATGTCTACTCACAAATCGGACTGGTCATGCTTATTGGTCTAGCAGCTAAGAACGCGATTTTGATCGTCGAGTTCGCCAAGGAGCAGTACGAACACGGAAAGCCTCTGGCGGATGCTGCTCTCGAAGGAGCGAGACTTCGCCTGCGGCCTATTTTGATGACATCATTCGCGTTCATCCTTGGTTGCGTGCCGCTGTGGACGGCGACCGGTGCCGGGTCGGTTGCCCGTCAAATCATGGGCACTACGGTTATCGGCGGAATGCTGGCCGCCAGCGCGATCGGGATCTTTTTTGTGCCTGCGATTTTCTACCTGGTGGAGAAATGGTCTGGTGCCGGCAAAGAGAGCGCTCCCGGAGCGTTGCCGGCAGCTCCCGCCCCAGCGGAGGCGGACTGAGATGAGCCACCGCAAACATGTCGCCAGGAGAGTACGGTGAGGCAGCCTATGAAAAAACTGATTGGATTCACGGCCAGCGTGCTGGCCTCAACCCTGATCGTGGGATGCAGTGTCGGTCCGAACTACCATCGGCCCGTCGTCCAAACTCCAACTTCCTTTCGTGATCTGAGCGATAACCCGCAAGCCCAGGCTCAAGCAGCGTCATATGCCGATCTTCCCTGGTGGCAGGTCTTCCAGGACCCGCAATTGCAAGAACTTATCCGCATCGCTCTGAAGCAAAACTACGATTTACAACTTGCAACCGAACGCATCAACGCCGGGCGTGCGCAGCTTGCAGTGACGCGGTCCAGTCAATTCCCGCAAGTCCAGGGCAACGGCAATTTCTCGGGCGGAAAAGAGAGTAACTTCCAAACCAAATTCAACTTCTTGACGTTAGCGGCCGACGCTACCTTCCAGTTGGACTTCTTCGGTAAGCTCCGTCGTGCGACCGAGGCTTCCCGCGCCGAACTTCTGGCAACTGAGGATGCGCGACAGACAGTCTTATTAACGCTCGTAAGCGACGTGGCCAGCGATTATTTCGCGCTCCTGCAACTTGATCTTCAACTCGAGATCACTCGCCAGACCGTCAAAACGCAGGAAGACTCGGTCAAGCTCACCAATCTTCGTGTCCAGCACGGCGTGGCCACAAAGCTTGACGTTTTGCAGGCTCAACAAGTTCTCGATTCGGCGAATGCTACCATCCCTGACCTGGAGCGCCGCATTGCGCAAGAAGAAAATGCTATCAGCATTCTCCTGGGCAACTACCCGCAGGCCGTGACGCGCGGACGCCCGCTGGTGGAACAGCCGATGCCTCCCGAAGTACCGCCAGGTCTGCCGTCGTCACTCATCGAGCGCCGGCCCGATATCCGCGAGGCCGAGCAAAACTTGGTTGCGGCGAATGCCGAAATTGGCGTCGCCAAGGCCCAGTTCTTCCCGCAAATCTCTTTGACCGGCTCGGGTGGCGGCGCTTTCGGGCGGAGCAGCGCTTTCACCAGCCTGTTGACGACGCAGCTTGGTATCTGGTCTTATGGCGCCCAAGTGAGCCAACCCATTTTCACGGCGGGAGCCCTTCGCGGGAATCTGCACTTGGCCGAGTCCCAGCATCAGCAAGCGCTAATTACCTACCGGCAGACCATTCAGCGCGCGTTCGGCGACGTATCCGATGCGTTGATCGGGTACGAGAAATTCCATCAAGTCCGGCTTCGCCAGGAGGATACCGTCAAGGACTTGCAAGAATCTGTTCGCCTCTCCGACATGCGTTATAAAGGCGGCACCACCACTTATCTCGAAGTCTTGGACGGTCAGCGCTCGCTGTTTTCCGCCGAGCTCACCCTGGCGGACGCGCGCGGCACCGAATACCAGAGTCTCGTGCAGCTTTACAGAACGCTGGGGGGTGGCTGGCAACAATAGTCAATAAGCTGGGCTATTCGTACGCGAACTCACCTGTGGACCGGCCGTCCGAAGGAGAAACAACATGAAGGACATTTCTCCTTCGAGCGATGAAAAGAGCTGTCGGCCCGGTCAATAATGAAACGCGTGCCCCGTGAGCTCAAGTGCTATCTGATGATCGGGCACCACGCGAGCTCCTGGAAAATTGCGCAATGACCTAGGGTATGTTTGTCCGTTGCGTTGAGATCGCAAACAGAGAGGGGAGTCAGCTCTTGCGTACTGAAAGCAGCCCGAATTTGTTGGAGTAGCGGAACGTCCGCCTCAAATCCCCACTGGTTAGTGATTGCCGATAGGGGCGTTTCAGGCCCGCCTCGCAATTGTCTACTGGTCGCAGTGATTCTCCCCCCTCGCTGAACTTCGAACAGCCAAGTGTCACCGGCAACCTCGTGAAAGACTGCGTATATCCATCACAAACCAATGCATCTAGCCGAGCGGGTTCGAGCGCCAGCCGGTTTTTGAAGAGAAAGGGGATCCACCTTTTAACTTTGAGGGCCTTTGTATTCGCAGACATTTTGAAATTCCAGCGATTCGGTACCACGCCTAGAACACTCCGGTCCGTCTAGCTGCCGTGCAGCCAAGTAGGGGCTTTTTAGCGTTTTTAGCGTTTGTGGCGTTACGTAGAGTGAATAACTTACGCTGTTTCAATACGAGGTACGGGTGCGAATCCCACCCGCGCCTCCAAAATTCACTCCTGGCGAGTCGCTCCCTGAACCAGCCAATCGTTTCAAATTGAACCGTTCCTGAAGAATCGTTCCAGTACGGTGCATAGGCCTCCCCGTTGCCGAAAGCCTGGCCTCGAAGCCGATTCCTTTCAATCATCTAGAAGAAGGGGAACGCTCCCAGGTGGGCATTTGCGTGCCTCTTCCGTTGGGGGCTTCCCATGTCTTGCCTTCACCAACAACACAGAAAATCTTCCTCCTCGAAGATGCCGCCGCCCGATGACATGCAGAACATGGGAAGAGAATCTGGATGGGACAACAAAGTGCGTCTTAGAGTTTCATCGCTGAGGCTTGTTTTAGTGCGTAGCTTCACGACTAAGCGCAGAGCTGCGACCAGCTAGCATGGCCATCTCCATCATCCGCGAACTTTCGCTTCGTCAGCGTTTGCTGCTGCTGACCATGGTTACGAGCGGCATAGGCGTGGTCCTTGGATGCATCGGTTTCCTGGCCTACGACATGCACGTGGCGCGCCAGCAAAAGGTCGAAGAGCTTCGTTCGACCGCGGACCTGCTCGCGGTGAATTCCACCGCCGCCCTGGAATTCGATGATGCGCTCGCCGGGGCAAAACTCCTGGAGGCGCTCCGCACCAGGCCACAAATCCGCGCCGGAGCATTTTACTTGCCCGATGGAACTTACTTTGCGTCCTATGTCCGGGCCGATCTGCAAGGCAAGCTTTTGTTGCCCGAGCGTGGACCCCAGGGAATGCTCTGGACAAAGGATCGCCTGACGTTTACTTCGCCGGTGCTTCTTGGCCCACGAGTTATCGGCTCGCTCTACCTCGAAGCGGATCTCGCCGACCTGCAGGAGCGGCTTCAGCGGTTCGAACAATTGACAGTGATCCTCGCCATGGGAAGTCTGCTGTTTGTCTACTTCCTCACGGCAGCGCTGCAACGCGGAATTACCAGACCGATCCAAGTTCTGGCCGCGGTCGCGCGTTCGATTGCAAACGAGAAGACGTACACGTTGCGAGCCCCTCCACTGGAGGGGAGGGAGCTGCGCCAACTCAGCGCGGACTTCAATAACAAGTTGGAACAGATCGAACGGCGAGATGTAGCGCTGAATGAAGCGCGCGATGTTTTGGAACTTCGCGTCACAGCCCGCATTGGCGAACTGGAGAGGGAGGTGAAGGAGCGAAGACGAGCGGAGCTGGAACTTCAGCAACGCACAAATTTTTTGAATACTTTAATCACAAACAGCCCGCTGGCAATCGCTGTGGGAGGGCCGGACGGACGGTTTGAACTCGTGAATCCAGCGTTTGAGAAACTGTTCGGATACCTGAGCGGGGAAGCCATCGGTCAGAGGATTGACGACCTCCTTTATCCGGCAAGTTTCAGCAAAGACGAAATAGATGATCGGCTGCGCCGGCTGAAGCAGGAGAGTATCCACGAAATTGCCAAGCGGAGAGGAAAGGACGGGAGATTGGTGGATGTAGAGATAAACGCCGTGCCCGTGTTGATGGAAAATGGCGAACATCGCGTGCTGGCTGTTTATCAAGATATCGGCCAGCGAGTGGCCGCGGAAAGTGCATTGCGTGAGAGCGAACAACTATTCCGGACATTGAGCGCGGCCGCTCCAATCGGCATTTTTCACGCCGACGCGCAAGGGCAATACCTGTATGTGAACGAACGATGGACGGAGATGACAGGGCAATCGGCGAACGACGCGCTTGGGCTTGGGTGGCTGGAAGGTATTCATCCTGAACCGCGAACAGCTCGCAAAGGTCTGGAAAACGGGTGTTTCTTTGGGAATGGAACTGAAGGACGAGTGCCGCTTTGTCACTCCGGAAGGCCATGTGAATTGGGTGACCTGGCAGTCGCGCGCATTGCGAAACCTCGATGGAGTTTTGCAGGGGTATGTGGGCGTTGTCGAGGATGTCACGGAACGCCGCGCGGCAGAGCAGCGGCTGCGAGAAGCAAAGGAAGCTGCGGAAGCAGCGAACCGTGCCAAAAGCGAATTTCTGGCAAACATGAGCCATGAAATCCGCACCCCCATGAACGGCATTCTGGGGATGACGGAACTGGCTCTGGACACGAAGCTCGATGCTGACCAGCGCGAGTACATGGGTATGGTGAAGTCTTCCGCGGAATCCTTGTTGGGAATCATCAATGACATTCTGGACTTTTCCAAGATTGAGGCAGGCCGGCTCGAGCTCGAAAGTGTTTCCTTCTCGCTCCTCGATTGCATCGAGAGCGCCATTCATCCGCTGGCGGTTCGCGCTCAGCAGAAAGGTCTGGAAGTGACCTGGACGGCACAAGGCGAAATACCCGAAGTACTTGTGGGTGATCCCACGCGCTTGCAGCAGGTTCTGATCAATCTTGTTGGCAACGCCATCAAGTTCACTAAGGAAGGCCAAGTCAGCCTCCTTGCCGAACGTTTGCCCTCTACGCCTGCGGATGTTGCAATTCGCTTTAAAGTCTCCGACACGGGTATTGGCATTCCCCCAAAAACACCGGCTCATCTTCGAAGCCTTTTCGCAGGCGGATTCCTCGACAACCCGTGAGTTCGGCGGAACAGGGCTAGGGTTGTCGATCTCCGCGCGCCTCATTCAGCTCATGCACGGCGAAATCAAACTGGAGAGCACGCCGGGTAAGGGAAGTACTTTACGTTCACAGCTCGATTCGCGCTGGGAACCGCAGCGGAGCTCGTGCCTCACGTTGTGCATCGCGATATTGCCAGCAAGAGGGTCTTGGTCGTCGATGATAACGAGGTGAACCGCCACTTATTGATGCGCCTACTTCCGGACTGGGGACTGGAGCCTGTCTGTGCCTCCGATGGTTTCGAAGCTCTTGAACTCTTTCAGCAGAGCCAGGCGGACGTGAATCTCTTTCCACTCGTTCTGCTCGATCAAAACATGCCCCGCATGGATGGATATGCAGTTGCCGAGCGCATTCGGAAGCTTGCTCCGATGGAAAAAGTTGCGATTCTTATACTGACTTCTGCCCCTAACTTAGATGACCAGGCTCGTGACCAGCGCCTGGGAATAGCCCGCAAGATCGCCAAACCGCTGCGACGTGCCGCCCTCCAGGATGCTGTCTTTCAGGCACTTGGGGCCCCGCCCCCACCCGAAAAGGAGAGCTCCCACCCGGCGGCGGAGGCCAATGGAAATGGCTTGCGGCTGCTTTTGGCCGAAGACAACAGCGTCAATCAAACGCTTGCCATTCGCGTGCTCGAGAAGTTGGGGCACCACGTGGCGCTTGCAGTGAACGGAGTAGAAGCCATTGAGATGTTTCGCAGAAAACCCTTCGACCTCGTGCTGATGGATATACAGATGCCGGTGATGGGTGGAGTGGAAGCCACGCGGAGAATCCGCGAAGCGGAACTCAACACAGGAACCCATATACCGATCATCGCCATGACCGCGCACGCCATGGCAGGTGACGAAGAGAAGTATCTGCAAGCGGGGATGGACGGCTACGTTTCCAAACCCATCCAGGTGAATCTTCTTCGGGCGCAAATCGACCGGCTGACGAAGAAGACGGAACTCGGCCGGGAAAATTCCGCGAGGCGAGCGGATAATGACTCGCCTGTTTCGACCTTCGATCATCAGGAATTGCTTGAGCGAGTTGAGAACGACCGCGAGCTTCTCAATGATCTTCTCAAGATTTTTAAAGAGGAATTTCCGCGTCAACTTCTTTCCTTGCGGGAAGCCGTGGAAGCGGCTGACGGAAACCGCGTCGCTGCTGCCGCTCACACGATGAGAGGCATGCTCTCCAATCTTGCGGCCACTCGTGCGGCTGCCACTGCGGCGCGGCTGGAGCAGTTGGCCCGCCGGGGAGAAACTTCCGCATTCGGAGAAGCCTACGCCGCGTTCGAAAGCGATGTCCGTGAACTTCTTCCGCAGCTGGACGCCTGCGTGCCAGAGGCCTGCAAATGAGGATCTTGATTGCCGATGACGAACCAATGTCCCGGCGCTTGCTCCAGACAACGCTGGAGCGCTCGGGTTATGAAGTGATCGCCGTCGAGAACGGCCGCCAGGCCGCGGATCAGATCTGCAGGCTGGATGGGCCGAGGCTCGCCTTGCTGGACTGGGTAATGCCGGAATTGGATGGCCCGGGCGTTTGCAGGGAAGTCCGCTTGAGGAAGGAACAATCTTACGTCTACATGGTGCTCCTCACTTCGAAGGAAGCGAAAGAAGATATCGTTACAGGACTGGAGTCCGGAGCGGACGACTACCTCACCAAGCCGTTCGATGCCGCGGAACTTAAGGCGCGCTTACGTACCGGAATGCGCATTCTCGATCTTGAAAACCGGCTCGTGGAAGCACGGGAGGAGATGCGCTTCAAGGCCTCGCATGACGCGCTAACAACGCTGTGGAATCGCGGCGTGATCCTTGAACTGCTCGGACGCGAACTGTCCCGTTCGCATCGCGAAAACGCCACTACTGTCATCATTCTTTGCGACATCGATCATTTCAAAAGCGTGAACGATTCGTTCGGCCATCTCGTCGGAGATGAAGTTTTGCGTGAAACGGCGAAACGCCTGCTGGCTTCGGTACGATCGTACGATTTCGTGGGCCGCTATGGTGGCGAAGAGTTTCTGGTGGTTTTAAACAATTGCGACCCAACCTTTGCTCCTGCTCGCGCGGAAGAGATCCGCAATACCATCGCGCAACGGCCGGTGCAAACCTCCGTCGGTCCTGTTCCGTTGACCATCAGCCTAGGATTGTTGCTCAGTCACGAATGGGGCAGGCGGACTGCCGAAGAGCTACTTCATGAAGCTGACAAGGCTCTCTATGCAGCGAAACGGGCAGGCCGCAATTGTGTGAAGGTCGCGAACTCGAATTCGGCTAGCGGATTGACAGAATCCACGGTCGACGAGCCCGTCCGAAAGAGTTAAGGGACTGTACATGGCACCCGGCTGGAAATTCTCTCGTTCTGATGATCCTAAGTGCCCTTCATTTTTGGCTTGGCCTGCCCCATCATTTGCCGCATCGCCGCCGAAGACCCCGGCGCGCGCTTTTCGCGCCAGACTTCCAGCCGCTTGCAAGTCTCCTCAATATTCTGAAACAGGTGGGGATTCTTGAAAGCAGCGCGCCACGTCGGGACGATCGACCGCATGCGATCCCACACCACCCAGATTTCACCGTTGCTGTCGAAAAATAGTTCATCATTGATCAAGCCGCGGTTGACGATCCCGGCCACCATGTCCCAGTAGCTGATCACCATTCGAATGAAAGTGTTTTCCTCGCTTCCCTGCGGATACCTTTGCATCATCTCTTCCGGAGATTCGGGATGAAAATGTTCGGTGAACCATGCGCGCGCCTGACGCAAACGCGGCTCTCGCCGCATGTCATAGAGGCGCAGCATCAGGTTCACTTCGTCGTAGGTAATCTGGGCCATCTTGGGTTCTCCTCGCCCTAACTCGCAGTGCCTGACTGTGCGGCTTCCTCCACGGAATGAAAAGCGCCAGCCAGTTCGATGCGTTGAACAGTCGAGAGGGGTATACCCTGTCTTTGGAACTCAATCTGTATGCGCCGGCGCAACTCCCGCGCCACTTCATCCTGCCGGGTCGGTGCGGTTCGCACCTGCAACCTGATCGTGGACGAGGCGCGATCGAAGCTTTGCACGCCAAGAATCCGTGGTCCATCCACCAGCGCCTGTGACCACGCGGGATCGCCCCGCAGCTCCCCGGCGGCGGTCTCCAGCGCCAGAAGTGTCTTTTCGATAGGGCTTTCAGGGGCAAGCGAAACATCCACAAAAGCCTGCGACCAATCGCGGCTGAGGTTGCTGACGGCCCGAATTTCGCCATTCGCGATGGTTACCAGTGCTCCGCGTGCGTCCCGAATCACCGTGCGCCGCAGCGTAAGGTGTTCTACGCGGCCGGAGTAATCCGCGAACTGAATCGTGTCTCCCACAACATACTGATCCTCGAGCACGATATAAAAGCCGCTGATCAGGTCACGAACCAACGATTGCGCGCCAAATCCGATTGCCAGGCTAGCGAGACCAGCCAATGTCACCGCCGGTGTAATGTCGATATTGAACTCGTGCAGCGAGGTCAGCAATGCCACGGCCCAGACAACTTTGCTCCCTGTCCCGTATAGGATTCCGGCCAGCGTGCGTGTCTGCTGCTCTCTCAGCTGCGCTGCGCGGGCTTGCGTTGCCGCGGACTTGATCAGCAAATTTGTCACTGCCCGGAGCAGGCGATTCAGCACCAGGGCGATAACCAGGATGCCGAGTAGATGCAGCGCGTTGGGAAGCGTCAATTCCAACCAGTGATTGAAGGGACTGGACATGATCTCTCTGAGAGAGGGAGTATAACATTGGCGGAGGTTGGATAAACCTTTGTCCGGCACGCGATGGGACTGCGTAGATTCGGGGGCGATCATGGAGACCAGACGTAGATTTTTCCTTATGCTTTGCGCCATCGGAGCGCCACTGGTGTCACACGCCCCTGCATTGGCCGCTCAGGTGCCGATCCCGCCATCAGCTCCCAATCCCATACGGAAAGATGAGGAGTCAAACGCGCCAAAGCTCGATCCCAAAATCGCACTCGAAGCCAACGAGAAGGACATTAAGAAAAATGTCGAGCGGCTCTATCAACTGGCCGGCGAATTGAAGACCGAAGTCGAAAAAACGGACTCCATGCAGGTACTCTCCTTGACGATGCTTAAGAAAACCGAGGAAATCGAGAAATTGGCGAAGGAGATTCGTTCCCGCGCGAAGGGTTGAACATCGGCGCGGCGCCCTGCTGGGAAAAAGCGCGCTAGCGCGAGCTCATCATACAAGTTAGAATAATTGGATTCGGCGTTGCCATGCTGCTTTCAAGCGCCGGATGGCAGGTTCCGGCGAGCGATCGTGAATCGAGAGCAGCGCTTCGAGATTTTGTTGGGATTTATTTCAGTTTGGACCCGTAGCGTAGCTGGATAGCGCGTCAGCCTCCGGAGCTGAAGGTCGTGAGTTCGAATCTCACCGGGTCCACCATACTTCAAAAATCCTTTCCTGCTCGAAAAGGCGATGTGAACTTGGGCGATGTTTTGACAGAGCTCAGGTTTCGGGAGCGAGGGCTGGCGCGTTAGCATCGCCCCAGCCGCGCCATTCCTGAGTTCATTGTTGCCGGTATGCCACATCCTATCACTTCGGTCACACTCGATTCTTGTACGCGCGATCGCGCGGTTGTCTACACTGCTGAGTGAGCTTAAACTAGGCCAGTTTACGGGGTTCTTCTTGCTCTCCTCTCGCAAGTTCAAGTCGCTCGCCCTCGCCGTAGCGGGTCTGCTGGCAGCGCTCCTTCTGCTCGTCGCTCTGACCATACATGAGCCCGCGAAAAGCCTCTTACTGTCTAATTTTTTACAGACGGCGATCGTTTTCTGGGCCACTTTTTGCGCTTTCTACGTAGCCAAAGGTTCCTCAGGGTATCTTCGCCATCTCTGGATGCTCCTGGGCCTGGCGACCTCCCTGGCTCTTGCGGCGCAAGCGCTGGAGACCTACTCCCAGAGTCTCGCTCACGCACCCACGTATACACCCTGGCCCTCAGACATCCTTTTCATACTTTGGGTGACGCCCGCAATCCTGATGTTCCTTCCGCGTCCCACGGAAGGATCCGGCGCCATCGATTGGCAGCAGATTCTGGATTTCGCCCAGATTGGGGTCGCGGCCCTCACGGCCTACCTGTATTTTTTCTATATTCCCTCCCGTTGGGAAGTCGAAGGCCCGCAAATGCTGCTGAAAATTATCCGTCTGCAAATGCTGCGGGACGCCGTGCTGGCAATGGCGTTTGCCGTGCGGGCCGTAAACGTCTCTGTGCCCTCTCTGCGCGCCTTCTTTGCAAGAATGGCGGGCTTTTTTTTCCTGGCGACCGCCTCGGGACTCGTCTTCGTATTCGATCCGCGCCCATCGGGAGTAAGCGCGGACTGGACCGACATCTTGTGGTGCGCGCCCTATTTGTTTGTGGCCGTTTTTTCCGCGGCCTGGAGCGGCCGTGAAGAGCCCGTGCCGCGCGAGAAAAGCTCTTCCTTCCAGGTCATTGTCGTCTCTCAAGTGCTGCCAATTCTCATTCCTTTATTGGTTCTTTACATGGGCCGGCGCATTGCCGCGGAGCAGATCACGATCGCGTGGACTGCGGTCACAGCTTCGTTCGTCCTTTCCGCCGCGCGCCTGGTTTTGACCAGCGAAAACCAGCGCCGTATTGCAGACCATCTTCGCAGAGCCGAACACGCCCTCCGCCGTTCCGAGCAGATGTTTTTTACCGCGTTCCGCTCCAGCCCCGATGCTGTTGGAATCAGTCTGGTCCCAGGAGGCCACTTCCTGGAAGTCAACGAAAGCCTTGCCCGCCTTACGGGCTATAGCCGCGAAGAGACTTTGGGAAGAACCGGGCTGGAAATGAATCTGTGGAAAGACTCCCGTCGCCGGGAGGAGATCATGGCAAAACTCCAAAAGAATTCCGAAGTTCGGGATGAGGAGTTTGCTTGCTTGACGAAGTCGGGGGAAATTCGCATCTGCCAGTTCACCGGAACGCTGATTGATTTGGACGGGCAGCTCTGCGCACTGGTCGTCGTGCGGGATATCACCGCCCGCAAAGAGGCCGAAGAAGCGCTGCGCGCCAGCGAGGAACGCTTCCGCAATCTTGTTCAGGACTTGCAGGTCGGCGTGGTCTTGCTGGGACCGCACGCGGAGACGAAGTTCGCGAATCAGGCAGCCCTCAAGCTCTTTGGGTTGAGAGAAGAACAGGCGATCGGGAAGAACTCATCGAATTTTGAGCTTGCAGCAATCAACGAGGACGGCGCGGAAATCCCCTTTGCGTTGCGGGCGGGGCCTCGTGCGATTGCCACCAGGCATCCGGTTCGAAATGAAGTTGTGGGATGGCGACGGCCAGGTTCGAATGACGTCTTCTGGACCTTGGTTGACGCCGTGCCCCAGCTTACCGCCGAGGGTGAAGTGGCCAATGTGATTCTGACCATCGCAAACATCACCGAAAGGAAGCAGGCGGAAGAAGCCCTGCGCGCCAGCGAGGCGCGCTTTCGCACCCTCGTCCAGGACTTTCACGTTGGTGTCGTCCTGCTTGGACCTGATGCGGAAATCCAATTTGCGAACCAGGCGGCATTCGAATTGTTCTGGTTTACCCCGGCGGAGGTGAAAGGCAAGAGTTCCGAACAGCTAAACTTGATTTCCATCCGTGAAGACGGAACTGAGATTCCTTTTTCGATGCGCCCGGGGCCGCGTGCCATTGCCACGCGGCAACCCCTTCAAAATCAAGTCATCGGTTGGCGGCGCCGCGACTCAACCGAAGTCCTTTGGACCCTGGGAAACGCCGTGCCTCAATTTGCTCCCGATGGGTCCGTCTCCGTCGTGATCTACACGTTCACCAACATTACCGAGCGCAAGCATGCGGAGGAAGCCCTGCACCAGCTCTCCACACGCTTGTTGCAACTTCAAGACGAAGAACGCCGGCGGTTAGGCCGCGAACTCCACGACAGTCTCGCGCAAAGTGTGCTCGCGGTAAATCTAAACCTCGCGCAAGCTGCGCAATCTTCCGATTCACTCAGCGAACGGGGACGCCATGCGCTTGCCGAAGCCCGCCGCCTGCTTCAGGAAATGTCCCGGGAGATTCGAACACTATCGTATCTTCTGCACCCGCCTCTACTTGATGAACTCGGCCTGGTCTCCGCGATCAGAGAGTACGCCGAAGGGTTCAGTGAGCGCAGCGGCGTCGAACTGGAACTGGACCTTCAAACCGGATTCGGCCGCCTGCCTCAGGAAGCCGAAACGGCGCTCTTCCGCGTCGTTCAGGAGAGCCTCACCAACATCCAGCGGCACTCCGGCAGCCCGACGGCAACGATTCTCTTGCGTGGCGATTCCAATTGCGTCAACCTCGATGTCAGCGATCGTGGTCGCGGCATGAGTAAAAACGCCATTGAACGCGGCAATGGTTCCGGGACACGGCTCGGTGTCGGTATCCTTGGCATGCGCGAGCGCATGATGCAACTTGGGGGAAAACTCGAAATCGAATCCAGCCCTTCAGGTACGAAGGTCCGGGTTTCGATACCTTTAAGATCCGAGGTTTCCAATGCCAGTTCGAATCCTCGTGGCTGATGACCATCACGTGGTTCGTACCGGACTCCGCGCCCTCCTGGAGTCCCAGACGGGATGGCTGGTTTGCGCGGAAGCTGAAAACGGCCGTGAAGCGGTCGAAAAGGCTAAGGAACACAAGCCCGATGTGGCCGTCCTCGACATCGGAATGCCGCTGCTCAACGGCGTGGAAGCCACCCGTCAAATCCGCAAATTCTCTCCCGAAACGGAAGTCCTCATTCTGACCATGCACGACTCCGAGCTATTGATCCAGGAGGTTTTCGAAGCAGGCGCCCACGGATATATCTTGAAGGACGACGCCGATCGCAATCTGCTTGCTGCCGTCGACGCTCTTCGCCGTCACGAACTCTATCTGTCCTCACGCGTATCCGAAGCCGTCTCCAAAGCTGGTCTGCCGCCGGGCTACCCTCCCGCAGTGAACCGTACCTCTCGAAGCCGGTTGACCCCGCGGGAGCGCGAAGTGCTGCAGCTCCTTGCCGAAGGAAAGGGCAATAAGGAAGTCGCCTCCTTCCTGGGCATCAGTGTGAAAACAGCGGAGACGCACCGCGCCAACATCATGCTCAAACTCGACTTTCATTCCATCACTGAGCTCGTCCGCTATGCAGTTCGCAACAAGATTATTCAAAGCTAAAAACCCCTCCTCCGCCCTACAACGAATTCCCTAGGGAATCGGCCGAATTTAAAACCTGCTCCCGAAAATGCACACTAAATGGACCAAATTCGAACGCCTCTGCCTTACCAGGAGTGTGTGTCATGGAGTTCAGCAGTCGCCGTATTCGCGTCTTGGTTGCCGATGACTCCCCGACCGCTCTACGTTCCGTTTGTCGCTACCTTGAATATGCGGGTGAGTTCGATGTCGTTGGCACCGCCCGCGATGGCGAACACGTCTTGCAGCAAGCCGAGCGCTTCCGTCCCGACCTCGTGCTTGCCGACCTGAGCATGCCCCAGAAGAATGGATTTGAAGCCAGTTCGGAGCTGCGCCGCGTCTTCCCAAAAATGCGCATCCTCATTTTTTCGGAATTGAGCGGTCTTTCACTCCGCGAGGAATGCATGCGTAGTGGAGCTGACGGCTTTGTGGAAAAGAGTCAAATGCCGGAGAAACTCATGCAGGAGGTTCGCAGACTTTTCCCGCAGCATTCGTAAGGAAAGGCAAGACGAAGTTATGGAGCCAACTTTATACAGAATCCTGGTCATGGAGAATGATTCTTCCTCAACCCAAAACATATGCGGCATGCTGGAGAACCATCAGAATTCGCCATTCCAGATTGTGCTGGCCAAATCTGGGCAAGGTGTCGTGCCCAGTCTTGTTTTCGAGAGCGTGGACGCGCTGCTACTCGACATGCATTCTCTGAACGGTGCCGGACTCGCCCGCCTGAGGGAGCTACACTCGCAGTTCAATTCCTTGCCGATTCTTGCCCTGGTTCCCGTCAGTGACCATGCGCTGGGCCACCGCGTTCTGGAAGTAGGTGCCGCAGAATATCTGGTGAAGGAAAACCTGAGCAGCGAACTGCTCCAAAAATCCCTGAAATACGCCATCGAGCGCACTCGTGCCGAGGCTGCGGCTCGCCAGTCGGAGGAGCGCTTTCATGAGCTTCTCGAAAACACCAAAGACATTCTCTTTACGCTTGATCTCGAAGGGAATGTCACTTTTCTGAACAAGTCCGCCGAAGACGTATTGGGGTGGTCCAGGAGCGAAGCGCGCCAAATTAACATAAAGAGCCTCGTCGCTCCGGAACACCTAAACCTCTGCAGCCAGATGATGCAGCGTATCGTCAATGAAGAGCCATTGCAGCATTTTGAAATCAGCATGCAACGCAAGGACGGGCGCAAAGTGCTCCTCCAGGTAAGCGCGCGCCTGATCCGTTCGAACGGCCGCAAGGAAGGCGTGCAAGGCATCGCGCGCGATGTTACCGAACGCCGCCATCTTGAAAACATGGTCCAGCAAGCTCAGAAATTGGAAGCCATCGGACGTCTCTCCGGAGGCTTGGCCCACGATTTTAACAATCTGTTCTGCGTCATCAGCGGGCACACCGAACTCATGTCCGAACGATTGGAATCGGATCATCCTGCCTTCAGGAATCTGGCGCAGATCAAGAAGGCGGTGGACAGCGCATCTTCTCTGACACGCCAGCTCCTTGCATTCAGCCGCAAGCAGGTGTTCCACCCTCGAGTTTTGGATCTGAACGGCGTCGTTCTCGAAACGCAAAAGTTGATGGGACGCCTCGTGGGCGGCCATATCGAGTTATTTACGTCGTTGAACCCGCAGCTCCGCCACGTGCGCGTGGATCCGGTTCAAATGGAACAGGTGCTGTTGAATCTGGTTCTCAATGCCCGCGACGCTATGCCCACGTCCGGGAAACTCACCATCGCCACGTCCAACGTCGACCTGGAAGAAGGCGCTCGGTCCAAGCGCGCCATTGTTCCGGCAGGCAACTACGTTGTGCTTTCCGTCACCGATAATGGCTGCGGCATGGACGAGGAAACTCAGAGCCGCATCTTCGAGCCCTTTTACACCACCAAGGAGCTCGGCAAAGGCACGGGCTTGGGGCTCGCCTCCGTTTATGGAATCGTCAAGCAGAGCGGGGGATTCATTTGGGTATACAGCGAACCGGGCCAGGGCACGACCATCAAGGTCTATCTTCCTCGTGTTGATAACCCCGCCACGCCTCTGCCCTTCGAGAATTCCCGTCCGGAAGCCCGCCGGGGAACCGAAACAGTCTTATTGGTAGAGAACGCGGAGTCCTTGCGCACCCTCGCCAAGGAACTCTTGAAAAGCAGCGGCTATGCCGTGCTCGACGCTGAGAATGGCAAGGAAGCTCTTAGGATTGCCAGTGCCTTTGCCGGAACGATTCATCTCCTCCTAACCGACGTCATCATGCCGGGAATGGGAGGCAAACAACTTGCCCAGCAAGTGACGAGTCTTCGCCCGGCGACGAGGGTGCTCTTCATGTCCGGCTATTCGAATGACGGAATCGTGCAATCGGGTATTCTCACAAGCGAAGCGCCGTTGCTTGAAAAGCCTTTTACTCGCGAGATTCTTTTGCGCAGAGTCCGCCAGGTCCTTGACGAGGTAGAACAGGTCTCCTGAACGCGGCGGTGAATTCTTTGTGCGACCGTATCGCGCCGTTTGGAAACCGTAGAAATTCGTTTTGGCTCAGGCGCATACGCGGCCAGCTTCCAGCCACCTCTTGGAACTGTCCTAAATCTATCCCTCCGGACAGGTGACGCCATTCACGCACTGCAATAGTTTGTCGCCCACAGCAACCCAGCTCGACGCAAGGATTTTCAAATTCGGACAGTCAGTCCGAACCACACCCAGGCCAATCCAGGCGCTCTGCCGTTCGAATGAGATCGAAAGCCCGACGTGTGTCCATTGCCAGCCCGGAGCCATTGCTCCGAGGGCCACCGCGCTTTTTGTCCCTTAGGAAGAGGAGCGGATCCATGTTTCCACGTTCTGTGGTTAGGCGCACAAAGAGTACCGGTAGCGTTCGTTACAAGAGTAAGTTGGCCCTCAGCGTTTTGTTTCTTTCGGTTGTATCGTCGGCGACTGTCATGGTCGGTCAACTCGCCGTTCGCGATCCTGGAGTACGCGGCGGCGCTGTTGACTCCGGCAACCCGATGGATTCCGTTGCAACCACTCCGGGCGCACCCGATTTCTTTATGAACGGCCAGATGCGCTTTCAGGCCGTTGAAGCGGTAAGCGGACAGTCCGGCGGGATCGGTCTCGGGCCCCGTTTTAACACCAATCAATGCTCAAGCTGCCATGCGCAGCCGGCCGTCGGCGGCACCAGCCCGAGTACTACCGACTATCCCTTCCTCGGGCCAAACCCCGAAACTCTCGTCTACAATCTGAACGGCCAGAACGGTCAAAATTCGCTTCCATCCTTCATCACCCCGGACGGCCCCGTCCGCGAAGCGCGCTTCAAATTCTTCCTGAACCGGAACGGCTTGCTCAGCAGTACCCCTGATGGCGGAGTCCACGACCTGTTCGTCATTTCCGGCCGAGGGGATGCGGGTACTTGCGCGATCAAGCAGCCCGACTTCGCGCACAATCTCGCGCTGAATAACGTCATCTTCCGCATCCCCACTCCCGTTTTTGGAACCGGTTTGATTGAAAATATTTCAGACGAGGCGATCCTTCTCAACATGGAATCAAGCGAACGCCAGAAGCAATTCCTCGGCATTTCCGGCCATCCCAACCGCGACGGCAACGACGGCGCGATTGCACGCTTCGGCTGGAAGGCGCAGAACAAGTCTCTCGAAGTCTTTGCCGGCGAGGCTTACAACGTCGAAATGGGCGTCACCAACGAGCTATTCCAGAACGAGCGCGCTAGCCCTGACGAAGCACAGCAGGGCGGGCTTCCGCCAAATTGCAAGCTGAATCCCACTCCGGAAGACGCAACCAACTTCATGGCCTCTCCAAACTCCGCAGTCCCCAGCGATGTCGTGCAGTTTGCCATGTTCATGCGTCTCCTTGCTCCTCCCAAACCGTCGACCAGCAATCCAGGTGGCGCGACATCGATTGTAAATGGAAGCCGGGTGTTTGGCTCCATCGGATGTGCTCTCTGCCACACGCCCACATTGCAGACTGCGCCATCATCCTTTACGCCGGGTTTGAGCCAGGTCAATGCCAACCTGTTCTCCGATTTGCTCGTTCATCATATGGGTGCCAACTTGGCTGACGGCGTTTCGCAAGGCGGTGCGGGGCCAGATGAGTTCCGATCCGCGCCTCTGTGGGGCCTCGGGCAGCGTATTTTCTTCTTGCACGATGGCCGCTCACGGGATCTCGTGGACGCCATACAGCAACACGCGAGCTCTGGCTCGGAAGCCAATGGAGTGATCCAGAACTTCAAGCGGCTCTCTCCTCAGCAGCAGCAGGATCTATTGAACTTCCTGCGTTCCCTGTAACCGGCCGGAGTTACCTCTGACAGGCGGCGACCCGTTCGCATGTGGTGAATGGGTCGCCGCAAAGCGCGCTCTCGCGCAACTATAAAATTTCAGTTGTGAGTGAACCGCCTAATCGGAAGGATGACTCTGCTGCGCGTGCCGCGCGCCTCCCGCGACAGTCCTCAGATGCCGCGATGGCGCCGGTCCGGTCGACTCGCGCACCACGAACTCTGGCTCGATGGCAATCTCCGCAACATACCCGGCGCGCCCTTCAATTTGATCCACCACGGTCTGTGCCGCGATCTGCCCCATCTTGACCAGCGGCTGCCGCACCGTGGTCAGTCCCGGATTGGCGTAGGCCGCGCCTGGTATATCGTCGAAGCCTACCACCGAAATATCTTCCGGCACGCGCAAGCCTGCTTCTGTGATCGCCCAGATCGAACCGATTGCTGAAATATCGTTGTAGGCAAATAACGCGGTAAAAGGATGTTTGCGCGCGAGTAATTGCTTTGCGAACGGATATCCGATCGCCGGCGTCGAATCGGTTCCCTCCAATTGCACCGTCAACTCCGGCCGCACACGAAGGTGCAGTTCCTGCGCCACTTCGCAAATCGCGCTCCATCGGTCCGCAGAGTCTGAACTGATCGTCTGCCCTTTGATGAACGCGATATCCTCGTGCCCGAGCTCCTTCAGGTGTTCGAGAGCGAGCCTGGCCGCGCGTTTATGATCCAGCACGATGTTGGTTACGCCTTCAATGCGCGCATGCCCGGCGACCGCCACTGTCGGCAACGTAAGCGCTTCTTTCAGTGAGGTATCGGTGGTGATGAACCCTTCGACGCCGCGCGTCAAAAGCATTTGTGAGTAGGTCTGCAACAGCTTTGGGTCGTGCCGGTGAATCACCGTGAGAAAGAAAAAATTGTGCCGCCGGAGATATTCCTCAATCCCGCTGATCACCATTGCGCCGTACGCATCGCCGATCTCTTCGGCGATCACTCCGATCGTGTACGTCCGCTTCAGTCGCAGCGTGCGCGCAAAAAAATTCGGCCTGTAGTTCAATTCTTGTGCGGCCGCGATAATCCGGTTCTTGGTGTGTTGAGGAATAGATTGCGCCGCGGGGGAATTATTTAGCGCCGCTGAGACCGTTCCCGCAGTGAGTCCCAGGTGCTCCGCGATCGTCTTGAGGGTAACCTTGTCCGAATTGCGCGGGATGGGTTTCCCTTTGGTCAGCGGAGTCATCTGCGAATCCTCCAAGATTCTTCCAAAAACGGGATAGAGGGGCGGGCCGCATACTTCCCTTCGGGCTGCACCGCCCCGAGTGCCCGTTGTCCCATAAACCGCGAGCCTGCCGCAACTTGGACCCAGCACCCAATATCATGGCTGGCACGGGTCGTCAACGACCGTCCTCCATCCATTACCCCAAATCTATGAATATAGGGATGAAAGTCAGCCTGAATCCGTAATTCAAGAGAAGCGTCCTCGCCTTCCGCCCCTTGGCGAGGAGGGAGAATATCATTATTTTTGTTTAGAATATCATTATTTCTGCTTGACAACGTTTCCGCTATGGTCTAAAAACCCCGTAGTAGAAAAGCATTACGTCCCGTAGTGCTTTGGGGGTTTGGGTCCAATATCGTTAATTTTGGTGGGCGGCGACGGAGTTAAGTCCTCGGCTAGCGGATGCAGCGCGCGGATTTAGAGCTTTTCCGTGAATACTTTTCCTCGAGGGGTAAACGAATGAAGATTCAATCTTCGAATAGAATCAATGCAACGCGCAAATTGCACGTAATTGTCTCGCTACTTGGCGTTCTTGCGTTTTTCCTCTGCGCCTCGCTCCCGGCTCGCGCGCAACGCGTCACCGCTGCACTCCGTGGTGCCGTGACCGACGAGCAGGGCGCCGTGGTCGCTGGTGCAGAAGTCACTGTGAGTAATCCCGCCGCGAACTTCACTCGAACGGTCACCACAGGGCCCGACGGCGTCTATACTTACCCGGACCTGCCCATCGGCGCTTACACGCTCCGCGTCTCGCACCCAGGCTTTAAGGCAGCGGAGGAGACCGGGATCGTTCTGCACACCGCCGACAGTCTGGTCTTCAATGTCTCGCTCAAGATTGGCGCGGTTAGCGAGCAAGTCACCGTGGAAGCCAACGGGCTCCAGGTGGACACCACTTCCGGCGACCTCACCGGTTTGGTTCAGGGCGCTCAGGTAGCCGAGCTTCCTCTGAACGGCCGCAACTTTATGGAGCTCGTCCTTATGGTCCCCGGCGTGGTTCCCGGCGAGGGCTTCAGCGCCCAGGCCAAGGGCCTCAAAGGCGGGTCGGACATTTCCATCAGCGGCGGCGCGGTGAACGCGAACCTGTGGCTGGTGGACGGCGCTCATAATAATGACGTCGGTTCGAACCGCACCATCCTGGTTTTCCCCTCCGTCGATGCCATTGATGAGTTCAAAATTGAACGCAATAGTTACAGCGCCCAATTTGGCCAGTCCGCTGGCGGACAGATCAGTATCGTCACCAAGCGTGGTTACAACGCTTTCCACGGAAATGTTTACTATTTCGGCCGCAACGATGCGCTGAACACCTTCAATACCTTTACCAAGTCCGGATGCCTGTCGGCCGGCATTCCATGCGTGAAGAACGAACTTCGCCGCAATGACTTTGGTTATACCATCGGCGGTCCCATCAAGAAGGACAAGATCTTCTTCTTCTGGTCCCAGGAATGGAACAAGATGATTGAGGGAGAGACGACCAGCAATCGCGTCCCCACGGTCGCGGAAAAGGCCGGTGATTTCAGCGCCATTGCGGCTTGTCCGAACGCCGTTTCTCAGCTCGGCTGGCCTTCGAACAGCGCAGGGCAACCCATCAATCTGCAGGTCCCTGTCGGCGCCTCCCCAACTATCTTTTCAGCACCAAACGTATTCAATACTACTGCGCTGAGCCCGGCCGCACAGGTTGTTCTACAAGCTTATCCGAACCCGACCAACACGAATCCCTGCGCGACTACAAATTTTACCCAGAACTTTGGTGTACCGACCAACTGGCGCGAAGAAAACGTCCGTGGCGACATCAACCTCACCAAGACCCTGACCGCCATGATGCGCTTTACCAATGACACTTGGACGCTCGGACCTCCCGACGGCGGCTTTGGCTGGGGGAATAACAACCTCGGCCCCATCGGTCAGGCATGGTCACAGCCGGGACGCATCGTCATTGGCAAGCTCAGCAAAACCTTCGGCGCTACTATGGTGAACGACTTCACGTTCTCCTATTCTGCCAACCGCATTACCATCACTCCGGCAGGCACGGATCCTGGGCTCAATCAAAAGCTCAACGAAACCATTCCGACTTTCTTTCCCCTCTCGGGCAAGACCTACGGTACCAATGGGCCTGCAGTGTGGATCAACTGCTGCGGCCTCCCCAGCGTCTGGACCATTGCTCCCTGGCAGAACCAGCAGGATCTCTATACCTGGCAGGACGATTTTTCCAAGGCCAAAGGCAAGCACACGATTAAATTTGGTGGCCTCTACAGCCGTAACTACAAGGCGGAACAGGCGGCCAACGCCGAGTTTGGAACCCTTGGTGGTGGCATAGGCTACAATGGATTTAAGGGCACGCCCGAGTCGACTCAGTTCGGACTCGCCGACCTAGAACTCGTAAACATGGCCGTTGGCTGGAGCGAGAGCCAGGACATCTTCAAAGTGCGAAATGTCTGGCATGACTTGGAGTTCTACGCCACCGACAATTGGCGCTTGACCCCTCGTCTAACTCTCGATTACGGCGTGCGCTACTCCTTCCTGCCGCCTGTTTATCTCTCCAATGACCAGTACACGTTATTCAACCCCACGGCTTTCGATCCCGCCTTGGGAAATGCCTCTTGCAACGGTTTGCTCTACTCGCCAGGCTTGGCCGCAAACCCTTGCCCAGCGGGTCAGGGCGGTGTAGCCGGTCCTAATCGCGCGCTCATGAATAGCAACTATCACTTATTTGCTCCTCGTGTAGGTATCGCTTGGGATCCCACAGGAAGCGGAAGGTGGGCCATCCGTGCGGGCGGCGGACAGTACTTTAACCGTGACCGTTTGTGGCCCCTGCAGCTTGCCGGAAACAATCCCCCGTTTAACCCGGCATTTAGCAGCGTCAATGGAAACGGGCGTTTCCTCGATAATACAAACCAATTGCCAGCTTGCACGCCCAACTGTTTCGGTCAGGGCCTCGGCACTGTGCAGGACGGCCAGTCAACCAGCAACAAAGTTCCGAACAGCTGGCAATGGAACGTCTCTGTGCAGCGTGAGATCATCAAGGATGCGAAACTGGAAGTGGCCTACGTCGGCCATAAGAACCTGCACTGGGAGGCCATCACGGACGTCAATGCCGTGATGGATCCGAACCGCTTGACTTACGTCCAGAATGAGAACTCTACGGCAGCAAACGCGGGAGCGCTACTCTCCTCGCTCAGGCCTTTCGGCGCCGCGGTGGCTAACAACGCCATTAAGTACTATACCCACTCCAGCAACTCGGACTACCAGGCGCTGCAAGCGTTCTACAACATGCGTTTCCTTCACAACAACGGGACGTTCCAGGCGGCATACACCTATTCGAAGCTACTCTCCGATTCGCAGCAGATCGATTCGCCGCCTTTCAATGTGGACGCCTATAACCTTCACTCCAGTTGGGGGCCGGACATTTTGAATCACCCTCAGCTCTTCTCCGCCAACGTGGCCTATGACCTGCCGAGTCTTCAGAACAAGAGCACTTTTGTCCGGTCAACGCTCGGCGGGTGGCAAACGGCCGCTATCGTCACTGTCGCCAGTGGGCCTTCCATCTCCACCTTGCTCAACGGCGTCCAGGGTCTCTCTGACCCCGCTGGAGTAGGCATAGGAAGCGCCGCTGCCGTGGATCGGCCCGATCGCGTCGCGGGCCAACCTTGCCACACAAGTGGCATGAGTTCGCAACAGTTCATCAACCCGAACATGTTCACGGTGAACGGCTACCAGCTGGGCCAGGTCGGCAATGCCGGCATCGGCACCTGCCTCGGGCCAAACACACGGAACGTGGACTTCAGTCTTCACAAGAACTTCAAGATTACGGAGCGCATCTCGGCGCAGTTCCGCATGGAGTTCTTCAACCTGTTCAACCACCCCCTATATAGCGCCCAGGACGTCATTAACAACCAAACGCTTGGTTTTAATACCATCGTCTATGGCGACGCGAGCGGCCACGTAGTGACGCCGAACGCTCAGGGAGTATTGGTTGGAGCTACGCAGATCCTTTCGGCCGTTCCAAATCCAGGTTCCAACTTTGGAAGGACGCTGGACGTGCGTGAAAATGGCTTCAGGCAGATTCAATATGCCCTGAAGATCAATTTCTAACCTACGGAACAAACTCATTTCGAAAGCGTCCCGCCAGGAGGGCACAAGCCTGGCGGGACGCTTTTTTTAATATCGCGGATTGTCGCCCGCGATTACTTCGTTCGAAAGCTCCGATGCATTAGAATAGAGATCATGCTGGGGAATTGGTTGAAACTTTGCGCGTCTCGAATCTGCTTACTTGCTCTCACTCTATTGGCTCCGAGCCTTGTCTTCGCACAAGCCACTGGGCCGCAAACCGTCCGCATTCCCCCTCCCGTCGCGAAGGCCACCAAGCCCAGGACCGATCGCGGCAACTTTCCGCCGGTTCCCGTTTTCAAGGACATCGCGAAGGACGTAGGGGTGACGGTTTCGCATATCGCCTCCACAGAAGCGCGGTATGTCATTGATTCCACCAGCGGTGGCGCCGGCCTTTTCGACTGCGATAATGACGGAAAGCTGGACATCGTCCTGGTCAACGGTTCAACCGTGGATCGCCTTCGCCAGGGGGGCGACCCCATGGTCACCCTGTACCACCAGGAACCCGACGGTACATTCAAGGACATCACCAAGGAAGCCGGTCTCACACGGCTCGGCTGGGGCATGGGTGTGGCCGTAGCGGACTACGATAATGACGGCAAATTGGATTTGTTCGTGACCGGCTACAACGGAAATGTTCTCTACCACAATCTCGGAAACTGCAAATTTGAGGACGTCACAGAGAAAGCTGGCGTCCGCGGCGGCGGCTTCAGCACCGGCGCCGCCTGGGGGGACTATGACCGCGACGGAAACGTCGATCTGTTCGTAGCCCGCTACTCCCACCTCGATATGAACAATCTTCCGCAATTCGGCAGCAACAAATATTGCCGTTACAAAGGCATCCTGGTCCAGTGTGGCCCCTGGGGCCTTGAGGGCGAAACCGATTTTCTCTATCACAATCGTGGCGACGGTACCTTCGAAGAGGTTTCCGTCAAAGCTGGAGTCCACGACGATATCGGCTATTACGGCCTAGGAGTCATGTGGGTTGATTATGATGATGATGGATGGCAGGATTTGCTCGTTGCCAACGATTCCGTTCCCAACTATCTCTATCACAATAATCACGACGGCACCTTCACTGATGTCGGCTTGCTTTCCGGGGTCGCCCTGAGCGGCGAAGGCATGGAGCTCGGGAATATGGGAGTCGATTGGGGCGACTACGATCACAGCGGGCGCCTCAGTTTTTTCGTCACCCATTTCGAGGAGCAGCCCAATTCTCTTTACCGGAACATGGGCTCGAAAGGATTCGACGACGTTAGCTGGACTTCTGGCGTGGGGCAGCCCAGTTATCCTTACGTCGGCTGGGGCACCGCATTTTTCGACATGGATAATGACACTTGGCTGGATATTTTTGTTGCCAATGGCCACGTCTATCCCCAGGTCGACAGCATCGAAGTCGGCCCGCACTTCCGCGAACCCATGCTCCTCCACCGCAATAATCGCGATGGAACTTTTGACGAAGTTTCGAAAGAGGCCGGCCTTCAGAGCATCCCCTTGAAGTCGCGGCGTGGCGCGGCCTTTGGTGACATTTTCAACACCGGAAACATCGACATCGTCGTGCTGAATGTAGGAGAGCCGCCTTCGATCCTCCTGAACACCAATCACGATGGATTTCATCGCGTCTTGTTCAAACTGGTCGGCACCAAGAGCAACCGCGCCGCCATCGGCGCGCGCGTGACCATCCGCTCCGCTGGCGTCAAGCAATTCAGCGAAGTGCGCGGCGGCGGAAGCTATCTTTCTCAGAACGACTTGCGCCTGCATTTTGGTCTCGGCACAGCCACGAAAATCGATTCTGTCGAGGTTCGCTGGCCCAATGGCATCGTCGAAACGCTCCAGAATGTCGCCGCCGATGCGATTTACACCATCGTGGAAGGCGCCGGTATCCGAGATACCAAGCCCTTGCCGCCGCCAGCCACCACCGCGCCCGTCGGCGTCCGTTGATTCTTGTGGGCACTCGCTCTTCGACCGCGCCATGGACCCTCGCCGAAAAATCGGGAACACCATGCCTTTGACTCATCGTCACTCCCGAGCGTGCTTCATTCCATGGAGCGGTTGCCTCCGACGCGCCGCACTGGGTTTCACCCTGGTCACGTTTTTTGTTTCCGTCTCCCTGGGAGCCGACAATCCCGGAGAAACACTCCGCCGCCAGTTCCAGGCGGCCAAGTCTTCGCTGGCCTCCGGCAATTTCGCCCAGGCCGATGCCGACTTCCGGCGTGCCATCGCCCTCGGGTTGCGCCAGTTGGGTAGTCTTTCGATTGCGGAGAATCAATTCGAACAAGCCACCCATCTCTTGGATGAAGCCCTCAAGCTCGCTCCCGGCGAGGCGGACCTCCAACTGGAGGACGCCATGGCCTGGTTTCGCAAGGGCGATCCCGGGAAAGCCACCGAGCTGGTGGAAGCTCTTCTCGCCGCGCATCCCGAAGACGCGCAGGCGCACAATGTTCTCGGCCGCATCGACCTGTTCAAAGGGGATACTGAAGCATCCATCGCCGAGCTGAAAAAAGCAGTCGCTCTTCATGACGATTTTGAGACCGCTTATTTTCTGGGAATTGCCTACCTTAAAGCCAAGCAACTCCCTGAGGCTGCTTCTTGGTTCAGCGAGCTGCAGAATCAAGTGGGAGATTCCCCAGCCATTCACGTGCTCTTTGGCCGGGCCTACACGGTCACTCGTTTTCCCGAGCAGGCGGTCCAGGAATTTCGCAAGGCCATCGCACTCGACCCCAACTATCCCCGGGCCCACGCGCTTCTTGGATACGCGTCTCTGGAAGCGTACGGCGAGACCTTCTATCCCCAGGCGCGCGAATTGTTTGAACAGGAACTGAAGCTCCAGCCGAACGACTATCTCGCTCTGGTCTTGCTCGGCATCTGCGCCACCAGCCTGCGCGATTATCCCGCCGCGGAAGCCGCTTTGCTTCACGCAACCCGCTTGCGCCCCGATGGCGCTTCCCCTTATCTCTATCTCGGTGAAACTTACACTGAAACCAAGCGCCTCGATCTGGCCATCGAAGCCCTCGAAAAGTACATCCGCCTGGTGCCTGATCCCCAGGAGGTCCCCCGCGATATCAGCCGTGCCTACTACCTCCTCGGTCAGGGCCTGCTCCGCGTCGGTCGCTCCGACGATGCCAAGAAAGCGCTTGCGAATTCCCAGCGTTATCGCGAAGCCAAGTTCCGATATGACGCCAAACATATTTTCGACGAAAAGCCCAGCTCCGGCGCCGATAGTCGCCCCTCCGAAGGCCTCGCCGGACTCCTCGAGGCCGGCGCGCCCGACGAAAGCAAGACCACCGAATCGCTGGTGCAGGGGGGGTTGCCCTCCAACTCGCCCGCTAACGGGCAGCCTCCCGCGGTTCAGAAAGCCGCCGAATCAAAGGCCGCCATCCAATATCGTGCCTTCGTCGCTGAAGTCCTTTCCAGCTCTTACAACGACCTCGGCGTTATGCGCGCGAAAAACTCCAATTTTCCCGAAGCCGCGGAATTCTTCAAACAAGCGGCCACTTGGAATCCCGCACTTCCCGGTGTGGATCGCAACTGGGGCCTGGCCAGCTACCGCGCCGAGCTCTATTCCGAAGCCATCCCTCCTCTTGCGCGCGCTCTCGTCGCTCATCCGGATGACCAGCTTGTCCGTCAACTTCTCGGAATGAGTTATTTCTTGACGGATAACTTTTCCAAGACCGCCGAAGTTCTCCGTCCTTTTCTTAAATCGCCCCCCGACGACCCGGGGCTGCTCTTCGCCTGGGGCACCGCTCTCGTTCGCACCCGTCAACCGGATGCGGCCATGGCAATTTTCCGCCTACTTCTCGAACAAAACGCCAGCAATCCCAATGTCCATCTTCTCCTTGGCCAGGCCTATGCTCAACAGGAGGACTACACCAACGCACTCGCCGAGTTGAAAGCCGCTTTGCAACTCGATCCCCGTCTTACCGACGCTCATTATTACGCGGGCCTCGTTTATCTTCACCAGAGTGCGTTCGAATCCGCCGCCCAGGAATTTCGCGCCGAGCTTGACCTTCGGCCTGCCGACCCTCTCGCGACCTATCATCTCGGTTACGCCCTGTTTGCCCAGGGCCATCCTGATGACGCCGTGCCCCTCTTCCGTGACGTGATCAAAGCTCTGCCCGGCTATGAATCAGCTCATTTCGAGCTTGGCCGCGCCCTCTTGCAGCAGGGAGACACCGCAGGAGCCATCGAGAGCCTCGAGACCGCCAGAAAGCTCGCTCCCGATCATGATGCCACCTACTTTCAATTGAGCCAGGCCTATCGGCGTGCTGGCCGGGCCCAGGAAGCGCAGCAGGCGCTCGCGGCCTTTCAAAAGCTCATTGAGGCAAATCGTTTGAAGAAGCGCGAAAGCCTCGAAATGGAAAAACCCTGATGACCGGCGGACCTCTCGTCATCGCTCTTCCTTTTTCCTTTTCTCCAGCTGATTTTGTTTTCCTGTTCACGCATCCGCTATTTCGTTTGGTGAAACCTCTGACGCGCTTTCCTCTCCAGCTTCATGGCTCTGGAGGTATCTTTAATATGGAGCCGATTGGGCAGCTTTCGAATGGACATGAAAAAACTACGTTTCCTGATTTCATTGACGACCGACGATAACGACTATCAAATCGAACAGGCGCAGTCCGCCGAGCAAGCCGCCCGCAACTTCGGCGTGGAAGTCCAAATCCTCTACGCCAGTAACGACGCCATCACCCAGAGCACGCAACTCTTGAAAGCCGTCCAGGCTGGGGAGAATATGCGCCCCGATGCCATCATCTTCGAGCCTGTTGGCGGCACCGCTTTGCCTCAGGTCGCCCGCGCCGCCGTCTCTGCCGGTATTGGCTGGGCCGTTCTAAACCGCGACGCCGGCTACATCCCCGAACTCCGCAAAATTTCAACCGCTCCCGTTTTCGCCGTCAGCTCGGACCACGTGGAAATCGGCCGCATCCAGGGCCGCCAGTTTGCCGCCCTTCTTCCCAAGGGTGGAGGCCTTCTTTATATTCAAGGCCCCACCGAGAATTCCGCCGCCAAGGAACGCACCCTCGGCATGCAGGAAACCAAGCCTTCCAACATTCATTTCACGCTTCTGAAAGCGCAGTGGACCGAGGAGAGCTCACATCGCTCCGTCCGCTCCTGGCTCAAACTTTCCACTTCTCAAAAAGCGGCCATCGACCTCATTGGTGCCCAGGACGACTCCATGGCCATCGGCGCCCGCAAAGCCTTCGAAGAGCTTCCGAACGAATCCGAACAGGAGCGCTGGCTGAAGCTCCCGTTTACTGGCTGCGACGGCTTGCCCAAGACCGGCCAGGCCTGGGTACGCAGCGGCCTTCTCGCTGCCACCATCTACGTTCCTCCCAACACCGGCCAGGCCATCGAAATGCTCGTCCAGGCGTTGGAGCATAAGAAGCCCCAACCGGAGCGCGCCCTCACCGCCGCCACTTCTATCCCCGCCCTCGATGAATTGAAACCTCGCTGACTTTCGATCAGCCGCGCTCCCTGCGGCTCAGCCCTGGTTGTCGTATAGGCTTAACAAATTCATCGACTTCCAGCAGCATGCCAGTTTCCGATTTCAGCGTTTATCACGGCCTGGCAGAAACTCATCTACCTTGGCTCACGTCTATCTCCGCAGAGATTCAGACGATTCAAACCGGTGAAGCGACCAAGCCGAAAGCCGTTGGCCTTTGACTACGAAAGTTATTTTAAGACAACGCCTTATCGCGCACTCGAAGCCGAACAACATGACGAAGAAAAATACGCCGATGTGGATACTGCTGGCGGGCTGCGTAACTCTCTGTGCGACGGTTCCAGCTACGTTTGCCCAAGGTCCTATCCGCGTCCAGACCAACCAGGTTCTCGTCCCCGTTTACGTTTTCGACAAGGAGCAGGATCGTCTGCTCTGGAGAGATCCCTCGAACCTAGCGCGAGCAGTCAGCGAGGGCAATATTCAACTCGAAGAGGATATTGAAGAGGGTCTTGTGATTCATGATTTGACCGCCGCCGACTTTCAGGTTTTCGAGGATGGTAAAGAACAGGCGATCCAGTACGTTGCGTATGAAAAAAGCCTGTACTGGGACTTTCGCGATAATAGGGGGTACCACTCTGAATATATTGGCGCGGGAGGAGGAAAATGGAGCACTTCCGAATGGCCTTCTGGGCTGGTTGGAGACGTCCATGTAACCCATTATCTTATTGCTTATGTACCTCCCGATTCTCCCGAGGGCAGTTGTCATCAAATCAGAGTAAAAGTCAATCGTCGCAATGCGATCGTCGAAGCACGTCGCGAGTACTGCAATACTAAGCATTCCGCTTCGGACCCGCTAAACGGAACAGAGTTCGGTAAGCGAATGGACGGCGTTCTGGCTTTGCCAGGGGATAAGAAGGTTGACTTCACACTCTTGGCATTCGCTCTCTTTACGGAAAAGGACCCGTCTCGGGTTCACATCGCCCTCGATTGGCCGTCGAAATCTCTGGGGCGCCATTCGATGACAGTGGGGGTCCTGGGAATTCTCTTAAAGAAAGATGGGAGCCTCGCAACACGCTTCAGTGACCTTTATGAGCATAATTCCACAAATCAAGATTCCAACGGCGTTCACTGGGATGACATTCTGACTCGTTATGAAACGCAATTTAATCTGCCCCCCGGTGATTACGATCTTCGGGCCGTCCTTAGCGACGGAACGAGGTTTGGTCGAGCCGAGATTCCTCTGACCGTTGACGCCTATGACAGAAAAGAGCTTGCTATCAGCGCGGTAACCCTTTGCAAGAAAATTCAGGATGCGTCCGCTTACTCTTCGCCGACCCGAGCTAAATTACCAGGTACCTGGACAGCCAAAATGCCCGGAAACTACGCGCTTCTCGTGAGCAACGATATGGAATTCGAGCCAACCGGCAACACGCGGTTCAAAAACGGCGAGACTCTGTACACCTATTTTGAGGTTTATGAACCATCGCTCGGGGGACAATCCCCAGCGACGATCCAAATTCAAGTACGCATTGTTGACCTGAGAACCGGCGAGGTTAAGAGTGATTCCCAGCCAATAAGTGCCACACCCTACCTCAAGGAAGGAAGTCCGGTGATTCCCATTGGCCGAGGAATCGACATCAGCAAATTGCCGAACGGCTCGTATCGGCTGGACGTCCAGGCAAGTGACTCGACAGGAAAAAGTACGGCCTGGCGCACGGCGAACTTCACGATCGAATAGCAGCGGGAGGTCTAACTCCCGAATAGTTGCTTAATTGGAAAATGAAGGCTGCTAGAACTCCGGCTACGCGCGTCCCGCTCCCCTCTCACAATCGACAAAAATCCATTAGAAGAACGATTTAGCTGCTTGTTTCGTAGCCGCCTCGTCGTATAATACCTTGAAAATATTGGTGTTCACTCCATTGCTGCGTTTGCCGAGGAGACGCGCATGAAGAAGCCGCGCAAGGACTCCGCGCTCGACCGGAGACAGTTTCTCGCTGCTACCGGTGGTCTGCTCGCCGCTGCCGTGCCGGGTTCTGCCAGCATCGCCGAAGTCGTTGGCTCCCCTCTCCCCGCCTCCGCGCACAGCTCTCCCGATCCGCATCCCGCAAGCACTCTACGCAAAATCCCCATCGGCGTTTTCGATCCCGTTTACGAAAATCTTTCCCTCGACGCCATGCTCGACAAAGTCACCGCCCTCGGCCTCGAAGCCATGGAAATCGGCACCGGCGGCTATCCCAATAATCGTCATTGTCCTCTCGACGAACTCGTTGCCGACCGCGCCAAGGCCAAAGCCTGGCAAAAAAAATTTGAAGACCGGGGAATCCGCGTCGCCACTCTCAGTTGCCACGGCAACCCCGTGAGTCCCAACGTCACGAACGCAAAAAAAGACATCGACACCTTTCGCAAGACCGTCCTCCTCGCCGAAATGCTCGACATCAAAGTCATCGTCGGCTTCTCCGGCTGTCCCGGCGGCACACCCCAGGACACTCAGCCCAACTGGATCACTTATCGCTGGCCCGCCGAGTACGCCCAAATGCAAGACTGGCAATGGAAAGAAAAAGTCATCCCCTATTGGAAGGACGCCGCCAAGTACGCGCGCGATCATGGCATCAAGCGCCTCGCCCTCGAGATGCACCCCAACTTTGTCGTCTACAATCCGCGCACGCTCATGAAACTCCGCGAAGCCGTCGGCGAAGAGATTGGCGCCAACTGCGATTTGAGTCATCTCTTCTGGCAGGGCTGCGATCCCGTTGAAGTCATCCATTTCCTCGGCAAGCAGGGCGCCATCTTTCACGCGCACATGAAGGACACCACCTTCTATCCCGAAAACGTCAATAAGTATGGCGTCTTGAACTTTGCCTTCGAAAAAAGTGATCTCGATTCCGCCTCCGAAACTTTCCGCGCCGTGGGCTACGGCCACAGCGCCAGCCTCTGGAAATCCGTCATCAAGGCCTACATGGACATCGGTTACGAAGGTATCCTCAGCATCGAAAACGAAGACCCGATTCTTACCGGAGAAGTTGGCGTCGAGCGCGCGGCTTACGTTCTGAAAAATGTACGCAAAGAACTTTTGGGAGAATAGTTTGCGAAGACGGGAATTCGTCGGAACCTGTGCGGCTGCGGCATTCGCGGGTGTCGCCGCCCCTTCTGCCATGGCGCATGACATGCCTTCCGCCTCTGAAACAGGCGATGTACCCTTCTCCCTTTCCGTGATGCTCTGGACTGTCTACCGCAATCTTCCATTCGAACAGCGCCTCGAAAAAGTATCCGAAGCTGGCTATCACGCCGTCGAGCTGGTGGGCGAATTTAAGGACTGGAAAAAACAGGATTTTGCCGACGCCCGCCGGAAAAAGCTGGAACTCGGCATCGTTTTCGATGGCACCACCGGCGTTTGGCAGCCCCTCGCGGACGCTTCTGCCCGCGAACTCTTCCTCAAGTCCCTCCGCGAATTTATTCCCACCATGCGCGAGCTTGAATGCACCCGCCTCATCATGCAGACGGGCGACGCCGTCCCCGGCCTTTCGCGCGCAGAAATGCACGCCAATTGCGTCGAGACTCTCAAGCACGGCGGAGATATCGCCGCGGAAAATAACATCGAACTCCTCATCGAAAACATCGACCCCGAGGAGAACCCCAAATATTTTCTCACTCTTTCCGCCGAAGGCTTCGAAATCGTCCGCTCCGTCGCCAATCCCCACGTCAAATTTCTCTACGATTTCTTCCATGAACAAATCGCCGCCGGCAATCTTATCGCCAAGCTCCAAAAGAATCTCGATCTCGTCGGCCTCGTTCACGTCGCCGATGTTCCCGGCCGCCACGAACCCGGCACCGGCGAAATCAATTTCGCCAATATCTTTCGAACCCTCGGCGAACTTGGCTACAACCGCTACGTCGCCATGGAATTTGAACCTAAAGGCGAGACCGTAGCCTCTCTCCGCGCCGCCCGAGAAATGGCCCTGAAGTTTGGCCGCTCAGAGAAAAAACAATCTTCCAACGCGATCCACTCACGGAGGTTCTATGCAACGGCGTGACATGTTACGAATTCTTTCCGCGGGAGCTGCATTACCCGCTCTCACTCCCGATCTCTTCGCTTTCTTTCGAACCGCGCATCCTGCCGAAGGCTACGCCCTTCGAACGCTCAACCCGCACCAGAACGCCACTGTTGTCGCCATGACCGATCAAATTATTCCCGCCACCGACACGCCCGGCGCCAAGGGCGCGCTCGTCAACGAATTCATCGACGTCATCCTCACCGAATGGGCCACCGATGCAGAGCGCCAGTCCTTCCTCGATGGTCTCGCCGGCGTGGACAAAAAAAGCAGCGAGCTCTTCGGGAAAGATTTCGTCGCTGCCTCTCCCGACCAGCAACTCGTCTTGCTTCGCGCCATGGATGAAGCCGCCGCGTTCGCATCGATCGGCCTCCCCCCTCGCCCTGCCGATTACGAGCCGGGTGGCCGCGACCAGCAGCTCCAGGGTAATTTTTTTACCATCTTCAAAGGCATCACGCTCCATGGTTATTACACTTCTGAAATCGGTTTTACACAGGAGCTTAAACTTGAAATTATTCCCGGAGCACAGCACGGCTGCGTGCCGCGCGGCCCCGGTCTCGGCAACGGCTGATCAGACGGAGAAAAAATGGCCACTACTACGTACGACGCAATCGTCATCGGTTCGGGCATTACCGGGGGCTGGGCGGCGAAAGAACTCACCGAAAAAGGCCTCAACACTTTGGTTCTTGAGGCGGGCCGTTCCATCGTCCCGGAGCGCGACTACGTCGAGCACGTCCCCGTCTGGGAACTCAAGCACCGCGGCTGGGACAATCGCTTCGAGCGCGAGCGCGTCCAGCCCATCCAGCGCGAGGTCTACTACGCCTGCGATGAATACTCCCATCAGTTTTTCGTCAATGACCAGGAAAATCCCTACTCTTCCGCTCCCGGCAAACATTTCTCCTGGATTCGCGGACGCCAGGTCGGCGGCAAATCCATCACCTGGGGCCGCCAGAGCTATCGCTGGAGCGATCTCGATTTCGAAGCCAATTTGAAAGACGGAATAGCCGTCGACTGGCCAATCCGTTACGCGGATCTCGCCCCATGGTACGACTACGTCGAGGAGTTCGCCGGAATCAGCGGCCAGGCCGAAGGTCTGCCGCAGCTCCCCGATGGAAAATTCCTTCCACCGATGGAATTCACTTGCGTCGAACAGGACCTCCGCGCCGCCGTCGCCAAAAATTTCAACGACCGCATCGTGACCATTGGCCGGGCTGCCGTTCTTACCCGCGTCCACAAGGGCCGCGCCGCCTGCCACTACTGCGGCTTCTGTCATCGTGGCTGCATCACCGGCTCTTATTTCAGCAGTTTGAGTTCGACTCTCCCCGCCGCGCAAAAAACCGGCAAGCTCACGATGCGGCCTTACAGCGTGGTTCACAGCCTCATCTATGATTCGAATTCGCGCCGCGTTAGCGCTGTTCGCGTGATTGACGCGCAGACAAAGAATGCTCTCGAGTTCAAAGCGCGTATCTTTTTCGTTTGCGGCTCCACGCTTGAATCCACGCGCATTCTCCTCAATTCCTCCACGCCCGAATTTCCAAATGGCCTCGCCAACAGCAGCGGCGAACTTGGCCACAATCTCATGGACCACCACATGGGCTCCGGCGCCAGCGGCAAAATGCCCGGCCACGAAGACAAAATGCCTTTCGGCAATCGCCCCAATGGCATTTACATCCCGCGCTTTCGAAACGTCAATTCGAAACAGAAAGATTTTCTTCGCGGCTACGGCTATCAGGGCGGCGGCGGCCGCGCCGGCTGGGCCCGCGGCAAGGACATGTCTGGCCTCGGCGTAGATTTCAAAAATCAGCTCAAAGTGCCCGGCCCCTGGCACCTCGGCATGGGAGGTTTTGGCGAGTGCCTCCCCAACCACAACAATTACGTCGAAGTGGACAAGGAAAAACTCGACGCCTGGGGCATTCCCACGCTCAAAATTCACTGCGACTGGAGCGAGAACGAACACGCCATGTCCAAGGACATCGCCATCCAGGCTGCGGAAATTCTCGCTGCCGGCGGCGCCACGGATATCCACGTCTGGCAGAAAATCACTCCGCCCGGCCTGGCCATCCACGAGATGGGCACCGCGCGCATGGGCCGCGATCCCAAAACTTCCGTGCTCAACGCCAACAATCAGGCCCACGACGCCAAAAATCTTTTTATGACCGATGGCGCTGCCATGGTTTCCTCTTCGTGCGTGAATCCCTCTCTCACTTACATGGCGCTCACCGCTCGCGCCTGCGACTTCGCCGTTGCCTCGATGAAGAAAAATGAACTCTAGCGCCGGAATCGTGTGCGCCGAAACAGCAGCAAGATCAGTGCCAACATCTTTCTTTACTGATCTCTGGTCACTGATCTCTGATCTCCGGCGCCGGCATTACAGGGAGAAACAGTTGCCATGGCTCAGGTGATTCGTTCTCCCAAACCGTACGACGTCGTCATCATCGGCTCCGGCGCAGGCGGCGGCATGGCCGCGAAAGTCCTCACCGAAGGCGGCCTGAATTGCGCCTTGCTCGAAGCCGGTCCCAACGTCAATCCTGAAAAAGATTTCAAAATGCTGATGTGGCCCTACGAACTGCCGCATCGCGGAGCCGGCGTCGGTGGAAAAGCTCGCGAGAATTTCGGCGAATTCCTGGCCCCCAACGGGGCTTGGACGATCGAAGGCGAACCGTACACCTCCGCCCCTGGCGCCAATTTCCAGTGGTTTCGTTCACGCATCGTCGGTGGCCGCACCAATCACTGGGGCCGCATCGCCTTACGTTTTTCTCCCATCGACTTCAAATCCGCCACGCGCGATGGCCTCGGCGACGATTGGCCCATCACCTATGAAGATCTCGCCCCCTACTACGACAAAGTCGAAGGTTACATCGGCGTCTTCGGCACCAAAGAGAACGTCTCCAGCGCGCCCGACGGCGTTTTTCTCCCTCCTCCCAAGCCGCGATGCACTGAACTCCTCGTAAAAAAAGCCTGCGACAAGCTCAACATCATCTGTATCCCTTCGCGCATGGCCATTCTGACCCGCTCTTTGAACGGCCGCCTTCCGTGCCATTACTGCGGCCAGTGCGGCCGCGGCTGCGTCACCGGCTCCAATTTCAGCTCCAGCCAGGTCCTGCTTCCTCCCGCTATGAAAACAGGGAAGCTCACGCTCATTACCGGCGCCATGGCCCGCGAAATCATCGTCAACAAGGAAGGCAAAGCCGAAGCCGTCTCCTACATTGACAAGGCTACGCGCACCGAAAAACGCATCCACGCGCGCGCCATTGTCGTCGCCGCCAGCGCTTGCGAATCTGCGCGCCTGCTGCTGAATTCCAAGTCTTCCGGCTTTCCCAACGGCCTCGCCAACTCCTCCGGCACAGTTGGCCGCTATCTCACCGATTCCGTTGGCAGCAGCGGCTACGGCCACATTCCCCGGCTTGAAAAAATGCCGCACCACAATCATGACGGCGCCAACGACATGCACATGTACATTCCGTGGTGGAAATTCGACCGCAAAAATGATTTTCCCCGCGGCTATCACATCGAATTCGGCGGCGGCTTCCACATGCCCGGCGTCGGCATGTTCGACGGTCTCTGCAATAACGAAGAAGGCTACGGCGCAAAACTGAAACAACGCGCCCGCGAAACCTACGGAACGAGCATCGGTTTCGCCGGCCGCGGCGAAATGATTCCCAACCCCGACACCTACTGCGAACTCGATCCCGACGTCGTCGACCAGTGGGGCATCCCCGCGCTGCGCTTTCATTTCAAATGGTCGGAATACGAATTGCGCCAGGCAAAAGACATGCAGGAGACGTTTCGCGCCATCGTCGAAGCCATGGGCGGCGAATACAAAACCAAAACTGCCATCGACGGCCAGTATCCCTTCGGCATCCAGGAAGGCGGAAAAATCATTCACGAAGTCGGCACCGCCCGCATGGGTGCCGACCCCAAGACCTCCGTCCTTAACGGCTACTGCCAGGCCCACGACGTGAAAAATCTCTTCGTCACCGACGGCGCCCCGCTGGTCACCAATCCCGACAAAAACCCCACCCTGACCATCATGGCCCTCTCCTGGCGCGCCTCCGAATACCTGCTAGCCGAAGCCCAGAAAGGCAACGTCTAATGTCCGCGCGATGCACCTCTCCCCGTATCTGCAGCAGCGGCAGCATTTATCCCGACCCGCTCGGGATGTTGTCATCCTTTGTAGGGGCGCAGCACCGCTGCGCCCTCCTCTCCGCGCTCTCCGTATCCTCTGTGAACTCTGTGTTCAATCTTTTTATTCTCATTTGCGAGGGATATAATGACTAATGAAGGTATCTCCCGCCGCGACATCCTCCGCACTCTCGCCGTCACCGCCGCCGGTGGTTCCGTCCTCCAGGTAATTCCCGCCGAAGCCGCCGAATACGTCCACCAGATGGTGCACAAAGAAAAATCCGCCGCTGCCGGCGGCGCCTACACCCCGAAATATTTTCCCGCCCCGCAATACGCCACATTAATCGCCCTGTGCGACGCCATCATCCCCAAAGACGAAAAATCCGGCGGCGCAGTAGAAGCCGGCGCCCCCGAATTCATCGACTTGCTCACCAGCGAAAATGAAGAGTATCAATTGCAGCTTGGTGGTGGCCTCTTCTGGCTCGACGGCCTCTGCACCGACCGCTACGGCAAAATCTTCCTGGAATGCACCCCCGAGCAAAAAAACATCGTGCTCGATCTCATCGCCTACCGCGAAAATGCCAAGCAGGATCCCGCCCTAAGCCAGGGAGTCGCCTTCTTCGCCTTCCTCCGCCGCATGACCTGCGACGGCTTCTACACCAGCAAGATCGGCATCGCCGACCTCGGCTACATCGGCAACACCTCCCTCCGCGAATTCCCCGGCTGCCCACCCGTCCCGGAATCTTGATTGTGTCCTTGTAGGGCCCGCCTTCCCAGGCGGGCCGCTCGCGCTCACCTTAGTCCGACATTCTGTCATCCCGAACAGAGTGAGGGATCTGCTTTTTCCTTTCCCATCCGCTCCTCCCGCTGGCTGAGCTGCAGACCTGCTCAGGATTTGATTTGATTGGTGGCCGCGTCCCAGGTAACGGCGGAGTTGCGGAAATAGGACTCGTTGGCCATGTGGCAGGCGAGCGCGGCGTTGTGGCCGAAAACGGCATCCTCGGTGACTGGCTGGTGGTTTTTCACACCCTGGAAGAATTTCCAGAGATGCGGTTTTTCCTCGTCCCAGGAGATGCTGCGATAGACGCAGCCCTGCGCAACAGGCTCCTTGCCGGGCTTGGGATCATGCTCCTGGTGCCATTGCGCGGCATACGCTTCGCGCATGGCCTTGGGATAGCTGACGGTGTAGTAGCTGGGCGATTCATCCTGGCCGGATTGCGGAAAGTACGAAATGGCGTACTCCGTGACTTCCAGGATTCCCTTAGAGCCTTGGAAGCGGTAAATCTCCGGCGTATCGCACCCGAGATTCAGCCGCAGATAAACCGGCGGGCCGCCGTAATCGAAGAGCGTGGCATGCACGTCCGGCATGTTGCGGCCGTCCGGGAATCGAATAATGGCGCCCAGAGCCATCGCCTTTTTTGGCGGGGTGTTCCATCCGAGCATGTAGTTCATGCCGCTGACGAGGTGAACGAGCAGATCGCCGGCGAGCCCGGTTCCGTATTCCTTCCAGCAGCGCCAACGCGCAAAAATGTTGGGATTAAACGGCACCTGGGGAACCGTGCCTTGCCACGTGACCCAGTCGAGATTTGCGGGCGAGAGATCGGGCGGCGGCGGGTATTCCCACGCACCAGTCGGATCGTTGCGTCCCAGCGATCCTTCGACCAGCGTGAGGGTGCCAATGATTCCGGAAGCAAGAAGTTCTTTCGCTTTGGTGCACACGACGGAGCTGACGCGCTGGGAACCGATTTGCACGATGCGGCCCGTCTTTTTCGCCGCGGCGACCATGGCCACGCCATCCGCGGCGGAATGCGACATCGGCTTTTCGCAATAGATGTCTTTTCCAGCGCTCACGGCGTCCACGACCACTTGCTTGTGCCAATGATCGGGAACGGCGGCGATGATGCAATCGATTTCTTTATTGTCGAGGAGATCCTGGTAGCGGCGCGTAGTAGGAATTTTCTTGCCGACAATTTCCACGGCGAGCAAGTGCCGGCCGTCGTAGAGATCGCAAGCCGCGACGCATTCAACGCCCGGCAATTGGATGGCATTGGTGAGCAAGCCGGAACCTTGCATGCCGATTCCGATGATTCCGAAGCGCAGGCGATCGCTTGGTGCTACATTCTGCAGCGGCAGCGAAATATACTCCGGCTGGAGAAAAATCGTTGGCGCTGCCGCGAGCGCGCCGGCCGCACCGGCCGTGCGGTGAAGGAATTGGCGGCGGGAAAGATCTTTTTTCATCGTGCGCTCCTGAAGAAATTTAGATCAGAGATCAGTGATCAGAGATCGGAGAACAAAAATCAGCATTGACGCCATCGAGCCAAAACTTGCAAACCAAAACCGGGAACCATAAACCAAAGGCCAGGAGACGAGAAACTGGAAATTTAGAAATAAAAATACAAATAAAACTACTTTAACGGCTGAACGCTGACCTCTTTAAAGAAAACGATGTCGTTGTCAGGGTGATTCTGCAGGCCGATGTAGCCTTCATTCGGGCGCGTGCCGCGCTGCGGCTCGAAATCGAATTTGCGCTCGGGAACGGGCTGACCTTCGGTGTAATCGGTGACGGTAACGTCGTTGAGCACAACGATGGTGCGCGGTCCGTCCAGAGTGATGAGCATGGTATTCCACTCCGGTCCGGGTTTTCCGGGGCGTGCTTTGGGTTTTGTCAGGGAATACAGCGTGCCGGTGACATGATACTCGTCTTCCTTGGAATCTTCGGGCTGATTGTCGATTTGCACTTCGTAGCCGTAGTGGACGGGCATCCACTCCTCGCGCGGCTCGAGAGGGATTCGAATGAAGACGCCGGAATTATCGTTATGGTCGCGCATCTTGTAGACCACACGGATGCGGCAATCGCCGAGTTTTCCGCCAGTCCAGTAGAGAAGTCCCATGCCGCCATGCGTTCGAATGAGGCCGTCTTCCACGGTCATATTGCCGGGACCAACGTGCTTCCAGCCGGTGAGATCCTTGCCGTTGAACAGCGGTCTCCATGCGGAAGTTTGCGGGCGCGCGGCGGCAAGAAGAAAAAAGGAGGCGAGGAAACAGGCGACGAGCATTTTGCGCGCGGGCGTTTTCGGCATCGCAGCAACTCCTGTCTTTCCGTCGAGAAGTTTCAGAATTTCAAATCGTACAGGTAGTTGTAACTGATTTTTATGTCTTCGAAAGCCGATTTGGGATCGTCATTTTCCACGAAATAGTGTTTGATACCTGCTTTTTCCGCGCGCGCGAAAAGATTTTTCCAGTCAATGGAGCCTTGTCCGACGTCCGCCATGCGGCCGCCGAATTTCACGGACTGGCCCATCGCACCCTGGTACGCGCTCGGCGTGGTGGCATCCTTCACCCAGTCTTTCACGTGGACGAGCGGAAAGCGGCCGGGATACTTGTCGAAGTAACCGAGGGGATCCTTGGCGGCGACGCTGATCCAGCAGAGATCCATTTCCATGACCACGAGTTTTGGATCGGTTTCGGCGAGGAGAAAATCGTAAGGAAGTTTCCCGCCGAGCGACGGAGCGGGATCGAATTCGAACGAGTGGTTGTGGTAGCCGAACTGAATGCCAACTTTTTTGCTGGCTTCGCCTGCGCGATTGAACAGATCCGCAGCGCGCTTCCAGCCATCGGGTTCGACTCGCTGCTTCTCGTCGATCCACGGGCAGATGACATATTTGTGGCCAACAATTTTCGCGGCGTCAAGAGTTTCGGGCCACTTTTTCTCGACGACGTCGTAGCCGACGTGGCACGAAGGAGCGGCTAGGCCAACCTTGTCGAGAATAGCGCGGACGTCCTTCGGAGCATGATCGAAGTAGCCGGCGAACTCGACTTCCTTGTAGCCGACTGCGGCGACTTTGGCGATGGTGCCGGCGAAGTCGGTCTTCATGAACTCGCGCACGGTGTAAAGCTGCAAGCCGATGCGGTCGATGTGATGGGTTGAATCCGCGGCCCACGAGGGGCGCGCGGCGGTGAGTGTAGCTGCTGCGATGGATGAGCCAATAAATGTGCGTCGATTCATGCGCCGCATTTTACTCTTTCCGGGACAAAAGAGAACCGAGATTCGCTGAAAAAAAGGGCGGTCCGACCGTGCCGGACCGCCCTGAGTTGAACTCTGACTTAGAACAGGAACTTCAAGCCCAGTTGCAAGATCCGAGGATCGTGCGCCGATGTTGCCGTCAAGAAAGTGCTTGAACCAAAGGAACGATCCACGGCGGAGAACTCAGTGTGGTTGAAAGTGTTGAACGTCTCCAGCCGGAATTCGAAGGACATGGCTTCCTTCACCGGGAAGCGCTTGAACAGCCCCATGTCAAAATTTGTACGATGGGGGAGATTCAAGGAGTTCCTTCCGACGTTTCCAAAGGTCAGCCCTTGCGGAGCAGCAAATGCGCAGGGATTGAAGAGATAAGGACCGGGAGCCGTGGAAGCCTGGCAGGGAGTGGTCGCGGCGCTGCCGACGAGGTCCGGACGCGAGCCGGTGCCAACACCGTTGCCAACGCCGGCGTTGTCGCCAAAGACGCTATTGGTGAGGTTGATGGGGACTCCGCTTTGAAAGATGGCGATACCCGACCACTGCCAGCCTCCCAGAAGGGCTTTCTTCCACCCCGAAGATTTGCTGAAGAACGGCAAATCGTAAACATAGCTGATGTTCAGGATGTGCCGCTGGTCGAAGTTCGAGCTGGCCCGATTGTTGGCAAGATTGTAGGAGTCGACAAAGGTGATGTCATTGCGATCGGAAGAGTCATCGATGGAGTGGCTGTAGGTGTAAGCCGCATTCACGATAAGCGCACCGAGAGTGCGACGGAAGCTCACTTGGAGAGCGTTATAGCTGGAGTTGGCGGCGGTTTCGAGAAATTCGAGGGTTCCGAAACCCAGGTAAGGCCGAGACGGATTGGGGTCGTTGCCGCATGCAACGTTAAAGTTCACGAGGGCTGGCCCGGTGATCGGGGCTCCCCCGGGCCCAACTGTGAGTGTGGAGCAGTCGCCGGCGTAGGTGACGTTGCCATTCGCATCCTTCAGCTGCGGAGTGATCGCCTGTCCAGGAAGGTATGGATTCTGGGACAGGGGCAGGCTGTGGAGCTGGTTGAGGTCGCGGGCGTCCGTCAAATGGGTTCCTTTGCTGCCCACATAGGCCACCGAGCCAACAAAATTCTGGGGCAGCTCGAACTGGTAGCTGAGGTTCCACTGTTGGACGTAAGGCCAGGCGGCCTTGGTCTGGATATTCGCGGGTGGCTCATTGTTGACGGACAACGGGAAGAGTTCAGCCTGACCGCCAATGCACGTATAGCCGCTCCCAGTGGTTGCGCACGAACCCTGCCCGGCCGCGACGTTCGGCTGGCTGGTTGTGAGAACGCGGGGAGGCGTTCCTTCCAGGGATTCGGCGTTGGCTTCGTTTCCATTGCCGTACTCGAAGAAAATACCGTAACCGCCGCGAATGGCGGACTTGCCATTACCGTGGGGGTCGAACGCGAATCCGAGGCGCGGCCCCGGATTGAAAAGATGGCCTTTCACGCAGCCCGGATAAGAGGAGCCCGCGACAGTGGAGGCTGGGAACGCGGTGAGTATCGCAGAGGGAACATTGGAAGTGCCCCCTGAACCTCCGCATTGGACAAATCCCAAGAACGGGTTTCCGACCCCCGTGACGAGGCTGCCATCGCTGGCCAGCTGCGGCGCGGTTCCCGGGGAAGCGTTGTAGACAGCGGGTTCGAAATTGAAAGAGGTTTTGGTGATATCGCGATTTGTTCCAAACATGCTGACACGCAAGCCAAGGTTCAGAGTCAAACGTTTGGTGATGTGCCAGTCGTCCTGGAAGTAGGGCTCGAAAATTTTGTAGCGATAGTAATACTTCACAATCGCGCTGGTTTGCGCGTAGGAAGCAATGCCGCCGCGGAGGAAGTCGGCAAATGAATTCTTAGTAGAGACGGGCAAGTTTGTCACCGGGTCGACAACCGAATTATTTTCGTCAAAAGTGAGGGTACCGCCGAGGCCGACGCTCGTCGGGGCGCTCTGCTCGTTTTTCTGTATGGCGATAAACTCGAAACCGAACTGCATGTTGTGAGTACCGAGGATTTTTGTGACGGTGTCGCGGTAGCCATAAGTCGGGTTGGAGTTGACCCAGGGCATAAATCCGGGATTGACGGTGAAGCCGCCGCCGTAAGCCGTGCCGCTGGCAAGCACGACAGCCGGCAATTGAGCGAACTGTGTGCCACCGGGGCCGGTAGGGAACAAGCCCGTCATGGTGAAGCCCTGGGGAACCTGGAAGGGCCCGCTATTGATCAGGCTCAGGTGGTCAACCGCATAGCTAAATACGAATTCGTTGAGAAGGGTTGGGGTTGCGGTGGTCGTTAAATGCAGGACAAAGCTGGTGCCGGGAGTGCCGATGTGAGTTTGAATCGACGGAAAAGGATTGCCGACAAAACTAACGGTGGGGTCAACGCTCGTGTAGGTGTCGTGGATGTAGCGCCCCATGAGGCGGAACTTGGAACCAAGGGTTTGGTCCACGCGAAGAAGTTCTTGACGCCAGGACAGCGGCTCCGAAACGGAACCGGTAAAGAAAGAACTGGCACCGTTGTCAATCGTGGGAGCTGGAATCAGCGCGTTCATCATGGCCAGGGCGTTGGGATCGATGGGAACGTTGTTTCCAAGATACGCCTTGCCGGTGGCGGGGTTGATCGGGCATTCGGAAGAACTGGCGGGAGTTACACTCGTGTTTGGACAAACGTCGTTGAAATTGCCACCACGCTCGGCGTTGGACGGAACTTGCTGGTTGAAGGAAAAGGGGTTGATCTCCTTGCGCCATTCCTGGGACCAGAAAAAGAAGGTCTTATCTTTGTTGGTGTTGTAATGGTTGGGAATAAAGATCGGGCCGCCAATGGTGTAGCCGAAATCGTTTTTCTTGTCTGAAGCTCTGGGGCTTGAGCTGGCATTGTTGAAAAAGCTGTTGGCGTTGAAATCTTCGTTGCGCACGAATTCGTAGACATCGCCATGGAAGGATTTGGTGCCGGACTTGGTGATGACTTCGATGTTGCCGGAACCGTTTCTGCCATAGACGGCGCTGAAATTCGAGGTTTGTACGCGGAACTCGGCAATGGCGTCCACACTAGGAAAAGTGTCGAGCGTGTTGTTGGAGCCGGTATCCATGTTGTTGGCGCCATCCACCTGCCAGTTGTTGTACTCGCCACGGCCACCGTTGATGCTGTAGGAGATATTTCCGTTGAGGCCGACTTCGCCCTCATCCTGCCCGGTCTGATTGCTCACGCCGGGGACAAGGGTGACGAGTTGCGTGAAGTTGCGCCCGTTCAATTCCAACTGGCTGATTTCTTTACCGGTAACGACGCCGGAAATCTCGGACGTTTGCGTTTCCACCTGGGCGACGTTTTCACCCTGTACGACCACGTTTTCAGTTACCTGGCCCACCTGAAGGGTGACATCCACGCGGGACTTCTCCGAGACGCGCACGATAATTTTTTTGGCCTGAAAGACCTTGAAGCCCTTGGCAGTGACCGACAGGTCATAGCTACCGGGAGGCAAGGCGGCGGCGAGATAGTCACCGTCGGCGTTGGTAGTGGTGGTGCGAGTCAGGCCAATGGTCGCGTTGGTGGCAGTCACCTGGGCGTCGGGAACGACCGCGCCAGAAGAGTCGCGAACGGTGCCGGTGATGGAGCCGGCGTCCTGGGCGCGCGATGCGAGCGGGAGGAAGAGCAGCATAAGCAGCGAGGAGAGAAGGAAGCGCGCGATTCCCGGTTTACCCCAAGAAATAGAAGCGTAACGAAGATTCTCATTCATGCTGTTATTCTCCGAGAAGGGTTCGAAAGAAGGCGAGCGAAGAGGCGAGAAAGCAGAACTTTTGAGGGCACGACGGCTACCCCAAAAATTGCTATTTGCAGCTAGTTTCTCGCCGGACACAAGCCCCCAGTGCTCGACAATTGAAAGAACGCACCTAAACCCCTTATTAAAACGAGTTAATATTGCATTTAAGCGGCTGTGTCAAGCGGGAAATTGATTATATTTTGCGGGCTGGTTTGCATGGGCACTTGTTTTGCGGCAAGGGAGGACCTGGGGTGCAGGCAGGAAGGCTTGAAATCAGCGCAAGGCTGCCGGAGACTACGAGCAGATGAGAAGGCGACTTTCAATGACGGTGGCTGGCGCAGTGTTCTTGGCCTGCTCTTCTAGTTTTGCGGCTAACCCCGGGACTCGGCCTCAGGGGGCGGGCGGCCAAGGTTTGAAGGAACCGCAATCCGGCGCTGCTCAACCGGGGAGCAGACCTGGTGGTGATCCGCGCGCTTTGTTTATGACAGGGCAGACGGCATTACAGAATGGCGACCTCGTCGGGGCGGAGAAGGCTTTTCGCCAGGTAATTGCGATAGACCCGAGTGTCGCGGGGGCTTATTCGAATCTCGGCGTGATCGCCATGCGGCGCAAAGATTGGGACCACGCTTTGAATTATCTGCAGAAGGCGGCGAAGCTGGCGCCGAAGGTCAGCGGGGTACGATTGAACATCGGATTGGTGTACTACCGCCAGGGCGATTATGCGGCGGCGATCCCGCCGCTGGCATCCGTCCTGCGGGACCAGCCCGATTCGGAGCAGGCGCGATACCTGCTCGGCTTGTGCAAACTATTTACGCAAAATTATGGCGAGGCGGTGTCCATACTCGAGCCGTTGTGGCCGCAAAAATCGAATGAGGTTATGTACCTGTATGTGCTGAGCATGGCGGCAAATGGTGCAGGCGAGAAGGAATTGGATGACAGGGCTGTGGCCCGCCTGATCGAGGTTGGAGGAGATAGTCCTGAATTTCATCTGCTGCTGGGCAAAGCCTATCTCTATCACCAGGAAACGGAAAAGGCCACGGCGGAACTGGAGGAAGCGGCAAGCAAGAATCCGAATCTGCCGTTTGTGCACTTCAACCTGGGGATAGCGTACATGCGGAGCGGGGACAATCGCCGCGCGGAAGAGGAATTTCATCGGGACATCCGTATTGAACCGGACGTGCCTGATTCCTACGAATTGCTCGGGGAATTTTATTTGCGGACGGGAAAGGACAGTGAGGCAGAAAAAACTTTTCAGGAAGCGCTGCGCCTGAATGCGCGGATGCCGGGTTCGTTCTATGGCCTAGCCAAGATTTATCTGCGGCAAGGAAAATACGAGCAAGCGCTGGCGTCCATTGACGCGGCGTTACGGCTCGCGCCGGACAGTCAGAGCGTGCATTACTTGCACGGACAGATTCTTAGCAAGATGGGGCGCAAGGAAGAGGCGAAAACTGAATTTGCGACTGTGGATAAAATGGCGGCGGCTGGTAGCGCCAAAGATGTGGAAACTTTCAGCGAGGGACGCTTGCCGAGTCCGGAGGTTTCGCGGCAGCCTCCGGAGTGAGGTTCTTCGTTTTGTCAGGAAAACAGCGGCGGCGGGGGATTCCAGGGGCCGCGAGCAGTTTCGATCGCTTCGGCAACAGATAGAACGAGTTCGTCCTCGAAGGGGCGGCCGATTACTTGGACGCCGATGGGCAGACCCTCGTTCGAAAGGGCGACCGGAACAGTTGCGCCGGGAAAACCAGTCAAGTTGAGCCATTGAGAAAAGCGCATGGTGTCGCGATAGCCAGTGCCCAGGGCGTAGTTTCCTTCGCCGTGGCGGAAGGCGGGCCCGGCAGAAACGGGGGAAAGCAAAATGGGTACCTCGCGCATGTGGTGGAGAATTTCGGCGCGGAGAAGGTCGCGATCGGTGCAGGCTTTCAGGAATTGAGGGAGCGTGATGGGGTTGCCGGAATTGGCGTGAGAGAGATAATCACGCAGGATGGGACTGATTTCGGATTCGTGCCCCGAAACATTTTCGCGTAACAGATGGCCGATGATGCGGCCGAAGAAGAACCACCAGAGTTCCAGGGCGCGATCGAGTCTGGGGAGGCAGAATGGTTCGAGGATGAAGTTTTTTTCAGCGAGCAGGTTTGCTGCGCGATCGATTGCGGAACGCGTTTCCGCGGTGGCATTGCCGAGTGCGTCGCTTTCCAAGATTCCGATGCGCAAGCCGCGCAAACTTTTTTCATCGTAGTTTCGCGAAGGGACGGGTGCGGAGAGGGCGTCGCCTGCGTCGGGCCCGGACATCGCTTCGAAGAGCAGGCGAACGTCCGCGATGGCGCGGGCGATGGGGCCGACGACACCGATCCAGGAAAATGCGCCGGCGCCGGGTGGGAAATGTCCGGTTGCAGGGATGCGGCCGGGTGTGGGCTTCAGTCCGCAGATTCCACAAAAATGCGCGGGGACGCGGATCGAGCCTCCGCCGTCGCTGCCGACGCCGCCTGCGGAACATCCCGCGGTGATGGCAGCGGCTTCGCCGCCGCTGGAGCCACCTGCGGAGTAAGCCAAGTTCCAAGGATTGCTGGTTTTTCCGATGAGGAGATTGTCAGATTCGTAGGCCATCAGGAATTCGGGAGTGTTGGTATTGCCGAGCAGGATTGCGCCGGCGGATCTGAGACGCGAGACGAGCGGGGCGTCGTGGGTTGGGACATAGTCTTTTCGGAGAAGAGAACCGGCGGGGCAGGGCCAGCCTGCGACGTCGATGCAACTCTTGATGGTGAGAGGGACGCCGTGGAGTGGACCGAGATGGTCACCGCGCTCGACGGCGACCGCGGCGCCGCGGGCTTGACGGCGTGCGGCTTCGGCATCCAAGTGGACGAAGGCGTTTAGTTGGGGCTGGGATTTTTCGATGCGCTGGAGATGGGCGGCGACGATTTCTATGGGAGAAACCGTTTTCGTTCGAATGCTTTCGCCAATTTGGCGGATGGTGGAGTACGGAGACGAGTGCATGGCTTGATGGGCGAGAGTATGCGCGCGGGGGATGGAGGTCAAGAGCGGTTCGAACGGTGCGGAGAAGAGTCATAAAACGGTTGACGATGGTGGGGGCAGCCCACAGAATTCCAATTGCGCGTGAATGTGGCAGCCACGATTGTTTGGGCGCGCGTGGCGGAGGGAAGAAAAATTTTCATGCAGAGTCGGATTTGGCGTGACGCGCTGGTGATGGTCGTTTCTTCAGTCTTTGTTTTTTCTGCCGCGGTGCTGGTGCGTTCGAATGCGCTGTCGGGGCAAGAGAAGACGGTTATTTCGAAGAAAGAAGCGGCATCTGCAAATGCGGCGGAGGCTTATCGCTACAACACGCTTGGCGTGGCATATATGAATCAGCAGCGGCCGGCCGATGCGCAGAAATATTTTGAGCAGGCCCTGGCAGCCGATCCGAAATTTGCAGTGGCGCGTTTGAACCTTGGTGTGGCGTTTCTGGGACAGCAAAAGCCTGAGCTGGCGCGCGCGGCGCTTACGGAAGCGGCAGAGCAACTGCCGAGAGATCCTTACGCTTGGTACAACCTGGGACTGGCGTACAAAGATCTTGGCGAAGCGGAGAAGGGGATCACAGCGTTCCAGCGCGTTACGGAGATTACGCAAGAGGCGGACGCTTACTATTTTCTGGGATACCTGAATACGCAGCTCCAAAAATATGACGAGGCCATTGCCGCGTTTCAGAAAGGGCTGGCGTTGTATCCGTATCATGCTTCCTCGGAATTTGGATTGGCGCGGGCGCTGCAGCGGAATGGCGATTCGGCGGCGGCGCGAGAGCATCTGGCGCGCTTTCAGAAAATCACGACGGAGCATCTGGGGGCGCCGTTCGGGGCGGGCTACGGGGATCAGGGGAGATATTCGCTTGCAGAGCTCCCGCGCAGTTCGGTTGTGGAAGTGCCGGCGGCGATTCCGGTGCGATACGCGCCGATGTCCACCGCATTCGTGTCGATGACCGCCGGAAATCCGACGAGTGCGCCGGGACCGAGTACGGGAGCGTGTTTCTTCGACTTCGATGGGGACGGGAGGCCCGATCTTTTTCTGGTGAGCGGAACGGCGGAAGGCAGCAGCCGATTGCTGCACAATCTTGGTGACGGGAGATTCGCGGATATGACGCGGGGATCGGGAATTGAGTTGAAAGGGAGCGGGCTGGGTTGCGCGGCAGGAGATTTTGATAATGATGGGCATACGGATCTGGCGGTTTGCTTGAGTGATGGTGTGCGGCTGCTTCAAAACAAGGGTGATGGGAAGTTCGAGGACGTGACGGAGAAGGTGGGCATCCGGCGGGAGAAGGGATGCGTGGGCGTGACGTTTGTGGATTACGACCATGACGGCGATCTGGATCTGTACATTACGATGGCTGCGGACGCGGCCGGTGCGGCGCCGCACAATTTTCTCTGGCGGAATAATGGGAACAGTACGTTCACGGATGTTTCGGCGGAGACGGGGCTGGGGTTCGCGGCTACTGGCGCGGGCGTGGTGACTACGGACTTCAATAATGACCGCGCTGTAGATTTTGTTTTCGCGGGCGGGCCGGCGGGGGCTGCGATTTTCATGAATCCGCGGGAAGGGAAATTCACGCCGCTTTCCGGAATTGATTTCAGCAAGGAGAATCTGCCGCCGGCGGTCGGGGTCGTGGCATTCGATTTTGATAAGGATGGATGGATGGACCTGGCGTTCACTCACGCGGGAGCGCCGGGGATTAGCTTGTGGCGCAACGTGGAAGGGAAGCGGCTGGAGCGAGTGGCGCTGCCGGATTTTGGATGGCAACACGGATGGGGAATTGCGGGGTTGGATTACGACAATGATGGTTGGCTGGACCTGGCGGCCGTGGGCGAGTCCAAGAGCGGAGCAGAAATTCGTTTGCTGCGCAATTTGGGGAGCAAAGGCTGGAGCGACGTCACGAGAGAAGTACACCTCGATGACGTGAAGGTGAATCAGCCGCGGGCGATTGCGGTGGCGGATATTGATGGAGACGGTGCCGCGGATCTGGTGATGACGCAGCTTGGGGGCGGGCCCGTGGTTTTGCGGAACGATGGCGGGAATAAAAATAATTGGATGAGGATCGATCTCAAGGCGCTGAACGACAACAAGAGTGCGATTGGGACAAAGGTTGAACTTTACGCGGGGACGCTTTATCAGAAGTGGGAAGTAGCGGGAGCGTCGGGGTATTTGGGGCAGAACGCGCTGCCGATTCTGGCGGGCCTAGGATCGGAGAAAAATGCGGAAGTGATTCGGCTGCTTTGGCCGACCGGTGTGCCGCAGGACGAAATCAATCTTGCCGGGAATAAAGTGCAGAGCGTTGCGGAGCTGGACCGGCGGGGCAGTTCGTGCCCAGTTTTGTTTTCGTGGAATGGTCGGGAGTATGAATTTATTGCGGACATGATCGGTCCGGGAGTTGTGGGGCACTGGGTGGCACCGGGGGAGCGCGACGTGCCTGATCCGGACGAGTATCTGAAAGTTGCGGGTCGCAGCGTGAAGCCGCGCGATGGGATGCTGAGCTTCCGGTTTATGGAGCCGATGGAAGAAACAGTTTACCTCGATCAAGTGAAGTTGCTGGCGATCGATCATCCCCCGGATTATGAGGTTTTTCCGAACGAGCGGTTCGCGAGTACGCCGCCATTTCCGGAGTTTCGAGTGATTGCAAGCCGCGATGCGCGCGCGCCGGTCGGTGCGTGGGACGATCGCGGGAATGATGTGCTGGCGCTGCTTTCGAAACACGATCGCAACTACGTGACGAGTTTTGAGGAATTGCCGTTCGCCGGATTTGCGAAATTGCACTGGATTGAGCTGGACCTGGGAGAGTGGAACGCGAAGATGCCGCTGCGATTGATTATGGACGGCTACACGGACTATTTCACAGCTACGTCCATGTACGCGGCAGACCAGGCGGGGATTAAAGTGATTCCTCCTTACGTTGAGGCGCTGGATGCGCAGGGGAAGTGGGTGCGCGTGGTTGAAGATATGGGTTTTCCCGCTGGACTTGAGCGGACGATGGTGACGGATTTAACGGGCAAGATTCCTCCTGCGACGCGGCGGATCCGAATCGTCAACAACCTGAAGATTTACTGGGACGCGATTCGAATCGACCAGACAGCGGAGCTGAAGGATGTGCGAGTGGCGCAAGTGCCGCTGGCAAAAGCGGCGCTCGATTTTGTCGGGTATCCGCGGGAGACGCGGCTGCAGCCGGCAAGCGATACGGTCTATTCGTACTCGCATCGGAGCATGACCGGTCCGTATGCGCACGCGGCGGGGAATTACACGCGGTATGGGGATGTATTTAATTTGCTGAGAGCTTCGGATGACCGTTTTGTGGTGTTCGGCTCGGGCGAGGGATTGAAGCTGGAGTTCGATCCGCGAAAGCTGCCGGCGTTGCCTGCCGGTTGGATTCGCGATTACTTTTTTTACGCGGACGGTTTTGAGAAGGATATGGATTTTTACGCGGCGCATGCTTTTACGGTGGAACCGCTGCCACGGCATTCGACGCTTGCTTATCCTTATCCAGAAGGTAAAGAGTATCCCGCGGACGCGGAGCATCTTGGATATCAGCTCGAATACAACACGCGGACGCGTTCGGACCACATGCCGCCGAGCCTGCGCTACCAATACAATTCGCCGCACTGAACAGCCGATCGGCGGAGTCATTCTCCAGGAACTTCCAACCAGGCGCGACCTTGCGCACTTTTGGCGATAGCATCGCAGAGGAGAATGGTCTAGTTTTCGGCGGATGCACCATCAGAAATCTGAATATTGAAAATTTGTATTTTTGCGGGGTCTGGAGTTAGGATGCTCTCCAAGGAGAAACGCGTGCACACCCCACTTCGAAAAATGAGGCATATCGTTATTGTACTGGCTGTTTGCGTATATGCGGCTTTGCCATCGGGCGCGGATAATCCCGGCGCAGGGATCGTCGACAGCCAGACATTTCTGCAGGGGAACATGACTCCAGCGGGTCCGGCCGCGAGCAAATACGCCGCGGCGGTGGATAAAGTGCTCGGCCAGATGACGCTGAAGGAAAAAGTCGGCCAGATGACGCAGCTGGAAATCGGAATGATTACGGATGGGCACGGCAAGGAACTAACAATTAATGCGGAAAAGCTGCACAAAGCCGTGGGGAAATATGGCGCGGGCTCCATTATCAACGTGAACGACGAGGCGTTGTCCGAGCAGAAGTGGCATGAAATTCTGCACGCGATTGCGGATGAGGCGAAGAAAACGCGGCTGCAGATTCCCGTGCTGTACGGGCTGGACTCGATTCACGGGGCGAACTACGTGGCCGGCAGCACGCTGTTTCCGCAGCCGCTGGGAATGGCGGCGACGTGGAATCCGGAGCTGATGTTGCGCGGGAGCCAGATTTCGGGAGCGGAAACGCGGAAGGCCGGAGTGCCGTGGACGTTTTCGCCGGTGCTGGATGCGGGGAGGCAACAACTATGGTCGCGATTGTGGGAGACGCTCGGAGAGGACACGTATCTTGCGTCGGTAATGGGAGTGGCGACGGTTCGCGGATATGAGGGGACGGATCTTTCAAGCCCGGTGAATGTTTCCGCTTCGCTGAAGCACTACATTGGTTACAGCTATCCGACGACGGGCGGCGACCGGTCGCCGGCGCTGATTCCGGAAATCACGTTGCGTGAATATTTCCTGCCGAACTTTGCGGCGGCGGTGAAAGCGGGCGCGCATACGGTAATGGTGAATTCGAGTGAAGTGAACGGAATTCCCGGCCACGGCAACAGCTATTTGTTAAAGAACGTTTTGTACGGCGAACTGGGCATGGAGGGGTTCGTGGTGTCGGATTGGATGGATGTCAAGAAGCTCGTCAATGTGCATCACATTGCGGCAAACGAAAAAGAGGCTACGCGGATTGCGGTGCTCGCGGGAATTGATATGAGCATGGTGCCGAGCGATTACAGCTTCAGCGATCTGCTGCTGGCGCTGGTGAACGAAGGCAAAGTGCCGGTGAGCCGAGTGGACGAAGCGGTGCGGAGAATCCTGACGGTGAAGTACCAGCTTGGGCTCTTTGACGATCCGTTGCGCGGGATGGAGTCGAAGACAGTGATTGGATCGCCGGAATCGCGACAAGTCAGCCTGGAAGCGGCGCGGGAGTCGATTACGCTGTTGAAAAACGAAAATCACGCGCTGCCGCTTTCGAAAACGGCGCACGTTCTGGTGACGGGGCCGGACGCGGATTCGCTGATTCCGTTGAATAACGGATGGACGTACACATGGCAGGGCGGTCGCGCGAGCATGTTTCCGAAGGATCGGCCCACCGTTCTGAAAGCGATCCAGGAGAAAATCGGTGCGGGAAACGTGACGTATGAGCCGGGAACCACGTACGACCGGGAAGTGGATGTAGCGAAAGCCGTTGAGGCCGCTTCGAAAGTGGACGTGGTTGTGGTGTGCATCGGGGAGTGGGCGTATGCGGAGACTCCCGGGAATATCAGCGATCTGACATTGCCGGACGCGCAGCTCTATCTGGTTCACAAACTCGAAGAGACCAAGAAGCCTGTGATTCTGGTGTTGACCGAGGGGCGGCCGCGAGTGATCAGCCGGATTGCGGATGCGGCCAAAGCGATCGTGATGGCTTACAACCCCAGCAATGAGGGCGGACAAGCCATCGCGGATATTCTCTTCGGGGACGTAAATCCCAGTGGGAAACTGCCAATAACTTATCCGCGCGCGGTGAACCGGCTCTTCAACTACGACCACAAGGTGTTTGAGGGGGAACAGGATGGAGAAGCCAAGGCGCTGAGCGCGCCACAGTTCGAATTCGGGTCAGGACTGAGCTACACGAGTTTTTCTTACGCCGATTTACACGCGACGCCGCAGACCGCTTCCGGTAACCAGACCATTCACGTGGAAGTGACGGTTCAGAATACGGGGGACCGGGCCGGGAAGGAAGTCGTGCAGCTTTATTTGAGCAAACGATTTGCAAGCGTAACGCCGGCGCTGAAACGACTGAAGCGATTCGCAAAGGTTAATTTGAAGGCAGGGGAAAGCCGGAAATTATCATTCGAATTGACGGCTGAGGACTTGTCTTTCATCGGAATGGACAACAAGCGAATCGTGGAGCCCGGTGTTTTTGATGTGGTTATCGGCGGGCTCGGGCAGACGTTCGAATGGAAGTGAGGCCGACCGGCCATTGACTCTACGTGATTCTGTAGGGGTCTCCATAGATTTTGATAGTTGAGGAGACAGAGTCCTGTCGTGGATTTGGGGCGTTCGCTAATCGTTTTCTGAGCAACAACTTAACTCTTAGTTGAAATCCGGGAGATTGGCCCTCGCTTTGCCACAGGATTGTAGTTCTGTGGTGGAGCGGGTCACCGAACCTCGTAAGAGCGCGGTAGCCCGCTCCGCGTCATCCCCCTCAGCATGCGGCCGGATTTCGTGCGCCTAGTCCTTCTGGGAGAGCAAGGAATCGCGCACGGCCGCCAACTCTTTCTTTTTTGCCTTGTCGACGTCCGGGAATGAGAGACGGAGTTCGTCGAGGGTCTGAATAATGGCGGAGGCCACGATCAGGCGCGTGAACCACTTGTTGTCCGCGGGGACCACGTACCACGGCGCGTGCTTCGCTGCCGTATTCTGGATCATCTCCTCGTAGGCTTCCTGATAGTCCTTCCAGAAACCGCGTTCGTTGACGTCGGCCATGGAGAACTTCCAGTTTTTTTTCGGATCTTCGAGGCGCTCGAGGAAGCGCTTCTTCTGTTCCTCTTTTGAAACGTGGAGGAAGAATTTCCGAATCACGATGCCATTATGGGTCAAGTACTCTTCGAAGGCGTTGATGTCCTCGTAGCGCTCCGTCCAAATGTGTTTGGTGGTAAGCACGTCGGGCAGCTTCTCCGCTCTGAGCAAGGTCGGGTGAACGCGCACAACCAACACTTCTTCGTAATAGGAGCGATTGAAAATGCCGATCTTGCCGCGAGAGGGAAGGCACCTATTTGTTCGCCATAGGAAATCGTGGTCCAACTCTTCGTTGCTGGGAGACTTGAAAGAGTGAACGTCGCAACCCTGCGGGTTCACGCCGGACATAACGTGTTTGATCACGCCATCCTTGCCGGCGGCATCCATGGCCTGGAGGATAATCAGGACGGCCCAGCGATCCTGGGCGTAGAGTTTCTTCTGCAGGTGGTTGAGGACGCCATCGCGGGCCTCGAGTATCTTCTGAGCATGCTGCTTGCTCTTGACGCCAGTGGTATCGGTGGGGTCCCAATCTTTCAGGCTAAATTTCTCTCCCTTTGTGATGCAGAAAGGTTCCGCAAGGTGCGAGGCCAGTTTGATGAGTTTGTCGTGATTCATGATTCCGGCAGTGTAGTACAGGGCGGTGGTCTAGAACAGGGAGCCGAGTCCCCATCCGAACGAGGAGAAGCGGTTACGAACGAAGAAAAAGGACTTGTCCGAGAGGTGAAAAGAACGGTCCAGGCGCAGCACGTTCACGGCGTAATACGCGCGAACGGGGACCTGGACGCCGGGGATGGTCCAGCGAAGTTCGATCCCTGCGGAGCCGTGCAGGACGCCGTTTGTGGAATTCAGAAGCAGAGGGCGTGCAGGTCCCAGCCAGTTCGGAAGCAGCCAAGCTGAGCCAAGATCAAAGAAGCCGGCGGCTTCGGTTCGGCCGCCGAGAGGGATACGGTATTCGGCGTTGGCGCCGGTGGCGAGATTCGCGCCAGCTGGTGCAGCGGAGGATGTCGTGGCTCCGGAGCTCGCTGTTTTATAAGTCAGCGCATAAGGACCGAGCTCTCCCGGATTTAAACCGCGCACAAGTTCATCACCTGGGAAGAGACGGGAATAGAACGGCATGTCGCCGCGATAGCTGCCTGCACCGATGAGCTTCATTTGAAAGGCCCAGGCGTGGCTTGAAGAGAAAACCGGATCATGCAGGATGCGGCCATATTCGACGGAAGAACGAAGCACGTTTTCGTCTCCGCCAAGCGGGCCGCCGGAGAAGGAATCGGAAAACACCGCGCGCTCGTGGCCAGCATCGTGCGCCCAAGCCACTCCGAGAGAGCGGCTGGAAATTTTGGTTTTTGTGTCGGTGGAAATGACGCCGGTGGGCAGTGGCGCGAGAGTGACCTGGTAGTCGGTGATAGCGCGCGAGAGAGTGTAGTTGACGCCGAGGGAATCCGTGTTGGAAATCGGGTAAGTCCACGGGATCTTAATTCCTTCGCTGTGCGAGGTGAAGAACGGCCCTTGTACGTTTTTTGCGAATCGTGGGCGAATCACATTGTTAAAAACGGAAAATGCCAGCGACGCGCGCGTGCCGAAGATACCTTCCTTGGCCAGGCGGAGCACGACGTCGAGGCTCTCCGGGCCGCCTTCCAACTGAGTGGAGAGGAGTTCTTCGCGGTTCAAGAGGTCGAAGACGGTGTAGGCAATGCCGAGGGTGCTGCCGAATTGTCCGTGGCCGCCGGTCAGAGATGCGCGTTGCTGACCGATTTCCTCGACGCGGATGGAGATGTTGGCGGTGTGCGTTGCCTCATCCATTTGTACGTGGATATCTTCCCGATGGATCGGCTTGAAGTAGCCGGTCCGCGCGAGGCGGGCGAGACCCGCCTGCAGCGCGCGATCATCGACAGGGCGCCCCTCCTGTAACGGAATTCGGTGGCGCATGTAGCGGTCACTAAATTTGTGGAGGCCCAGGAATTCGATACGATGGACGATGTAGGGCGGGGAATCGCCAAGAGCCAGTTCAATGTGGGCGGCGTGTCTTTCGGGATCGAAAGATTGTCTGGCGGCCACAGAACGGATGCGAGCCGAATCGCTTTTCGAATCGCGGGGCTGAAGCTGCGCCAGCCACCATCGGCGCAGTTTCTCGACGTCCTCGGCGGAATAGGGATTGTCGTGCGCTAAAGCTGGGAGATTGACGGATTTATTGCGGCGCTTGTCTGCGGCTTGTTGAAGAGCCTGGCTGATGGTGATGGACCGGAGCTGGTAAAAAGGTCCGGCTTGCACGGGGATGGAAATTGACAGTGTAGAGTGCGCGGCCGCGTGGAACCTGAGTCGCCAGCGACTCGATGGCTCGGTGCCGCGCGTCAATTGCGGATTGCCGATGCGCGCTTCGGGATATCCGTGATTCTGGTAATAGGAAACAATGCGCTGGCGATCTTCTTCGAAAGCTTCGTGGGTATAGACATTTTTGCTACGCAAAGAGGCTAAGGGTTGCCAAGGCGCGATGTTGCGCATCTGCCGACGCAGCAATTTTGCGGAAAATTGGGGGTTGCCTTCGAAGGCGACCCGGCGGACCCCAAGCAGTGGGCCGTCATCGACCTGGAATCGGACAGCGACGGTTGCGTTGGGTGCTTGCTGGCGCTCGATTCGAACGGTGGCAGCGGGGTGGCCCATTTCGTTTAGAGCGGAGCGAATCGCAAAAGCGATTTGCTGGAGCGCAGCGGGGTCCGCGGGTTTGCCAAGGCCAGGGGCGAGTTTTTTCTCGGCGAGGAGTTTCTCGATTTGCTTTTCCGAGAGCAGCCGGGAGCCAGAGAATTTCAGACTGGAAAGAAAGGGCAGTTCGGTCAAATAAAAGAGGAGGACGATGCGTTCGCGATCGCCCGCGGACTGTAACGGGGATGTGTCGGGAGCGCGTGTTTCTACGCGAATCGATTCGAACCAGCCCAGGCGCGCGAGCGTTCGAACATCCGACTCAACCTTGCGAGCGTCGAGTGGTGCGCCAGTTTGCGAGGAGATTTGCGCCTCCATTGCTGCAGAAGAGATATGACGGAGGCCGACGAACGAAATTTCGCTGATGGAGGGAGTTGCCTGCAGAATCGCAGCGAAACTATTGGCGCCTGGCGGCGAAGTATCGTCTGGAGGTTTCGCGGATGTCGCATCCGCAAGGCACAAAAATCCTAACAAGCCGGGAAGAAGCCAACGCACGATGATCACTCCTTGCACCGAGGAGGATGAGTGAGTGGATGAGCGAGGGCCGCGCGGGGTTGTCTCGAACGAAAAGGCAGAGTGCTTTTGGCTAAGAAACAGAAAAGCTCGCCACGCGGAATGCGGAGCGAGCCCTTCTTTGTCCCAAGATTGTGGACTACCAACTTCTCTGCGGCACAGACAGAGGTACGAAGCTATTCTCCGCCTGCGTCGAGAACTTGGCCGGTTGCGGGGTCCAGAATCAGGCGCCGGCCATGATGGTCCCTGTCAAAGTCAAACATGCCGTTTAAAGTGCCGGCGATGGCATCGGTGGAGCCGTTGCCGATGCGGCCAAGGTTCCAGTTGTCCTCGATGAAACGCAGAATTGAGGACTGGTCCGAAACGCTGTGATCGACATAGTTGCGCTTGGCAAAGGGAGAAATCACGAGCAACGGCAAACGCGGACCGTAGCCGCATCGCCCGTTCTGAATGGTGCCGCTGGCATCAATGGGCTTGGCCACACCACAATTTCCGGGGCCGAGGAGCTGGTCGTCGGACACGTTGGACTGATTCACGATGGGACCCATTTGGTGATCGTACCATCCGTCGGAGTCGTCGTAAGCGATGATGACCGCGGTTTCATTCCACTCCCGGCTCTGCATCAGCGCATTGATGGTGTTCACCAGGAAGATCTGTTCGTCGATGGGATCGGAGTATCCGGCGTGGCCGTCCTGGTAGGCGGCAGCCTTCAGGAAGGTGACGGCGGGAAGGCGGCCCTGATTGAGGACGGTGGTGAAATCACTCAGGTCGTACTGATGGCTTGCCCCGTCCTTTGAGGTCCCAATCAAAGCCGGATCGCTGGGACGAACGTGATGGGCATTTACCGTTTGCTGGTAATACTGGAATGGCTCGTGGTGAGGAATGTAGTCACCATCGCTCGATTGGGTTAGGGCGTCGTCGCCCGCGAGGCCTGAGTGATGGGCTCCGCAAATTGCGCGGCCTTTTGCGTCCACGCCGGTTGACGCAAAACCACCTTGAAACCAGCCCCAGGTGATGCCCCGAGCGTTGAGCAGGTCACCAACGTTTTTGCCGCTCATGGTGATTTGGGTTGCTCCAGCGAGGCCGGGAGTAGTTTGGACACACTCATCGAAGCCAGGCCGTGGATCGCCGATGACGGACCCTGAAGGCCCACCGTTGGAGATGGAGCCAGACCCGCTGGCGCCTGAGCCGTTTGCTTTCAGAGGAACGAGTGTTGCTCCGAAAGTGTTGCCGGCTACGAGATTAAGTGCGCCAGGAGTGGAAGGACCAAAAGTGGTGCCATAGGAGTTGTCGCTCATGGCGAAATGTTGTGCGTAATTCCAGATGGCCGTAATCGTGTTGCCGTCGAAGTAGCCCATGGTGGAGTTCGGCCCCAGGTTCTTGTCGTTGCAACTGACTTTTGCAAACTTGTCCATTAAGCCGCCATCAAAAGCGGTCTGCTCATCGTTGTAATTGTGGTCCTCGTCGCAGGTGACTGAGAAGGCGGGAGGGATGCGAAAGGGATTCACGCCATTGGGATTATTGGTGAGCAAGCCGGCGCTTTCGAGGCCGTTCACCTGGGGGGTATTTTCCCTGGCGTGAAATGGCGTTTCTCCGGGGAGATTCAAGGCACGTGGATAGGTGGCGAAATAGTGATCAAAAGAAACATTTTCCTGGAAAATCACAACGACATGCTTGATGGGAGTCTTCGTTGGAAAATCATCCCGATCATTGGCAGAGGCTGGGTACAGCGGCATGAGCGCAATGGCGGTCGCGACCGCCACGGCCCTGGTAAAGCGCTGGTGCATAGGACGTCTCTCCTTGGAATTCTTAGTCTTGAACGACAATTGAAAATACAGGGGACTGACGCACCAAGAGAAAGACGCAATTCGGACGCGTCGGAGCCCGTCTTTGGTGCGTAGAGAGTTCTAAGCTGCTTGTGTTAGCGGTAGGTTAAAGGCTTGTCAAAACTGATGGTGCAGCGGGCGAAGGTGTATAGAATCAGGACGCAAACTCAAAACTATGGCGACACTGGCGCACAAACTTCGACTGTCGGACTACTTTGCTCTGTCGTTTGGGACGATGGTAGGTGTGGGATGGCTAGTAGTCATGGACGATTGGCTGGGCCGAGGCGGGCCGCTTGGGGCAATGATGGGGTTTGCGCTTGGGGGGATCCTGCTGCTACCCGTCGGCTATGTCTACGGGCAATGGGTGCAGCGGCTTCCAGACGCCGCGGGAGAAGCGGCTTACACCGCCCAGGTATTTCCTCCGATCGTCAGTTACCTGACCGGCTGGATGATGCTGCTGGCCTACTTCATTGTTTGTCCTTGGGAAGCGGTGGCAGTTGGCAAGCTGGCTGCCTATATTTTCCCGTCGTTGAATTCGTTCGAATTGTATCGAGTGGCGGGACAGCCCGTTTTCCTGCCGCGACTGCTGTTGGGGATCGCGCTGACCCTTTTTCTTGCGCTGCTGAATTACCGGGGCATCCGTTTGAGCGCCAGTTTTCAGAACTGGACGACAACGGCGATGCTCGTGCTCTTCGCGGTGCTGCTGGGGATCAGCGCGATGTACGGCGCGCCCGCCAATTTTCATCCGGCGTTTCACGCGACTCCGTTTATTTCCATTATCCTGACGCTTCAGATCGTGCCGTATTTCATGACGGGATTCGAATCGGCGCCAAAAGCGGCGGAGGAAGCACACCTGGAATTCCCACCAACGGGATTTTTCCGCGCGATCGCCATGGCTCTTTTTGTCGGCGCAGGATTTTATGTTCTCGCGGTGGCGGCGGTGGCTTATGTAGCGCCATGGCAGGGACTGCTGGGCAAGCGCTTCGTTACCGCGATTGCGTTCGAACAAGCCCTGGGGGCGAGATGGCCCGTGCGGCTGATTCTCATCATGGCGATGTTTGGGCTGTTCCAGTGCTTTAACGGCAACTTCGTGGCTTCGAGCCGTTTGTTGTTTGCTTATGGCCGCCGCCGGACAATCGCGCCGCGATTCGGAGAAGTTCACGAAAAATTCCGGACGCCATCCGTGGCGGTGATTGGAATAACTGTGGGGACGTTGGCAGGCGTGCTGCTTGGCGATGCGCTGCTTGTGCCCGTAACGGAAGTGGGGTCGATGGCGTCTGCATTGGGATGGCTGGCAGCCTGTGTGTCGTTCTGGCTGGTGGAAAAAAGGATTTCGATGCGCGTTGTGACCGGACTGGGAATCCTTGTCTCGTTGCTGCTCTTCTTGATGAAAGTCCTGCCGGTAATACCAGGACACTTTTCGCCTGCGGAATGGATCGCGCTAGCTATCTGGCTCGTTCTGGGCGCGGTCCTGCATCGGCAACCTCGGTCCGTTGGACAGTAGCCCACGGATCCGCGTGGCCACTTCGTAAGCTGATACTAAGACAAGGGTTGCACTCACCCGAAGAGTTGTTTGTGCGACGTCTAAGAAATGAAGATCCTCCAATTGTGTCTCGATGTGTACAGCAATTCACCATCGTTTTTCCTAACATAGTGCTCCCAGAACAGTTGGGGCGGCTTGCCCAGTGCCGAATCCAAATCTGGCAAGAGGGGCTAACAAGATGAAGCCAAGTACAGAAGATGAGATTGCGGGCAAGGTCCACGAAGTGAAGGGCTCGATCAAGGAAAAAGTGGGCGAATTGACGAATGATCCCGACCTGGAAGGCGAAGGAATTGGAGAAAAGTTAGCCGGGAAGGTGCGGAAGAAACTGGGCCAAGTAGAGAAAGCTCTCGGAAAATAGATTTTTTTTGTGCATGGCAGTCAAAAATCAGGTTTAGAGGACGGATGAGATGAGTCAGAACCAATGGGCAGATAGGTTTACAATATTTGCGGTGGGAGTTGGGGTAGGCGCGTTGCTGGCGTTGCTTCTCGCCCCGTCCTCGGGTGAAGAAACGCGCGAGTATATTGCCGACACAGTGAAGCAGGGCATAGATGACGCGGCAGCAATGGGAAAGCGTTGGACTCGCCGGGCGAAAGATACTGTGGACGACGTGAAGTCCAGTGTGGCCGGGGCGGTGGAAGCCGGCGGAAAAGCGTTCCGTACCGCACGAGATGCATGAATTGTTCGCCGGGGAATGATCGATCCTACGTTCCATGATGTCCTGAAAGTCGCCTGTCGGCTCGATCAAGCCCTGACCTCATATCGATTTTCCCATCGCTGGACGCGCAGGCAGCGCCCTGACGTCATGTATACTCACGAAGGAGCCAATCCTTCGTTTATCGATGATCCCATTCCTGCACCTTGGACCCTTAACGATTCCCACGTTTGGACTCATGGTCGCGACTGGACTGCTGGTCGCGGCGTACGTTCTTCAGGCGGATTTCAATCGCAGGCGCGGGCAATTGCAGAAATATCATTCCGGCAAAATATCAGGAGCCGAGGGAGCCAAAGACGAGGGGTTTCTCATTATCGGCATTGCCGGATTGGCCGGATTGGTGGGCGCGCGGCTGTATCACGTGCTGGAAGCTCCGCGCGAGTTGCTTGCGGACCCGTCGATGTTAATCAGCCGGTTTGGATTCGCGTGGTTTGGCGGTTTCCTGGGTGGGTTTGTGGCGCTGGCGATTCTGGCACAGCGCTTTCGCATTCCGCTGCTCGAATTTCTGGACATCTGTTCACCGGCGGCCGCGGTGGGCTACGCGATTGGCCGAATTGGCTGCTTGCTTTCCGGGGATGGAGATTATGGCGTGCCGACGACGTTGCCGTGGGGCATGAGTTTTCCCAATGGCGTCGTTCCCACCATGGAACGCGTGCATCCGACGCCGCTGTATGAGTTTTTCATCTGGCTGGCGATCGCGGCGTTTCTGTGGTGGTTGGGGAAGAGGGCGCTGAATGGCGTGCGACCCGGTGGCGAGGTTTTCTGTGGCTACCTGATTTTGACGGGCGCGGCGCGCTTTCTGATCGAGTTCATCCGCATTAATCCACGATCGTTCTTCGGGCTTTCGAACGCCCAGACTGCCAGCCTGATTTCCATTGTGATTGGATTGCTGCTGCTCTGGCGCATCAAGAGCGGAGCGACTCCGCGAGCAGCGGCCGTCTGACCGGCGCGTGGCTTTTCCGCAGATTCAAGTCTTATCGCGGCTACGCTATTGCTTGATGATTGCTCCGTCCTTCATGACGAACGATACCTTCTTTAGGGTTTGAATATTCTCGGTGGGATTTTCGGGAGTGGCAATGATGTCGGCGGCCATTCCGGGCTTGAGGAAGCCACGCTCCTTATCCACGCCGAGGAGCCGCGCGGCATTCACGGTCATGGCTCGAAGCGTGTCCGTAGCGGGCACGCCGGCTTCCGTCCAGCTTTGAATGTAGTCGATGGCCAGCGTTCCACGCGTTTCGCCCGGCATAGCAACATCCACATCCGTGCCGAACGCCATGTTGATTCCAATTTTGTAGGCGCGGCGCAGCCGGTCGACCCAGATCTTGTGCTCGGCGGCGTTGCTCAACTTTTCGGTGAACTCCGTGCCCACCAACGTGACGCCATTCTTCTTGGCGAGCTGCAAGTCCTCGTCGGTCATCTGGAAACCGTGTTCGATGGAATCGACTCCGGCCTCCGCGGCGTTGCGCGCGCCGGCATGCGTCCAGCAATGCGCGGCGAGTTTCACGCCGGCCGCGTGTGCCTCCGCCACCATGAAGCGGATGTCGTCGGCGGAGTAGATGTATTGCTGATCGTCGACCACAATCTTGATGAATTTCGCGCCGAAATGAAGATTCTGGCGGATGGCTTTGCGCATCTCGTCGCGCGAATCCGCAAACAGATATTCCGGCGTTGCCAAATCTTTTTTCTCCGGCTGAAGGTGAAACTGTCCACCGTAAGGAGCGATGATGATGCCGGCATTGACTACCGTGGGTCCCTGCACCCATCCATCTTCGATGGCCATGCGCAGGTCCGTATCCGCGTAGTTGCCTGCATTGCCGATGTCGCGCACGGTTGTAAAGCCGGATTGCAACATGGCCATGCCGTTTGCTACGCCCTCGATGGCGCGATATCCCGTGGGATCCAACAGCGTGGTGAAGAAGTAGTCGCCGTGATCGCGATTGGGAATGACCGTCATGCACAGATGCGTGTGCGCATCGAAGAGGCCTGGAAGGACCGTGGCGTTCGAAAGATCGACGACCTTCGCCTCCGCGGGGATAGCGACGTTGCCGCCGATTTCCTTGATCCTTTTTCCCTCTACCAGAATGATTTGATTGACGGCGGTTTTTCCGGTCTCCGGGTCTAGCAACTTGCCGGCTTTGATGGCCACGAGCCGCGGCGCCGGATTTGTTTGCGACTGAACAGACATTGCAAACAACGGCAGCAACAGGAAGAACAGCCGGGCAATTCGAATGCTCATGAAATTTTCAGTCCTTTCGCGTGTGCGAGATGTGCGGCCGACTTGCTCTATGATTTTTCAGATTGTGCCCGCGCATCATACCCCGGCCGATGCGCCACTTCAATTTCAGAAGACATCTTGCCATTCATCAGGACGAAGGATTCCATCTCAAACGAGTTGCGGAACACGTGCAATCCCTAAACTTCAACTTGAATTACAGCATCTGGCGCAAAACGTATTGCAGGATGCCGCCGTGGCGATAGTAGGAGACTTCTTCGGGAGTGTCCGCGCGCGCGATGACGGAGAACGTTTTGACTTTGCCGTCTGCAGACTTTGCATGCACGGTGATCGGCAATTTGGGCGCAAGAGCGGAAACGCCTTCGATTTCGAAAACTTCATGGCCCGTCAGGCCGAGCGATTCGCGATTCTCGCCCTTTCTGAATTCGAGCGGGAGCACGCCCATGCCGAGGAGATTGCTGCGATGGATGCGCTCGTAGCTTTCGGCGACGACGGCGCGCACGCCCAGCAATCGCGCACCTTTTGCGGCCCAGTCGCGCGAGGAGCCGGAGCCGTATTCCTTGCCTGCGATGACCAGAAGAGGCACGCCGGCCTCGCGATAATTGACGGCGGCATCGTAGATGGCCATCTTTTCGCCACCGGGAAGGTAAAGCGTCCAGCCACCTTCCGTGCCCGGCGCCAGCTGATTGCGCAGGCGAATATTCGCAAACGTGCCGCGCATCATCACTTCGTGATTGCCGCGGCGCGCGCCGTACGAGTTGAACTCATGCGGCTTCACGCCGTTGGCGATCAAGTATTTGCCGGCGGTTGAGTCGACGGGAATTGAGCCCGCGGGAGAAATGTGATCCGTGGTGACGCTGTCGCCGAGAACGGCGAGAACGCGCGCGCCGTGAATATCCGCAAGAGCTGGAGGCAATTTGGGCATGTTTTCGAAATAGGGCGGCATCTTGATGTAGGTCGATTTCGGATCCCACTTGTAGATATCGCCTTGTGGAATTGGCATGGACTTCCAGTGCGCGTCGCCCTCGTATACTTCAGCGTACTCCTTGCTGTATTGCGCGGTGGTGACGGCGGCGCGAACTGTTTTTTCGATCTCCTGCGGAGAGGGCCAGATGTCTTTCAGGAAAACCGGCTTGCCGGCCGTGTCGTTTCCAAGCGGCTCTGTCGTGAGGTCCACATCCATGCGGCCCGCGAGCGCATAAGCGACGACGAGTGGCGGCGAAGCCAGGTAGTTGGCGCGAACGAGTGGATGAATGCGGCCTTCAAAATTACGATTGCCGCTCAGCACGGCCACGGCGATCAGGTTGTTGTCTTTGATGGCGGCGCCGATGGGTTCCGAGAGCGGGCCGCTGTTGCCGATGCAGGTTGTGCACCCGTAGCCAACCAGGTGGAAATTCAGTTTTTCGAGGAACGGCGTCAACCCTGCGGCTGCCAGATAGTTAGTCACCACTTTCGAGCCGGGGGCCAAGCTGGTCTTCACCCATGGTTTCACATGCAGGCCGCGCTCGACCGCTTTTTTCGCCAGTAGACCGGCACCCAGCATGAGCGATGGATTTGATGTGTTCGTGCAGCTGGTGATCGCGGCGATGACCACGGCGCCACTGGAAAGATCGAAGGAGTCTCCATTGTTTCGAACGCTAACATGCTTATCCGGCGTGCCCTCCACGACTTTCGTAAAGGAGGACTTTGCCTGGCGCAATGGCACGCGGTCTTGCGGTCGCTTGGGTCCGGCAACGGTGGGCTCAACGCTTCCGAGGTCCAGTTCTAGCGTGTCGTTGAAGAGCGGCGCGGGAGTTTCGTCGTTGCGAAAGAGCATCTGCTCTTTGCAGTAAGCCTCGACGAGCGCGATGTGCTCTTGGCCTCGAGCGGTGAAGTGCAGATACGCAAGCGTTTCGGCGTCGACCGGGAAAAAGCCCATGGTGGCGCCATATTCGGGGGCCATGTTGGCGATGGTCGCGCGATCGGGCACGCTCAGACTGGACAAGCCGGAGCCGAAGAATTCGACAAACTTGCCGACGACACCCTTCTTGCGCAGCATTTCGGTGACCGTCAAGACAAGGTCCGTGGCGGTCGCGCCTTCGCGCAGACGCCCGTGTAGCCGGAAGCCCACAACTTCAGGAATGAGCATCGAAGAAGGTTGGCCGAGCATGGCGGCCTCTGCCTCAATGCCGCCAACGCCCCAGCCGAAAACGCCTAGCGCGTTGATCATCGTGGTGTGCGAATCCGTTCCCACCACGGAATCCGGGTAAGCTTCCATCCGGCTGCCTGACGGCATCGCGCAGACGACGCGTGCAAGATATTCAAGATTTACCTGGTGGCAAATCCCGGTATCCGGCGGCACGACTTTGAAATTGTTGAATGCCGTCTGGCCCCAGCGAAGGAAGGAGTAGCGCTCGACGTTGCGCTGAAATTCGAGTTCGGCATTCAAGCCGAAGGCATTTACATTGCCGAAGCTATCGACCTGCACGGAATGGTCGATGACTAGTTCGGCGGGGAAGAGGGGATTGATTCGCTTGGGATTGCCTCCCATGCGCGCGAAGGCTTCGCGCATGGTGGCGAGATCGACGACTGCCGGGACGCCGGTGAAATCCTGCAGCAGCACGCGCGCAGGCATGAACGCAATTTCTTTTTCAGGAGCGCCCGGTCGCCAGCCCGCCAATGCGCGGATATCTTCGGCGTGGACGAACCGGCCATCTTCACAGCGCAAGAGATTCTCGAGCAAAATGCGCAGCGAAAAGGGAAGCTTCGCGAGACTGCAGACGCCCTGTTTCTCGAGAAACTCCAGGCGATGAATGTCGAAGCTTTGGGCGCCGACGTTGAGCTTGTCGCGCGTACGGAAAGAATTGCCCGCGTTGATGGCCATTCAAACGGTCCTTTCGCTACGGTGCACAGCCCTCTATGATAACCGAAATCGAATCTAGGTGCCGTGCGGCTATACTGGTAGCGGCGTGAACATCGTTCTCATTTCGACCTACGAACTTGGGCGGCAGCCGTTTGGCTTGGCCTCGCCCGCGGCGTGGCTGCGGAAATGTGGCCACCATGTCGTTTCTCTGGATCTGGCGCGGCAGGAGCTCGACGAATCCGCGGTTCAACATGCCGCGCTGGTCGCTATCTACTTGCCGATGCACACCGCCACTCGGCTGGCTGCGCAATTGATTCCTTCGTTGCGCGAACTGAATCCTCGCGCCCATTTGTGTTGCTACGGCCTGTATGCGCCGATGAATGTGGACTACCTCCGCACACTTGGAGTTTCCACTTTTCTTGGCGGCGAGTTTGAAGAAGGGCTCGTGCATCTTGCCGAACGCCTTGCCTTGAGCGGCGAGGAGAGACTCGCGCAGCAACCCGAACCTCTTATCTCACTCGGACGATTGGCGTTCGAAGTGCCGGACCGTTCTGGTCTTCCCGGCATAGAAAAATACGCGCACTTGATCGTTCCCGGAGATGGCTATCGCATTGTTGGCTCGACGGAAGCCAGCCGCGGCTGCAAACATCTTTGCCGGCACTGTCCGATCGTGCCGGTATACAAGGGAGTGTTTCGAATCGTCAGCCGCGATGTAGTTCTCGAAGACATCCGCCGGCAGGCTGCGGCAGGTGCGCAACATATCTCCTTCGGCGACCCGGATTTTTTCAATGGCATTCGCCACGCCATGGAGCTTGTCGAGGAGTTTCATAGCCAGTTTCCGAAGCTGACTTACGACGTGACGATCAAAATCGAGCACCTGCGCAAGTACGAGCAACATTTGGCCACACTCCGCGATACAGGGTGCCTCTTCGTCATAAGCGCGGTGGAGTCTGTGGATGACGCTGTTCTGGAGTTTCTGGACAAGCGTCACACGCGCAAAGATTTCCTGCACGTCGTCAAGATTTTCACTGAACTTGGCATGACCTTGCATCCGACGTTTGTGCCCTTCACGCCGTGGACGACTCTCGAGGGCTACCTCGATCTGCTTCGCGTCCTGCACGAAGAATCATTGATCGAAAATGTGGCGCCCATTCAGCTCGGCATCCGGCTGCTCATTCCGGAAGGCTCGCGAATGCTCGAATTGGAAGATGTGAGACGGCTGATCGGGCGGTTCGATCCGCAGTCACTGGCCTATCCCTGGAAAAATCCAGATCCGCGTCTCGATGCTCTCGGCGAAAGCGTGCAGGAAATTGCCGCCGCTGCCGAACGCCAGAAAGAATCGCGGGCCGGTACGTTCGAACGCATTTGGAAAGCGGCGCATGCTGGGGCAGGTCGCCGTGCTCCGTCGATCGCTGCTAAGCAACATGCTGAAGTCGGCGTTCCTTATCTAAGCGAGCCCTGGTACTGCTGCGCCGAACCGACCCGCGATCAGCTGGTCTCGATTGGCGTCGCGAAACCTTCAGTCAAGACAGTGCTGGCCACCGCCGATGGCTTCGTCTGATTCAATAGAGAAAGCCATCGCGCATGACCACTTCATCCAAACGCTTGCTGCTCTTCACCGCAAAACTCGGTTATCAGACGCGCAGTTTTGAAGAAGCCGCACTGAAGTTGGGCGTTCACCTCGTTTATGTTACGGATCGTTGCCACCAACTGGAAGATCCTTGGGGCGACCGGGCCATCGCAGTGCATTTCGAAAATCCGGAAGTCGCTGCATACACTGTGATGGAGGCGCTGCGTGGCCAGAATGTGGACGGGATACTTGCGCTGGGCGACCGTCCTGCTGTCGCGGCCGCTTACGCCGCGCGCGGACTCGGTGTGCGCTACAACCATCCTGCCGCCGTGGAGGCTTGCCGGAGCAAGCCGCGCATGCGGGAAGTGTTTCGTGAAGCGGGATTGCGCGTGCCGTGGTTTCGAGATCTTCCGGTAAGCCCTGCGCCGGAGCCCGCTCTACTGGGTATCCAGTTTCCCTGCGTGCTGAAGCCTCTTTCGCTTTCAGCAAGTCAAGGCGTAATGCGCGTTAACAATCGTGACGAATTCCTTGCAGCGGCGGCGCGCATCCGCCGGCTGCTGGAGTCCCCTGAGATTCGCTCCACCCGCGAGCCAAATCTGGATCGCATGCTGGTGGAGGGCTATATTCCCGGCAGGGAAGTGGCCGCCGAAGGCCTGATTACTGACGGCCAGCTTCGCGTCCTGGCCATTTTCGATAAGCCCGATCCGCTCGAAGGTCCCTATTTCGAGGAGACCATCTACGTGACGCCGTCGCGGTTTTCCGATGGGGAACAACATGCCATCCAGCAATGTACGCGCGATGCCGCCCGGGCGCTGGGACTCTCGCATGGACCGATTCACGCGGAGTTTCGAATCAATGAGCACGGAGTCTGGCCGCTCGAAGTCGCTCCGAGACCTATCGGGGGACTCTGCGCACGCGCGCTCCGATTCCTATCCGGCGAAAAAGAAGCCATTGGATTGGAAGAACTGCTTCTGCGGCATGCCCTCGAATTCCCCGGGACGAACTGGCCGCGCGAATCCATCGCTTCCGGCGTGATGATGATTCCGGTGCCGAAGAGCGGTGTTCTGGAAGCGGTGGCCGGAGAAGACGAGGCACGAGCCGTTCCGGGGATTTCTGACCTGCTAATCACAGCGCGGCTGCACGATTACATTGCGGCGTGGCCGGAGGGCTCAAGTTATCTCGGATTTCTCTTTGCGAAGGGGGGGCGGCCCGAGGAAGTGGAGCAAGCCATCCGGCACGCTCATGAAAAATTGGCGTTTTCGATTACGCCGCGTCTGCCTGTGGAACATCCCGCAACGCGCAGAATGAATAACTAGGGCAATTAGCCTTTTGCTTTGGGTGGGACGTAGCCTTCTGGCAATTTCGAGCCTTCGCCGAAGAAAAACTGTTCCATCTGCTCTTCCATGATTTTCTGTGAATTGGGATCCAAGGGATTCAAGCGGTACTCGTTCATGACCATTTTGGAATGCTCCAGCCACAGCTTCCACGCATCTTTCGAAACGCTTTCGTAGACGCGTTTGCCGAGGTCTCCTCTCCAGGGGACGCGATCCAATCCCGGCAATTCCTTGCCGAACTTGACGCAGTGCACCATACGCGTGCCCGGCTTGACCGGTTCGCTCGGTGCTGGTCCGGAACTGCAAGACTCGTTGGCCATTCTGCTCTCCTCGCAAACTCCGTTCGTTTCACCTTACTGCAACTTCACGTAAATTCCTAGCTGGGCTCAAGCCGTCCGGCAATCCGGGAGATTGCGGGCTGACTGATTATCGGCCGCCCAATCCGGAAAGCCTCGAATGCCTGGAAGTGAACTCCCTTCACCATCAAAACGCCGCAAGTAGCGTTCCGGGCTTGGAAAATGTGGGGTTGAGGTATAGTTTTGGGAGTCGCATTTCGCCTGAACGAGAAGCAATTCACGGGGAGAAAGAAAATGGCTGCGGATACGAATCGATCTGGTTCAGGGTACGGAGGTGTGGCCGAGCCGTGCTCGGTAATTCTTTTTGGTGCGTCGGGCGACCTCGCCAAGCGCAAGGTCATTCCTGCGCTCTATGATCTCGCCATTCATGATGCGTTGGGGCCACGCTACGCACTCGTGGGTTTTGCGCGCACGCCCATGACCGACGAGAGCTTCCGCGCCACCGCAGGCGAAGCGGCCAAAAGTATTTCGGAAGTCGGGCCTATCGATCCCAAAGAATGGGACGGATTCGCATCCAACCTTTACTACAGCCCTGGCGATTACAACAATCAGGAAGCCTACGCGCAGCTCGGCAAGCGCCTTTCCGATCTGGAAGCTTCCAAAAAGCTCGGCGGTAATCGCCTTTTTTATCTTTCTACGCCGCCCGAAGTCTATCCCGACATTGTCGAACAACTAGGCCGCGCTGGACTGGCCCGCCCCGCTACACCGGATTCCTGGGTGCGCATCATTATTGAAAAGCCTTTTGGGCGGGATCTGGCCACCGCAAAAGAATTGAATCAGAGCGTACTCAATGTTTTCGAAGAGAAACAGGTCTATCGCATCGATCATTATCTGGGGAAAGATACGGTGCAAAATCTGTTGGTCCTGCGCTTCAGCAACGGAATTTTCGAGCCGCTCTGGAATCGCAATTATGTGGACCATGTCCAAATCACGGCGGCGGAAACGCTCGGCGTGGAGCGGCGTGGCGGATTCTACGAATCGACGGGCGCGCTGCGCGATATGATTCAGAGCCACGTTCTGCAGCTAACTTCGCTCGTCGCCGTCGAGCCTCCTGCATCGTTTGACGCCACCGCGGTACGCAATGAAAAACTCAAGGTTCTGCAGTCCATTCGCCCTTTCAACCTGGAAATGGTTGCGCAATCGGTGGTTCGCGGGCAGTATGCGCCCGGAAACCTCGGCGATAAACCGGTGCCTAGCTACCGGCAGGAGCCGGGCGTGAATCCCGCTTCCAAAACAGAAACTTTCGTTGCCGCCAAATTATTGATCGACAACTGGCGCTGGGCGGGCGTCCCGTTCTACCTTCGAACCGGCAAGCGCCTCGCCAAGCGCACCACCGAAATCATGATCCAGTTCCGGTGCGCGCCACACATCGTTTTTCGCGAGCGCGACATTGAGCCCAACCGTTTGTACTTGAACATCCAGCCGGATGAAGGTATCTCCGTCACTTTTGGCGCGAAGCGGCCGGGAACGGAGATGAGCATTGGAAATGTTACGATGAACTTCAGTTACCGCGAAGGATTTGGCGGCGCCACGCGAAGCGCCTATGCGACTCTTCTTAACGATTGCCTGCGCGGCGATGCTACGCTTTTCGATCGAGGCGATAGTGTGGAAGCAGCCTGGTCACTGGTCGATCCCATTCTCGACGTCTGGAGCGCGGCGAAGACCGCCACTGTGCCACAATATCCGTCCGGCAGCTGGGGACCTCGGGAATCCGATCTTCTCCTTGAACATGACGGGAGACATTGGTGTAACCCGTAGCTGCAACAGCTAGCTCAAAGAATCGATCGTGAAAATACGGGGGAAACAGGTGATTCTCGCTGGCGATGTCGGCGGCACGAAGTGCAATCTCGCGCTCTTTTCGGAAAAGGGCGGAACACTCATTCCTGTCTTCAAGCAACGATTTGCCAGCAAGGAATTCGCGCAGTTCGATTTGATCGTCAAGGAATTTTCGCGGCAAGCTGCCGATCATCTGGGGAGCGAGCGTATCATCGCGGCGGGTTTTGGCATCGCCGGCCCGGTCATCAACGGCCGCGTGCGGGCAACGAATCTTCCGTGGGTGGTGGAAACGGAGACACTCGTCAAGGAACTTGCTGTTCCCAACGTCTTGCTGCTCAATGATCTCGGCGCGACCGGCCACAGCCTCGAACATCTCGCCCCGGAAGATTTCTGCGTGCTAAATCCTGGAGTTCCCGAACCGGGCGGGACGCGTGCCTTGCTCGCCGCCGGCACTGGCCTAGGTCAATCCATTCTTGTCTGGGATGGGGGCCGATACCGCGTCGTGCCTTCCGAAGGCGGGCATTCCGATTTCGCTCCTCACACCGAGCAACAGATCGAATTGTTGCGCTTCATGCGCCGGCGCTATCCCCAAGTGAGCTGGGAACTCATCCTTTCCGGCCGCGGCTTTCGCACCATTCATGAATTCCTCGCGCCCAATGTGAAGCACGCGTCGTTCGAGGATCCCGACGCCGATCCCGCGCCGGAGATCACTCGCCGCGGGCTGGACAAATCCTGCCGCGTCTGCGCCGACACGCTGGATCTCTGGACAGCCATTTACGGCGCGGAAGCAGGGAATCTGGCGTTGAAAGTTCTGGCGCTGGGCGGCGTCTACGTCGCCGGCGGTATCGCCGTCAAAATCCTCGAAAAAATTAAGGACGGCATTTTTTTCCACGCATTCAAGGACAAATGGAAATTTGAAGGGCTTTTGAGCAATATCCCGGTCTCCATCGTCCTCAATGAGTCTGCGCCACTACTCGGCGCAGCATACGAAGCCTTGGCAGCGGTCGACAGATAGCCACCCTTGCGCGCAAGGCCGCGGGCGTTGGCTCGCGATTTCATATTCCTAAGGCGAAACACTCTCTTCTGAAGATCTTTCTCCAATGAGTCGCGCTTGTTAGGCTTGAGAAAATGGCCTTTCTCGAAGACAAATTCGGAGAATGGAAACCTGTTTCGCGCGGGGCCGGGATCGCCTGGCTCTGCGTGTACGCGCTGTTTCTTCTGTACGCCTATTTTGACAGTTCCGGATTTCTGTTCCCCGATTACGTCAATCTGATCATTCATGAAGGCGGCCACTTTTTCTTCAGTTGGTTCGGCCACACCATCATGATCCTCGGAGGAACGCTCGGTGAATTGATCGTGCCGCTCTTATGCGCCGCGGCTTTCTTCTGGCAGCGCGAAGCTTTGGGGTTTGCCTTTTCCATCTTCTGGTTCTTCGAAAACTTTCCCTATATTGGCACTTACATGGCCGACGCGCGCACGGCATCATTGCCGCTGGTTGGCTCTGAGGAGAGTGATTGGACAATACTCTTCACGCAATGGGGAATTCTCGCCCAGGACCAGAAAATCGGTGGAATCATGCGCGCCCTCGGATGGCTCGGAATGCTCGCTACGATGGGGTGGCTCGCCTACCGAACGCGCCATGAAGCCGCAGCAAAGCCGAATCGTCCTTCTTGGTGAAATGCAAAGAGCCCCGAGCACAAATTCTGCACTTGGGGCTCTTTGAACGGAATCGGCGATCGCTAAGAACCAACTACCGATGCGGATGCTCGCCACCCTCTTTCGTAGCCGGCCGATCGGTCTTGGCGTTGTGTTTGTCATTGTGGATATCTTTGCTGACGTTGTTTTGCTGATGGTTGACCTGCTGACGCTCCGCCGGTGTTAGCTTGCCACCGTTGGCCTGCCGGTCTTTGCGCACTTCGTTGTTAATGTGCGCTTCTTTATTTTCAAGGTTTCTGGTTTCGCCAGGAGTCAGTTGCCCGGACTTCACACCGTTGCCGATGCGTTCCTGCTGATTCGCTTCACGCGCGTTAACTTTGCTCATCGCCGGTGTGGCGGGCCTGCCGTTGTTTACAGACGCCAAATTTGACCTGTCGCTGCGGGCAAAATTCTGGTGGGAGACTTGCGCCGTGGTCGGTTGAATATGCGATTCGTGGCTTGCGGCCATTTCTGCGGAAGTCGCCCTCGCGGAAATCCCGCCAGGCCCACCGTTAAAGCTGGTGCGGTTCACCGTCGTGTTGTTCACGATGACGGTCTTGTTCACGTAGGTGTTATGGATGACCGTGGTGTTCACGTTGGTCACTGCGGTGTTATAGGCAAAATGCCCGCCTCTCCATTCGCCGCCGCCAAAGCCCACGCCGCCATAACCGAATCCGTAGTTCACGCCGCCATAAAAGCCAACATGGGGGCCCCAATAACCGGCGTGGAATACGTAGACGCCTCCGCTCCAGCCCCAATATCCGGGGGTCCACAGCACGCCCACGCGCGGCGGCATCACCCAAACTCCAGGCACCCAGTAGTAACCGGCATCGCCGTAGGCCCAGTAGCCGGGCGTCCAGATGTACCCATCGCCCGGGCAAATCGGCTGCGCGTAGACCGGTAACGCAGGCGGGCCAACGCGGATGGACACGCCGACGGAAATTTGTGCAAAGGAAGCGGCTGGCACGAGAGAAACAATGAGCGCCAGAAGCAACGAGCGAATCGAGATCAGTTTACGCATGACAGCAATCCCTCCTAGCGGACTTTTGCGTTTCGTCAGGTGATTCGACGAAAATGATAACCAGATTCAATGTAATAGAAACGCCGGTTCAACTCGCGGTTCTCCGGCCTCTTTTAGTATGAACCCGGTTTTTTCCAATAAGTTTCAGGGGTACCGAATTGTGGCGATAATGTTAGTAGTACGAAGGCGCTTTCCTATTCACCATCTCTTCGCTGGACGGGAGTACAGGTTGTGATTCCAACTCCATCTCTCCAGCTTGTGTGTCGTTGACGAACATCCAGCGCTTTCGGCCAGCCTGTGAGATCGGATCGTCGCCCAACTTCCATTGCGGGCTCTTCCGGCCATGATTGGCGCGCAACCTTACATTTTTTTGGTAAACTACCTCGACGAATTCTTTATAACGCTGGCCCAGAAAGGCATTGCCGCTGCGCCACCACGAGGCCAAGGAGCTGAGTATGAGCAGTGCGGTGACAACCCAAGTGACCGAACTCCTGAACTACGTAAATGGCGCGTGGCGCCGATCCACCACGACTGAATACGCGGACGTTTCCAACCCTGCGACTGCCGAACTGCTTGCACGCACGCCCCTTTCGAACTCCGCCGACGTCGACGTAGCCGTTCAGGCCGCTGCCGATGCCTTTCCTGCCTGGCGCCGCACTCCTCCCGGCGAACGCGTTCAATATCTTTTCAAGCTAAAAAATCTGCTGGAAGAAAATCTCGACGAGCTTTCGCGTCTGATCGTGCTTGAAAACGGAAAGACTTTTGCAGAAGCGAAAGCGGAGCTGAGGCGCGGGATCGAAAACGTTGAAGTCGCCTGCGGCATTCCCATGATGATGCAGGGCTACAACCTGGAGGACGTGACACCGGGCGTGGATGAAATGCAGATTCGCCAGCCTCTCGGAGTGGTCGCGGCCATCACTCCATTTAATTTTCCGGCGATGATTGCTTTTTGGTTTCTTCCCTATGCCATCGCTTGCGGGAACACGTTCATTCTGAAGCCCTCCGAGCGCGTTCCGCTTACGATGCGGCATGTCTTAGAGCTCCTCGAAAAGACGGGCTTGCCAAAGGGCGTTGTAAACCTCGTCAATGGCGGACGTACCGTCGTGGATGCGCTGTGCGGCCATCCGCAAGTTCGTGCGATCAGTTTTGTCGGTTCCACGCCGGTCGCCAAGCACGTGTACACGCGTTCAGCGGCGAGCGGCAAGCGCATGCAGTGCCAGGGCGGGGCAAAAAATCACGTCATTGTTCTGCCTGATGCGGACATGGAGCTCGCGACGCAGATCATCAGTGACAGCGCCTTCGGCTGCGCGGGCCAGCGCTGCCTCGCGGTTTCCGTGGCCGTCACCATTGGGGAAGCACAAAAAATGTTCCGTGACTCCATTGCGCGCGCTGCTTCCACAATTCGAGTTGGCAACGGCTTGGACGCCGGCGTCCAAATGGGCCCGGTCATTACTCCGCAGAGCAAGCAACGCGTCGAGTCGCTCGTCGCCGCGGGTGTTGGAGAGGGAGCAAAGGCGATTCTCGATGGCCGCGGCACGAAGATTTCCGGTTACGAATTCGGTAATTTTTTGACGCCTACAATTCTTGATGGTTTGCCATCCTCCAGCCAGCTTGCCAATACGGAAATTTTCGGCCCTGTGCTCAGCTTGGTCCACGCCGATTCCATTGACGAAGCGATGGAGTTCCTGCGCCGCAGCCCCTATGGCAATCAAGCATCACTTTTTACCACTAGCGGTTCCGCGGCTCGCAAATTTCGCTACGAAGCTCCCGCAGGAAATATCGGCATCAATATCGGCGTTGCTGCGCCGATGGCCTATTTCCCCTTTAGCGGCTGGAAAGAAAGTTTCTTTGGAATTCTTCACGGTCAAGGACGCGACGCGGTCGAATTCTTTACCGAATCGAAGATCGTTGTGGAACGCTGGTCGCGCCAGGAGACAAGAAAGTTCTAGAACCGGTGAAGCGTCGCTTGCTGAAGACGAGGAATACTTTTCGATGATCACGAAACCACTACACCTGGACGTGCACGAACAAATCGAGAGCGCGCAAACTCTCGCATCGCGTTTCTACACAGATCCGGCGATTCTGGAGATCGAGAAAGCGCGGATTTTTCGCCGCACCTGGCAACTCGTCGGGACGCTCAGCCGGGAGTGCGGGGAAGTGGACGGCTTGAAGCGTACGATTTCCGATCTGGAAAGTTTTTTCACTGCCGATGTGGCCGGCGAACCCATCATCGTGGTGCGCGACAAGGACGGTGTGCTGCGCGCCTTCAGCAACGTTTGCCGTCATCGCGCCGGACCCATCGCGCTGGGCAGCGGCTGCAAAAATGTTCTGCGCTGCCAGTATCATGGATGGACCTACACGCTGGATGGCCGGTTGATCGGCACGCCGGACGTCGAGGGCGTCGAATTCTTCGATCGCAGCACGATGGGCATGGTGCCGCTCCGCTGCGAGACCTGGGAACAGTTCATCTTCGTGAATTTCGATGCCAAGGCCGAGCCGCTTTCCGCGTTCCTCGGCCAGATTCCCCAACAGGCGCAGGGCTTCCGGTTCGAAGGATTGCAGTTTGCGGAACGCCGGGACTATGTCATCGATTGCAATTGGAAGGTGTACGTTGACAACTACCTCGAGGGCTATCACATTCCCATCGCGCATCCTGGCTTGATGCGCGAAATCGATTACGCGCAATACCGCACGGATACTTTTCGCTACTACTCACAGCAGTTCGCTCCGATCCGTGCCCAGAAATCCGAGGACGCTGGCGAGCGCATGTACGCGCCCGGCACGGGCCTACAGCAGGCGCTTTATTTCTGGGTGTTTCCCAACCTCATGATCAACATTTATCCCGACAACATTTCGACGAACCTGATCGTGCCGCTTTCGCACGAGAAGACTCTAACCATCTTCGAATGGTTTTTTCACGATCTGGAGTCGGCGGCCAATAAGGAGCGCATCAAGCGCTCGGTAGCTTTCAGCGATGAAGTACAGCAGGAAGACATCGGTCTCTGCGAAAATGTGCAACGAGGCCTCCGCTCTTCAACCTACGATCGCGGGCGGTATTCCGTGAAGCGAGAAAATGGCGTTCACCACTTTCACATGCTGCTCGGCGAATTCCTTGGCCAAGTGTAGCTGATACAGACGCTGCCGTGATCATCCTCCTGATGGGGCCTGCCGGATCCGGAAAGACTACTGTTGGTGAACTGCTGGCTGCACAGCCTGGCTGGGAGTTTGTGGATGGCGATAGCTTTCATTCCCCCGCGAATATCGAGAAGATGGCGCACGGAATCCCGCTCGATGACAACGACCGCGCTCCCTGGCTGAATGCCATTCGAAACGCCATGCTGCAGTGGGACGCGCAACGCAGGAATGTTGTTCTGGCGTGCTCCGCTCTCAAACGCAGTTATCGCGAGCAGCTTCAAATTAATTCAGCCGTGAAGCTGGTCTACTTGAAAGGGAGTTACGAACTTCTTCGCCAGCGATTGCATTCGCGACATGGCCATTACGCCACGGAGCAACTTCTGGCCAGCCAATTCGCCGACCTTGAAGAACCGGCCGATGCAATCACGATCGACGTATCCCGCTTGCCGGAAGAAATTGTGGCGAAAATTCGTAAGCAGCTCGCGTTACTGTAATCTTCGCGCGCCCATTCGAACGAGCTCTACGCGGATTCATCTCAGCCTGAAAACCGCCAGCCGCGCTGGCTATGGTTTCGCCGGCGCCGGAGCTGGTGCGGGCGTGGGTGTCGCCGGCTTGTTGCCGTAGTCGAAATTCAGTTTGGGAGCCTGCCGCGCACCTTCGTCCGTCTTGAAGTACGCATCATTGCGAGCGAATCCGGCCAGGCTGGCGACGAGGCTGTTCGGAAAGAGCGAAATATACGTGTTGTAGTCCTGTACGACCTCGTTGTAACGCCGACGTTCCACGGCAATGCGATTCTCCGTGCCGGCCAGCTCGTCCTGAAGACGAAGGAAGTTCTCGTTGGACTTCAGCTGCGGGTAGTTTTCGACGACCACGAGCAGGCGTCCCAACGCTGAATCCAGCTGTCCGTTCGCGGCGATTTTTTCCGCCGGTGAATGCGCGCCCAACAAGGCGGAACGTGCTTTCGCGATATCGCCGAACACAATCTGCTCCTGCACCGCAAAACCCTTCACCGTCTCCACCAAGTTTGGGATCAAATCCGCACGGCGCTGCAGGACCACGTCCACCTGCGCCCAGGCGGCATTTACGGCTTCCCGCTTGATAGCCATCTGATTTCTGCGGCTGACAAACGAACTTCCGAGTATCAGGGCAATCACGACTAGAACGATCAAGACCACCAGACCTTTTTTCATATGGACCTCGGCTCCGTCAGATTCACGATTGGGTATGCTTTACGCGCTGCCATTCCCGTTTCGGCAGATGCTTGTCCAGCGCGCTCGAAATCTTTTCCAATGCTTTCAAATACGCACCATATACCGGAACTATTTCGCCATGAAATTCACCGGTTTCGCGAAGCGGCAGGAGCGCGTCGAAAGCCGACGCGCTCGCGCCTGTCAGGCTCGCTGCGCGCGCGACGATCTCGTGTTCGCCGGCTGGGGGATCTTCTCCGAAAGCAATTATGGTATGACGCAGAAGCGTGAGTGCTCCGGAAAAAGACTTCCTTAGAACCGGGGCAAGCTCTTTCGCATTCCCAGGCGATCGTAGATAGTGCTGACGCAGTTTCAATATCATCGTACGCAGGTCGTGTTCGATCTGCACGCGATGAAGATTCATCGGGACCTCAATTCCTGCGACGGCGTCTTTGCCGTAGAGCACCCGCCGGTCGCGCTTCATATCGAGAATCTCGATCGCGAAAACATCGGCGGCCTGCTGCAATTCATCCCCGGTGAAGAATAGAGGCGCCGGTTCTTTCTGCTCCACGCACCACCACTTCACCACGTCCGCCAACCGGCCCAACTCCTCAACGGCAAGTGAGCGAAGAATGCAGGCGACATTGAGATCAGAAAGTCCCTGACGAAAATCGCCGCGCGCCGCAGAACCGAACAAAATGGCGCATTCAAGGTTCGTTGCCGCGAATTCCTTCAGCCGGTTCACTAATTCCGTAAGCTTTGCGTCTTTGGAAAGCATTTCTCTTGTTCCTTTCGCCAGGTGCTACCAGCTTCCCGAGGCGCCGCCGCCCCCGCTACTCCCGCCACCAAATCCGCCGAACCCACCGCCACCGCCGCCAAAGCCCCCGCCTCCACCCCAATTTCCGCCGCCTCCTGAACGTCCTCCGGAGCTGTTTGCCAGCATTCCCAGGAGAAACCAGAGCAACCCGCTGCCACCTGATCCGCTCCCTCGCTGACCACCGCCTCGCGAAGACAGATTCCCGATAATGACAAAGAGCACGATCACGCCAAGCGCAACCCACAGTCCAATAAACGTGCTGCCACCTTCGTCATTTCGCAGCCGGCCCACGGGCGGCTGACCGCTCAACGTCACGTTCGAATCATCGGCCACGTACTTCGCCAACTGCCACGCAGCTACTTCCGTGGCTTTGCTGTAATCGCCCTGCCGCAGGTATGGCACCATTGCGCGGCCGGCATCGCCGGCTCGGGCGTCGTTGATCACCGGTTCGAGCCCATACCCAACTTCGATGCGGTACTTGCGCTCGCGAGGAGCGACCAGCAGCAGCACGCCGCGATTATCCTTCTTTTTTCCAACTCCAAGCTGTTTGTAGAGATCCACTGCGTAAGTTTCAACGCTCTCGCCATCGAGCGAGTTCACCGTCACAACGGCCATCTGTGCACTGGTCTTCAGCTCCACTTCGTTGCACAGCGATTCCAGTCGCCCTCTGGTATCCGCGGCGATGACGCCGGCCAAGTCTGTGACGTAGCCGCTGGGATGAATCGTTTTCGTGTCTTCCCCCGCAGCAAGGCAAGCTCCAAGTAGAAGCAAGCAGGGAAGCGACGCGATTCGAAAGAGGCGGATATATTTCATTCAGAGCCGGGATGTGGCCGTCAGAAGACTATAGGGCCAGGTCCAACTCCCTGTAAAGCGTGATCAAGTTTCTCTCCGACCTTGTTTTCTTATTTCACGATTCATCGTATCCTTAAGTGAACGGAATTTCCTCTCCGTATTCTCCTGAACAGACGGTCCCGGTTTTCCAGGGGAAACCTCGTGCGGCCAAAGGGTTGTAGAGATGATTGAAACGAAAACAGCGCGGCCCGTTTGGCACCCCGCAGGCAAAGTGGGTGGGGGCGAGCAGCCTTTCAAGTACCCGCTCGAACGAGCATTCGTCGAGCCGGACTGGCGCCGGCTTCCTGGCTATAAGGATGTAACTGCCACTGAGTGGGAAACCGCCCTCTGGCAGCGCCGCCACACGGTAAAAAATCTGAAGGAACTCCAGGCTGTTTTCGGGCCACTGCTGCCGCAAGATCTTCTGCAAAGCATGGAACGGGACATCAAAGAGCGCGCCACGATGTCCATTCTCATCCCTCCGCAAATGCTCAACACCATGGATGAGAAAGATCTCTGGAACGATCCCGTGCGGCGTTACATGTTGCCTGCTTTCGACGATCGCAACCCGGAATGGCCCAGCCATCCGAAGTCCAGCCGGGACAGTTTGCACGAAGCCGACATGTGGGCCGTCGAAGGACTCACGCATCGTTATCCCACCAAAGTTCTCGCGGAAATGCTTTCCACTTGTCCGCAGTATTGCGGACACTGTACGCGGATGGATCTTGTCGGCAACGACGTTCCTCAAGTGGTCAAGATGCGCTTCCAGATTCCGCAGAAGGATCGCTACGAGCAGATGCTCGACTATCTTCGCGAGACACCTGCGGTGCGCGACGTGGTGGTATCCGGTGGCGACCTGGCAAATGTGCCCATCGCTCAGCTCGAATCGTTTGTGTCGGCCATCATGGACATTCCCAATATCAAGGACATTCGGCTGGCCACAAAAGGTTTGCTGGGAATTCCACAGCATTTTTTGCAGGACGAGGTGCTGAGTGGCCTCGAGAGGCTCGCGAAGAAGTCACATGAGCGCGGAATCGACCTAGCCTTGCACACGCACGTCAACAATGCTCGTCAGTTGACGCCGCTCGTGGCGAAAGCGGTTCGCAAACTCCTCGACATGGGCTTTCGCGACGTTCGCAATCAGGGTGTACTCCTGCGCGGAGTGAACACTTCGCCCAAAGAGCTGCTCGATCTTTGCTTTACGCTGATGGATCACGCCAAGATCATCCCGTATTACTTCTACCAGTGCGACATGATCCCTAACGCGGAGCACTGGCGTCTGGCGATTCACGAGGCGCAACAACTGCAACTCGATATCATGGGCTATTTGCCGGGATTTGCTACGCCGCGTATCGTTTGCGATGTCCCGTTTGTCGGCAAACGTTGGGTGCAGCAGTTGAAGGAATACGACCGCGAGAAAGGCATCTCCTACTGGACGAAAAATTATAAGACCGGTATCGAAGCCAACGATCCAGAAGCCCTCACGCGCCTCTACGAATACTACGATCCTGTCTACACTTTGCCCGCCTCCGGACAGGACTGGTGGCGGCACGCTGCGGCGTGAGCCACATTTCAGGATGCGCCTGCATCATCGCGCGGCGAATGAGCTTCACCAAGCTTGTAGGTCGCGATTTTTCCTGAGAATAAGGTAATCCCTCTGAGTGTTTTGTCCCCCATGTAGAGTCGCGTCATGCACCGTGACACCGATTAGACACACTCCTGCAACTCTCCGGCCGAGCGCTGGTTGTAGCCGTTTACCGGAATAGATTGGAATTATGTAGACCCGCCCTTGCTATTAGTGAAAAAGGTACGTAATCTACGGCGAACAATTCTGGCATTGTTTTCAACCGGCCTCACTGGGGCATTTGGTCTCGGGCAAGCGCGCTCGGGGACAAATTGTAAGGAGATGCATGACGCCGAAATCCGAGGCGAGAGGCACTCGACGAAAAACGCCAAAAACGCCGGAGAAGATTCAGCCTGCGGCGGAGAACGAGCTTACGATTGTCGCCATTGGCGCTTCCGCGGGCGGCATCGAAGCCCTCAGCGATCTGATGAGTTGCCTCCCCGTCGACACGGGCATGGCATTTGTCCTGGTCCAGCATCTCGACCCGAAACATCACAGCATGCTGACGGAAGTGCTCGCCAGGAAGACGGCGATGAGCGTGAAGGAAGTTTCCGACGGCATGCAGGCGGAGCCCAATCACGTCTTTGTCATTCCTCCGAACACGACGATGTCCATTTCCAGTCAGACACTGCATCTCAGCCCGCGCGAAGAATCGCACGGACTGCACATGCCCATCGATCATTTTCTTCGCGCGCTCGCGGAACAAAAGGGCAATCGTGCCGTTGGCGTCATTTTGTCCGGTTCTGGCTCGGATGGCACGCTGGGCCTGTCGGAAATTCAAGCCCACGGTGGCGTAACCTTCGCGCAGGACGGAGCTTCGGCCAAGTATGACGGCATGCCACGAAGCGCTGTCGCCGCGGGTTATGTGGATTACGTGCTTCCTCCCAAAGGGATCGCCAGGGAGCTTGCGCGAATCGCGCGTCATCCCTATGTGGCTCGCGAGATTGTTCCTGCAGCGGTCGATCCCGCCCCACCCGCAAGCAAGGGACTAAGCACAGTTTTCCAGGTCCTTCGAAGGTACGCAGGAGTGGACTTTACCCACTACCGGCAAAGCACCATATTGCGACGGGTTCAGCGCCGCATGGTAGTTCACAAGATTGACAAAATCGAGGAATACCTCAATTTCGTTCAAACCAACCCCACCGAGATCAAGGCGCTGTACCAGGACATGTTGATTAGTGTCACCAGTTTCTTCCGCAATCCACGCGTGTTCGATGCCCTGAAAGCCACGGTTTTCCCCGCCGTCCAGAAAGGTCTCTCCCGAGAGCGCGGCATTCGAATCTGGACTCCCGGGTGCGCTTCCGGAGAAGAGACCTATTCGGTGGCGATTGCGCTTCTCGAATTTCTCGGCGATAAAGCTTCCCAGGTTCCCATTCAGTTCTTCGGCACGGACGTGAATGAATCGAGCGTCATCAAGGCGCGCAACGGCGTCTATCCGGAGAACATTCAGGGAGACGTTTCGACCGAGCGGCTTCGCAGATTCTTCACCAGGACGGAAAGCGGCTACAGGGTAAGCAAAGGCATCCGGGACATGTGTATCTTTGCTCAGCACAATATCCTGAATGATCCTCCTTTTTCCCAGATGAACCTCATTTGTTGCCGCAATTTGCTCATCTATATTGAGACGGCCCACCAGCACAGAGTCATCTCTCTCTTTCACTATGCTTTGAGGCCTGGCGGCTTTCTCGTGCTTGGAAGTTCCGAAGGATTGGGCACCACGAGCGGCTTGTTTGCCACCGAAGACCGCGCGCACAAGCTCTTCTCAAAAAAAGCCACTGCCGTGCGCCAGATGGTCACTTTCTCGCTCAATTCCCCCGCCGAGCAAAGAGAGTATGGCGCGGTCCGCCTGCCAAGCAGTTGGATTCGAATTGGAACTACGCGGAGGCGCAAAAAGAATTCGACCGTCGGCTTCTCACGCATTACGCTCCGGCGACCGTCTTTATTAATGAGGACATGGAAATCATTCACACGCGGGGAAATGTGAACCGTTATCTAAAGCTGGCGCCTGGCCATGCCAGCCTGAGCCTGCTGAAAATGGCTCGCGAAGGGCTCCAGATGGAGCTCCGAAACGCGATCAACCGGGCTATCGTTTTCCAGGAAGCCCCGCCGGAACCGCAGCCAAAGGCTCATTCCCGCCGAGCCGTCCGGCCCGGCGAAGAAACTGAACTTGCCTCGGGAAAAACCGCGAAGCTCGAGCAGGAACTGGCTGCAACGAAAGAATATCTGCAATCCGTAATTGAAACGCAGGAAGCGACGAATGAAGAATTGCAGTCCGCCAACGAGGAGATCCTTTCGAGCAACGAGGAATTGCAGAGCACCAAAGAGGAGATGGAAACAGCCAAAGAAGAGCTACAGTCAGCCAACGAGGAATTGACCACCGTTAACGACGAACTCCGAAATCGCAATCTGGAGATTACGCACGTCAATAATGACCTGCTGAACCTGCTCTCCAGCATCGATATTGCGGTCATCATGATCGGGAGCGACCTCACGATCCGGCGGTTTACACCCAAGGCGCAGAAGTTTCTCGGCCTTATCGCCGGCGACATTGGCCGTCCGCTTTCGAACATCAATCCCACCATTGAAATCACGGACCTGCAGTCCATGGTGCTGCGCGTGATGTCGGATTTTCGCACGGTGGAGACGGAGCTCACTGACCGCACGGGCATTCATTACCAGTTCAAGATCCTTCCTTACCGCACTTTGGAGAACAAGATTGACGGCGCGGTGATCACCATTGTTGACATTGCTCCAGAGAAGCTGCCGGCCCAGGCTGCCGGGAGAAATAAACCCTAATATTCTGTCTTAGATATCTATCCGAAGAGGTCTTAACTATTCCATTATATTTTGATATATACGGATATCCCTGGTGTTGATGTCCCCCACATCGTAAAGAAAGAGCAGCCCATGCATGACCGGTTGGCGTTCACCGGAAGGTGCGAAAGCCGTTCCGATGAAGCTTTGAAGAATCGTCGGATGGGGCCCTTGGACGGCTGCCGTCAATTGCAGGAATGGCCGCACAAATCCTTATGTGCGGGACGCGGGGAAGTGACCACCCCGTCTTTTGAGATAACACTCCGCTCACTGGCCAGCCGGTTTGACAATTTTACTTTTGGAGTTGCCGTTTACGACCGGGGTTTGCATTGCAGGGCGTTAAACGCCGTTTTGGCGAAGTTGAGTGGAGCGCCGGTCAGCGCGCACCTCGGAAAAACAATCCGCGAAAGCTTCGGAAACGAAGCCTGCAATCTGGAGCCTGCGTTCGAACGCGTGTGGGCTACGGGCAACTCAGTATCCAATTTTCCGTGGACCGTACGGTTTCCTGCTCGAAGAGAATCCAGCCGCTGGATTGTGAACTTCTATCCTATCGGGGATGGACTGGGGAAAGTCCAGCTGGTAGCTGCAACTTTTTCCGAAGTCACGAAGCGAAGAAGTGTGGAAGTGCAACTGTGTCGCCTTACGGACAAATTCCAGACAAGCAATTCCGGCGACGGCCATCGTTTCGGCGGAGAGTTCACCGATTTGTCCATACGGACACTGGAGCTGGTCCAGCGTTCGGTGGACCTGCTCAAGAGTTCCTTAACCTTGCGGTGCTACGTTTCCGAGATGCGGATTGAGATTGCTTTGGTGAGCTCGGCGCTGGGTTTGGCCGGGACCCGAGAGCCCATGCCGGTGTCACTGCCTTCTGCAGTGGCAGGCGCACACGCTGCGGCCTCCACCTCTCCCGGGGAGTCAGGCGCCGAGTTCGAACCACCTGCCGGTTGCCCGAGCCCGCGAGAGCGGCAAGTCCTGCATCTCCTCGCCGATGGCAAATCGAATAAGGAGATTGGCTCGGCACTGGAGATCAGCACCAGAACTGTGGAATCTTATCGGGCACGTATGATGCTCAAACTGGATCTTCACTCAACCGCGGCCCTCGTGCGCTACGCCATTCGAATGCATATCGTCGAAGCCTGACTTTTCAGCTCCACGCGCTGGGAGATCTTCTCCGCGTATCACAGCCACTCGCACCGAGTTCTTGCTGCTAGTTCGGGTGTCCCAGAGAAGTTTCACCGTGGCCGGCGTAGCGATTATTGCCGGGTTCCGGCCGCGAATATCGTGTTTCACCTGGCTGCGGAAGTGTGTGACTCCCACCAGGAAGATTGAGATTCCTTTTCGCATGTTATTTCTCCCCATCGGAATATGGCGTGGAGGCCTACGGTTTAGAATTGGGCCGAAAGGCCTCTGGCGGATCCACGTAACACTGCTTCCAGAAATTATCGCGCGGAAGAGAGCCACCAGCGAACTGCTGGACGTTGAGAAGCGTGGTGCCAATGATTCCCCCGTCGGCCGAGTCGAAGATGATGACGACACCCTCCACCGGAGGTGTTACTGTGACGGACTCAGTTGAGAACTTTTGAAAAATCGAGAATGCGAAATTGAGCTTTGCAGCGGCGCCGGTTTCCTTGGGGTCCTGCGAAGCGGGCTGCACGGTATAGATCTTCACGGATTTCCCGCGCAGTGGATCCCAATCGCCGGGGAAAGCGGCGGTTTCTTCACGCTCAATGCGAAAGGGTTCCTGTTTTTCATCGGAAGCAGTCCCGTTCGGCGATTTCAGGCGTGTGGCGATATACTCCGGCAATTCCAAGCCGCTTCGCCGAATATATCCGCGCGAAGCGCCGGAAATCTCCACGTGAATCCATGGTCCTTCGGCTTCGATAAATTCGAATTCGTCATTTTCGGCAGCGGCAAAAAGGACATGGGCATCTTCCGCGGGCCGCGCTAGCACCGGGGTGCCGGTTTTTTTGACCACGACGAGATTCAGGGGGTGGGCCTGGTTATGTTGTACGTCTCGCCAGCTTTGCAGCTCAGAAGTGAGCTGAAGCATTCGCTTTTCTTCGGCTTCGCGCTTTGCACGAAGAGCCGCGACTTCCTCCATTCCTTCAGCGCTCGGTGCTGCCGCAGATGAACCTAGCATTGCAGAACTCTTACCGGGTTGAGGGGAACCGCCCGGCAAGCCCGTCGAGAGGTTGAGCTTGGGCGTTGGGGCTTGTACCTCGGACTTTAGAACGGAAGTTACGGGCTTCTCGCCGAATTTTTCACCGAGCCGATCGAGCAAATCCAGTTCCAGGCGCCCATTTGAAGGCAGGACTTCATAGCCCGATTTCCAAGGCGAAGGATCGACATGCCAGGCGGTGATTTTTGCGGTGACGCGAACCGTGGTGGCTTGAGGCGACGTGGAGAGCATGTCAATAGAGTATTGGAAGTAGGCGCGCTCGTAACGATCGAGAGGCTGATCGCCGGTAGCGACAAAACCTTCAATGACAGGAAGTTTCTGACCACTGTAAGCCTGAAGTTCCTTCAGTGCCTTTTCGACTTCTACTTTTGATTTGGGAAACGTGCGCGCGTAGGGGACAGCTTGGGCACAGGAAAATGGCGGAATGGAAATCCAAGTCATCGATAGCATCAAGGAGAGGAGGATCGCTGAGTGGCAAAGAGTGGATTTGAGTCTCTTCACGGAAGGGATTCCAATTCGTCCAAAGGAAGCCACCCGTGCTGGCCGTCCGGTGTCTCGACCCCGTACCAGTGAGGCGTGACGATCACGATCACTACCTCCGTGTAGGCGCCAACGTTGGCTACATTGGCGGCCGAGTGAAATGGCGCTGCCTTCAAGGTGGCCCCCGGAGCCTTGACTCTTTTTTCCACTTGATGCCGCAACGCGTTCAACTGTTGCTCGAGATCCTGCACGGACGAATTCGCCGCGGCCAAACGGGTATTCTCATCCTCACGCTCCTGAACCACAGTTTGATGGGCGAGCGTGATGCTATCCCGGCGGCGCCTGGCGTCGATCGCTTCCTGCGCCGCAAATTGAATCGCCTGAAGGTGGTCTTGAAAGACTTTGTACTCACTGGATTCCACCGTACCGTCGGAAGCGTGGACGGTACGGTGGGCATCCTCGACGAAGACCGCATCAATGCGCAAACGCGTGCGCTCTGGACTAACGCCGGTGACAACGAAACGAACCGCGATGGTTCCCTGATCCGCAGATTCCCGGAAATGCCGCGGAGCAATCGCGCCCGGGAGAATTTTGTAGAAAACCTTGCCGGCGCTGTTCCAGGGCGCGAACAACGGGGTAGATTCCACGATCTTCGCCCCGGTAAGTGTCCTCACCTTGTCGAAGACATACGTTCCATGGATGGTCTGATCCTGCAGAACTTCCTGGAGCGCCTGCAGAGTATCGTCGAGCGAAGCCGAGAATTCCTTCACGTAGCCTGGGCTGGGTTCGTCGTGATCGTGCGCGGCGAAAAGCCATGTCGCAGTGGAAAGAACCCAAAGCAAGGCAGCAGCCAACGCCCCCAGAGACCTGAGTATAGAGAGTCCCCAGACGGCAGTTGCCGGTTTTGCGTGCAAGTCAGCAGGTCGCATGGCTTCTTGAAGCGTAACTGATCCCCTCGTTAGACAGAATTTTGGCGTGAGGCGTTTCATTGGTACCCCGCGGGATGAAGAACTGTCAACCCTGAAAAAAGTTCCAGGCATAGCAGTCGACGCAAGAGATGGCGGAAGCTGGTATCCGCGTTGTATGGGAGAACAAGGATTTCGCGGAGAGGTCTAGTACCCGACCGTAACGGGAATTGCAAAAAAAAATGTAATTCGAATAAGAAAACTCTTGCATTCGCTTTTTTGCGGGAGTAAAGTCCGCGACGGTTCAGGGACTTGGGGATTGACCCGTTCTTTTTTGTCACGAAGAAAAGGGTCAGAATCTCTATGGGCGTGCTGTCTAAAAATCATTTTCGAACGGCGCACGAACTTTGCTGGCCTCTCAGGCACAGCAGGGTAAGTGTATGCATTTCCCTCCCTGTCCGAACATTCCAGAAAACAAGAGCAAGCTGGGTTGCTGCTGATCGGCATGCAGAGGAGGCAGTATGTTCGAACGGGTATCTCAGACAGTAGAGAAAAGACTATCGCGGGCTGCATCCGCACTTCTGTCCGGTTTACTGATTATCGCCATCGTTCTCGGGAATAGCCGCCCCGCCGATGCGCTTCCGCTGCCCTCCGTTAAGGTCAGGGCGCTCCCAGCATTCGCGCGCAAGTATGGAATGCCTTGCTCGGCATGCCATCTTGCCTGGCCGATGCTTAGCGCGTTCGGGCAGGCATTCAAGGATAACGGCTATCAGTTGGGGAACGATCGCGACGCTCCGATCTACCAACAACCGGCGTATTGGCCGGTGACGTTCCGCATCACACCCATTTGGCACCGAGAGAGCCAAAACCGCACGCTGGTTGACGGACCAGCCGGCCCGAATACGGCCGAGGGTAAAGTCACGACAGACGGTTTTGACTGGAGCGGCTTGGACTTTCATACGGGCGGCACGCTAGCCAAGAATTTTTCGTTTTATGTGTTGCCATCCTCGGACAATACCGGGGCATTTCACTTCGAATCCGTTTGGGCGCGCCTCGACAATCTCTTCGGCAGCAGTTGGTTCAACATCAAAATGGGCAAGTTCGAACTGGATAACCTGCTCTCCGAAAAGCGCATCCTGACGCTCACAAGCGTGGCGGGAACGTATACGAACTACCATTTCCAACCGTTGGTGTCGCCGGGAAACCCAGCAAACCCAGGGGCTGTCGCAGAAAGTTATACATTTGGGATTGGCGACAACCAAGTTGGAGTGGAAGTGATGGGGCATTCCAAGGACGACCGGACCAGGTATTCGGCCTCGCTGCTCAGTTCGAACGATGGGCAACCGGGCCTACCGACCAATCGCGGCTACGGCGGATATTTTACCGCCAGCCAAGCGTTTCAGGTTGGAAGCCTGGGACTTCAGCGCGTCGGCGGATTTGCTTACCTCGGACAGGCCCCGACTTATTTTCAGTTCACACAGGGTGGGGTCGGAGTTCCAGGCACGGGAATTGGGAACAAGAGCTTTTACCGATTGGGACTAATTGGGCAGTGGTACATCAAGAAAGTCGATGTCACCACGATGTATTTCCATGGATGGGATAACGCGTTCCTCGGTTCGAACACTCCGGCCACCGCGCCGCTCCCGGTGGGAGCACAGGCGCCGACGTGGAACGGCGGTCTGTTCGAGACGCACTACACGGTAAGTCCTCAGCTCATTCTGATTAATCGCTACGAGCTGGTAAGGATGTCCCGCCAGGTGTTCGCGACTAATCCGGGGAACTTCGGCAACGATGATGTATTGACCGTCGGGTTCCGATACTACCCGTTCATTTCCAGCCGAGCGGGATTCGCGTTCCACAATGAGTACGCCATCATCCGGCAACGCGGCGCTTCGCCAGTTAATGGGCTGGATTTAACCACCAGCAGTCTACTGTTTGGCTTTGACTTCGCGTTTTAAAGGTGGAGACGATGCGCACACTGAAGATGAAATCCATCCAGCTCTTCTTGGCAGTCATTGCAATCGCCGTTTTTCCCGCGCTTACACCAGGGCAACAGGTAGACGCTCACATCGGCAAGCTCAGTGGGAATACCGATGCGGGCAAGCACCTGTACTTCCGGTATTGCTGGGGATGCCACGGTTTTCGCGGGAATGGCGAGGGCGAAAACGCTCCCTACCTCAATCCGACACCAAGAAACTTTGTCGCGGCGGTATTCAAGTGCCGTTCGACGCCCACAGGGACCCTTCCGATCGACGAAGACCTCTACAATTCGGTTGGACGGGGTTTTAACACGACCAATATGCCGTCGTGGATCGAGCTGACCGATCAGAACCGCGCTGATTTGATCGCTTTCATCAAGTCCTTCTCGCCGCGCTGGAAGACCGAAAAACCCGGCACGCCCATCACGGTTCCCCCGGAGCCGAAACTCACGCTCGAAAGCATCAGACATGGACACGAACTTTTCGAGAAGCTGGAATGCTGGAAGTGTCACGGCCAGGAAGGCTATGGAGACGGACCGTCGGCCGCGACGCTGACCGACAGCAATGACCAGCCCATTAAGCCGTATGACTTCGCGGTTGGCTGGCGGTTCAAGTGCGGCGTAACCAATCATGACCTCTACAAGATTTTCATGACGGGGCTGGACGGAACACCGATGCCCTCGTTCGCGGATGTTATCAAACCGGAAGAAGCGTGGGACCTTGTCCATTTCCTCCGGACGCTGCAAGTGACCCACAAGAGTCCGGAACTAACCTTGTGGGAATCGACCAAGGAAGGCGCGGAGCAAGTGGCAGCTAAGAAAATCTACGGGACCCCCACGGGCTCCGGAGTGAAACAGTAGTCTGTTGGAGAGTGCTGAATTTTAGGGGGGAGTAACGAGTATGGGTATAAAACAAGGATTCGTGGCGGGAGTAGCCGTGCTTGTGGTGTCCGCAGCTCTTTATGCAGGACCGAGCGGCGGCACGATCAGCGGCAAAGTGACGTATGAAGGCACCCCGGCCAAGCAGAAACCGATCGATATGTCGAAAGAGCCGAGCTGCGCGCAGCAGCATGCCACACCGATCACCACGGAAACAGTGGTGACCGGACCCAATAATGCGCTTGAAAATGTCGTCGTATATATTTCCGCGGGCGCGCCGGATGATTCGACGGCGCCTGGCCAGCCCGCAAAGTTCACGCAGAAGGGCTGCCAGTATTTGCCGCATGTGCTGGCGTTCGAAGTGAACCAGACGCTGGAAATCGCGAACGACGATCAGACCTCGCATAACATCCACCCGCTGCCGAAGGTGAACCGGGAGTGGAACAAGTCGCAGCCGCCGGGAACTCCACCGATCTCCGAGAAGTATGACAAGCCGGAGTTCATCCCCGTGAAATGCAATATTCACCCGTGGATGCATGGAAATTTTGCGGTCTTGAAGAACTCGCACTACGCGGTATCACAGGGCGAGGGAAGTTTCACACTTCCAAACTTGCCGCCGGGAAAGTACACCATCACCGCTTGGCATGAATCCTACGGCGACCAGTCGCAGGAAGTGACGATTACAGGGAGCGAGACGAAAACCGTGAACTTCGTCTTCAAGGCGAAGCCGTACTAGAGAGAAACCAGGATTCCGATCGAAACAAAAGCTGATTATCGAGCGCTGAGAGCGCCCGGAGCCTGTGCGGGCAGAAGCGAGGGACAGTGGGAAAGTTTTTTGCCGTAATTTTAACGTTGATTGCGCTGGCGTCCGCCTATCCCATTCTGACGCATATGTACGTGCAACCGGTGGATATCTCGACCCATGGGCACGCGATCGACGAACAGTTGTCGGACACCATGGCCGAGGCAGGATTTGCTTTTCTCGGCGCCCAACTGCTGCTGGCATTTTTCGTCTGGAAATATTCCAGCCGCAAGAATGGCGTCAAGGTAAAGCATTTGCCGGGTGGCGCAAAATTGATGGTGGCGACGGCGTTCATTTTCGTGGGCACGGAAGTGTTGGCCTTGGGCGTTCTGGGGCAGAAGGCGTGGGCCGAGGTTTACTTCACGGCTCCGAAGCCGGACGCATTGCAGGTCCAGGCACAGGCGGGCCAGTTCGCCTTCTATTTCCGTTATCCCGGAGCAGATGAAAAGTTTGCGCCGCTACATCCGGACAAAATTGACGAAGGGAACGGAAACTACTTCGGGCTGGATCCTGCCAACGATGTGGAGGCGCGGGACGATATCGTAACGGCGGAGCTGGCGATACCAGTCAATCGTGAAATTCATCTGCTGATGCATGCCAAAGATGTGGGCCACTCTTTCTACGTGCGGGAGCTGCGCATCCAGCAGGACTTTGTTCCAGGGCTGGATTTGTCTGTCCATTTTACGGCAACCAAGACAGGGAAGTACGAGATCGTGTGCACGCAACTGTGTGGGCTCGGGCATTACAACATGAAAGCGTATCTCAACGTGTTGTCGCAGGAAGATTTTGACAAGTGGTTGAAAGAGAAGGCGTCGGAACAATAGTCCCAGCCCGTGGATCGGCGGCCCGTTGGAAGCGGACTGATCTGCGGTGCCATTGAACGAGGTGAGTACATGGAAGAAGCAGTCGTCCCGGCGGCACACGTTCATGCTCCGCCGGAAGGATTTATCCGCAAGCATGTATTCAGCTTGGATCACAAAGTAATCGGCAAGCAGTATTACGGCCTCGGGCTGGTGGCTGTGTTTATAGGCATGGGGCTGTCGTGGCTGATGCGCTTTCATCTGGTCTGGCCGACGACGAAAGTTCCGGGACTCGAACTTTTATCGTCAACGGGAGCACCGGGTGGCGTTATCACGCCGGAGTACTACCTCTCCTTGCTGACGATGCATGGAACATTGATGGTGTTTTTTGTGCTGACTAACGCGCCATTCGCGGGCTTTGGAAATTACTTCCTGCCCATCCAGATTGGCGCGGAAGACATGGCGTTCCCGCGCTTTAACATGATGTCGTTCTGGATTACCTTTTGCGCGTTCATCGTTCTGATCCTCGCGTTCTTCATTCCCGATGGCCCACCGATCTCCGGGTGGACCGCTTATGCGCCGCTCAGCGCAGTCGGAAAGGACGCTGGACCGGGATTGGCATGGGGACAAAGTCTTTGGGCAATGTCCATCGCGATTTTCTGCGTAGGGCAACTGTTCGGGTCTTTGAATTTCATTGCTACGACTCTGGACTTGCGCGCAAAAGGCATGACGTTTATGCGTATGCCGATCTGCACGTGGGCGTGGTTCATCACCTCGGCGATTGGCTTGCTCGCGTTCGCGGTACTGCTCCCGGCCTGCCTGCTGCTGTTGCTCGATCGCATGGCGGGCACGAGCTTTTTTATTCCGGCGGGACTGGTGATCAGCGATCGTCTGCAGAACCACGCCGGCGGATCACCGCTGCTGTGGCAGCATCTCTTTTGGTTCTTCGGCCATCCCGAGGTTTACATTGCTATCCTCCCGGCCATCGGCATCGTCTCGCATGTGCTGATCACCAACATGCGCAAGCCGATGTTGAGCGCCAAGGTGCTCATTTATTCGATGATGTCCATCGGATTCCTGAGCTGGATGGTTTGGGGCCATCACATGTTCGTGAGCGGGATGAATCCGACTTCCTCGCTTCTTTTTTCGTTTCCGACGCTGACCATCACGATTCCGGCGACGATCATCACGTTGATCTGGCTGGGAAGCCTGTATGGCGCGAATATGCAGATCAATGCGGCTTCGCTGTTTGCACTGGGATTCGTTTCCATGTTTGTCAGCGGCGGTGTCAGCGGATTTTTTCTGGCGCAGCCTTCCATCGACATTTACCTGCACGCGACCTATTTTGTCGTAGGGCATTTCCATATGGTGATGGGCGTTGCGGCGATCTTTGGGATCTTTTCGGGGACGTATTTCTGGTTCCCAAAGATGTCGGGGCGCATGATGAACGAAACTCTCGGCAAGCTGCACTTCTGGATTACGTTCATCGGGACGTACTGCATCTTTATGCCATTTCACTACCTGGGTCTGGTGGGCAACGTGCGGCGGTATTCGTCGTTCGTGGATGACTTCATGGCGCCGCTGATGCCGGTGCACAAATTTATCTCCATTGCCGCTTTTGTTACTGGCGCGGCGCAGTTCATTTTTCTCTATAACCTGATTCACAGCCGTTTTCGCGGCAAGCAGGCTAGCGAGAACCCGTGGAATGCCACATCCCTGGAATGGAGCATTCCTTCTCCTCCCCCCTGGGACAACTTTGGCGGCAAGCATCCGGTCATTTACCACGACCCGTATCAGTACGGAGTGAAGGGCTCAAAAGGCGATTTCGTGATGCAGGATTCGCCCGAGCAAGTGTAAGCAGACCATCGAGCATTCGAAAAGAACGGGGAACAATGGCTTCAGGCACTTATACACAAATAGTTTCGCCATCACATCTGGCGGGGCCGGATCGGGCATCGCGCAGCGGAATCTGGGTGGGCATCTTTGCAATCACGATGTCGTTTGCGGCATTCACCAGTGCTCTGTATGTGAGGCAAGGATCGGGTGAAGCGGCGCATATTGTTCTGCCTCCGGTGATTTACGCGAATACCCTGGCTCTGTTGCTTAGCAGCCTTACGTTAGAGAAGGCGCGGCGCGGCATCGCAAAAGGGCTCGGGCCGGAAGTGGATGAGTCAGCTGCCGGCATGGCATGGCTGGTAGTCACGCTAATCCTGGGTCTGGCATTCGTCGCCGGGCAATGTTTGGCATGGCGGTCCCTTGCGACGCAGGGACTTTATCTCGCAACAAACTCCAATAGCAGCTTCTTTTACGTGTTTACCGCCATGCACGTATTGCATCTGTTCGGTGGAATTGCCGCACTTGCCTACCTGATCGGGCGGCTGGCCGGCAGCCTCCGCACGTTTGGCCAAAGCTTGTTTGGCGCTATAGCGATTTACTGGCATTTCATGGGAGTTCTCTGGCTCTACCTGCTGCTGGTGATCGGAACGAGGCTGTGAACGGAAAAGAAGGGGGACATACAGTGAGCGAGTCCGACATGGCCGTGCATGGGTACGGAGCCGCCTTGATGGAAGCTTCGCCCTTTGCCATCCCATCGAGGAAGTTGACGATGTGGCTCTTCATCATCTCCGACGCGGTGACGTTTGGGGCGCTCTTGTTCGGATATGGCTATCTGCGGACGGCGAGCCCGGATTGGCCCGCACCGTTCAAGTTCAATCCCAGCATCCTGAATGTGATGATCATGACGTTTGTGCTGGTGACCAGCAGCTTGACGATGCTTGGAGCGGTGGATTCTGCGAAGGCAGGTGACAAGGCCAAAGCGGGCCGCTTTCTGTGGTCCACCATTCTGCTGGGAGTGATCTTCGCGGGATTGCATATTCGGGAATGGTTCGGGCTGATCGACGAAGGTGTGCGTTTGTTTCAGAACCCTTGGGGTTCGCCGCTTTTTGGTGCGACATTTTTCAGCATTACGGGGTTGCACCTGCTGCACGTGGTCAGCGGTGTCGTGGCTATTGCGGTTGTCGCGCGGAAATTCGCGCGGGGGAGCCTGACCGCGGGCCACGTGGAAGCCACCGGTTTGTACTGGCACTTCGTTGATTTGGTTTGGATGTTTGTAGTGCCACTCATCTATCTATTGAATCTGTCGCGCTAGGCAGACGCGGAGGGAAACGACAATGGCGGCTTCAGCTCCTTCAGGAAACGTGATTGCTAAGTATCTTCCGGTCTACTTTGTGCTGCTGGCCATAGCTGTACTCGAAGTCTTCATTGCCTACAGGACAACCTCGACCGTCTCCCTGCTCGTCATCTTGCTGGCGCTTGCCGTGTGCGGCGGCGCACTGGCGGTAATGTACTTCATGCACCTCGCTCAGGAGCGCCGCAGCTTGTTCTTGACGTTGATTCCGGCGTTGATCTTTGTCCTGCTGATGATGAACATGATATGGACAGACAGTTTTCGGTTGTTGCATTTCCGGCCGTTCGCGCATTAGGATGGGTGCCGAGCTGGAGAATTTCAGGGAATGAATTCGAGAATTACGATCGGAACCCGCTGGTTGTGCCGGATGATGGCTTTTCTCGCGCCCCTCTGGATTCCTTGCTCGACCTTTGGGCAAAATTGCGCGCTCTGTTACACGCAAGCTGCCGGTGCCGGCTCGCGTGTAATCCAGGCCTTACGCAGCGGTATCCTTATATTGGTCGTTCCCCCGGTGCTGATCTGCATTGGGCTGACGGTGATGGCCTACAAAAAGCGGAACCAGTTCAACGAGGATTAGTTGTTTGCCAGCATCCAACGCCTTGCGGATGATCACGGAAGATCGAGGTCCAGCGCGTAAATATCCGTGAGTCCTCGCTCCAGCATCACATAAATCGAACCGTCGCGGCCCAATCCACTGAAAAAACAGTGCGTGGCGCTTACTCGAAGAATCTCTCCAAACCCAAGGACAAGCCGGACCTTCTGAGTGGCGACGTCGACCCGAAACACGGACTCCTGTTCATCCAGTTGATCCTGGAAATAAATAAAGGAGCTGTCGGGGGACCAGTGAGGTGCCTCCAGGAATCCACCCGACGCGATGGGAGCCCATTTTTTCTTCTGGACATCGAAGAGCATCAGTTGATGGTTGGCGCCATCGAGTGCAGCAATGTAGTTTCCGTCCGGCGACCAGCGGGGCTCGCTGAAATCCGTCGAATCCGGCACCTCCTTCCAGACGGCGGTGGTGGGCTCCAGAGTGAACAGTGCATAGCGGGGATGAATCTTGAGATTACGCATAATGACCGCAATACGGTAACCGTCCGGCGACCAATCCGCGCTCGCTCCCTCCCAGCCTTTAGGCAGGACGGGACGCAGTGCTCCGCCGTCGGAAGCGAGGAGATAAATCTGACGGGGCTGATCGGGGCGAACGCCGGTAAAGAGAATTTGTTCGCCCTTCGGAGACCAGCGCGGGGACAAAGCTCCAAGGGGTGCACTTGTTAATCGCAGGCGCTGGGAGCCGTCCGTATTGCTCCTCCAAAGCGAGCCGTCCGGACGGTTCGAATAAGCCACCATCTGCCCATCGGGCGAGACGCTGGCTTCCTGAGCAAGGGTATCGAGGCTGAGCATGGAAGCGCGCATCGTTTTAGGATCGAGATTTTCAAGCTCGCGGCGCGAGCGGAAACTGAAGGCGAAAATTCGGGATCCCGTCTGCGTGGGAATAGTTACGTGCAAAACGTCCGGGCCGCTGGTCAGCGGAAACGGTGTATGGTGAGAACGCCGGAACCAGCTCCAGGCATCGCGCATAGCCCAAAGATTGCATTCGTACTGCTCACAGCCGGAGAAGAGGAAGTACTTGCCGTCCGCCGTCCAGTTCCCAGCGGACTGAGTGGCCGGCGGTGTAGCGCCCGGAAGGAGTGGGTGTGCGCCGTTGCCATCCGCGGTCATCTGCCAGATCGATGGAGTGCCGTCCTCACCGTGATCGACCGTAAAGCGAATGTTTTCGCCATCGGGAGCCCATGCTGGTGCGCGCGGATCACCGTCGATATGCAGTAGCTGGCGAAGCTGAGTTCCATCGCGACGGATGGAGTAAAGGTTTTGCCCGCGCACGAAAACTATCTGCGTCCCATCGGGTGACCATGCTGGATCACGCCCCGTGGCTTTACCTAGGCGGCGCGGTTCGCCGCCCTGAACCGGCCAGAGCCACAGTGGCATCTCATCATCGCGGCGTGTGAATTGGCCGATAAGAAACTGCGAATGATCCGGAGAAATGGCGAACAGCCGTGTGTTGTCGAAAGGAGCGGGTATCGGCTCCGCGTTACCGCCTTCCACCGAAGTCTGCATGAGTTTCCAGCGTCCGGCCTCATGCTCCAGAAAGAAAATCCGTGTACCGTCAGAGACGATGCCGCCCCACTCGTCAATCCGGCTGGCGTTGGTGATGCGATTCATGCGCTGCACGCTGGGCCGCGGGACGGGGTACACGATAAAAAACAAGAGCCAGGATCCAAAGAGGATGGCGATGGCAAGCAGCAGGAAGTCAAACCAGCGCTGCGCGCGTTCAGCTCGCTGCCGGTCCCAGGGGGCGCTTGCGGTGAGTTCCTGAGAAAATTCGGGATGAAGGCGCAGGCGTACCTCAAGAGATGAGTCACCATTCTCTAGACCAGCAATCTGTCCGGCTAGCACAGTTGCCGGCATATCATTGATAGTGTGCACTGGCGCCACGAAGCGATAGCCCTGGCGCGGGATGGTCTCGATGAATCGGGGATTCTCCGCGTCATCCTGCAATACCGCGCGAAGTTTCTTCAGCCCGGCATTCAGGCTTCCATCGAAATTGACATGGGTACCCTCGGGCCAGAGGACTTGGCGGAGCTGATCTCGTGTGACAATCTCCCCCTGCTGCCGGAGGAGCATCTCCAGGATGCGAAAGGGCTGCTCTTGAATCCGGAGCGGAATCCCGTGACGGGTGAGGGTTCCGCGAGCCAGATCAACCTCGAAGAGACCAAATCTCACTTTGACGGTGGTATCGGTTTTGGCCACAGGCTGGCGACTCCAAAACGATGTGACACTATAGCATGGAGAATCTCATCAAGAGAAGCGGTTCATATGACCTGTTATCTATTCTATTTACAATAAGTTACAGGGTCATAATATTTTCAGAGTGAGTTCGCTTGACGCTTGACCAAGCCTCTGGGCATTTGGATGTGACCTGCCCCGCGCAGGGGTCACTTTGTTCAGAATGTACGGGTCGTAGGTGACCAAAGGAGGCCTTGGGAAAAGAAGTTAGCCCATAGTCCTATGAACCATCGGAACTCCCGCGTTCGCGTATACTGAACCGCTGTAAGCACGCCGTCGAACGCGGGCGTTTCGATAAAACCTTTAACCCACGCAGTTTTCCCTGCGCATGTTCACACGCTCCTTGTTCGCCGAACTAAGTGCCAATTCTCGAAGCCCTGTTGCAGCTATGCTCGCCATTGTGACACCGCGGGTCCGTACTGCCCTTAGAACTTCGGTTGGGAATCGCCAGGAGACCAGAAGATGGCTGCTGGTGCGATGCATGGACTCTACCAGGATCGATGACGACGCAGGGTGCGCACAGAAATGAGGTTGGGAGCTTTGGCGGGAGCGACTGTCCTCTGCTGAGGCGAACCGATAAAAGTCCAGACCGAGCGTGCGATTTTCCATTTCGCGTGCGTCTGTTCAATTTCGCGGGGTTATTTTTGTCTCTTGTACTTGATCCACAAATTTCTGTAGCAAGGGCGACGAATTGTCCTTCTTCCAGATTAGGTTAAACGAGAGCCGGACATTCATATCAACAACTGGAAGCAAAACGATGCCTCGGGGGCAGTGCCAACGTATGGATTCTGTTAGCCAAGCGATCCCGAGCCGGCATTGGACAAAACCTAGCAAGGTATCGCGATCCGTTGCCTCCTGAACAATGCGTGGAGCGCTTAGGCCGCCGCGGGCACACTCCTGCATCAATTGATCATCGAAGGTTGGATTGGCCAAGCGCTGGAACCAGATAAACGGCATGTCTCGTAGATCACGCAACCGAATCTTTCCTCGTTTTGTTAGGGGATGACCTTTGGGCACTGCAAGTAAAATTCTGTCCCGCGCGAACTCCCAATGTGCCAAATCCTTGTTCCACGGCGTGATGGCGGCGGCAAACCCGGCGTCTAGTCGGCCGGACAAGACGGCTTCGACCTGATGAATAGAAAGTAGATGATGCAGCACTAGCTCCGCATCTGGCTGGCGGCGCCGGAATTCGCGAAAGGACTCCACAACCATCCCATGCCAGGACAGCGCCATCGCAATTCCGATTCGAAGCGTACCGGCTTTGCCGAGGGCAATCCGCTCGGCGCGCCGCTTCGCCTCATCGACGTCTTGCAAGATACGTCGCGCCTCGCTCAAGAACAGTTTGCCCGCCGCGCTTAGTCGGACTCCTCGGGGCAATCGGTCGAACAGAAGGAATCCCATCTCCCTCTCTAAATCATGGATCTGCCGCGACAGGGCCGGCTGAGCGACATGGAGGCGCTCGGCGGCTCGTCCGAAATGTTGCTCTTCTCCAACGCTGACGAAATAGCGCAAATGCCGAAGTTCCATTTGATACCTTCTAGGTATTAGATCGATAAAAACAAAATCTTAGACGTATCGATCACGATTATTGCAAAGTCGCGGCCAGACATCAAAGCGCTAGTCCTGAACGCATTGGGTCATGGGTCCAGGTCCAATTGTGTTTCTTTCTGGATGGCGCCATCCTTCGCGCGTGAAGCAGCAAGCAGAACTTCACGACGGAGTAGACAAATATCAAAGGACAGAAACAATGGATACGGTCACCTTCTCCAATGGTCCGATCAAGATGGCTGGCAACCTCCACCTCCCCAAAGATTTCTCGAAAGACCGCAGCTACGTGGCGATCGTCTGCGTTCATCCCGCCGGCGGCGTCAAGGAACAGACTGCTGGGCTCTATGCCGCCAAGCTTGCTGACGAGGGCATGGTCGCGCTTGCCTACGACGCGTCCTATCAGGGGGAGAGCGGCGGCGAGCCACGCCAGAAGGAAGACCCATACGCTCGCGTCGAGGACATCCGCGCTGCCGTCGACTATCTGACCACGCTCGGATTTGTCGACCAGCAGAGGATTTGTGTCCTCGGGATCTGCTCCGGCGGCGGCTATGCCATCCATGCGACCATGACCGACCGACGCATCAAGGCCGTCGGCACCGTGAGCGCGATCAACCTCGGCGCAATGTATCGCGCCGGCTACGAGGGCACCGTCGCGGACATGAGCCAGGCCTTTACACTTTTGGAAATGGCGGCGAAGGCGCGAACGGCCGAGGCCAAGGGGGAGCGCATGGCGATGTTGCCATTCGCGCCGCAGAAGCGCGAAGAGGGGCAGGCACCCGATTACCGGGAGGCTTGGGAGTATTACCACACGCCGCGGGCGCAGCACCCCAACGCGCCGAGCGTCGTTCCGGTACACAGCCTGGCTCGGTTGGTCGCTTACGACGCCTTTCATCTGGCGGAACAGCTTCTGACGCAGCCCCTCCGGCTCATCGCAGGCAGCAGGGCTGGATCGTTGTGGTTCAGCCAGGATGCCTTTAGGCGCGTCGGGAGCCGCGACAAGAGTCTGCACATCGTCGAGGGCGCGACCCACATTGCCATGTACGACACGCCCGAATTCGTCAAGGAGGCCATGGCTCAGCTCGTGCCGCTTTACCAAAACGCAAGCAAGCCTTCGTCGGCGAGCAACTTCGTCGGGCCGCTGAGCGCGCATGCTGCAACGGATGTTGCGGCATCAGCAGCGTCACCAGCCTAAGAGTCATGCAGTTCTCCACTCTTGTCGTGCCTGAACGAATTCAACAAGGAGACCAGCCCATGAGCAAGCACGTTACTATCTCTCCCGCCGAAGCCGCTGACCGCCTCGCGATCCGTGAGCTCGTCGAGGCCTACGCACACTGCGCCGACCGTCGCAATGCGAAAGGTCAAATGTCGCTCTTCACCCCAGACACGCACTTCGTGGTGTTTATGAACGCCAAAGATCCGACGCCCTCCCAGGAACTGCATTCGCGCGAGGCGCTCGCTCCCGTCTTCGCAGACCTGAACAAGTACGCCGCCACCACGCACTTCGTCGGACAGAGCACGATCTTCACGCTGACAGCTGATCGAGCTACCGGAGAAGCTTACTGCCTGGCACATCACGTCACGGTGGAGGGCGGAAAACGACGCTTGATGGTCGCCTCGCTGCGTTACCTTGACACGTTCGTCAAGTCGGAAGGCGTATGGTTTTTTTCGGAGCGTCTCCTCTATGTCGACTGGTTGGACGAGCGAGCGCTCTCATGACACAGATGAGCCAGAAGCGTCTTCTGCTCGTGGGTGCGACTGGAATGGTCGGTGGATATGCTTTTCGCTATGCACTCGAGGACGCCGCCGTTGGAAGTGTAACTGCTATCGTGCGCCGGAAGCTGGGCATTTCACATCCAAAGCTGCAGGAAGTCCTGCATCGTGACTTCGCCGACTGCTCCTCACTGTCGCAGGTGCTTTCGGGTCAGGACGCAGCAATCTTTTGTTTGGGCGCCTATACCGGCGTGGTGTCCGACGCCGAACTACGTAGGATAACCGTGGACTACACCATCGAGTTCGCCCGAGTTCTGCACGCCAGCAGCCCCAACGCGGCTTTCTCATTCTTGAGCGGAAGCGGCGCGGACCCGACGGGAAAAAGTCGGATCGCTTTCGCGCGATACAAGGGAGAGGCCGAGAACGCATTGATCGCGGCCGGGTTCCCGCGCGTTTACCTCTTCCGGCCCGCATACATCTACCCCGTAGAGCCGCGACAAGAACCGAGTTTCAGTTATCGCCTAATGCGCGCTGTCTACCCCGCGTTCCAGTTGCTGTTTCCGAACCAGGTGATTCGTGCCGACGACTTGGCACGTGCCATGGTGGACGCCGCCGTCCAACGAACTGACAGCGGAGCAAAGGTTTTCGAGAACCGCGACATCCGAGCCATGGTCCAACGGATTCATCCCGCCATAGGGTGACCCAGGGTCTCGGCCGCGGGAACAGAGTGAATTGGGAGGCAGGGAATTTATGGACTTAAAAGGGCTTAAAGCAAGGGGGAACTGGTCCCACATCTGCAGCAAGCGCGACCCCGCGAGAGTAAGAACTCACACGTCACCGATGGCCGTTCTATGGCTGGTTGTGTTTTGCGCTTTCCCCTCGGCAAACCGTGCCCAAGTTCCGGTGTACGAAGTCACGCCCGTAGAAAGCACCATCAAATTTGGTGTCGACTCTTCGGTACCTATCAAAGGTACCTTCGACAAATGGAGCGCCAGCATAAAGTTTTCCTCCACGGATGCGAGGAGCGGCGTTTTGGACATCGAGATCCAAGCTGACAGCGTGGATACCGGCAGCGGTCTGAAAGACAACAAATTGAAGGGCAAGGACTTCTTTGACGTGAAAAACTCTCCCATCATCACCTTCAAATCCACGAGAGTCGTTCAGACCGGCCCAAACACATTCGACCTAGAGGGCGACTTCACCATTCGCGGCGTCACGAAAACCGAAAAACTCACGCTTACATCTACCGGCAAGGGATCAACCTCGGGAAGCATCGACGGCACTATGGCTTTCGATCGCAAGGACTACGGGATGAACAAGGGCATCCCCTTCATCAAGATCGCCAACCGTGTCGAAGTAAATGTCAGCCTGAAATGGAAATGGACCGGCGGACCTCCGCTGGTTTTCCAACAATAATTCGGAATTCCAGTGTAGGTGCGGGTTTCTAACGAAACTTGGTCTTGCTTTATCCGATCCGATATTGACCGCCGTCTACGACAATTGATTGCTCAGTGATGAAAGCGGCATCGTCGCTTGTTAAGAATAAAACCGCACCCGTAACATCCTCCGGTTCTCCGAGGCGCTTGATGGCTTGCTGTTCCCATGTGGCGCGTTTTTGCTCTTCCGATTGCGGCGCGGTTGCCAGTGTATTCGTAAGACCGGGCAACACCGCGTTCGCAGTAATGCCGTCGTTTGCAACATCATTCGCCAAGCCTCTCATAAAGCCGATGATTCCCATCTTTGTAGCGATATAGTGGCTCATGCCTGGTATTGCTAACCCCACCATGTTTGACGATATTCCGATGAAGCGGCCCCACTTCTTCTTCCTCATCGTTGGCAAGAAATACTTCACTCAAAAAGTGTGAGTCTAAATTCGTAGCCATCGTCTTTCGCCACGTCGGCAGATCCAGCTCGTCGATAGAGCGATTTGGAAAATAGCCAGCGTTGTTCACAACGATATCCACATCCCCTACATCTCGGCTCTTGAGGAGTACGGAACGCCAATCATCTTCTAGGGTCACATCCAGTTGAAGTGCGCACGCCGTGGGACCAATCTTACGCACGGTTTCGTGCGGGGACTTGAGGTCGGTCGCAATTACTCGTGCGCCCCGTTCTGCCAATGCCAGCGCTATCGCTTGACCGATGCCTTGGCCGGCTCCTGTGACCAACGCTACTCGCCCCCGATGCGTTGTTGAGGTTTTCATCTGCCTCCCTCAGCGCTCGCGCGCCATCTTTAGAACTGTTGTCCGCCAACGGAGTTCGTCCTGAAGAGTCTGATTCATCACGCGCGCAACGGAGTGGCCCTCGCCCCGCTCCGGACGATAGGCGCTACTCGAGTGCCGAGGATTTCTATGGCGTGCAGCATTTTTTCGTGTGGCAGCGTGGAGACACCCATTTGGAATGTGACGCGCGAAATCCCACCGAGAACTTCATTCACATAAAGGATCTTTTTCGCGACCGTTTTAGCGTCGCCGATTAGCAGCGCGCCGGTAGGTCCGCGCAGCGTGTCGAACTGAGCGCGCGTGGCGGGTGGCCAGCCGCGTTCCTTGCCGATTTCGGTAAAAGTGTGCGCATAGCCTGGAAAGAATATTTCTGCGGCTTCGTCCGTGGTGTCCGCGAGAAAGCCGACGGAATGAAGACCTACGGTGAGTTGCTCGGGCGAATGACCGGCGCGACGCCCAGCCTCGCGGTAGAGGTCTATCAGTGGGCGAAAGCGCCTTGGCTCACCGCCGATAATGGCCACCATCAGAGGAAGTCCGAGCATACCTGCGCGAACGAAAGATTCGGGCGTGCCGCCTACACCTACCCATATGGGGAGCGGATCCTGCAGCGGGCGAGGATAGATTGCCTGGCCGGTAAGCGCTGCGCGGTGTTTTCCGGACCAGTGGACTTTCGTGCTTTCCCGGATTTTCAGGAGAAGCTCGAGTTTTTCCGCAAAGAGCGAATCATAATCTTCAAGACGCAGCCCGAAGAGGGGATACGACTCAACGAACGAACCGCGACCGGCGACGATTTCGGCGCGGCCCCGCGAGATCAAGTCGAGAGTCGCGAACTCCTGAAAAACGCGAACGGGGTCGGAGGCACTGAGAACCGTGACTGCGCTGGTGAGACGGATATTTTCCGTGCGCGTGGCGGCAGCGGAGAGGATTACAACCGGAGCTGAGTCGAGGAACTCCGCCCGGTGATGTTCGCCAATGCCGAATACGTCGAGGCCGACCTTATCGGCAAGTTCAATCTCTTCAAGTAGATGGTGCATGCGCTCCACCGGGCTGAGCGTGAGACCTGTGGCTGGGTCGGAGATAGCTGCTGCGAAACTGTCGATTCCAATCTGCATTTACGTCATTCTCCAGGACAACTTTCCTTTCGATTGATCAGCGCACTCCGCCGCTATGTCATCGTGGGCTTAAACACTTTGGATTGACCCCGGTCCCCAGACTCTCGGCGCGCTTGCCAATCTTTTTCAATGTCGCTTCAAGAGCTCGCAACTCTTTCGGGCTGGCATCGGCAAAGACTTTCCTGATTTCGGCTGCGTGTTTGCGAAAAATCGGCGCGATCAATTTTTTGCCTTTTGTCGTGAACGACACGACGCGGACGCGCCGATCCTCAGAACTCTCGACCCGGCGTGAAAGGCCTTTCCCCATACCAGCCAACAGTGAACCGGGTCTCGGGAGTTCTTGTCCATGGCGAAACTATTTTGACATTTCGTATAACGGATGTCCAGCAGCATATATCTATATCAATAGACTCGACATCAATAATTCAGGAAAGAGAGGCACACGGCATATGGAACGCATAAATAAGAAACTCGTCGCCGTAGTCGGCGCAACCGGGCAACAAGGAGGCGCCGTAGTACGCGCCCTTCAAGCCGGCAAATAATTCAAGGTACGCGCTCTGACTCGCGCCCAATCAATCTTCGCGCTCGGCCTGAACGTCTGGACTCGAGAGTCTGCCCCTTACGCAGAGGGTCAATACATCTAAAACAGAGTGCCCACGAGGCGCAAATGTCTTAAAATCAATGCCTAATGCGCCCGTAGCTCAGTTGGATAGAGCGTCTGCCTTCTAACAAAGGAGGCAGAAATTCTAAATGCTTTGCTAAGCGTCGCTTACAGGGTCTTTCTCCCGAAATCTCGCCCTTAGTTGTACCGAAGTTATACCGAATTCCCACCACGCGCCACGCTTCTACACTCTGTCAACACAAGGCCGCGGAAAACGCCGCCTCGATTGTCCCACTGTGCTTCAGTCTCTTGCCGTATCCGTGAAAGCGCGATACTTTCTATAACTTCATCAAAGGGGTTTTCCTAATGCTGCCATGTCGTGCCTTCGTCGTTCTGAGCGCCTGGCTTTTTGTTCTTCCTTCTCGATTAATCGGTTCGGACAACGCGCGCGCCTGGGACATTCCGCGGTTTAGTGCGGAGGGCACGACATTGTACAAAGCCGCCTCGAGCGTTACTCCCAAGGCGGGCACTGACGTGATCGTTCTAGATGAGGAGGAGAACTACGTTTTTGACGAGGATGGAAAAGCCATTCGAACGCACTATCTCGTTTACAAAGTCCTGACGCAAAAAGGCTCCGAGGGGTGGGATGACATTTCACTCGGATGGGAGCCGTGGCACGAAGAGCGCCCCACGGTGCGCGCGCGAGTTATCACGCCGGATAGCGTAATCCACGCGCTCGATCAGAAAACCATTTCCGACTCGCCGGCGCGCGATGACAATGACAAGACTTATGGCGACGGGAGAACTTTGCGCGCGCCCCTGCCCGCAATCGCGCCGGGGTCGGTCGTAGAAGAAGAAGAGGTTTGGAAAGAAAGAGCGCCGTTCTTCGGGGCCGGTGTCGTCGTTCGAAACTATTTTGGGCGTCTGGTTCCAGTGCAAAGTTCGAAGCTCGTTCTTGAAGCGCCTGGCTCCATGCCCCTGCGCTACGTGTCGCAACTGCTTCCTGACGTGAAGCCGCAAAAAACGGAAGCAAGCGGCCGCGTGCGGATCGTTTTTGAGCAGGGCCCGATGGATGCGTTGGACGAAGTCGAGGACTATCTGCCCAAAGAGATTCCCGGACAACCCCAAGTGGCGTTTTCGACCGGAGGTTCCTGGCAGGCGGTTGCCGAGGGTTACGCGAAGATCATCGACGAGAAGGCATCGCAAAAGGATGTTCAGTCGCTCGTGAACGGCCTGGTTGTAGGGAAAACAAACCGTGAGGACAAGGCCGCGGCCATTCTGCAGTATTTGAGCCGGGAAGTGCGCTACACGGGAGTGGAGTTTGGAGATGCTGCAATCGTTCCACACGCGCCGGCAGAAACACTGCGGCACAAATACGGGGACTGCAAGGACAAGGCCACGCTGGCGGTGGCAATGCTGCGGGCTGCTGGAATTCCTTCGTTTGTTGCCCTTCTGAATGCAGGGCAGAGGCACGACGCCGAGGCCGAGCTCCCGGGGATGGGTCTGTTCGATCATGCCATCGTGTATGTGCCGGGCAATCAGGATCTATGGATCGATCCGACCGATGAATATGCACGGCTTGGGCAGCTGCCCCAATCCGATCAGGGACGACTCGCACTAATCGCGCGAGCTGAGAGCTCAGAGCTGGTAGCAATACCTGAAGCTTCCTCGCGAGACAATCGAGTGGTGGAAAAGAGGGAATTTTACTTGGCTGAGAACGGTCCGGCTCGGGTGGTCGAAACAACCGAGCCACACGGCGTGTTCGAATCCGGATTCCGATCCGCCTACGCGGATGCCGACGATAAGGACAGCAGGAAGGATCTCAAAGACTATATTGGCAATGAGTACCTCTCGGAGAAACTAGGGCGATTCAATCGGTCGGATCCGGCTGATTTGTCGAAACAATTGCAACTCGTCATCGAGGCCAGCGAGGCCAAGCGAGGGTACACGGGTTTAGACAGCGCCAGCGCGGCCATCCGTCTGGAAAGCCTTTTTTACAGGCTTCCCAATGAATTGCAGCAGCGCGAGAAGGAAGCTGAAAAGAGCGCGGATGCCACAACGGACAATCCTAAAAAACCTCGCACAGCCGATTACCAATTGCCAGAGGCCTTTGTAAACGAATGGCAGTACAGATTCTTCCCGCCTCTGGGCTTCCAAGCAAAACCGTTGCCCCCACGCGTAAAGATGGCATTAGGCCCGGCCATTTTGACAGAAGACTTTTCAATGGAGGGGGATGGGTCGGTGAAGGCTGTCCTGCAGTTTGACACGGTGAAGCGGCGGCTCACGGCCGAGGAAGCCAAAGAACTACGAGAAAAAGTTGTTTCTTTACGCGAGGGCCCGGCCATTCTCGTTTATTTCGAACCGACGACTCAGACGCTGATGAGCCAGGGAAAAATGCGGGAGGCGTTTCAGGCCAGCCACGTTTTCATCGCGCGGCACCCTAAAGAGGCCGTACATCACCTGCAAAGGGCGAAAATACTTCTTTCGGCTGGAATGGGGGAGGCGGCACGGGAAGAGGCCCGCACGGCTGTAAAGCTCGAACCTTTGTCCGCCCTAGCCCAGAAGACGCTGGCTGAGATTCTTGAATACGATCTGGTTGGACGACAGTACCGACGCGGGAGCGACTTTGCCGGAGCGGAAGCGGCGTTTCGTGCGGCAAAGAAACTCGATCCCGAGGATAAAGAGATCGTGGGGAATCTCGCAATTCTATTGGAATACAACGATGAGGGCGAACGCTACGGCCCGGGAGCCAAGATGAAGGAGGCGGCTGCGGAATATCAAAGCCTGACGGAAGAGCAGCTGGCCAAAATCGGATTGAAGAACAATCCGGCGTTTGCTCTTTTTTACGCGGGGGATTTTGCAGCCGCGAAGAAAAATGCGGAAGGCCTAAATCCGCAGCTGAACGGGGTGATTGTGGCCTGCGATACCGCCCTGAACGGGACAGAAGCTGGCATGACGGAAGCACGAAAACGAACCGGAAATGAAAATGACCTGAAGTCAGTATTGAAGAGCGCAGGAGAAATGCTGATGCGGGCACGGAAGTACCCGGCGGCGGCCGAACTCATGGCCGCGGGAGCTTCCGGAAACAACGCTTCGAAGACGATGGCACTCGCCTTGATGCTACGCAAAGCATTGCCACACGAGCAGATCAAAATTGAGGACAGCCCGGCAGGCGTGGTCACAAGGATGTTTTTGATCACACTGGATCCCCAGATCACAGTGGAGAAGATGAGCGCAATCTACAGCCGGAACGCGCAGAGAGTTATCCGGAATTCAAGCCCTGAGGACATCGAAAGGACGCTGAAGGCTGGACGCGTGATCCGCAGCGCTCTGTCGAAAACAGGATTTCCGGCGGACATCATGCTGGATGTGGTCATGCCAGCGATGCAAGTGCAAACGGAAGGCGATGACACTACGGGGTACAGGGTCACGCTCCGGCCTGCTGGCGCAAACAAGATCACCATGTGGGTGATCAAGGAGGACGGCAAATACAAGATCCTTGATGGTGCAGAAAAGCCGAATTCAATCGGACTGGAAATTCTGGATCGCTTGCAGGCTGGGAATACGGCCGGTGCACGGGTTCTGCTGGACTGGGTTCGCGATGAAGAGCACTTGGCCGGAGGGGACGATCCGCTTGCGGGGTTTGCGTTTCCGCGCATGTGGACGAAGGGAAAAGAGGCGGACGGGGAACAAATGAAATACGCGGCAGCGGCCATCCTCACGCAAACGAAAGAGACGGCGCGCGAAGCAGTGAATATCCTGGAAACTGGGAGAAGCGCCGCAAAAGACGATTCGGGCAAACTGAATCTGGGAATCGGGCTATTAAGCGCCTATAACAACCTCGAGGAATACGAGAAGCTGCATGTGCTGGCGGCTGAACTCGCAAAACAATACCGGGATTCGAAACGGTTGTTTTTTGACGATGAGACCGCGCTGCGTGGCCTTGGGCGGTTTACGGAAGCGGATGCACTGGCACAGGAAATGACCAAGCGGTTGCCCGATGATACCGATGTGAGGCGGGCTTTCATTTATACAGCGGCAGCGCGAGAGGACTACGCTAAGGCGCACGAACTGGGCCGGCAACTGATGGATGCGGGGAAAGCGGAGGGTTCCGACATGAACAGCGTTGCTTGGAACTCCCTTTTTACAGGCAAGGTGAGTCAGGATGATCTAGAAGCCGCGACCAAAAGCTCCCAAGTCGCACAGAACAACAACGCACCCGCTCTACACACGCTGGGATGCCTGTATGCCGAAATGGGCAAGACAAAGGAAGCACGGGAAATTCTGATTCAGGCCATGGATCTATTGAACCTGGACGAGCCGGAATCCAACTATTGGTACGGGTTCGGGCGGATTGCCGAACAATATGACGAACGCGAAGTCGCCACATCAGATTACAATCAAGTGAAGAAGCCCAAAAAACCGTCGCAAGTATCGGGCTCGTCCTACCGACTGGCGCAAAATCGCTTGGCAGCGATGGGAGCCTCGAAATAGAAGGTTTCGATGAATGCGGCGTGCTAGATCTCGCATAGTAAGCGATTGAAAGCATGAAAGTATTTCGGTCGACGAGAGGAAATTCGCCCCCCCGGTGTCCTCGTTGCGAACGATGTAAATTAAAACCTAAGACGTGGTATTGCAATCACTTAGGTTTCGCACAGAGACCTTAATTGGGCACTCGGACAGAGAGCTGCCAAAAGGGGAGTCTGATATGGCTAGTCGTCGGGAGGCGGCTAACCATGAAGCGCAAGCTCAAGAGCAGGCATAACCGACTGAAAACGAAGCTCGGCCTTCCCGATCTGGAGCAAGCCAAGATCGCTGTAATCGTAAGCTTGAGATCGTTCGAATCGCAGCGAAGTTATCGGCATTCAATCGACGAGTTTGTTGCCTGGTATTGCTCCACACCGCGACTTTCTTTTAACAAAGCGGTCGTTCTCCGTTATCGGCTTCATCTCGAAGATCGGCATCTGGCTGCAGGGACCATAAACGTCAGGCTGGCAGCGGTCCGACGACTCGCCTATGAAGCAGCAGATACCGGACTCCTGAGCCCGGACCTGGCCGCGGGTATCCGTCGCGTGAAGGGCGCCAAGAAGCTCGGGTGCCGCCTCGGGAACTGGCTGACGGCCGAGGAAGCTCGAACGCTTTGGCAACTCCCTGATCCTGTTACATTGAAGGGTAAGCGCGACCGCGCGATCCTTGCTTTGCTATTGGGGTGTGGCCTGCGGCGTCGCGAACTGACGGAACTCACGGTTGACCACTTCCAACGTCGCGAGGATCACTGGGCCATCGTCGATCTGATAGGAAAAGCTGGTCACGTTCGAACCATACCAGTGCCGTTGTGGGTCAAACAAACCGTCGATGATTGGCTCGCAGCGTCGAGCGTCGCGAACGGGCGCCTATTTCGCTGCGTCTGCAGGACGGGAACGACTTGGGGCACGGAAATGACCGAAAAGGTGGTGTGGCACGTCGTCAAGCAGTACGCAGGCCAGGTTGGAATCGTAAGACTCGCGCCCCATGACCTTCGAAGGTCGTGTGCTCGTCTCTGCCACAGCGCCGGGGGCGAGCTGGAACAGATCCAGTTTCTGCTGGGCCACGTCTCGGTTCAGACCACGGAAAAGTATCTCGGATGCAAACAGCGATTGAGAGAGGCAGTAAACGACAAGATCGGAATTGAACCCGGCCCGTGAAGGCTTCAAAACCACATGTCCGGCACGACTTACCAGGCAAGTTAGATTCATTGGGGGAAAATGCAAAATTCGCCAGGCGCAGCAACCGAACTCAACCAGAAATCACTGCAGCTTGGCGTATTCGGCCTTGGCTTGCTTGAGGATGGGGATGTCCGGGTCTGCTTCTTTCCACGTAGCGAAAAAATCCTCGTAGGCTTTACGGTTTTTCTCACGATCCCCTTCCGCGGCATAGGCACGCGCGAGGCCAAGTTGGGCGAGAGGGGCGTACACTTGCCACCAGCCCGCGTCGCGGGCATCGAGGACCATTCGGAACTGCGCGGCCGCCTTAGCCGGCTCGTTTGACGCCAAGTAGGCCTGCCCGAGACGATATGGAACGTCCAGCGTGTGTTTGTAAAGTTCGGGTTGGAGCAACAAATCGGCGGCTTCCGAGGGGTTTCCTCGCTGGCGATCCACGATGGAATGAATCAGCGGCAGATGAACTTTCTGTTCGATGGTGTTTTCGGGAGCAATGCGGTTGAGTTTCGCCGCCAGTGCTTCCGCGCGGGTGAAATCGCCGCCGTCTGCGAATGCTTCGGCACAGCGCCACAGCTCGGTAGCGCCGTCGGTGTCCCCCGCCACGGAATGGCGACAGAGGCTGCGAGCCAAGCCGTAGTTTCCGAGTAACGATTCGAGCTGGGCGCGCGCAGCAAGATCGTCCGCGGCGTCTTGCGCCTGGCCGCCGCGTGTCTCGAGGTTCACCTCGGTTTCGCTGAGTGAGCGGAACTTCTTGATGTCTCCGCGTAGATAGGCGAACTGCATCTGCAATTGGAGCCAGCCGGTATCATCGGGCGCAGCCTCCCGGGCAATCCGGTCCATCGTGGCGGTATCGTTCTGGATGAAGGCGATACGGTAGAGCATGTCCGTCTGATAGGAGAAGAGCGAGCCTTTCTGCTGCCATTGATTGAGTATTGCCTTGGCCTCGTCAAACCGGCCGAGCGACATGAGCGCTTGGCTCTTATTGGAGTAAGCGAAGGCGGAGGGTTCCGGGGAATGGTCGATGGTCCAGTTGAACTCCTGCAGCGCCTCTTCCTTTCTCCCCAGCAGCGCGTAGTTGATTCCCAATAAATTCGCGGCATTGACGCTGCGCGGATACACTTGCTGATACAACGTGAGTACGGCATTTTCCTTCTCGAGGTTACCCGTTATGTTCCAGTAGTAAGTAGCGGTAACCAGAAAATTCTCTTCTTGCGTAAGATGTTTATCTTTTAGTTCAAAGGCCCGGGCGAAATTCTTCCGCGAAGCCTCGTCTTCGCCGATTCCGTGATAGGAACTGCCGAGCATGATGTACGCAGAACAGAACTGCGGGTCCAGCTCGACGGCCCGTTCAAAGAAGGGAATGGACTCGCGGATCTTCCCCGAATGATTCCGCTGCACGCCCGTCCGGTAGGCTTGCAACGCCTCGAGGGAGCTGGTCGTGGCAAGAGCAAGCGGCGCATTGTACTTTTGCAGAGAACTGAGGCTTTCGCCCAATTGCCGCCGCAACTGCGAAGCCGCTTTTCCCAGGGCGGCCACGACTTTGTCTTTGTTGTCTGTTTCCTGCTGCTGCCGCGCGATTTGTTTTCCGCTCTGCGCATCGATTGCTTCCAGAGTGATCAGGTAGTAGCTCCCGATCGCGTCAATCTCGGGGACTACGACGGCCTTCAAACCCTGCCGTTTGCAGATTTCGATACCGAGTTCCTGCGTAACACGCTCATCGGGTTCATGACGCATCGAGCGCAACGTTTGGCGGACCGCCGCCTCCGGCAGGAGGCTCAAGAAAGGCGACTCGGCGAGCTTGACTTCGAGCGCCTTATCCAGATTGTCGAAGACGGGGTCGCCAGCCTTGTTGACAAAACTCGCCAGGAGAATGACATCGCTCCCGGTCAGCGCCGGCCGGGCGAAGAAGACGCGCCAGGTCACAAGGGCGGCAACTACGACGAAGGCTGCGACGGCAGCCGCCACGATGAAGCGGCGTTTCTTCGGAGGTTCAGACCTTGGCGCGACCGGGGGAACCGTCGCGTGTCGTTTTTCGATGGAAACCGCAGCAGGCAGGTCGCCGTTTTCCACGTGAGCGATGAAGCGGTAGCCGCGGCGGGGCAGAGTCTCGATGTAGCGGGGTTCCTCGGCTGAATCGCCCAGCGCATCGCGCAGCTTCTTGATGGCGCTGTTCAGACCGGTATCGAAGTCAACGAAAGTGTCCGCAGGCCAGAGCTTCTGACGGAGTTCCTCGCGTGTAACCACTTCACCGGGATGTTCCAGCAAGTGGGCGAGCACCTGGAAAGGTTGATCCTGAAGCTTCAGGCGGATGCCGTGCTTGCGCAACTCGCCCGAACGCAAGTCCACCTCGAAGTCGCCGAAGCGGGCCCCGCGTGTTCGGGCGGTAAGTGCCATAGGAAGGTTTCGAGCGTGGCGGCAGTTTACCACTAAAGAGTGGGCGGAAGGAATATCGGCCGGACTACTTACGAGATTGCCGCAACCCCCCTGAATTCAAAGAGCTGCACGATCAGAACAAAAACATCCACAGACCATGCCCCCACCATTGCGCCTCATGCCAGTCCGCGGCAGTTTTGGCGGCGCGATGCCGAGAAAGGACACTCTGCGATCTACTTTGGGCGGATTCTCAGTCTGATCGTTTAATGACGCCCTTGATGACTTTTCTGGTGCTATCGCGATCGCGGCATTGAGGTTGACGATGCAAAATTCGCGCACACTCGAGCTACTTAGATCATTCACGAACGTGAGATTTCATTTGGGAGCCTTTGCACTCGTTATCGCCACGGTGATCGGCGTGTGGGGATGCGGAGGAGGCACGGGCCAGTCAGTCAACAATCAGTCCCCGTCACCCACTCCGACGATCACCACAATTTCGCCGAACACTGCCGCGGCCGGTGGTGCGGCTTTCACGCTCACGATCAATGGGACCAATTTCGTCGCTGCTTCAATGGTCAACTTCGGCGGGGCAGCGCCCGCCACCACGTTCGTCAACTCCACGCAGTTGACTGCGGCCATCGTTGCTTCCAGCATCGCCTCAACCGGCACGCTGGCCGTGACAGTGACCAACCCCGCGTCCGGCGGTGGCACCTCCAATCCGATAAACTTCACCATCACCAGCGGCGGCCCTAACCCCGTCCCGACGATCAATTCTTTCTATCCAAACTGCGTCCCCGCAGGAGAACAGTTCGTTGATTCAGTAAATAATCAGTTTACTATAAGTGGGGGCAATTTTGTGCCCAGCTCAGTCGTGCGCTGGAACGGCACCGACCTGCCGACCACTCTTGATAGCAATAGCTTGGGGACAATACTCACCGCTCAGGTTCCGGCGAGTGACATTGCCGCAGCAGGGACAGCGGCGGTCACAGTCTTCAATCCTCCACCCGGCGGTGGTAGCTCGAACTCCTTGACCTTCACCACAACGCCAGGAGGAGTTGCTCCGCAGTCGATCGCTGTGGATTCTGCCGGAAAGTTCGCCTATGTGGCGAATGCGGGCTGCAATGGTGGCGTTGTTGGCTACGTGTCCATGTACACGATCAACCCCGCCACCGGCGCCCTAGCGCCCATAGGACCGCCGGTGTCCTCTCTAGATTACACCGCCGAATCGGTGACCGTAGATCCGTTTGGCAAGTTCGCCTACGTGGCAAATGCGGGGGATGATTTTAGCAATGATGGCAGCGTCGTGTCGTACACCATCAACGCCACAACTGGGGCGTTAACGTCCACAGGATCGATAATGGGGAATTGCCAGGGATTGTGCGTTCCCGAGTCGGTGGCCGTGGATCCATCCGGCAAGTTCGCTTACGTGCCGAATGGGGCCGGTGAGCCAAACAGCGTCGCGATGTACACCATCAACGCCACGACCGGCGCCTTAACGTCCACAGGAATGATCCCAGTAGACGGCTTTGCCGTCTCGGTGACCGTGCATCCATCTGGCAAGTTCGCTTATCTCGCGACTGCGAGCGGCACTCCTGGATCGGCTGGCAACGTATCGATGTTCACCATCAACGCCACGACCGGCGCCTTAACGTCCATTGGAACTGTAGCAGCAGGAACAATAAACGCAGAACCGGCCCCCATCTCCATAGTCGTGGATCCTACCGGTACGTTCGCCTATGTCGTGAATTCCGGCTCGAACGACGTATCGATGTACAGCATCAACGCCACCACGGGGATCTTGACGTCTATAGGGTCGATAGCTGCAGGAACAATTCCTTTATCCGTGGCCGTGGACCCCACCGGCAAGTTTGCCTATGTGACGAATTTCCAGTCGAACGATGTCTCGATGTACACCATCAACGCGACCACAGGAGCCCTAACGTCCACAGGAATGATAGCTGCGGGATCGAATCCTACCTCGATAGCCATCCATCCGTCCGGCAAGTTCGCCTATGTGACGAATTCCGGCTCGAACGACGTCTCCATGTACAGCATCGATGCTGCCACCGGTGCCTTGACGCTCATAGGGACGATAGGCACATAAGATTACTCGAGCGAATTTGATACGGCTTGGAATGATGGTCCAAGTCCTGATTAACGCTGCCAGCTCAACCGGTCGCTGCAACACCATCCAATGCGTTGATTCGACAATGCTTCCCCGGAAGAACCCATCTGTTTGGCTGTACTCGGCCAAAACCTAACCAGGGTAGTGTTCCGGCTGATCCAACCTAGCCAGCGATTTTAGCTCTTGTTTTCAATGCAAGGTGGGTTCGAGCTGAGTGTTGCGTCGACCCATTGAGACCGCCGCCGTTATCGTACATCAAGTGCCAATAGTCCAAAATCCACACCCTCAGCGGTCAGTTGGCCAACCGGGGAACTTCGTCGTCCAGCAAAGCGTATAGGCGTGTATCATTTCCGCGTCCGGGCCGAAAGGAATTTCCTTCAATGCTGTTCACGAAATCGACTACCGGTTTTGGGTTTGCCGTTGCCCTTACCGCATGTATGGCGTCCGCCGCCAGACCACAATCGACCCCCATGTCTGGCAATGCCGAACGCATCCGGCAAATTGAGGAGAACACCGCAGTTATTCTGCAGGGCGAAGACAAACCCCTGATTAGGCTTTCTTTGCAGGATTTGATGGAGAAGTTCAAAGTTCCCGGCCTCAGCATCGCGGTCATCGACAACTTCCAGGTCATTTGGGCCAAGGGTTATGGCGTAACCGCGGCTGACTCCAAAGTGCCCGTCACGCCCAAGACACTTTTCCAGGCGGGTTCGATCAGCAAGCCGGTCGCAGCCACAGCAGCTCTCTACATGGTCGAACAGGGAAAGCTTGCTCTGGACGAAAATGTGAACGACAAACTCAAGACTTGGAAAGTGCCGGAAAATGAATTCACACAATCTGAAAAGGTGACGCTGCGGCGTTTGATGTCCCACACAGGGGGTCTCACAGTTCACGGCTTCCCCGGCTATGACGCCGATGCTCCGCTCCCAACCCTTGTTCAGATCCTTAACGGCGAGAAACCTACCAACACCGCCCCCGTTCGCGTGGATTTCGTGCCTGGCACAAAACTCCGATATTCGGGTGGCGGCGTCACAATCGAACAACTTCTGATGATGGATGTGAGTGGCATGCCATTTCCTGCTCTCCTCCGCGAAACCGTGCTCGACAAAATTGGTATGGCCGATAGCAGCTATGAACAACCGCTCCCTCCAAACCGCGCCTCTGTCACGGCCGGTGGAACGTATAGCGATGGTAGGGAAGTCCACAAGAAATGGCACATCTATCCGGAAATGGCCGCTGCGGGGCTGTGGACAACCCCCACGGACCTCGCCCACTTCGCCATCGAGATCGCTCTCTCGAAGAATGGCAAGTCGAACCGTGTCTTATCTCAGAAGATCACGAACGAAATGCTCACTCCTGTGCTGGAAGAGGCGGGGCTCGGCTTCTTCCTCGACAAGCAGAATCCCGGGCAGTTTGGGCACAACGGAGCGGACGAAGGCTTTCAAGCGCTGCTCACTATGAACACCGAGAGCGGCAAGGGCCTCGTCATAATGGCCAATTCTGACAACGGCATCGCTGTCGGCGATTTGCTGCTCCGCAGTGTGGCTAGGGAATACGCTTGGAACTACAAGACCGGAAGTGACACGATGACGACGTTGTTTCTAATTGCAGAGGTGAAGGGTTCACCGGCGGCTCTCCAGCACTATGAAGAACTGAAGAAAACGAATTCCCTGGCGCAAAAGGTGGATGAAGCCACACTCAACCGGCTTGGGTACATGCTGCTTTCCGCTGGCAAGACCCCCGACGCAATTGCAGTTTTCCAGCGAAATGTGCTCGAATACCCGCAATCCGGCAACGTCTACGACAGCCTCGGCGAAGCGTACTTGAAAGCTGGTCAGAAGGGAAAGGCTATCCAGAACTATGAGAAGTCCCTGCAACTCGATCCTAAGAACCAAAATGCCGTCGAAATGCTCAAAAAGCTGAAAGAAATGAAGTGACTTCGCACTAGATCCGCTAAGAATCACCGCTTCAGGCTAAATAGCTTCCAGCATGGAGGAACTGGCTAGTTCTCTTTAATCGGCAACACACCATTGTCCATGTCACGAAAGATTAACCCTCTGTCGCGCTCAAGGCGAGTGAAAAGACACTGATCCAGTTGCTGATGGAGAACGCCAACTCCTGATTAACGAGCAATCAAGTAAAGTAATACTTTATATGTCCGGTAAGGCGACTTACCGGGACTTGACCCGGAAGACGGCGACAGGTGTAGAGTTTTCAAAAGGGACCTACATGCTGCCCAGTCTTCCACGGACATCTATCCGGGCTGTTCTTTGGGTTACGTTTGCCGCCTATGGTTTCAATCTCTTAGCCCCACAGACCGCCCACTCCCAGAATACAAATTCTCGGCAGAACGAATGCGCTACTAGTGAAATCCTAAAGCCAACTACAAAGACGCTTCCTGGAACTTATACCGAGGAGGCAGAGAAGAACAACATCGAAGGAACGGTAGTTCTGTGCCTGACAGTCGATGCGCGTGGAAAAGTGACAGATGTTCGCCCGCTTAGCGGTCCTTCGCAGCTCTTACAGTCATCTGTGGATGCGGCGAAAAAGTGGCAGTTTGAACCTCCTCGGAAGGCCCCCGCGTCTACCAAAGCCGAAATGACATACAGCATGACCAAGGCGTGTCCCGAGGGCAAAGGGAGTGACGTGGGTGAAATAGTTGTAACCATCGTGCCTACGGAACATGAAAAGGACGGCGATTTGAAGATTATTGGCAAGGTATCTCAGCCATTACCTCCTTACCCTGAGACTGCGAGAGCCGAACGGCGTCGCGGACAGCTTTACCTCTCCATCCTTGTAAACCCAGATGGAAGCGTCACGGATGTCCGAATCACGAAATCGCTGGATGAACTTCTCGATAAGCTGGCAGTGGAAACTGTTCGCACATGGAGATTCACAGTTTCCTCTGGAGGCAAGCCAACCAATTTTTCTGTCACCTTGAGTTTTCGGATACCCTGCCTCGACCATTGATAATTAAAATTGAGGGAGACTGGCTGGCAAGTGCCTGATTAACGCACTAATCGGAAGTCCTCGGACTGGACTTGCCGATCAGGCAATTCTCATTGTCCGGTAACGCGACTTACCAGGAGTTGGCGTCTTCACGTCTGCCCTAAAGAGCTGTGCTAGGATTTTGGAACATGAGATTTCGCAGTGGAGTTCGCGTTACCCTCGCGTTGTTGGTCGGCTTAACCCCGTGGGCTTGTCTTAGCGCAAATCCTAACGCATCCGAGGATGAATGTTCTCGGACCGCTCACATGCAAATTTATTCAAATGCGTTTTTCTCCAAAGAAGCAGGCGATGTCGTTGGATATGAGCTGGCGCTTCATCAGCTCCATGACCATGCCATTGATGCACGGCTCTATATTTATCAAGGCGAGCCAAATGAGGACGGCATAAGTATGTCCGGGAAGATTTCTGACGGGAAGTTAACGGTAGAAGGAAGCTGGGTGCAGCACCTCATCGAACATCCCTCTGAAAAGGAAATTGTCAAAACACAGCTCGTCAGAATAGAAGGGATGCTTGATTCAACTCAGTTCCGAGGAACGATAAGAGTAGAGGGAGTTGCCAATCCCATAAAATTCCGGTTGAAGCGTGTGGGCAATATTTGGATGTGCAAGCGCTAGACGGTCCCATTCCACAGCCTGGTCAGTACCTTGTAAACGCGCAAACCGGAGTGGAATTGGCCCAATCCTCAATGTCCGGTAAGGCGACTTATCAGGAGCCAGTGGTGCGCGTCACCATTTCGTTGCCCATTCAGGAGAAGGCAGTGGCTTAGGTTTCGACGCATTCAGATCGACGAGCAGCTTTTCAACAAGATCGCTGTCACTCTTGATGGAGGCTGCAAATATCTTCCCATCCTGTGCGAAGACCAATCGGCCTTGCTGGTCCCAATCTACCCAGCTGGCCCTCGCAATGTTCGCGACATGAAATTGCTTCGCGCTTCGAAGAGCAAAATCCTCCGCGTAGTCGTGACACTCGATGGACCGCGTCAACTGGATTACGTGCGTGCGGCTCGGATTAGCCTTCTGACGTACCTCCGGTTGAATCGTGTGAAACATCTTCGGGTATCCACGATTCTCGACTTGCCACGTTTCTTTCAATTGCCACCCATCGCGCTCCAGGCGTTGCGAGAAGATTGGATCATCTTCACCGTGCGCTTGCGGATTCGGAATTACCAACAGCCGATGTGGCTTATGCTTCTTGTGTGGTGTTGCGACTTCGGGCTTGTGGTTCAAAAGAACTACTCTGCCATTCTTGAAAGAACCACCCCCGTGCCAGCAATCTCCTTTAGGCCACAGCGCCAGCGCTGTCAGATAGGGAGGCCTGCTGATCGCCGTCCATGCGTAGGTGTACTCCTGGTCTTTTTTGCTGCGCGCCGAAATTTTCTGCGCAAAATAGATAAGCAATGAGCCGTCAGGCGAAAGGTCAGATCGTTTCTCGTAAATTCGGCCATTAAACCATTGGCCTGGCTCAAAAGTGTCCGACTTCGTGTCCCACTTGATGAGTTGTACCCACTTGGAGGGGCCACGTCGAAAAATAACGGCCATCGGTGATTTTCGCGCAAAGAGCATGAACAGGCGCGCTGGTACGGGGCCTTTCTCGCCTTTGGATGTGACTTTCACGTTCTGCATGGTAAGTGCTTAGCATATCAGCATCAGATTTGGCGTGCAGTTTGGCCCCGAATCACGTACTTGATGCTCAGTGCCTGGTAAACGCGGAAACCGGACAAGTAATACTTTATACGTCCGTTTATGCGACAAATCAGGAGTTGACACTTGGTCGCGTATTTCGTTGCGGCCTGGCTGTTAACAATTCTGTTCTGAGAGCGTCT
>JABCZR010000006.1 GCA_013289585.1 Acidobacteriota bacterium | reverse complement strand
GGCTCATCGCATCCTGGGGCTGTAGAAGGTCCCAAGGGTTAGGCTGTTCGCCTATTAAAGCGGTACGTGAGCTGGGTTCAGAACGTCGCGAGACAGTTCGGTCCCTATCTGGTGTGGGCGCAGGAGAATTGAAGGGAGTTGTCCCTAGTACGAGAGGACCGGGATGAACAGACCTCTTGTGTACGAGCTGTCCCGCCAGGGGCATCGCTCGGTAGCGAAGTCTGGAAGAGATAATTGCTGAATGCATCTAAGCAAGAAGCTCGCCCTAAGATAAGTTCTCCCAAGGTTTAAGACCTAAGAAGGGCAGTCGAAGACTACGACTTTGATAGGCTGGAGGTGGAAGCGCAGTAATGCGTGAAGCTGACCAGTACTAATCGCCCGTTCGGCTTAATCATAAAACTTTCTCAAACCGTCTTTGAGGAAGAAGCAGAATGGCTCGAAAGAGTCATGACCAACAAAGAACGCCATTTCTGCACAGTGTTGTTCGACCTGAAGTCGAACTTGTAATGCCAGCCGCCTTCTGTTGTCGCACTCGCGATCCTTTTGCTCGGGATGAGCATGGGAATCCGTACGCGAGTTTCCAGTTTCCTGGTGATCATACCGCGAGGGTCACACCCGTTCCCATCCCGAACACGGAAGTTAAGCCTCGCCGGGCCGATGATACTGCACGGGCAACTGTGTGGGAACGTAGGTCGTCGCCGGGATTAAATTAGAAAAAGCCGCCCTGATCACTCAGGGCGGCTTTTTTGTTTTTCATCAGCCGCAGTTGCACCTGCGGCGACTGCGCATCACTGCGTCGGCGTTCTCCGTAAAGACCTGTATTGTTTAACCACACCACTGCATGATATTTTCCCGAAACTGTTTCATGTCGAAACGTGAATTTCAAAGGTGATTTGGCATCATGCGTATCTTGAAGTCCTGGCACGACGTCCTTGTGGCCATCAAGGTACGCGCGGTTTCGCGGTTTACTGCCGTGCATGTCCCCATGCATTAGATTCCATCGGTAGATTGACTCCGGTTTACTAAGAACTCTATAACGTTTTCTTTCAAGCAAGAAAACCCTCCTGTCCAGGTCTCGGCACATGTGGGTAGTACGAAGGGCCGCTCATTCATCAGGTACGGCCGGCTGGTTTTCTGTCCAAAGGGATCTCCGGCATTTTCATAAAGGTTAGTCGCAGATATTGATTGCAAATAAGTTAATTTCTTCAGGAGGATTCATCCCTTGAGTTACAAGAATTGTTTTAGAAGCATCGCTGGAATCGCAGGATTGTTGTTGAGCCTGACTTTCGCCCAACCGGCGGACTCTCAGACGCGCATTGTGGGCGCCATCAAGAACGAAGAGCGTGTAGCCGTGCAGGGCACGACTTCACCTTTAATCGCTGGGAGTTTGGAAACCGGACGCGTGACGGGGGGACAGAACCTGGGCAGGATGGTGCTGCTCCTGTTGCCTTCGCCAGAGCAGGAAGCGGAGGCTGAAAAGCTGGTCGACGCGCAGCACGATCCATCGTCGCCGCTCTTCCACAAGTGGCTTACGCCTGGCCAATTCGGGCAGCGGTTCGGGGTCAGCGATGCTGATGCGGCACAGGTCCAGCAGTGGCTCCAGACGCAGGGACTGACGGTTCACGAAGTTTCGCAGAGCCGCCGTTTTATCATCTTCAGCGGCACTGTGACGCAAGTGCAGGCTGCCTTTTCAACGGAGATGCATACCTACGCATACAAGGGCAAGAGTTTTGTTTCCAATTCATCCGACATCCAGATTCCGGCAGCGCTCACGCCGGTGGTGAAGGGCATCGTGCGCCTGCATAGCGATCCGCGCATGTCCGAGGTTGTTGCGGGCGGCAAGGTGCACTTCAACAAGAGCACCGGCAAGTTCGAATCGGGAGGGGGGCATTACCTGACGCCCGCGGACTTCGCGAAGATTTACAACCTCCAGCCTCTCTATGACGCGGGAATTGATGGAACGGGCCAGACCATCGCCATCGTTGGGCGCAGCAACATTAACGTGCAAGACGTTCGCGACTTCCGGACGCAACTGGGGCTGCCGGCAAACGACCCGGTGGTGATCGTCAACGGGGATGATCCCAATCAAACGTCTGATCTGCCCGAAGCCGTGCTGGACGTGACCTGGTCGGGAGCCCTGGCGCCGATGGCAACCATCAAGTTTGTGGTGTCGCAGAGCAATTTTGCGGACGGCGTTGATGCGTCCGCTGCTTACATCGTGGATCACAATCTGGCTCCTGTAATGAGCACGAGTTATGGATCCTGCGAGCAGACCATGGGAGCCGTGGGGACTGCCTTCTACAATTCGCTTTGGCAACAAGCAGCGGCACAGGGGATCACTTCATTCGTTTCTTCCGGAGACAGTGGCGGAGCCGGATGCGACCCGAGCGGGGGCACGTACGCAACAGGCGTCGCAGTGAATGGACTCGCGTCAACGCCATATAACGTTGCCGTTGGTGGAACGATGTTTGACGACACAGCTAACCCAGCAGCCTATTGGAATCCCATTGCGGATCCCACAACGGGCCTATCGGCCTTGGGCTACATCCCCGAAATGGCGTGGAATGAAAGCTCCAACGATCCCAATGGTGTTCTGTTGCTAGGCGGCGGAGGTGGCGTGAGCACGATCCATGCCAAGCCCAACTGGCAAGTTGCGCCCGGCGTTCCCACTGACGGCAAGCGCGATGTGCCTGATTTCTCGCTCACGGCCGCTGTCCATGACGGGTACCTGCTTTGCCTGTTTGGCTCCTGCGGCGGAGGGCAATATTTCTACGTGTTCGGCGGCACTTCGGCGTCAAGCCCATCGGCGGCGGGCATCATGGCGCTGGTCAACCAGAAAATGGGAGGCCAGCCGCAGGGAATAGCCAACTACGTGTTCTACCGTTTGGCGGCAGTTCCCGGCGTGTATCACGACGTGACCAAGGGCGACAACAAGGTTCCAGATGCCAGCGGGCAATACACAGTCGGATATTCCGCGGGAACTGGTTACGATCTTGCGACAGGCTTGGGCTCGTTCGATGGAAATGCTCTCGTCAATAGCTGGCAGACTGCGGCCAACGCACTAGGTTCGGCGACGACTCTCGCGCTTGGTGGCAGTCAAACCTTGCCTGTGGTGCACGGCGCACCCATCACATTCACGAGCACCGTGAAGTGCAGCGTCTCGGGTGCATGCAAGTCCGCAACGGGGCTCGTAACATTGCAGGCGACCGATGCGAACGGAAATGTGCTCGACGCAGGCACTGCCCAGTTGAAGACGGGCTCACCAAGCAACGTTACTTTCAGCACCACGACTGTACCGGGGGGAACGTTTAATGTTACAGCTCGATATAGCGGCGATGGCACTTACTATTCGAGTGTGTCGACCCCTGTTGCGGTGACGGTTACGCCGGAGCCAAGCCAGACGCTGGTTGGAGGCATCGGCGGAGGTTCCTTCACAACTGTGCCCCTCTCCGTGCAATACGGCGAACCGTTTCCTTTGGCCATCGTTGTGGCAGGCAAATCCGGCTCAGGTTATCCAACCGGGCAGATGAGCTTGCTTGCAGATGGCCAGCCCGCCAGCACGTTGGGTGCGTTCGGAATCAATCCGAGCGAACTCATACTGAACTACGGCGAGAAGTCGTTTGTTTTCGCAAGCGGAAATACGCCAACCAGCCAGTCCAGCACCGTGGCGTTTCTCCCGAGCTGCGTCCCCGGCCCGGATCCCTCTTTGTGTCTGCCGTCCAAGCTCACCGTGGGCTCGCATCAGCTGCAGGCCAGCTATCCCGGGGATAATAGCTTCGCCAGCAGCCAGGGAAGCTACAACTTCACCGTAACCAAGGCGGATTCCTTCTTCGCGGATTTTTTCCCCCTCGGAACCCCAGTCATAGGCGTTCCCGTTCAGATGGCGGGACAAATCGGACTCGTGAACAACTGGTGCGCCCCGTACGGTGGAACATTGACGGTGACCGACATTACAGGAACCAGCCCCGTCGTTTTGGGGTCGGGACCGGTCAGCCAAACCTACTGCGACTCCTATTTCATTCCCGTAACTTTTACGACCCCTGGTACACATTCACTTAAGCTGAGTTTCAGCGGCGACAGTAACGTGAATGGATCATCCTCCAGCATTTACTATGTGCCGGTGGCCAACAACGCACCTTCTACAACGAGCCTGTTAGCCGACGTGCCGACCGCCCTGGCGGGCGGTACGGTGACGCTCACGGCAACCGTGGTGACTCCAGTGGCTGGACATCAACCAAACGGACAAACCGTCACGTTCCTGGACGGTGCGACGGCCATCGGTACAGCGCCGCTCGGCAATCCGACGGACTTTGGCGGTGGCTCGTTCGGCCTGACGGCCCAGCTGATCGTCACCACGCTGGCCGGAGGCCCGCACAATCTCATCGCCAGTTATGCCGGCGATGCGGTTCTTACGCCCTCTGACTCCAGCTCGGCGCCAGTAATTGTCTCGATTATGGACTATTCGGTACAGGGTGCCCCAGCAGCTCTAACCATCAAGGACGGGCAGACCGGAACAGCAACACTCAGCGTATTCCCGCTTGGCGGTTTCTCGCAGGCCGTACAGTTTACTTGCGGGACCCTGCCGACAAATGTGACGTGCAGCTTTAGTCCGGCGCAAGTAACTCCGGACGGTGTGCATCCATCAAACGTCACACTGACCCTGAATACCAGCGGCACTTTGGCGAAAAACTCCGGGAAGAACAATTTGTGGGCGGTCACTTCCACGTTTGCTCTGGCCGGAATTCTGCTTCCATTTGGAAGGCGGAAGGGATGGAAGCTATCCCTCGCTGCGTTCTGCCTGATCGCAGTGGCCCTCTGTGGGTCCGGCTGCGGAAGTGGAAGCGGGAGCACTAGTGGTAGTCCCACTGGCGCGCCTGTTGGCAGCTTCACAATCACTGTTTCTACCCGCAGCGCCAGCGTTTCCGCCGCAAAAACAGTCACATTGAGCGTGAACATCGTCAAGTAAAACCCTTTTCTGAAGGTGGAGCTATCGGCTCGCCTTTGGATCTCTCAGAAGCCCCACCCATCGGGTGGGGCTTCTGCTTATGGGGAAGCACTCATTTCTCAGCCGAGTCCCGAGCCTTCATTTCGGCTCCAGGTTTGAGGGTCCGATCGCCGGAGGACAGTAGCCTTTCTCCCGCCATTGTCGCTGGCCGGGGACGATTGACAAAAGGAGGACAGTCGAAAAAGTACTATTGACCCCGGCATTTCGCGGCATTAATTTGGTTTGCTACCTTCCGGCCCCCGTTAGTCTTCCGCAGTGAGGTCACCGATGAGCACCAAGATCAGCAAAAGTCCCTCAGCACTCGCCTCGCAGGAACGCTGGGAAAAACTGCGAAGCCACAAGCGCATCATCTCCCGCGTCAAGCTGCTCGTAGAATGGGAACAGGGCGGCGCGAAGGAGCGGGCCAACGCCGTGACTGTGGACGTAAGCCACTCCGGGTGCATGGCAGTCGTGGGAGCAGACCTTCCGCTACACAAACGCGTCCGACTGATCCAGCAGGAAACGGGGCGCAAGGCGGAGGCCGAAGTCGTCTGGCGCAGCCATGAAGCGTGGGATGCGGGATTCGAATTGCTGCAGCCGGACGCGACCTTCTGGGGCTTGCAATAGTAGACACCGCTGTTCTTGCGATCCCGATTAACGAGGCCGCTTCTCTTTCGGCAAGCTTTTCTGAATCGCTTGGAGGATTTGGAAACTGTCCCTGAGGACGGTCTGCCTGACGTCTGTCTTCGTGGCTGCGGCAGGATTCACGGGAATGGCGTCCACATTCCGGCTTCATTCGAAACGTAAGCTGCCAGGTGTCTCCCGCCCTAGGGTCTTCTGGGCCCCGCGGAAGCAGGTGCGACATTCTCCGAAGCCGCAGCGTCTTTCGGGGTAGAAATGTCCTGCTTTTCGTCCACGGAAAACAGCAGGTAGTTCTGAAACACATTTTTCCGGCGGATGCGGCGCCCGCGCAGTTCAAAGTAAATATCTGCCGTCATGGGCAGCCACATCGTCTCATTTTGTTTTTGGAACCTCACCGGTCCGTATTCAATATCCATATGCTCTGCGAAGTATTTGATCTCTGGCATAGGGGCCTGGAGATCCGTTTCGACGCGCACGACTTGAAGGGTGTTCTTGTCGACCCAAGCGCGGCCTTTCAAGGCGATGGGAATAGAGGGCGCGTTGACTCCCGCGCGGTAACCCCGCAGTTGGCTGCGTTTGCCGGGCTTTTGAGCAAAATGAATCTGCCAGGCGAGCCCACTCTTCCATCGGCCCAATCCTTCGCACTTCATATCGTAATCGCCGCGGTAGTACCGATGAAAGACCATAACCGCGGCAGGAAGTCCAACCGTGGCAATAGCGTCAGGAAATACACTCAAATCCTGTGTGCCGTTTCGATATTCCTGGACGCCGAGATATCCCTCACGAATTTTCGAAATGGAAACAACGTAGTCAAAGGAACGCTTCTCCTCGCGAATGGGAACACCCCATTCATTTACAACCTGATGGTTCAGGATTTCTGTTGCCGTGATGCGGTCCACACTCCTGGTCAATTCCTGAACGTGATCCGCCGCCCCGTCCAGGATTTCCCGCATGGGGCAGGAGACGCCAGCGTCCACAGGCGGCACGGAGTCATCGACGTTCGCGGGAAGCCATTTGGGTAAGTCTGGTTTCACGAGCGGCAGGTCGGAGAGATTCGTGCCGGCCGCGGAAGCCGCGGAAATTTCCGTGGACGCAGTTTCTGCGGGCGATGTTCCCGTTCGCAATTTCTCGAGCATACGATTGGCGATTTCCGCTTGCGCCTGGGGAGGTCCCGCGGCCAGGAAGGCCTGCAAGGCCGCCTCGGCGGAGTCGCGCTGATTCTGCGCGATGAGTGCCGCTGCCAGCGTAAGCCGTGCGCTGTTGGCAAGGTTCTTGCCAAGCTCGATGCTACGCTCGGCATGGTTCACCGCAGCCTGATAGTCGCCTTGTCGCAGGCAAACAATCGAGAGCAACTGGAGGGCGTGCCAGGAATTCGGGTCATTCTGCAGAACACGCTCCAAATAAGTATTGGCACCTGCAAAATCTCCGCGGCGCGCGAGAATCGTGGCCAGGCCCAGAAGCGCCAGGCTGTGTTTAGGGTCCAGCGAAAGAGTCTTTTCCCAGCTGGCCTCCGCGGATGCCACGTTTCCCTGGCGATCCGCGACCAAGCCCCGCAGGTAGTTCACCTCAGGGTTTGCCGGCCCGAGGCGATAAGCGGCGTCGAGCTCCTTCTGTGCTGTGTCCAGCTTGTTCGCATGCAGTGCCTCGATAACTTTGGAAAGTTGTTTCTGTAATTTGGGCGAAAGAACCGGAGGGCCTGCCGGCGCAGAGGCCATCTCGGAATTAGTGTCACGCTTCAGCGTGACGAACACCTGCTCTTGCTGGTTGGGCAGCGTGATGTTCACGCCCTCGCTGGCGCTCACGTAGCCGGGGGCAGTGACCACCACCGTGTACTCCCCTGGTCCAAGCTGATCGAAAACCGCCCTGCCCCCCGTCGTGGCGCCGGATGCTAGATTCTGAGTCGTGAGATGCTGCAGGTTTACCGTGGCAAGCCCTTCAAATGAGTTGCCATTCTCATCCCGCACATACACCGTCAACCGGGCTCCATCGCCCGGCCCCGCCAGATTGGGAGCCTGTGTCGCGGTTCTCTGCGCCGCCGCCAGCCCGTGACCGGGCAGCATGACCCATAGCAAAAATAACTCGAGCAGGAACATCAATGCGCGCCGGCGAGTGGACACAACATCCCTTTCCGCGCGCAGGATAAATTAGAGAATCTTGAAGTCTGAAACGCACCTGGCGCCTAGGTATGAGGACCACTCGATGAGTGGAGTGTCTCCCAGCGCGGCTATCAGGTCAAGGCCAGACTCCTGGCGTCTTGGCGATGCGTTCTAGCGCCGGTGCGCCGAAATCTCCAGAGTTTCCTCGATTGGGCAGCCCATGGCCTTACTTGTTGCCGTTCAGCAAACGGTCGAGCGGGGGAGAGATGCGTTCTACCAGGTGCGCGACCCACAGCGCGGCCACAATTCCTGTGAACACGTCCATAGTGTAATGCGCGCGCAGGATCAGGACCGTGGCAACCTCGAAGAACACGAGCAGTACAGCGACAGCGGTGAGCCAGGCTCGGTGCAAGCGTGACAGCTCGATGACCCCAAAGACTGCGATGGCCGTGTGCCCGGAGAAGAAAAAATCGTTGGCCACGTGATAGGTAACCAGCAGCGAAGGGAAACCGGGATAGTGCCAGATCATGTTGGGCGGCGGGGGAAGCGCGCAGATGGCCTGCATCAGTTGGCGCAGGGCCATCAGCAGAAACAGACCCAGGAACGGCCGAACGCTGCCCCCGAATAACCAACGGCCCAATAGGAATAGCCCCAGTGCATCGATCAGCGCGGAACTGACAATCAGAAGCGCGTTGGCGGCGGCTGGGCTTTGCGAAAAATAAGAATTGAGTCCGGCGGTGAGGTTGTGGAGGACATCTCCGATTCCTGCGGCGGGAGGAGTCCGAGCGCCGATTAGCGATTGCGTCCAGAACCAGAGCGCGAGTACCGCCGCCGTCACCGCAAGCCTCAACAATAACCTGCGCGAACGGCCCGGAGTTTCGGTCTGCGTCATAGACTGCTCTCGATCAACCTGGAATGTTCAAAATTTATCTGCGGTCCTAGCGTTTCGTCATCTCCAGCGCCAGCTCGCGGGATTTTCTCAAATCCAGTTTTCCGGTGCCGAGGTAGGGAAGCTTCTCGATGCGCAGGAACTGATCGGGCCGGGGACGCCACAGCGCGGGCAAGTCGCTCTTCCCAAGTTTTTCCAGGCACTCCTCCAATTGAGGCTCATCCAGCGTATGCAGCACGATGAGGCGCTCGCCTTTTTTCTCATCCGGAATTGCGGTGACGACAAAAGTCTGCTCCGAGACGCCAGCCAGCTCCTGGAGCAAGTCTTCTACTTTGATGTGCGGCACCATCTCGCCGCCGATCTTGCTGAACCGGCTCAAGCGGTCGGTGATACGGAGAAAGCCGTCTTCATCCAGTCGCGCGATGTCTCCCGTGTTGTACCAGCCGTCGCGAAGAACGTCGGCAGTTTTCTCCGGCTTGTTCAGATAACCGCGCATGATGTTGGGACCGCGCACCAGCAGCAGGCCCGGTTCGTCCACGCCAACAGGCTGAAGTGTGTCCGGGTCCACAATCTTCACGGTGATTCCTGGCAATGGGTGGCCGATGCTGCCGCGCTTGGCCCCGACCTGGTGGAACGAGGCCGCGCGAAAATCTATGGTGTTCACCGTAACTGCGGGCGAGCATTCCGTGCAGCCGTATCCTTCGTGGGGCCGAATACCAAAATGATCTTCAAACGCTTGTGAAATACGATCCGGCAATTTCTCGGCGCCGGCCATGACGAACCGCAGGCTGCCGAACTCTTCCGGAGTGCAGCGGCGCGTGTAAGCATTCAAGAAAGTAGGTGTAGCCAGCAGCATGGTGACGGAGTATTTGTTCACCAGCGCACCGATAACGCGCGAATCGAGCGGATTGGGATGGAAGACCACGCCGATACCCGTAGCGGCAGGCAGGCAGAGCGTCCCCGTAAAACCAAACGAGTGAAAGAAGGGAAGAATGCCCATGATGCGGTCGTCGGAATGCAGCATGAACACCTGGCTCAACTGCGCGACGTTTGAAGCGATGTTGTAATGCGTGAGAATCACGCCCTTGGGATCCCCGGTCGAGCCGCTGGAAAAAATAATCGTGGCGACATCGTCGAGCGTCGCCGGACGCTCACAGCCCGCAAATTTCGCGACCCACTTGGAGGGCAAGAAGCCTGCCGCCAGCGCCGCAGAAACGTGTTCGCCGAACCCCGTGTCCTTGGCCACATCTTCGATAAAAATGACTTCGCCCGGAGGTTGAATCTTCACCTTTTCCAGAAAAACCCGCGCGGTGATGATCGTTTTCAGATTGCATTGCTGCGCGCAGGAAGCCAGAGTTTCATTTGAAACCGTGTAGTTCAGGTTGACCGGCACTTTGCCCATCAGCATTGCTGCGAAATTCACGAGCGCCCCGGGAACCGATGGCGGCAACAAGATGCCCACCATTTCCTGTCCCTGCCAGTGTTTTCGTAAACGCCGCGCAAGGACCAAAGCTCCTGCCAGCGCGGAAAAATAATTGAGCTTGGGTCTTTGCCCATCCGTCATCGCGAAGCGAAAAGGATGCCGCCGCGCGGTGTAAATAAACGATTGCCACAACGCGTGCATGCGCTTCTTGCGACGCGCAAAGGCTTCGGCACCGAGGTCTTGCACCACCTGGCGTACTTCCAGGGACGTCGAGGTCGGCGGCATGGGCTTGCCAAACGTGACGCGCACCGGATAAGGAATACGCCGCGGAAATTTCCAGAGGAAGCGCCCGCCCGCAAAACTGAAAATCGAACCCCACACGCCATCCAGGTTCACCGGGATGATCGGCACGTCCACGCCCTTGATGATGCGTTCCATGCCGCGGCGAAAAGGCAGCATTTGTCCGATGCGCGTCATCTGGCCTTCCGGGAAGATGCAGACGATTTCGCCGTTCTTCAGCGCGTCCGTTGCCAGCCGCAGTGAGTGGATCATCTCGCGGGGGCCCTGGTCCGACGCGATGGGAATCACTCCCATAATTTTCGCGAACGGTTTGACAAGCGGGTGCTCGTAGGAACCCTTGAATATGATGAAGCGAATCGGGCGATCGATCGATGCAATCAGAAGTACCGCATCGGCCATGGAAACGTGATTCGGCGTCAGCAGCGCTCCGCCGCGCGCCGGCACGTTCTCCCGCCCTTCAACATCCAGCCGGTACAGCGTGTGCGTGGCGATCCACAGCAGCAATCGCAGCATGGAATCCGGCAGCAGATAGACCGTGTAGATTGTCGCCAGCAGCGACATCACCGCGGTCCAGATGAAGAAAGACGCCAGCCCGGTGTGCAGATAGTGAGTCGCGCCGGAGTAGATGGCTGACGCCACGATCACACCCACAAAGGAAAGAAAATTGGCGAAGGCGATAACGCTGCCCTTATGACTTTCCTCCGGACGGTGTTGGATCAGCGCGTTGATCGGCACCACAAAAAATCCGCCCGCAAAGCCGAGCGCTCCCAGGAGCAGCAGCACTTGAAGAAAGCTCAATCCATGAATCGAGATGGCGAACGCGAACGCCGACATGGCAATGGCGCCAAGAGGGATAAGGCCATACTCGATCTTCCCTGACGAAAGTAGCCCGGCGGCGTAGCTCCCGACGCCAATACCGATGGCCAGCGCGGCCTGCAGGTAGCCACCGCGCGTTTCGTCGAGATGCAAAACTTCGCGCCCATAAAAAACAATTACAAACTGCAGCAGCGCGCCAAGAAACCAGAAGTAGGTGTTACCGGCGATCGCCAGGTGCAGAACCCGGTCAGGCCGGACAATCTGGATCTGCTTCCGGAGGTCACTGAAAATATTGAACTGAAATTTTCTGGCCGGGTCAGCCGGGGGAACGCGGGAAATCCCGAAGCTCGCCGCGAGGCCGAACAAAGAGCACGCGCCAAAGATCAATCCGCCGATTGCCTCTCGCCCATGAAAGCGCTGAGCCAGCAGTGGGCCGATCACCGCACCCGCAATAATGGCCAGAAAAGTCGTCAATTCCAGGATCCCATTGCCCCAAGACAGCAATTTGTCCGACAGAAGTTCGGGAAGCAATCCGTATTTTGACGGGCCGAAGAAGGCGGCTTGCGTGCTCGCCAGAAAAATGACCGCGTATGCCATGCGCGTGTCGCCCCGAGCGAAGGCGTACATCGCGAAGATCATCGCGCAGGCTTCGAAAATCTTTGTCGCGATCGTCACCGTTCGCTTGCTGAAGCGGTCGGCAAGGAATCCGCCAGTCATCGAAAACAGCAGAAACGGCAGAGCAAAGAGATTTCCGATGACAAAAACCAGCCAATCTTTTTGCGACTCCGTCGGGTTGGTTCCCAGAATGAGGAAAATGACGAAGAACTTCAGGCCGTTATCGTTGAACGCGCCCTGGAACTGCGTGGCGATCAAGCTCCAAAAGCCCAGCCGCCAGCTTTTCACTGGCTCAGATGCAGACAGGTTTTCGTCAGCCGGCATGCACGCTCACCAGGCGGTGCGATTAAATCGTAGGAGATTCCATTAGTCTAGCAATCTTGCGGGTTTCGAACGGCGATGCTTCCGCGGCCTGTGCCGAAAACGAGACGCCGATACCTCTGCCCTCCACGATTCACGATACGATAACGTTTTCAAAAGGGGGGCAGAATGAACTCCGAGCGCGCGACTCAAACGGTCTTGATCACCGGAGCAACTGATGGCTTGGGAAAGGCCGCGGCGCTCTTGCTCGCGGAGCGGGGGTACCGGGTATTCGCGGCTGGCCGTTCGGTGGAGAAGCGCGCACGCCTCGACGCCCTGGCGAAGGAAAAGAAACTGCCACTCGAAACCCTGGAAATGGATGTGCGCGCCGACGACTCTGTCCAAAAGGGCGTCGCCTCAATCCTACAGAAGGCTGGCGCAATCGACGTCCTGATTAATAACGCCGGGTTTGTCTATGTTGGTGCCGTCGAGGACCTGTCACTGGAAGATTGGAGGAGGCAATTCGAAACGAACTTTTTCGGCGTAATCCGCGTGACCCAGGCCGTCCTTCCGCACATGCGCGAACGCCGCAAAGGGCGCATCTTAATGATGAGCTCGGTCTCCGGTTTCGTGACCCCGCCGACCCAAGGAGCCTACAGCGCTTCGAAACATGCCGTCGAAGCGCTCAGCAACGCCCTACGGTACGAACTCTATCCCTTTGGCATCCACGCCATTCTCATCCAGCCGGGCTACATCGTGACCAACATTCAGAACACCGCCATGAATCTGGCGCAAACCTACCAGGAAAAATTCAAGAACGGTCCCTACGCCAAAATCTATGCTTCCTATCTCGGAAGCGCCAGCAGCACGCGCGCAAAGTCCAGGACCACCCCCGAAGACTGCGCTCGCATCATCCTGGAAGCCATCGAAGCGCCTAATCCAAAGGCGCGCTATGGCGTGACCTCGCTGGCAACTTTCGCGAAATGGGGCAAGCGGCTGCTCAGCGACAGCGCGGCAGACCGCATGATCCGTCGAAGATACGGAATCACCCGCGAAGCTGAGCAATCTCACTGACTACGGATTCGTCACCTGAAACGACAAGCTGTTTTCTCGCTGCTCCTGCCACGTCTTGGACCACGCTTCATGGACCGGGCTTTCCGAGTAATCCGCGGCGGCTTCTGCGCTGGTGAACTCGATTGCGTAAACGCCGCTGAAATCCTTGATCTGGTTGCGCGCTGTTTTCAGCCACACATTCTTGATGCCCGGAATCTTTCCGGCCATGTCCTTGATTCCGTTGATGGCTTTTTCCCGGTCATAATTCGATACGTTGTCCTTGAATTTGTAGACCACCACATGCAGCACTGTTTTCGGCTGGCCAAAGTGGTTCTGCACCGCCGCGCCGCGTGCGTGCAGCGATCCCGCGGCGATCCCCGCCGCGAATATCGCCGCGCCCAGCGCAATCTGCGTGGCACGTTTCATGGCTGATGTCATTTTTTCCTCCACAATCGGGACCTCGCCAGTTTATGCAAGGCACGCGAGCCGAAGCAACTCACGCTCACGGGACAACCCGATCGCCCCGCGAAGGGTTTGACGCAAGGCCAGCAACGTCGTTACGCTGCCAAGGCACATTTATTGAGGGTGGAATGAATTGGTCCAGCGGGGAATCACAAAAACAACAGTTCCAGCCGGGGGTCTTGCCTCGTTTTCCGCGCATCTGGGTCGGCTACCTCCTGGGTATTGCGACGCTGCTGGCGGAAATGATTGCCATTACGATGCATCCGGAACTCGCCAAGGAACCGATGCTCATCCCCCCGCTTTATCTGTTTCTCGCGAATTTTATCAGCCTGATCTATTGGCTCGTTTGCGTCTACGAATTTCATCTCCTCCTGCAGCACGCGACGGGAGGAAGTTATCCCGTGAAGCCCCTGCGCGCCGCGTGGTTTCATCTCATTCCCATCTACGGCTTGTATTGGGTTTTCAAATGGCCGCGCGAACTTGCCCGCTTCGTGAATTCGCGCCTGCCTGCGCCCTTGATGAACCCCGACAAAACCGGATTGGCGGTCTTTGCCGCTTTCACCGTTTTTCTTGTGCTGGACCGCGGGTTTGGCATGATTCTCTTGTTCTGGGCCGCCTCGTACCTCTCCCGGGCCCTTCGTCATGCCCTGGCTGTTCAGCCGGCTTCGCCTGAAGGACAACTGCCTTTTTCATGATCACTTTTCCAGAGGAGAGCAAATGCAAGCAGTGAAACGCTGGACGTTATCGTTGTGTCTGATCGCGGTCTCCGCACCCCTGCTTCTAGCGCAGGCTCCGGAGCAGCAGAAACAGCTCGCGCGTGAAATCTTCAAGCAGCTCATTGAGATCAATACCACCGACTCCGTCGGCAACGTGACCACCGCCGCGGAAGCGATGGCTACGCGATTGCGTGCCGCGGGTTTCAGCGGAAACGATCTCATGGTCGCTGGGCCCAATGACCGCAAGAAGAATCTCGTCGCTCGATTGCGCGGAACCGGCGCGCGAAAGCCCGTTCTCTTCATCGGGCATCTCGATGTCGTCGAAGCCCGCCGCGAAGACTGGACCACCGATCCATTCGAATTCCTCGAAAAAGACGGCTACTTCTATGGCCGCGGCACCGAAGACATGAAGGAAGGCGATGCCATCCTGGTTACCAACTTCATTCGACTGAAAAAGGAAGGCTATCTGCCGGATCGCGATCTGATCCTCGCGCTGACTGCCGATGAAGAGGGTGGCACCTCCAACGGCGTGGATTGGCTGCTGAAGGAGCATCGCGATTGGATAGACGCCGAATACTGTATCAACCTCGACGGCGGAGAATTCGAACGAGAGAAAACCAAGCGGTTGCTTGCGGGAATCCAGGCCAGCGAAAAAGTCTATGTTGATTACCAATTCGAATCGCTGAATCCCGGCGGCCACAGCTCGGTCCCGACTTCCGATAACGCCATCTATCACCTTGCGGGGGCGCTCGCCCGTTTACAGTCGTTCTCCTTCCCCGCAAAAATTAATGAAATCACGCGCAATTATTTCGGACGGAACGCGGCCATGACTACCGGCCAGATCTCAGCGGATTTGAAGGCCGTTGCCAAGCAGCCTCCCGACCCTGCCGCGGTCCAGCGTCTCTCCGCGATTCCTTATTACAACTCACTGATGCGCACCACCTGCGTCGCCACCATGCTCTCCGGAGGCCACGCGCCCAACGCGCTCCCGCAAACCGCCCGCGCCAACGTCAATTGCCGCATCTTTCCCGGTGAAGACCCGCAAGAAGTTCTCCATACGCTCGAACGAGTCGCGAACGATCCCAAGGTAAGAATCAGCGTCGTTCCCCAGCTTGATCCCGCTGGAAAAGTGGTCCCGGTCGTGGCCGTCCCCCCTTCGCCGCTGCTCCCCGAAGTGATCGCCGCCATGGAAAACACCCTGGCCGCAGTCTGGCCGGGCGTTCCCCTCGTCGCCACCATGTCCACAGGAGCCACCGACGGCAAGTACACTCGCATCGCCGGCATCCCCACTTATGGAATCTCCTGCATGTTTTTCGAAATGAATGACAGTCGCGCCCACGGCAAGGACGAGCGTGTCGGTGTACAGGATTTCTACGACGGCATCGAGTTCAATTACAAGCTGATCAAAGCGCTCTCTTCTTCCCACTGATGAAACAGGTTTTCGAATTGAAATCTCGATATGCCAAAGAAATCGGCCCGGTGAAAATATTTTCACCGGGCCGCAAGTTTTCGATTCAAGAAGTAGAGATTTAGGGTTTGCCCGCCGCCGCTTGTCCGGTCTTTGGATCGGTTGGCGTAGCCGCGCTGGCTGCGATTGGTTTGTTCGCATCAGCGCCATAGCGCGTCAGGTACGGCATGAACGGAGTGATTTCGAACGGCATCTTCTCGCGCTCCGCCACATTTCCCACCGGCTTGCTCTTAATGAGCTCCAGTTTGTCGTTCCAGGGGTCTATTTTTACGCGTCCACCAATTGGCAGCGCCGCGATCATCTGCGGATTCTGTTTTTGATCCACCGGCGTCGTGGACATCAGGTCGTTGACCACCGGAACGCGGTTGCCAAGATGCGGGCTGATCAGGTTTGGAATCTCCTTCGAGCGCGTCTGCAGCGCCGTCAGGAAGAGTCCGGCATTGCCGAGCTGATTCTTATAAGGAGAATTGTTTAGCAACTGAATCGCTTTGGCGTTGGCCGCTTTTTCCTCATCCAGCGTGCGCGCAAACCCGAAGTGGCGGAAAGTTTCTTTGTCGTCGATCAGCAATTGATCGAAGAACGCATAGCTGGAATCCAGGCGATGCGCGAGAATAATGTGGCTGAGTTCGTGCGCAATGACGGCCGCCAGGCTGGCCTCATCCGGCAGCACGTCGATCAGCCCGCGGCTGAGCACGATGGTGTGACCCACGGTATAAGACTCGAGCGTCGACGTCATCATCACGCGGCAGCGAACCTCAGGCTCCACGTCAATGTTGTTGGTTACTTCGAGGTTGTTCACCACGGTATCCAGAATCTTGTCGACATCGCCCTTCGGCGCGATCAAGCCGATGCGCTCCAGCCGGTCGATCACATTGTCTTCCGCCTGGTGATCCCAGGTGCGTTGCGCCTGGATGGGCGACAGGTCGTTGGCCGTCTTGGTGTCATCCGTCACCGCTGATTCCACCAGAATCTTGCTCAATTCCTGTTCCTGGCTCGCGTGGCCCAGGTTGTAGCCCCACAGCCGCGTCTGCGCCTTGAAGTCCAGTTTTTTCGTCAGGTTGTAGTGCATGTCCTTTTCTTCGCTGTATACGAAGGAAGGCATCCACATCCCTGGCTGCACGTTGGTCCGCCAGCTATCAAAGTGAAACCACCAACTGGCATGCCCGTTCCCGCTGTACGCGCCGTTAAAGCGGACAATATTGAAATCCTGATCCTCTACCCAGATGCGGCCAAGAAAACGGCCCTTGCCGCTCTTATCCTGAGGCGTGACGTCAAACACCAGGCAGCGTACCTCGCCTAGGAATTCCCGCCGCACGTAATCAAACTTGTAGTGCTGCTTGTCGAAGCCGTTGGTGTCAATGAAGATCATCTGCAGGAAACCGTCCGGCATGTACTGCAACGCGAACGAAAAGAAGTTTCCGATCGACCCGAAGATCTTCTTCCCCTTCGTATTGGTGTCGGTCAGTGAAACCAGGGCCACTCCTTTCGCAAAGTCGGCCCGGCCGAGGAAGTACTTGTCGCCCGCGGGCACGTAGCCCAGATCCTTGTCCGGCTTCAGATTCTGGATGTACGTTTCGACCAGCGGAGAGTACTGCTTGATCTGCTGGGTCGCACGGTTTTCATTGGTGATGACGCGATCGACTACTTCTTCCATGGTCCGCGGCTGATCCGCTGGATTGGGCGCCGCTGCTGCGGCAAACGCTCCCAGCCCGCTCAGGATGAGCACGAGGATAGTTATAGCTGGCTTACGCATTTTCTCTCTCCCCTTCAGTAGGCCAAACGGAATTCAATCCGAACGCGCGCCGGGAAATCCACGGCCTGGCCATCGCGTTTTGCCGGTTTAAACTTGATGTGCTGTGCTGCACGCATTGCTGCTTCATCGAGACCATGGCCCAAACCGCTGACCACGCGGTTTACCTGGATGCTGCCGTTAGCCAGAAACACCATTTCGATTACGACGTCGCCTTCGATTTTCAGGCTGCGTCCTTCTGCTGTGTACTCGGGCCGGGGCTTTTCCAGGATCTCGACTTGTGTCGGGGCGCCTTCATTGGACGCAGCTTTTTTCTTGGGCTCTTCGGCAGCAACCGTCTGGTCCGCAAAGCCGGTGGACTGGATTGTCCCCCGCTTTCCTCCGCTCGGCGGAGGATTTGCCGTGCCATTGCCAAAGCCCGTGCTCGCGACCGTGCCGCGAATTCCCTTATCTCCGCCCGTGCCGTTGCCATACCCCGGTCCACCCGGCAAAGCCGGCGAACCAAGACGATTCACATTTGTAGCCTTGTTGGCATCTCCCTTGCCCGGAAGGCCGTTTGGATCTCCAAATCCGCCTGTTTGAACCTTGTTTACCGGTGCGACCACAGTCGCCGGTGCTGCGCTGCCCGAGGAGAGGTTGTTCACCTTCACATCCTCTTTCGGCCGCTTTGGCTGATTCGTTGGGATATCCACTTTCACTTGATCAAAGGTTGGATTGAGTTCCACCGGCTTGGCATCTAGCGTTCGCACTTTTGGCGGTTCGACCTTTGCCGTCAAAAATACGTGCGGTTGCTTGGGGTTCAATTTTACAGGTTCAGGAATTTCCGGTTTTGGTGTCGGCGGCGCAACCTTGGGTTTGATCTTCGGCGGCGGCGGTGGTGGCGGCTCCGGGGCGACGGGGACTAGCGTGACCGGCTGCATGAGTTCCGTTGGCCGAAGGTTCAGCGCGGTTTTCATCTGTTCCGGGAAGAGCAGGGGTAGCAGAACAAGGAACCCTATGATGACGATCTGGCTTCCGGCGCTGATGCCGATGCGATCCCAGCGCGGTTTGGAGTCCGGCAAAAGTGCAAGGCGGGCGGCGATTGGTTTTGTACCGATGGCCTTCTTCCAGGCCTCGGGATTGGACGTGCGGCTGCGGTTCGCCTCAAAACCGACGCCCATCGTGGTCTTACGTGGTGGATCTGCGATCATGGTTGTCATCCGCCTGCCGCCTCGGGAAAACTCTGCTTTTGAAGTTGGGTTCTCTAGGAATTCCTAGCTCCCAAATTCGCTAGCAGAATGGAAAATGCGCTCTTGCAGTACCAGAGTACGGACGAGGCTGAGGGAGTCCGAATAGGACTTTGGTACTAGCGTCGCGAATTCGCTAATGCTCCCGCGAGCGCACCTAACGCACCCTCTACTAACCCGGAAAGGCGGTTCCGGTTGCGGGCCTGGGTGCGCAACACCTGTGTAGGATACCCTAAACCGGGACAGGGTTGCGTCACTTTTAGTACAGTTCCCCTCCTCCGGGCTTATCCTTTGGCTACAACATCTTAGGCTCGGGCTGGGTTTCGTGGGATACAGTAAATACTTGAGGCACGGATGGATAAAGACCCGAGAAACCGCCAGGTAGCCGCGAAACCCGCGGATTCATCCCCCGCGCTCCAGGACCGCGCTACCCTGGTCGAGTGGCTCCACGCGCGGTCGAATGCCGCACGCTGGGGACTTTCCCGAGAGCGTTTTGGGCTCGCGCTGGAACGCAGTGTAGGCAAGCGCTTGGCCACCGGAGCGCTCACTCCCGCAAATCTCGAGGAGTATCTCGGCGCGCTGCACCTCGAAGATCTGGCCCTGGCAAGCGCCTGCATCGAAGGATCCCAAGAGGCCTGGGAACATTTCTACGCTGCCTACCGGAATTACCTGCGCGCCGCTGCTGCTGCGATTCTTCGCCGCGATTCGGCATCAGCGGAAGCGTGTGAGCTTGCGGATTCCCTCTTCGCGGAGTTGTACGGCCTTGCTGGCGGCAAAGGCGGCGAGCGTTCTCTGTTTCGTTATTTTCACGGGCGCAGCTCTCTGAAGACCTGGCTCCGCGCCATCCTTGCCCAACGGCACATCGATTCCATTCGCGCGAACCGCCGCTTCGAGGAACTTCCCGAAGACGACGCGCAGGACGCGCGGCAGACGACGCTGGCAACTCCGCAGCTCCCGCTCGCCGATCCGCATCGCCAGCGTTACCTCACACTCTTTACCCGCGCTCTTGCGGCTGCATTCGAACAGCTCGAGCCGCAGGAAAATGAGACTCTTCGCCTCTACTACGCCGAGGAGAAAACGCTCGCCGAGATTGGCCGTTTGCTCGGTGAGCATGAATCCAGCGTCTCCCGCCACCTGGACCGCACCCGCCGCAAACTCCGCGATAAAGTGGAGCACCTGCTTCGCCAGGGATCGGCAGCCGCCAATGGCTCGGCTGCGCAACCTGGTCTGAGCGATGCGGAAATCGCCCTCTGTTTCGAATACTGCGCGGAGGACTCTCCCATCGATTTGGAGAAATTGCTCCCGCGTTCCAAATCACCAGGCCCGGGTGCCGGAAAGCGGCCGTCATGATCGCTCCGTGCAAGAAAGCAGCCCAGTTCCGTTCAAAGGATGGAGAGGCCCATGTCGTCTGACGAGCGCGATCGAAATTTTGACAAAGCGATTGCGCGCCACTTGCGTTCTGTGGCGGGCTCCGCTGATGCCGCGAGCAGCGCCGCCGGCTCCGTCTCGCGCCGCGATTCGTGCGCCGACGCCGAAACGCTTGCCGCCTATCACGAGCGATCCCTGCTCCCCGCGGAAATGAATTCCTGGAAGGAACACATTGTTGGTTGCGCCCATTGCCAGGAAATCCTCGCGCACTTCGAAGCCACTGACAATATCCCTCTCCACGCCGCCGCCGAGAAACTCGAAACTCCGCTGACGGCTGCGGCGGGCCAACACGCGGCCACCTCTCAACCGGCTCGCGCACAGGCCCGGCGCCTCTCCATCGTATCGCCCTTGCGTTGGCTCGTCCCCGCCGGTGCGATTGCCGCGGGTTTGCTTGTTTGGATTGCGATCCATGAAAATCCGCGTCCAGTTCTTCCGCGTTCGAATGAAACCGAGATGGCAAAAAACCAGGCGCCGCCTGCCCCAACCCCTTCTTTGGAATCGGGGGCTCCGGCCTCTGAGGCACACCCGCAACTCGTTGCGCCAACGCCACCTTCCCTGAACGATCAGATTGCCTCGGCAAGAAGCAGGGCCGATAAGGAACCATTGAACGGGCGTCAACTCCAGAACTACTCGGCGAAAGTGGTTTCGCCAAAGCCTTCTGCGAAAGAAGAAAGCAAGCTCCAGAAAGACGCTGAGCGAGATTCTGCTGCGGATTTAATCGTTAGCGAAAATCAGTCAACTCTGGACGCCAAGAACTCGGCCGGCGCCATGCAGCAACGCGCCGAACTACAATCCCAGGCGGCGAATGCTCAAGTCCAGAATCAATCCAACGCCTACTCCCCTAAAACACCCGGTCCCGCTCCACTCGGCCAGATGGAAGCAGCAAAAAAACTGAAATCCGCGTCTGCTCCGCCCCCTGTTCCCCCGGCAGGGTTGGGAGGAAGTCCTTCCCTTGGAGTCGCAACGCAGATGGTGGTCGTTGCTTCCGATCCAAATTTGATCGCCGCACCGGGCTCCAATTCTCTCTGGCGCGCCGGACACGCGGGCCTCATTGAGTTCTCTCCGGACGGCGGACATTCCTGGTCGCGACAGTCGAGCGGCGCGCTCGTGGATTTGCTTGCTGGCACCGCCCCGTCGGACAAAGTCTGCTGGATCGTTGGCCGCGTTGGCGCCATTCTTCTCACCACCGACGGCGGCGCGCATTGGAAATTGATCTCTTCGCCGCTAAAGGAAGATCTTGGCGGAATACAAGCCACGGATGAATTCCACGCAACCGTTTGGAATGCTCGCGGCACGAAAGTTTATACAACCAGCGACGGCGGCCTCACCTGGGAGCGCTCACCCAAGCCATGAAACTTCACGGCCAGCGTGACAGTCCACCGTTGCAAGAAATTCCCGCCGTGCCGTTCTAAGGGAGAAGGCAAATTTCAATTGAGGTGAAAGTGATGAGAGTCCCACGGAAGAAACTAGTCACGCGATGGTTCTGGACGGCAGCGGCTGCCACGGTTTTCGCTGGCGCTGCAACACTCCTGCTTGCTGCAACCCGCGATAACAGAGTCTACGCGGCGCAAGAAAAGGACGCCGCCCGCACCGCCGCCGGCGATCAATCCACCAGCCTGAACGATCAGACCGACCTGAACGTCACCGTCTACAATTCGAACATCGCCCTGATCCGCGACGTCCGCCAGCTTTCCCTCCCCGGCGGCGCCTTCCGCTTGAAATTCATGGACATCGCCGCCACCGTCAATCCCGCCACGGTTCATTTCCGCTCGCTCACCGACCCCGATAAGCTCGGCGTCATCGAGCAGAACTACGAATACGATCTCCTCGAGCCCGCCAAACTCCTTCACAAGTACGTCGGCCGCGAAGTCACTCTCGTTCGCGCCTATCAGGATAACGGCACCACCAAGCGCGAAGAGATTAAGGCCACCTTGCTTTCCGATAACAACGGTCCTGTCTGGAAGATCGGCAACGATATCGTGACCGGGATGTTTGCCGAGAGCTATCGCTTCCCCGAAGTCCCTCCGAATCTTTACGACCGGCCCACGCTGCTGATGTCCCTCGAAAATTCCGGTCCCAGAAAACAGCAGATTGAAGCGTCCTATCTCGCGAACAATCTCTCCTGGAACGCCGACTACGTCCTCACCGTCACGCGCGACGAAAAGAACGCCGATCTCGATGGCTGGGTCACCCTCGTCAACAACAGCGGCACCGCTTTTCACAATGCCAAGCTCCAGCTGGTCGCCGGCGATCTGAATCGCGTCCGTGATCTTCCAATGAATGGCAGGATGGAAATGAATGTGCCGATGGCCGCAAAAGCTGCCCCCCAATTCCAGCAGGAAAATTTCTCCGAGTATCATCTCTACACCCTCGGACGCAAAACTTCCGTGGAAGACAAGGAGTCCAAGCAAATCAGTCTGCTCGAAGGCACCGGCGTCCCCGTCACCAAGCTCTTCGTCGTCAACGGCCAGAACTACTACTTCCGGAACGCCCAGGCTCCCGGCGCCCCCATCAAGGATCCGGTCATGGTCTATTACAAGTTCAGGAATGAAGAAAAAGCCGGCCTCGGTATGCCCGTGCCCGCTGGCAACGTCCGCGTCTACCAGAAGGACTCACGCGGCGGCATTCTTTTCGCCGGTGAAGACCGCATCGACCACACTCCCAAAGACGAAGACGTCTCCATCCACATCGGCAACGCCTTCGACGTCGTTGCCGAGCGCAAACAGACCGACTACAAGCGCATAGACACCCACACGTGGGAAATGGAGTATGAAATCACCATCCGCAACCACAAGGATGGCCCCATCACCGTTCAGGTCAATGAGCCCATCGGCGGCTCCTGGGAAATGCTCTCCTCCACCTACAAATTCACAAAAACGGCGGCGTTCGCAGCGCAGTTCAACGTTCCCGTCGCCAAGGATGGCACCGCCGTGCTCAAGTACCGTGTCCGGGTCAGCTAGCGGCCCAGAAAATTCTTCTGGACATACGGCGGCCCGTCTGGTACCATCTTAATAGATCATATTGTGGTTAATAAAAAGCGGCAGCTTGTCTGCCGCTTTTCGCTTCTTAACGTATTCGCCGCGCCGCTCGGACGCATACAGGCACGACTTTTAGAATCAAGAATTTGCAAACCTAACTCGTTTAAATGCAGCACTTACGCGCATCTCCGCAAGTATTCATTCTAAAGCACTTACAGGAACGCTAAATTATTTAGAATCAACACTTACAAGAAAAGGGGGGCGGGGCCGACCGTTCCACTAGCCTTCCGCTACAAAAATCATCTCTGGCGACTCATCTCGCAACGGCGTCCAGTCAAAATTCCCGTACAGCGCCGCCACGTGGAATCCGCATCGCGCTAGCAGGTGCTCGATCTCATAGCGGAAAAAATACCGCAGCGTCCATGCGAAGACCAGCCGTTCCTTGCGACCGCCCGGATGCACGACGGTAAAAATCATCTCCACATCGTTGCGTTGCTCTGCTCGATGAAACGCCTTGACGCGCTCGCTGATCCGCACTTCGCGGCCGTCCTGCGTTTTGTACTCTGCGACGAGACTCTCTCTTTGGTGCACGGGATCGTGCATTCGCTCCGCATCGGTCTGGAATACATCCAGCACCAGCCGCCCGCCCGGCGTGAGATGCTTTCGCGCGCACTCCAGGCAATCCATCTGCTGCCGCACTTCCAGCAGGTGATGAAACGCCCGGAAAGGAATAATTATCAGGCGGAATTTTTCGCCCAGGTCGAACCGCGTCATGTCCCCCTGCATCAGGTGTACGCGTTCGCGCGACTCCACGCGAAGCGCCGCGCGCTTCTGCACTGCGCGCTCGAGCATGCGTTCGGAAAGATCCAGCCCCGTCACCCGTTTTCCCGCTTCCGCCAGCGCCATGGTGACGCGACCCGTGCCGCATCCCAGTTCCAGCACCGGATCGCCGTATTCGCGCGCCGCCTCCCGATAGAACGCCACGTCCTGCAGCCGCCGTTGAACCAGCGGCGACTCGTCGTAATAATCCGCAATAAACGAATCGTAAAGCGCCGATGTCATGAAAATCCCTCAACCAGCTGCGAAACTTCGATGGAAATCGGGCCGTGGCTCCCCGGCCTCCTTTACATCCTTTACCTCATTAACTTCCTTTACTTCATTAACTTCCTTTGCTTCATTCCACCACCGCATCCGCCTCAATCTCCACCAGCATCTCCGGCGAAATCAGCTTGCTCACTTCCACCATGCTCGTTGCCGGCCGGATCGTCCCGAAAAATTCCCCATGCGCGCGCCCTACTTTTTCCCATTCCGCGATGTTGGTCACGAAGATGCGCGTGCGCACCACGTCCTTCAGTCCCGCGCCTGCTTTGATCAGCGCCGACTCGATATTCTTGATCGTCTGCACCGTCTGCGCGTGCAGATCCCCCACACCAACAATTTTGCCGTCCGGCCCTGTCGCTGTCGTTCCCGACACCGAAATCGTATTGCCGATCCGCACCGCGCGCGAGTACCCCACAATCGGTTCCCACGGCGCCCCGCTCGAAATATTCTGCCGCGTCATGTTCTGCTCTCCTTCTTCGGAATCATAGAAAGCATAATCTACTCTCTACTTGTTTGGACGTAGGAAAATCACGGACGCGGCTACGTATCGGAACGCGCCGGTAAGATGCTAAACTGAATGAAATTCAGCGGAGAAATCGGGAAACGGATGAAGTGTAACAACATTCTGGAAGCGGTCGGACACACGCCATTAATCCGCCTGAACCGCATCAATCACGGCCTCAAGCCGCAAATTTACGTCAAAGCCGAATTCACCAATCCCGGTGGCTCGGTAAAAGACCGCATCGGCATCGCCATGATCGACGACGCCGAAAAAAAAGGCGTGCTCAAGCCCGGCGGCACCATCATCGAAGGCACTTCCGGAAATACCGGCATGGGGCTGGCGCTGGTCGCCGCCGTACGCGGTTACAAATGCGTGTTCACCACCACCGATAAGCAATCCAAGGAAAAGGTCGACCTCCTCAAAGCTCTCGGCGCCGAAGTCATCGTTTGCCCCACCGCTGTCGAGCCGGAAGATCCGCGCAGCTACTATTCCGTCGCGAAAAAACTGGCGCGCGAAATTCCGAATTCCTACTACCCGAATCAGTACGACAATCCCATGAACCCGGAAGCTCATTACCTCACCACCGGCCCGGAAATCTGGGAAGACAGCGAAGGCAAAATCACGCACTTCGTCTGCGGCGTGGGCACTGGCGGCACCATCAGCGGCGTCGGAAAATATCTGAAGGAAAAAAATCCCGACGTAAAAATTATCGCCGTAGATCCTTATGGCTCCCTTTACTACGATTTCGTCAAGACCGGACAAACCGTCAAGGCCAAGACCTACGTGGTCGAAGGCATCGGTGAGGATTTCTTCCCCACGACGATGAACCTGAAAATCCTCGACGACATTCTTCAAGTCAATGATGAAGAATGTTTCGTCGTCGCGCGCCGTCTGGCGAAGATGGAAGGTCTTTTCACCGGGGGCTCCGGTGGCGGCTGCATTTCGGGCGCTTTACGTCTCGCAAAAGATCTGGGACCTCATGATTTCGTCGTCGCGCTGCTGCCGGACACCGGCATGCGCTACCTCAGCAAGGTCTACAACGAAGAGTGGATGCGCGAGCGCGGTTACGTGGACGCGGCCACGGCCATCACCGCCGGTGAAGTCGTGCACGCCAAGCACGCTCTCGGCAAAGTACGCGAGCTCATCGTCGCGCGCCCGTATCAGACCGTTTTCCACGCGCTGAAAACCATGCAGGAACAGGACATTTCGCAGATTCCCGTTTTCGAGGAAAATCTTCCCATCGGCACGATTTACGAAGACCAAATCCTGAATCTCGCCTTGCAAGGCAAGGATCTTCGCAAACTCGTCGTCCGGGAAGTGATGAGCAAACCGCTCCCGCAGGTTCCGCGCACCGCGCCCGTCGAGCGCGTCACGCACATCCTCAGCCACGAGAACCCCGCGGTCTTTGTCGAAATGGGCGACACCCGCTTCGAGATACTCACCAAGTACGATCTCATGAGCACCGTCGCCAGCCTCATGGAACAAAAACGCTGAGCCCGCTCGCCGTGGCGTATTTTCTGCACATGGGATAATGGAACTGTGAAAATTCACGATTTCAATTTACGGCTGAAAGACTCCATCCTCATCGCCGACGGCGCGATGGGCTCGATGCTGCACGAAGCCGTGGGCGCGCAACGCTGTTTCGACGAGTTGAACGCCACGGAGCCAGAAGCCGTCTTTCGCGTGCACCAGGCCTACATCGAAGCCGGCACGCACATCATCGAGACCAATACCTTCGGCGCGAATCGCTTCAAACTCGCGGCGCTGGGCCTTGGCGACGAAGTGCAGCGGCTCAACAGCCGCGGCGTGAAAATCGCGCGCGAAGCCCGCGAATCCGCCGCGCGCGAAGTGCTCATCGCCGGTTCCATCGGCCCGCTTGGTCTTGGCGTGCAGTCGCGCCACCCCGCTCCGCAAGAAATACAGGACATCTTTCACGAGCAGGCGCTCGCGCTCGAAGAGCGTGGTGTCGATTTCTATATCCTTGAAACATTCACCTACATTGAAGAATTGCTCTTCGCCATTGACGCAATTCGCTCGTTCTCCGGCCTGCCCATCGTGGCCCAGCTCACCTATTCCGAAGAAGGCACAACCTACGGCGACCTCCGCCCGACGGGTGCTGCGGCGCAATTGAAAAACAAGAATGTCCAGGTCATCGGCGCAAATTGCACGCTTGGCCCGCAGGCGCTGTTGCCGATACTGCAAGAGCTTGCCGCTGTCGATGATGTGCGCGTCAGCGGCATGCCTAACGCGGGTTTTCCCAAGCGCGAAGGCGACCGTATCGTTTATCCGAAGTCGTCCCCCGAATATTTCGCGCTTTTTGCGCGCGAAGCTGCTGCGCTCGGCGTGCGCATCCTCGGCGGCTGCTGCGGCACCACTCCCGCGCACATTCGCGCGATGGCCGAAGCTGTCAAGTCACTCAAGCCCGTCACGACACATGCCGCCGCACATTCCGTCGAAGTGATGGCCAAGCCGGTTCCGGTTGCGCACCGCGATCCGGAAAGCAAATTCTGGAAAAAACTCCAGAAAAAAGAGTTCGCCGTCTGCGTGGAAATCGATCCGCCCAAAGGCCTCTCACTCGATCGCATCTACGAGCAGGTCGACAAAGTTATGGCCTCGAAAAAAGTGGATGCCATTGACATCAACAGCGGGGCAATGGCGCGCGTCGGCATGGACGCGCTGGTCGTCGCCGGCGCCCTCGAAGCGCGCGGCGTTGAAACCGTTCCGCACCTCACCACGCGCGATCAGAACATCATCGGCCTGCAAGCCGCGTTGCTAGGTGCGTGGACAGTCGGCGGCGTTCGCAACATTCTCGCCATCACGGGGGATCCTCCATCGGTCGGCGACTATCCGGAAACCAGCGGCGTTTACGAAGTCGATTCCGTCGGCCTCGTCAAAGTCCTTAACCGCTTGAATCAGGGAACCGACTGGGCCGGAAAAACTCTGGGAGGCGCAACAAATTTCGCCATCGGCGTCGCGGTGAATCCCGTGGCCGACGATCTCGACAACGAAATCGAACGTTTCTACGCCAAAATCGAAGCCGGGGCGCACTACGCCATGACCCAGCCGCTCTTCGATCCCGCGCACTGGCACGCTTTTTTGAAAAAACTCGGCGGCAAGCCTGCTATTCCCGTCTTGATCGGCGTGTGGCCGCTGAACAGCTACAAGCAGGCGCTGCGTCTGAACAACGAAGTCCCCGGCATCGTCATCCCCCAACCGCTATTGAAGTCAATGGAATCCGCCGGAGCCGCCGCGCGCGACCGCGGCTTCGAAGTCGCCCGCGAAATGCTCGCATGGGCACGCACGGAACTCGCCGGGGCGTACCTGATCCCGCCCTTCAAGCGCTACGAAGAAATCCTAGAGATTCTGTAGGGGCCGGTCTTTAGACTGGTGTTTTTGATTCTTGTAGAGACCGAACCACAATCCTCATTCGACGATTCTTGGCCGACTACTGGTCCAATCCATCCCAGGTGTCTCACGTTGCAGGAGCAACTGAGCTAGTGTGATCGTGAATGATTTTCCACCCATCCGGAAAGCGCTGCCAAACCAGCGTGAAAACTCCTCCGAGTTCATCTTTCTCTCGCTTCAAATGCCATCGCCCCAAGACCATAGCGGCATCCGGCCCCAAGAACCGGAATTCCAGATCCGAAAAATCAAGCTGCCCCATTGCAGCGCGATCCGGATAGTTTTTCTTGTACCGTGCCAGCACTCCGTCCCAGCCACGAGCCACGCCGCTGCTTCCGGAAAATGTCAGCTCACTCGAATGCCAGTATCCCACCAGAAAGGCGTCAACATCGCCGCGGTTCCACGCCGCTTGCTGCGCCTCCAGCACCGCCTTGATGGCCTTCTGATCGGCTTCACGTCCGTCGCTGGGTATCCCGAGCGAAGAATTCTGTAAAAGAAATCCCAAAAAAAGTGCGAGCCCGCCCGCCAGCAAAGCCATGCGAAAACTCGACCGCATATTCACACTCCCTTTGCTTAAAATTGCCCAGTGCCAGAATCGGCGAGTTACATAAACAATACAAATCGCTGTTTTTTCAATCCGCTCATCATCTTAGGTCATTTATTTTCAATAGCTTACACCGATAGTTCCAGTCCACTGGTACTTCAAGGCTATTGGTAGGTATTTTTCTCGCTGGCACAATCCCTTTAGAGGCTGAGGGATGTTCGCCACTATGCTATTTGCGATCTCCATCGTTGCCCTGGCCCAGTTTGGCCTGTACTACTGGCGCGCCGTCCTGGCGGGAGTAGCCGCCCAGCCGGTTTCCGACCGCGTGCTGTCCGCTGCCCGCGTTGAAAATGGCCGCGTCGCTCCGGAACACTTCGAGACCCTTGCCGGGCTCCACGATCTGACCCCCGATCTCTTTCCCAATCGCGGGGGGCTCGGTTTCGTCCGCCTTTACTACCGAGTCATACAAAGCCTTGACGCCTTCGCCGGCGCGCGTATCCCCGCAGTGGCCGCCTGGAGCCTGCGCGAGCGCGTTATCTGCGCCCGCTACGCTGCCGTCCAGGTCGACCGCCGCCTGCAGGCCAACCTGCAGCTCGCGGCCTCTCTGCGCTCCTGCTAAGCCTGAATCCTCTAGCGGGGAGTCAATAGGCCCAGCGCAGCAGCATCCCTCCAGTCGTATAACCGGCTCCCACGGTTACAATCAGCACCAAATCCCCTTTGCGCAACCGGCCTTGCTCCACAGCGTCCCGCAGCCCCAGGGGAATCGTTCCTGCGGTGGTATTCCCGTAGCGATCGATATTCACCATCACCTTGGAATCCTCGATTCCCAGCCGCTCCTGGGTGGCTCTGATAATCCGCAGGTTGGCCTGGTGCGGCACGAGTAGCGCCAGATCGTCTTTCGTAAAGCCGTTTCTTTCGAGGAGGTGCGTGGCCATCTCCGCCATTCTTCGCACGGCATACTTAAACACTTGCGAGCCTTCCTGATGCACGAAGTGCATTCTTTGCTCGATGGTTTCGGCGCTGGAGGGATTCAGCGAACCCCCTCCCGGCATATACAAAAACGCGCCGCCGGATCCGTCCACATCGTGTTCGAAATCCAGAATTCCCTCATTCGAACCGGCGGCTTCAATCAAAGCCGCGCCCGCGCCGTCTCCAAACAGCACGCATGTCGCACGATCCTTGTAATCCAGGATGGAAGTCATGGTGTCGCTTCCGATCACCATGACTTTTTTGTGCGTCCCCGCGCCGACAAATTGCGCGCCCACGGTCAGCGCGTATGCAAAACCGGAGCACGCGGCAGACAGGTCAAAGCCCCACGCTTTTTTCGCTCCGATGCGATTCTGCACCAGGCAGGCGGTCGCGGGAAAAAACATATCCGGCGTGACGCTGGCGAGCACAATCAGATCGATTTCCAGAGGATCCGTTTTTGTTTGCGTCAGCAGAGACTTGGCTGCTTCTGTTGCTAGGTGCGAGCTCGCCGTCCCCTTCTCCACGATGTGGCGTTCCCGGATGCCGGTGCGCGTGCGGATCCATTCGTCGTTGGTCTCGACGATTTTCTCCAGGTCCGCGTTGGTCATCACCTTGGGCGGAACGTACCCGGCTACACCCGTAATTTTTGCCGCGATGCGGTGGGACATGACTCTCCTTGCAAATGGCCCCCGGAATAAAAGAACCTGAATTTTATGCGATAGCGCGGTAGCGATACAAGGCGAACTCCTGCTCACCTCGTTGCTGGACAGGGTGAATCGGGGGTCCTGAAAATGACAGGCTTGTGAAATGCATTCAAATGCGCGTGTGTCCCAGAATTGAGGAGGATGGAAGGATTTCGTAGCGCCAGGAGATGGTGGCCGTTTTCTGGAGCATTGCGGAGACGGAACAATATTTTTCCTCGCTGAGTTTTATCGCATGCTTTACGGCTGCGTCATCCAAATGCCCGCGGAGCCGATAGAGAATTTCCAGTTTTGTCCAGACCGTGGGAGGCGCCGCGGCGCGCTCCCCGGAGCAAATTACTTCCAGCGATTCCAGTTTTTGGCGCTTTTTTTTGAGAATAATCACGATGTCGGTGGCGGTGCATGCGCCCAGAGCCATGAGCACGAGTTCCATCGGTCCGGGAGCCTGATTCGAATCGCGATCGGAATCGACGGCTATCGCGTGCCCAGACGGGCTAGTCGCCACGAATTTCTGTTCGCCAATCCACTTCACGGATGCGGTTTGCATAACGCCCTCTCCAGAAAAGAATAACAGGAGCTGCCACGAGGAACGAAACGATCGAACCGGCGCCGCAAACGGCAATGTCACGAACCGCAAGCTGAATTGAGCGTATGATTTGGAGCGAATTCAACAGTTCCACGGAGGGCAACGATGCTGATGCAATCGGGATGGATGAGATGGACCGGCGCGGCGGTCTTTGCGCTGATAATCACTCTATTCGCTGGGCACGAAGTGTTGAGCGCCAGGCAAAACGTGATGGCCGCGGAAACGAAAGATCAGCCCTATGTCATCGAGTATTACTACAAGGCGAAATGGGGCCATGCGGATGAGTTCCTAACGCTGTTCAAGAAAAACCACTATCCCGTGCTGAAAAAAGAGATGGAATTGGGGCGCATGCTGAAAGTGAGCATGGCAACGCCGCGGTATCATGCCACGGAAGATGGGCGCTGGGATTTCCGGGTAACCATCGTTTTCAAGAATGCCGCGATTGCCAACGATAATTTTGACAGCGGCGCGCTGATCAAGCAGCTTTATCCCGATCAGGAGACCTACAAGAAAGAAGAACAGCGGCGCTTCGAAATCCTGGACTCGCACTACGACATTCCGATCAAGGATGTGGATTTAGACGGAAAGTAGCCGCTTCGCTGGAATCTGCGGATCAGGTGTTGCGGGGGCCGGTCGTGGCGGCGACTTCGATGACCGGATTCGGCAGGGCACGCATCGTTCGAACGAATACTTCCACGATGGCGCCGTCAAACTGGGCGTTCGCGCAACGTTCGAGTTCCGTCAGGGCGTCGGCGGCCCTACGTGCTTTCTTATAGGTGCGGTCGCTGGTGATGGTGTCGTAGGCATCCGCAATGGCGATAATACGCGCTCCCAGCGGGATTTTCTCGCCGCCGAGCGCATCGGGGTAACCGGAACCGTCGTAGTATTCGTGATGATGCAGCACCATCTCGCGAATCCGAGCGAGCGGAGTGAGCGGATCAAGAATCTTGGCGCCAAACCTGACGTGAGACTTCATGGTTTCCCACTCGTCGGGATTGAGCGGGCCGCTCTTATTCAAAATGTTTTCCGGGATACCGACCTTTCCGATGTCGTGCAGCACGCCGCCGAGGCGAATTTCCTCGACTTCCGCTTCGGACATGGCCATGGCTTCGGCGATCAGCGCGGCATAGGCGGAAACCTTCTGTGAATGCCCTTGCGTGTAGTGATCCTTCGCGTCGATGGCGAAAGCCAGCGACGTTACCGTGTCAAGCACCGCTTGCGGAAGAGCTTGCGGGCCTTGCGCGGGCGCCGTGGCCGTCTTGTGGTTCACGGTCTCCGTGGAGGCGAGAGACTCGGTGAATTGTGTGAGCCTCTGGTAGATCTCCTCGAAAGCCTCAGGCCCGGTGGCGAAAAGCCTCTTGAGTGTCACACCCAGATAGGCCTCGAGAACGTCGCGCTTCCACTTCTTGGCTTCGTTGGGATCGAAGTGATCCGCGGTGGAAACCGCGTTGCCGCCCTGATGCTTCGAAAGGTACATCGAAGCGTCGGCAACCTGGATCAACTCCTGCGGCGAAGAACCGTGCAGAGGGTAGCAGGCGATACCGAAGCTCGCGCTGATATTTTTCTCGCGCAGCAACGGATCCGCGGAGACCCATCCGCGAAGTTTGCTCGCCAGTTGGCGCGCGTGTTCCATGTTGGTTTCAGGCATCAGAATGACGAATTCGTCGCCGCCGTAGCGGGCCACGACGTCGGAGCGCCGGCAATTCGTTTCGAGGATGTGGCCCACGCGCTGCAAGACCAGGTCGCCTTCCAGGTGGCCGTAAAAGTCGTTGACGAATTTGAAGCGGTCGAGGTCCATGAGCACCAGGGCGAAGGCGCGGCCCGCGCGCGTCGAGCGCTTCCATTCGGCGGAAAGTGCTTCCATGAAAAACCGGTGGGTCTTCACGCCGGTCAGTCCATCCGTGATGGCCTGTTCCTGGGCTTTCTGGAAAGACAGCGCGTTGTGCAGCGCGCCGGCGATCAAGTCCGCGAGTGTACGAAGCAGAAGGATTTCTTCCTCGGAGAAATCGGCGACAACGGAGGATTCGATGGACAAAATGCCGTGCAACTGGTCCGCGTAGAAAACCGGCAGTGCGATCGCGGACACGGTATCGGGCAGGAGTGGCTTGAGGGCGTTGTCGGAAAGAGACGTGGCGCGGTAAGCGGCCATATGTCCATTGCGCGCTACATGGCCGATGAGTCCCGTGCCCAGTGGAATGCGGCGGCCGGCTGTTCCGCGGCGCTTGCCGGCTTCAGCCTGGATGACAATCTCGCGCGTAGCATAATCGAGCTGGCCGATTCCGATGTGATCGTAGGTCAGGCCCTCTTCCAGTTGCTCGGTGATTTTCGCCAGCATTTCATCCGGATTCAGAGTGGCGATGGCGTTGCGCGAAATGGTATTGAGCAGGGTCAAGTGGCGGGCTTTCGTGCGTTCCTCGTGGAAGAGGCGCGCGTTTTCGATGGCGATGCTGGCTTCGCTGGCCAGCACACGGAGAAGTTCCAGGTGTCCTTCGTCGAAGCTGCGCTCATTGTCGGAATAAACGGCCATGGCTCCGATCGCGTGATCGTACGCGACCAAGGGGACACCGCAGAAACAGCCTTTCGTGCGCAGCGGTTCCACTCCGAGTTTCTTCGCCTCGGCGACATAATTGTCGCGGATCAGGACGGGCTGGCGCGTTCGAATGATGTACTCGGTGATGAAATTTCCCGCGGGCCGGGTCCGCTTTGGCATACGCGCACCGTCGATCATTTCGAGGTCGAAATGCATTTCGTCCCGGAGCGGGTCAAGCTCGGCGATGTAGAAATTCTCCACGTCGAATAAACGCCGGAGCTCTTCCCACACTTTGCGCATCAAGTCTTCTTTGTTGAGGGTGGAACTTAGGGCGCGGCCAATTTCGTTGAGGACGTGGAGTTCTTCGGAGCGGCGCGAAGTCTGCTGAATCAAGTAGCTGTTCTCGACGGCCATGCCGATCTGATGTCCCAGCGCGAGGAGCAGGCGGAGTTCCGCGGGAGTGAAGCGGCGGCTGTCTGGAGTGCCGAGCAGCAGGACACCGAACGCTTGCTCTTTCGCCTGAAGGCTGATGGCTACGACGCTCCGGAGTCCCTGGGTCAGAGCCAGGTCGCGGAAACGGCGGATAGATTGTTCTTTTTCAAGAGCGGAAAGGGAGTCGTCGCGCAGGTCGCGGAAACCCAGAAGTCCGCCGAGGCGCGATACCAGGCTGACCAGATAATCGTCGAGACCCTCGTCCTGTGCGGCACGGCAAAAATCGTCACTCAAGCCTACGGCAACGACGGATGTAGGCCCCTGCGGGTCACCGTGATGCAGAAAAAGCGCACCGGCGGGGAGGCGGACAACTCCGAGGACGCGGTCCAGAGCTTGCGAGAGCATGCGCTGAATTTCGCCGCCGACAAAACTGGAGGTGGCCAGATTGAGATTTGAAAGCGCAAGCATGTTGCGCTCAATCCGCCGCTTTTCTTCTTCATAAATCGCCATGACCATCAACATGGCTACGAACGCGCATGGAGCGGCCGCGACGACGTTAATGTTCGCGCCCTGCAGCCCCGGCGCGGTATTGAGGAAATGCAGCGAGACCCAGAGAACTCCCCAAGAGGCGAAAGAGATCCCCAGCAGGCGATCGGCGAGGGTTTCCTGGCGACGGCTTTCCTGCCAGAAGACGACGGCTACGGCGACGTACAACATGGAGGCAGGAATTACTTCGGAGATGCGGATGACGTTGATGGCATTGGCGGCAGCCCATAAGCCCAAAATGACGGCCAGCATGAGGGCGGGAATCGTCCACGGCTTTCGCTGAGAGTAGATTTGCGCGCCGAGAAAAAAGAGCAATCCCGAGAGCGTGTAGAGCCAAAGATTGAGACCGCTTTCGAACGCGCCAGAAGGCGCCCCCTGAGAGAGTGCCTGGCCCAAGTAATGAAGCCCGAAAACGGTCCAGGCGGCAGTCCAGAGAAGGAGGTAGGTTTGCCGTTTGATGCTGTAAATGTAGGCGAAGAACCCGGCCACCAATGTGGTGGCGATCAACAACGCCAGTGAAATAAAGCTCTGATGCATTAAGGTCGCAACCGATTCCCCGTCCAACGGGCGGACGCTGCCTTCGCCGAACACGAAGGCACACAAGACACTTCCAGTTCGGTGCGTACCGGCAATCCGGCGCCGCGCGGGGACAATCGTGCGGGCAAGTGGAAGGCCGGGTCTACGCCCAAAACAAAGTACCTGTGATTATGGATTATGGAATTTTCAGGATGCAAGTGTACCGGGGTACTGGTAGCCAAAAAGACAGCAGCGCAGGGGGTAACGGATTCACTACAAGATGGAGTATAGGGCTTGGTCCTTTCGCCAAACCTTCACGGGTTGGACGGAGAGTTTCCATTTCGCTACACTGAGGGTTCCCATCAGGATGGAAACACACCACAGGTGATGAGCGAAACAGTGAACAAGACGCCGGGAGTGCGAGTGCGATTTGCGCCCTCCCCAACAGGATATTTGCATGTCGGAGGGGCGCGCACGGCGCTGTTCAATTGGCTGTTTGCGCGCCGCCAGAGCGGCACGATGGTGCTGCGCATCGAGGATACCGACGCGGAGCGCAACAAGCCGGAGCTAGTGCAGGGAATCCTGGACGGGTTGCAGTGGCTCGGGGTGGATTGGGACGAAGGCCCTTTTTACCAGTCGCAGAGAACGGAATTGTATCGCGCGGCGGCCAAGAAGTGTCTTTCGAACGGCAGCGCATTTCTGTGTTATTGCCCGGCGGAAAAATACGCGGGCGGGGACCATGCCGAACCGGCGCAGGACGAGGAGCCGAAAGCCGGCGGGCCGCGGCGCGTGACACGTTGTACCTGCCGCGATGGAATACCATCGACGCCGGGTGTGAAGCCGGCTGTGCGCTTCAAAGTGCCGCTGCGTGGCACGACGAAATTTTTCGATGCGGTGTTCGGAGAGAGCGAGTTTTCGAACGACGAAATCGAGGATTTCGTCCTGCTGCGATCGGCGAAAGGCGACGAGGAGTTCGGGCAGTCCATGTACCAGCTGGGCGTGGTGGTGGATGACATCGACATGCGGATCACGCACGTGATTCGCGGCGCGGATCACATTTCGAATACGCCAAAGCAAGTATTGTTGTACCGGGCGCTGGGCGCGGAACCCCCGGTGTTTGCGCATGTGCCGCTGATCCTGGGCGCGGACAAAAGGCGGCTTTCGAAACGGCATGGCGCCACGGATGTGAACATGTACCGCGCGGAAGGATTTTTGCCGGAAGCGTTCCGGAATTTCCTGGCGCTGCTGGGCTGGTCGCCGGGCGGCGATGAAGAATTTTTGCGCACAAAGGATTTGCTGCAAAAGTTTTCGCTTGAGGGAGTGAGCCGCACGAACGCGGTTTTTGACCGCCCGAAACTGGAATGGTTCAACACGCAGTACCTGCAAAAACTCCCGATCGAGGAGCTGCTTCCCGAAGTCGAAAATGAACTGAAGCGCAGCGGCTTATGGAAGCCGGAGTGGGCGGCCGGCGCCGCGCCGGGCTCCGACGGCCGGGATCATGCGTGGCTGGCGAAGACAGTGGATCTACTGCGGCCGCGCATCCGGCTGTTGCCGGATTTTTCTTCGTGGTCGCTGGCATTTTTCACCGACGATTTCCAGCGTGATCCCGCGGCTAAGGAAAAATTCTGGAAAGATGCAAAAGTTCCGGAGCTGCTCGCGAAGCTGGCCGACGCGCTGGCAGCGATCCCGGAATGGAATCACGATGCGTGCGATCACGTTTCTCGAGCGGTTGCCGAAGCGGGCGGAGTAAAAGCAGGTTTGCTCATCAACGCGACGCGCGTGGCGATCGTCGGACAAGCCGTAGCTCCGCCGCTATTCGATACGATGGTTGTTCTCGGACAACAGCGCGTTGTCGGGCGGTTGCGAGAAGCGGTTGCCGGCTTCGGCAAATCCTGAAGCAAATTCAAGGAAAATTGCAGTTTCGTGGCTGGTGTTCCAGGTCAATTCCAAGAATTGACCCGGGTGGGCCTATGGTTTTGAAAAAATTTCCGGGTGAGCGGGCTTTGAAGAGGCGGCGATATTGATGGTGGCGTCGAGCGGTAGCGTCGTCGGCGGCAGGCAGATTTCGCTGCTGCAGGCCTGGTAGCGGAGCTTCAGCGCGATGTGCTGCTCGCCGAGAGGGGCATTCGCGAGGGCAGTGACCGGCAGTTTGAGAGTGACGGTGTCCTGATAGACATTGAGCGGAATTTTGGTGAAGGTGAATTTTTCGAGTTTGCCTTTGGGATAGGAAACTTCGCCGCCCTGGAAGCCGGCGGGGAGTTCGGACTTGAGATCGGTGGCGATAAGGTAGTCTTCGGATTTTTCGCGGGCGTTGACGTGGAAGCCTGGGCGAATTTTCATGACCACGGCGACCTGGAAGGAGCTGCCACGCGCGGCGGGATCCAGCGAGACGTAAATTTCCGGCTTGACGACGTCGCGGCCGGAGGGAACCTGCGAAAGCACGGCCGGCGAGATCGCAAAACAGATCACGAGGGCGGCGGAAAGGAATATTTTCGCTGCGGATTTCACAGTTTCACCTGGGTGCCGAGTTGCTGGGAGACAACGCGGTTCATGACGGCGTGCAAATCTTCGCCGGATTTTTCATGCACAAAGGCCTGCTTTCCGTCGTTCCAACCAAGCTTGAAGCTGGTGGAGAGCGCGGAGATCCAGATTTCGCGAACGGGCGTGTTTGGCGAAATCACGAACTTGGCTTCCTCGGGCTCTTCGAAAATAACCTCGAGTTTTCCGCTCTCACCTTCGACGTCGAAGCCATGCTCATCGCCAAGGACGAGCAGACGTTTCTTGAGATCTTCGAACGCAGCATCCGCTTTCCGCTGAAAGTCCTTTTCATCAAGCATGAGTTCAGGGTACATGAGTGAATTTTTGGGGGCAAGAGAAGCAAGGCTGGGGAACAGGGCTCGGGCGGCCCAACTAGAGAGAATCACAACTGGGATTCAATGGCCTTGGTGATTTCTTCGTAGCTGACGAGGCCTTGAATCTTCTTGATGATTTTGCCGTCGCGAGAGATGAGGAAGCTGGTGGGATAGCCGAGAAGGCCGCCAAATTTGTCGGCAACGGCGTCGTTGCCGATGACGATGGGGTAGTTCATGGGAAGTTTCTGGCCGTTGACGTTGAAACGCTCCTTGGCGAGGAAGGGAGCGACAGCGCTCTTGCCTTCTTCATCCATGGAGATACCGAGAACGGTGAAGCCTTTTGGTTCGTACTTCTGCTGCATCTCGATGAGCCAGGGGATTTCGACGTAGCAGGGATCGCACCAGGTGGCCCAGAAATTGACGAGAACGACTCTGCCCTGGTATTGCGCAAGAGTTCCGTCTTTACCGTCGAGGTCCTTGAAGGTCACATCGGGAGCGGGCTGGTCGAGGATCTTGTCAGCAACCGGGCCGTCGTTCTTCGCAGTGGCTTTGACGCGCGTGGCCTTATCGGCGTAGTAGGTGCCGATAATGAGCACAATGACGGTAATCACGGCCAAAACGGTCTTGCTTCCTTGAAAGGAAGCAATCTTTTCCCAACGCCGTACTACGGCGAAAACCACAACCGCCAGGACAGCCACCCCGACTGCCAGCCAGAACGCCGTGCTCCCCGTTCCGCTCGTCAGGATGCGCTCAAGCCACAAAACAAGAACGTTCAAGAAACTCAGTTTTGCGGTGAGCCAGGTCAGTTTGTTGACGAAGACCAAGGCGCCGACGAAAAGCAAAAGAGCGCCGCTGAAGAGTTCTACGGCGTGAAGATATTTTCTGAAATTTTTGTAAAACGTCATGAACTTGCCGATGCCAAGAGCGGTGAGGAGAAATGGGATGGCCAATCCGGTGGAGTAAACGGCGAGGAGAAGAACGCCGCGCTGAATCTTGTCGCTCGCAGCGGCGATGGTGAGCACGGTAGTGAGAATGGGGCCGATGCAGGGAGTCCAGCCGAAAGCGAAGGCAAAGCCCAGCATGAAGGCGCTCCAGGCGCTGGGCTGTGTGACCGAACTCTGGAGGTGGACGTCGCGGTTAAGCCAGCGGGCAAGAGCGGGACCGAAAAAGCCAATAATGGATAGCGAGAAGAAGTGGAGCGGGCCAAATCCCGCGAACAGAGGGGCATGGCGAGCCCAGGAAGCAATGCCGAAGGCGACGAGAATGACACCGAAAATAATGCCGGCGCGGGGGTTGAGCTTGATCAGCAGGCCAAGGAGATGGAGACCGAAGAGAAGGATGAGCGCACCGGCGATGGGAGTGAGCGTATTGCGATTCTGTTTTAGGAAAACGCCTACGGCACTTGCGGATGCTCCAAAAGAGATGAAGACGATCGAAAATCCGGCGATGAAGGAGAGCGAAGAGCCCAACAAGCTGGAACTGGGGACTTCGCCTTTGCGGAGCTGCTCCATGCCGATGCCGGAGAGCATTGAAATGTAGCCGGGAACGAGAGGCAGTACGCAGGGCGAGAGAAACGAAACCAGCCCGGCGAGAAAGGCGGCTGCTAGAGAAACATCGGTCATAGTCGAATCATACCTCTAATCACTAGAATCCCAGAATTGCCAGAACTATTCCCTCGGCAGGCTGCGGACCATTCCTTAGACGCGGCACGGAAGAAAAAAGAGACACAGGCGAACGTCAAGCCAATAGGCGCCAAGTGAAGGAAATGGCTTGCGCGAGGCGCGGGAGCTGGAGCTCGTGCGACTGCAAGTGGCTCATTGTAAGCGGTTTGTGGATGCGGTGAATGGCGAGACAGTTGCCATTGCCAGTGGTGCAGTCGGGAGTCGCTCAGCAGGTGAGTATGCATTGGACGCCCAATAAGGTGACTATGCTGCGGGTAATCGTGGGGTTCGCAGCGGTGTGCCTCTTTGGGCGTGGGCCGTGGGCAAACCTGGCGGCCGTGGGATTGACGGTCGCAGCGATCGCGCTGGATGCGCTGGACGGGCACATCGCGCGGAAAAAGAAGATGGCGACACCGATGGGGGCGCAACTGGACATCCTGGGCGACCGGATGATCGAGAACGTGTACTTTACCTATTTTGCAGTGGTGGGGATGGTCTCATTGTGGCTGCCCATTTTGTTCTTTGCACGGGGAGCGGCAACAGATTTTCTGCGCGGGCTGGCGATGAAAGCGGGACATTCCGGTTGGGGCGCGAACGCGATGCTGCGGACGTGGTGGGGACGAGCGCTGGTGACGTCGCGCTGGAGCCGCGGGTTGTATGCGGCAATGAAATGCCTATGCTTCTGCTACCTGGGGCTGGAGCTGGCGTTAACGCGCGGACCGGTGGCACTGGTGGGGGAGCTTGCGGCGGACGCGCACAGGATGATTCGCGCGGGCGCGCATGCGTTGACGTGGATGACGGCGGCGTTTTGCCTGGTGCGCGGGTTGCCGGTGCTGATGGAAGGATGGAAGTACATCACGGGAAGCGTAGGTCCGGCGCGCAGAGTGAAGCGAGCGGCTCAGGGGGCGATGTGAGAGCGCGCGTGAAGGCAGAGGAAGTAGAGGAGGTGAGGGAGGTAAAGGAGAAGAGTGGAGGAGTCGCGGCGTTCTTTGATTTGGATGGAACATTGGTGGCGCCGCCGTCGCTGGAGCGGAGATTTTTCGGAATGCTGCGCTACCGGAGAGCGATTCCGGCGAAAAACTATTTGCTGTGGTTGAGGGAAGCGGTGCGGCTGGCGCCGCGCGGGGTCGGCAAGATGTTGCAAACGAACAAGAGGTATTTGCGCGGAATCGCAGTGAACCCGTGGAGCACAGCCGGGCTAAATCCGGCTCCCAAGTTTTTCGGAGAAGGGCTCGAACGAATCGCGTGGCATGCGGGAAAGGAGCATCGGATTGTGCTGCTCAGCGGGACACTGGAGCCGCTGGCGCAGGCTGCAGCACGAGCCATCGAATCGGGACTTGCCAGCAGGGGAATTATTTCCTGCATTCGCATATGTGCGACGTGCTTGGAAGTAGCCGACGGCCGGTGGACCGGAAAGATATTGCGCGAAGCGATGATTGGAGAAGCGAAGGGGCGCGCGGTGAAAGAAATCGCTTTGGAAATGAATCTGGACTTGGCTCATTCCTATGCTTACGGCGACAGCGCGGATGACCGATGGCTCCTGGCGGCGGTGGGACGACCTTTCGCGGTGAATCCCGCGGCGGAGCTTGGGCGGCTCGCGCGAATGCTTGGCTGGCCTTCCCTAAGTTGGGCCGGAAAAGAAAATTCAACGCAGAGAAGCAGAGTGCGCAGGGAAATTGAAGATAAGAAAGCGCTGCCCAGGATGATCGCATAAGGCCGCACACTTTTTGCGGACTTCGGTGAGTGCGTCTGATGGAGTTGGGGAGAGTGGAGAACGCGGAATGAGTGACGTGCACCGACAGAACGGCGAAGGGAACGAAGCGATCATCGCCTGGCGCGCGAAGGCAGCTCCAGATAGCTTCGAAGGGGATGGACATGGAATCGCGCGCTGGATTGCCCGGGAGGCGGCGGGGACGTGGGAGGCGTGTGGAGCGTTCGAATGGGTGGCGCTGGGGTATCTAGCGGTGTCGAGTTCGTTGATTGTGCTGTTCGCGGAAAATCTGGCGCACCCGGTGCGATTGGCTGGAGTTCAGGTATTTGTAGCGGCGGTGATTTTGTGTCTGTGCCGGGCGGAAGCACGAAGCGGGACAAACAGGAATGTCTGTCCTACTTTTGCTCAGAGGTCTTGGCATTTCTGGCGGCACTGGTATCCGCACCTGTTCTTTCTTTTTTGCTTTGAAGAGTTGGGAGAACTAGTGCATCTGGTTTCGCCTGCCTGGCAGGACGCGAAATTGATCGCCGCGGATTACTGGCTGACGGGCGTGCATCCAGCGGTGTGGCTGGAGCAGTTTGTAACACCGGCGCGGAATGAATTCATCCAGTTCGCCTATCTCACTTATTTTGCTTATCTGCTATTGGTAGGCGGCGTTTTGTACTACCGACGGGACTGGCGCGGGTACTGGTCGGTGATGACGTATTCGGCGGTGGGCTACGCGATCGGCTATGTGATTGCGATTTTATTTCCGATTGAAAGCCCGTGGTTTTCAATGGCGGGAGCTTGGCACGGGCCGTTGCAAGGCGGGCCGGTGACGGCTACGATCAATTTTATTGAACACTTCGGCCGCGTGCGCGGCGCGGCGTTTCCTTCGGAGCACGTGGCGGGGTCGGTGGCGGCGCTTTGGGGAGCGTGGCGGCACCGGCGCTGGTTGTTCTGGGTGATGGCGCCGCTGGTGTTGTGCATGTGCCTTTCGACGGTGTGGGGGCGGTACCACTACGTGGTGGATGTTTTCGCGGGGATGGTGACGGGGACGCTGGGGTACCTCATCGGCGGCTGGATTATGAAGACTCGCGGCGCAGTTTCGGAAGAGATGTGAAGTGATTGGTTGCCGAGCAAAATGAGAATGTGCGCAGGGCTGAATTCCCGCACCTACAGGGGCGGACGAATCGTTTGAGGATTTGCGCTTTCGAATGCGTGAGCGATGCGCATCAGGAGAAATTCATCGGTTACCGCGCCGATAAGCTGGAGCCCAACCGGTAGACCTGCAGGAGTGAAACCACAGGGGATGGAGATGGCGGGGACGCCGGCTAGGTTGGCGGGGCGGTTATTCCGAAGCAGCAGGGCGCGCGTGGGGTAGTCCTTTTCATTGAGGCGCGAAGTTTCTTCACCGATGAGCGGGGCGGTAATCGGGGTGGTTGGGACGACCAGGGCGTCGACGCCGGCATCGGCCATCGCCAGATGGAGCTGCTGGATGAACGTGTCGCGCAATTCGAGAGCCTGCAGATAAACCGTAGCGGAAACTCTAGTTCCGATTTCAAGGCGCGAACGAACGTCTTCGCCGTAGTCCGCGGCGCGGGCGGGGAACCAGCCTGCTTGCTGGTGATAGTGGGTCGCTTCGGACCAGGCGATTTCGTTTCCGGCGTGTTCGGTCTCCTGCAGAAGAGGGATCGAGATTTCTTTGATCGCTGCACCGAGTTTGTTTAAAGAACGGAGCGCAGCCTCGAAGACATTCTTAACGTCTCCGGAGATTACATCCAGGAAAAACTCGCTTGGCACGCCGAGCCTGAATTTTTTCATGGGTGGAGAGGACTTGCAGGCGGAACTCAAAAGCGGTTCACGTTTTCCGCGTACGAGTATGGGGTCCAGAAGGAGCGCCGCGTCTGCCGCCGTGCGAGCCAATGGTCCAACACAATCGAGGTGCGGGGAAAGCGGGACCGTGCCATCCGTATTGACTCGGCCGATCGTGGGTTTGAGACCGACGACGCCGCAGAGAGAAGCTGGAATGCGGATGGAGCCGCCAGTGTCCGTACCGATGCTGCCGCAGCAGAGACCGGCCGCGACCGCCGCTGCGGAACCGCCGCTCGAGCCGCCGGGGATGCGCGCGAGGTTCCACGGATTATGGACGGGGCCGTAGTGGGGATTATTGGATGTTACGCCATAGGCGAATTCATGCAGATTGGTCTTGCCGAGGAAAATGGCGCCGGCTTCTCTCAGTCTCTCAACCACCACTGCATCATGCTCCGGAACAAACGCGGACAAAAGTTTGGATCCCGCTGTCGAGCGAACACCTTTGGTATGGATATTGTCCTTCAAAGAAATAGGAATGCCGTGGAGAGGGCCGCGGTCGCGACGGGCTTTGCTGCCGCGCGGGGCAAAGAGTTCGGCTTCGGCTTTTTTGGCTTGTGCGATAGCGAGATCTTCGGTGACGGTGATGTAAGCGTTCAGTTTGGGATTCAGTTGCTCGACGCGGGCGAGCATGAACTTGGTGAGCTCAACGGGAGACAGCTTGCGCTTGCGGAAGAGTTTTCCAATCTCCGTGATGGAAGCGAAAGCCAGGCCGGAATCGCTCATACTCAGAAAATCTTTTCCTGGCGCCGGAGGTTTCCGAAGGTGCCGATGTTTGCGATGGTCAACGCCACGCGGAACTGATTCTCCGTACGCACCTGGCCAAGATTGATGCGGTGGTAGGAAACGGCGAGTCCACAGCAGCCACCGTTGTAGCTGACCTGGACGACCTGGTTTTGCAGAATCTTGTTGGTGAAATCGTAGCTAAGGCCGGTAAGGAAATTGAAGCCTTTTCTCGTTTCGCTGCCGTAGCCGACAAGCGCGCGAATCTGGTTCGAGAGTGGCTGCTCGAAAGGGACGAATCCGGGTGGCTGGGGAACGGGAAAATCACTCTGCACCGGATTGTCATTCAGACGGAAGTAGGCGAGGGTGGCAAAGTATTCGCTGAACGGTTTCACCTTCAGGAGTGTGCCGATGGTGACGAGTCTTTGGATCTGAGTATCGTACTGGAGAATTTGTTCCAAATCGTACGGACCGCCAGGGGTGATCTTGATGTCGCTGACGATCGGCGACCAGTTGCGTGGCCCGAAGGCAAACGCGAAAGGCGAAATGGAGTCCAGCGCCTGGAAGACGTTGCGCTCGGCATCCAAGATGGCGCCGCCAAAGGTCGGATTGAAGTAGTGCTTCTGAAAAATGCTCCAGGAAATAAGCTCCTGCGGCTGGTTGTCGCCTTCCTTCAGGAACAGCCGTTGAGTGACGCCATACTCGATCTCATTGGTGTCGGTCAGGGTGGCGTCGGCATCGAAGCGGATGAAGTCCGCGAAATTATTGACACCGGTGACGTAATGGTAGGTGAAGGCCGGCTCGATGGTGTGCTTGTACCGCCGATGAGATTTGTCCTTCTTCAGCGAAGTACGGTCGAAAAAGCGCTCGAGAGTCGGGGGGCGGATCTCGACGGTGAACTCGCCGGTGTTGCGGTTGATCGCCAAGCCGCTGAGCTGACCGGCGGAATTGAGAGAATCGCCGTAGCGGGTGGTGCGGAAAACAGCAGAACTGGTGACGCCGAGCCAGGGGCCGAAATGCAGTGGAACAGTAACGCGAGGCGCAAGTTCATAGCGATCGACGAAACTGGGAGTCTGGATATCTGGATCGTCGCGGTTCACGACGCCAGCAAAGGCGTCGAAGCTGAAATAGATGGGAGCCTTGCTCCACGGGGCCTGCTCGACGGAGCCAATACGAACTTCGGGCAGATTGCGAAGAGTGACGGTTGTGGCAGGCACGGTAGTGACGACCCCGGTGGATGAGGTCGTGGTGGTTGGAAGAGTAAGGAAACTCTTGTCGTTGAGGCCGGCGAAATTGAAGCTGAAGCCGCGGTAGTTGTTGGTAAGGAAAATAGCGCTGCGGATATCGGAGGTGATGGCTTCACCGTAGGTGTCGGAAAAAGCCAGGCGGAAGGTAAGCGATGAGAGTTGATTGAAATCGGTGACGAACCGCCAGCCTTTGGGAAGCAAGGACTGGATTTCCAAGCGTTGCTGCTCGCCGCCCTGCGGATTGCGGGTGGGAGGGGGAGTGGGATTGACCAGGCCGCGGTCGTCTACACCATAATAGTTGTACTGAATCGAAGTATCTTCGAAAGGCTTGGCACGGATTTCGCCGCGTTCCGCAAGGCCCCGGCGGCTCATGAACGTGAGCCCGAGAGTGGCATCCAGCCACTCCGTAGGCGCCATGTACAGTGCATCACCCAGAATGAAGCCCTTGGTAGAACTCTGGCCAATGGCCGGTATGAGGAACCCGGTCTCGCGGACATTGCGTCCAGCGGGCGCAGTGGCATAAGGAAGCCAGATGAGCGGGACGCGGAAAAGGCGGAAGTTGGCGTTCACAAGCGCGACGGTTTTGTTGAGGCGAATGCGCGCATTGGGAGCGTAGAACTGCCACGTGGGGTGCGAGGGATCGCAGATGGTGATCCAGGCACTGTGGACCAGGTAGACGTCGCCGGCAAAGCGCTCAACGTCGCTGGCCTGGAAATAAAGAGGATTGTCGGAGATCAGAATAGCCGGGTTGGGGCGGCGTTCGATTTTGATGGTGCCTCGGACATTCTGGAAGACGCCGTGGCCGGTGCTGACATTGTAATGGGCCTTATCAGCGTCGAGATGCTCGTTGTTGTAGTCGAGCTGAACATGGCCGGTGGCGATGGCTTCGAAGGTCTTGGAATTGTATTCGACGTGGTCGGCGCGAAGACGGGTGTCGCCATAGTGAATGTCCACGTCCCCGTCGGCGTTGGTAATGTCGCCGTGGCGGCTTTGCGTCTTCGATTCGAGGTCAGCGACGCCACTCTTGGATGGAGGGAGATGAACTTGCTGGGCGTCTGCCAGCGGAACCCGGGGACCGGCAAGAAAGAAGAGAAGCGCAGTCAGGACCAGAAGAGTGCGCGGCGCGGAGAGAGTCCGTGCACGAGGATGAAGATTCAAGAGCAGCATGCAGTCAATGAAAACAGTTGGATAGCCTAGCACGGGGCTGGAGGGAATTGAAGGCGAGGCTGGAACCTGGTCAAGATTCAGGGAAGAATAGCGAGCTGAATTCAAGGATGCGTGAAACGCGGCGACCGGGCGGTGCGTCTGAGTTTGCACAGGGTTCGTTTGCTTTCCAGAAACATATGATGCGTGATGCGGGCCAGGAGGAGTAACATGCCGGGCCTTGTCTACAGGAGAATAAGAATGAAGCAGATTTCAACTGCTCTCGTAATGATTCTAGCGGGCGCGATCTGGGTTGCCCCGCGCTTGGAAGCCGGGCCGGCGAACTCCGCCGACCAGCCGAAACCCACCGATAAACTCAAGAACCTGGAGTTTCGCGAGATCGGGCCCGCGACGATGGGCGGACGTATCGACGATTTCGCAGTGGTAGAGAGCAATCCCAACATTGTGTATGTGGGCGCAGCCTCCGGCGGCGTCTGGAAAACCACAAACAACGGAACGACGTGGGAGCCAGTGTTCGACAAGGAGGCCGTATCCACGATTGGCGATATCGCGATTGCACCGTCGGATCCGTCCATTGTGTGGGTCGGGACGGGAGAGCCGAACAACCGGCAAAGTTCGTCCTGGGGCGATGGCGTTTACAAGTCGTTTGATGGCGGGAAGACCTGGAAGCATATGGGGCTTGAGGCCACGCGGCACATCGGGCGGATCGTGGTGCATCCAAAGAATCCCGAAGTGGCTTATGTGGCGGCGCTGGGGCATTTGTGGGGACCAAATCCGGAGCGTGGCGTTTACAAAACGACGGATGGCGGCAAAACGTGGGCGCAAGTCTTGAAGATCAATGACGACACGGGTGTGAGCGACATTGCCATGGACCCGGAAAGCCCGGACACGCTCTATGCCGCGGCGTACGAGCGCAGGCGGACGCCTTATGGCTACAACGGTGGCGGACCTGACAGCGCGATCTATAAAACGATCGACGGCGGCGTGAACTGGAAGAAATTGACGAAAGGACTGCCCTACGAAAATGGCGGGGAGACCGGGCGCATCGGGCTGGATATTTACCGCAAGGATTCGAACATTGTTTACGCCCTGGTGCAGCACGAGAAAGGCGGAATCTACCGCAGCGAAGACAAAGGCGAAACGTGGAAGAAAATGAGCGACACAAATCCGCGGCCTTCGTATTACAGCCAGGTTCGAATCGATCCCAACAATGACTTGCGGATCTGGGCGCTGGGCGCGGCAATGTTTTATTCCGAAGATGGCGGAAAAACTTTTTCGACACAGCGAGTTCAGAAGATCCACGGCGATTTTCACGCCATGTGGATCGACCCGGCGGATTCGAATCACATGCTGACGGGATCGGATGGCGGGATTCACTGGAGCTATGACGCGGGGAAGACCTGGGATTTTATCAATACCATTGCGATCGGGCAGTTTTATGAGGTCAGCCTCGATAACGAAAAGCCGTATCGCATTTGCGGGGGCTTGCAGGACAACGGGAGCTGGTGCGGGCCGAGCCAGACGCTGGAGCGCGACGGCATTGCCAATGAGGACTGGCGGGTGATTCACGGCGGCGATGGATTTTATGCCGCGATCGACAACGTGGAGCCGTGGATTGTTTACACGGAATCGCAGGATGGCTACATCGACCGGCGCGACTTGCGCACGGAGCAGCAACGCTCGATCAAACCGGAGGCAAAAGCGGGAGAGCCACACTACCGCTTCCAATGGAATTCGCCGGTGGCGATTTCCGCGCACGATCATAACACCGTCTATTACGGAGGCAACTATCTTTTCAAATCCACGGACCGCGGAGACAATTGGACGCGGCTGGGTGGAGACCTGACGACCGGTGTGGACCGTAACAAACTGCAAGTTTTCGGGAAGACCCCGGACAAGAACACGTTGTCGCGGCACGACGGCGTCCAGGAATATCCGACGATTACGACGCTCAGCGAATCGCCGCTGACGCCGAATGTGCTGTGGGTGGGAACGGATGACGGCAACGTGCAGGTGACGCGTGATGGCGGGAAAACATGGAAGAACGTGGCGGCAAGAGTTCCCGGAGTGCCGAAGGGAACGTATGTGAGCCGCGTGGTGGCGTCAAAGACGGGTGAAGGTGCAGCGTTCGTGACGTTCGATGGGCATCGCGGGGACGACTACAACATTTATATTTTTGCGACAAACGACTACGGCGAGAGCTGGAAGGCTATCCGCACTGGGATTCCAGACACAGCCGGAAGCGCTCACGTGGTGCGCGAGCATCCGCGGAATACCAACCTGTTGTTCGCGGGCACGGAATTTGGGTTGTGGGTGTCCTGGGATCGCGGGGCGAGTTGGACGGCTTTGAGGAATAATTTTCCGACCGTGCCGGTGGATGACATCGAGATTCAGGCGCGCGAAAACGACCTGGTGCTGGCGACGCACGGGAGGTCCATCTGGATTTTTGATGATTTGACGCCCATCGAAAAGATGGATGCGAGTGTGGCGGTCTCGCCGCTCAATTTCTTTCCCCCGCGAGCGGGGACTTCCTGGCGTGTGCACAACCGCCGGTGGAGTTCAGGTCAGAAAACGTTCCTGGCCAAGAACCCACCTTACGGGACGATTCTGAATTACTACCTGAAGGAAGCCGTGCCGCCGGAAGCCCCGAAGAAAGAGAAAGACGATAAGGATAGTAAGGATGCGGCCGCGGAGAAGCCAAAAGATGATGCGGCCGCGAAGAAAGAAGGCAAAGTAAAAATCAGCGTGGCCGACAAGGATGGAAAGGTGATACGGGAGTTCGACGGGCCCGCTGCCGCCGGAGTGAACCGCACGAACTGGGATCTGCGCTGGAATTCACCGGCGGAGCCGACCCCCGAACAACAGGAAGCGATTGCCGCAGGGTTCGGATTCGGGCCGCTTGGGCCTTTTGTCGAGCCGGGAGAGTATACGATCACCATTAAGGCGGGCGAGAAGGAAGCATCGCAAAAAGTGACGGTTGAAGAAGATACCCGTGTGGTGATTTCCGCGGCGGACCGAACGGTACGGCGGGAAGCCATCAATCAGCTCTACGCGATGGCAAAAGCTACGGACAAGGACCGCAGAACCATCGAGGGCATTCAGACTGCGCTGAAAACGGCGCGCGAGCAATGGAAGAAGGACGCCGGGAAACCGAATACGACGAAGATTCCAGACGACATCGTAAAGTCCGCCGATGAGCTGCAGAAAAAAGTGGATACGGTGGCGGAGAAGTATGTTCGCGAACGCCAGGGGTTGGGGAACGCTGGACCTCCATTCGAATGGAAGCCCGACCCGCTGCCAAACCAGGTTCAGGACCTGCTTGCGGATTTGGATGGATATGTCGCCGCGCCGAGTGGACAACAGAAGGAAAAGATGGCGGAATTGACGCCCCTGGCCAGTGAGGCGTCGGCGCAGGTCAAAGCAGTCGCGGAGGAAGATCTGCCTGCACTGAACAAGAAGATGAATGCCGCGGGAATCCCACATATCGTGCCAGCGCCGCCGCAGGGGCGAGGGACCAGAGGCGGGGAAGAAGAGGAGTAAGGGTAGCTGGAGAGTTAGCTAGAAGCTCGGTTCGTGTTCCCGTGGGAGAATGGCGTCGGGCAAGGAACGCGTGACCGAGACGGTTTTGGGTGGTGTGCGTCCAAGGGGCGGAAAAGGGTGCGTCATCCGGCAGGCCGATTGCCCGCGGCGTTGCCGATCCATGGATTCCAGATTCAAGGTTTGACAATGTAACGGAGGAAACGGCATGAGTGCGAAGCAGCCCAGTCTGCGCGTAGCGACGTGGCTTCTTGTGTTGGCGATGTTGGCAGGAGTCTTTTTCGGTGGAGCGAGCACGAGGAGCGCGGGGACCAGACGGCAGGATGCCGCTGACCAGGAGAAAGGCAAGCAAGAAGAAAAGAAGGACGAAAAGAAGCCCGAGAAGAAGGACGAAAAAAAAGGTCTGCCCTTGAAGCCCGACCGCAAGATCGAGTTCACCACGGACGAAGGCACCTGGCTCTCGCTGGATGTTTCGCCGGATGGCAAGACGATTGTGTTCGAGCTGATCGGCGACATCTATACGCTTCCGATCGAAGGCGGGCAAGCGAAACTGATCTCCGGCGGAATGATGTTTGACAGCCAGCCGAAGTTTTCGCCGGATGGGCAATGGATCACGTTCATTTCCGACCGCGAGGGCAGCGAAAACATCTGGATCATGCATCCGGATGGCACGGGCGCGAAGCAGGTTTCCAAGGACCCGAACAGCGATTTCACGTCGCCGAGCTGGAGTCCGGACGGAAAATATGTCTTCGTTTCGAAAGCGGCGTTCGGAATCGGATCAAGCGAAATCTGGATGTATCACGTGGACGGCGGCACGGGCGTGCAGATCACCAAATCCAAGCCCACGCCAACGACGCCGCGGAACCTGCGCCCGAACGCCATGGGTGTGGTGGCTTCGCGCGATGGCAAATACCTGTACTACGCTACGAAGCTGGGTTCGCTTGCCTACAACCAGCAGTTTCCGACGTGGCATATTGCGCGACGCGACCGCAAGACGGGGGACGAAGACGTTATCATCACGCAGATTAAAAGCGCGTTTCGCCCGGAGCTCTCGCCGGACGGCAAGCAGCTTCTCTACGTGACGCGCTATGAAACCGAAACAGGCTTTCGTTTACGCAATCTGGAGTCCGGCGAAGACCGCTGGGTGAAATATCCCGTGACACGCGACGACCAGGAATCACTTTTCACGCGCGATGTTTTCCCCGGATACGCTTTTCTGCCCGACGGGAAAGAAATCATTTACAACCAGGATGGGAAAATCAAGCGGCTGGATCTCGCCACCGGGAATGAGAAAACAATTCCGTTCACCGCGCAGGTTTCGCAGGAACTGGGGCCCAAGCTGGATTTTCCCCAGAAGGTGGAGCAAGGCCCGGTGAAGGTGCGCTTGATTATGGAGCCGGTGGAATCTCCCGATGGGAAGAGGCTCGCGTTTTCCGCGATGACGCACGTGTACACCATGGACTTGCCCAATGGGAAACCGCAGCGGCTGACGAATGGAAACCTGCCCGAATTCCAGCCGGCCTGGTCGGCGGATGGACAGTCCATCGCCTACGTGACGTGGTCGAGCGCGGGAGGGCAGCTCTGGAAAGTGCCGGCGGCGGGCGGAACACCGGTGCAATTGTCGAAATCGCTGGCGGTTTACAGCAATCCGGCGTGGTCGCCCGACGGTACGAAGATCGTGTTGCTGCGCGGCAATGCCTATGACCGCGAAAACAGCACCTTTGATGGCGGACAGACAGCAAATGCCGACCTGGTGTGGATTCCTTCCAGCGGCGGCGAGGCGAACTTGATTTTACCGGCGCGCGGAGCGGGTGGGCCACACTTCACGAATGAGAAGGATCGCATCTACGTGTACACGCCGCAGGGTCTCGTGTCCTTGCGCTACGACGGAACGGACCGGCGCACCCACATCGTTGTGAAGGGTCAGGGACTTTACTTTTTCGAGGAGCCCATCCCAGCGGACGACATTCAACCAAGCCCCGATGGCCAGTGGGTACTTGCGCATGTGATGAATCAGCTCTACCTCATCGCCATGCCGGTAGTCGGCGGCGAACCGCCAACCGTAAACGTTTCGACGCCCGCCGTGCCGGCGAAGCGGCTGACGGATATCGGCGCCGACTATTTTGCGTGGGCCGATCAAGGGAAGACGATCACCTGGGCTGTGGGCGCGAGCCTGTTTCGCGAGCCTCTGAGCGCTATCTCTTTCGAACCGCCGAAAGATGAAAAGAAGGAAGGCGACAAGAAGGATGCGGACGCCAAAGACGCGGGCAAAAAAGATGCGGATAAAAAGGACGCCACCACCCCATCGACGGATGCCAAGAAGGATGAAAAGAAAGAAGAGAAAAAAGAACCAAAGAAGCTGAAGGAAGAGGAAAAAGACGTCCAGGAGATAGCGGTTCATCTCGAAGTTCCGCGGAAAACCCCGAAGGGCACAATTGTGCTACGCGGCGCGACGGTGGTGACGATGAAGGGCGATGAAGTGCTGAAGAACGCGGACATCGTCGTCGAGAACAACCGCATCAAGAGTGTCGGCGCGAAAGGCAGTGCACCCGCGGGGGCGAAAGTGTTCGACGTGACCGGCAAGACGATTGTACCGGGCTTCGTTGACACTCATGCGCACTGGACAGAAATCCGGCGCGGCATTCTGGATACGCAGAATTGGTCGTTCCTCGCTAACTTGGCGTACGGCGTCACCTCGGGACTCGACGTGCAGACCGGGTCTAACGATATGTTTGCATATCAGGACCTGGTGGACAGCGGCGACATCATCGGACTGCGCGCGTTCTCGACGGGACCCGGCGTTTTCTCCGACAACAACTTCCAGTCCTCGGATGAGGTGAAGGGCGTGCTCACGAAGTACAGGAAGTATTACGGGACCCACAACATCAAGAGCTACGTCGTTGGGAATCGCAAGCAGCGCCAGTATATGGTGCAAGCCGCCAAAGAACTGGAAATGATGCCGACAACGGAAGGCGCGCTGGACCTGAAGCTAAACCTGACGCACGTGATCGACGGCTTCCACGGAAACGAACACACCCTGCCGATAACGCCCCTCTACAACGACGTGCTGCAGATGTTCGCGAAGTCGGGAATCGCAGAGACGCCGACGCTGATCGTGAACTACGGCGGGCCGTTTGGCGAGGAATACTGGTTCCAGAACAGCGAAGTCCACGACAACCCCAAACTGAATCATTTCATGCCGCACCGGATCATCGATCAGCGAACCAAGCGCCGCCAGGGATGGTTCCGCAAGGATGAGTATGAGTTTCCCAAGCTGGCGGCACAGATGACCAAGCTGGTGCGTGTGGGCGGCTTGGTCGGAGTGGGTAGCCACGGCGAGATGCAGGGGATCGGCTATCACTGGGAGTTGTGGATGCTGGCCAGCGGCGGGATGACGCCGCTCGAAGTATTGAGATGCGCCACGGCGAACGGGGCGAAGATTGTCGGGAGACCGGACGACCTGGGCTCGCTCGAGCCAGGGAAGCTTGCGGACCTGGTGATTTTCGATAAGAGCCCACTGGACGACATCCACAATTCGAACACCATTCATTGGGTGATGAAAAACGGTGAATTATTCGAAGGAGACACTCTGAACCAGGTGTGGCCGGAGCAGAAAAAGCTCGAGCCGCTGTGGTTCTGGAACAATTACGATGTTCCGAAGGCCGGAGATCCACTGAGCTACGGGAATACGACACAACCGTAATTCACGAGGTGATCGAGCGAACTTCAGGGGGCGCTCGCTGCGGCGGGCGCCCTCTACGATTTTGGGGTGCCTGAATTGGCGGGTTCTTGTTTTACCGGAGCTTTTGTTTGCGTTGAGCGGTACCACTCGAACGTGCGGCCCAATCCCTCTTCAAATGCGACTTGAGGATCGTAGCCCAGGAATTCCCGCGCTTGTGAGATATCCGCCTGAGAATCTTTAATGTCGCCATCGCGAGCGGGTTCGTACTTCGCTTCCACAGGCTTGCCAGTAATCTTCCCGAGTGCGCGCAAGACTTCGTTCAAGGAAGTGCGTCCCCCCGTGCCGACGTTGAAGACTTTTCCCGAGACACTCGGCGCCTCGCAAGCAAGAAGGTTGGCCTGCACTGCGTTTTCGACATAGGTGAAATCGCGGGTCTGCTCGCCGTCCCCGAATACCACCGGCTGGGTTTCCTCCAGAAAGGCAGTACAGAATTTGGCAAGCACACCGGAATACGGCGAACCGGGATCCTGCCGCGGGCCAAAGATATTGAAGTAGCGGAGCGCGACATTCTCCAAGCCGTAACACCGTCCAAAAGTTTGTCCGTAGAGCTCGCCCACGTACTTGGTGACGCCGTAAGGTGAAATGGGCTGTGGCTGCATGGTCTCGACCTTGGGAAGCGTGGGCGTCTCGCCATAAGCCGAGGACGATGCGGCGAAGACCACGCGCTTTACTTTCATTTCCTTTGCCGCCACCAGAACATTCAGCGTGCCGTCGATATTGATCTTATTGGTTTCGATGGGGTCCTTCACCGAGCGCGGCACGGAGGTTCGGGCCGCAAGATGCAGCACGTATTCGGCTTCATGCATGGCCTTCCGCACGATTTCGATGTCCGTGATGCTACCCTTAATCAAAGTAATCTTGTTTCGGATTTCGTTGAGGTTTTCTTCCTTCCCGGAAGAAAGGTCGTCGAGAACGACCACACTGTGGCCGCGGCGGACAAGTTCGTCCACCGTGTTCGAACCGATAAAGCCGGCGCCGCCCGTCACGACGTAGCGCATTCGGAGAATCCTCCTAGGTCTGCGGCCGCGGGGCGGCCAACGATCCACTTCGCAAACGGCTGACTGCCGCCGCCGCGAGCCCGGAAAGACGCGCGGCCCGCGTTTTGGTACGCTGATAGTTCGCGGTGAGCCGGCCAACGAGGCCGGATGATTTCCGCGAACGAAAAGATATTGTACGACGGAAGCGGAACACACCAAGATTTGATTCGAGGGAGCGTCACACAAAAAGCATGAGCCGCCGGACAACGCTGGGGATCATAGCAATTGCCGCGCTCGGCTGCGCTGGGGGAGCTTTTTACTGGCTGCACGCCAGAAACAATCAACCTCTTCCTGACGTGCCGATCCCGGAACCGCCGGGCTTCCATGCCGCGCCTGCACCCGAAAAATCTGGATACCTCCCGCCGGAAAAATCGCCCGCGTCCAGCGAGACCAGGAAACCCCCATCTCCCGCAGAATCGGAGCCACAGGTAAGGACGGGCGAAGTGCTGGAATACTCCGCGAACGTATCCAAGCTGGACAACGTGGCGACGCTTAAGTTGCAGGTTGCCGGGCGTGGCAACTTTCTGGGAAAGAACACCTGGCATCTCCAGGCGTTCGCTCATACGGAAAATCCACTTCGCATGGTTTTTGAGCTGGATGACCAGTTCGACTCTTATAGCGATGCCGGCGCATTGACAAGCATACAATATGAGATGCACTTGAGCGAACGCGGCCAGAAAGTCGAGTCCGTGCAGCGCATGACGTCCACAGGAAACGAGCCTGCTCCTCAAGACGCAACGGCTGCGCGGGTTTTGCCGGGAACGCGCGATCCTCTTGGCATGATGCAATTCCTGCGCAATGTGGACTGGGCGAAAACGCCGGAAGTGCGCAGCCCGGTCTATGACGGGCACAAATTGTACGACGTGCGCGCCAAACTGGTGGGCACCTCGGCCGGGATAGCTGTTCCGGCCGGGAGCTACACCGCTTCCAGGATCAATATTCGGGTGCTGGAGAACGGCGTGGAGATGAAGGACGCGAGTTTCACGCTCTATCTCGCCAACAATGCGGGCCGAACGCCGGTATTGCTCGAAGCTATTCTGCCGTTTGCGACGGCGCGCGTGGAGCTGGTGAAAGTGAAGTAAGAGGCTTCAGCCCATTCTCCCGAGGCGCCTGAGGCATTGAAGCGTTTAATTGCAAGCAAGCTGCTCAATCAGAGAGCAAGCGATGTGACCGATGGTGATGTGCGATTCCTGGATACGTTGCGGGTCGCGCGAAGGAACGTTGAGCAGCAAATCCACCTTGATTGCCAGTGCGCCGCCGGTTTCGCCTGAAAATCCCACGAGGTAAGCGCCTCGAGCGCGTCCTGCTTCGAGGCCGCGCAGAATATTTGGACTGTTCCCGCTGGTTGAGAGAGCGACCAGAACATCCTGAGGCGCGACCAGCGACTCGATCTGGCGCGAATAAATCTGCTCGAATCCATAGTCATTTCCTGCCGCAGTGAGAATGGAAGGATTCGTAGTGAGTGCGAGCGCGGCCAGGCCTTTGCGTTCCGTACGCAGCCGGACAACCAGTTCAGCGGCAAGATGCAGCGCATCCGCGGCGCTGCCGCCATTCCCGAAAAATACGATCTTTCCGCCGGCCCGCAAGGCTGTCGCGGATTTCTCCGCAAACTGAGCGATGCGTCCGACGAGTTCGTTCGAAAAGCCCTGCTTGACGCGAGCGCTTTCCTCGAGCTGTCGGCGAATCTCTTCGGCGTGTGACGCCATGGAATCCTAGCAAAGAACGATTTTTTCGCGATGGCGCATTACGCGCCGCGTGGCATTGCGCGTATCAATGACCAGCTTGGCGGCATCCACGATGGCCGCATAGTCGTAGCTCGTATGATCCGTTGCGATGATCACGGCGTCATAGCTCCCGATCGTCTGGGGATTCAACGGCACGGACTTCATGTTTTCGTAATTGTAATGGCGCATCTTGTGGAGCTGTGGGAAGTAGGGGTCGTTGTAATCCAGCACTGCCCCGCGCTGCTGCAGGAGCTGCATGATCTTCAGCGTGGGAGACTCGCGCAGGTCATCCACATCTTTTTTGTACGCTACTCCCAGAATCAGGACCTTTGAGCCCTTCATACTCTTCTTGTGTTCGTTCAGCGAATTGGCTACGGCATCGACGATGTGGTACGGCATGGCGGTGTTGACTTCGCCAGCCAGCTCAATGAACCGCGTAGAAAAATCATATTCGCGCGCTTTCCAGGAAAGGTAGTACGGGTCCACCGGTATGCAGTGGCCGCCGAGTCCCGGGCCGGGATAAAACGGCATGTAACCAAAGGGCTTGGTGGCCGCAGCGTCGATCACTTCCCAGATGTCAATGTTCATGCGCAGGCTGAGCTGTTTCAGCTCATTGACGAGCGCGATGTTTACACAGCGGAAGATATTTTCCAGCAGCTTGGCCATTTCCGCGGCGCGCGTGGAACTGACGGGCACAACTCGCGCAACCACTTGCGCGTAGAGCGAAACGGCGGCACGGCCGCTTGGCGGATTCAGCCCGCCGACAACCTTGGGAATCTGGGCCAGGCCGAACTGTTTGTTCCCTGGATCCTCGCGCTCCGGAGAAAACGCCAGGAAAAAATCGCACGGAAGGTTTTCACTGTCGGGACCCGAGGTGATCGCACAACGCAACCCACTCTTTTCCAGAATCGGAAGGACGAGTTCTTCGGTCGTTCCCGGATAGGTCGTCGATTCCAGCACGACCAGCTGGCCCTTCTGGAGATGAGGATAAATGGAAAGCGCCGTCTGCTCGACATAACTCAAGTCCGGCTCTCGGCGTTCATCGAGCGGGGTGGGCACGCAAATCAGTATGGCGTCGGCTTCTTTCAGCTTTGCGAAATCCGTGGTGGCATTGAAGTGCCTGCTGTTGACGAACTGCTGGATCTTGTTCTGAGGTATGTGCTCGATGTAGGACTTGCCCGCATTCAGCATGCTTACTTTGCCGGGGTCGGTGTCAAAACCGGTGACTTTGTGCCCCGCTTCGGCAAAACGCAGCGCCAGCGGCAAACCCACATAACCGCAGCCGATGATGGCGACCTTAAGTTGGGCGCCTTTAAAGAATTCGGGTTTCCGATCGGTTGGCATGACTAGCGTCGCACTCCTCGTCGTCTTTAACCTCGACTCTGTCGAGGTCAGTTCCTTCGCGTTTTCGGGGATCCACCGTCGTCCGTGACCCTGTACATCCTTACCCCGATGCGGTCTATTCAACAGCCAGCAGGTCACAGAACGGACGTGACAGAGACAAGCAAATATAACAGGTTCCGCGGAAACAAAAAAATAAGCCCGTTTGGCAGTGTTACAGCTTGTTTACGGGAGGTTCTTGCCGCGGAGTGCAGGACGGGGGAAGATAGGATGGATTTTGCGCCGGATCGCGACCTTCAGGCGAAGCAGGACAATTTGCCGTGACAGTTCTCACCCTTCTGCTGGGACTAATTTGTGGAGTGCTGGTCGGGCTGCTCGGCATTGGCGGCGGCGTTGCCCTGGTGCCCGCTATGGTCTACCTGCTTCACATGGACCAGCATATGGCGCAGGGCACATCGCTCTTCATCCTGCTGCCCCCAATCGGGTTGGGCGCAGTGCGCGAATACTGGAAGCAGGGCCAGGTGGATTTACGAGCCGGCCTATTATGCGCGCTGGGGATGCTGGTGGGTGCTTACGCGGGTAGTTTGATCGCGCTCCCCATGGCTTCCCGGCACCTGAAAGGGTTGTTTGGCTGCTTCCTGATGCTCTCAGCACTGTTGCTTTGGAGAAAAACAATTCTGGAAGGCAAGGGAGACCATCAGCTCGTGGAGAATGCCCGTGCCTGATGGGATGACACGAAATCTGGGGATCCTTGCGACCGCCTGCGCCTGCGGGATTGCCTCGGGAATGTTTGGCATCGGTGGCGGAGTTCTTCTTGTGCCCCTTCTTGGCTTGCTGTTTGCTTTTGGGCAGCATCTCGCTCAGGGAACGAGTTTAATCGCTCTGATCCCTCCCACCGGCATCCTGGCGCTGCTGGCCTACGCCAGAGGCGGATTCGTCTCCTGGAAGACGGGATTGCTGCTGATCCCTGGAATGTTTCTTGGCGGCATTCTGGGAGGGAAACTGGTTAAGCGAATCGAGCCTCTTCGGATGCGGCAAATCTTCGCTGGAATATTGTTTGCCCTCGGTGCCTGGCAGGTATTTGCAGCCTGGCGGCAGTGAGGAGAAGATAGTCGAGATGGTCGATCTGCACTGCCACATCTTGCCGGGAATCGATGACGGCGCCTCCACCATGGAAGATTCGCTGGCTATGGCGGAGTCGGCAATCGAGGATGGGATCACGCACGTCATCGCGACGCCTCATTCCAGCAGCGAGTATTACTTCGATTTTGCACGAGTGCGCCGGCTTCGGGATGACTTGCAATCCCGCATTGGTGACAGGCTGCAACTCGCCACCGGCTGCGATTTTCACCTCAACCCGGAAAACCTGAAATCCTTGCGCAAAGATCCCTCTCCTTTTTGCCTCAATCAGCGGGACTACCTTCTCGTGGAGTTCAACGAAATTTCCATCCCTCCGGGCATGGACCAAACACTGCACGAAATTCAACTCAGCGGCGTGCGGCCCATCATCACTCATCCGGAGCGCAACCGCATCCTGCAGGCCCATCCGGAGCGCCTGAAGAAGTGGGTGCGACAGGGCTGCTTCGTGCAAGTTACCGGCGGCGCCCTCACGGGAGACTTCGGCGCTGTGCCGCAGAAAGATGCGCTGCAGTGGATCCGCGAGGGGTTCGTTCATTTTGTCGCGAGTGACGCCCACAATACGCGGAAGCGCCCGCTGCGTCTGCAACCTGCCTATGACGTGGTCGTCGACCAGCTTGGCATGGAGAAAGCCAGCGCACTGTTTCTCGACAATCCGCTGGCGGCATTCGAGGGTCGAGAGCTGCCACATGTGCCGGAGATCGAAGAGGAATCGCCACCGCCGCGGCGAAAACGCTTTTTCTTTTTTTGAAAGTCTGAGCCCCTGCTCTGAAGAAGATCACTTGGCTGGATGAGCCGGCCTCAATGGCTGCCCGGCCCAGGCGTTAGCGAGGCCAAGGACTTCCCGCACTACATCGAGCGCATCACCGGTATTCCGCCACCATCTTCCAGGATTGTAGGGATCATCGGAAGCGGCCCGCACGATCGCCATGCCCCGGCCTGCCGCGACCCTTCGCCACAACAATCGCACTCGACGAGTGTGCGCTTTTGTCGTCACGATAATCACCGAGCGCTCACTTTCGCCTGCCAGGGCAGTGGCAATCACATTCATTTCATCGCCGGTATTTACAATGGGAGGTTCCAGTACGCGAATCGCTCCCTGCGGAACCCCCCCGTGAATCAACACCTGCATGTTGTAATAGTCTTCGCCGGCATACGGGATTCCCATCTCCGCGAGTGTCTCGCCCGGCTCCGCGGAGTGCGTCAGCCAGATTTCCGGTGCATAACCCTCGCGATAGAGTTTCGCCGCTTCCATCGCCCGTACTGGCATGTTGCCGCTGAGCACTGCAATCGCACGAGCCTTCACAAGCGGATCTTCCACGACCAGCCATCGCCCCACGCCGAAAAAACAAACGACCGCAATCAGGGAGGCGCCCAGGCAAACCGCAAGAAGGCCCCGGCGCCCCCGCTCGCGCGGCAAGATGGCAACGTCAGAGCTTGAACCGTCTGACATGAGGGATGGGCGAATGCTATCCCGTGCCGCACAAGTGGTCAATCAGCGACTCTCACGCTACACTGACAAACTGATTTCTCGGAGGAGCTTGCATGAGGGCGGTAGTTACTGGTGGCGCGGGATTTCTCGGTTCTCATCTTTGCGAGCGGCTGCTTGCGGAAGGATGGGACGTCCTGGCTCTCGATAACCTTGTTACCGGCGTGGATTCGAACATCGAACATTTGATGAAGCATCCGAAATTCCGCATCGCGCGTGCCGACGTTTCGAATTACATCGACGTCGCGGGCCCGGTGGAGTACGTGCTCCACTTTGCCTCACCGGCCAGCCCGGTCGACTATCTGAAGCTTCCCATTCCTACGCTGAAGGTTGGTGCACTCGGCACTCACAACGCGCTTGGCTTGGCGCTGGCAAAAAACGCCAAGTTTTTCCTGGCTTCCACGAGCGAGTGTTACGGCGATCCGGAGATTTCCCCGCAGCATGAGGAATACTGGGGCCACGTGAATCCTGTCGGCCCGCGTGGTGTCTACGACGAAGCCAAACGTTACGCGGAAGCAATGACCATGGCCTATCATCGCTTCCACGGGGTAGACACGCGCATCGTCCGCATCTTCAATACCTACGGCCCGCGTATGCGCCTGAATGACGGCCGTGCGCTCCCCAATTTTGTGTTCCAGGCTCTCAGCGGAAAGCCGCTGACCATTTATGGAGACGGACAGCAGACCCGCAGCTTCTGCTACGTCTCCGACCTGATCGAAGGGATCTACCGATTGATGATGTCCGATGAACATTTGCCGGTGAACATCGGCAATCCGCAGGAAATCACCATCCTTGAGTTCGCCGAACGTATCCGCAAACATTTCGAGAATGCGCCGCCGCTCGTCTTCGAGCCGCTGCCGCAGGACGATCCGAAGCGCCGTTGCCCGGATATCACCAAGGCCAAGCGCATCTTGAAATGGGAGCCCAAAGTTGGCTTGGAAGAGGGTTTGAATCTGACCCTGGCGTATTTCAAACAAGTGTTTAGCAAGAGGTAGGCATCCAGCATTCAGAAATCAGATATCAGGTATGAGAGATCAGGAATCAAGGAACAGCCGTCCCGGCTCTGCCGTGTTTTAGAAATTCTTTCTTCTCTGGTCACCGATCTCTGTTTCCTTGTTTTCGACCACGGATCTCCGTTCGCTACTCTCTCCCGAACGAGAAATACTCGAAGCCCTTCTCTCGCATTCCCCGCGGCGAATAGAGATTCCTGCCGTCGATCACCAACTTGCGCGCCATGGTTTTTCCCGCGCGGTCCCAATCGAGCTTTCGAAAGACATCCCACTCCGTGCAGACCAGTGCCGCGTCCGCGTCCCGCAAAATCTCGTAAGGATCTTCGTGATAGTGCACCTGCGGAAAGAGCGCCTTGGTGCGTGAAATCGCCTGGGGATCGGTGGCATGGACCACCGCGCCTTCCTCGAGCAGCCGCTTGACGACCTCGAGCGCCGGGGCAAACCGGATATCGTCCGTGTTGGCCTTGAACGCCAGCCCGAGCACCGCCACATGCTTGCCTTTCACCACCCACAACGCCTGCCGGACCTTTTCGAAGAAGCGGTCGATGCGCTGCTTATTCACTCGTTCGGTGGCTTTCAGCATCTCAAAGTCCACGCCAACCGACGCCGACAAGTGAACAAAAGCCTGCACGTCCTTCGGAAAGCAGAACCCACCGTACCCCAGCCCAGCCTTCAGAAATTGTCCGCCGATGCGCTCGTCGAGACCCATGGCGTGAGTCACTTCATCGACGTTGGCGCCAATCTTCTCGCACAGATCGGCAATCACATTGGCATAACTGATTTTCAGCGCGAGAAAGGAGTTCGAAGCATGCTTGATCAATTCAGCGCTGTTGATCGTGGTGACCAGAAACTCGGCTTTGTGACCTGGCGGGCAAGTCCCGTTATGCACCGGGCACCGAAACGTCTTTTCGAGAATGGGCCGGTAGATTTCCTTCAATTCCGCTGCGGATGAAGAATCCTCGACGCCGACGACGATCCGGTCCGGATGAAAAAAATCCCCAACAGCCGTGCCTTCGCGCAGAAATTCCGGGTTGGAAGCCACGCGGAATTTCATGTTGCTGTTGCGCGAGTAGGCTGAGAGTGCGCGGCTGAGCTCCAGCCCCGTGCGCGCCGGGACGGTGCTCTTTTCGACCACCAGCTTGGGAGACCGCGCCTCGGCCGCGATTTGCCGTGCCACATTGTCGATGGCGGAAAGGTCCGCCTCACCGGAATCCTTCGGCGGCGTTCCCACGCAGATGAATATGGCGTCTCCACTGCGGATGGCTTCACCGGCATCCGCAGTGTAAGAGATTCGTCCCGCTTTCCGGGCGGACGCGAGGATTTCGTCCAGGTGCTCCTCGTAGATCGGAACGCCGCCGGCATTGAGCTTGGCAATACGGTCTCTGTCAATGTCCGTACAAACCACCTCGTGCCCCGCTTCGGCGAGGCAGGCTCCCGTGACCAAACCCACGTATCCACATCCGATGACGGAAAGACGCAAGTCAAACTCTCCCTGAGACTCGTTTCGCAGGACAGTGGCGCTGTCCGCGGCAGACTACCAACTCTCTATTGTGACCGAATCCCCCAGACGTGCAAAGCGCTTCATGGGCCATCGCCGCCGAACATCGGCCAGAACGCCATGCACCGGCAGGAAACCGATCCCACATCGTACCCTTGCGTCTTAGGAACTCTAAACCTCAGGTCTATAGACAGTCCCCCCGGGGCCTAGCTAGCTTAAATTCAGGGTCATTCTCTCCAAGACCGCTCTGCGGAGGCAGCTATGGGACGAATTCGTCTCGTCGTTCTATCTTTCATTTTTTCTTGCCTGCTCCTGGGAATCTGCCAGGATGCAGCTGCCCAGTCTCCGCGTGTTATGGTTACGCCCTCACCGGACAGTAGCGCGCCAGGTTCAAGCGCCAGCCTGCACATCTGGCCCCCCCAGCCGAAACTTCGCGGTCCGGAAATTTTCTTCTGTGAAACGCCAGAGACAACCTGCCGCACAACTCAGGACGTCTTTTCTCTAGCCGAACTGCGGGATTTGTACGTCTTCGTCGCCTGGCCCGGAGTTGCCGGCCAGCATGTGCAAACGGTGGAATTCCGCTTGCCAGATGGCAGTCTGTATTCCTCCAAGAAAACGCAGTTCATTATCGGCGGAGTGATGGCATTTTCCGCAGTGGCGCCTGCCGTTCAAAATCAGGTTGCGCCCGTTCCGCCGGCACGCCACTTGATGGCCGACGCAAACAAGATTCATGCCGAAGGGATTCCCTCACTGCTGATGAAGACCCGCGGCGATTCCGCCATTCTAACCGTCCTGCCTGTCGGTGGAACCTATATTACCCAGCGAAATCTCGGTGGCACCTGGCATGTGCGCGTATTTCTGGATGACCGCCTCGCGCTGGAATCCGAATTCACACTGGCGCCTCTGCCCGCGCCCGCCAAAGCACAGGAAGAAGCAGGATCAGGACGATGAACAATTCGAAAGCAATGCGTACTTACCTTGGCGCCGGGCTCAGGTGCTTTCTAGCGCTGCTCCTGGTCTGTCCCGCGCCGCTCCGCTCGGACGAAAAGACCACCGTAACCTCTTCCAGCGACGCCACGATCAACCAGGCCGCTCCGACGACAAACAATGGCACGGGCATGACTCTTTCCACACACACGGCCCTGAACGCCAATCAACGCTCGCTTGTGCAATTCAATCTTGCCCCTACGGGCCTGAATTCCAACACGGCATTAAAGACTTCGGCACTGAATCTGGTCCCGATTACTCCGCTCTTCACCAGTCGCACGCAGGAGGCCCATCGCATCACCGGCACGACCAATTGGACCGAAGCCGGCGTAACATGGAATACTCGCAATGGCGCGCTCGCCTGGGTCACGGCGGGAGGTGACTTCGATCCCACCGCGACGGATACCCAACCTTCGGGCACGTCCTCGGGGGCTGCGGCAACGGTCACCTTCAACGTTCTCAGCGATTCGACGTCGGCAAATATTCCCCAAGGATGGGTGAACGGAACGATTCCGAACTTCGGGCTGCTGGTAAAAGACTCGCTCGAAGATGGCGCCACCTGGTCCTTTACTCGGACCATCACCGTCACCGCCGGCGCCAATGCGCCGTTCAACGGCTACAACGGCTATAGCGCGCAAATCAGCGGCTTCAATACTGCTGCGCTGATCACCGCCGGGAAAATGCGCTCCGATTGCAATGACCTCAGGATCGCTCGTTTTGCCGCCAACACCTGGACGCAGCTCGACCGCCAGGTCATCAACTGCAATACCGCCAGCACCACCATCTGGTTCAAGTTGCAGGCCGACATCGCCGCGAACGGCACCGACGCCACCTACTCCATGTTTTATGGCAACGCCAACGCTCCTGCGCCTCCGGCCAATCTCAATAACGTCTATCTCGCCTACGACAACTTTGATGCCGACACGTTGAATCAACCCCCCGCCGGATGGACCGTACAGGCCAACGGCCCGTGGAACGTCGTTGCCGACGTCGGGACGAATCGCATTCTCCGCGAATCCAACACCACCGTCACCGAACGGAATGTCATCAAATTCAATTCCGTCACCAGCGAGCGCGATGTTTTCGTTCAGGCTGATGTGCGCATGACTTCCGCCGCTGGCCTGGAAAGCACCGGGTGTCCCATCGGCCGCGTCAGCGGAGTCAACCCCACCGGCTCTGATCTCGCCGCTTACCGTTCTTGTCTGCAATTTATAACCGTCGGCGCAAATCCCGACCAGCGAGTGTCGCAGCTCGCCTATTGGAACGCCGGCGCTTTTAATAGTTTGCAGGAACCCGCTTACGTCTGGAACGACAGCACGTTCTACACCGTTGGCGGAGCCTTTTTCGGCAGCCCCGCAACATTGCGCACCTTTGTCAACGGTGTGCTCCAGGTCCCTTCGATTGTTGGCGATGCCAACGTCGCCACCGCTGGCTCCGTCGGCCTTTTCGTTTACAACGGAAATCTGGTGAACTACGACTTCGACAATTTCCTCGCCCGCCGCTACACCGAACCGGAGCCCGCGGCGGCGGTTGGCGCTGAGGCCAACAATGCCTTGTCGCCCCTTTATGGCTCCCGCGAAAACTCCGCCGGAAACCAGCCCACACTCGTTCTGCATTATCTGCGGGATGTCACCATGGCCGCCGCGCTTCCCGGAATCTCCGAGATCACTTTGAACTGGGCCTTCCCCACTGGTTCGACGAACGCCAACTATGATGGCGTGTTGTTTGCCAAGCAGCCGGGCAGCGTCGCGCCAACCTTTGCCCCCGCCGATGGTACGGTCTATGTCACCGGGGCCCAGCCCGTCGCAGGGCAATTCATTGCAGCAAACACCGCATCCTTTGCAACCGTAAGTGCTTTCGATGAAAACGGCGACACCAGTATCGTCTTGCCGGGCACGCAATACGCCTATAAGGGCTACACTCACGATGCCACCACGATTACAGGTGCGGCTTCCGCTATTCCGCCGCACTATTCCTTTGGCAATACCTCGACGCAGACGATTACTACCGCGATCGGCGGCGGCGTTAATAAGGACTGGAGCTACAAGACTGGCGCAACGACTCTCGCGGCGCCGGCTCTGGATCCCGGGAATATTGTACTTACCGGCGGCAACGATAATGCCGTGCATGCCATGTCCGCGGCCACCGGTCAGCGCAACTATCAGCCGGGTGGCACTTCCGGCGTTACTGGCGGAACGATTCAGACGCGTCCGCCATTGATCGCCGCTTCCGATACTTCGAATCCCACTTGCAAGAATGTCTGCGACATCACCTATGTTGCCGCCGGCGACGGCACCGTCTATGCCTTCCGCGCGGATACCGGAGGCTTGCTGTGGCAAACCGCCGTACTGACCACCGGGGCCGGAAGCGGTTTCCAAGCTGCGCCGGCCGTGCAGGTAAAATCGTACAGCGGCGTGGGGTACACCAATGCGTTTGATCTCGTCGTCGTTGCCACGCGAAATATTGGTGTGGGCAGCACAACCAACAACAGGGTTTTTGGATTGAATGGAAACACTGGCGCGACAGTCTGGACCTTCAGCCCTGGAAGCATGGACATCGTCAGCTCGACTCCCTACATCGATTACGTCAACAATGTGGTCTGGGTCACCAGTCGTTCCAATGGCGGAGTAGCTCGGCCCAGCCTTTGGAAGATCAGCACCAACAATGGAACCCTATCGACGTCCTTCAATTTGGGCGATACAGACCAGTCACCGACGCAAAATTTTGACAGCCACATTCTTTATGTCACTACTAACGCTGGTTTGCTCTACGCGGTGCGCACGGAGATCAACGCTTGCTCTCGAAGCGTAACGGTTCCCGGCGTCATTCCCGTGGGCTTTCCCATTCCTATTGAAACAGCGGCGCTGAACGATGATGTGTTTTTCGCAACCACAACGGGTGTTTCGAAAGTTCACGTGGCCTACACTATAGGAGCTTGCGCTGCGCCAACATTTTCCGTCTCACCAGGCGGCTGGGTCAATCCCGCGATTGCCAGTCCTTCGTCCTTGATTTTCACCTCTCCGCCGCAAGCCGAGTTTATGTACGTGGGTTCTTCTGACGGCCACCTGTACAAGATCAATCCCACTAGCGGCGCGAACGTCGCCAATCGCCTGATCAATGCCGGTGCAATCATTGGCGACCCCAGTTTCGACACCTATACTCTGAAGTTTTATGTTGGGGATTCCACCGGGCACGTTTTTTCGTTCGATCTTTTTTAGGCCAGCGAGAAGGGAACGGCGTTTAGTTCTTTTCTGTTTTCCCCATCAGCAGCCCGCGTAGTCCAAGCAGTACGAGGCGCGGCTGCCGGCGGACCACGCTCCAGAGCAGCCGCGTGGATTCATCGCGATTGATCTCGCCGAGCGATTGGCGCGTCGAAGCATCCAGCAAATCAACCAGCTCCGAATAATCCTTCTGTTGAAACCGGTGCAGCGCGCGGCGAATCAGCCAGTGTGTGCCGAGCTCGCGTCGTAACGCGCCCAGCTCCTGGCTTTTGCCATTTTGCAGGAGCGCTTGCGCCACTCCCAGCGCGCCTCGAAATCCGGTTACGATTCCTCCCACCGTGGATACTTTCACTTGCGCCGCCGCGTCACCTACCAGGTAGACTTCGCCATTCCCGATTTGCCGCCGCACCGGCACCCAGCCCCGGTAGACGGGTATCCGCGCGCCTTGCCACTCCAGCGGCTCCATATGCTTCTTTTCCAGAAATCGTTCGAAACATCGCTTGGTATCGCCGCCATTTTCGCCAATCACGCCGACGGCTCCGCGCTCCGCCGATTCTGGAATCAACCAGTAAAAATAGGGCGTGTCGTCCGGCACGAACCACACGCGCGTAGTATCTGGCGGGCAATCTTTCGGCAGCCTTACGATCGCTTGGACCAGCGGCACAGTCTCGATGGGCGGCCAGCCGGAAGCACGCGCTACGCGGCTCGCCGCGCCGTCTGCTCCAACAACGCTGTCCGCGTGCAATTCCTCGCGCTGGCCTCCGGTTTCCACTTCCAGTCGCAATCCGCGCGCATTCGGGCCAATGCCCAAAAAGCGCGTGTCAAACGAAAGGTTGGCGCCCGCTTGTTGCGCTTCGCGGGCCAGCGCGGGAATCAGCCGTGATCGCTCAATAATGAGGTCGGGCTTTGTTAGCGCCACCTGCGCCGAGCGCCCATCCGTAAACAATTCGAAGCGGCGAATTTCGTTGACGATACTTTCGCGGGCCGAGGCGCCCATCTGGCTTCGGAATTGATCGGTGACGATCAGTGTGCGCGGCGCGGGTTCGAATTGCGGTTTGGATTCCAGTACGCGGACACGGCGACCGCCACGGGCCACGCTCGCAGCGGTGAACAATCCTGCTGCTGAGCCTCCGACGACGATAACTTCCCGGTCAACCCGGCTGCTTGGCCGCGGCTGTCTCTCAATGTTCCCCAAGGCTTCTGTGTGCCTCAACGGCGTCCGTCCACTGCAAATTCGTTCTACCAGGGACGCCACACGCAAGATTTTGGCTACTTCCCGCCCAACCCGTGAGGACCTGCCCAAAAAATGGGTGAGAGGGTGCCCGGTAAGTATAGCGAATCCAACAGCTAGGGCAAACTCTTGCGCTGCCAGCTCAGTAGTTCACGAAAGGTCCGCCAGATTGATTGGCTTAGGAGGTCGCCGAAGGTTTGCTGGCCTGGCGTTCGTACGGCGCGCGCTCAAGGAACATGACCCCGCTGAATATGATCGCCAGAGTTATGGCGCCAACCAGAAACGCTCCCGCCGTTGAAAGATAACTGACCAGGACGGCCGTGCCGCCGCCAATGGCGCCGAGGAAATAAAGCGTTAGAACCGCGCCGCGATGGCCGAGTCCAAGATTGGAGAGGCGATGCGCCGCGTGATCTTTCCCCGGAGTCGCGAAAGGCAGCAGCCCCCGGCGCGAACGTGAAATCGTCACCAGCGTAGTATCGAAAATCGTGACGCCCAGAATCAGAATGGGTGCGAGCCAGGAAGAGAGATGACTGCTATTGTCCAGCCTTAGTTTCAGCCCCAGCGTAGCCATCAGGAAACCGAGAAACATCGCCCCGCCATCGCCCATGAAGATTTTTGCCGGCTTGAAATTCCAGCGCAGGAAACCGGTCGCAGCTCCAAGCACTGCCGCAGCCAGCACGGTCACCAGCATCTGCCCATGTAAGTACGCCAGCAGAGCGAAAAACACCGAAGCCATTGCCGCGATGCCCGCGCACAATCCATCCATATGATCCAAAATGCTGAAAGAAGCCGTGATGCCGACGACCCAAACAACGGTAAGCCCTACATCCAGGTAGTCGCCGCTCCGTCCGCCTATAAGCGCGCTAAACACTTGCGCGCGGATTCCGCTCACCATCAAAATCACCGCGGCTAGCGGCATAGCCATGAACAGTTTTACCTGATGGTGAAGCAGCCCGCGGTCGTCAAGAATCCCGACGCCCGCCACCAGCGTCGCGCCGATCAGAATGCCCACGATTTGAGCTCTCGTGGGCCCATTAAATGCGAAGAGAACGGCGATCACCACCGCCGCATAAATCGCCAGGCCGCCCAGCATCGGAATCGGCTGCAGGTGCACCTTCCGCGGTCCGGGCAGGTCGACCATCCCAACACGCAACGCCAGCGCGCGCACTGGAACTACCAGCATCAGCGACGCGAATAGCGCAATGAAAAATGCCAGCAGGCCTGCGGCCATGCATCCTCGATTGGTGTGCGAGACGTTCTCGGCCCAGGCGGTTTGGCCGCTGCCTCACGCAACTCTTGCCGGGTTTGGGGTCCGGCTCCCAAGTTACAGCTGGATGGTTGACCTATGAACGGCCAACTGGCTGCCCCACGCAGCCTTAACACCATACTGCGGTTTTTGTTGCGAAACAATCAGGATAATCCTGCGAGTGCCCACATTATTTGAATACAGTGGATTGACTTCTCGAGGCTTAGGACTTTCAAGGCAGTTTATCCTGGCTCAACGCTCCGTCAGCATTCGCGTAAAGATTCGCTTTACTTCCGCTTTATCCCGCGTGGCGTAGTACCAATCAATCGTTCGTTTCAGGCCTTCGCGGAACTTAACTTTCGGCTCCCACCCAAGGAGTTTCTTCGCCAGCGCATTATCCGCTACGCGATTCAGCGGACCGGTAGGCATGTTCTTCAATAGCTTGATTTCCGCCTTGTGCCCGGTGAACTCACAAACCATCTTCGCGCAATCGATTACCTGAATTCGCTCCATCGTCCCCAGGTTGATGGCCGTCCCGTCGTTGATTTTCTCTCCCGCCAGGATCGTGCCTTCCACAATATCGTCAATGTAAGTCCAATTGCGAATCTGCGTGCCGTCGCCCCAGACTTCAAACGGGTTCAGCTGTAAAAACGCACGCGCGATCATCGCAATCACCGCATGGTTTTCCACACCGCGCGGGCCATAGACCGTGAAATACCGGCACGAAGCCGCGCCCATGCCGTGTTCCTTCGCATAAGCCTGCAGTGTGAATTCGCCCATCAATTTCGCCCACCCGTAGGTGTTGTCCGCGTCGTTCGGTCCCTTCGTGAGGTCTTCCGTCAGATAAAGTTCTTTTGTCGTATCCGATTGCATGAAATTCGGATACACGCACCCGGAGGAAGCAAATACCACTTTGTTCACTTTGGCTTTCAGCGCTTCTGCAAAAACCAGTCCGTCCAGGAAAAAGTTGGAGGCCGGTCCGGCTTGGTGTAGATCGACGTACCCGCGTCCACCGTGATCCGCCGCTAAATGAAATACGGTGTCCACGCCGTGCATCGCAGCACGCGTCACTCCTGGCTCGCGCAGATCCGCCTGCAAAAAATCAACCTTGCCGGTGCCCAGATGCCCGCGAATGTTGTCCAGGTGGCCGCTGCTCAGATCGTCGACGATCCGCACCCTCGCGGCGCCGCGCGCCAGCAGATGATCGGTAAGTGTCGAGCCGATGAACGAAGCTCCTCCCGTCACAAAAACCGTTTTTCCCGTCCAGAACGTTTCCGCTTGCGTCACGCGCGCTCTTCCTCTCGAAGTTATTTCGCTGCCGCGAGGCTATCGAAAACTTCAACAAATTTTTGTAATTCTTTGACTCTATCATAGTCAGGCGCAGCCGCTCGCGCCGCCTCGCCCATCCTCTTTGTCTTTGTTGAATCACTGGCCAGAGCACGAACGACGGAAACCAATTCCTCTGGTTTGTCCGGATCGGCGTTAACTGCGAACCCGCGCCGCACCCCAATCGACACCGCATCCGTCTCTTCCACTGCAACCGCCACGATCGGTTTCCCCGCCGCCAGTATTCCGTACATTTTGCTGGGCACCACCACGCCTTCGAGACCCCGTTTTACCGTGATAACGTGTGCGTCCGCCGCCGCCAGTACCGATGGAATCTTGCTGGCTGGAAAAAACTCCAGAAACCGGATGTTTTCCGCCCCCGTGGCACTTGCCTCGATCTGCGCGCGCTGCGCTCCGTCGCCGACGAACACCAGGCCGACTCCCTCGCTCGCAAGTGTCCGCGCCGCGCTGATCAGCGTGTCCCACGCGCCGTAAAACCCCAGGTTTCCCGCGTGCAACAGCACAAACGAAAAATCCCCGCGAATGGCGCGCACAACTTCCGCATCAGCAGCGGCGACTGATATATCGCTCCGCACCACTTCCGCACCGTCGCGCACTATCACCACCCGCGAGGGCTCCACTGCCTTGTCAACAATTCGCGCACGCATATCGTCGCCAAGAACAATCACTCGAGTCGCGCGGCGCAGCGCCCAGCGATGCTGTCTTTCCCAGACGCGCGCGAGCATCCCGGGCTTGACGATGGATCCGCCTACAGCCATGTCCGGATACATATCGCGAATGTTATAAACGTACGGCTTTCCCTTCAACATCGCGACGATCGCCCCGGTAATTCCTTCGAACGGCGGATCGGTCATCGCCAGCACCACGTCGCACTCCACAAACAACGCGCGCGGAATCGCCAGCATCGTGTAGCTTAAATAATTTACCATGCGCTTTTTCATCTCTATCCGCGGAAAATCCGTCGAGCCCGTTCGAATGACGCGCGCTCGACCGTCCATCTCGCTTCGAAACAACCGCCAGGCGCGCCGCTCCGTTGGGTCGTAGGATGGCCGTCCGCACAGCACTGTCACTTCATGTTTGGTCGAAAGTGCCTCCACCACAGTGCGCGCCATCTTCGCCGTCGCCGACGTGTCCGGCGAATAGTAGAGGTTGAGCAGCAGGATCTTCATGTCTTGGGAATGCGCGTCATGCGGTTCACGACTTTGTGATCAAGAAATCACCAAGGACCAGCGCGTCCATCTGGGTACGCAGGAAGCAATCGATCGCTTCTTCCGGACGGCAGACGATCGGCTCGTTGTCGTTGAACGACGTGTTCAGAACCACGGGAACGCCGGTAAGGTCGCGGAACGCTGAGATCAACGCGTGATAGCGCGGGTTCGCTTCGCGCGTCACAGTTTGCAGACGGCCGGTCCCGTCCACGTGCGTGGGCGCGGGAATCGCCCCGCGCTTGTCCGCGCGCACGGAATACGCCAGCGTCATGAACGGCGAAGGATGCGACTTCTCGAAATACTCGCCGGTGGCTTCCGAAAGAATCGATGGTGCAAACGGCCGGAAGATTTCTCGGTGCTTGATCCGGCGATTCAGGATCTCCTTCATCTCCGGACGCCGCGGATCTGCCACAATGCTGCGGTTACCGAGCGCCCGCGGGCCCCATTCGGCGCGGCCCTGAAACCACCCAAGAATTTTTCCATCCGCAATAATCGCTGCTGTATCGCGCACCAATTCTTCTTCTGCCAATTCGCTGACGCGAAAGCCCTTCTGTGCAATCCCGTTCGAATCGATCGCACGCCGAATCTCTGCGCGCGTGTAGCCGGGCCCCCAATAAGCGTGCTCCATCACAAACGAACGCGGCTTCCCAAGTTTCTGGTGCCACAGGTAATACGCCGCGCCCACCGCCAGCCCCGCGTCCCCCGCGGCTGGATGCACGTAAACCTGCTCAAACGGCGTGACCTCGAATATTTTTCCATTCGCTACGCAATTAAAAGCTACGCCACCCGAAAGGCAAATCGCCTTCAACCCGGTCCGCTCGGCCAGCTTTTTCAACATTCCCAGATAAACTTCCTCAAGCCGCGCCTGCAACGATGCCGCCAGATTTCGATGACGCCGTTCAAGCGGTTCATCTGGACCACGAGTCGGCCCCAGCCGTTTTGGCATTTCCTCCGAAAACATTTTGCCGAGCGTCGGTGTCTTGTCCGCTTCCGCCCAGCTCATCTCCGGCCCTGTCCGATGGTGTGTGAAGTAGTCGAGACACAGCCGGAAACCATTCCCATTCGAACGCCCGTCGAAACGCACAATATCCCGAAAGGCATCCATCTGTTCCGGCTGGCCGTATGCCGCCAGCCCCATTACTTTGTATTCGTCGCCGAATTTCGGAAACCCCAGATACTGTGTGACGCCGCTGTAGAAAAGCCCGAGTGAGTGCGGAAAAGCGATGGCCCCGTCGATATGCATGCGGTTCCCGCTGCCCGTGCCCCACATCGTGCTGGCGAAATCTCCCAGCCCGTCCGCGGAAAGCAGCGCCGCCCGTTCGAACGGTGAAACAAAAAAACTGCTCGCCAGATGCGCCTGATGATGTTCTACGCGGTGGAATTTCGCGCCTAGTTTTTTAGGATCGCTGTCAAAAGCCGCTGCGAGCGCGTCGGGTATCCCTGTGAATTTCGCAAGCACTTTCGCCCGTTCGCGCGCAAACGACGGCATTCGCATCGCGTAAAAAAGTTTAGTCGCCAGCCGCGCGTACGGATTTCGCGGCACCGCCACGTGATCGATATCCGCAAGCGTCAATCCCGCCTCTTTAAGGCAGTAGCGGATCGCCTGCGCCGGAAAACCAGCCGCATACTTCACGCGATTGAATCGTTCCTCTTCAACTGCCGCGATCAGCCGTCCATCGCAGACAATCGCCGCCGAAGCGTTTCCGTGGTACGCATTAATCCCAAGAATATTCATTGCGTGATTTGTCAGTGTACCCCAGCCGAACGCATTATGCGGCGAGGTGTCGACGGCACCATTCGTTCAACACATAAAGTGACCACGGCCGCGACCAGCTAGTTTTTCCGGCGAGAAAGTCGCTCCATACGGAATGCAATCCGCCCGGGCGTAGCAAGGGAGCAAGCGCCGCCGCGGGGCTGGCGAAGCTTGCCTCGACTCGTGCGCGTAGCGGCCCTCGAAGCCATTCTTCCCATGGCAGAGTGAACGTCCGCTTGCGCTGCGCCAGAATTTCCCGTGGCAGTAGATCTCCAAGCGCTTCCACCAGCAGCGCCTTCTGCGTTCCTGGCCGCCACCGCGCCGCGTCCGGCAGCGATTCGGCAAACTCAACTACCAACGTATCCAGCAAAGGCACGCGAACTTCCAGCGATTGCGCCATGCTCACGGAATCGGTGTCGCGCAGCAACGTGCTGGCCATATACGTCCGCATTTCCAGCCAGGAAACTCCCGCAACCGGCTCCAGCTTGCGTGCCTCATCCGCAGTCCGTTCCAGCCAGCCAAGCCACGTGGGCTCCAGCGTCACGCCATCCGCGCTGATCGTGCTTGGTCGAAATCGTGGCTCGATGATTCGTTCCAGTTGTCCCGGCGGGAAGAGCGCCCGCGTAAAAAAATAAGGATGCGGCAGCGCGTCCGGATGCGCCCACGCTGACGCGGCTTTTCTCGATGCGTCCGGCGTTTTTTGTCGCCAGATCAAACTGGCTACCATCGGCGCCGTCAGACGCCGCACCACTCCCGGTACAAACCAAGCGGACCGAATCAATCTCGAAAGCCGTGGCGTATCTGCAAAAGTCTGATAACCCGCGAAAAGTTCGTCGCCGCCAAGTCCCGAGAGTGCAACTTTCAGCCCGACTTCTTTCGCCGCCCAGGAAACAAAATAACTGTTTATCCCATCCATCGTCGGCTGGTCGAGGCCGGCCACCGCCTCATCGATGCGTGACAGAATCGCATCGCCCGTCAAAGGCACTTCTGTATGTTTCGTCTTGTAGTGATTCGCGACCGTCCGCGCAAGCTCCGCTTCGTCGAACGGCGTGCCGGGAAACGTAAGCGTAAAACTCTGAATTCCCGCCTTGTTCTGCGCGGCAAGCGCCGCGATCGCCCCGGAATCCAGCCCGCTTGAAAGAAACAGTCCCACCGGTACGTCCGCGATGAGATGCTTCCGCACCGCGGCCTCGAGCAGCGTTCGAAGCTGTCGCGCCGCGGAACTGAGATCACGAGGTTTGCGAGTGTCGCGAGCCGCGGGACTCTGTGCCCGGTCCCACCATGGCCGTGCCCGCGGCGTACGCCTGCGCTCCGGCACATGCAGCAGCATTCGATGTCCGGGTGGCAGCGAAAACACGCCCTCCAGCAGCGTCACCGGCTCGCTCACGCTGCCAAAGAGCAAATAAGAAGTAAGCGCATCCTGAGAGAGCTGTTTGGGCACCGCGCCCGACGCAAGCAGCGCGCGAACCTCGGAAGCAAATGCAAATCCGTCCGGTGTTTGCGTGTAGTAGAGCGGTTTGATCCCCAGCGGATCGCGCGCAAGAAATAGAATCGGCGCAGTGGCATAGCGCCCTCGTAGATCGAGCAGCGCGAACGCAAACATGCCCTGCAATTCATTCAGCGCATCTTCGCCCCACTCTTCCCACGCGTGAACCAGGATTTCAGTGTCGGATTGCGTCGCAAACCGGTGCCCGCACAGCGCCAGCCGCTCGCGCAATTCTCGATAATTGTAGAGTTCGCCGTTGAAAATGACCGCAACGTCACGCGTCTCATTCCAAACCGGCTGCTGCCCCCCGGCGATGTCAATGATGCTCAGCCGCCGCATCCCCAGGGCCAGCCCTGGCGCCCGCGTGTCCCCGATTAGGAACCCATCTTCATCGGGCCCGCGATGCCGCATCGCCGCGGTCATCGCGCGCACGCGCGTTTCTGCTTCGGCGTTGCGCGAGGCAAACGCGACGCCGCATATTCCGCACACGCTATTCTTTGATCTCCGGCGTAGAGATAAACGCCGCGCCGGCTCGGGCCATATGTTCGCGCAGATGGAAGCGAGGGATTCTCAAACCTTTGTCCGCATACCAGGCGAGGAGCGCCCTGAGAACGAGAAAAAAGAGCGTCGCCGCTCCAGCCAACACCAGATAAAAAAACGATTCGCGTTCCAGGAGCAAGCTCCAATCGACGGCTTCATCCCAGCCAGGGGCGATCGAGTCTAGCAGGGGCCGGAGATGTAGTCCCTCGAGCGGGAGCCGTGCCAACCGCACATGGGCAAATTGATCGTAAGTATATTCCCGCGGATAATCCGGAATTGCACTGATTGCTTCCGCATAAATCGCGGGATTCCGCAGTTCTTGCCGCGTCAAATAGCGGCCCCGCGCATCCTTCATGATCACGCGATACGTTGGATCGACAATGATCCACCGTTCCCCAATCAGGACTTCCGCTACCACGTGTTTCGTATTTCGGTCCGGCGTCAGCAGCAGCAGCCGGCGCACTCGCAGATCCGAGCTCCGTGCGAGGTTCAAGAACGCATTCGTCGCGGTTCCGCAGACGTTCAAAAGTTGGCGGTAAGTGAGTGTCGCCTCCGGATCGCGACTCGGCAATTCATCCACATTCGTCGCGGTTGCTCGCGACGACTCGGCGCGCATCCAGTTCAGAATGGCGTCCAGCTTTTGTTCCTCGGGAAGAATGTTCGGCACAATTGCGTCCGAGAAGCCGTCGAGATACCGGCGCACGGAGTACTCCCGCACGCAGGAATAAAGCAGTCCGACGAAGGCAAGCGCCAGCAGCAGATTGCTGCTCCACCACGCGGCGCGAAAAATTCGATGTCCAGGCGTCGGCAAGTCCTACCCCACAGATTCAGATTCTGCCTGCTATGTTAACCGGGAGCAAGCTTGGCGTACAGGGCTTCTAGTTCCCGGACCGGCTCATCCCATCCCAGCCGCGCGGCGGTCTTTCTGCTTCCCGCAGCGAGCCTCGCCCGCTCTTCCGGGTCATTCAGCACCCGCTCCAGCGCTTCGGAAAGCGCAGTGGAATCGTGACGCACCACCAGGCCAGCCTCGTCCTTCAGGAGCGGTGCGATCCCGCACTGTTCGGTCACGATCACCGGAGTGCCTGCGGCCACCGCTTCCGCCGCCGTGTTCCCGAAATTCTCGTTCTGCGAAGGAAGAACAAACACATCGGCATCCCGGTAGGCGGCCCATTTGCTCGCCCCGAATATTGGCCCCGTAAATTGCACGTTCGTTCGAATTCCGGCTTGGGTTGCCATCTGTTCCAGTTGTGCTGTCACTCCGCCTTCGTCGGGACCCGCAAAGACAAGCCTGGTCGGCATTCCCTTCGAACGGCTCGTGAGTTCCGCAAAAGCCCGCAACAGCAGGTCAGGACTTTTCTTCAACGATAACCGCCCCAGGAACAGAACCATTTTCGTATCGCTCGGGATCCCGTGTGTCTTTCGAAACGTTCCCGACTCCGGCCACGCCGCCGGAACCTCCACACCATTCCGCCGCAGAGTAATCTTTGCGCCCGGCACGCCGCCGGAAATCAACTCCTCAGCCTCCTGATTCGATGTGGCAATTACCGCGCTTGCTCCCTCCAACAGCCGCCGGCCCCAAACGAAATGATAGAACCCCTTCAGCCGGAGATTCCGCACAATCGGCACGAACATGCCGATCGGCTCGAGGACATACGGCATCTTTCGAACGCGGCATGCCTCCGCAACCGCCGGCCCCAGCAAGTCGTAGAGGCCGAAAATGTGCACGATGTCGAAATTTTGCAGCCGCGCACGGCAGTAACGCTTCACCGCCGGATTCCAGCTGACCGCCCGGAAGCGCAGCCACGTCGGCAAGTAAATCGCTTGCACGCCATTTTCCGTGCCGCGCCAGCCGAACGGAGATCGTTCCGCGGATATTTTTTCTTCCTGCGACTGCATGCGTTTTTCGAAGCCCCAGTCGGCCGTTAGCACTCCGACCGTATGGCCGCGTCGCGCCAATCCTTCCGCAAGTGCCCGGACTTTGACCGGAGGGCCGCCGAATTCCAGAAATGGGGCGTACGTTTCTGTGACGTTCAGGATTCGCATTGTTCGCGGAGAATTTTTTTGAAGGATTTCGCGAAGACATTGAAGCGAAACTCGCGTTCGACGCGCTGCCGTCCCCGCGCGCCCATCTCTTTCGCATTCGCCGGGTCCGCTAAAAGCGCCTCGATCGACGTCGCGAGCTGGATCGGATCACCGTGTGGAACCAGGTAGCCGGTGACGCCGTCTTCGATCACTTCCGGTGCGCCCCCGTGCGCGCCCCCAATAACCGGCTTCCCCCGCGCCATCGCCTCCAGATAGACAAGCCCGAACCCCTCGCCTTGGCTGGGCAGCGCGAAAATTTCGCATGCCGAGTAGCACGCCGCGAGTTCCGCGGAACTCAATCCACTCAAGAAATGTACGTGGCGAAGCACGCCATTTTTTTCCGTGAGTTCCTCGAGCCATGCGCGGTCATCGCCTGACCCCACCAGCGCCAGTTGTAGCTCCGGCCAGCGCGGCAGCAGCCGCGGCAACGCGGTAATCAGCGTGTCCATGCCTTTGTAGCGCTCGGTGGCCAGCCACCGTCCGACGGTGAGGATTACGCGCCCGGCCGGAAATTCAGCCGGCCGGGATTGCGTTCCGGCAGCCAATAGCGCTTCGAATTGCGGGTCCAGCGCCCAATGCAAAACGCGGATTTTCTCCCGAGCCACTTGTTGTTGCGACGCTACCTGATCCGCGGTATCCCTGCTGGGCGCCAGCACGAGATTGGCATGGCGCAGCGCGCGCCGCCGCAGCCCGGACAGCGGTTCCCATACTTCGATGCCATGCGTGCAAATAATGCTTTTCATTCGCGGCGCCACCAGCCGCATTGCTTGGACCACGGGTCCCAGATTAGGGTGTGCGGCTAAAACCAGTTTTGCTCTTCGCCGCGCCGCGCGCATCGCCGTTGTCGTGAACCGCCCTTTGGCGCGCTCGCACCCGGTGTAAACGAACTCCCGGCCCCCCAGCGTCATGCGGTGTAACTCCGGCGAATCATTCAGGCTGAGCAGGCGGCATTCCATGCCGCGGCTGGACGCAAACTCGGTGAGCACCGCCGCCAGGTGGCGCCCCGCGCGTTGCACCCCGCCGGGCGCATCCAGCTCTGGAAAGAGACCGATGAGCACGCGCTGAGTCTGCCAACTGCCGCACCTCTTGGCAAGCCCTGATGTAACGACGTGTTAGGAAAAACCTGGAAGTGGTTTTTTAGAGCACGGCCATTCGAATCGTTAACGATTCGGAAGTGGTAAAGGCCTTATTGCTCGCGTGGCTGAGGTGGATTCTGAGCCGTAGCGGCGGGGGCAGGGTTGCCCTCGTCTTTAGCGGCTTGGAATTTCTGTCGTTTGAGATGAATGTCCCCGTCGACGTAGGCGGTGAATTCCATTCCTTGCGCGAACACGACGTCCTTGCCCGAGGCCAGCGGATTCATCGTGCCGGTGGAGCTGTCAGGGCCCCCGGCTTCCTGGTAAGAGCGTACCGCTGCCTTTTCATTGTTGATGCGTTTCACAAAATTGATACTGAGGCCCAGCTTGCCGCTGTGGCCCATGCGTTTTTTGGGCTCGGCTTCGGAGACGATCCCCACCGCGGTCGCCCCGCCAGGAATCACGGAGAGCCCATCAACGACGACTTCTTCTGTAACCGTCAGTTCCACAATGTCACCGACGTGCGCGGTTGCCGAGGAGATGCTTTTTCCTAATTTCAGATGAATCGGCGTGCCATTCAGCAAAAGTAGCTCCGAAGGAGAAGGCACGGGTTTCGGCGCAGGTTCCACTTTTGGCGCCGGCTCATCATAGGCAGTCCGTGGTCTCCCCGGTGGATCAGCCTTTGGCTGAGGCGCTTTGGGGCCAGGCTTGTCTTTCAACAAGACGAGGCTGCTCAGGGGAACGAATCCAGTGTCGCCTTTGGCAGTTTGGACCGCGAAGTAACTGTCATAGCGCCCGGTGATCTGCACTTGCTCTCCGCATTGGAGAGTCGTGCGCACTTCCATGGTTGTCATGGAGCTGTACAGATAGATGTAATTGTCCTGGCGCGGGCATTCCACCCGGCCGGTGTTCTGTGCTCTGGCCAGCGCTGGAAGCAAAAGGCAAAAGACCACGGCAATGTACTTGGCATTTGATCGCATACTTCACCTGTTGATTTCGAGAGTGGTAGATGTCACGTTACTATCCCACCGTAAATTGTATCCAGCGAACAATAGCTACAATGGTTTCAGTGTGCATAAAGAGATACGTCGTGTATTCTGCGATCGCTCCTGCTGTGATTCTAGCTTCTTCTGTTTCTCCACGCAGTGGGACGCATCTTCTCAAGAATCAATAAACAGTGGCATAAACTCGGCTAACCCCCGGAACTCGGTACTCTTGCCTCCGGAGGGAGGGCCAGAGCATAGGTTGTTGCCGGACCATTGAACGAGTGTTAATATCTGCGGCAAGGTAACCAGGACGGAACCCCATGCGCCGCGCCCTTCTCCTTGCACTCCTCTTTTTTTTTGCGGCCACTGTCCGCGCGCAGTCAGGCTGCCCACCGCTGCAAACGCCCGCACCTGAGCCCGCGAAACTCCTGTTCTCTCCGCAGCAGGAAATGGAATTGGGCGAGATTATCCGCCAGCAGATCGAGAGCGAATTTCTCGTCATCGACGAAGATCAAGTCACCGCCTATTTGAAGCGCGTTGGCGAGCGCGTCGCGGCCAACTTGCCGGACACGGGATTGCGCTATGAATTCTTGTTGTACGACCAGCCGGAAATTCAGGCCTTCGGCATGCCGGGTGGACGCATCTATGTTTCGCGAAAAATAGTTGCGTTTCTCCGGAATGAAGACGAGTTGGCGGGGCTCCTCGGTCACGAGCTTGGCCACCTCGCTGCCCGGCAACAGGCGCTTAACATGTCGCGAATTTTCCGCGAGGTGCTCGGAGTTAAAACCCTTGCTCCCGATGAGGACCTTTACGAGCGGTATAACCAGTTCATCGAAAGTGCCCGTCTGAAAAAGCTCAGTACGCAGCCGCAGGGCGACGAAGACAAGAGCCAGAAAATCGCCGATCAACTGGGCGTGCAGGCGGTAGCGCGCGCCGGCTATTCGCCCCAGGCGCTACCCGATTTTCTCGATCGGCTTCTGCAGACCAAAGGAAAGACCGGCAGCTGGCTCTCCGATATGTTCGGAGCGACGCGCCCGGATTCCAAGAGGTTGCGCGAAGCGCTCAAGGACGCTGCGAGTCTGCCCGCTGCCTGTCTGGAAGCGAAGACGCCAGCGAAGCCCGACGATTTCCATCAATGGCAGGCGGCGGTGCTGCGTTACCACGGAATCGGACACCCGGAGCACCTCACGGGCGTACTTGCCCGCAAGCAATTGAATGATCCTTTGCGCGGGGATATCGAACATTTTCGTTTCAGCCAGGACGGAAAATACCTGCTCGCACAGGACGAAGGCGGCATTTACGTAATGACGCGCGAGCCGCTGAAGTTTGTGTTTCGCATTGACGCCGCGGACGCGCAAACCGCGCAGTTCTCCCCGGACTCGCAACAGGTTGTATTTTTCAGTTCCGGGCTGCGCGTGGAAACCTGGGACATCGATCGCCAGGAACAAACCGGTGTCTCCGACGTTCCCGCGATCGGCGGCTGCCGCCAGACCGAACTTTCTCCGGATGCAAAATTTCTCGCTTGCTTCGGCAACAAGCCGGATCTCGCCCTCTACGACGTGGCAAGCGGTGAGGCCATTTTCAGAAAAGAGAATTTTTTTGACTTTGATTCGGGCTTCAGCGGTTACGGCAGGTTGTTCAAATGGCTTTATTTTCTTACACATCAGGAAGTGGTCACGTTGCGCTTCTCGCCCGACGGCCGTTACTTTGCCGCGTCCTCCCGGACCAAAGAAGAAGTAATCCTCGACCTCTCCACCCGGAAGAAAATCAATATCTCGGGGGCGCTGTACACTGCGATGGCATACGCCTTCACTTTTGCCGGTCCCGATCGAATTCTGGGCGTCGACTCCCTGGATCCTCAGAAATCTCCGCTGGTCGAATTTCCTTCCGGCAAGGTGCTCGACCGCATGCCACTCGGCGGCAGCAGCCTGTTTTCGGCGTCGAATCCAAAGTACATCTTGATGCGTCCTCTGAAAGAGAGTCCCGTCGGAGCATTCGATCTGAGCCAGAAGAAATTGGTTTATGCAAATCGCATGTCCGCCACCGATGTGTGGGGTGATGTGTGGGTGAGCGAGCGCCTGAATGGCGAAATCGGCCTTTATAAAATCGGGGACCTCACAGCAAACAACAAACTCCAACTTCCGCTCGGAAAATTGGGGGCGCTCCGGAGCTACACGGCTTCGCCCGACTTGAAATGGCTGGCGATGTCCAGCAGCACACGCGGCGGAGTGTGGGACCTGGACACAAATGCGCGGGTCGGTCTCGTTCGCGGTTTTCAAAATGCGTATTACGCCCCGAATGAAGTTTTCTTCCTGGATTTCCCAGAATTCGAGAAAGATTCGCGCGCCATGGTGGTTCTGAGCCCGGTGACAAAACAATTGCGGGATCGCCAGATCGACAAGGACGATGACGTTACTTTTTTTGGGGACGTTTTTCTGCGCACGAAGCACAACGACAAGAACCACAGCGGGCGCCGAAATTTCGACTTGGACGCGCTGGACATGGCCACGGCAAAACCACTGTGGTCCCGCAGTTTTCCAAAGCAGGGCCCGTCTGTTTCGGGATCGGCGTCGAACGGAAAACTGGTCCTTGTGTGGAACGCCAGGGCGGATGGCCTGCGCGATGAACTGGCCCGCGACGCAAAGCTGCAAGCATTGTGGAACAAGGAAAATCCGGGGGACACCGACTACTTCCTCGAAGTTCTGAATGCGCGCGACGGAACCGTGGCGGGAGGAGCCGTGGTGCGCACCGGAAAGTTTTCCTTTCGGCCCGAACATCAGGAGGCCGCGGGGGACTGGCTCCTGGTAACGGATAATTGGAACCGCGTGCTGCTTTATTCGATTTCCACGGGAGAGCAAAAAGCAAAATGGTTCGGGTACCGGCCGCAGATCTCCCGCAATGGCGACCGGTTGTGTCTGGCGAACGGGAGGGGAAAACTCGCCGTGTATGACTTGCGCACGCTCAAGCAGACGAACGAATTCCTGTTTGCAGACCGCGTCTCCGCGGATCTTTTTTCCGAGGACGGCAAGCGGCTTTTTGTGCTTACGAATGACCAGACCTCTTTCATCCTCGAAGTCGCCGGTGGGTCCACGGGAATGGTTGCATCCACGAAAAAGTAGTTCAATTTATTTTCGCCCAGCTCCAACTCCAAGCAGTGGAACGAGATCGGTGAGGCGGTCGAGATAGATGTCGGCGGGGTGGGCGGCGCGGTCGTGGGTGCCGAAGCCGTAGGTTACCGCGGCGGCGAGGGTGCCGGCGTTGCGTGCGGTTTGCACGTCGACTTCGGAATCGCCGATGAGCAGGGCTTCGTTTGGCGAGGCAGCGAATTCACGCAGGATGGTTTGCGCGCCAAGGGGATCGGGTTTTTTTGTTTCAAAACTGTTGCCGCCGTAGACGGCGCGAAAATATTTCGCGAGGCCGAGACCCTCTAAAATACGCATGCTGACGCGCACCGGTTTGTTGGTGAGAATGGCCATCGGATAATGCGCGAGGAGTTCGAGCGCTTCGGGGACGCCGGCGTAGGCGCAGGTGGAATCCAGTTTGTGCTCGTTGTAATGGGCGAGGAAGAATTGCAGGGCCCGGTTGCATTCATGATTGCTGGCGTTTTCGCCCAAAGCGCGGCTGACCAGCTGTGGCGCACCGTGGCCGATGTAGCCGGAGATGGTGTCTTCGTGAAGCTCCTCGCGGCCCATTTCCTGCAGGGTGGCATTGACGGAGCGAATCAAGTCGCGCTGTGAATCGATGAGCGTGCCGTCGAGATCGAAGATGAGAGCGCGAACAGAAGAGAGATTTGGAGCAGCCATGAACACTCTATTGTAATATGGCGGGGCTTTTTCAGCGGTCATCCGTTTCCCATCAAAATTCCACAAAAAATAAATGATCGGGCCTTTTCGGGATTTCCGCGAGTTCGCGTAAACTAGGTGGATTCGCAGGCGGTAAAAAAGGATTCCGGAGAATTCATGGCCCAGGTTTATCCCTTCCGCGCATTTCGCTACGACCCAGCGCGCGCCCCTTTTGACCGCGTACTGACGCAGCCCTACGACAAGATTTCTCCGGCGATGCAGGAAAAATATTACGCCGCGGATCCGCACAACCTGATTACGGTGGAGAAAGGCAGGGTCCATCCGGGCGACACGCCGCAGAATAATGTTTACACGCGCGCGGCGGCGGCCATCGAGGATTGGATTCGCAATAATGTGGTGGTGCAGGATCCCGCGCCTTCTTTCTACGCCTACACGCAGGAATACATGGTGCCGGGAACGGATGAGCGGCGGACGCGGCGCGGATTTATCGGCGCAGGGAAGCTGGAAGAATATTCCGCGAAAGTGGTTTTCCGGCACGAGCACACACTCTCGGGGCCGAAGGCGGACCGGCTGGAACTTCTTCGCCACACAAAAATAAGCACGGGCCAGCTTTTCATGCTGTATTCGGACGCGCAGCACAGCATTGACGGGATCTTGACCGAAGCCGAGGCGGCAGGAGCTCCGGCTACGGAAATGCGTGACGAGTATGGAGTGGTGCACCGGTTGTGGGTGATTGCTGAGCCGCAGCGCGTGGCGGCGATTCAAGCAACGATGAAGGATCAGAAGCTGGTGATTGCCGACGGGCATCACCGCTACGAGACCGCGCTGAAATACCGGAACGAGCATCCCACGCACGCGGGGAGGATCGATCCAGACGCGCCATACGAGCGGGCGATGATGAGCTTTTTCAATACGTGCAGCGAGGGGCTGACGATTTTGCCGGGGCACCGCGTGGCGGCGCACATCCATGATTTTTCGTGGAGCGGGGTGCGACGATATCTGGAGCCATGGTTCTCGGCAGAAACTTTTCCATTTTCGGACGAAGGAAAGAAGGCAGAGGCGCGAAGGAATTTTCTCTCGAAGCTTTCGAGCGCGCGCGCGAAGCGGGCGATCGGCGTGTATCCCGCGGTGGAATCGCAGAAGCGCGCGTTCTACGTGCTAACGCTTCGCGAAGGCGTCAACCTGGCGCAGTTGCTGCCAAACGTTTCGCCGCTGCAGCGGGAACTGGACGTAGTACTGCTCCACGAGGGAATCCTGGAGCCGGCGCTGGGGATTACTCCGCAAGCGGTGACGGCGGAGGCCAACCTGACGTACGAGCGGGAAGCTAGCGCGGCGATGGATGCCGTGGATAGCGGGCGCGCGCAAATCTCGTTTCTGCTGAACGCGTGCGAGGTCGAGCAGGTGATGAAGATCGCGACTTCGGGGGAGGTGATGCCGCAGAAGTCGACGGATTTTTATCCCAAGCTGATGAGCGGGATCGCGATGTATCGAGTGGAGAGCTAGAAACGGGGCAAGCAACGAAATAAGGAAGTGAAGTAGAGAAAAGAGACAGGCCTCGAATCGCGCCGTTCCTCAGTAGTGACCATGGTCGTCCGAACCAAACCCTGCACCCCCATACCGCCCGGCATTTGTAAGGATGTCAAAGGAAAGGAGTTGCGCGAGGGGGCATTTGTAAGTGGATGAAAGTAAAGGAGGATTCTGCGCGTGGTGAGCGGGGGTATGCGGGTTCCCTTGGCGGCGACCATTCCGTGTGGACGGGGATGAGAGCTTGGGGGTGACACCCGGCAGTTTCTAGAAAGAGTGCGGAACCTCCTGATGGCAAAAGAGTTGTGAAAGACTCTTTGCGTAAAGAGCGCAAAGAGCGAGTAATAGGAAGCATGAGCGAAGTTCCATAATGGGAAGATTTGGGGCCCACGCCGGCTGTTTTCGTATGAGTGGCAAGCAAAGGAGTTACCTACGGAAAATAAAAGAGTGCGCAGGCGATTGAAATGAAAGAGAGAAAAAACGGATGAGTTGGCACGGTGATGCGGCCAATGGGAGGGATGGAGCGAACGGCAGCGGACAGCTTGCGCTGCCTGGGGCAGACGAAGGACGGTGGGCCGCCGTGAAGCCAGTTGACGGTGATGTGGAGGGACAAACATGGGAGGGAATAGCATAAATATTTACCATTTGTTAATTTATATTTACGTACCGTTCGAATGGAATTGTAATCTGTTGAAAGCCGGGAGGATGGACCAAGGAACTGCCGAGATTTGAAAATGGAAATGAGAAGGCAGAGATTAGAAACCTTGCGAAAAGAGGGAGCGGCGTTCTGATGGAGGAATGCGGCCCTCGGGATTGAGAGAAACACGGATGATTCGTGAACCAGCATTCTTGAGGGATCTTGCCCAGAGGTATACGGCGGCGTGGTGCAGCCGCGACGCTGCGAGTGTGGCTGGGTTTTTCGCGGCGAACGGATCGCTGAGCGTCAATGGCGCTTCCAACGTGGGGCAACGCGCCATCACGGAGGTGGCGCAGGGATTCATGAGCGCGTTTCCGGATATGGAGTTGCGGATGGACGATATCCTTATTGAAGGCGAACGCGTGGTGTATCACTGGACCTTCATCGGCACTAATACCGGGCCGGGAGGGACCGGGCACCGCGTTCGGTTCAGCGGATTCGAGAAGTGGAAGATTGGGGAGGATGGGCTGATTGCGGAGTCGCAAGGAGAGTTCGATAGCGCGGAATACCAACGCCAACTGGAGCACGGCATGGAGGAGTCAGGGTAGAAATGGAGTCGAGCCATCTTGCGCATCCACGATCAAGGCCGATGCATCTGATGGCCTCAGTGAGGCAGACATGACGACACGCCGGTTCGGCTTGGCCAATCCTCAAGAAGTAGCGAGCATGAGCGGCAAGGAGTTTCTGCAAGGGATTATTGATGGGCGGCTACCGCAGCCACCAATCGCGGAGCCGATGACGTTCCGAATTGTCGAGGTTGGCGATGGCTTCGCGGTGTTTGAGGGCGAACCCGGACCGCATCTGCTCAATCCGATGGGCACGGTGCACGGCGGCTGGGCGCTGACGCTGATTGACAGCGTTACCGGATGCGCGGCCTTTTCGCTGCTGCCGCCTGGCGCGGTCTACACCACCATCGAAACCAAGGCTAACTTTTCGAGGCCGATTAAGGCGGACACCGGGCGAGTGCGCGCAGAAGGGCGGGTGGTATCGGCGGGAAGGCAGATTGTTTCCGCCGAAGCGCGAGTGCTGGCGCAGGATGGGCGAGTATTGGCACACGGGACCTCGACGCTCCTTGTGCTGGCTGCTAGGCCGGCGCCGGCGGGGATTTCTATCTCGGGAAAGACGGGGCTACCGGAGACGTGATGCCGTTCGGCAGTGTTTGCTAAATCCGGAGATCAGGGAACAGAGATCAGTTAGCGGTGAGTCGCGCCGAGTCCTTCGCGGTGCCCTTTTCGGCGAAGGCGAGGGCGTCTTCGAGCATTTTGGCGATGCGGCGGTCGCGGGCGTCCGGGGTACGGTAATAGAAGATGGCAAGAAGGTGGCCGCGGCGGCGAGTTGGAGACATGCGTTGCCAGCCTGCGAAGGCGCGCGGATCGCGGGAGAAGGCGAGCTTCAAGATGGGCGGAAGTTCGCGCTCGGCCTCCATTGTGGAGAGAAGCTGTTCGGCGACTTTTTCGGCGCGGCGGATGCGGGCTTCGGGGCTCTTAACTTGTGTGATCCAATTCGCAATCCATCTACGCATGGAGCGCGTGAACTGGCCATACCAGAGTCGGAAGGAGCGTTCTTCGTTGAGGATGCGCCGGAGTTCGGGAGGAACAGTGACGAAGCGCTTCTCGGTGTGGGGTTGGATATGGAATTGCGCGACACTTCCGGCCGTGGCATTGGCGCCAGCCTGCATCTTCTTGGTGACGAGCAAAAAATGATAACCCTTGCCGGTGGGAAAGAGCGAGGTGCGAAAGGCGAAGCCGTTGATTTCGCCCTTCACCTTGAGACTGCCGCGGGTTCCCCAGATTTTGGGGACGTCGAGGGGAATGCGGACAATGATCCATCCGAGGTTGGAGGGCATGTGCTCGAGAGTGGCTTTGAAGGTCTTGGCGACCCGTTTTGATGCGTGCTTCATAGGAGGTTCGCGAAAAGAAGATACCACCTGGAAAGGAGAGATCAGGAATCAGGGATCAGGATACAGAGACCAGGAAACGAGGAGGCACGCGGAGACGTGCCCCTACGTTGAAAGATGAGCGTGCTGGATAGTCCCCGATGGGGGAGACGATTTTCCGGCAAAGAATTCTTGCTTGAGAGATAAAAACTACTTGGAGAAGCTGGCGACGGCTTCGGCTTCGGAGTTGTAAACATCGAAGACGGTAAGCAGCTTGGTGATTTGCAGAACTTCCTGAAACTTGCTGCCGAGGTGGCAGAGGCGGAGCGATGCACCCTGCGACTTAACGCTGTGATGCGCGGCGACAAGGGTGCCGAGGCCGGCGCTGTCAATGAAGGTGATGTTGTCCATGTTGAGGACGATTTTCTTTTTGCCCTCGGCGATCAGGCTCTTCACTTTTTCGCGCAGCGCGTTGCTTTCTTCGCCGAGCACAATCCGGCCGTCCAGAGCCACCACGGACACGCCATCCACTTCGCGGTTCGTCATCTTCAAAGCCACGTTATTTTCCTCCTCATCGGAAAGGGGTTCCGGCGGCAACCTGTGCCGGAGCCGTCAAGGATATCAATAATAGTCCGCGCAGGACATGTAATAACCGCAGACCGGACAGATCAGCTTGCACCGGCGCGACTCTAACCTCTGCGAGCAGACTGGACAATACCGCGAAGCGTCGTCAAGGGGAGCGGGCTGACTCTGGGCACTCTGCGAGAGCACAGCCGGTGGAGATGCTGGCTGTGCGGACGGACGGAGAACCTGAGCTAGCTCCAGATTCGGGGCGCGTTCCACGGCCCGACGGTTATAGCACATCCACCGGCAATGGAAAAGGTCGGCAGGGGTGCGACGGGCTGAAGACAGGGCTTGAAACCTAAAGCCCAGGAGGCGCATCTTTAATTAGTGAAGGGTAAGTGAAAGCCCCGGTGATTTGGGGGCTTGGGGCGGTAACCATGGGCCGGCATATACTTCCAGCAAGTCTCTTTGCAGGTTTCGTCGCGATATTTCCGATACATGTGCAGGCACAAGGCAGGGCGATGATGGCTGGAGGCGTTCATTCCATGGCCGCACCGCCAATGGTTGCGCATGTCGCGCCAACTGGAGCCAGAGCTGCGACTCCAAGTACGAGGATGATGGTGACGACGGGCTCGACGCACCCGCGGACGACGATCCGGAACACGGGCCGGCCAATGGGCTCGAGGCAGCATATCGTTGACGGGAACCATGGACTGAAGCCGGGTTGCAGCACCGTGCCGGGACTGGGATTTGATGTGCCGCACCTGGCGGCGATCTGCGGACCAGGAGCAGTAGGAGGAGGGCGGTTCGGAAATCAGATCCCGTTCTTTTTTCCATTTGCGGGTGGCGGATTTTATATTCCGGGTTCGACTGTTGTCGATGAGCAAGACGACGTAGCGGAGCCACCACAAGCGCAGGATACAGAGTCCAACATTGCAGAAACGGCACGGCGGCCGAGAGCATCCCGACCGACGCAAGCGACTGTGGTGGAAACACCGGACACTGCACAGCCGCAGCCGGGAGAATTTGTTTTTGTGCGCCGGGATGGCACGCTGTTTTTTGCGGTGGCCTACGCGTGGGAAAACGGGACCCTGCGGTACATCACCAGCGAGGGATTACGCCGGAGCCTGTCGCGTGATGCGCTGGACCTTGACGCGACGCAACAATTCAACGAACAACGCGGTTTGAATTTTCGCCTACCGGTGTAAGAACTAGTTCTTGGCCGGCTCGGGCATGACGTAGCCTGATTTTGCCGGGAGACCCGCTCGCTCCAACTGCACGGTGGTGTGTTCAATTCCAAATTTTTGCGAGGCAGCCTGTTTGATGGAGGCGAGAAGGTGTTCGCATTCGTCAAGATGCATGTCTGGAATGCGGGCATGGAGGCTAAGCGCGTTGTGGTCGCCGCCGAGAGACCAGATGTGAACGTCATGGACTTCCTGGACGCCGTCGATGGTGAGAATGGCGCGGGCGACGTCTTCGACGCGCAGCTCGCGAGGGCGGCCTTCGAGAAGGATGTGCGAGGATTCGCGCAGGATGCCGATGCTGGACCACAAGACGAGCAAGCCGATGGCGAGACCGAGAAGCGGGTCGATCCAATGGGCGCCGGTGACGTGAATGACGACCGCGCCAACGATGATGGCAATATTTGAAAGGGCGTCGCCGAAATTGTGAACGAGGATACTGCGGAGATTGAGATCGCCGCGGCCGCGAACGAGGGCGAGGGTGATGCCGCCATTCACGGCAAGTGCGGCGATGGAAGTCCAGATCATCCAGCTCTCGACCACTTCGACGGGAGAACGGAAACGCTGGGTGGCTTCATAGCCGAGCCAAAGTGAAAGCAAAACGAGAACGAAGGCGTTGGTGTATGCCGCGAGAGTGCCCGCGCGATGGTAGCCGTAGGTTTTCTCGGAGTCAGCGGGGCGCTGGGCCCAGCGCATGGCGAGATAGGAAATGCCGATTGCGGGGACATCGGAAAGATTGTGAACCGCGTCGTTTAAAAGAGCGACGCTTCGACCGAGGATGCCGCCGAAAACTTCCGCGACGACGAGCCCGAGAGTGGCGACCATGGCCCAGCCCAGAATGGCGGGGCGCAGCGTGGGGTGGACGTGACCTGCGTGGCCGTGGTCTCCGTGAGCATGGCCATGATCATGCGAATGGCCGGGCTGACTGTGATCATGGCCGAGGGAATGGGCGTCCATGCACACCATTCTACTCACACGCGGCACGCTCTGCAGCCTTGCTACCTGCTTATTGGGCAGTTTGACACGCCCACTCCCGGAATGGATTGACGGTCCCCCCGGTGACTGCGACCATGAAACGAGCTTCCCGTTTCGCGCGTGTTGGCGTGAGACGAGCCCGCACGCAGGGGTTTTGCATTCATGGATTGCGTAGTTTCGCATCGCCGATAAAATGACCGCTCCTATCGCCAAATTAAGTTTTTGGGGAGTACGCGGCTCCACGCCGACGGTAGACCCGGCGACGTGGCGCTTTGGCGGGAACACGCCTTGCCTGGAACTGATTGCGCCGGACGGGACGCAATTCATCCTGGATTGCGGGACAGGATTGCGCATGCTGGGTAGCAGGTGGGCGGCGCCAAACGGCGAAAAGAATCCCGAAACGCACATTTTTGTGACGCATTACCACTGGGATCACATCCAGGGGATTCCGTTTTTTGCTCCGCTGTACGTGGAAAACAACGAATTTCATTTTTACAGTTTTCGATCGAAATTTCTGGGGCGCGACAGTTTGAAGCAGGTGTTCGAAGCGCAGATGGCGCTGCCGTATTTTCCGGTGGATTTGTCGGCGATGAATGCAAAACGAAAATTCAAAGAAGTGGACGGGGGAGATTCGTTTACGATTCGCGACAGCAAGATTACGGCGCGGTGGCTGAATCATCCGCAGGGCTGCCTGGGGTTTCGAATCGAAACGCCGGCGGGCACGGTGGCTTACGCCACGGATAATGAGCCGGGAGACCCGAAATTGGAAGAGAATCTGCGCGAGCTAGCGGAGGGCGCGGACATATTCATCAACGATGCACAATTCACGCCGGAGCAGCTGGCGACGACGAGGAAAGGATGGGGGCACTCCTCGTGGCGGGAGGGGGTGCGCGTGGCGCGCGAAGTGGGGGCGAAGACGCTGGTGCTTTTCCATCACGATCCGGATTCCACGGATCGCATGGTGGATTCGCTGCTGAGGCAGGCGCGCGAGGAGTTTGATTCCGTCTTTGCGGCGAGCGAAGGAATGGTGATCACGCTAGGCGGAGCGGGAGACGGCGTGCAAGCGCACATGCCGGGAACGCGAACGGCGCTCCGGCGCGAAGCGCAGTTCCGAGCGAAGGTACGCGGCGTGACCGAAGGCGGAAAGCAATTCGAGGAAGAGACCATGGTGAGGGATCTATCGCTTCAAGGCGCGCTGATTTCGCTGGAGAATTTACCGCGGCTACAATCGGAGCTGCAGGTGACCATGGAAGCTCCGGGAACGGACGGGGTGCAATCGATGCAGCTGCGCGGGTATGTGGTGCGGATTGATGCGGGGGCGGAGAAGGGACATAGCGCGGTGGGGGTAGTGTTTACGGATTGAACAGAGAACAGAGAACAGAGAACTGAGCTTCCTCAATTAGGACTGCATTGGATGTCGGAATCGCGGACACAGATCGCCAGCCAGAAGTACACCTGCTAAGCACACCTCGATGAGAGTCAAAAACTGAATGTGGCGTGGGATTCAAGGATAATGGGAAGACCATGGATACCAAGGCCACCAGAGCGGGGAATTTCGTTCCTCTATGTGAACTGGACAAGAGGACGCCGACGAAGCGCGAGCTGTTGCGGGGGCTGGTTCGACAGGCGCCGTTTGTGGCGAAGAATTTTCAGCTTTATTTCCGGAATGCGTGGCGACGGCATGTATTACGAACAAAGGTGGTCGCGCCTTATGCGGTTACGTTTTATGTGACGCACAAGTGCAACCTGGCGTGCAGCTACTGCACGCAAAAAGAACCGGACGTATTCAGCGAGGAGCTGCCGACGGCGGGAACGATCCGTCTGCTGAAGCGCATTCGAAAAGAGACAGATTCGATTGTGATTACGGGCGGGGAGCCGACGCTGCGGCCGGATATCGAGGAATTGGCGGATGCGGCGCGATTCGAATGTAAGTACCGATCGCTGTTAATGATTACAAACGGAACGTTGCTGGATCGGAAACCGCGGATCTTGAAGGCGGTGACAGGGCTGGTGGTCAGCCTGGATGCGCTGGCAGCGGATCCAACGAATCCGCTTTCGAAACCGGCGGCGTTGCCCAAGGTTCTGGAAAATCTCGAGCTTGCGAAGGAAGTACTGGGGAGCCCGCGAAGAATTACGATCAGCACGGTGATCGAGGAATGGAATATTGGTGAAGTGGAGCGGCTGCTGGACTGGTGCGGCGAGCAAGGATTTGTGTTTGCGGCGCAATCGGCGCAGATGGAGAAAATGCCGAATCTGGCGCTGCTGAAGAACGCCAGGTACCGCGCGCTGGTAGACAAGATCATTGAGCGGCGGCGGAGCGGGGCGCAGCCGATCAATGGCACGCCACGGACGATCGAAACGCTGCTGCGGTTTGGGGATTTCCAGTGTTATCCGACGATGTTTCCGCGGGTTTATCCGAACGGGGATGTTTTTTATCCTTGCGAGCCGTTGCACAAGGTGGCGGGAAATTTGCTGCGGGATGGTTCGCTGAAGAGGATTTTCTCGCGCGGGAAGAAGATTTATGGGGATATTCCGCCGTGCCAGGGTGTTTGCTACCTGTTCGGAAACGTGCTGTCGCACTACTACGTGAATGATTTCTGGGGGCTGGCGGGGGATTTTGTCCGGTGATGAATGAGAGACGAGGTTTGTTTTCCTCGAGTGCGGGTGCTTTTCTCGCGCTTTCTCGACTGCCGCAGTCCAAAATACGCGCGGCTCAGGCTCTCACCTGAAACTTGAATCTACCAGAACGCTAGCTGAGATCGGCGATTTTTTTGTCGAGGTGGGCTAGGGCGGCTTCGAGAGATTTGCGATGCTGGGGGTGGGTGGCGGTAGCTAGATCATTTACGATGCGGGTGCGCGATAGCTGCAGGTCCTTGCGTTCCTGATCATTCTTCAGTTGTTCGGGAGTCTTGGGGTTTGAGCCGGGCTTGTGCACCGGCGCCTGCGTTGCTTCGACCTGCGACTCCACGTCCTTGCTTTCCCATCCACGCGCCATGGTTAGATTGTGACATAGTTTGGCGGCATCACGGGCGACTTCGCAGGAATAGGAAGCGAAAGAAGAATCAGGCGCTGGCAGCGCGGGCCTGAGGGATTACCGGGAGAGCGGGACGCATCACGCTTTGGATAGTGCTCTCGGCGACGCGGGCGAGGTGCTCGGCGAAGATGCCGCGATAATAGAATTCTGCGGCGCGATTGGCCCAAACCAGTTTGAGGACCCAGCTTCCATGGGATTCTTCAGCACGCGCCGAGATGAGTTCGTTGACCGGAACGACCAGCAGCGGCCGGAAGTGGTCATCGAGCACCGAGATGCGTTCCGCCGCGACAAAGAGCTGTACGGCTGCAAGATCAGCGTCCATAGGCTGATATTGGCCGCCGTTGACGACGACCAGGGCACCGAGTTCGCGGGCTTTTTCGTCAACGCTGATTTCCGTTTTCGCCGGCGGGAGGAGAATGGCGGCGACGAACATGCCCATGCCGAGAAGCGAGAGAACATAGCTGTTCCCCAAGCCGATGGGCAGGATGATGAGAGAAGCTCCGGAGAGTCCCAGGAGAATGCGGAAGAAGGTCCAGGAGTGCTCGTTGCGGCGCAATTGAAGGAGCTTGGGGACAAGCAGTATCAGGACGAAGAAGGCGCCGATAAGCGTGTTTCGGAGCCTGGTGCCGATTCCCGGCGGTGGTGCAAGCGTTTGACTGGGTGTCGCGCTCATTTTCGATTTGTGTCCTCTAGCTAGGGCTGAAGGCCGTTGATTTCGCGCATGCGTGCGAAGGCGCGGCGCACATGCGGGATAGTGATGGAACCGCCGACAATCAGAGCGACGTTGAGCGCGTCAATGACTTCGTCGCGCTTCCAGCCTTCTTCGCCGCAGCGGACGAGATGATAAGTGATGCAATCATCGCATCGGAGGACAGCGGAGGCGACGAGGCCGAGCAGTTCCTTGTTCTTGGTACCGAGGGGGCCGGGTTCGTAGGCTTGGTGATCCAGAGCAAAGAAGCGCTTGATGCCAAGATGGCCGCAGCCGAGGATCTCTTCATTCAGGTCGGCGCGAAATTTCTGAAAATCGTCCAAGCGATCAGCCATCATTCCTCCGGGGGACATGCTGCGGGGCACGAAGCGTGCCGACATTATGAATCAACTCGGGTCAAGCTGTTAGTGCGAATCAGCACATGTCTCAGGGCGCAACCAGGGGCGCCAGTTATGGCACATAACCGGGGCCGCGGAGCACCCTGCCGGGCAGCACGCCGGTCATTTTACCCTTATCGATGACCGGCACGCCATTCACGAGCACATATTCCATTCCTTCCGACAATTGATTAGGTTTCTCAAAGGTAGCGGCGTCATGGATGGTTGCAGGATCGAAGATGACGACGTCGGCATGCATGCCGGCCTTCAAAACGCCGCGGTCGCTCAAGCGCATGCGTTGAGCGGGCAGGGCAGAGAATTTTCGGATGGCGTCTTCGAGGGTAAGCAGGTGAGTTTCGCGGACGTAGATGCGCAAGATGCGAGGGAATGTGCCGTACGCGCGGGGATGAGGATGTTCCTGCCCGAGGATGCCGTCTGGCGAAGTGCCGGAGGAGTCGTTGTCGATAGAGACCCAAGGCTGCTGGAGCGCGAGGGCGACATCCGGCTCGGACATGCCGAAGACGGCGACCTCGGTGAGGGCGTGATCTTCGATGAGAAAGTCGAAGAGCGCGTTCATGGGGTCCTTGTTCCAGATTTTTGCGATCTCGGCGAGGGTCTTGCCTTGCAAGGGGAGCAACTGGGGATTGTGTACGACGCCGATAAGGATCGCATCGGGGCCAGGAATCTCGTTCCATTCATTGTCCCACTGGTCGGAGGGCGTGAGCATGTCCTTGCGGATGCGGGCGCGCGTTGTGGGATCTTTTAGACGCTCGATGAGTTTGGCATTGCCTCCATCGTGGGCCCAGGGAGGGATGAAAGCGGAGAAGTCGTTGAACCAGGCAGTGTAGGCGTAGGTATTCGCGGAGACATCGATGCCCTGTGCTCTGGCGGCGTTTATTTTGGCAACGACTTCGGGCATGTGGCCCCAGCTGGGTTTGCCGGCCACCTTGATATGCCAGATTTCTACGGGGATACGGGCTTCGCGGCCAATGCGCAAGGCTTCATCGATCGCGGGAAGAACGCTGGTGCCCTCGTTACGCATGTGGGTGGCATAGATGCCGCCGAACCTGGAGGCTTCGGATGCCAGGGCAATCAGTTCTTCGGTATTAGCGTAGGGAGCGGGAGCGTATTGGAGGGATGTAGAAACGCCGATCGCGCCATCGTGCATCGCCTGGGCTACGAGCGATTTCATTTGTTCAAGCTGTGCGGGAGCGGGCTGGACGTCGTTGTCGCCAAGCACCATGCGGCGGACGCTGGTAGCTCCTACGTAGCTGGCGATATTAATGCCGATGCGCTGCTTCTCGAGCAGGGCAAAATAATCACGAAACGACCGCCAGTTGGCCTGAAGGCGATAGTGATCGTACTGCTCCCGATCGGCGCGAATCATGGCGTCGTTGAGTGGTGCGACGGATTCGCCTTCGCCGGTGATTTCCGTGGTGATCCCCTGGTAGATCTTGGAGGGCAGGCGCGGGTCGACGAGGATGGTGAGCTCGGACTGTCCGAGCATGTCGATGAAGCCGGGAGCTACGACCGTGCCATGAGCATCGATGGTGCGATTGCGGGTTGCGGCGGTCAGATTGCCAATCGAGGCGATCTTGCCGTCGCGAATTCCGACGTCTCCGGAATACCAGGGAGAGCCGGTGCCGTCGATGATGTGGCCGTTGGTGATGACGATATCGAAGGGCTGCTGTATTTGCTGTGCGGGGAGAGGAGCGATGGCGAAGAGCAGGACTGCCGAGAAGAGTACAGACTTCCATCGTTGAAAGTCGCCGGTTGCCATAAGTTGGGCCACGCTCCGCGAGAAATTTCGCTTTCTTCCGGTTCCAAATGCAGTGGGCATCTTACTCTGGATTTGCAGCCAGCGCTTTCTCCGCCAATTCCCTCGAGCCGGGCTTGCCGGCGAGGATGAGTCCGGCCCACTCGGCGCCGACTCTGGACAGGCGGACGGATTCGGAAGTGAGCGATTCGGGGCCGCCGGAGTCGGCGTTGCCAAAAAAGATGCGGTCCATGGGATAGGAAGCCGCGATGCGGTCTTTTGTGTAGTGGCCGGGAGTGCCCATGAACATGGGATGGCCGCGGCGGTAGATGCGCACTTCGGCGGGATTGGCGTTGAACCCGGGCATGAGCTTCTGGAAATCGGCGAGGACGCGAGCGGCCAGCGATTTGCAATCGTCTTCGCTCAACAAAGTGGCACGCTGATTTTCACGAAGCGGGGTATAGAAGGAGAGAATGTTGAATCTCTGCTTGTAGCCGGGATTATTGCGGACGGTCCAGTCGGCGACGATGAAATCTGTAAAGGAATTGCCGGGACACCAGTTGTCGTAGCCGCGATTATAGACGGGCTTGTCAAAGATCACGTTGACGACGGGATAGGGCGCGTAGCGGAAGCGGCGCATGGCGGCTTTTTGTTCATAGGGCAGTGGCAGCACGATGCGAGAGGTGATGTGCTTGGGTGTGCACATCAAGACTATCTTAGCGGCGACGCTGGTGAGCTTGCCTTCATGGATATAAGTTACGCGGACGCTGTCTTTGTCCTGGATGACGGCGACGACGGTTACGTCGCCGAGCATGCGCTCCTTATATTTCGGCTGAAGGACTTCGACGAGCTTGTGAGTGATGCAACCGAGGCCGCCGGGGAGGATCACGCGCGTGGCATCACCGCCGTTGATCAAATCCTGCATGGCGGAGACGCCCAGGAAAGCTGAGGTGTCTTCGGTGGTGGCTCCCCAATTCGAAGGGCCGTAGGCATCCCACCACTGGGTAAGTTCGGGCGCGTAGGAGCCGGTAAAATTTGTGAACGGCTGGGCGTCGAGCTCGTTCATCTTTTCGCGAAGTTTGATCTTCATAATGTCGTCGCGGAATTTCTTGAAACTTTCGCGGACCTGCTTGGGATACGGCAATTGGTCGAGACCGGCTTTCCAGGTGTCGGGAACGAAGGTTTTGTTCACGATCGTTGGGTCGGGATTGTTGATGGGAAGAAGGTTGAGGCCGATTTCCTTTGCGAGCTGGTCGCCTTCGTCGTTGCGGTAGGCGTACGCGGAGCCGGTGGCGAAGGGCTGGCCACCGTATTCTTCCTGGTAAGCGTTTCCGCCGAAGTGGTCTTCTTTTTCAAGGAGCAGCCAGTCTTTGCCGCCAAGGAAGTAGGTGGCGGAGAGGCCGGCGACGCCACCGCCTACGATGACGATATCGGCTTTGCGGGTGGCGTCCGGGTGTTCGAATTGATGGCCGTCGCGGACCTGGTGACAAATCTCAAAGTGCTCGCCCTGAACAAGAGGGGAGGTGGCCGAGCTCGAATCGGATGCTGGCAACAGAGTGGCGTCGACCGGACAACCGGCGGCGACTGAGCCGACAACAACGAACTTGATGAAATCACGGCGCGACGACGGCATACATCCTCCTAGGGTCGTTCGAGAAGTTCCTGTGCGTCGGCGCCGAGACCGCGCGTGCGCACGCGGTACCAAATGACGATGAGGCCGACGGAGACGGCGAAGATCAGTGTGGAGACAGCGTTGATTTCCGGGGTGATACCGCGGCGGAGGCGGCCCCAGATTTCGAGTGGAAGAGTATTGTCGCGGCCGATCAAGAAAAAGGTGACGGCGATCTCATCCATGGAGAGGGTGAAGATCAGCAGGCCAGCTGCGATCAAGGAGAGTTTGAGATTCGGGAGGGTGACGCGCCAGAAGGTTTGCCAGGGTGTTGCGCCGAGATCGAGCGAGGCTTCCTCCTGGGCGCGATCCATTTTTTGGAGGCCGGCGAAAAGCTCGGTCGTGGCGACGGAAATGAGCGCGGTACCGTGGCCGAGGAAGACGGTGAAGAGGCTGAGCTGGACTCCAGAGACCACGGCGAACATCAGAAGAGAAAGGCCGGTGATGATGCCGGGGAGAATCAAGGGCAGGAGCACAAGGCGGCGGAAGAGAGCTTTGCCTGGAAAGTTTGCGCGGTCGAGCGCGAGGGCCGCGAGGAGGCCCAAAGTCAGCGAGAGCACTACGCTGCCGGCGGCAACGATGAGGCTGTTCAATACGGAATCCCAGATGGGGCCGTCGGCAAAGAGCTGGCGATACCATTCGAACGTGAAATGACGGGGCGGGAAACCGCCGACGCCGTCGCGATTGAAGGAGTAAAGGATGAGGATAACGATGGGGAGATAGATGAAGGCGAAGACAAGAGCGGCGTAGATGGTGAGCAGTCGAGACCGGCGAGTTGGAGTGCTGGGGCTCATTTGAAGGACCACCGCTTTTCCAGGCGCTCGGTGAGAAAAAGAAGAGAAATGATGACGATCACGATACAGACGGAGATTGCGGCCCCAAGAGGCCAATCGAGTGCCGCACCGAAGAGGCTCTGCACCACGTTCGAGATCATGGTGCTGGAAGCGCCGCCGACGAGAAGAGGTGCGAGGAAATCGCCAAGCGAGAGAACGAAAGCGAAGGTGGCTCCGGCAACAAGCCCGGGAATAGAGAGGGGAAAAATAACGCGAAGAAAAGTCTGAGCGGAGCCGGCGCCGAGATCCTGCGAGGCTTCGACGAGCGGGCGGGGAATGTGCTCGAGCGCGGCGTAGATGGGCAAAAAAACGAATGGCGTGTAGATGTGAGTGAGCATAAGGACGACTGCGAAGGGGCTGTAGAGCAGAAACGACACAGGCTCGTGGGTGAGATGCAGATACTGGAGGAAGCCATTGAGGACGCCTTCGCTGCCTAGAATGGTTTTCCAGGCGTAGCCGCGGACTAAGTAGCTCACCCACAAGGGCACGATCACGAGCTGGTAGAGCAATTCCTTGCGGGCGCCGGAATGAAATGACAGGTAATAGGCGAGCGGGTAGCCGAGGAGCAGAGAGCACAAAGTGACGGAAGCGGCGATACGCATGGTGCGCAGAAGGACTTCGAGGTAGACGGGTTTCGAAAACAGGGTGTGATAATTGTTCAGGTTCCATTGGTGCACCACGGTTCCATCGCGCACCGCCCAAAAGCTATGGGCAAACATTAAAGCGTAGGGAAGCAGCAGAAAAACGCCAACCCAGAGAAGGGGTGGGAGAGAGACGATCGTTTTATAGGCGCGCGAGTACATAGGCAAAGATAAGGAGCATTACTCCTGGACGCGGATGGCGTCCGCGGCTGCGAAGACAAAGTCGTGCTCACCGAAAAGCGGGCCCTGTGCGGGAACGCGCACGCGCAGGAGTTGGCCGCCGGCGCAGGTGACTTCGAGCAACTCACTGGCACCGCTGTAAAACTGCTGCTGCATGGCGGCGCGGAAATGCACGGTGCCGGGGATCGAAATGCCAGCGGAAGCGAGTTGAATGGCCTCCGGGCGCAGGGAGAAAACGGCAGCGCCACTCTCGCCTTCGGCGGGCCATTGCAGTGCGCCGCAGACAGCGACGCCGTCGCGAACTTCAGCTCGCAGCAAATTGGTTTGGCCGATGAACTGGGCGGTGTAGGCGGTCGTTGGATGGGCGTAGATTTCGCGGCCCGAGGCAACCTGCTCGAGCGCGCCGCCGCGCAACAACGCGATGCGGTCAGAAAGCGCCATGGCTTCGTCCTGGTCGTGTGTGACAAAGAGAAAAGTGATGCCAAGCTCGCGCTGGAGGGTTTTCAATTCGCCCTGCATCTGTTTGCGGAGATTGGCGTCGAGGGCGGAGAGCGGCTCGTCGAGCAGAAGAAGCTGGGGGCGATTGACGAGTGCGCGGGCGAGGGCAACGCGTTGTTGCTGGCCGCCGCTCAATTTGGACGGGCGGGAGTCGGCGAACTCTTCCATCTTGACCATGCGGAGAGCGTGGTCCACACGCCCGCCGATTTCGCTGGCGGGAGTGCTCTTGACGCGCAGACCGTATGCGACATTGTCTCGCACGCTCAGATGCGGGAAGAGCGCGTAGTTCTGGAAAACGGTGTTCACGCGGCGTTTGTAGGGCGGGAGGGCGTCGAGCCGTTCGCCGCTCATCCAGATTTCACCAGCGGTCGGCTGTTCGAATCCGGCGATCAAGCGAAGAAGCGTCGTCTTTCCGGAGCCACTTTCGCCGAGCAGGGTAAGAAATTCACCGGGAGCGATATTCAGGGAGATGCTCTTGAGCACTTCGCGAGCGCCAAAACGCTTGGCTACGTCCCGCACCTCAAGGAGCACAGCGGGGGTTGCAGTGTCGAGTGATTGCGGGTTGGCTATGGCGAAACTCACTGAGCAGCTTTGACTTCATTCCAGATTTCGTTGTACTTCGCGCGCCGCGGAACGTCCTGCCAGAAATAGATGCGTTGCATGTAAGCGTCGGGGTTGTCGAGATGCAGGACTTTTACTTCCTCCGAGCTGAGAAATTGGGCTGCCAGGGGATTTGCAGGCGTGTAATGCGTGCGGTCCGCCACGAGCTTCTGCGTTTTCGCTTCAATCATATATTCGAGGAATGCCTGGGCGAGGTCCTTGTGGCTGCTTGCGGAAGTGATCATCAAATGATCAATCCATCCTGTGGTGTTTTCCTTGGGGATCGTTTCACCGATAGGAAAATTCAATTTCATTAGGTCGTTGGTATTGAGCGGCCAACCCATGGCGAGAACGATTTCATGATTTTGGAAGAGGTTGGTCAGCTCTCCACCAGTGGACCAGATCTTTCGAATGTTGGGCTTCAGCTCGATCAGTTTTTTCTTGACGGCGGCGAGCTGCTCGTCGTTCAGATTGTAGAGCTGCGACGGATCCGGCTTGTCGAACCCGAGAACCTGGGCCGCCATGTAGAGCGTCGAGAGATCATCCCAAACGGAAATTTTCTGTTTGTATTTCGGGTCCCAGAAAATAGTCCAGGAGTCCGGCGGCTGAGCGAAGGCCGTGGTGTCATAGAGAAGCGGATTCGGTCCCCACATGAAGGGGACACCGTAGACGTGGCCGTTGGCTTTGACGAGGGGCATATCGCGGAGCTTTTGCGAGAGCTGGTTGTAGGACGGCACCTTGGACAAATCGAGGGGGGCAGCGAGGCCAGCGCGCGTGATGGAAGCGGCAACGTCGCTGGAAGGCGAGATGACGTCGTAATTGGAGGCGCTGCCGCCGCGGAGTTTGGCGACGAGTTCGTCGCTGGAACCCATGTAAGAGGCGACGATTTTGCAGTGATGGGCTTCCTCGAAAGGGCGAACGAAGGAGGCGTCGGCGTAGCCTTCCCAGACGAGCAGGCTGAGGGAATCTGCTTTTTTCTGGCAAGCGCCGCAAGCCAGTGTCAGAGCCAGAAGCCCGAGAAACGATCTGCGAATTTTCATCTACCCTCCCGCGTACCCTGCACCCAATATCTTCCGCAGTTCCAAGGGAAAATCAGAATGTTGGCGGCGTGTTGATCCACAGCAGCCAGGTTTCCACCCGTCCCGGATTCTTCCAGCGATGCGGGGTCGAGCTTTCGAAATAAAGACTGTCCCCCGGTTTCAGGCGATAATGTTCTTTTCCGTCCAGCCAGATCTCGAAGTCTCCTCGGAGAATGTGCAGGAATTCTTCGCCTTCGTGGGAGTAAGGTTCGCCGCTCCCTCCGCCGGGTTTGACGCGGAAGAGATGCGGCTCCATAGCGGTGTGGCCCCAGGCGAGCAGTTCCATGCGTACGCCGGGAGTGGTTTCAAGGATTTTTCGCTGGTTCGGGCGGACGAGACGCGGCTGTTCACCTGCGGTTTCGAAGAGCGAAAGGATATTCGTGCGGTAGAAACGAGCGATGCGGCGAAGGGTGGCGATCGAAGAACGCATCTGGCCACGCTCCAGGCCGCTGAGAAATCCGACAGAAACGCCGGTGGCTCGTGCGACCTGGGCGAGCGAGAGTCCGCGGCGCGTGCGGAGACGGCGAAAACGCTGGCCGGGGTGCGCCGCAGACTCTGCGGGAGCGGACACCAGGCCCTGGCGCTTAAGAACGTGGACGATGGCGGCGGGATTGAGACCGCGGGAACGGCGAAGAAAAATCGCGCGCTGGAGAAGGCGCACGTCGGCTTCGGAATAAAGACGATAGCGGCTCTGAGTTCGCTGTGGCGCGACGAGGCCCAGGGCTTCCCAGGCACGGAGGGCGGAGGAAGAAATGCCGACGCGGCGGGCCACTTGGCTGATGCGCAAGGGGCCGCGCAATATGCGCTTCGCGGATTCTCCGGATAAATTCTTTCTGCTTGACACCGGTCCCGGCTTTCTCTAAGTTTGCTGGATTATAGTAAGGTTTACGGGGCACAGCAACCTCGAAGAATCGATCATCAAAAATCTTCGCGGCACAGGGGTGAGTCATGAAGGTTGATGCAGGAATGCGGCGACGTTCGTCATGCTGCAAGGGCACCTGGTTCATTCTGATTTTTGGGCTAGCGATGCTTCTGGCCGCGCCTTTTGCGGGCGCGCAGAGCACCGGCGGGCGCATCCGCGGCACGGTGATGGATCCCAGTGGCGGGGCGATCGCAAGCGCCAAGGTGACGCTCATCAATGAGGCGACCCATGCGACGCGTGATTCGGAAGCGGGCACCAATGGGGAATATATCTTTCTGGAAGTTCCAGTGGGGACTTACGAACTCGATGCGCAGTCGACGGGATTCAAGAAGTATGTGCGTAAGGGGATTGTTCTCAATCTGAATGAAGTTCTGAGTGTGGACATTACGCTTCAAGTTGGAGCGGCGGTGGACACGGTTGAAGTCACTGGCGCTCCACCAGTCATCGATACGACATCGACACAGCTTGGCGCGGTGGTCAACGAGCGCTCCTCGACGCAACTGCCGCTGAACGAACGCGATGTATATCAGTTGCTGCAATTGCAGCCGGGCGTGCAGTCGCAGATTGGAAATAACCTCTTTTATGGGTCGGACAAGGCGGGCGTCGTAACAGTGAATGGCGGCCGCGGCCGCGCGAACAATTATTCCGTGAATGGCGGCGACGGCAATGACCTGTTCGCGAATCTGCCCGCGGTGCAGCCTTCCCCGGACAGCGTCGAGGAATTTCGCGTTATTACGAACTCCTTTGACGCCGAGTACGGGCGCAATTCGGGCGCGGTCGTCAACGTGGTGACCAAGTCCGGCACGAACGATTGGCATGGGAGCGCGTATGAGTTCTTCCGCAACACAGTGCTGAATGCGCACGGATTCTCATTCCAGCCGACGCCAAAACCCCCCTTCAATCAAAACCAGTTTGGCGGAACGATTGGCGGGCCCATCAAGAAAGACAAGACATTCATCTTTGGTTCATACGAAGGACGGCGTATCGTGCGAGGAATCGTGTCGCAGCCCGTGCCTGTGCCAACCGGAGCCGATCTGGCCGGAAACTTTGGAGCTCCGTTTACGGGAACTCTGACGGATCCGACAGTAGCTAGCATTTTTCAGAATCGAACGGGGTGCGGGTCAAGCCTTTTGCCGGCCCAACAGGCCAGCTTGGCTCAAGTAGCTGCAGGAAATCCACAACTGTACGACTCCATTTTCACGGGCGGCGTGGTTCCCGTACAGTGCTTTGACCCGGTTGCGGTGAGCCTACTGAAGTTTCTGCCGGGCTCGGGAGGCGCGAGTTCGCAGGTTCAGAACGTTGCCAAGTCCACGGATCGAGGCGACCAGTTCCAGATACATTTCGACCAGATCCTGAACAAGGACCAGAAGCTCTCGGTCTACTACTACTACGATAACGACAACACGCTTGATCCTTTTGCGATTTTTCAGCTTGCCGGAGCTTCGCTAGGCAATTTCGGCGGCCGGATCATTTCGCACGTGCAGCAAATAAATGCGAGCCATACGTGGACGATCGGCTCTACCGCTGTGAATGAATTCCGGTTCACACTGTTCCGTGAGGCGGAACCCCAATTTTATACTCCGACCACAACGAATCTGGTGACCGCTTCTTGCGGAAGCGGAGCGGCCTCGGCGTTCTGCTTCACCGGGACCACAGATACGGCGCTGGTCGATGCGAACTTGAACCCGCTCGGTTCGACGACGACTCCCAATGTGCCGCAGTGTCCAGGCCAATTCGGATGCGGCATTCACCCCGGACTGGGATCGCAGTTCGAGGGGGTGCCGTTTTTCACCCTGAATGGCACAACCGGTCTCTTTGGAAACAACTTCGAAGGACAATTGCCGCAGACGGGCAATACATTCCAGTTCAGTGACAATTACAGCAAGATCATCGGCCACCACAGTCTCAAGTTTGGGGCGGATACCCGCTATCAGAAATTTGATCAGACGGTCTATTTCAACGTGAATGGCGAATACATTTTAGGCACGGGCGGCCCCAACGACACGGGGTCAGGCGACCCGTATGCCAACTACCTGCTGGGCTTGCCGGTCTCCTATTCGCAGGGTTCCGGAAACAAGGAGTTGGTCCGGAGCACTTCGGTCTACCTGTTCGCCCAGGACAGCTGGAAGATCAAATCAAACGTTACGCTGAATTATGGTCTCCGCTGGGAGATGAATACGCCGCTGACAGACATCGGTCAAAAAGTGCAGAGGTTTAATCCTGGGCAGAACTCGCTGGTTTACCCTTGTCAACTTTCCGCGATAAGCGTCGCGACCTTTGCACAGCTTCCTCAGTTTCAGGTACCGAACGCGCCGACACCCGACTGCAACAACACGGGCACCACGCCGACAGGACTGGTGGTGCCGGGCGATAAGGGTGTCCCTGGCGGTCTGATCAACACCTACTACAAGTCCTTCGCACCCCGAATCGGACTGAGTTGGAGTCCCGACTGGAAAGATGGCACCCTCGCAATGTTGACCGGTGGCCCGGGCAAGACGAGCATCAGCATGGGGTGGGGCCTTTTCTACAACCCGGTTGAACAACTGGTGCTCGAACAGTTCGTTGCCGAACCGCCATTCGGCATCAGTAACTCCATCTCGAATCCGATCCTGGATGCACCCTTTGTATCCCAAGAGGGAACGACGAAACCAAACGTTTCGAATGGTTTTCTGACACCACCGCGAAATCAGCCGGTGGACTGGTCGCTGTATCGATCGATTCTGCTGTTCGGACAATTTCCAACGAATATGCGGACGCAGTATTCCGCGCAGTACAACTTGACGATCAAGCGCGAACTGCCAGCCAATATCCTGCTTCAAGTTGGCTATGTCGGTTCGCAGGGACACCGGCTCCTGGCCATTTACGATCAGAATGCCGCGAACGCGCAAACTTGCAACGATATCAATGCGATCGCGGGGCAAAGCTGTGGCGCATTCGGCGAGGACAGCCAATATCAATTCACGCTGCCATTCCAATCGGTTCTTCATCTGCCCTACATTGCCGGGCCAACACCCGGAGGGGCCAACATTCCTTGCCCCATCTCGGGCCCGACTCCGACTGGCTGCACCATCACGGGCGCACCGGGAGGTACGCCGATTAATTTGGTTGGCTTGCGTCCCTACTCATCGCCAAATTGCAATCCGCTGGGTCAAAATCCGCTAACGAGCGGCTGTCCTGCTGATGGTACACCGGTTTTCGGGAGTATCTTCAACGAGGACACGGCAGCGCATTCCAACTACAATTCACTGCAAACACTTCTCGAGAAGCGCTTCTCCCATGGGCTGCAGTTCCAGGCGTCGTACACGTACAGCAAATCACTGGATAACGCCTCGAGCTTCGAGGAGATTTTAAACCCGACCAATTTCAATGCGACGTATGGTCCATCGCTTTACGATGCGCGGCATCGCTTCGTTTTCAACTACGTCTGGGACTTGCCGGTGCCGAAGAAAGAGGGATTTGCCGGCAAGGCCTTGAATGGCTGGCAAGTGTCCGGGATTTACACCTTTCAGACCGGGTTCCCGGTTTTGATCAACAATTGCAACGATAGCGAGCTGGAGGGGAGCATCCAGGGATTCGAATGCCCCGGGAAACCGAACCTGCTTGGGCCGGTACAGCAGACAAATCCGCGCACGACAGGTTTTGGATTCGATCCGAATCAATTCGATAATAACGTGGCGGCTGGAACATTCGGGAATGCGCCGCGGACCGTTTGCTGCAATTCGCCGATCAACAACTGGGATATGGGCATTTTCAAGGACACCCCAATTGGAGAAAGGGTGAGGCTGGAATTCCGGACGGAGATTTTCAACTTGTTCAACCATACGCAGTTCTACAGCATCGATGGGAACTCTGGAAACCAGGGGACGACCTTTGGACAGCCGCAGAAGACGCGCGATCCGCGGTTGCTGCAGTTTGGGCTGAAACTGCTTTTCTGAGGGAGCTGCAAAGAAAGCGTCCGAAACGAATCTACATGCTCACCAAAGCGCGGCTCGCGGAAGACGGCTATTTGGTGCGGAATTCAGGACTCAACAATCGCGCCCGGCAAGAGAGGGGGCTTGACTTGCCGGGGACCGAGAAGGCGTAAGATGGTAAGAGTCTGGCGAAGCCTCAACGCCACACTGTTTTATCCGCGCACACACTGACCGCAGGGAACAGACCTGTCCGGGATAACCGAAAACGGCTAACCCACCTTGGAGTACGCAAATGCACGACGGACTACAGAAGGAAATCGCGACGTACGAAAAGCGGACGCCAAAGTCCGCCGCGGCGCACAAGCGAGCACTGCAAAGAATCCCGCTGGGCGTAGCCAGCAATTACCGGCACTATGAGCCTTATCCGATTTTCGTAAAGGACGGAAATGCGGGCCGGATTCACGATGTCGACGGAAACGAATACGTGGATCACAACCTGTGCTTTGGCGCGTTGATGGCCGGGCATTGCCACCCTGCGGTGGTGAAGGCCGTCGAACAGAAATTGCACGAAGGAACGACCTTCGGAATGCCGCATGAGCAGGAATGGGAGCTTGCGGAGGAGATCTGTGCGCGGTATCCGGTGGATATGGTGCGGTTTGGATCGAGCGGGACGGAAGTTACGATGCACGCTTGCCGCATCGCGCGCGCGGCTACGGGACGCGACAAGATTCTGAAATTCGAGGGGTCCTACCACGGGTTGCATGACACGGCGCTGGTGAGCGTCAAGCCGAAGGCCGAAGAGTACGGCGATCCAGACGCTCCTAATTCTGTTCCCGGCGGGGGTGGCATACCGAAGAGCGCGCTGGAGAACGTTGTCGTTGCGAGTTTCAACAACCTGAAGAGCGTCGAGAATCGTTTCAAGCAGTATCCCGGGCAGATTGCCGCGATCATTCTTGAGCCGATAATGATGAACGTTGGTTTGTGCATGCCGCAGGCTGGATTCTTGCAAGGGCTGCGGGATATCTGCACAAAGAATGGCGCGCTGCTGATTTTTGATGAAGTCAAGACCGGAGCGAAGCTTGCGTGGGGCGGTGCGAGCGATTTTTTTGGCGTGAAGCCGGACATGATCTGCCTGGCAAAGTCCATCGGCGGCGGCTTGCCGTTGGGTGCGTTTGGATCGAGCCGGGCGGTGATGGACTTGATCTCGCAGCACAAAGTTTTTCACGGCGGTACGTACAACACGAATCGCGTGGCGATGGCCGCGGGGCTGGCGACGTTTCGTGAAGTGCTAACGCGCGAAAACTATGCGCACGTCGGCAAACTCAGCAAGAAGCTCACCGAAGGCTACCGGGGCATCGTGGCGAAGTCCGGGTTGACGGCCTATGTGGCTAGCGCCGGCGTCAACGGCGCGTTGATGCTTTATCCGCAGGAGATCCGCAACTATCGCGACTGGACCAAGATCGACGTGGATCTGTGGCGGCACTACTGGTTTGCCATGGTGAACCGCGGCGTGCTCGCACAGCCCTACTGGTGGGATGAGCAATGGACGATCTCGGTGCAGCACACCGAGGCGGATATTGACAAGCATCTTTTGGTATTCGAAGAGGTCGCGCCCGCTCTTGCGAAGGCGCAGCAAGAGCGCGGCCTCGCTTTTGTGGGTGCGGCCGGACACTGATCGGCTTCCGTAGGAAACCCAGGAGAAAACACCGTTGCCGAACGAGGTCATCACGACACCCACGGCGCCCGAGGTGGAAGTAGCAACACACTTGCGGCGGGTTTTGGGACGCTGGGACCTCGTTCTGCTTTTTGTTGTAGCGGTTTTCAACCTCAACGTAGTTCCTTCGATCGCTGCCAATGGCGGCGTCACGGTCTGGTTGTGGATCATCTCCCTTTTGCTGTTCTTCTGGCCGCAGGGCATTGCGGTCATTGAGCTCGCGCACCGCTTTCCGGGCGAGGGTGGCGTGTACCTCTGGGCCAAGGAAGTATTCGGCGACTTCCACGGCTTTCTCTCCGGCTGGTGCTACTGGACGAACAACATGATGTATGTCCCGACGGTGATGCTTTATTTCGTAGGCGTGTCCGTCTTCGTTCTGGGGCCCGGGCACGAAAAGCTGGCGGACAACAAATCCTTTGCACTGGCGGCTTCCCTGATTTTGCTGCTGCTCCTGGTGGTGTTGAACGTGGTGGGCCTGGGGGTCGGCAAGTGGCTCAACAACCTCGGGGCGATCGGAACGGGAGTTGCCGCGGCGGTTCTGATTGGTCTCGGCATCACGGTCTGGCTGCGGTTTGGCACCACGGTGACGGCCGCTGATTTTCAGATTCCGGCGAACCCTCGTTTTGTGCTGAATTCCTTTGGGGTGATCTGTTTTGGCCTCGTCGGGCTGGAACTCGCTTCCATCATGGGCGATGAAATCGAGAATCCACAAAAAACGCTACCGGGAGCTGTGGCGTGGGGCGGCGTTCTCTCCGGCTTGCTGTATATCGGGGCCACGCTGACGCTGCTGATTGCTGTGAGCAAGAATGATATCAGCGTGCTGCAAGGGATTGTGCAAGCCGTAGGGCACATGGCGAGCCGGGTTGGAGCAAATTGGATTGTCGCACCCTTTGCATTCCTGTTAAGCGTTTCGATCGCCGGGATTGGTTCCGCGTGGCTGGGTGGATCGGCGCGGATTCCCTTTGTCGCCGGCCTCGATTCCTACATGCCATCGTGGCTCGGCAAGGTCCATCCGAAGTATGCCACGCCGTATGCCGCGCTGATCGTCCACGCGGCAGTTTCCTTGATACTGGTGGTCATCAATTTTTCCTTTACGGGCGCTGGAGTGCAGGAGACATTTCAGAAACTGCTGTCTCTCGCCGTGGTGCTGCAACTAATCCCATTTCTTTATATGTTTGGCGCACTATTAAAGATTGCCTTCAGCGAGAGTTTTGCAAGAGGCCGTTACGGCAAAACGACATTGCTCGCCGCCGGTTTCAGCGGATTCACGACCACACTCTTGGGGATTACTCTGGTTTTTTTTCCGGCGCAGCAGATCAAGTCAATCCTGTCCTATGAGATCTGGATGTTCGGCGGCACGCTGTTTTTCATCGGCCTCGCGGCGTTCTTCTTTTTTGTGTATGGCCGGCGCAAGGCCGCGCGGAAACTGGCGGCGGCTTCGGCGCTTTGACGTGGATTTTGGGAGGCAGTGATGTCGAGCAGCGCGAAAACTGTGGTTCGAGCTTATCAGAACTATATCAACGGACAGTGGGTTAAGAGTTCTTCGGGTGCGATGTTTCCCGTCTACGATCCATCGACGGAAGAGGTGATCGCGCAGGTGGCCTCGGGCGCGGCAGCGGATGTCGACCAGGCCGTGAAGGCAGCGCGTGCGGCGTTTGATTCCGGGCCGTGGCCGCAGACGAGTGCCGCGGAGAGAGGCCGCCTTCTCTACAAGCTCGCTGAGAAAATTCGGGCGAACGCGGCTCAGCTAGCGGAGCTGGAATGCCGCAATTCCGGTAAGCCCATCGTCGAAGCGGAATACGACATCGCTGACGCTGCAACCTGTTTCGAATACTATGCCGGCCTGGCAAACAAAGTTCTGGGCCATGTAAATCCGGTACCGGCGAATGCGCTGAGCTTCACTCTTCGCGAACCCGTGGGAGTCGCAGGGCAGATTATTCCGTGGAACTACCCGCTGGTTATGGCCGCCTGGAAGCTTGCGCCGGCGATTGCGGCGGGGTGCACGTGCGTCCTGAAGCCTGCCGAGCAGACCCCGCTCAGCATGATGGAGGTGGCCAACTGGTTTGAAGAGCTCGGCCTGCCCCCCGGCGTAGTCAATATTGTTAACGGTTTTGGGGAAACGGCGGGTGCTGCGCTGGTTGCACATCCGGGTGTGGACAAAATTGCGTTTACGGGAAGCGCGGCGGTTGGAAAAGTTATCGTGAAGAGCGCTGCGGATACGCTCAAGCGCGTCACGCTTGAGCTGGGCGGCAAGTCGCCGAATATTTTCTTCGAGGGTGCGGATTGGGAATCCGCCGTGGATGGGGCGCTGTTCGGAATATTCATCAATCAAGGCGAAGTTTGCTCCGCAGGGAGCCGCATCCTGGTGGAAAAGAAAATCTATACAAAATTCGTCGAAGCCATGACGGAAAAGGCCAAGCGTATCAAGCTGGGGCCGCCCCTGGAGCGCGAGACAAAGATGGGGCCGCTGGTCAGTAAGGAACAATACGACCGCGTCAGCTCTTATCTTGATCTGGGCAAGAAGGAAGCTAAAGTCGCAATTGGCGGCGGGCGGCCGAAGGAGTTCGGCAAGGGCTACTATGTCGAGCCGACCATTTTCTACGACGTGGATAACAGCGCGCGTATTTCCCGCGAAGAGATTTTCGGTCCTGTCGCATCCGTAATTGCGTTCGAAGGCGAGCCGGAAGCCATTCGAATCGCCAACGACACTCCGTACGGTCTCGCCGCGGCGGTCTGGACCCGCGATATCTACAAGGCGTTTCGCGTGGTGAAATCGCTGCGCGCGGGCATCGTGTGGGTCAACCATATGCAGCCGACTTACGTGGAAGCGCCGTGGGGCGGGTACAAGCAGTCTGGGTTCGGACGCGAGCTGGGTCCCTGGGGAATGGAAGAATATCTCGAAACGAAGCAGGTCTTCGTCAATCTGGACGAGACCCCGATCGGGTGGTACTAGATTTCAACGCAAGGAAAACAAAAATGGCGACAATACAAATAAAAACGGAAATTCCGGGCCCGCGTTCGCGCGCTTTGATGGCGCGCCGTGAAGCTGCAATACCTCGTGGCCCTTCGAATGCCACGCCTGTATTTGCCGCGAGCGCGAATGGCGCGGTCATTGAAGATGTTGATGGCAACCGCTACATCGATTTCGCGGGTGGCATCGGCTGCCTTAATATCGGGCACCGGTCGCCGCGCGTGATGTCCGTGATCCGCGAGCAACTCGAGAAGCACTTGCATCTCTGCTTTGCGGTTACTCCTTACGAAAGCTACGTCGCGGTGGCCGAGAAGTTGAACTCGCTCGCTCCCGGCAATTTTGCGAAGAAGACAATCCTCCTGAACTCCGGCGCGGAGGCGATTGAAAACTCCATCAAAATCGCGCGTGCTTATACGAAGCGGCCTGCGGTTATTTGCTTCGAGGATGCCTTTCACGGCCGCACATTACTGGCGATGTCGCTTACCAGCAAAACGCATCCATACAAAGCGGGCTTCGAGCCGTTTGCCAGCGATATCTACCGGATTCCTTTTGCCTATCCATACCGCGGGGAAGCCGGAGCCACAGCGGAGACATTTGCGCATTATCTCGAGGATGCTTTCAAGCGCACGGTGGCGGCCGAATCGGTCGCGGCAGTGATCGCAGAGCCGGTGCTCGGAGAAGGCGGCTTCATCATTCCGCCGCGTGATTACTTCCAATTGCTGCAGAATATCTGCCGCAAACACGGAATACTTTTCATCGCGGACGAAGTGCAATCGGGATTCGCGCGTACCGGCAAATGGTTCGCGTCGGAACATTTCGGGATTGAGCCGGACCTGATCACTATGGCGAAGTCGTTGGGCGGAGGTATGCCCATCGCCGCGGTGACGGGCCGCGCCGAAATCATGGACGCGCCAGGAGTAGGCGCCCTCGGGGGCACGTACTGTGGACACCCGGTTTCGTGCGCCGCGGCGCTAGCCGCGATCGAAACGATCGAGAAAGACGGTTTGCTCGCACGGTCCACGGCGATCGGAAAACATTTCGAACAGCGGGCCCGAGGCTGGCAAAAAAAATGGCCATTGGTCGGCGAGGTTCGCGGCCTGGGCGGCATGTGCGCCATCGAATTGGTCCGCAACGCGCAGACACGCGAGCCTGCGGATTCCGAGACCAAGCAGATTGCAAATTATTGCTACGAACACGGCCTCATTACCATCACTGCCGGGACGTTCAACAATGTGCTGCGCATTCTTGTTCCACTGGTCATAACCGACGAACAGTTCGACGAAGGGCTGAACGTGGTCGAGGCTGCGCTGGCTTCCGTTGTTGAACGCAAACAGGCCGTGCTTTCTCACGCCTAGCCATGGCCGGAACGTCAGCGTGCCAGACCACTGTTGCTGGCATCTAATGAACCGGAATTCCCAGGAGTTTGATATGCAAGAGATGGCCACAAAATTTGCCAGCGCAGTGAGTGAACTCAAAGACACGCGATTGTTCCGTGAAGCGTGCTACCTGGATGGGCAGTGGATCCAGGCAAAGTCAGGCCAGATGATCGACGTCGATAACCCCGCTACGGGCGAAATCATTGGTCGAGTGCCTAAGCTCGGTTCCACAGAAACGAGGCAGGCGATCGAAGCAGCGAACCGGGCATTTCCGGCGTGGAGCAAAAAAACGGCCAAGGAACGTGCAGGAGTTCTGCGACGCTGGTTCGACCTGATGATGGAAAACCAGGACGATCTTGCGCGGCTGATGACGCTCGAGCAAGGGAAGCCTCTGGCGGAGTCAAAAGGGGAAGTTGCTTACGCGGCTGCGTTTCTGGAGTGGTTTGGGGAAGAGGCCAAGCGCGTTTATGGCGACACGATTCCACAGCATCAAGCGGACAAGAGAATTGTGGTCATCAAGCAGCCGATCGGAGTGGTCGCATGCATCACGCCGTGGAATTTTCCGTTGGCAATGATTACGCGCAAGGCAGGACCCGCGCTTGGCGCCGGTTGCACGGTGGTGTTGAAGCCGGCTTCGCAGACGCCGTTTTCGGCGCTCGCACTCGCGGAGCTTGCGGAGCGTGCCGGAGTGCCGAAGGGTGTGTTCAATGTGCTGACGGGCTCGGCAACGGAAATTGGCGGGGAACTGACTTCGAATCCCATCGTTCGAAAGCTCTCGTTTACCGGTTCCACCGAAATTGGAAAACTTCTGATGGCTCAATGCGCCGGCACGGTGAAGAAGCTCTCGCTTGAGCTGGGCGGGAACGCGCCGTTCATCGTTTTTGACGATGCGGACTTGGACGCCGCGGTCGAGGGCGCCATCGCATCGAAGTATCGAAATACGGGCCAAACTTGCGTGTGCACCAATCGCGTCCTTGTACAGGACACGGTTTACGACGCGTTCGCGGCGAAGCTTGCTACTGCGGTAAAGGTGCTGAAGCCTGCGCCGGGAATGGAAGCAGGCGCCACGCAAGGACCACTGATCGACGACGCCGCGGTTCAAAAAGTGGAAAGCCATATTCGTGACGCGCAGTCCAAGGGCGCGAAAGTGCTCGTTGGCGGGCATCGACATGCGCTAGGCGGAAGGTTTTTCGAACCGACTGTTCTTACGGATGTGACGCCGCAAATGGCCGTTGCAAGGGAAGAGACCTTTGGCCCTGTGGCGCCGCTTTTCCGGTTCCGGACGGAAGCAGAAGCCGTTGCGCTGGCCAATGACACCGAGTTCGGGCTGGCCGCGTACTTCTATGGGCGAGACATCGCACGCGTTTGGCGCGTCGCTGAAGCACTTGAATACGGAATTGTGGGCATCAATAGCGGGGTTATTTCGACAGAGGTCGCGCCTTTCGGTGGAGTGAAGGAATCCGGTCTTGGCCGCGAAGGCTCCAAGTACGGAATGGATGAATTCCTCGAAATAAAATATATGTGCTTCGGCGGGATTACGGCGTAAGAGCAGAGAAAGGAGGCTGCGGAGTAGTCTCGGCGGCCTCCCTCTCTTTCCAGCTCGGTTTTCTTTCGTGAAAAAAACTTCAAATCCTAAAACGTACTAATTCTTGTTTATGTCGTCCTTGGATTCCAGGCGCTTCAACAGCGGCTGGAGAAAAGGCTTTGTCGCATCAGGCGCCCCATTGATAGCCATGGTCATTTCCTTGGCTGCGCCTGTAAAGTCGCCGGTGTTCGAATCGACTCGCGCGAGCGCCAGGTGGCTGATCCAGCTGTTCGGATCTTTCTTTGGGACCTGGGGATAGAGCTCGAAGGCGCGCTTGGCATCTCCTTGTCGCTGCAAGCCGCGCGCATAGACATAGAGTTGAACCGCGGTAGCTTTGTCGAGGGCGGTCGAGAGCGCTTTCGCGGCGTCTTCCTTGCGGCCCATCGCCGCGTAGATGCGGGATTTGGTTTCCCAGTTTTCGAAGCGGTCCTCATTTTGAATAGACGTGTCTTCCCATTTCAGGGCTTGTTCCAGGTTGTAATTGTTGTCCAAGCACCATTGCGCTGCTTCATCGTAGCCGGCCCAGGTGAATCCGCCAACGCTACGCAGCTCCTTTTGGATGCTTCGCAGCACCACGGCCTTCACGTCCACTGTCACGTTGAAGGGCACCGCAACCTTTTCCCAGCGAAGAGTCGCGGTCGCGGAATCAGGCTTGATGTCGTCGAACGTGTAGGTCAGCACATTGAAAGATTCATCCCCGCGCGGCTTCACGGTCACGCGCAGAGCATCTTCTTTTTCGTCATAGCTGAAGCTGCCCCAGGAGGTCGAATTCTTCGAGAAAATGATGATCCACTGATCTTTGTCAGGAATCATGTGAAGCCCGTATGTGCCTGCAGGAAGCGGTTTTCCTTCCACAGTGACGTCGTCGGCAAAGTTGATGGTGGTATTTTCATTCGCGCCTGCGCGCCAGACCTTGCCATAGGGGACCGTCTTGCCCCAGATCTCGCGTCCTCCCACCTCTGGCCGGTGATAGGTGATAGTGATATCCGTCAGTCCGATGCGCTGCGTCACGGACCCGCGCTGACTGACTCGAGGAATGTTTAGCTCGGTAGGCTGGCTTCCATTCTTGAATTGCGCCTGGGTATTTCCCGCCAGGACGCTGAATCCTATTGTTATGCTCAAGAGAAACTTACACACTTTGCGCATATGGTGACCATCTCCTCTCAAAAAAACTGACTGGTGAATGCGCCGGCCTTGCGCCGGGTTACACCCCCGTTGCGAATAGACGCCCATCTGGTGATCGGGTAAGCAAGGATTCGCTGAGAAAGCTTGGTGGGGAGAAGAAACAAAGTCACGAAATGGCCCTGCAGAGTTCGGGAATCCGCCCTGTGGTTGGAAAAATGAAATTGTTGAGTTGCTTCGGACGCGTTCAGTCCTAAACAGAACATTGCGTCTATCTAAATTTATGGAAAATCGTTTGCCAGCCTGGTTCTCGGAGCAGGTTGTTAGGCCAAGGCTACGGGCGAAACGTCTTCTGGTTCTTTAGCCGGGCGGCTGCGAGGTCAGCGGCTTCCTTCTGCTGCCGTTCGATTTCCTTCTGCGGGCCTTCCTGCTCTTCCATCTTGGCAGCCTTGGCGATCGCCTCGTTGGCTTCCGCATTCAGGCGCAGGGAAGAAATCACCAGCACAAAGTCACTGGAGAAAATGGAACGATGAAGGCTCAAGGAATACTGGGAATCTTCCCAGCGCGCGATGATCTTCTCTCTTGCATTCTGGAGGTCGTTGGTCGCTACGCTCATCTCTGTCATGGGCTTTGCCGGCGCGCCATACTTGGCGGAGATGGACTGAACGATGTCTTCAGATGTAAGTCCCTCAAGGGCGCCCTGGTCATAGGTCACCGAAATCATGTAGAGCTCGCCATTCGAAAACGAGAACAGAATCTCGCGCGCACTATCCGAATGAAACGATGTTCCAGGGACATTAGGCGGCCACCAAGTCACTTCCTGAATCAACGCGGGGCTTTGGTGAACCACTTTTACATCGGCCATTTTTTGCTCGGTACGCTCGAGCACCTTTGGCAGGCTCATTCCGATGGCAAACTGCCGATACTTGGAGAGATCCTGTGCGAAGAGCGTCGGGGCGGCGAGCAATAAAACCAGAAAGGTAAAAGCCAAAATTCGTATAGATTTCATTGCGGTATCTCCCTGTGACTCTTAAGACCCGGAAACTGCGGCAGCAAGTTGCTTGGTTTCGCTATCGCTGCGAACTTCTTGCCCGGTGCTCCCGCGTCCGAGTTGCGCTGCCGAGGCACCGGACGTTTTCAAGAAGGAATCTTTTGCCGGGGCCAGGTATTGGCTAGCTTGAATATGTCGTGAGTGCGCGAAGACTCTAAGGTACGGCACACCGAAGAATCGGCTCGTGGCCACTTTCGTGATTTCAAGTGCGTTGAACTTGCGGCCCTTAAGTTTCGCGAGGATTTGTTTGACAGCTTTGCGCGTGGCTGCGTCGTTGCGCCGGCCGACAACCGTCGCCCGGATTTCACCGGCCAGATAGAAAAGATTCCAGTTCAGCTCTTGCATTCTTCGGCCCAGCCCATATCCGTCCAGTTTCTTGACGGCGTCCCAACCGGTCAAAAATGGTTCCGTCTCGAGGATTAGGCCAGGCGGAAGGGGCGTGCCGGTCCGGATGAGGATGGTTCCTGTTCTGTTTGAGTCTGACATTTGGGCTTTCCAACGCTTCAAGATGGATGAGGTACTTGTTTGCGAATCGGGCCTACTGACATGCAATTGGTAAAGACTGTTTCCCCTCTTCGAAACCTTGACTGAGTCGCGAATAACCCCGGACGGATTGCCTGTCTACACTTTGGTCGTTCACCTCGAGGATGAATCGAGATCGTAAGCGAGGATCCGTCTTCCATCCGCCATCGCAACGTGGCTGGTCATGAGCACAGCACCTACCATCGCTAAAAGAGTGGAAAGAAAGACTCTTGGGTACCCGGGGAAGCCCAGAGCATTCATCAGGAAGACCCCTGATGCTGCTCCACCAACGCCCATGATGAAATCCCTCGCCGAACCATAACTTTTGCCTTGGAGAGCTTTTCCAGCCACCCATCCAACAACGACTCCAGTGAAAATCCATGCGAATAGGTCCATGAGTTCCTCTTTGCCCGTTCGAACTTCAGTTGGCTTAGCAGGGGTGAAGATAACTCTCCCCAGTCGAAGTAGCCTGAAATTGCCGGATATCCTATTTCAGTGTCGTAGAATTAACTTGATTTGTCAAGTCATATCTGATAGTATCTTTACAAGAACTAATGCAATTAACTAAAAATAGTTAACTTCCTAGGGAGCGAACGGCGTGGATGTCTGCCTGGTGATCAAACAGCGGCTGGAAGAGTTGGGCCTGGAGCAGAGAAATCTTGCCGCCGCCGCCGGCGTCACGGAGTCCTACATTTCCCAGTTGCTCACCGGGAAGAAATCGCCGCCCGCTACCGGTCGAACAAAAATCTACGGCAAAATGGGAAAGTTTCTGAAATTCCCCGGCGGTGAACTCGCCAAGCTCGCAGACCACCAGCGCAGGGAAGAGTTGAAGAGGAGCCTGGGCGGCTCTCCGGCACCCCTGTTCCGAGAAGTGCGGGAGATGATTCTCCTCAAATGCCGTCGCGAGAATGTAAAACAGGTACGGGCGATTTTTGAAAAGGAGCCGTTCGGCGATCTCGAACGGCTGGTTACCCAAAAGCTCTTGGACGTGGTCAAGAGAGTGGTGAATGCCGAGGTGGAGAGTGAGAAATGGCTCCGCTCCGTGGCCCGGCTGAGCGGCCGCAGCTATGAAGCGATGCGGATCACCTTGGATGAATTCATGGATGCAGATGCCTTTAAGGTGTCGGTGCAAAACTGGGCCGCTTTTGTGGATCCGCTCATCGAATCCTGGGACATAAACCTTGCAACCTTTGGCATGGAGATTGTACTGAATCGGCGGTTGATTCCCGGATACGCCAAGAAAATTGAGTTTGTCGAACAGGAGCCGGTCAAGCGGGAAGAAGAGCCGGGACTTAAGGAATTCCTCCGGCACCAGGGTGTTAGCGGTGGCGCGACGGAAGAAGAAATCGAGTTCTTGAAAAACCTGAAATTCAAAGGAAGGCAACCCACAGCGCTCTATTATTACCGGGAATTGCAAAATCTCAGAGACCCGCTTCATTTCCGTGCGATCGCGGCCCACGTCCTGCGGGACAAAAAGCCTGGCCGGTCCCAACCGGGAGGGTCCGTCGCTCCGATGCACACCTATCTGGAGGCGAGCGGCATCGAAAAGCAGCTTCAGCTTGAGGGCAGAAAAGGGGCCATACAGCGCTGGACAGCAAAAAGAGGCAGCGCGGGCAGGAACCACAAACCAAGGCCGCGAAATGATTCAGCGGCTGGAACGAAGAGGGTTATATGAAGGAATTCGTAAACGTCCAGTACGTCGGCTTCGAGGCGAAGGCTCTTGTGCGTGAGTACAGTTTTGTCGTCCGGCAAGCCTCGAATGAAACTCGCGAATTCACACTGGCGATCGTGAACGAGGCATTCAACTCGCGCCGCGTGCGTTTTCAAGACGCTCCGGATATCTGCTCCGCCAAGCTCCACCGTGAGCTGGCCACTTATTCGAACCATCCGCCGCAATCGCATTACCGGATCAGCGAAGTAGAGCTGGACGAGTACCGCGACACTCATTCGCGAAAACCCGCGGGCGGTTTTTATCCTCGAAAAACGACGAAGGAATTCTAACAGCTTGACCCTGCTCTTCCTCGCATGTGAAATCAGGAATTCGGAGACGCTCGACTAATGAGCGTCTTCAAGAACGCAGCGGGCTTAGCACGAATCGAAGCGGCACCTAGAGTTGGATGTTATGCAAAGGAGTTTTGCTTGATTTCACCACTGGCGAAGGCAGGAGAAGATCACTTTGAGCTGCTGGTCAGTTTGCCGCAGCATTCGGGGCGGGCGGGCAAAGACGAGCGATCCCAGCCGCCACCAAGAGCTTGGATAAGGGTCACTGCGTCCACCATGCGGCGGCCAAGAATGTTCACGGCGGTGAGTTCATCCGAAAGAGCGGCGCTCTGCGCAGTCGTTACTTCCAGGTAACTCGTGACGCCACCCTTGTACCGAGTATTCGCAAGTTCCAGGTAGTTCTGAGCGGCAACTACTGCTTTGTCCTGAACCTGCGCTTCGTGCTCCAGGATGCGCAACGCGGCGACGTTGTCCTCGACTTGTTGGAAACCTGTCAGCACTGTTTCGCGATAGTTGGCGACCGTCTGATCGTAGGCTGCTATGGCTTGATCCAGGTTGGCACGGCGACGGCCACCATCAAAAATGGGCGCTATTGCGGAACTGCCCACCGACCAGAGCGCGCTCGGGCCAGACAAGAGCGTACCAATGACACCACTTTCGAAACCTCCTGTGGCGCCTAAACTGATTGTCGGATAATACGCCGCCTTGGCTACACCGATTTGCGCGTTGGCCGAGGCCATCAGCCTTTCTGCCGCTGCAATATCCGGACGCCGCTCAAGCAATTCCGACGGTAGACCAGGCGGAATCGGAGGGGGAGGTACTGTGAGGGGAAGAGCGGCGAGACTGAACTCGGCTGGAGGCTTCCCAATCAGAACGGCCACTGCGTGCTCGTACTGAGCGCGGGCCACTCCCACATCGACCGCCTCAGCGCGAGTTGTCTCAAGTTGAGTTCTGGCCTGTTGAACTTCCAGGTCGGAAGCCAGGCCTCCGGCGAACCGGTTCTCAATCAATTCCAGTGCTTGTTCGTACTGCGTCACGGTCGAATTCAGAAGCTGTTCCTCGGCATCAAGTGTGCGGGCCTGAAAGTAGAACAAGGCCAACTGAGCGTGCATGGACAAGTTCACGGAGGCCAAGTCTGCTGCGCTGGCTTGCGTCTGAGCACGAGAGGATTCAACGGTGCGGCGTACTCGTCCCCAGACGTCGACTTCGTAAGACAATTCGAATGGAATTTGAAAATCGTTATAAGTAGCGCCATTGGTGGAGAGGCTAGGAGGCCGATTGCTAGAGATTTTGTTTCGCGTGGCGCTCGCGCCCCCGTTGATCGTGGGGAAATAAGCCGCGCGGTTATAGCGCAGCATCGCCCGAGCCTGGGTATATTGAGCCTCGGCAATCTTCAAATTCTGGTTGGAGACATTGACCTGCAATTCGAGGGAATTCAGTTGCGGGTCCTGAAACATCTCCCACCAGTTGCCGCCGAGGTTCTGGTCGTTCGGCTGAGCCTGCTTCCAATTGGCTACCTCCTTGTAGGCTGGAGGAACTTCTGCGGTAGGCCGCTTATATGTTGGTCCAACCGTGCATCCGCAGATCTGGAGTAGGGCTATTGCCGGCAGAACGACAAGCCAGGGTGTTCGCCGTGCCTTCTCGACCAAGGTCTTATTTCGAGGACGTTTCACTTGATATCTCCTGGTAATGTTGCCTGAACGATTTGGACTTGTTGTCCGGTAACGATGGAATCGGGTGGGTTGATAATGACCTGATCGTCCAGCTTGAGGCCGGAGACGATCTCTATTTGATTGCCGAAATCGTGCCCAGGAGTCACCGCAGTAAGCGTGACTTTTCCATCCTTCACAAGGGCGACTCGTAAACCCTCCGAGCGAAATATCAGAGTATTGACCGGAAGTAGGAAAGTGGAGGCCTGGCTCGCGACTGCCAGGTGGACCTCTGCATAAGAGCCGGTGAGCAGTGTGCCAGTAGGATTATCCACATCGATTTCGATCAACAGGGTGCGGGTTGTGACAGTAATGGCATCAGCTGTGCGGACGAGTTTTCCGCTAAATCTGCGGCCTGGAAATTCAGCCAGACTGAGATCCGCGGTCATGCCGACTTTGACTCCTTGTGAGTATTCCTCCGGGACGTTTACGTAGACGCGCAGCTTTCCGGGTTGAGCGACGTGGAAGAGATCGGTTTTAACCCCACCGCCGCTGCCGGAGTTAATGAGGTCGCCGATATCCGTGTTCCGAGCGGTGACGACGCCGTCGAACGGAGCGTAGACTTTTTCGAATGACACCAATGCCGTGTACTGGTCTACCGCTGCCTGGTCGGCCTCGACAATTGCTTTGTTCGCGTTGTAAGTACCGACAGCATTATCCACGTCCTGCTGGGCTACAGCTTTGCTTTTCAAGAGTCCCTGGTAGCGGGATTTGGTGATCGCGGCGAGCTCGAGGTTTGCTTGCGCGGTGAGCAGGTTGCTGCGGGCCTGCTGGAGTTGCTGGTCGACTTCCGGAGTCTCAATAACGGCCAAAAGCTGACCTTGCTTGACACGTCCGCCAATGTCGACGTACCACTTCCTCAAATAGCCGTTGGTCCGCGCGTAGATCGGCGAAGTGATGAACGGCTGCACATTCCCGGGGAGGATGATTTCCTGTGTAGGAGCAGTTTGTTTTGGTGATACAACCGACACCGGCGTGAGAGCCACCTGCGCGGTCTCTGCGTTCAGCGCCGTGCGCGCCTTGACACGGGACAAGATGCCTGAGACCAGCAGGGCGGAGACGGCGATCAAAACAATCGCCAGACCCAGCCATCGTCTGCGCGGGCGCTGCGGTCTTCCCACATCGTCCGAAGCGGGTGTTGGCCCGCCGGTTTGTTTTGTCTCTTCAATTTGTTGCGACATAGTGACTCCACAAAGATTTTTGTCTAGTGCTTGTTAATCCGTTTGAGCTGGCTGCCTGCGCGACCCCTGGAGAACGCTGAAAAACGCTGGGACAAAGAACAGGGTAGAAACCGTGGCGAAAAGCAGCCCACCTATAACTGCCCGGCCAAGAGGCGCATTTTGCTCCCCGCCGTCCCCCAGTCCGAGGGCCATAGGCACCATGCCGATGATCATGGCCAGAGCGGTCATCAGCACAGGTCGAAAGCGCGTGAAGCCTGCCTCCAGTGCAGCGCTAATGGAATCGCTTCCTTCCTGCATTTTTTCCGTAGCAAAGCTCACGACCAGGATGCTGTTGGAGGTGGCTACGCCCATGCACATGATGGCCCCCATGAGCGCGGGCACGCTGAGAGTGGTGTGCGTTATGAACAGAAACCACGCGATGCCTGCGAGTGCTGCGGGCAGGGCGGAAATCATGATGAAAGGATCCAACCAGGACTGAAAGTTGACAACGATGAGCAGGTAGACGAGCACGATCGAGAACGCAAGGCCACCCAGAAGACCGACGTAGGACGCTTGCATGGTCTGAACCTGCCCGCGGACTACGACGCGAGAACCTCGCGGTAATTGCTGGCGTGTGTCGTCAATAATCTTGTTAATGTCGCCAGCTACGCCACCCAGGTCGCGTCCCGTAGTAGCGCCAAAGATGTCAATGACGGGCGCTACGTTGTAATGAGAAACCACTGCCATTCCTGCCCCGCGCTGCGTTGATACCAGACTGGCCATGAGCGATGGAGGAGCCGTCGGGTCCGTGCCGGTGATCGGGATGTTCTCAACATCCTGCAGTGTGTCGGCGCGATATTGCGGCGTCTGGGTGGCGATTTGATAGCTGACACGATTCTTGGGGTCAACCCAGAATGTCGGTGAGGTCTGGAAGCTGCCACTCAGCGACACCAGAAGATTTTGCGCAATATCGTGAGCCGTGAAACCAAGCTGCTCCGCTTTGGTACGCTCGACCCGCAGGCGCAGATAAGGCTGATCGAAAGGCTGCTGGATCCGCAAGTCTGCCGTTCCTGAGACGTATTTCAACTTGCTGAGCAACGCATCTGCATAGCGTTGGTTTCCCTCGAGGTCGTTTCCCACGACTTGGACGTCGATCGGGGCCGGCAAGCCGAAATTCAGGATTTGGCTGACCATATCCGCAGGCAGAAACGCGAAACTAACCCCGGGAAACTGTTTTGGAAGGTTCAGACGAAGTTGGTGAATGTAGTCATCCGTGGGATGGTGCTTGGCGGAAAGAGTCACAAGAATGTCGGCATCGGATGTGCCGATGGGAGCTGAATTGCTGTAAGAAAGATTGATGCCGCTGTAGGGCAGACCTATGTTGTCAATGACGTTGTTGACTTCGCTTGCGGGAATCTGCCGTCGGATCGACTGTTCGACCTGATCGCAGAGGTTGGCGGTTTCCTCGATGCGCATTCCGGTAGGCGCACGCAGATGAAGCTTGAAAGAGCCGCTGTCAACGCTGGGAAAGAAGTCCCGGCCTAACCAGGGAATCAGAATCGCGAGAGAGCCAAGGCAAGCCGCAAAGAACACCATCAAGAAAAGAGCCCTATGATGAAGGCAAATCTCCAGCAAGCCACGATAGCTGTGACGGAAGCCTTCGAACGCCTTTTCAAAACGCCTCTGAAGCCGCACAAACGGGTTGCGGCTGGCGTCGCCCGCTTCGTGCTTATCTCCGCGCAACAAATACTTGGCCATGGTCGGAACGATGGTCCGCGACAGGAAATAGGAGGCCAACATAGCGAAGACTACGGCTTCCGCGAGCGGCACGAAGAGATACCGTGCGACACCGGACAGCAAGAACATCGGGGCAAACACAATGCAGATCGACAAGGTGGACACGAAGGCAGGTGTGGCGATTTGCGAAGCGCTGTCGAGGACAACTTCATCCATGTCCTTCTCCGGTTCCGCCTCGCGGTTGCGATTGATGTTCTCGACCTCAACGGTCGCGTCGTCCACCAGGATGCCGACCGCCAGAGCGAGTCCACCGAGGGTCATAATATTGATCGTTTCTCCGATCGCGCTAAGCACAATGATGGAGGTCAGGATTGCCAGAGGGATGGAGGTCGCGATGATGACGGTGCTTCGCCAGCTACCCAGAAAAACGAGAATCATGAAAGCCGTCAGACACGCAGCAATCAGCGTCTCCCGGACGACACCACTGATCGCGCCGCGAACGAAAATGGATTGATCCGCCAGCGGAGCTATATCGAGCTGTGGTGGAACCGTGGTTTTAATTTGCGGCAGAAGAGCCTTGATGCCGGCGATTACATCCAGGGTTGAGGCATTGCCCGCCTTTTGGATGGTTAGCAACACGGAGCGCTGTCCGTTGACGCGTACGATATTCGTCTGCGGGGGAAAGCCGTCGCGCACCCAGGCGACATCCTTGATGTAAATCGTGGTGTCGCCAACGGTCTTGATCGGGATTCGGTTCAGGTCGGTAATCGTCTGGGGCGCTGCGTTAGGAATGGAAACATCGTATTCCTTAGACCCGATCTTGGATGTTCCCGTGGGCAGAATCAGGTTTTGCACGCTGATCGCGTTGACTACATCCAACGCAGACAAGCCTTTCGACTGCAACGCGGTGGTATTCAGGTCCACTTGCACCTGGCGTTGTTTACCGCCATAGGGATAGGGCACGGATGCGCCAGGCACGGTGATGAGCTGCGTGCGAATGAAATTCAGGCCATAGTCGTTGAGCTCTTGCTCAGACAGGTTCTGTCCCGAAAGGGCCAGCTGGAGAACCGGCACACTCGATGCGCTGTAGGCAAGAATGAGAGGGGGCGTCGTCCCCGCAGGCAACTGCCTGAGCTGGGTCTGAGAGACCGCCGTAATCTGTGCAATGCCTTGTTGAATGTTCGCGGTCGGCTGGAGAAATACTTTCACAACAGCAACCCCATAAAGCGATTGCGATTCGATGTGCTCGATGTTGTCGACGGTGGTGGTGAGCGCTCGCTCTGTAACGCTAACGATGCGATCGCTCATGTCTTCGGGTACGAGGCCGTTGTAGTTCCAGATGATGCTAACTACAGGAATGTTGATGTTCGGGAAAATGTCGGTGGGTGTCCGAACAATCGCCAGCCCACCCAGAATAAGGATGAGTATCGACACCACCACAAACGTGTAAGGCCGCCGCAATGCTAGTCGTACTATCCACATGATTTTTGGCGCTGCTCTTTCCGCCCGGCATGGCCGGACTGCACTGGGCAAATTGGCGCTACGGCCTGTGCGCCGGGGTCTTGTCATCCAGGGTCGAAACCAGTTGCTTGGCTGCTGGAGGGACGGCGACTCTTCGTGACAGAACAATATTGCTCGCCGGGATCTTTCTGCCGTACACACGCTGGTTGTCGCTATTGTCCGGACGGATCGTGGAACCTTCGAGGGAGACGCCGGCAAACAGGCCGCGCGCCCGTGAGTAGCTCAAGATTTCGGCGCGCAAGGTCGCGTCCGTTTCGGCCGATGAATCGCGGCCGACGGGGCCTGCGGCCACGGAAGCGTCAGCCCCCAGCTTGACCTTACTGGCGAGAATGCCCCTCGCGCCGCGTTCGTTCATCACAAGCAGCACAAAATCCGTAGCCTCTCCACCGATCTGAAAGCCAAAGCTGCCGCCCTCCAGAGCCATCATTGTGGGAGCGCCCCAAGGTCCCCTGAAGTCTTCACCGGTGCGGCACGACATGGAGCCTCGACCATAGCTTGCGCCCACAATAAAAGCAGCCTTTAACACAGAAGGAAAAACAACAACGCAATCTGCCTTGTCGAGCAAGTCCTGGGGGATGTTGTCGGGAATGTCGAGAACTTCCTTCAATACCGTTCCACAGTTTCTTAGCCGGTCGTCATCTTTGGTTTGGTCCGCTGCGCTAGCCAGTTCAGCGAAGAACGGGGCAACGACAAATAAAATGCACGTCAGATTGGTCAAAAACTTTCGCATGTGATCTCCTTCAAATAGTTTTTCTTGCTTCGGATACTAGGAATGCAGCCCGGATGCCATTGCGCAGAATGAGCAGGAATCACGGAAGTGATTGAAAACAATAGCTCTTAACGAGATTGGCCGGAGACTTAAGCACAGGGAGCAAGGGGCAAGGAGTCCAGCGCATTGGATGATTGTCAGCACGCTGGCAGCGTGTCTACCGGATGGCAGGCAACTTCCGAAAGAGGAAAAAGGAAGGGGTTCCAGACCAGGTCACGACGGGAGACAAAGTGTCACACTCAAGGAAAGTCCTACGAACCAGGAATCGAGGAGCGGTCGAAGTTGCATTTGACGACGAGGATAGTTACATCGTCGCCGAAGTTATCGCCGCAAAAATCTGCCGCGGCGTGGTAGATATTCGTCATAAGGTCCTCGGCAGATAGCGAAGAATCGCGGAGCACCGTGGCGGAAAGGCGTTCCATGCTGAATTCTTCGCCGAGCCGGTTTTCTGCCTCAGTGACTCCATCGGTGTAGAAAACCAAGACATCGCCAGCGGCAAGATTTTCCGAGGCTAGTTCACAGATTTCTTCTGGAGCCAGTCCAATAGGTGGACAAGACGAGTCCATGCGGGTAAGCGCCCCGGTTTTTGCTCGAAACAGCAGCGCGGGATTGTGGCCACAGTTCACGTAGTGGATTATCCGTTTGTTTGTGTCGATTTCCCCAACCAGCAACGTCACGTACTTTTCGGGATCAGACACGGCGCCGATCTCGGTATTCAACCTTTCCACTTGTTGCAGCATGTTTCGATCGCGATTTGCTTCCAGCCGCATACCTGCTGCCGTCGCGGACATCAGGAGGGCAGCGGAAACTCCTTTTCCAGATACGTCGGCGATGACAATCTGAATGGTATGCGCGTCGATGGGGAAATAGTCGTAGTAATCGCCGCCGATACCACGCGCAGGCTGCATCATTCCGGCTATTTCGAGTCCAGCGATTGCTGGTTTTCCTGAGGGAAGAAACAAGCGCTGAACTTCCGCGGCCAGCTCCACGTCCTTAAGAAGGCTGTCACGTTGCTGCTCAATGGTTTTGACAAGCGACTCCTGCCGCTCGATATACCGCTGGAGCACATAAACAACGACCGTGAGACAGAACAGCGCTGAGAGATCGTGGAAGATGCGGAGTCCCAAGTGGATGTGCCGCGGGGGATCGAAATAGTGGAAAAAATAGTGAAATAAGATGCACGCCACGATAAGGCCGTAGCTGATTTCCTTGCGCAAGAAAATCGCGCCAACGGTGATGGGCAGGGTGTAGAGGTAAACGAGGGAGAGCGAAACAACGATATGGTCTACATAAGCGACCCCGGCGATCGCCGCCAAGACCAATGCGAGTGGCAGCCATGCTGGTCTATTGGAAATCACATCCCTCCGCAAAAGGGACAGCAACGGAACCCTTTCACGAAGACCGCGCAGCTCCGGATGCCGCGAGTTTCGGACGACGGGATGTACCAGGTCACTCATTCGAAGAGGATTTTCGCCATCATCCCCTTGTCTTCGTGATTGAGGAGATGGCAGTGAAAGACGGACATGCCCCTGATTACGGGATCGGTGAAGTCCATGATGACGTCGACGGAGCCGCCGGTTGGAACATTCACCGTGTCGAGCCACACAGGTTCGGCAATGGATTGGCCGTTTTCGGCGTACGCCAGAAAATGGACTTGATGGATATGCAGCGGATGCAATTCACCAGTGGCATTGACGACCCGCCAATGTTGAAACGAGCCAACTTTTGCCCGCACCATGGGGGCGTCGTCGGACGCGAACTTTTTTCCGTTGATGTAGAAACTTTTTTTGTCTTCCGTGAACGTCACCGTGAATCGAGGAGGCGCTTTTTCTTCGGCCACCAGGTCGAGCGTTTTGAATTCAGGTTTGAGCGAACTCTTTGCAGCCCTGGCCAGTGAGTTTGCCGTAGACCGCGGAATTATATCCGCCAATACCATCGCTGGATTCGGATCACCATCCGGTCCGGTATCTACGCAACGTGAGATCAGGCGCCTGGCCGTGCCGGCTGATGGACCGGTGACAATGGCTTCAAGCCTGCCCGCGGGTGGCAACAAGACATGTTCGGCGCTACGGGTTCGATGATTCGGGTCGTGCAAGGCGATGGGCATTCCATCCATGGCCACGATTTCAAATGTTTGCCCTTCAAGCTGCAGGTCCACGTAGCGATCGGCCGAAGCGTTCACGACGCGCCAAAACTGGCGGTCACCAGGAGCGATTTCAATTTGAGGCCGCACGGCTCCGTTTACCGTGAAGACCTCTTCAGTCGGCTCCGATTCCGCGCCACAAATATCCGAACTGAGTTCAACGCTGCGTTTCAAATTAGCTGACTCAGGGTCGTTCACAACGGAGCGGCCACGCAGAACGAGGACGCGTTCGGGCAGACCGACCAGGGGAGGAAAATAGGATTCAATTCCCTCGATCAGGATCGCGCCAGACATGCCGTCAAGCACTTGTCGGTGGCTCTCTCCATGAGGATGCGTGTGATACCAATACAATCCCGGAGGATGGCCTTGAGGAATCTGCACCGTGTAGCGGAGTGTTTGTCCAGGCCTGGCCATCATGTCCAAGACGTCGTCCTGAGGAGCGTCGGGGGAAACCGTGAGGCCGTGAAAATGCAGATTCGTCATGTCCATGCACGGAGGAATCGCGCAACTTTCCTGAGGCTTGGCAGGAAGTTCGTTGATGTAGTTAATCTTTAGTTGATCTCCCGGCGAAAGGCGCAGGGTCGGAGCGTTTGGCTGGCCATCAAAGTAGAAGGAGTTCTTTCCATCCTTTGTGATCCCAGCGTGGAGCGTGAACGAGAGTGTATGGTGTTTCGCGCGAAGCTCCGGAGGGTTCGGAAATTGGCCTGACGGCTTAGCCACGAGTTCGAGCAAACAGAAAACCGCTGCCGCCGCGATAGCGATGACGGCGACAGCGATTCGCGCAAAGGTAGTAAGTCGGGACATGGAAGGCCTACAAGCCATCTTCATTCCACCTTGTGCCAGGTAGAATCCGGGTCAAAGCTGGTCATCGCTCGGGCAAGCTTTGTAGTGTCGGTGCCGAGGTCCTTTTCGTAAATGGTTCCGGATGCGTCGACAATAAAAGTCATCACACCCGAGGAGCGGTACTCCACAGGGTAAGCGACGAAGGCGAATCCTTTGCTCATCATGCCATCGACGATGTAGTTCTTGGCTCCGCCCGGCGCATGTGGTCCTTGGCTCGTGAGTATCCGAAACATATAGCCATTGAAAGGAACATGCTCGCCAACTTGGTCCGTCGGGAGATTTTGGCGTGCGTAAGCGATGAGGGGGTTGATTGGGCTATCGAACTCATCGCTGGCACCGTGCCAGTACAGACCATTGTGCCGGCCTTCATCGCTGACCAGTTTCTGCGCGAATTGATTGGGAAGATTAACCGGCGGGTGCGCAAAATATTGGTTTTGCGCCGCGCCTAACTCGCGGATCGCGTCTATGGCGGCCAGTTCATTTTTGCCGATGCGCCGGAATAGAATCTCGTCTTTACCCGCGGCAGTATCGAAGAACCATGCGCCGTGATTATTCACGAGCGGAATTGGAAACGGCCAGTTTTCGGCGCCCACGATCAGGCTTACAGATCCGTTCGCCTCTGTTACGAAGCGATGCATCTCCTGGTATTTGACGACGAAGCCGACGCGAGCATTCAAATCTTCATCGGGGTCGCCGGACGAGAGAATATCTTTCGCGGCCGGCCCGAGGATGCTCAAGGGAGCCTGTTCGTCCTGTGCCTGCATGGCGTCAAAGAGAGCGCGACTGGCATCTTCGGCGGAGCTGAAGGTTCGCTGCCCCGACTCCTGTGCGAACGTCGGCGCGGGCGAAAAGCCCAAGGAAAGTGCGAACAGAACGGACACGCCAAATCGAAAAAACTTCTGGGATTCAAGTTGAACCAAAATCAAAATTCTGCGCAGCATGGTATTCCCCTCCATTCTTAGATTCTCGATAACTTCTACCGCCTGGTAAATTTGATTACCGATGGCGTCCGCCTCCGCCCCCGTGGAAACCACCTCCATGGGAGCCACCTCCAAAACTCGCCTGCCCGCGGGAAGAGAAGCCTCGGACATTGCCGCCATGATCAAAGCCGCTGAACACACCGGAGCGCGTTCCTGACTGGGCATGAAAGCTGGATCCTCCGTGAAAGCCCGAGCCTCCGTGAAAACTCGAAGACCCATGGAATCCGCCGCCATGGGCGTCACCGTGACCGAAATCACCATGATGGAACCCCCCATGACCGAACTCATTGCTATGCGAGACAAAGGCGTGATGGTCGAAGAATGCCCGTCGACCATGCCAGTCATATCCCCAGTGGCCCCAGCCCCACCCAAATCCTCCGAAGTAGCCGATGCCAAATCCAATTCCAAAGCTAAGGCCGATGCCGCTCCAAAAAATCCCGGGAACGGGATACCAGCCTGGATAGGCAACAATTGGGTAGCCGTACACGAGCCAAGGATCATAGGCTGGGACGTAGACCACTTCTGGATTGGCAGGTTCAATGACGATCGTGCTGCCTTGCGTGGTCACCTTCTCCTGTTCGTTGCTGTTCAGACGGCCGGCGTTATGGGCTTGCTGGCGCAGGAATTGCACCGCATCTGTAACATCCTGCGGCTGGTTGATATAGGCCTCGCCGAGCGACGAGGTCCAGGGTAGGTTCTTGTCCATATTTTCGAGAACCGAAGGAAACTGCGCCATGGCCTTTACACTCGGATCCCAATCCTGCTTGTCGATTTCATTGGCTAGCTCTTCGCCCTTGAGTTTGGAATGCCCCTGCATCCAGCGGTCTGCCTCAACGATCTGAGTCGGATACGTCGAAGCGGCCAAAATTTGAGCTACCAAAGCGTCCGGGTATAAAGCGATCGGGGCAACAAGTTGCTGCAACTCCTGGGGAAACTGTTTCGCGGGCGAAGCGGCCGGTTGGTCATTCGATTGGGCTACGAAGCCATATGCATCCACCTGCGCGGTAAATTCCACAAGTAACCCGCAGAGAAGTACGACTAACGCCTGCTTAGAAATTTTCACAATGCTCATGTCACATTCTCCAGGCTTTTTCCCATATTTCCGTCGCCACCAAAGTTCTCGGTGCGTCAAGCGACAGAACAGGAGAATGCAAAAGCGTTACCAAATGTTTTCATTGCGTAAGTGACTGAAAGTAGAGGCCGACACGGACGATGGTGCGGTAGAGGATGCCAGCCCGCTAGACGTGGCTCCGCATGCTGACAGGCCCAGGTGGTGATTTATCTGATTGTGGGTCAGAAAGCTTCGGATTCAGGCCGGCTGGAGATGGGATCGCTGGTGCGTCGTGGTTGCTGCAGAGGCGGGGTCAGTCAACGGGGCAGTCAATTGATGACCGATCCTCGGCTGAGAGCGAATTTGCTTACGTGGAAAGGAGATTTCTATTCGTACGTGAAATGCCAAGCTTTTGCATCCGGAAGTAAAGGGTGGACCTCTTGATTCCCAAACGCGCGGCCGCCCCGTTCGGGCCGGAGACTACCCATCGGGTTTGCTCGAGAGTCTTGAGAATGTGGTCGCGCTCCGCGTCCTCCAGGGTTATGGCCCCGATCGATTCTACCGCAGCGGCGCTGTTCAAACTCGTTAGAGGCGGGTGCAGGACATTGCCTGAAGTAACGATTACGCTCCGCTCGATGAAATTCTGAAGCTCGCGAATGTTTCCCGGCCACAGATACGAGGTAAGTGCGGACATCGTGTCTGGAGGAACATGTTCGATGTGCTTACCCATCCGGCGGCCATAAAGCTCCACAAAATGCGAGACCAGCGCCGGAATGTCTTCGCGCCGTTCCCGCAGCGGTGGCAGCGGGATCGGAAACACATTCAATCGGTAGTACAGGTCGCTGCGAAATTCGTTGCGTTTGACCATCTCCGCCAAATTCCGGTTGGTTGCCGCCACGAGCCGAACGTCCACCTGGTGAGTCCGAGTGCCGCCCAAGCGTTCGAACTCCTGCTCCTGCAGGACCCGCAGCAGTTTCGGCTGCAGTCCCAACGGAATGTCACCTACTTCGTCCAGGAAGAGCGTTCCTTTGTCGGCCAATTCGAAGCGACCAACCTTTTGTGCTATGGCACCTGTAAAGGCGCCTTTCTCATGGCCAAATAGCTCGCTTTCCAGTAAATCAAATGGAATGGCAGCGCAATTCAGCTTGATGAACGGTCGCGCGAACCGTGAACTGGAGTCGTGAACAGCCCGCGCGATCAGCTCCTTGCCAGTGCCAGTCTCTCCCTGGATGAGAACGGTGGAATCCGTGGACGCGACCTGTTCGACCTGTTCGAGCACCGATTCCAGAGCAGGACTCCTGCCGATGATCTGCTCGAATCTGCGCGGATTGCCTTCCTGGTCGGCGGATCCAAATCTTACAACAGCAGCCACGTAAGACCTCCTGCGCGTACTGATGCGCACCTCTACTTGCGGGCTTAGCTTTCCAGAGCGGCTCGAACACCATCGAGCAAAACTTCATTGTCGAACGGTTTGGACAGAAATTCTACGGCGCCTTCTCTGCGTGCCTGCAAGCGCATTTTCTCATCGCCATGCGCCGTAATGAAGATGATCGGGATCCTGCAACGTTCAGCGTTTAAGTGCGCCTGCAGGTCGAGACCGGACATTCCCGGCATGCGGATATCCGTGATCAGGCATGCGGTCTCGTGCTGTTTGCCGGAGCTGAGGAACTCCTCGGCGGAAGCAAAGCCTCTTGCTGGCAACCCGACCGCCTCCAGCAAGTCCTGCACCGCGCTGCGCATCGAATCATCGTCATCGACAATGACGACCAACTTGGTTCTGTTCTGATCGACCATGGCAGAAAACTACCAGTTTCGCCGGAACTGGCGCAATCACACGTTGGTATTATGCTATTTCTCGCCGGGCGGAACCCCCAATAGCCCCGCCATCTTCACCAATTCCGCCAGAGATCCGGCTTTCATCTTCTTCATCACCCGGCCGCGTTGGATCTTCACCGTAACTTCGCTGTTCCCGAGCTCACCAGCTATTTGCTTGTTGAGCATGCCCGAAACCACCAGGCCCATGACCTGGCGCTCGCGTGCGGTCAGCGTCTGGTAGCGTTCTCGCAATTCGGCAAGGTTACTCTGCTTTTGGCGCGTCGCCTGGTCGCGCTCCAAAGCCTGTTGGATCGCAGCTAGCAAGTCGTGGTCTAGGAAAGGTTTGGTCAGGAATTCGACCGCTCCGGACTTCATAGCCTTTACCGTCATCGGAATGTCACCGTGGCCGGTAATGAAGATAATGGGAATGTGGAAACCCGCGTCAGCCAACCGACGCTGAAAGTCCAGACCGTTGACTCCGGGAAGCCTTACGTCCAGCACCAGGCAACTTGGCCCATCCGACCGCTTGCTTTGTAGAAACTGTTCCGCCGTCTCGAAGGCCTCGGAACGCAATCCGCACGACTCCAACAGGTCTTGAATGGAGGCCCTAACTGCGGCATCGTCATCAATGATGAACACCGTGGGGGTACCAGAGGACGTCATCCATGTGGCTCAACTTTGGTTGGTAAACTGACATAAAAGCTCGCCCCGCCCTCATGGTTGTCGGCAGCCCACAAGCGACCGCCATGCGATTCAACGATGGAGCGGCAGATCCGCAGTCCCATGCCGGTACCGTGAGGTTTGGTGGTGAAGAACGCATTGAAGATCTGGTCCGCCTGTCCTGGGGGCAGCCCCACGCCGGTATCGCTCACCGACACCAGAAGTCTCTCGTTTTCCGCTCGCTGCGACTGGATGCCGAGTTCCCGCGTCCCGTCCACACTCTTCATCGCATCGACGCTGTTCATCATCAGGTTCATCAGGACCTGCTGCAATTGCACGCGATCTCCCATGACCCGGGGAAGATCTTCCGCCAATTCTGTCCGGACTGATATCGAGTATCGCGTTGCCTCCCCGTGCAGCAGGACGATCATCTCTTCAATGACTTTGTTTACGTCAACCAATTCCAACTGTTGAGTACCTTTTTGGAAGAGGAGGCGAATTCGGGTGATAATTTCCGCTGCCCGCGTTCCGTCTTTCACTATCCTTGAGGCGGCCGCGCGGGCCTTGTCGAGATTTGGGACATCGGCCTCCAGCCAGCGGATACAACTGTTAGCGCTGGTGACCGCAGCCGCAATCGGTTGATTGACTTCGTGCGCCAGGGAGGCAGTCAGCTCGCCCATGGTGGTCATACGGTTGACGCGTGCGAGATCGGCTTGTACCTGGCGCAATCTCTCGCGCTCTTGTTCTGCGCGCTTGAGATCCGTAATGTCGATGTTTGAGCCGATATATCCCGCGAACTCCCCGTCCCCGGTGTATCTCGGAATCCCACTTTCAATTACCCAGCGGTATTCGCCATCAGCTCGCTTGAGGCGATATTCCATTCTGAAAGGCTTCCGGGCATGGAATGCAGGCAAAAACCCGTCGAAGCATCCTTGCACATCTTCTGGATGTACGCCTTCCGTCCATCCTATGCCGACTTCTTGCTCCATACTCCGGCCAGTGAACTCGAGCCACGGCTTGTTGAAATAATTGCAAAGGCCATCCGTTCCCGTCATCCAAATCAACACTGGCGCCGTATCAGCCATCATCTGGAACCGACTCTCGCTCTCGAGTAGTCGTTCTTCGGTGTGCTTTCGTTCAACGATTTCTTTTTGTGCCCGCTTCAGGTCTTCGATGTCGACATTGGTACCGTACCAGCGACTAATTGCTCCATTGGACTCGCGTAAAGGCACCGCCCGAATCAAAAAACAGCGATAGCATCCGTCGGCTCGGCGCATCCGCGCCTCAGCTTCAAATAATTCACCCCGCGCTAAGGCCGCTCGCCATTTATCCAAAAATGCGGTTTTGTCTAGGGCGTGTATGGCTGCGGCCAATTCTTCCCCTCTGACCTCGCCTAAAGACATCCCCGTGTAGTCAAGATACGCGCGGTTACAGAATTCGACTTCGCCGTTTGGTAAAGAGGTCCACACCAATCCCGGAATCGCATCGATTACCCTGCCCAAGTGAAATTCGCTTGCTTGCGGAGCCACGGGAGTTCGCGCGGGTGCTGCCCCCTGCCCAAGGGGCTCGTTGGACCGTGACTGTATCATTGGCGTCCCCCTGTCTTGACCGCGGCCCTGAAGTTCCGATGCAGAGGCTGAGGAAAATAGTGTCAGTCAAAAGTTGCGCCGCTGTGCTGTATTGACGCGATTGCCAGCACGTGAGTATACTGCGATTCCTTTCCAATTTGCAGATGCAAGGACCACGCGGTAGCTCACTATCGCCACTGGCGGTCGACCTCGCAGTCCTGAGGAGCGCACATGCTTAACAGAGAGGAATGGCTGCCTTTGGCCCGTAAGCTGGATTGGGACTACACCTATGTGCGAGAAGACGAAGTCTTCCCACAGGTGATCAGCGGGCACCCCTGGCTTCCTCATGCAGAATGGAAAGACTGGGAAGAATCCTTTAAGACTTCCTATCGCGAATACGTCGACAACCAATACGAAAAAGACATGGCGGTCTATGCGGTTCGCGACGCAATCGGCCGCCTGGAAAATATTCAGAAGCTGGCTGCGCCATGGTTGAATAGTCTAAAGGTGCATGCAGCCGCATTGCCGCTAGCGGAGTTTACCGGCGTCATAGGCAGTCTGCGAGGTGCGAGGTTTGGCCGCGACAGCGCTTGGCGAACCATGTCGACCTTTGGGGCCCTTGATGAATATCGTCATACTCAGATTCCTCTGCTACTCTTCCACCCTTTAGTGCGCTGGGATTCCCAGTTCGATTGGGCGCACAAGTTCTACCACACCAATAATTGGTTCGCAGTCGCTGCCCGGCACTTCTTTGATGAATTGACAACGGGACAAAACGCAATCGAGTTCGCCATCGGCACGAATTTCGTTCTGGAAACCGGGTTCACCAATTTGCAATTTGTTGGATTGGCTTCGCTCGCTCGCGAATCTAGCGACCACATGTTCGAGAGGATGGTCACTAGCATTCAAACCGATGAAGCTCGGCATGCTCAGATCGGGCACCCCGTGCTCGAAGTGATGATGAAACACGATCCCGAGTACGTGCAATACCTCCTCGACAAATGGTTCTGGCGAAGCTGGCGCATGTTCTCGATTTTAACCGGACTCTCCACGGATTATCTGACGGCTCTGGAACAACGCCCTTATTCATTCAAGGAATTCATGGAAGAGTGGATCATCGATCAGTATCTGCGCACGCTTGATGAATTTGGCCTCAAGAAACCTTGGTATTGGGACATTTTTGAAGACGAACTCAATATCTATCATCACGCGATCTATGCCAGCGCCTACACTTATCGCGCTACTTTGTGGTTCGATTTTGTGATACCGAGTCCCGCTGAGCGGAAATGGTTGCGCCAGAAATATCCCAAATACTGGGACGATATGGATGCCGTTTGGGAGCAGGTGGCTGAGCGTTGGAGAACGGTTGGTCCCGGAGCTGCAAATGAGTTAGCCGTGCATGGCAGTGCCATGCCAACGTTTTGCGATCTGTGCCAGCTCCCGCTGAGCGCCGGCACTCCGCGCAAGAATACGGCGAACGTACTCACCAAAGACGGGCGCAAGTACATATTCTGCTCCGCGCCATGTCGCTGGATCTTCTTGCGGGAGCCAGAGAGATATGCCAATCATAAGGACCTCGTAAAGCGTGTTCTTTCGGGAGAAGCCCCCGCTCACCTTCCTGACCTGCTGACAGAGTATTTCCGGCTTACCCCCGACACTTGGGGCAAAGACGTCTATCATGGTGCCTATGAGTGGCTCGCAACCAAAAAAGCATCTGTCGCCTAGCGGCAAAGGGGAAAATGTATATGTCCATTCCTCTCTATGGCTTCCTGGAAGGTGACACCCTTGGGCTTCTCATGCTCGCCGAGGAGGGCGAAACAGTACTGCAGCTCGCAAGAAAACTTCAGGATGCCGCTAACATTCGAGTCCCCCACAGCGATAATGTCGACTTCCTTTACGACGGCAAGGCCATTGATCCCGGGCTCACAGTCGTACAGGCAGGGTTGCAGGCGTTGGATCGCTTTGACGTGATTAGGAGGCATACGCTATGAGCCTCAGAAGAGTCGCGTCATTAGACGACCTTTGGAGCGGTGAAATGATGGCTCTGGATGTGGATGGGAATAGCGTTCTGCTGGTCAACGTTGGTGACCACGTCTATGCCTATTCTGACGCTTGCCCCCACCAGAAGAGCCGGCTGAGCGAGGGCAGCCTGATAGGAAGGACTCTCCGTTGTGCGAGGCACCATTGGGAGTTCGATGTGTGCACGGGGCATGGCATAAATCCTCAGAGCACCTGCTTGAGGGTATTCCCAGTAAGAATCGAGAGCAGCGACATTCTTCTCGATCTGGATGATGAGAGGTCCGGAGAATCCGCCGCGGGCAGAGAGAATGAACGATGACTGGCCAGGTACCAGAAATCTATGATCGGGTAGGCCCCGTTCTCCTTTCGGGGCCTATCGCTAACGCTATTGTCGCTGCAATCAAGGACCTGAACCAGGACGTCATCGTCGTAGACCGGGGCGCCTACATTAGAGTGTTGGTTCCGCAATACTGCGTCGTCACTCGTTCGGCCATTGAAATGCATTTGGGACGGTCCTTTCGGTTTCCAGGGGAATTGGAGACGGTGATGTCGGCCTTCAAGGGCTCGTTTCAGCTGAATCAGGACGACGCGGCTTGGCGGTTCGCTTAGGCCCAGACTATGCGTTGAACCTGACTCCTTTTTCCGTTCCAGAGAGCTTCATGGCACAGCAAAAGACATACTGGCACCTTCTGCAACAAAGGCGGATGCCAACTGAATATGAAATTGTGACTTCAAAACTCCTCTGCTACACCGGCGAGGGCTTCACCGGTAAGAGGTTCGAACTCGACGTGCCCCTCTTGGACTGGTACAAACGCTTCCAGCAGGAGTCGCCTCTCACCTGCTCTTCGTGGGAAAATTTCCGCGATCCACGCGAGACTACTTACACAAAGTACACCGAGATCCAAAGAGATAAGGAAATTTTCGTCGACGGCATCCTGGAAGAGATCGATTCAAGCGGTTACGATGGCCAGCTTTCACCTCGCTGGCTGCATGTTCTTTCTCGCGTTGTTGCTCCTCTGCGATATCCAGGACACGGCCTGCAGATGCTGGCATCTTACGTTGGACAAATGGCTCCCAGCGGACGCATTGTCATCACCGCGACCTTGCAAGCGGGAGACGAAATGCGGCGCGTGCAGAGAATTGCCTACCGGGTCCGGCAGCTTCAACACCTTTATCGTGGTTTCGCTAGCGATAGCAAGGCGCGCTGGCAGACCGATATGCTGTGGCAGCCTTTGCGCATCGCGATTGAGAAATTGCTCATTTGTTACGACTGGGGAGAATCTTTCGTTGGACTAAACCTCGTGCTCAAGCCCTTGATGGACGAGATGTTTATGAACTACCTCAGCGAACTTGCACTCCGTGAGGGTGACCATTTGCTCGGTCAAGTCTTTTATTCGCTTAACGAAGACTGTCGGTGGCATCGGGAATGGAGCCAGGTCCTGGCCCGGATGGTGATCGAGGACAATCCGCGGAACAGCCACACCATTCAAGGCTGGATCGAGAAGTGGCATCCGGTTGCTGCACGTGCCTTGCAGGCATTTGCTCCGCTGTTTGAGGGGAAATCGGAAGATGCTCAAATGGCGCCGCTCGAGGGTGTGACCAGGAAGATCGACAAATACTATCGGGAATACCTGTCTAGCATGGGACTGCAACCTTCGACTTCCGTCGCTCTCCTATCTTGAATCGAATTGTAATTCACATTACGAATTAACCGTCGGGCTCATTCCCTTGCCTCGATTTTCGTAGATAGAGCGAAATGAAAGCTCGCTCCACGCGGAGAGTTGTCGGTAGCCCACAAGCGGCCGCCATGCGACTCGATGATGGAGCGGCAGATCCTCAGTCCCATGCCGGTGCCATGAGGCTTGGTCGTAAAGAACGCATTGAAGATCTGGTCCGTCTGCTGTGGGGGCAGCCCAACGCCGGTATCGCTGACGGACACCAGAAGTTGCTCTTTCTCCGCTCGCTGCGACTGGATGGCGAGCTCCCGCGTCCCGTCCACAGTCTTCATCGCATCAACGCTGTTCATCATGAGGTTCATCATGACCTGCTGCATTTGCACGCGATCTCCCATGACCGGGGGAAGATCTTCCGCCAATTCTGTCCGGACTGATATCGAGTATCGCGTTGCCTCTCCGCGCAGCAGGACGATCATCTCTTCAATGACTTCGTTTACGTCGATCAATTCCAACTGCTGAGTACCTTTTTGGAAGAGGAGGCGAACTCGGCTGATGATTTCCGCGGCCCGCGTTGCGTCTTTCACGATCCTTGTGGCGGCGGCACGAGCCCTCTCGAGATTTGGGACGTCGCTCGCCAGCCAGTGGAAACAACTATTGGCGCTGGTGACGGCAGCGGCAATCGGCTGATTCACTTCGTGCGCCAGTGAAGCCGTCAGCTCCCCCATGGTGGTCATGCGGTTGACGCGTGCGAGATCCGCGTTCGCTTGGCGCAATCTCTCGCGTTCTTCCTCCGCCCGCTTGCGCTCGGTTACGTCCATCACGGTACCAACGAATTCAACGAAATCGCCATTTGGGCTTGGAACGGGATGCCCTACCACGTGGATGTCTCTGATCTCGCCACCGGGATGTACGATTCGGTAATCCAGCTCGAACTCCGTGCTCTCACGCCCTGCTCTCTCTACTGCTTCGCTAAGTTTGGCTTGATCATCCGGATGGACGCGCTGAAAGAACGCTTCGTATCGCGGTTGTCCACCGTGCCTATCAAAACCCAATACGCGGTAGCATTCTTCGGAGAAGTACTTGATCTCACCCCTGGCAGGTATCGACGCCCAACTGCCCGTGTGGCTGAGCCTCTGCGCTTCCGCAAGATAGCCCTCGCTTCGCCGCAACGATTCCTCCGCGGATTTGCGCTCACGGCTCTCTGCTTGCAATGCCTCGTTGGTATTCTGGAGCTCTTGAATTGTTACTTTGAGGTCATCGCGGGCGTGTCTGAGCGACTCCGTGGCGCGCCTTTGCGCGACGCTCAGCGATCCGACAAATAGCGCTGACACCATGAAGATGAGAAGGCGCGGCATTTCTTCGGGTTTTGGAGCCAGCGAATGAGTCGGCGGCAAAAAGTAATAGTAGAAAGCGAGGGCAGAGAGCGCCGTCGCGAGCGATCCTGGCCAGACTCCACCGAACCAAGCGCTCAATACTACCGCGCAAAGAAAGAGCGACACGGGAGCATCCCGTAAATGAAGCGCCGGCCACCATGAAATGAATAGGACCGCGGGAACGGAAAGAACAGCGATCCCATAGCTCCAAATCGCGGGCGGCTTGGGCCACAGAAGAGGATTTGACGTGCGCATGCTTCTCCTCGGCGAAGCAGAGTGTTGCCCCCTGCAACGCGAATCTTACATCAGAGAGTGCCTTGCTCGGGCCAGGGGGCAATGTGGCGCATGTTAGCCTTCTCTGACGGAGATGTGGCCCCCGGTTAGTCCAACCGAATAGACGGAATGCCAACACTCCGACTGTTTGGACATCAACTGACGTCGCCATGGCACGCCCGAAACGATGTTATCTCTCATTCTGCCAGTCAGTTCCAGGCTGTCCTCGCCAGCCGCAGTCTCCGGCACTCCAATTGCCTTTCAAGTGGCGGCCAGCATTTTCCGGCGAACAAAATTCGCGGGGAGCAAGCCTCCATCTGAATGCAACGCAAGACTAGAAGATGGGACGCAGACAGGAGCACAACCATGAAACCCCTATCCATTCTCGATTGGTATCGCATTCTGCGTGCGCACCATCAGTGGACGATATTTCAATCCATTCGATATGCACTTTGGCTAGCACGCTAGTTAGTTTCTCTTACTTTGCGTCGCAGTGGCGGTGGAGGATCAATTTCATGAAAACGTCTTATGCAACCAGTAGCAGCAATGACTCCGACGGCGCCTTGGTGGCTGCCGCAAAGCGGGGAGATACTCGGGCTTTCGAGGAATTGGTTCTTCGTCACCAAGGGAGAGTTCTCGCCGTCGCACAACGCATTACGAATAACCAGCAGGATGCCGAAGATGTGGCGCAGGAGAGTTTTCACAAGGTGTTCCTGTATCTTGACACGTTTCAAGAAAAGTCCCGATTCTCTACATGGCTGATACGCATCGTCATGAACGAAGCCTTCATGTTGCTCCGTCGAAGGCGAGGAGTTTTCGAAGTCTTGCCCGAGAGCGCTGATGACGGCATGAATTCGAGCTCGGAGGCGTTCGTTGACCAGAGCCCAAGCCCCGAAGAGTCTTGTTGGCAAGGCGAGCGCATGGACCTCTTAACAAAAGCGATTAATCGATTGGGTCCAAAAATTCGAACCACCATCCTTCTCCGCGACATCGAGGAAAGATCTATCGAGGAAACGGCTGAGATTTTGGGCACGTCAATTACTGCCGTGAAGGCACGTGTCTTCCAGGGTCGCCGGAAGTTGCGTAGCGCAATAAGTGCTGAGCTCCTGTGGGGAGTCTATCCGGCTGGTCCAGGACAGGCGCAGCGCTGCTGACACCTGGTCCCGACCATTTCGCGAGGCGATGGGTCTGGTGTGGTCCTCCGCTTTTGAATAAGAACATAGCCACCAACAGTCAGCGCCGGTCGTATGCTCCCGTGGCGCCAATTCGCATTGATAGTCTGCCCAGCGCTATTTCTTCCGTTGAGAGGCAATTCGGCAAACCTGTGAAGAAGTCACAAACCCCTTCATCGTGACGCGGCCAGCGCGGGAACCGTAAAGAGCTTTTGGAATTCTTCATCACTTAAGCGCAGGGAAGCAGCCGCGACGTTCTGCTCGAGATGATCGATCGAGGAAGTCCCTGGGATGGGCAGCATAATGGGAGATCGGCGCAGGAGCCAGGCCAGCGCTATCTGAGTTGGGCTGGCACTGTGTGCCCGGGCGATTCGATCAAGCACTTCGCCGGCAACTTTACCTGCTCCCAGTGGGAACCAAGGAATAAAGGCAATTCCATTGCGCTCACAATAGTCCACCACGTAATCCCATTCGCGATCTGCAAAGCTATAGCGGTTCTGCACCGACGCGATGGGGACGATTTTGCGTGCTCGCTCGATGTGCTCTTGCGTGACGTTGGACAACGCCACCATGTGAATCTTCCCTTCGCTTCGCAATTGAGCCAAAGTTTCCACCGACGCCTCAAACGACACGACTGGATCCGGAATATGCAATTGATAGACGTCGATGCGGTCCAGGCGCAATCTCTTTAGACTTCCTTCAACTGCCTTGCGAAGGTGCGCGGGGGTGGCATCGTGCGTCCACTGGTTCGGGCCGGGGCGGTTCCAGCCACCCTTAGTGGCAATTACAAGGCCAGCCGGGTAAGGAAACAACGCTTCGGCAATCAGTTCCTCGCTAACGTGTGGACCGTAGGAATCCGCGGTGTCAACGAAATTGATATCAAGCTCCACGGCCCGGCGAAGAACCGCTAACGCGCCTTTGCGATCTTTTGGCGGTCCCCAAATGCCTTCGCCGGTCAGGCGCATTGCGCCGAAGCCAAGACGATGCACGGAGAGTTTCCCGTCAAGAGAAATATCTCCCGCTAGGCTTGAAGAAAGATTCTTCTTATTCATGATTGGCCTCCAAAAATTTGGCTTCAGCTTTGTCCCACGCCGATCGTCACGGGCTTCGCCATTTCGCGAGCCGGGGGTGCCATAAACTCCGGCCCGACTGGATTGTGAATACTGTCGCGAAGAATGGCGTCAATCGCGGTGAAATCAGATTTTGTCAGCGACCAGCCGCTTACCTCGTTGATGGGCACGAGCTGTTCGGGATGCCGCGCGCCCCAGAGCGCGATGCCAACGCCCGGCTGGTCGAGCAGCCAGCGAACCGCCAGATGGATCACGCGCTTACCATAGTTCTCGCGAGCGAATTCGTCCAGCCTGCTGACTGCATCCAGATACTCAGCGAAATGCGGCTGACGAAATTTGGGATCCGTGGTCTTGCGCATATCGTCTTTCGCAAACAGACGACTTGCATTCATGGCGCCACTTAATAATCCGCGGCAGAGTGCGCCATAGGTGAGCGCGGTGATGCCGCGGCCGTGAGCGTACGGCAAAACATCGCGCTCGATTTCGCGTTCGAAGAGATTGTAAGGCGGCTGAATGGTGTGCAATGGCGCGGCAGATTCGAAACGCGCCAACTCTTCAGGCGAATGATTGCTCACTCCGATGGCGCGAATCTTTCCCTGCTCGTATAGTTCGCGAAGAGTGGAGGCTGTCTCCTCGATCGGGACGAGGGGGTCGGGCCAATGCACCTGATACAGATCGATGTAATCCGTCTGAAGGCGACGGAGCGAATCCTCGAGCTCCTGCAGAATGCGCCGGCGCGAAGAGTTGCGCTCGATTCTGCCGGTGCTCCAGTCGATCCCCACTTTCGTGGCCAGGATGACATCCTCGCGGCCACCGTTTTGGAGCAAGGCTTTGCCCACGATTTCTTCGGAGCGCCCCTGACCGTAGATGGGTGCAGTGTCGATTAAATTGATGCCTTGATCCAGTGCCGCATGAATGGTGCGAATGGAGTCTTTCTCGTCGCTTCCACCCCACATCCAGCCGCCGATGGCCCAAGTGCCGAGTGCGATTCGCGAACTCTGGAGAGTCGTGCCTTTAATGTTGATATATTCCAGCATGTTGTCCCTCTCCCTGCTTAATTGGAAATGGTTCCCTTCTAGCCAAGCCACTGCGGGTTGGCGTAGGTGCCGTCGAACTGGTGGCTCGTTTTATAAAGCTCGAACCGCCCGGCTTCCGCAGCCTTTGCTGTTTTTGCCAAAAGAGCTGCGACTTGGGACGAATTCATCGGCTGGAAACTGCGAGCAGCTTCAAGCGCTTGCTGAAGAATCGGGAGCGAATCGCAGCCCGTGATCACCACACTGGTGGGAAGATTCATGGCATAGTGAAGGCACTCCACCGCGGTAGCTGTTTTGCTGTCGAGAATGAAGTGGTCGCCCATGGGCTTCATACCCAGGACCCCGATATCGCTCTTGAGCAAGGCCGGCAGAACCTTCTTTTCAAAACTGTTGAAGTGCGCGTCCATGACATTGAGAGGCATCTGAACGGCATCAAACGTGAAGTTATGATTTGAAGCGGTTTCCAGCATTTTCAAATGAATGTCCGGACTCTTGTGGCCTGTGAAGCCGATAAAGCGAACTTTGCCTGCCTTTTGCGCCTCCAGGATGGCTGCCATTGCGCCGCCTTCGGCAAAAATGCGATCTGGATCGGTGTCGCGAATAACCTCATGAAATTGGAGCAGATCGATCCGGTCAGTCTGAAGACGGCGCAAGGATTCACTGATTTGGCTTGCAGCGGCAGCTTTCGTGCGCCCATCGATCTTGGACATCAGAAAAGCCTTTTGGCGATAGCCATCGCGTAGCGCGTTGCCCATGCGGATTTCACTCTCGCCGCCGTTGTAGTCCCAGCAGTTGTCGAGAAAATTGATGCCCTCATCAAGACCCGTACGGATGATGCGAATACTTTCCTGGGGTTCCGCTTGTTTGCCGAGATGATAGCCACCGAGCCCGATGAGCGAAACTCTCTCTCCGCTACGGCCCAGCGTCCGATAAGGAATGCCGTTCCTGGATTCTGAACCCGGGGACTGGTGGTCAGCGTGCGCAAGGAAAATAGACGCCGCCGCTAATCCCAGGAATTCCCGGCGCGACACTCCGGCACCCGCTGCATCATGAGTTCTCGCCACCAGCCCGAGATTTGGTTGACGCGAGTCCTCTTGAGGATATGGATCGTTCTTGACACTCACGACGTATGTTCTCCTCCTCTTAATTTTGTCTCGCTTTCGACTCTTCGCGTAGACTGCAGAATTCACAATGCTGCGGAGCGGGTCAAAACCCTCTCCAAGATATTTACATCGAAGGGCTCCTGCACTAGTTCGCCGACAGTCTGCTCCAAGTGCTTAAAGTGAGGGCTGGCTGCGTGTTTATCGAGCGCAGTTTGACTCTCCCATATTTCGTAGAAATAGAAGCGTCCCTTCGAGTCTGACTCATAGAGTTCATACAATTTGCATCCCGATTCGGCACGGGTAGGAGCTAACATGCCCCGCAGGAGTTCTCTGAGTTGGTTTTCCCTCCCTCCGCGCGCCACAGATCTTGCGATCACATATACTTCAGTCATGGTTTCTCTCCATTTTGCATTTGCCGGCACAATTTCGTGTTATTGCACAGCCGGGTCAATCAACGTGAGGTCTGTTTCCGGATCGAAGCGCTTTTGCATCGTTACTGGATCGACTGTAACCATCACTTCTAGCGTCGGCGATACATGCGCCTCGAGAACGTGACCACCGTGTGCCGCTCCATCCGGGCCACCCACCGCCATGTGCGTATGGACCATAGGCTTTCCTTGATAGAGGGCGATATCGCCGCTCATTCCAATCGCTTCCAGTTGACCGTTTATGGGAATCTTCTTGTACATTTTGCGCCCAGGATCGAACCAGCCCAACACTGCTCCATTCAGCGCTCCAATAGCGGTGAAATGCGCACTCGTAACGTGATATTGCTGCGCAAACTCTACGAGTCCGGAAAAAGCCTCGTCTCCCTGATAGAAAATGACCTCGTACTGTCTCGTCGTCTCTCCGGGATTCAGTAATCGAACCTTCATCTTAGGGGCCTTGCCCCTTGGAATGGCTTCTGACGGGGCGACATATTCACTTTCTTTCTCCTGCGAATACGCCGTCAGGCCCGCGATCCCAATCAATACCAATGCACAACCTATTCGTTTTATCTTGCTCATAGCATTGTTCTCCCATGTTGAAGAAGTCTTACAAATGGCCCTTATCGCTCAACCAGGCTGGTAAACGGCTGTTCAATTCCCTTAACCCTTAGTAGAAGCGTTCTCGTGTCTCCCCGCGGACAGTTTCACAAGCGATAAACTTCATTCGAGTAGCCCTATGTTTTCGCCGATGCGACGGTAAATTGACGCCGGATCACGTCCGCCCGTTGCCGTTGGAACCCACATGCGCACGTTTCTCCATTTGCAGAATCACCGCCGAAAAATCTTGCTCCGCTCCTTCGTCTGATTGCCGTGCATTGATTTCAAATGCAGCTCCCGCCGCTGGCATTCGTGCTCCAACGGTGGACGCGAGTTCTAGAATCAAGCCGAAATCCTTGTTCATTAGGCGAATCGGAAACTGTGGGGTATAGTCGCGATTCTTTGCTCTTTCCAGTTTGCCCACATGGGCGGGAGCGACCACCGAAGTCTGGGACAAGACGTCCAGCAAACGATTGCGATCAAGACCGGCCTTCTCGCCGAGCGTGACGGCTTCGGCAATCGCCTGCATTCCGATTCCCAGTAAGGTATTCACCACAAGCTTCATCGTCGCCCCGGAACCGCTCGGCCCAAGATAAAAGTACTTCTTGGCGATAACGCGAAAGATCGACTCGGCGGAGTCGAAACACTCCTTGTCCCCGCCACCAAACAGGGTCAGTAATCCGGACTCTGCAATCGGAGTACTTCCAGACATAGTCACATCGAGGACTTCAACTCCGCGCCCCAGCCCGAGTCTCGAGAGTTCTTGCGAGGTCTCTGGATACACCGTGCTCAGATCAATGACAAGCGAGCCGCCGCGCGCACTCGTGAAAACGCCGTCAGGCCCTCGATAAATGTCCAACACAGCTTCATCGCTTGGTAAGCAGGACAATACGACGTTGCAACTTGAGGAAAGTTCCGAAACGCTCTGCGCGACGGTGCCGCCAAATGGAATTAACTCCTCCGCCTTGCTGTGGTCCCGGTCGTACGCTGTCAGCCTGAAGCCGGCTTCCAGTAACCTCCTCGCGATCGGCCGTCCCATGTAGCCGATTCCAACAAATCCGAGCCTGGCGTTTTCCTGCGTAATTGGTTTCATGATGAAGTGCCTTTAGACTGAGTTACGACTTCAAATTCCACCTGAGTCAAAAGCACGTGTTGCGCCGTTTCGCGAAGGGCGCCAAATGTTCATGGAAGATGTTGGTAGCATGGAGAATACGACTGGCAAGCAAAGGTACTCGCCTCTCAGTTGGTTAGAGTCGTCTGTTGAATCCATTGGACACTGTCAGCCTGCTGGAAATTGGATTGCAATTGTGTATAACCATCAAGCGTTAGCAGGGTCTTACAAGGGCAATGTAGATTCACATTCTTTTTGCCGGAAAAACATCCTCCAACCGCGCTCAAAACCATTCAATTCGCTGGACTACTCGCGTTTAAGCGCTGGCGCTCACCTTCCGTCCTTTCTGTCTAGGTTGCCCGTTTCGAACAATTCCTGAGGATCTCGCTCACGCTTCACTATGGCATTCTGGATGCATCGGCTGTCTCACAGGGGGATAACGAAGAGAGGTTCTCGTACGGACGACGAATCGTTTGGAAAGGACATAACACGATGCGGAATAACGTAAGAAACAGAACCCTGCTGCCTGCACTCGTAGCGCTCACTGCAGTGTTTTTGGGCAGTTTATTGGCGCCGGCTCACGATCAATCCAATCCAGCTGCAGAAGCCAAGAACCAAGCATGCCCGAATGGCGATACTGGGTTGCATCTACCCGCCGGGTTCTGTGCGACGATTTTCGCTGACAACATTGGCCACGCCCGTCACATGGTCGTCGCGCCGAACGGCGTTCTATACGTCAATACCTGGTCGGGCAGGTACTACGGTAACGACACGCCGCATGCAGGCGGTTTCCTCATGGCCCTGCAGGACAAGAGCGGATCCGGGAAGGCGGATGTGATTGAGCGCTTTGGCGAAACCGTCCAAACAGGCGGAGCAGGCGGAACCGGCATTGGCCTATATAAAGGATGGGTCTACGCCGAGATCAACGATCGCATTGTGCGATATTCGCTGCCCGGCGATTCCATCGTGCCACAGAGCACACCCGATACCATCGTTTCTGGATTGCCTCTGGGCGGCGACCATCCAATGCACCCGTTCATCATCAACACCGAAGGATCAATGTACGTTGACTTGGGAACCGCGACCAATTCCTGCCAGCTGAAAAATCGGACACTCAAGTCGCCGGGTGTGCAACCGTGCACGGAACTTGAGACCCGTGGGGGTATCTGGCGCTACGACGCGAACAAGACGAACCAAACTTTTTCAACGGCTGAGCGCTTCGCTACAGGAATTCGCAACGCGGAAGGTTTTGCAATCGACTCAAGCGGCCGAATGTTTGTATCCCAACACGGACGCGATCAATTGCGCGCGAACTGGCCCGACCTGTACAAACCCGACCAGGAGGCAACGCAACCTGCGGAAGAATTGTTGCTTTTGAAAGCTAAGGGGGATTACGGCTGGCCGGAATGCTACTACGACGCCTTCGTGCAAAGGCTGGTTCTGGCGCCGGAATACGGTGGCGACGGCGGGAAGGCGATCGGTGTATGTGCGAACAAGATCGCCCCCATTGCCGCATTTCCCGCTCATTGGGCGCCGAATGCGATGGTGCTGTACGACAAGAAGCAATTTCCGGCGCGCTACCGCGGCGGTGTCTTCCTCGCTTTCCACGGGTCATGGGACCGGGCGCCATATGCTCAAGGTGGCTATAATGTGGTTTTTCAGGCACTCGACGGGGATCGCGCATCCGGCCAGTGCGAAATATTTGCGGATGGTTTCGCGGGAGCCGTGAAGTCGCCCGCCAGAGCCGAACATCGCCCCAGTGGCTTGGCGGTGGGTCCTGACGGTGCACTCTACGTGTCCGACGATATTCGTGGACGGATCTACCGGATTGTCTATCAAGGCGGCTCCGAACAGGGCCCCGCGAACGTCACGCCATGTCCGAGCTTAACAGCTCCGGCTGGCAGCCCCGTTGAAGTCGCCGCGCAACCGCCCGAGGGGACGCATTCAGACGCTGGTGCGGCCCCAAACAATCTTCCCGTTCCTCAAGGTGCAACGCGAGAACTGGTCCTGCTCGGTGAGCGCATCTACCGCGGTCAAGTCGGCGGAGCAGCGTGCACCGGCTGCCATGGTGATAGCGGTCAGGGCACTCCCCTGGGGCCTGATCTAACGGGCAAGAAATGGCTGTGGAGCGACGGTAGCTACGCCGGAATCGAGAAGACGATCACCGATGGTGTGTCACAACCGAAACAATATCGCAGCCCTATGCCGCCCATGGGTGGAGCTCAACTTACCCGCGACCAAGTATCAGCGCTCGCAGCGTATGTGTGGGGCCTGAGCCATCATGCGTCGCCCAATCGGAATTAATCGATTATGTTCTGGTGGTCGCGCTTAACGGCAAGTCAAGTCTCCGTGACTATGCAGAATTCAGATGTCCGTTAACCGAAGGGTGCTAGAGTACCGATTAATGAACACGACCTTTCTGAGAACTGCTGCGACGCCGCAGGTGACCGTGGGAACAGCAGAATTTGGATCCGCACCAATCCGCCGTTCTTTCTTTGACGGAATTCTTGGCGAAACAAAGAGCATAGATCTGCGTAAATTCTGGGGCTGAAACCTTTCTTGCTTCCCTCATACATAGCTACAGTGCGAAGGGACACATGTGCCGCGATTGCCCTTTCTATGCCGGAGGCTTTCGGTCCGTGGGCAGTTAACCGTCATCCTCGCTGTCAAAGCCAGTAAACTCAACGCTTGCGAACGGAGTGGGACGAACCTAGAATCAACTTTGCTTATCCGTTCTAAGGTGTCGTCGGTTCGTTTCGTGCGCGCCAGGAAAATGAAAGCCTAAGTAAAGATAGAAGCACGATAGTCGCAAGACAATAGAGCGGAGAGCGGTTCCTATTAGAAGGCGCATTTGCGATCGAAAGAAGGGCAACGACGGGCCGAATCCGAGTAGACTGCAACGCAAGAATGACGCAAAATTGTTGGTCGCTTTAAGTAGGCCAATAAGTCTTTTATTTTCAAGGGGCCCGTAGCTCAGCGGTTAGAGCAGCGGACTCATAATCCGTTGGTCCTAGGTTCAAATCCTAGCGGGCCCACCAACTTTCAATGCTCCAACCCGGACACATGGGTTACAGAACGTACCGGCTACTATAGGTAACAACGTCGGGCCGAACGCGTGGTTGTTTCAGGCAAACTTTTCGGCCGTGCCTCACATCGGTGGTGCCTGCCGCATTTTCTCGAACACTTGCTTCGCTTGTGCGAGTTTGCCGAGTACGCCAGCTTTCTCCGCGGCCGAATTCCAGTCCGGGTACTGTGTGGTTGCATCGATCACGCGATCGATCCATGCAGAAAAATATTTCGCATCTTCCGGCGAACGCGCCGGTTTCCCGCTGATTGTCGCGTATACCGGGCTTGTTGTGGCGTACACGTAGTTGTCCAGCACTGGATATTCTGCCTTGTCGCTTGAGGCGCGAAGCACGCACCATCCGCTCTCTTTGACGGCGACGGTGCCGTTGACGTCCGCGGAATCTTTTGGTCCATCGCGCAAGAACGATTGGAGAACGCGCCCGTTGCAAATGAGTTCGAGATGATCCACTGGAACAATGGAGCGCAACTTTGCGGTGAAGGGAACCGCTGCCTGCGGCCCATCATATTTCAGTTCGTCACCGACTTGCCGGCCGCCCAGGGTGAATTCGATCAACGGCCCGTTCGTTGCAAAGGTGCGCCCCTTTTTTAGCGCATCCAGAAAGCTATCAATTCTAAGTGGGCCTGCCGGTACGCGCACATAAACGCGATTCATCCCCACCGGCCCACGAAGGGATGCGTAGTTCGCCATCGCATCGGTCCCTCCTCCCGCGGGAATCCGGTATCCCAGATTCAGCAACTTGTACCAGACAGCCGCAGTCGCTCGATGATCGCTGAAACCCACGATTTCCATGTAATCCAGTTTTCCCAGCGCAACATCGATGGGGAGTTCATCGGTGATCCGTTGCGGCGGTTCGGCAAACGGATCGGGAACTGCATCAAACGGATGCACCGCTCCCACTAGCGCACCTTGCGCGTGCGCCATGTCGTAGATGTCAGCATCCATGGGATACAAGCTCGCCGCCGCCGTGTTCGGATACCCCGCGTAACCGGGTAACAAAAGGTGATCCTGGATATTCAACAGGCCTCGATGCCCCCAGTAGCTCGTATGAAACTCTTGCCCAAAGATAATCGGGGGATTCCGAACCATCTTTGGCCCGAGCCCGGTGCCCTCATAGGTTTCGTCGGGGAATCGCTGTTCTTTATTGACGACCAGTTCGTTCAGGAAGTCGAGATTTTCCGATTCCGCTTGTGCAACCAGATAGCCGCGATTGTCCTTATAGGTGCCGCCATAATTCATGTGGACGTGCAAGTCGCCGCTCACCCAGCGGCTGCCCGTGGTTTTGCTTTCTTCGATCCGCACGAGTTCGATCTTAAGATTTAATATCCGACCGGCGGATACTTCGATCTCTCGCTTGACCGGGCGATATTCAAACCCCTTCATGACTTCGACAGTGAATTTCCCGGGCGGCAAGTCCAGTGGCGCGTGGCTGCCGGTAATCAGGAAGTAGTGGACTTCGTATGGCCGTTCGCTGCGGTCGAAGCCATCATCTCCGCAGATCCACGCCCAATTCGGCGCATAGAATCTCCCTGCGGCATCGGTGACGGAAACGCGCGCAGCGGGATTTCTGCTATTGAGAAAAACCTCAATCGAGAGTGAACCATGAGGGCGAAGAAAACGGCGCTCTTCGATTTCGAGTTTATGTTCCTCCGCTCCCGGAATCGTTTGCCAAGCGATGCCTGTATTCCCCTCTGTATTGACGACGTGAGCGATGCGGCTGCCGTCTGGCGACCATCGCGGATAGGTGTCGTCCCAGAGACCATAGGAGATCGAAAATGCATCGCCGCCGTTTGCAGGCATCACCCAGAGTTGGTGCCACTGGCGGCCGAGGTAGGAGCTGTACACCATCCGCGAACCGTCGGGCGAAAAATCAGGACGCGCTTTCCAATTGGTTTCTTCGTAGTGAATTTCGTGCGCTTCGGCTCCCGGCTCCGCCTTCATGCGCCAAAACCCGCCGGTACCGTGGATATGTCCTTTGTTGGAGATGAAGAGAATCTCCTGGCCGTCGCGCGTCCAGACGGGGCTGATCTCCATGTCGTACGCGCTATAGTAGTAGCGGGGGAGATCGCTCTTCGTTTCGCCGGTCAGCCGCGTGACATTCTCAAGCATTCCGTCGCGCACGTCCGCGCGGAAAACATGAAAGCGCTTGTTGTAGGAAGTCGAAACGAAAGCGATGCGCTTCCCGTCGGGAGACCAGCGCGGCTCAACATTCACCGCTCCGCCACTGGTGAGTTGCTGCGTCTTTCCCGTCCCCACATCGAGCAACCACAGCTCCATGGCATCTTTTTGGTAGGAAACGTACACCACACTTCTTCCATCCGGAGACCAGTCCGGCTGGTAGTCATACCCGGGGCCGTCTGTCAGTTGTTGCGCGGTTTTCGAGTCGATTTTTTGCCGCCACAAGGATCCCGCCATCGAATAAACCAATTCCCTCGAATCCGGCGACCACGCCAGGCTGCTCGGCCCGCTGGTCAGCTGCGGCAAATACATTTCGCGAAAATAGTAAGGGTGAGGAAGGTCAATCTGAGGCAGAACCGGCTTTCGCTGCGCCGCACAGGGCAGAAGGAGCGAGGGAATCGTCAGAGCTGCAAAAAACAGTTTTTTCAGCAAGCACACTCCGGGAAAAACTACGCGAGTCCTGACTTCGCGAGTGGCAATTCGCGGATACGCTTGCCAGTCGCGGAGAAGATGGCGTTGCACAACGCCGGTGCAAAGGGAGGCAATCCGGGTTCGCCGATTCCCGCGGGTGGTGCGTCGCTAGGGGTGATGTAGACATTTGTTTCGCGAGGCGCAACGTTCATCCGTGCCATTTGGTAGGAGTCGAAGTTGGATTGGTCTATCACGCCGTTGGTCGCGGTGATCTCTCCATAAAAAGCGATGCTTGTTCCCATGACTGCGGCACCTTCAAATTGTTGGCGCGCCATCTCCGGATTGACGACGGTGCCCGCGTCCAAAGCGGTGTCCACTCTTTTGATCTGTACCATGCCCGCGTCGTCCACCTGCACCTGCACCACGGTAGCCACGTAGGTCAGAAAGCTGCGGTGCATCGCCACTCCGATACCGTAGCCGTTACCCGGTTTTTGTTTGCCCCATCCGGCCTTTTCCGTCGCCAGTGTCAGCACGCGTCGAAATCTTGCCGTATCAATCGGATATTGAGTGTAGTCCCCATCGTAATTCGGATAGTCCTTGCCGATTTCGTCCTTCGGAATAATCCGGTCGGGTCCGAGCAGTTGCAGTAGATATTGGGCGGGATCCTTGCCTGCCGCATGCGCCAGCTCGTCAGCGAAGGAATGAATCCCAAATGCATGATAGACATTGGCCACCGAACGCAGCCAGCCGATTCGAACGTGCGCCGTCGCCGGGCCATTCTCAGCGCGCAAGTTCGGCAACGCAAACGGTACATCCGTGAAGCCCAGGCCAAGCTCGTCTGGAGCGGAATAATTTGCGCTCGAATCGAAAGTCGAGCCAATGGGCGGAAAAACCGTTCTCTGCAACCAGGCTGCCGGCATCCCATCCGGACCCAACGCCGCTCTCATATACATCGCCGCGACGGAGTGATAGACATCAAACTTGATGTCGTCTTCGCGGCTCCAGACTACCTTCACTGGCTTTCCCGTTTTTTTCGAGAGCACTGCTGCTTCTACGACGAAATCCGGAAAAGATTTTCTGCCGAACGCCCCGCCCAGCAGCGTCACATGCACCGTAACATCTTCCTTTTTCAATCCTACGGCTTGCGCGATTGCATCGCGGGCACCCTGCGGATTCTGCGTCGCGGCCCACGCTTCCACTTTTCCGTCGCGGTAGATTGCCAGGGCAGCCGGCGGCTCCATCGAAGCGTGCGCCAGCAGCGGGGCATAATACTCGGCTTCAACGATCTTGCCGCCCTTGGCGAACGTTGCGTCCACGTTGCCGTTCTCTCGCACAACCTTGCCGGGCTTTCGCGCCGTCTCCTGCAGTTCTTTCTTGTAGGCGTCCGAGTTCCAAACGCTGTTCGGGCTCTTTTCCCATTCGATCTTCAGTTTTTTCTTTCCTTGCACCGCCGCCCACGTACTGTCCGCCAAAACTGCTACGCCGCCCAGCGCCTGAAAACCGACGGGAGGCTTGAACGCGTCGATGGTCGCCGTCTGCTTCACGCCCGCGACGCCGAGTGCCGCCTTGTCATCCACGGATTTCACCGCGCTCCCGAACACCGGTGGATGCGCCACGCTGGCATACAGCATCCCCTCCGCATGGGTATCCTGTCCGTAAACCGCCTTCCCGGTGCACATGTCCTTCAGGTCGTAACTCGAGGCGCCTTTTCCGATATATCGCCAATCGCTGCGTGCCTTCAGCTTCACATCTTCCTTTTTCGGCACACCCAATTTCGCCGCGCCTGTTGCCAGTTCTCCATAGCCAAGTTTCTTACCTGAAGGCTTGTGGATCACGATGCTCATGCTTGTCGCGCATTCCGCGGCCGGGACTCCCCACTGCGCTGCCGCAGCCTGGACCAGCATCAGCCGCGCGGTTGCGCCGGCCTCGCGCAAGGTGTCGAAGAAGCTCCGCACCGAATGCGATCCGTCCGTATCCTGATCGCCATATTTTTCGTCACCAGTAGCCTGCACGATGGTCACGCGCGCCCAGTCCGCATCCAGTTCATCCGCCACGATGCGGGGAAGCGCGGTTCGGCTGCCGCTTCCCATCTCTGAACGATGCGCAATGATGTAGGCGGTTCCCTGCGTATCGATTGCTAGATAAACGCTGGGCTGAAGCACGGCTTTAGCCATGGCATCGGAAGCGCTCGCGTTCGAAACCGCTCCAAACAGTTCCTCCGGCACCACGCGGACGCTCAGAATAAACGCTCCCGCTCCCAGCATTCCCTTCATGAATCCGCGCCTGCTCACATTTTCAAAACGAATCATGCAGTCCTCGCTCTACCTTTATACAGAAATAGACACAAAACCGCGCAATCTACGGTCCATCCTACTGCCAATCCCGTTTCTTGCAAGCTCAGAAATCCGGAATTGCGCCACAACTCTAGCGGAGTCAGAGTCAGTTCCTGCCGCTACCGCTCCGGCCAGGCGCCTAGCGCGCGCCGCAAATCCACCAATTGTCCTAGGTGATACGCATTGTGATCGGCGAGGATCAGTGCTTCGCGAAGAATCGTCTGTCCGTCCCCGTGTGGAATTTTGGCGTACAAATCGGTTTTGGGGTTTTTCACCAGTTTGATCATCTCCTGCAGATCGCGCTGAAATGCTTCCACGCACTTGTCCCATGCCGAATCATCCGGCGGCACAGGCGTCTTCGGCCAGTAGCCTTCCGGAAATCCCGGCGATTTGTGTTTGGGATTACGGCTGAATTCCAGGATGTCCCACTGAGCCAGTCGCGCGTGCTCCAGTAACTGCCAGCCGGTGTGTGGCAAGCCTGAAATGAACGCTCCACGTTGCGGCTCCGGGAATCCATCGATTCCGTCCATGAAGTGTACGTGGGCGCCCCCGCCCTTCAACAGGGCAACCAGATGCTCGCGGAGCGCCTGATCCTTGTTTCCACCTGCAACCTTCTTTTTTGTGGTCTTTTTCTTTTTTTTCTTCACGTCCGTTTCCTACTTTTCTGAGAGAAGCACCTGTTGCGGCATGTTCGGAACAGGATGCAATGTCGTTTTCACAAACCCCGCGTTCCCAAACATCTTCTCATATTCGGAGAAAGTGTAGGCGTCGCTTCCCGCCAGGCATAATGAGGCTGAAGCCATGGACGTTCTCCTGTTTGCCCCAAGATAATCGCAGGCTCATTCTAGCGAACGCCGCGGTCGATGGGAAACTCCGTCCGCCTGCAGCGATCGCGATTGCCCTGCAACCAGTTGGGCTGGCATACTTTCTTTCTTACATTCGACAAGAGGAAACTGATGAAACGTGAATATCACCGCTGGCATTCCCCGCGGCTCGGCATGGAGCTTGGTGTCGTTGTCTACGGCCATTGGGGGCCACCACTGCTAGGTTTCCCCACCAGTGCGGGCGACGAGATGGAACTCGAAGGCCAAAGCATGGTCGGCGCGCTGGCGGATTTCATTGACGCTGGAAGAGTGAAATTCTTCACCATTAATTCCATCAATGGCCTCAGCTTTTACAATAAAGGCGCGCATCCCTTTCATCGAAGCTATGTGCAGTCCGTTTTCGACTCTTATTTGCGCGAAGAAGTCGTCCCTTTTATCTGGGATAGCTGCCAATCGCCGGGAATCGGCATCTCCACGATGGGTGCTTCCTTCGGCGCGTATCATGCCGCGAACTCTCTTTTCAAACACCCCGACGTCATCAAGCGATGCTTCGCTATGTCTGGCGTCTACGACGTGAAAAATTTCATGGACGGCATGTACGACGACAATTTCTATTTCAATAATCCCGTCGACTACCTCTCCAACATGAACGATCCCTGGTTTTATGAGCAGATCGCTTCGTGCGACATCCATATCACCACCGGCACCGGCCAGTGGGAAAACAGCGGGCCAACCTACCGCCTCTCCGAAATTCTCTCCAGCAAAGGCATCTGCCATTCGCTCGACAATTGGGGCCCGCAGGGCGGCCATGACTGGCCGTACTGGAAACACCAGATGCGCGAATACATCTCCAAGTTGTTTTGAATTTGAAACTCGAAGCAGATCTACCGCCGAGTAGCGGAGACTTCAGGCCAGGCCGAGATGTTCGAGCTGGTATTTGCCCTTTTCGATGACTTGGTCGTCGTCGATCCAGACGTCGCAGTTGCGAGTCAGTACGTCCACGTGTGTCCGGGATTTCCAGTCCGCGTGGGTCTGGCTGCCATAAGGGTCGCCGAAAGCGATGTGCACGCCGGGAAACTTTTCATCCTGAAGCAGAATTCCAATCATCTCCGACAGGCCGAGATTGGTGCCGAAAGCCAGCTCGCCGACTCGGTCGCTGTTCTCATCTGTGTGGCAGTATTCCCAAAATTCCTTTTCCAAGTCTTTTCGCGCGCATTCGACGTCAACAAGCCGCGCGCCTTTAATCTCCAGCACCAGCGGCGTGGTCTGCAGATCCCCATACTTGCCATTGAAATGGTCGCCCGCCGTGGCATCACACACAAATCTGCCGTCCACGGTCGCGGGAGTCGTGAAAACTTCTCCGGCCGGAAGGTTCGACCAATAGCGCGGGCTGATGAGCCCGCTGGTCTTTACCCAGTCGAGGCCACGATCGAAATGCGCGGCAATCTCTGTTCCGGCATCGGACTTCACCGTAAGTGTTTCCGCGCGCAGCATGCGTTCGCGAAGTTTGTCGCTCAGCTTGTCCACCATGCGGTAGTCCGCACGCATGCCCTGCTGCATAATTTCTGGAGTAACGCCAACCATATGTGCATAACGGATCTGACGCCGCTCGACCACTCGCACGATGGCCATACGCGCCGCCAGCTCGCCAGGCTGTGGCGTCATGCACATCACGCCTACGTCCGCCATTTCCAGTGCTTGCAAGACGGCTGGTGGCGCCGCGGTCATCGGCCGGGGGCCGAAGTCTTCAAGCAACAATCCGGTGTATACGGCGCCGCGGTCGTCCAGTGCTGCGGCAATACCCGCTGCGACGGCGCGACTGGCATCGTCGGCAATGAGCGCGACATGCTCGCCGGGCCGAACACTGAGGCATGTTTCCACGGCGTTGCGCGCGCCTGGCATCAACTCGGCTCTGGGAGTACCAAAGTTCATCTAATTAATTCTACTTGAATTGGGAAAATTTTCTAGGGTAAGCATTCCAGATGCGTTCTGTTCCAAACTGGCCAGACGGTCAGGGGGCTGGCACGTTGTTGCAAACTCTCACCCCCGCAGTGATGTTGCTATCACTCGGCCGCGAGAGTTTTCGCGGAGACTCGATACGCTGGAACCTGGCCGCCGCCGCTGGTCACGTTCGCGAGGCCCGTGGCGCTCAGCCGCGTTAGGAATCCGCATAACTTTCCTCTAAACAAATAAGGCGCAAAATCCACCAGCATGTCGCGGTAATGCACCTGACCTACATCCGTGATGTATGGAAAGACCTCGCGGCGAATCGGAATTCGCTCCTGGGTGATCCAAACGCCATTTTTCGCTGTCAACGCGCGTTCGATCGCGTCATCCCACGCGGCTTCCTCCGTTTCCCAACCGAGCGTGACGCCAGAGCCGCCATATTCGTCGCTGGGCTTCAGCACCAGGTTTTCCCTCTGCTCCCGGATAAAGGCGAGCAACTCCACCTGCCGTCCGTAATGCGCCGTCTTGATGTCGGCGACGATGCGCGTCCAGGGAATATGATTTCGAATCAGTTCGCGTTCGCTGTGCGAGAACAGCGCGCCGTTTTGCTCGTCCGTCAGCACCGCGAAAAAAGCTTTCACGTGCGGAATTTTGCAGCGAAAGTTATTCGCCACACATACGGCGTTCGCGGAGTACGCTTTTACCAGCGCGGCGCATTCCGCCGGCTTCGCCACGATGTCGTTGATCAACACCCGGCGGTAGACCATGTCAATGACTTTGCCCTGTGCCACCAGCGTCTTGCCGTCGAACTCCAGTTCTCGTGGATCCGCGATCAGCGTGGGCACGCCCATTCTCTCAAAACGCTCCTGGAGGATTTCGAATTCGCTCCAGGTGGGCACACCTTCCCAATCCACAATGGCTATCTGCGGAGTCGTCGACGAGCCGCCCCAGTCCAGATAACTCATCATCAGCGCGTCCAGCAGCTTGGCGATGAGCGGGTAAGTGTGGACCTCATAATGTTGCGAAAATTTGCCCATGACCGGGAGTTCGCTGAAAATCCCGGCCAGCGTCTCCGCGTAGCCCGCACCCGCGGGCGACTCGCCGTTGTATTCGGCAAACTTGAGTGAATCGGGGAGCAAAAACGCATCGAGCCGCGAAGCGGTGCTCGCCGGTCCATATCCCGTGTGCATCCGCGCCAGGCGTTCCTCTTCCTCCCGGAGATGGAATTGCGCGAAGAGATGCCGATCGTCAAGTGCAGCCAGGGTGACGCGCTCGGCCAGTGCCGCGATGCCTTCCGCCACCGTTCGAACGCGGTCCTCATCTTCGGGAGAAAGAAAAAACGGACGCAAAAAAGGACAGTGCACACGATCGCCAAACGTGAGCTTCGCTTTGCGCATCCGCTTGAACAGATCCTGAGGAAGGGAGGGCACGCGCAGAAGCGTCGTCTTCAAAATCTCGTTCCATTCCTCCTGTGGAGTCGGAGGAGTCATCGAAGCTGGAGCGGCGCTCGTCATTTTGTCGGAGTTCCCGATGGTCCTGCTGAGGGTACGGCTGCCGCCGGAGCTGCTTGAACCTTTGTCGTTGCCTGCCCGCTCGCGGACTGCGTTGCTGCGACGCTCCTCGGCGCTCCCGTAAATCCAGCCGCGGCGCCGATTCCCAGCATCTCTTCCCATCGTGGCCAGGGATTCGAGGCCTTCCCATTCACCGCGCGGTCGATCACCAGCCGCGCCATCTTCTCCACCACGTGCGCGAAATAAAATTCCGTGATGCGGTCGCGTTCAAAGTCCGGAGCGGGATTCAGGAAGTCGATGGCGTAAGGCACACCGTCTTTAACGGCAAACTCAATGGTATTCATCTCATAGCCGAGCGCCTGGTTGATCGTCTGCGCATCTTTCACCACGCGGGCGCCAAGCTCCGCGGTCAGATACTGGTGTTCCACCAGGTACTTGCGTTCTTTCGGATCGTAGTGCACTGGCAGGATGTCCATCTTCCCGAACGTGAAGCAGCGCACATACTGAGTGAAATCGATGAACTCCTGCAATGTCATGCAATACGGCGAGGTCTTGTCATACGCCGCCAGCAATTCTTCTTTGTTATTCACCTTGTAGACGTGCTTCCATCCACCGCCGGAAAATGGCTTAAGGATCGCCGGCCGTCCAACATAGTCCAGCAAACCGTCCCAATCCACGGGGTATTCCAGGTTGTGCAGCGATTCGCTGTTGATATCCACATCGCTCGGGTAACCCTTCTGTGGCAGCAAGACCGTTTTCGGGATGGCGATACCCAGCTTCGCAGCCACCGCATAGTTGAAAAACTTGTCGTCGGCCGTCCACCAGAACGGATTGTTGATGACGTACGTGCCCTGTAGAACGGCATGCTTCAGGTAGCCGCGGTAATACTCGACTTCATGGGAGATGCGGTCCACGATCACGCTGTACTTCGCTGGCTCGCCCATGCGCGTGCCGCCAAGCTTTACAAATTCCGCTGTCACTCCATCCTTCGCGCCAAGCGCATTCACTCGCTCGATAAACGCCGGAGGAAAGCTGTATTCTCGCCCGCAAAGAAGGCCAACTTTTTTCATATTTGTGCTCCCGCAAGGACCTGTGGAACTGGCTCACTAATTCACCGCGTGCGCGGAAGATGTGTGCGGCTCGGTCACTCCGCCGCGCGTTTCTGCAACGAGGTGGCGCACTACGGCTTTCAGGTCGCCCGTTTCCTTATACACACGCAATTGCCGGTCGGCGCTGGTGCCCTCATTAATAATTGTGTGAACGTATTCGACCGCGCTGCGGCTTCCCAGGTCGTCGACCACATCCTCCACAAATTCCAACAATTCCACGATTAGTTGGCGCATGGGCACTTCGGTTTCTTTGCCGAAGTCGATGAGCTTTCCTTCAATGCCGTAGCGCGCCGCCCGCCACTTGTTTTCTTCGATCAGTGCCCGCCGGTAGAGCCGCCAGCTCATATTGCCCTGGTAAAGGCGATGCAGCTTCACGATGATCGCCTGCGTGAGTGCCGCGATGGCCACTGCCTCTTCCACTTTCGTCGAGACATCGAACATCCGGAATTCCAGCGTGCCAAATGTCGGATGCGGCCGCACATCCCACCAGATTTTCTTCCCGTTGTCGATACAGTTCAGCCGGATGAGAAGGTTTACGAAATTTTCGTAAGCGCTCCACGATTCGAATTGCTCCGGCACGCCCGTCCGCGGAAACCGGCGAAACACCGTCGTGCGGAAAGACTTCAATCCCGTGTTCCGTCCCATCCAGAATGGCGAGCTGGTGGAAAGCGCCAGCAGGTGTGGCAGGAAATAGCGAACACCGTTCATCATGTCGATGGTGGTCTGCTTGTCCGGCATTGCGACGTGCACGTGCATCCCGAAGATGAGCAACGATCTCGCCAGTTGCCCCATCTCTTCCACGATGTGCTGGTAACGTTCGCCGGGAGAGATAACCTGATCGATCCAGCTTGAAAAAGGATGCGTGCCCGCCGCCGCAACCTGGAGCCCCGCGCGTTCCGCCGCTGCCACCAATTCGCCTCGCGTCCGGTGCATCTCGATGCGCAATTCACTAACGTTCTCGCAGATCCGCGTGCCGGTTTCCACGATCGATTGGTGAAGCTCATTTTTAACCTGCTCGGCGATATCCGGGGAAATCTCTGAGACGATGTGGCTGACGTGCGAACGTAGCTCGCACGTGGCGGGATCTATGATTTGAAATTCTTCTTCGACGCCGATAGTAAAGCGGTGAGCCATGGAGTGGCCCTCTGGTCACTTGGTCGTGTTGGGGACTTCGAGCCTCGTATCATACCCGCCAGCCCGCCAAATTGCACCTGCATCAACCTCTGGAGGAACGCCAATATCCCGATTGGCTTAGCTTCCGGGCGACCCGGTCAATTTGGTTCTGGACTGCGGGATACAGGGCTTGCCAGACTCTTTCGCATGCAAATCAAACCCTTTCGTATAGAGCAGTATTTCGGCAAATATGAGTTCACCGCCAAATACCTGCTCTCTAGTTCCGATGCGGAGTCCCGCGCGATACAGGAACTGCTCGATCTAGAGCCAGGCGCCCACGACCGCCTCCTCAAACACTGGTGCGGCTACACCGAATCGCCGGGGGCCCCCGATCTTCGGCAAGCGATCGCCGCTATCTACCATCCACTCAGCCCGGACGATGTTCTTGTTGTAGCAGCCGCCGAAGAAGGTATCTTCGTCCTCTACCACGCATTAGCGGGGCCCGGCGATCACATCATCGTCGAAACCCCATGTTACGAGAGCGGCCTGGAGGTTGCGCGTAGCACCGGGGCTCAGGTGAGCGAATGGCCCCGCTCATTCGAAAGCGGATGGGCACACAACGTCGCCGTCCTTGAAAAGTTGCTCCAGCCAAACACCAAAATCATCTACATCAACACGCCTCACAATCCTACCGGCCTCTTAATGCCGGCAGGCATTTTCAAACAAGTTCTTGATCTGGCGGCGAGCCGCAGGATTATTTTGTTTTCGGATGAAGTCTACCGCGAGCTCGAACACGAACCCGCGACGCGTCTCCCGGCCGCCTGCGAAGTGTACGAAAATGCCGTTAGCCTGGGCTCCATGAGTAAGACCTACGGTCTGCCCGGCCTTCGTCTCGGATGGCTCGCCAGTCGCAATCCAGAAATTCTCCGCCGCTGTCTGGGATTCAGGTACTACACCACCATTTGCAACAGCGCTCCCAGCGAATTTCTTAGCGCGCTCGCCCTCCGCCATCGCGAAGTCCTGGTGCAGCGCAACCGGGAACTTGTATTACGCAACCTGCAGCTTCTCGATGCCTTTATCCTTCGGCGCTCGAACCGATTTGAATGGGTGAGGCCCAACGCCAGCCCCATCGGGTTCGTCCGGCTCAAACCCGAGCAAGACGTACTCGCTTTCTGCGAAAAAACTGTCCGCGATGCAGGAGTCCTTCTGCTGCCGGGCACCGTCTACGACCAGCCGCGCCACATCCGCTTCGGCTTCGGCCGCAAGAACATGCCCGAAGCCTTGGCGCAATTCGGCGCCTACTTGGATTCACATCCCTGAAGAAAATTTGCAATCGAAGGCGGATTCAAGAAGTAGGACAGGCATTCGTGCCTGTCCCTCCGTAGGTGTAACCTCGCGGGGCCCTCTCGTCACTTCGTTACTTCATTACTTCTTTATTTCGATCCTGCTATGCTGCGCCCATCGCTCTTCGCTGCTGGAAGCACTCCCGGCAGAAGACCGGACGCCCCTGCGTGGGCCGGAAGGGAACAGTCGTCTCCTTGCCACACTGAGAGCAGTTTGTCTTTGTCTCCGACCGCATCGGTGAAGCGTGTCCGCCGCCACCTCCTCCTTCGGCTCGTTTCGCCTTGCAGGCTTTGCAGCGTTTGGGCTCGTTCTTGAAACCCTTGTCGGCGAAAAACATCTGCTCGCCGCCCGTGAACACAAACTCAGCCCCGCATTCCGAACACTTCAACACCTTGTCGTGGTATTCCATCAGCCGCTCTCCCTGGTCCCGTGTCGGGCAGGAGGTTGGGCAGACTTTGTACCGGAGAGCCGAATTGCTTGAGGAAACCTGTATCCGGGGACGCCGGGCGCGGATCCCTTGGGCCTGCGGGCACGAAGCTGAAACACGAACCCAATACTTCCTTGCCTAACCGGGGGCCTGATTCTCGGAAGTGCGGCGCAGAGCCGCGACGTAAAACGGATAGGCGGCCCCAACCTGACCGGGGCCGCCTCCCTGAACTAATCCGCTTCCCGCCGCTGCTTCTTGCGCAGTCGCTTCCGCGAAAGCGCTTCTTTTGCCCGGCGCTTCTCGCCGGGTTTCATGTAGAAGCTGTGCTTCTTGATTTCCTTGATGATGTCTTCCTGTTGCACCTTGCGTTTAAAACGCCGCAGGGCATTTTCCAGAGATTCACTCTCTTGGATGATGACTTCAGCCACTTTATTAATTCACCCCCAATCCGGTTCGGATTGGTATCTTGCGGCGCCTCTCGCCGGCCATGCTGCCGCCGGCTATGCACTGCTGCGGGCACCGCCCCTGTTCTTAATTATCGCACGTATTGTCCGCTTCGCGGCTGCACCAGAAAGGTCGCTGGCATCTTCTAATCAATTCTTGCCATCCAAGTCAAGGAATCTTTCTACCTGCCCACCAGTCCCCGCAGTACTGAACCCATGTACTGGCAATAAAGTTACTATATTATTCTACAGTAAATTAAGAATGCAGTTTTCTATAAGCCTCTTCCTGCTCCCGGCTTCCTCTCCGTCACGCTTGTACTCCCCTCCGCCCTTACGTAAAATGAGCCGCTTCTTAAGACGCGCCCAGCGGGGGTCCATCCATGTCGGATATGCGCGACGCGATCGGAGTTCTCCTCGCAGGAGGCCAGGGCGAACGCCTCTGGCCGCTGACCCGCGACCGTGCCAAACCCGCCGTTCCTTTCGGCGCTCTTTATCGCATCATTGACATCACGCTCTCCAATTGCATCAACTCCGATCTCCGCCGCATCTTCGTCCTCACGCAGTACAAAGCTCTCAGCCTCAATCGCCACGTCCGTGCCGGCTGGTCGCCCCTCGCCGGCCTCGGCGACTACATCGAAGTCCTAACTCCGCAAATGCGCGTCTCGAAGGAGTGGTATCAGGGCACCGCCGACGCCGTTTACCAGAACATTTATTCCATCGGCAGCGAGCGCTCCAAGTACGTCTTCATTCTCTCCGGCGATCACATTTACAAGATGAATTACGCCAAGATGCTCAAGCAGCACGTGGACTCCGGCGCCGAAGTCACCGTCGCCACCATCCAGATTACAGTTGCTGAAGCTGCTCGCCAGTTTGGCGTCATTGAAGTCGACAAGGACTGGCGTATCATCGGCTTCGAAGAAAAACCCGCCGAGCCCAAACAGTCTCCGCACCATCCCGGGAATTGCAACGCTTCCATGGGCATCTACATCTTCAACACCCAGCTCATGATTCCCATCCTCCTTGCGGATTCGGAGGATCCCAAGTCCAGCCACGATTTCGGCAAGGACATCCTGCCACGCATCATCTCGAAGCACCGTGTATTCGCCTATAATTTCGTCGATGAAAACAGCAAGGATGCGCTCTACTGGCGGGACGTCGGCACTCTCGATGCCTATTACGAGGCCAACATGGACCTCGTCAGTGTTTCACCCGTTTTCAATTTGTACGATAATAATTGGCCTTTGCGCACCTGGCAGCACCAATACCCGCCCGCAAAATTCGTCTTCGCCGACCCCGAACGCATGGGCGCCGCGCTCGATTCCATCGTCGCCGGCGGTTCCGTCATCTCCGGCGGCCGCGTTCAAAAATCTGTCATCGGCAACAACGTCCGCGTCAACAGCTACTGCGAAGTCTCGGACTCCATCTTCTACAATCATGTGAACGTCGGCCGTCATTCCCGCATCCGCCGCGCCATCATTGATCGCCACGTCAGCCTTCCCGAGCGTACTGAAATCGGCTACGACCTCGAAGCCGACCGCCGCCGTTTCCACGTCACCGATTCCGGCATCGTCGTCGTCGTCCGTCAGGAATCCTTAATCGAAGAACCCGAAAGCGCTTAATTTCGCCTTAGCACTTTCTGGCACAGCCTTCAGACTGTGCTCCTACGGTCACAATCCTAAGCTGAGTCTTGCCCTTCGGCAGACCGATATCCCTGCAAAGCGCAATCGTTCGGTCTGATACAATCTCCAATTCATCCTGAATCAGGAGATTGCTGAAACATGTCCACGAAGATTACCCAAGTCCGCGCGCGCCAAATCATCGATTCCCGCGGCAATCCCACAGTTGAAGCCGATGTGTACGCTGGCGATGGTGCCCGCGGCCGCGCCGCCGTTCCTTCCGGCGCTTCCACTGGCGAGCACGAAACCCTTGAGCTCCGCGATGGCGATAAATCTAAATACCTTGGAAAAGGCGTCCTCAAAGCCATCGCCAACGCAAACAACGAACTCTCCAAAGCCGTCGTTGGCTTCGACGCTGCAGATCAGCGCGCTCTCGACAAGCGCATGATCGATCTTGATGGCACTCCTACCAAGTCCCGCCTTGGCGCGAACGCTATCCTCGCTGTCTCCATGGCCGCCGCCCGCGCCGCTGCTGCCGCCCAAAACATCCCTCTCTACAAATATCTGGCGCGCTATTCCTCTGATACTTCCGCGAACCTGCTCCCGTGCCCCATGATGAACATCCTAAACGGCGGCGCGCACGCTGATAGCTCCGTCGACTTCCAGGAATTCATGGTCATGCCCATCGGCGCGCCGAACTTCTCCGAAGCCCTCCGTTGGGGTGTCGAAGTTTTCCATGCGCTAAAAACCGCCCTGAAGAAACACGGCTACTCCACCGCCGTTGGCGATGAAGGCGGTTTCGCCCCCAGCTGCAAATCAAACGAAGAAGCCATCCAGATCGTTCTCGAAGCCATCGCTGCCGCCGGATACAAACCAGGCGAGCAGATAAGCATCGCTCTTGACCCCGCTTCCAGCGAATTCTATGACAAAGCCAGCGGCAACTATGTTTTCAAGAAATCTGATAAATCCACGCACAGCTCCGCGCAAATGGCCGCCTACTGGACCACCTGGGCGGAAAAATATCCCATCGTCTCGATCGAAGACGGCATGGCTGAAGATGACTGGTCCGGCTGGAAATCTCTGACGCAAAGCATCGGCAGCAAATCATCCAAAAAGAAAATCCAATTGGTGGGGGACGACCTCTTCGTAACGAACACGACGCGGCTCTCCCGCGGTATCAGCGAAGGCATCGCCAACGCCATCCTCATCAAGCTCAATCAAATCGGCACCGTGACCGAAACCTTCGACGCCATCGAGCTCGCCCGCAAAGCCGGCTACAACTCCATCATTTCCCACCGCTCCGGCGAAACTGAGGACACCTTCATCGCCGACCTCGCCGTCGCCACCGCTGCCGGCCAGATCAAAACGGGCTCCGCCAGCCGCACCGACCGCATTGCCAAATACAACCAGCTCCTCCGTATCGAGGAGGAGCTCGGCCCCGCCGCCCGCTTCAACGGCAAAGCCGCCCTCGGCTGATCCGGAAGCGGTGAGAAGCAAAATGAAATACACATTCATCGCAATCGTATTCCTCTTCCTGCTGCGCGTGCCGGCGGTCTCGGCGCAGCTCGAACAGCCTGCGAACCCCGTTGAAGTTACATTTCCCAGCGGCAACCTCGTTCTTCACGGGTTTATCTATAAACCAGCTGGCAATGGGCCGTTTCCCGCGGTCCTCTGGAACCATGGCAGCGAGCGACGTCCCGGCTGGCTCCCCGACCTCGCCCCCCTCTTCATCAGTCGGGGATATATTCTGTTCATTCCTCAACGCCGCGGCCACGGCCGCTCACCTGGCGAGTACATCATGGACGAGCTTGCGCAGGCTGGCGGAAGCGGCGGACAGCAAGCTCGCGGCAAGAGACTGGTCCAATTAATGGAGTTGCAGCTTCAGGATCAGATTGCCGCGCTTACTTACTTGAAAGGATTACCTGAGGTAGATGCGCAGAGGATCTCCGTCGCGGGGTGTTCCTTCGGCGGGATTCAGACTGTCCTGATGGCGGAACGCGGTGTCGGCCTTCGCGCCGCGGTTGATTTTGCCGGAGCCGCGCAAACCTGGAAGGAATCTCCGGAATTGCGTGATCGTCTGATAAAGGCCGTCCACCAGGCCCAAATGCCGGTCCTCTTTATCCAGGCGCAAAACGACTACGACCTGGCCCCCAGTCGCGTTCTCGCCGCGGAAATGGAAAAAGTAAACAAGCCGCACGAGAGCATGATTTTTCCCGCGTTTGGTAAGACCGCTCAAGAAGCCCACGAATTCTGTGTCCACGGTGGAGAGATTTGGGCCCCCAAAGTATTTTCATTCCTCAATCAAGCTACGCATTGAGCCCGTGCCACCTGTCCGAACCCCGCAGGCTGCAATCCCGCGATAGGATGAGTGCTTATCCCATGGACGAAGCTGCAAAATCCCGGCGTTCTCGCGATGACCTCGGTATCCGCCACGCAGGCCCGGCGGACGTGGAATCCCTCTCTGCGCTGATCAACGTCGCGTTCCGCGTCGAGCTGCCTTTCATCGACGGCGATCGCATCAGCCCCGACGGCGTTCGTGAGTACATGAAAAAAGGAAAATTCCTGATCGCCGAGGATTCTGCCGACCTCGCCGGCTGCGTCTACGTCGAACTCCGCGGCAATCGCGGCTACCTCGGTCTCCTTGGAGTCGAACCGCGACGCCAAGGCACCGGCCTGGGCCGCAAATTAATGGCGGCAGCGGAAAGTTATTTTCGCGAATCAGGCAGTGTTGCCATCGATCTTCGCATCATCAGCGCGCGTGCACCGCTCCCTGCCTTTTACCGCCACCTCGGATACCTCGAAACAAGCACCGCCCCAATCCCCCCCGAAGTCGAGACAAAAGTTCCCTGCCATTACATTGAGATGTCAAAATCCCTCTGCTGAGATTCTGTTCGCGCAACCGGCCAGAATTGTGTCCCGCCTCGAAACCAAACTTCGGGCTTGCGAGTCCAAAGACTACAGTAAATAATCCTCACCTTACTTTATGGGGGAAAAATGAATCGTAGCGCCGTGTTTGCCTCACTTGTTATCGCAGGGCTCTCGCTCGCCCCACTCGGCAAGCACGTCATCGCCGACGAACAGCCGTTCTTTGGTTACTCCGCCGCGTCGTCGCGCACCGAACGCCAATGGGAAGAAAAGCTGCGCGCCATTCCTACTCCCGATAATCTTCGCTCCTATATGCAGCGGCTCACGGCCCGCCCCCACAACGTTGGCTCTCCCTACGACAAAGACAACGCTGAATGGATCGCCGCTAAATTCAAGGAGTTCGGTCTCGACACCCACATCGAACAATTCGACGTTCTCTTTCCCACGCCCAAGGAGCGCGTAGTCGAACTCGTCGACGGAGGTCCCAAATTTGTCGCCAAGCTCCAGGAGCCCGCGGTTTCCGTCGACCCCACGTCGGATCAGCAAGCCGAGCAGCTTCCCACGTACAACGCCTACTCCATCGATGGAGACGTCACCGCTCCGCTCGTCTACGTCAACTACGGCATTCCTGAAGACTACGAATATCTCGAGCGCCTCGGCGTTTCCGTGAAAGGCAAGATCGTGATTGCTCGCTACTATCACTCCTGGCGCGGCATCAAGCCCAAAGTAGCCGCTGAACACGGTGCCATCGGCTGTCTCATCTATTCCGATCCGCACGAGGATGGATTCGTCCAGGGGGAAACTTTTCCTGCCGGACCGTATCGCCCTCCCGACGGTGTGCAACGCGGCAGCGTCGCGGACATGCCCTTCTATCCCGGCGATCCGCTCACCCCCGGTGTCGGCGCCACGAAAGATGCCAAACGCCTGAAAATCGAAGAAGCCGCCACCATCACCAAAATCCCCGTCCTCCCGATTTCCTACGCTGACGCGCAACCGCTCCTTGCGGCGCTCACCGGGCCGGTTGCTCCGGAAGGCTGGCGTGGCGGACTAGGAATCACCTATCACGTCGGACCGGGTGCGGCTAAAGTTCACTTGAAAGTGACATCGAACTGGCTCACTAAGCCCGTCTACGACGTTGTAGGGAAAATTCCAGGCGCTGTTTTTCCGGATGAATGGGTAATTCGCGGAAACCATCACGACGCCTGGGTGAACGGCGCCGAAGATCCCATCGCGGGACTCGTTGCGGAAATGGAAGAGGCCCGCGCCCTGGGCGAGCTGCTCAAATCCGGATGGAAGCCCAAGCGCACTATCATTTATTGCGCGTGGGACGGCGAGGAGCCCGGGCTTCTCGGCTCCACGGAATGGGCCGAAGCTCATTACGACGAGTTGCGCGCGCATGGTGTCGCCTACATTAATTCGGACGGCAACGGGCGGGGTTATCTCAATATCGAAGGCGCCCACACGCTCGAGAAATTCAGCAACGAAATCGCGCGCGAAATCTGCGACCCGGAAACAAAACTCAGCGCCTGGAAACGTGAGCAACTCCGGGCCATCGCCAACGCCAAGACTCCGGAGCAGCGGGAAGAAATTCGCAAACGCCCCGATCTTCGCATACCCGCTCTCGGTTCCGGCTCCGACTACACCGCCTTCCTTCAGCACGATGGCGTGGCTTCGCTCAACATTGGTTTTAGCGGCGAAGATGGCGGCGGCATCTACCATTCCATCTACGACGATTTTTACTGGTTTACGCATTTCAGCGACACGGACTTTGTCTATGGCCGCGCGCTCGCGCAGACCGGCGGTACGGCCGTCATGCGCTTGGCCGACGCCGAGCTCCTTCCATTCGAATTCGGCGACTTCGCCGACACCGTGCAAACTTACCTGAAGGAATTGAAAACACTTTTGCAGAAATCGCAGGACGACATTCGCGAGCGCAATCGCGAAATCGAAGAAGGCGTCTTCAAAGCCACAAACGATCCGCGACGGCCGCTCCTTCCGCCCCCGGCCGAAACCGTTCCGCCGCATCTGAATTTCGCGCCGCTCGAAAATGCCGCCGATATGCTCGTGCGCAGCGCGGCGGAGTATCGCAAAGCCCTTGACCAGGCCAATGCCAACGGCGGCGCTTTGCTGGCCTCCGCTTCACTCGCCGAAGTAAATAAAATGCTCATGACCAGCGAGCGAAAACTCACCAACAACGAAGGCTTGCCGAATCGCCCGTGGTTCAAGCATCAGCTCTACGCCCCGGGTTTTTACACCGGCTACGCCGCCAAGACAGTGCCCGCCGTACGCGAAGCCATCGAGCAGAAACAATGGAAGCAGGCCGACGAAGCCATCGTTGTCGTCGCACTTGTTCTACAGCAGGAAGCAGATCTCATTTCGTCCGCCGCTGCAAAATTGGCGGCAGCAACGGCACATTGATTCGGAAAGGGCGGGGCCATTCCTTCCTATAACCTCGCAATCGTTGGTTTTGGCAACGTCGGCCGTGCGTTTCTGCATCTCCTCGTTTCGAAAGAGACCGAACTGCGCCGTCGCTATGACGTGCGATGGCGGCTGACGGGCGTGGCTACGCGACGCGCCGGCTGGGTCGCTGACCCCGATGGCCTGAATCCTCTTGCCATCCTCAATGGCCATTGGCCGGCTCCGCCCCCTCAACCCTGTCGGAATGTTCACGAATGGCTGGAAAAAGCGCGCGCCGATGTTTTGTTTGAAGCCAGTTCGCTGGTTCCGCAAACCGGCCAGCCTGCCATCGAACATCTAAAGGCTGCGCTCGAACTTGGAGCGCACGCCATCACCGCCAACAAAGGTCCGATCGTGCATGCCTTTCGCGAACTCGCCACGCTGGCTCACGAAAAACAGAAGAAGTTTCTCTACGAAGCGACCGTCATGGATGGCATCCCGATTTTTTCGCTATTTCCTTTGGGCTTGCCGGCTACGGCGCTGCAGAGCTTTGCCGGCGTACTCAATTCCACCACCAACGTTGTTCTTACGGAAATCGAAAAAGGCCGCTCCTTTGACGAAGCGGTGAAACGTGCGCAGGCCATTGGCGTGGTGGAAACGGACCCCGCGGCGGACATCGATGGCTGGGACTCCGCTGTAAAAGTGGCTGCGCTGGCAATTGTCCTGATGGGTGTGCCGGTAAGGCTGGAGCAGGTGCAGCGCACTGGCATCCGCGAACTCAGCGAAGAAAAAATCCGCTCCGTGCGCGCTGCCGGGATGCGCTACAAGCTCGTCTGCCGCGCTGCGCGCCGGGGTGATTCCGTGGATTGCACCGTGCAACCCGAACTCTTGCTGGCTTCCGATCCGCTCGCGAATCTGGAGGGTACTAGTTCCGCGATCCGTTTCGATCTGGACGTATTCAGTTTCTCTCTTGTTGAACACAATCCGGGAATCGAAGCGACTGCCTATGGCCTTCTCGCTGATTTTCTCCGCGCCGTGCAGCCCTAGCCCATCATCCGGCTCGCGATCCGTTCGGCACCGCCCGTTCTGGAATCGAAAGAACTGGCGTCACTCCGTCCGCGTAGCCGATGTCGAACAACATCCCTTCCGATATCTCGCCTGCCATTTTGCGAGACTTCAGGTTCAGGACAAACAAAGCCTGCCGCCCCTCGATCTCGCGCGGGTTTTCGCGCTCGTTCTTGATTCCCGCAAGAATCGTCCGCGAATGGTCGCCGAAATTCACCCTAAGCTTCATCAGCTTTTCCGAGCCGGGGATTTCTTCCACTCTCTCGATGGTGCCAACACGAATGTCCAGAGCCTCAAGGGCTTCGATTCCAACGACAGGCTTCACCGGGGCCGGAATAAATTCACTCATGGCTACCGCTTGTACTGCGCCGCATAGGCGGGTGTGGGAATCTTAGGATCACATTTCTCGTCCCGGATCGGCGCACCCGGAGCAAGCCGCAGTGGAATCACGCCCGCCCATATCGGAAGTTCGTAGTCCGGAGCGTCGTCCTCCGGTGGTCCAACGCGAATCTTTGCCGAAACCTCCGTAAGCGGCAGCCGCAAAATGCTCGTGGCTTTCAGTTCTTTCTCGTTCGGCTGGCGCGCATCCGCCCAGCGGCCGGGAAGGATTTTCTCCGTGAAAGCGTGCAGGGCCTCTAGCTTTTCTTTCGGCGCATCAACGACCGTGGCTTTGCCGAGCGCCACAACGGAGCGATAGTTCATCGAGTGATTGAAGACCGATCGCGCCAGAACGAAACCGTCTGTAAGTGTCACCGTGATGCACACGGATATTCCCGCGCTCACATTGCGCAACATGCGGCTAGCGGCGGAGCCGTGAAAATAGATGTTGTCGCCGATGCGCGCGAAAAGTGTAGGGATCACATAGGGCTGTCCCTCCATCGTGAATCCCACATGGCACACGTAACCTTCATCGAGGATCGCATAAATATCTTTGCGATCGTAAGCGCCGCGCTGCGATTCGCGCACCACGCGCGTACGCTCGGTCGGCGGGATCATTTCGGGCACGGAGCACCTCTTGGAGAAACATGGCGCGGAGACGGCCGCCGCGCGGCCGCTCATTTGATTTATAGCCGGCGCCAAAGCGGCATGAGTGAGGAACAACTGTAAACATGCTATCACGGCCCGCGAAACCCCTGCTGCCCGCCGGCTGGCCGATCCTCAAGAATCAGATTCCAATTTGGTTGCATCGCGCGCACCCCTCTACAACCTAAGCAACTCGTATGAGAGACTAGCGGCTCGGAGAATTTCAGCCGCTTTTCGGGAGCACAAAAGAAAATGAGCACACCAGCAATGCAAGGCACCGATAGCAAAGCGTTCGACATTGCCTGGGTGAGGGAACAGTTTCCTTCGCTGAGTTTGCAGTATCGCCGCCACGGCTCCGCGTTTCTGGATGGCCCTGCGGGCACACAGGTTCCGAAACAGGTGATGGACGCCGTGCAATATTATTTTCTGGGCGCCAATGCGAATACTTATGGGGCGTTTCTCACGAGCCGGCGCGCCAACGAAATGATTGCGTCTTCCCGCGCCGCGATGGCCGATTTCTTCAATTGCGATCCGAATGAGGTGGTCTTCGGCCAGAACATGACGACCATTACTTTTGCGCTGTCGCGCGCGATTGGGCGGGAACTGAAAACCGGCGATGAGATTGTTGTCACCACGCTGGACCACGATGCCAACGTGGCGCCGTGGCGGGCGCTGGAAGAAAAAGGCGTGGTGATCCAGCAAGTGGATATTCGCGAAGCGGACTGCACGCTCGATATAAATGATTTGAAGCGAAAGATTACGCCGAAAACGAAACTGGTTGCCGTGGGATATGCCTCCAACATGGTTGGCACAATCAATCCTGTAGCGGAAATCACCAAACTCGCGCACGCGGCGGGTTCTCTGATGTTTGTTGATGCCGTGCACTACGCTCCTCATGGACTGATCGACGTAAAAGCCCTGGATTGCGATTTTCTGGTGTGCTCGCCCTACAAATTTTTCGGCCCGCACATGGGCACGCTCTATGGCAAGAAAGAACACCTAGAACGCCTCAAACCCTACAAAGTGCGCCCGGCAACCGATATATCGCCCGAATGCTGGGAAACCGGCACGCAAATCCAGGAATTGATCGCAGGAATTGCCGCGGCCGTCGATTACATCGCAGAACTGGGGCGACGATGCGACCCAACCGTGAAAAATCGCCGTGAAGCATTGCACGCAGCCTACCGTGCGACGCACGGCTACGAAACCTCGCTCGTCACGAAGCTCATTGAAGGGTTGCTTGCGATTCCCGGCGTCCAGATTTTTGGGATAACCGATTCCAAGCGATTTGACGAGCGCTGCTCGACGCTCTCCTTTCGGCTGGGCGACCATCATCCAACCGAAATCGCCACGTTCCTCGGCGAACGCGGAATCTTTACCTGGGACGGAAATTTCTACGCCTTGAACCTCTCCGAGCGTCTCGGCCTCGAACAAAAAGGCGGCGTCCTCCGCGTCGGCCTGGTGCACTATAACACCGCCGAAGAAGTAGATCGCTTGCTCAGTGCGCTGGAAGAGTTTGCGCGTTAGTGGTTACAGCAGAATCTTGCCAGTCTATCCGGCTGCACCTCGCGCAAAAAGAGTAAGACCAAAAAGCGAAACCGGCTCCCAGGCCGTCATCAATCGGTAAGACCGAAAAAATATGCGCTCGCTACGCACATCGGGAGCCGCTCGAAGGCCGATGCAGAGCGCCGGGCCCGCGCAAAAGCCACACTGGAAGCCAACGGAGCACTTCAGGTAGACTCTGGCCACTCTCCAACCGGGGCATCGATGACGGACCAATCAAATTCACAGGGACGAGATTCGCTTCGCGCCACGTGGCTGCAAGGCAGCCACTGGCCCGTTGCTGTGTACCTGGTTCTTGCGTTCGCGATTCTGTTTTTCCGGCTGGGCGCAAGCAGTTTGCTGGATTGGGATGAAGGACTGTACGCGCAGATTTCGAAGGAGATTGTGCGTACCCATGATTGGCTGACGCTTCATTGGAGGGGCCAATCCTGGTTCGAAAAGCCGCCTCTGTTCATGTGGCTTACGGCAGTTGCCTACAAGATCGGAGGAATCAGCGAATTTTCCGCGCGCGTAGTTTCCGCGCTGGCGGCAGTGGCTCTCTTTGGCCTGCTCCCTGCTTTCGGCAAGATACTTGGCGACCGATGGATCGGAATCCTTGCCGGATTAATCCTCCTGACGAATAACGAATTCTTGTTTCGCAGCCGGTTTGGCACTACGGACATTCTGCTAACGCTATTCCTTTGGCTTGCTTTCTACGGTTTTCTCCGAGTCGAAGCGGGAAAAGCGCGCGGCTGGCTGGTCGTGGGAGCGGCCTTGGGATTCGCGGTTCTGGATAAAAGCATGGCAGCTGCTGTCGGCCCCGCGGTCATCGGCGCATCGCTGCTTTTGGACGGACCAAAGAAGATCAAGCAAACATTGCTCTGCCCGCAATTCTGGGTGGGTATTCTCATTGCCGTGGTAATCGTCGGGCCATGGCACCTCATAATGCACTTGGAACACGGAATGGCATTTTGGCGGGAATACCTCGGATTGCAGGTGGTCACTCGGATGAGGGCGGGGGTGGGCAGTTTCTACCACGGTGGCCGGCTATTTTATCTTGGGCAATTGCAAAATGATTTTTACCCCTGGTTTTTTCCTGGGCTCTTCGCGCTGGCCATCGCGTTACGGAATATTCTCCGTGAACGTCAGGTGGGCCTCCGCTTATTGTTGCTCCATGTCGCAGTAGTTTTTGTTCTCTACACCGCGGTGCAAACCAAAAATCCGTGGTACATGCTTCCGCTGTATCCAGCGCTGGCCTTGCTTACGGCAGCCTTGTTTCTCCAGGCGTGGAAGAAGAGTGATGCGGCTGCGCTTGGTGCGATCCTCCTGGGAGGAGTCCTCGATGCTTTGATGGGCCCGCCGGCGGCGGTTGCAGTCTTCGGCGCACTAGCCGTGCTGGCATATCTGGTTTTGCACCGTCGCCAGGAGCTCGCGCAGCGTGCGGTGGCAGCCATAATATTCGGTGGGATTTTGTTGATAGGTGCTGCCACATTGCCGGATCTCTATCACAATCGCGAGACGGACGTCGCGCATTTCGGCAAGATGATTGCCCGTGCGTTTCCGCAGGACCAGCAGGCCATCCTGATTTTTGGCCGCCCGTATGGCGCCGGTGCGCCAGGGCCCGCGCTGACCTATTAGTCAGACCGGCCTTATGAGTGGGCGGACAAATACGAAGACCTCGACAAACAGTTTGCGGATGGTCAGCCACGAACCGTCTTTGTCGCCAAAAAGGATTTGAACGAATTTACGCAGGGATACGATTTTGTGGAGCGCATGGAGTACAAGACGTTTCTCTACGGAGAGGCAACCAGACGGCTCCCAAATTCGCAAATTCCCCAATCCGCCGCATCCGCACCGTCAATCGAGAAGCAATAAGGGTATCCAAATCTGAGGATTGCGAGTCGGCATCTTCGCGGAACCGCAAAATCCGTGTATTCTGACGCGCTATGAGCAAACGACCGAAACCGATTGTTTTGACCGTACTCGATGGTTGGGGATACCGCGCGGAGACGAAGGGCAATGCCATTGCTCTGGCGCGGAAGCCGGCGTATGACGAACTCCTTCGGAAATTTCCAAACACGCTGATTCATACCTCAGGGCCGTTCGTCGGATTGCCCGAAGGCCAGATGGGCAACAGCGAAGTAGGGCACATGAACATGGGCGCGGGCCGCATCGTCCATATGGACATCACCCGGATCGACTTGCTGATCGCCAACAAGCAGCTGCAGAATGTGCCGCTTTTTCAACAGGCCATGGAGCGCGGGCGGACGCGGCAACTGCATTTCGTCGGATTGTTGAGCGACGGCGGCGTCCATTCGCATATTCAACATTTATTTGCGCTTCTGGAGATGGCCAAGCAGCAAAAAGTAGAAAACGTGTTTGTGCATTGTTTTATGGACGGGCGCGACACCCCGCCGAACAGCGGGCGCGATTTCGTGCGGCAGCTGCAACAGAAAATGCGCGAGTTGAGCCTGGGCCAGATCGCCACACTGGTGGGGCGCTACTATGCCATGGACCGCGACAATCGCTGGGAGCGTATCGAGCTGGCGTATCGCGCCTTGGTCCACGGTGAAGCGGAGACGAGGACTGACGATCCCGTCGCGGCACTGCAGCGGAGTTACGAACAGGATGTAACCGACGAATTCATCAAGCCCATCGTAGTAACAAAAGGCAGCGGAGGAGCCGCCGCACCCGTCAGCCTGATTCGCGACGATGATGCGGTAATCTTTTTCAATTTTCGCGCCGACCGCGCCCGGCAGATGACTTACGCATTGGCAGCGCCGGATTTTGCCAAATTTGCCGATTCCAAACGGCCGAAGAATCTCTTTTATGTGGGGATGACGCAGTACGATAAAAACTGGCCGTGGCTGAAGTACGTGATCGCGCCGGAAAAACTAGAGCATATCCTGGCGCAGGTCTTCGCGGATCTGCAATACAAGAACTTGCGTACTGCCGAGACGGAAAAGTACGCGCATGTGACTTATTTTTTCAATGGCGGCGTGGAGAAACCGTTCAGCGGAGAAGAGCGAATTCTGGTGCCCTCTCCAAAAGTTGCCACATACGATTTGAAGCCGGAAATGTCAGCGGCCGGCATTACGGACACGGTCGTGAAAGCCATCGAAAAAAACGAGTTCGACGCCATCATCATGAATTACGCCAATGCCGACATGGTGGGCCATTCCGGAAAACTGGAAGCCGCAATCAAAGCCGTGGAAGCCGTGGACGCAGGCCTCGCGCAAATTTATCAAGCGCTGAAACCACGTGGCGGCGTTTGGATCATCACCGCTGACCACGGGAATGCCGAGACCATGATCGACCCCATTACGGGCGGGCCGCACACCTATCACACGACGAATCCTGTGCCGTTTATTTTGGTGAGCGACAATGATCTATTGCGCTTGAAGCCGGGCGGGTCGCTTCGCGATATTGCGCCGACGATGCTGAGTGCGTTGGGTCAGCCTCAACCTGCCGACATGACCGGCACGGATTTGCGCCTTATTCCATAAACTCGCCATGATTCGAACAATACCCGCGGAAACTAAACTCGTCATTTGCGTGTGGCACCCGTTTACCGAATGGCGTCCGAAACCGTTTATGGCCGAAGCCATCCGGAAGCGATGGCCGCAGGTGCGTGTTTTGCATCTGCCGAATTACGACGGATTGCCGCAGGAACTGCCGGATACGGATATTTTTGTCGGCTACTCGCTGCGAGCGGAGCAATTAACGGCTGCCCGAAAGCTCAAGTGGATTCATTCGACGGCAGCGGGTGTGGCGCAATTAATGTACCCGGAGCTCCGGGATTCCGGAATCGTGGTCACGAACCCGAGCGGCATCTTTTCCGTTCCGATGGCCGAGCACACCATGGGGTTGCTGCTGGCGCTGGCGCGCAATTTTCCTGACTCGGTGCGACAACAGGATCTTGCGCACTGGTCACAGCAGGAATTGTGGGACAAACCACAGCATTTGACTGAACTCAATGGGCAAGTACTGCTGATTGTCGGGTTTGGTTCCATCGGACGGGAAGTGGCCAAGCGAGCCAGAGCCTTCGACATGCGCGTCTGGGGCGTAACGCGCTCCGGCAAAGGCGATCTGGCGCACGCGGAAAAAATCCTCGCTGTGGAGGACCTGCACGACGCACTGCCCGAAGCAGATTTCGTGCTGATTGCCGCGCCCGAAACGGCGGAGACAAGGCACCTGATCGGCGCCGAGCAAATCGCGAAAATGAAACGTGGAGCGAGACTGATTAACGTCGGGCGTGGATCGCTGCTGGATGAAGCTGCGTTGGTCCAGGCATTGAAAAGCGGAGTACTTGGCGGAGCGGCGCTGGATGTAACGAGAGTGGAACCTCTTCCGGCAGAGAGTTCTTTATGGAAAACGCCGAATTTGATGATCACGCCGCACACCAGCGGGGTCAGTGACCGGCTGTGGCATCGACAGACAGCCATTCTGATGGAGTTGCTGGAGAGATGGTTTGACGGCCGCGAACTCTTCAACCTTGTCGATTTTGCGCGCGGCTACTAAAAGTCAAAATTGAAATTGGAAATTGAAACTGGAAACTCACAGGTCGCAGTGAAATGGAAATCCTCCTATTTTCCAATTTCAATTTTCTATTTTCCGGTATCCGCTCCGCTCAGTCGCCGACGCCACTTTTGGGAGCCTGGTATCCCTCGCGAGCGTAGACCTGGTATTTCTGTTTTTTGCCCTTCTGATCGAGGATGGTGAGCGGACCACCATCGGGTGCAACCAGTTCCACTTTCACCTTATGAAATCTTCCGTCTTTTGCACCGGTCGTCGGCGAATAAGAGATGCTGTACTGGTGGCGCAGGAAGGCTGCGACGTCGTGAAACACACCTGGCATCTCGCCTTCAAATTGAGGGAACCACGCGAAGCCTCCCGTTTCCTGAGCAAATGTCTTTAGCTGATTTTCCGCCTGGAGATAATTCATGCGCTGCATGCTGCCCATTCCACCGTTCATCTCCGCGAAGTTCTGATAGGCGCGCCCCATGCCGATGCAAAAAATTGTAACGTCACTCTGGCGGAGCTGCTTCATGGTCTGATCGAGAGTATGTTTGGAGAAAGTGTCCACGCCGCTCGCCACTACAACAATGGATTTCTTGCCTTTTACATCTTTCAGGCGATCAACCGTATCCAGAATGGCATCAAACACGTTTGATTCATTAAATCCCGGAAAATACAGATGGTAGAGCCCCTGTATGACCTCCTCTTTGTTCTGCGTGAAGTCCACTTCGATGCGGGATTTCATGTCAAACGTCTCGAGGGCAATCCAGTCTTTTGGCTGCAAGTTGGGAAAGAGCGCCGTGGCCCAATACTTTCCGACTTGGGAGAAAAAATTATAGTAACCGCGGCTGCTGAACTCGAGGAGAAGCACCATGGTGATGGGAGCGTCGGTGGGACCAAAGTTCGTAATGGTTTGCGTCACGCCATCGTCGACAACACGAAAGTTTTCTTTCTTGAGGCCGGGGATGATGTCGCCGTGCTGCGTAGTCGCGACAACCTCGAGCGTGACGACGGGGACATCCACCGCGATCGTAACGCCTCCCTCTTGTGGCGGCGCGCTTGCAGGGGGTTTTGCAGGAGGCGGGCCCTGCGGCGGTTGCGCACCGCCCTGCGGGCCAGTGGGTGCCTGAGCATGAACGGTGTCGCCGGTCAGCGGGAAAACCAGAGCGGCCGCCAGAGCAGCAAGTAGGATGAGAGAAACAGTAGCTTTCATCTTGAACCCTCGATTCGAAATCAGACTTCCTGACGCTATCATCTGCCCGCAGCTACGTGATTGTGTTGCGGGCGCGCAACCGTTGAGTTTTGGCAACGCGCAGCCAAAGCCGCGGCCAGTAGCCTACACCTGCATGTTAGTATGAAGCAGATTTGAAGCAAAACGTTTGCTGAGGGTGCCGGAGCGCGGCCCCGTTCTACGAGGAGGATGGATTCGTGATCTGGTATCGCATGGTTCGGGTGTCGGCAGTAGCGTTCACGGCGTTGCTGGCCGCATGTTTACCGGTTGCGGCGCAGGTGGCGCCTTCTGCCGGGCCGGGGATTCCAGCGAATCCAACGCGCCAGGGAGACACCACGGGGATCTCTAAGGAAGCAGAAATCTGGCTCGCGGATCTCATAAAGATCAACACCACGAATCCCCCTGGGAACGAACAAGCGACGGCGAAGTACGTTGCCGGCGTCCTGGAGAAAGAAGGAATTACATCTGAAATCCTGGAAATAGCACCCGGCCGCAGCGCCGTGGTGGCGCGTCTGCGAAGCGCGGCGATGGCCGACCCCTCGAAGTCGCTACTGCTGGTGGCGCACATGGACGTGGTTGCGGCTGACAAATCGAGATGGACGGTCGATCCGTTCGGCGCAGTAATCAAAGACGGCTACATGTATGGGCGAGGAACAATCGACGACAAAGGAATGCTGGCGGCGAATCTGGCGGCATTCATCGCGCTGAAGCGCGCCAATTTGCACTTGACCCGCGACGTGATTTTTCTGGCGACAGCGGACGAAGAAAATGGCGGCGAAGCCAACATCAAGATTCTAATCGCGAAATACTGGGACAAGTTTGCCGCAGGATTTTCAATTAATGAAGGCGGAAACGTCTTCATGAAGAATGGAAAAGTGATGTACGTCGGAGTGCAAGCCAGCGAAAAGGTGGCTGCGAATATCGACGTTGTGGCGCGTGGGACGGCGGGCCACGCCTCGCAACCGACGAAAGACAATGCCGTGGTGCACCTGGCGACGGCGGTGAGCAAGATCGGAGGCTATTCCGCGCCGGTTCACCTGACCTCGATTGTAAGGAGATATTTTGAAGGGCTGGCTCCGCTTGAGGACGACGAAATCGGAAAATGGATGCGGTCGCTCGATACGGCGGACCGCGGTGAACACGCGCAGAAGGTCCTCTCCGGTGCGAGTCCGCTTTGGAACGCGATGCTGCGCGATACGATTGCGCCGACGATGCTGACCGCAGGAGTGGCGAACAACGTGATACCCGGGGAAGCCCGCGCGAATTTGAACGTGCGGATGCTGCCGGGGGACACCATCGAGACGATCGTGGCGGAACTGGCAAAACTCGTGGACGATCCACAAGTGAAACTGGAAGTGAAGCCGAATGGCGGGCTGGCGGCGCCGCCGTCGTCGTTGGAATCAGACTTTTACGCGGTGATCTCAAAAGTCGCGTCACAGGAGTTCGCCGGAGCGCCGGTACTGCCATTTCAGTCCACATGGGCGACGGATTCCTCGCAGTTAAGACTGCATAACGTTCAGGCCTACGGCCTGGTGCCATTTCCGCTGACGGATGAAGATTTGAAGAGAATGCACGGCGATGATGAGAGAATTCCATTGGCGGCTTTCGACAAAGGAATCGATGTACTGGCCCGCATCGTGGCGGAATTCGCGGTGACAAGGTAAGAGAGCGAAGAAGCGCATAACGAAGATTGAAAAAATAGCGGCTGCTCCCTGCGCCTTCCCATAGGAAAACCGGACAGAACGGAATATTCTTCCAAGTTGAGAACATGAGCTTTCGTCACTCCAAAATTGTCTGCACGATCGGGCCGGCAAGCCGTTCGCCGCAAATGATCGACCGTCTGCTGCGCGCGGGAATGGACGTAGCGCGGCTCAATTTTTCGCACGGCACGCATGAGGAGCACGCCAAAAATATTTCCGTGCTGCGCGCCGCCGCCGTCAAGCACCAGAAACCCATCGCCATTCTGGCCGACCTGCAAGGGCCGAAAATCCGTACGGGACCTTTGGCCGGCGGCGGCCCGGTGCTGCTGCGCACCGGCCAACAATTCGTGATCACCACACAGAAAATTCTGGGCGATTCGACACGCGTGAATACGACGTTTACGCCGTTGCCGCGGGAAGTTCACCGCGGGGATCGCATCCTGCTTTCGGACGGGCTGATCGAGCTGCGCGTCGTGCAGGTCCGGGACAGGCAGGTGATCTGCGAAGTGGTGAACGGCGGCGCGCTTGGCGAGCACAAAGGGATCAATTTGCCGGGGGTGAAGCTGCGCGTGCCGGCGATGACACCGAAAGACCGCGCGGACTTGATCTTCGCTCTTAAATACGGGGCAGACTACATCGCCGTGAGTTTTGTGCGGCGCCCGGAAGACGTTGTTTTGGCCAAGCGATTGATTCGACGCGCGGGAAAAGACACTCCAGTGATCGCGAAGCTGGAGAAGCCGGAAGCGATCGAAAACCTGGATGCCATCCTGCGCGCGGCGGACGGCGTAATGGTGGCGCGCGGGGACCTCGGCGTGGAGATGAATCCGGAGCGCGTGCCGGTGGTCCAGAAGATGATCATCGCGCGGGCGAGAGAGCTCCGCCGGCCAGTAATCACCGCAACGCAGATGCTGGAATCCATGACGGAGAATCCGCGGCCGACGCGCGCGGAAGCTTCCGATGTGGCGAACGCGATTTTCGACGGATCGGATGCGGTGATGCTTTCCGCGGAAACTGCGAGCGGAAAATATCCGATCGAAGCCGCGGACATGATGGCACGAATCATCGAAGAAGCGGAAGCGAGCATCAAGGAATTTCCGCGTCCGGCCACCGAGGAGCGGCTGAAAGTGGCGGAGACCGTGGCGGAGCTGGTGTGCCACGCTTCGCGCGAACTGCACATGAAACTGATCGCCGTGTTTACGCACAGCGGATTCACAGCGCGGCTGGTCTCGCGCTACCGGCCACTGGTGCCGATCGTGGCGTTCTCGCCGGAGGCGGAAACACGGAGGCGGATGGCGCTGATCTGGGGCGTGTACCCCCGGAACATCCAGGATGTCCGCAAGGTGGACGGGCTGGCGCCCGTTGCCGAGAAACGGCTGCTGCAGGAGCGGCTAGTGCGCCAGGGCGACGTGATTGGAATCGTGGCGGGCACGCCGATGGGGATCCGCGGCACGACGAACTTCATGAAATTTCACGTAATTGGTGGGAAGAAATAAGAGCGCCTCGAAAATCTTTTCATCCTAATGATCAGCGTGCGTTGGGAATGCTTCCGGACTATTCCAGCCATTAGCCCGGTCCCTGCCCCAAGGCGCCCCCCGCATTTTTGTAAGTGTTGCATCTAAACAACTTAGAGTCTCTGTATGTGGTTTAAAATCAGCACTTACGGGCACCTGATTAAGTGTTGATTCTAAACGAGTTAAGTTTAGATTGCTTTGAGTGGAACTGTGGCGATTCGGTGACGCTCCTAGGAATTTGACTTGTGCGATGCGGCGGGTGTGTCGGTAGGAAGAAAAGCGGCAGCAAGACTGCCGCACTACAAAGGGAGTTATCTACAGTGGGAAGTGTAGCAAGCGTATAGGGGAAGATCAAGGAAAAGTTTGCGCGACACCCGGCACGCGACGCGGTCAGTTGACCCAGTTGTCCGGGCGGGACGGGGGGTCTTTCTTGTGCTTGTTGATGTAGACCTCGAAGCGGCGGCGGTTGCGTTTGTTTTGCCAGTCAGTGACGCTATTGCGGACGTTGTAGAGGAAGGAGCCGCGGCGGAGATATAGCCAGCCGACGAGCATGCCGCCGAGATGGCAGATGTGACTGACATTGTCTCCGGCGGAACGAAGGAGAAGTGGAACGAAAAACTCCAGACCAGCCAGGAGCAAGACAAACGAGCGCATGGACATGCGAACGGGCAGAAACATAATGCTGACCTGGCGGTCGGGGAACAGAATGGCGCAGGCCGCGAAAATGCCGAAGATCGCGCCCGAAGCGCCGATCGTCGGGATGTCGGAAGCTCGGTGTCCGAAAAATACGGGAATGGTTTTTACAAGAACTTCGATGAGCCCCGCGCCCACACCAGTCAGAAAGTAATAGCGGATGAAGCGAGCCTTGCCCCAAACAAGTTCCAATTCGCGGCCAAACATCCACAGCATGAGCATGTTGAACAAGACGTGCAAGAAATCGTTGGGGTCGTGCAGAAATAGGTAGGTGAAGGGTTGCCAGATTCGCAAGCCCGGAATCACACCCGAAGGAACAAGGCCGAACCAGAGCAGGAATTTCTGGTGAGTGTAAACACCGAAGAAAACTCGAATCAATACCTGCAGGAAGAAGACCGCGAACGTGGCGATGATCAGCCACTGCACACCCGGAGTGATATAGAAATTGAAGCTGACGCGATAGCTCTTGATGCCTGACCGGGAGCCCATACTACTTGAGTTTACGGCGGGCTAGGATATCCGTCAAAGTGTGGAACATGTACCAATCGCGTTGAGCCCTTTTTTAACCAATGCACGTGTTTCGAAAAGACTAATCGAGTTTCTTGCGCGCGAAATAGAAGAGTGAAGCTGCAAGGAGCGCGAACATGAAAACGCCGAAGAGGGATTGCGCGCTCGTGGGCATGGGCAGTTTGTCGTTGGCTGCGAGCCATGGCCAATGCCGAGGGCCGAAGGCGAAAAGTTTTTCTGGCCAAGGGAGACGCAAAACTGCCGAGAGCCAATGCGGGACATGGTGGGAGATTTCCTGGTCCTGGAATAGAGCGATGATGATCCCGAGCAGGCCGAAGACCCCGCCGGCAGCGATCAGACCGCTGGAATAGAGCGCGCCGGGGCTGGCTTCGCTTTCGTCTTTTTTCTTGGTGGTGGCTTCAACGAGCGCGCGGACGAGGCCCCCGGCGAACATGGCCCCGGTGGTGGCGATGGAAAGATAGGAACCGGTAGCGAAGGCCAGAGAGCGAACGCCGAGGATTTCCACGGCGATGACCAGTGCGACGCCCATGAGCACGAGGCGCCAGGGAAGGCGCTGATTCAGAATGCCGTTGATGACGGTGGCCATCAAACGCGCCTGGGGAGCAGGAGCCTTGTCGCTGCCGATGCCTTGGGCCCACTGAAATTCGATTTGTTTGGTTCCGGAGTCGTAGAGATATTCGCCATCGGGGATTTCGTGTGAGCCGAGGGAATTGATGAGGACGTAGTTTTTGTCGTGATAGATAAAGGTGTCGCGCTCGATTTTGACGCCGGAAGGCAGAGCTTGGATGTTTACGGGGATTGGCGTGGGGATATATTTTTCGAGGCCTTTGTTCATTAGATTCAGCGTCGCTCCGATGGCCACGGTGGAGACGGTGACGCCCACGAGCAAACCCATCTGTTGCCAGAACGGGGTGGCACCGACGAGATAGCCGGTTTTGAGGTCCTGGGAAGTGGCTCCGGCGATGGCCGCGGCGATACAGACCACGCCGCCGATCATCAGAGCGAGGACCGCATAGTTTGGCGCTGTCCAGCCTGCCAGGAAGAAGACGGCGCAGGTGGCCATGAGGGTGGCGATGCTCATGCCGCTGATGGGGTTGGAAGAGTTCCCGAGAAGGCCGCTGATGCGTCCAGCGACGGTGACAAACAAAAAGCCGAAGACCACGACGAAGACGGCGGCGAAAAGATTCTGATACCAGAACGTGCTGGCGCCTTGCATGGGATGAAAGGTGAGCAAGACCCACATCATGGCGACGATGAGGATGGAACCGATGACCACGGTGCGCATGGGAATGTCGCGTTCGATGCGGCTGGAGGAGGCGGCCTGTCCGGCGCCTTCCGCGCGCACGTCTTTGAGGCCGGCGCGGAGAGCGGAGATGATTGTGGGCAGTGTGCGAAGCAGAGTGATCAACCCAGCGGCGGCAACGGCGCCGGCGCCCATGGGGCGGATGTAACTGCGCCAGATGTCGTCTGGGGTCATGAGTGGAATCGGAATGGTGGAGGGGTAGATGGGAGAATTGCCCGCGAGCTGGCCGTAGAACTTGATAGCAGGCATCATGACCAGCCAGGAGATGATGCCGCCGGCGAAGAGGATGCCGGAGACTCGCGGACCGATGATGTAGCCAACGCCAAGGTATTCGGAAGTGATGGCTGCGCGGAAAGAGGCGCCGGGGAACCAACCAGGCTGCGCTTCGGGCTGGCCGGTCCAGGCTTGCAGAGTGTTCATGAAAAAAGTGTAGATACCGCCGAGGCCAAGTCCCCAGAAGACGCGCCCGGCGAAAGAACCGCCGCGTTCGCCGGCAACGAGGACGTCGGCGCAGGCAGTGCCTTCGGGAAAGGCGAGATTGCCGTGTTCCTTGACGATGAGCTGGCGGCGGAGAGGCACCATGAACAAGACGCCAAGCCAGCCGCCGAGGAGCGCGAGGGGGAAGATGCGCCAGAAAGTGAACTCCGAACCGAAGCCGAGAAAGATCAACGCCGGGAGCGTGAACATCACTCCTGCGGCGAGCGATTCGCCGGCGGAACCGGTGGTCTGGACAATGTTGTTTTCGAGGATGGTGGAGCGGCCGAAGGCGCGAAGAATGCTGATGGAGAGCACGGAAATGGGGATGGAAGCGGAAACGGTGAGCCCGGCGCGCAGACCGACGTAGACGGTCACCGCCCCGAACAACAATCCAAAGAGCGCACCTAGAATCACCGCGCGAATGGTGAATTCCTTGATGCTTTCTTCCGCTGAAATGTAGGTGCGGAATTCGCCCGGAGGGGCCGTGGAACTCCATGGACGATCGCTCACCAAAACCTCCCTGGTCTTCGATTGGATGCGCGTGCAGCCGCGTGCGGGGGATTATGCCGCAGGTAGGCGGGGCGGGGAAGAGAATCCTGCTGCGAGCCTTGAAATTGGGCTTCGGTTCTCTTGACACAAGTGAGGCATCCTAGTATTGTCCGGCGCTATACAGTATTCAGGTCGGTAATAATGCCTAATGTTTGGGATCCTTCCACCTCGCTGACGACCGCGAAACGGGCAAGCGCATGGGTAAGCTCAGGGGGATGCACGCTCGGGGCGGCAAACCCGCGGGATCTCCTCGTAAACCATCGATTTGCGCCTTTCTTTCAAATTCAGTGTGGAGGCACTCCGTGAACTTTCGCCGAGTGTTTTTGATGGCCGTCGTGTTAATGGCCGGTGCCGCCGCGCAGCGCACGACGCTCGTGAGCGGCGACGACTGGCTGCCTATCTCGCCCGAAGAGCTCAAGATGACTAGCGTGCCGGAGGCGCCAGGAGCCCCGGCTGTGTATCTTTATCGCCAGGTGGATCGTGACGATTCGCGTAACGGCCATGAGTACAACTATGTGCGGATCAAGATTCTCACCGAGGAAGGAAGGAAATACGGCGATGTCGAAATTCCCTTCTTTAAAGGCGAAGGAAACATCTCCGGGATCAAAGCACGCACGATCCGCCCCGACGGATCCATCGCTCACTTTGAAGGCAAAGCTTTTGACAAGACCATCGTGAAAGCCAAGGGCCTGAAATATCAGGCGAAGACGTTTACTTTGCCAGATGTTCAAGTCGGAAGCGTCATTGAGTATCACTACATGATGGATCTGGAAGAGAACTGGGTTTTCAATTCGCACTGGATTTTGAGCGAGGAGCTGTTCACGAAGCGGGCCAAGTTTACTTTGAAGCCCAACACGGAATTTGGATTGCGCTGGAGCTGGCCGATCGGTCTGCCTCCCGGAACGAAAGCTCCGGAAAAAGAGGGTGGATTGATTCGGCTGGAGACACAGAATGTCCCTGCCTTCCAGGTCGAGGACTATATGCCTCCGGAGAACGAGCTGAAATACCGCGTCGATTTTGTCTACAGCGATAACAACGATGAGCAAGATACGGTCAAGTTCTGGAAGAAGGAGGGGAAAAGGTATAACGACCGGGTGGAGGCGTTTACAGGAAGGCGCAAGGCCATGGAACAGGCAGTGGCGGGAATCGTGGTGCCAAATGATACGCCTGATGCCAAGCTCCAGAAGATTTATGACCGGGTGCAGAAGGTGCGCAACACTTCCTGGGAAGTTTCCAAGACAGAGCAGGAAGCGAAACGCGAGAAGCAGAAGGATGTCAACAATGTCGAAGATCTCTGGAAGCAGGGCTACGGCGATAGCCGCCAAGTTAATTGGTTGTTCCTGGCACTTGCAAGAGCGGCGGGGTTCGAGGCCTATTCCGTGTACATTTCGAGCCGCAATGAATACTTTTTCAAACCGCAGGTGATGAGCGTTTCGCAGCTGAATGGCGACGTCGTGCTTGTGAAGCTGAACGGCAAGGATGTCTATTGCGACCCGGCGATGAAATTTGCGCCATTCGGTTTGCTGCCATGGCCGGAAACAGGAGTACAAGGGCTGAAGCTCGATAAGGACGGCGGAAGCTGGGTGACGACAACTTTGCCGCAAAGCTCGGTTTCTCAAATACAGCGTAAAGCGGACATGAAGCTGACGGAAACGGGGTCGCTGGAGGGAAAGGTCAGCGTCACGTTCTCCGGTTTGGAAGCCCTGCAGCGGAGGATCGAGCAGCGCAACGAAGACGACGCCAACCGTAAAAAGTTCCTCGAGGATCAGTTGAGGGAATACATTCCGGTGGGAATCGACGTGGAACTGACGAACAAGCCCGATTGGGGGAGTTCTGCGCCGACATTGGTTGCCGAGTACGATCTCAAGGTGCAGGGTTGGGCTTCCGGGGCGGGGAAACGGGCGCTCGTACCGATGGGACTCTTCAGTGCGACAGAGAAACACGTTTTCGAACACGCTAACCGGGTGCACCCGATCTACTTTGAGTATCCATTTGAAAAAATAGATGAGGTTGCCATCGACCTGCCGCTGGCCTGGAAAGTCAGCAGCCTGCCCGCGCCACAGAACCAGGATGCCAAGGCGGTGCTTTACCTGATGAAGGCAGAGGACGACAAGGGGACGCTGCACGTGACCCGGCGGTTGAGGGTAGACCTTGTCATGGTCGATCCAAAGTCCTATCCAGTGTTGAGAAGTTTTTTTCAGGTAGTGAGGAGCGGGGATGACCAACAGGTCGTGCTGCAACCGGGCACCGCAGCGGTTAGCAACTGAAATGCGACGCCCATTTGTTTATCTCGCCACGCTTCTCGCATTCTGTGCGATTGGCCAAATGCCACGCGCATTCGCGGGAGACGCTCCTGGATGGATGCACGCGCTGGTGGGAGTGCCACTTCCGGCTCACGACGAAAAGACGGACGCGGTGCTGCTTTATTCTGAAAGAATTGTAACCGTGCAATCCGCGGACAAGATCAAGACTACTGTCCGGGAAGCTTACAAAATTCTACGACCCGGCGGGCGGGAATATGGAATCGTGGCCGCGTCTTTCAACTCTCATTCCAAGATCACCGGCATGCGCGGCTGGTGTATACCTGCGCAGGGCAAAGACTATGAAGTGAAAGACAAGGAAGCCGTCGAGATATCGCTGCCGAAGATCGAAGGGAGCGAACTGGTATCCGACGTTAAGGACAAACTTCTTCGCATCCCTGCTTCCGATCCGGGAAACATCGTGGGATTCGAATACGAGGAAGAGTCGCAGCCTTTCGTTTTGCAAGACATCTGGGGATTTCAGAGAACGAATCCTGTGCGCGAATCTCACTACACAGTGCAACTGCCCGCAGGCTGGGAATACAAAGCAACGTGGATGAATTATCCGGAAGCCAAGCCGACGCAAACGGGCAACCAGGTACAGTGGGTTGTGAGCGACGTGAAAGGAATCCGGCCCGAAGGAGAAATGCCGCCGTGGCCAGGAATCGCCGGGTTGCTGGTGGTCTCCTTTGTGCCCCCGGGCGGGGGCGCAAACAAGGGGTTCCAGAATTGGCGAGACATGGGGAATTGGGAAGCAGGCCTGGAGCAAGGGCGGCGAGATGCTTCCCCTGAAATCAAGCAGAAGGTTGCCGCGCTGACAATTTCAAGCGCCACGCAGCTTGCGAAAATGCAGGCTCTGGCGAAGTTCGTTCAGGGAGATATCCGTTACGTGGCGATCGAATTGGGAATCGGAGGCTGGCAGCCGCATCCAGCGCCGGAGATATTCACGCATCGTTATGGGGATTGCAAAGATAAAGCGACGCTCATGAGTTCGATGCTGCACGAGATTGGGGTGGAATCGTACTTCATCTCTATCAATACCGTGCGCGGAGGAGCCGCTCCGGACCGGCCTCCCATGATCGGGTGGTTTAACCACGAGATCCTGGCGGTGCGGCTGCCGAACGACGTCAAGGATAATTCACTAGTCGCGGTTGTCGATCACCCGAAACTCGGCCGTCTCCTGATTTTTGACCCTACAGACGAATACACGCCGTTCGGGCAGTTGCGGGGCGAGTTACAGGCAAACTACGGATTGTTCGTTACGCCTGACGGCGGTGATCTGGTGAGACTGCCGCAGCTGCCTCCGGCGACGAGTGGAGTCCAGCGCACGGGAAAACTGACGCTGAGCCCCAAGGGCACGCTGACCGGCGAAATCGTCGAGACGCGGCTGGGAGATTCGGGCTTGTGGCAGAGAGCGATGTTAAAGACCGTCACGAAGGAATCAGACAAGATCAAGCCGATTGAGAGTATGGTCTCGAATTCTCTTTCGACCTTTCAGATCACCAAGGCAACCGTCTCGAATCTCAACCAGACGGATCAACCCTTCGAATACCACTATTCGCTGGTCGCCGAGAACTACGCAAAGACGGCTGGGAATCTATTGTTGGTGCGGCCACGAGTCCTGGGCACTAGATCAAGTGACATTCTCGAGACCAAAGAGCCGCGCCAGTTCGCAGTGGAATTTCCGGGGCCGGAACGGGACACGGACACGTTCGAAATTGCAATCCCCGCTGGCTACGAAGTGGATGACCTGCCTCCGCCTATCAGCGCGGAATACAGCTTCGCGAGTTATCACAGCAAGACGGAAGTGAGCGGGAACACACTGAAGTACACGCGAACGTTCGAGGTGAAAGAGTTGAGCGTGCCGGTGAGCAAGGTAGACGATCTGAAGAAGCTTTATCGCATCATCGCAGGCGATGAGCGAAACACGGCAGTGCTGAAACCGGTAGGTCAGTGAAGGTAGCATTACGGGAAGTGTGCCTTGCGCGTCTGTCTAAGGATGGGATTCTGAGCCGGCGGAATTCGTTCGAGGAACAAAAAACAGAAGCGCGGAAGGCGGCTGTATTGCTATGAATTTCTTCCGCAGGTCTCGCGGTGCGGCTTCGAGCATCTCGTTGCGCAGAGCGAGAGCGGCTTCGGCGGGCAGATGCAGACGGTAGAGGTCCGCGCGATGAGCGTGGGAGTATTTTTCGTAGCGCGGTGTGAAATTATGCGCCGCGTTCAGCAGGATTTCCCAGAGACTCTGCGAGTGGAATAGACGCTTTGCCAGGGCTTGCTGGCGCGTGATTTCAGTCAATGACCGCTGTGCGCCACCGCCGATTTCGAGGGATACGGCGGTGGCCAAGGCAGCCTCGAACGGACGCGAAGGATCATCGTCGGGGAAAGGCGCAAGAAGCCCTGAGAGTTCTGAGGCTTCGGAAGTGAAACCATCCCACCGGTAGCGATAGCCATTGTAGACAACGGTGCCGGCATGCAGAATCTGCTGCACGCGAGGGACATTCTTTCCGGTGACGCTCACGACCATATCGATCAGCTCGGCCAGCCGAAAAATTTGCTTAACGACGGGGCGAACGGTCACGTAGCCGGCGTCTTCTTCCGTGAAGCGGATCGCGATGGTTTCGGGCAGGGGCATGGTGGATGCAAGTGAAGACGATTGCGGTTGAAAGAGCGAATACCCCAGCAAGTCTCAGCCGAGTTTCGAAAGACGGTCGCGCACCAGGTCGCTAAGCGCTTTGCCGTCGACAGTCTTGCCTTCCAATGAGGCTTTCGCAGCTTTGACTACGGCGCCCATCTGTTTGATGGAATTCGCGCCGGTTTCTCCGATGGCCCTGGTGATTGCCGCGTCCATTTCCGCGCTGCTCGCACCCGCAGGCAAATAGGACTCGATGATGGCGAGCTCCTTGGTTTCTTTTTCGGCAAGCTCCGGGCGATTGCCTTTGGTGAACTGCTCGATGGATTCCTTACGCTGTTTTACGAGCGTTTGCAGGATCTGGATAGACTCGGGTTCGTCGAGCACGCGAATTTTCTCGACTTCCCGATGCTTGATGGCGGCCTTGATTCCGCGCAAGACGCTGAGGCGCAGCTCGTCTTTCGCGCGCATGGCGTCGACCAGATCCTTCTGGATTGTTTCGGCAAGACTCATCGCAAGCTCCTCATGACAATGAATATAGCAGACGAGACAAGGCGATAGGTTGAGAGAAAGAAGAGTCGAAGATCTGGAGCCGCGCCGCGTAAGCAAGCATCCCGCCCCAACCTCGATTTGACAGTGTTGCGAGGGCTCGCTAACGTTGTTCTCTTATATTGCGCGGGAAAAACCCGGTGGAGACTGTAAGGACCTCATGAAAGTCATCGTGGCGGACAAGATCAGCGAGCGGGGCCTGCAACTGTTGAAGGAACAGCCCGGCTGGAACGTCGTGCTGACGTCGAAGGACACGCTGAACGCAGAAATCGCGGATGCGGACGCGCTGATAGTGCGCAGCGCGACGAAAGTCACTTCCGAATTGCTGGAGATTGCCACGAAGCTGCGCGCGGTGGGCCGAGCGGGCGTGGGCGTGGATAATATCGACCTGGAAGCAGCCACCAAGCGCGGCGTGCTGGTGATGAGTACGCCCGGCGGAAACGCCGTGAGCGTGGCGGAGCACACCTTTGCGCTGCTCCTGGCGTTGGCACGGCAGGTGCCGCGGCTGGACAAGGCGATTCATGAAGGGCGCTGGGAGAAATCTTCCGCGGCGGGAACGGAAGTGCGTGGAAAGACGCTCGGATTGATCGGCCTAGGGCGAATTGGCAGCGAGGTCGCGGTGCGAGCCGAGGCTTTCGACATGCGCGTGCTGGCGTATGACCCGTACATCAGTGAAGCGGCGGCACGCGAAGTGTCGGTGGAACTCGTACCGCTCGAAATACTTCTTGCCGAAAGCGATTTCGTCTCTCTGCACACGGCGCTGAGTCCCGCTACTCAGAATCTGATTAACACCGCGACGATCGAAAAGATGAAAAAAGGGGCGCGCGTCATCAACGCCGCACGCGGAGAGTTAATCGACGAAGCGGCCCTTGCAGCGGCATTGAAGAGCGGCAAACTTGCGGGTGCAGCGCTGGACGTGTTTGCCGAAGAGCCTCCGAAAAACTCTCCTCTCATCGGTCTTTCGAACGTGATTGCCACGCCGCATGTTGCCGGTTCGACGACGGAAGCTCAGGAAGAGGTTGGCACACAGGTGGCGGTACAGATCAAGGATTACCTAGCGGAAGGCATCATTCGAAACGCAGTGAATCTGCCGGCGCTCTCTGCGGACCAGTACCGGCGCGTGCGGCCTTACCTGGAACTGGCGGAGCGGCTCGGGTCGTTGGTTTCGCAGGCGGCGGACACGCGCCCCGCGCGGATTCGCATTCGCTATGCGGGAGAAGTGGCGGAGGTCGGCACGCACTTACTGCGCAGCGCCGTGCTGGCAGGCGTGCTCAATGCGGTCCTGGATGAAAAAGTGAATGTCGTGAACGCGCCTGCGGTGGCAGCGGCAAGAGGACTGACCGTGGAAGAAGAAACAAGAAGACGCGAGCATGGCTTCCCAAATACGTTGGAGGTTTCCGCGCTGCCGGAAAAAACGGGAACGGCAAAAGGATTCACGGCCGAAGGCACCGTCCTGCACGACGGCTCGCCCCGGGTGCTGCAGATCGAGGGCATTCCGCTGGAGGCACAGCTCGAAGGCACGATTCTTTACCTGAGGAACCGCGACGAGCCTGGAGTCATCGGGCAAGTTGGGACGACCCTCGGCAAGCATGGGGTGAATATCGCGACGTTTGCGCTTGGCCGCCGCGAAGCGCAGCGCGGTGCTGAAGCCGTCTCCCTGGTTCGTATCGACGGGGAAGTGTCAGCCGCAATCCTCAATCCGATCCGCGCCATCCCCGCAATTACGGAAGCGAAGCTTCTGCGGCTGGGCCACGGCTAAAAGCCGCCCACCCTTATGGGTGGATTCGAAAGACAGGCAAATCGCGCGGCCTTATCTTCTTTTGGCGAGAGGGTAGTTGACGTTATTCGCTGCTGACGTGGTTTATGGCTGCCTGGAATTAGAAAAGCGGTGCACAAGCCGTCTGGCGGCGATTCCAGAGCTATGTTAATCTGATATTCCTGCTTGGGCGCAAAGCACGCGCCGGAGCGTATCGGTCGGGGCGTAGCGCAGCCTGGCTAGCGCGCCTGGTTCGGGACCAGGAGGTCGATGGTTCAAATCCATTCGCCCCGACCACTTTTCTTCTTTGATTTCAAGACGGTAGCTGCTTCCTCGTGTTTCCTTCCGAATTTGCAATCTCTGTCGTGTGCCTAATTTTGTGCCCACCCAATCTTTCCATTGCCGTGAACACGGCATCCTCCGAGGGGTGAACGTAGCGCGTGGACATTGCGATAGAACTGTGGCCTGCGATTCGAGCAAGCGTCCAAGCATCACAGCCCGATTCTCCTAGGCGAGTGAGGAACGTGTGACGCAAAGAGTATAAGACAAACTTACGAACCGGCTGTGCGCCGCTTTTTTTCGCATTCTCGGACAGAGTCTTGAAAGTACGAGCGAGCTGTTTCTTGAGGCTCGAAGATTCGAGATGACCACTGCGGGTTTGAGCTGGCCATACCCATCCCTCTAGGGGCTTCCCAGCCTTTTCCCAAAGGTCTTCTAGAATCATTCTAACGCGAAGGGTCATGGGCAAGACGCGCCGAGCCGCAGCCGTTTTTCCATGCGTGACTATGAACGTCCCGTACCTTCCATTGGACCAGGTGATTGCTTCCCAGCGAAGCCGGAAGCACTCCTCGGGTCGCAAACCGGTGTCCACCAGAACCGTTGAAACATGAGACAGAGTATCGGGGGCCGCTGCTAAGTATCTGGCTTCTTCCTCGCGGGTAACCACATGCTCTCTATGGCGTCCACCTGGAAGCAGACGAATTAAAGGAGCTTTATCAATGACTCCCCATTCGGCGGCCAAGCGAAGCATGCGGCGCAGGATTTGTAGTGAGCTATTCACTGAAGTCACTTGCAATCCCTTTGATTGACGATGAGCTGCGAAGCCTGAAGCCGTTTCGCTTGTTACCTCGTTGAGTTTTGTATCTGCGAATGATTTGAAGTCCAGAATTGCCTTAATCCCAACCTTGTAATAGTCGCGCCAAGTTTTCGGGGAGGACTTCTCAAAAGTTCCTCTCGCCCACGGTTCGAACTGTTGCTCAATAAATTCTGCGAGGGTTGGGATGATTTTTTTGTCGCGGATACCCACCTCACCCTTTGCCAAGGACGTGCGGTGCGCTGCTTCCATACTCCGTGCCACTTTATCGTTACCCTGCTTAGTGGATTCGCGTATGAGCTTGCCCTGCCACATGAACTTGTACCAGTAGACGCCGCAAGCACCACGCTCGCCGCATTTGCTGCAAGTCTTCTCTGGCCCATCTTTGTTGCAACCGCGTTTGTAAATCATCGCTACTACCTCCTGAAATGTTTACGGATACGGGTCTTTGTCCGCTTGCTGCGTTTGCGAGTTTTCAGATGGCGTTCTCGAAATCGACGCATACTTGCAGTCAACTGGCAACGATGAGAACAGTAACGCTGTGTGCTGCGTGAACGCAGGAAGGGATTTCCGCATCGCTGGCAAACGCCTGAGCCTCCAGGCAACCCCATTCCCCTCAGAGCCAGGGCGAAGAGAGCGGAATAGGCATCTGGGCAGTACAAACCGAGCGAGGCTTTCTTCTTTACAAGCGACCACCAGACAACCGGACGCGCTCTTTCAAGTCCTCGATTCAACTCCTCTAGGACGACTGCGAACGGCTCATGCTGGATTCTCTTACTTACCGGACCGCCTTCTCGGAACAGTCCACGAGGTGGGTCGCCGCGATAATACCTAAGTGCTTGTTGAACATCCCTGTCTGGGTCATGGCCTGTACATGCTTGTGCCAGCATGAGAACAAAGAACGCATTCCTCAAAGCATTATCGGAAACAGTGAGACCGTACTTAACCTCGAATGCATACCGTTTATCTCCGTCCGATAGCGTTTCCAGCGTTTCTGAAACGTAACGAACTGGCACCATTTTCCCCACATCCTCGTAAAAGAATCCATCCACGGCCTCGACAATGCCCCGCTCCCTTCTGTATTGCATCTGCGATTCATTTAAGGGCACCAACACCGGGAATGGCTGGTCGGGCAGGTTGACCTGCGTAATGGCTTTGTTATGGGTAATGCTTTTCATGACTTGTAGTCTACAACAAGAACTGGAACTATTGCAATTGGAAATGTTACTGAAACGGAGGGAATTGAAAATGAAACAAACAACCAACACGGTCCTATCAGTTCGGGAAGCTGCTCTTCTGTTGGGCTGCTCACAGAAGTGGGTGCGAGATCTGCTCTACGAGCGAAAGTTACCTGGCGCACAGAAGAAGGGCATGGTGTGGCGTATCCCCCTGTCTTCCATCGAGCAGCGTCTAAGGAGAAAAGCCAATGCCTGACAATCTATTGAGTCTCACCGAGGCAGCAGCAGCACTACATCTGAAACCGTCCACGATGCGGGCTTGGGTCCTTCGGCGCAAGATTCCGTTTGTGAAGCTAGGCCGCAGAGTGTTGTTTCGTCGCAGCGACCTGGAGGCCCTTATTGCGACCAGTGTGGTGCCTGCTCATGCAGAAACTGCGAATGGGGTGTGTCGATGAGCGAACATGCTAATGGCTCTCAGCACGCGCAAGGGGACTGGCAGGCCATCGCAGACGTCCTAAACAAGCACTATAAAAATCCCGACATCGAAGCTGCACGCATTTTATGCTCTGCGTTGGCCAGCCACTCGCTGAAGCAGTTCCCTCCCGCTTGGACGTTGGCGATAGCCCCACCCGGTTCGATGAAGACGGATTTTCTAGAGAGCTTTCGGGGTCTCCCGGATGTGCATTTCGTGGATGAAGTCACGACCAACACGTTTCTGTCCGGCAAAGTTGATGAGAAAGGGCGGAAGAGAACTAAACCTGCAGGCTGGTTGCATCGAATTGGGAGCGATGGAGTGCTGGTCGCTGCCGACTTCAGTACCTTTACTTCAAACCCTAAGACACTCCAGGTAATTCTGGCCCAACTCAGGCGAATTTATGATGGCCACTTTTCCCGCGAATTCGGGACAGATGAAAACTTGGATGAGAGAAGCTGGCGAGGACGGGTGACCGTGTTCGCCGGAGCCGTGCCTGATATTGATGGTCATTACTCTCTTTTTCAAAAACTGGGTGAGCGATTCGTTCGTGTGCGATGGCCCCGCGCCGGTGGCGTAGAAACGGGAATGCAAGCTATGAAGCATACAGCGAATGTTCCTGAAGAACTGCGTGCTGTCGTCCACTCGTTGATGCGTCCAATACTGACTACTCCGCAAACGGCCCCGGAGATTCCAGAAGCAATCTCGCTGAAGATTGCCAACCTGAGTGAACTAATTGCGCTCGCACGCACCTACGTTGAACGCGACGGCCATAGCCGCGAAGCAAGTGGCGTGCCTGTGACGGAGGGCAACACGCGGCTACCCCAAGAGCTTTGCCAGATTGCTCGCGGCTCGGCCTTGCTCGACAGACGCTCGGAAGTGAACGACGAAGATTACAATTTGGTATGCCGCGTGGCTTTCGATAGTTTGCCGCCTACCCGGACTGTGGTCCTGAGGGCTCTCATCGAGGACAAGAGCCCACACTCTCTTGGACTACCGAAGGCAACGATTGGTCGTGCGACGGAGGACCTTCAGTTCGCTGGAATCGTCTTTGGTTCCCAACTGACGGCCACGGCGGAGGAGCTACTGGTTGGGGCGGGTTTGATTCCGAGATTGCCGTCACAACCTATTGCTTCCATCCAAGTGGTTCCCGAAACTACTCCTAGATAGAGGAAGGAAAGAGGCCCTACCATCCCTCCAGTCTCGGGAACCTACTTCCACAGCCTAATGCGGGTTTTAAATTTCCTCCAAAATTAGTGCATTTTGTCGTCTTTCAAAATCCCCCCGCAGCGTACTTTTTCATGCATAAGGCTTTTGAATTCTTACGGTTGCATGTTCCGGGAAATGACAAGAAATCATTCTGGTTTTGACGACTAGAGGGACACGGGGCACCACGGCAAGGACATTCTTGGGTTCACTCCCACACCGTTTTACGAGGACTGAAAATTGACCCTTATGGCCCATCCGAGCCAACGCCAACTCCTTTGCGTTGTGCAACATAGCCTCAGGAAGGGAGCCGGAATGGGGGAATGGCGGTATCCGTTGGGCTGGGATTGCTATCGCCTTATACGGCCAATTCGCCTTTGAGGTATACGCAGACGATTGGCGGAGCGCATCTCAGAGATGTCAGGGGCTCCTGGCGTGCCATTTTGAATGGTTCTCCCGAAATGGCGGAACTGGCAGACGCGCAAGACTTAGGATGTGGGAAATAGCTAGTGTTTATTAGTGTTTTCAACGACTTACGTTAGGTTGCGTTAGGCAAAATTGGGGTGTTTTTGAGCACTTCGGTGAGAGTTTCGGTGAGAGTCATGCGTCGTGGAAGTGGAGCGATTCTGGTCCGCTTATCAAAACATCTAAATCACCTAGGATGCTGGTGCGCAAAATTGGGCGCACGGCCACTCGCTGAACCGCACGTGGTACGCTCTTATAAAGAGGTCACATGGTGGACATCCAGCGAATCAGCGCGCAACAAGCGCACGCAAAGACAAAAGCAAACCAAGCCCTGCTAGTTTGCGCTTACGAGGACGAGGCCAAGTGCCGGATGCTAAATCTGGACGGGTCCATATCCTTCACCAGCTTGCAGTCCCGGGTGGCGTCGCTGCCGAAGACACAGGAAATCATTTTCTATTGAGGTTGACCCGGCGAAGCCAGCGCTGTCGGTCAGGCAGCGAAATATCGAAAGCAGGGTTTTACCAACGTCAAGGTGCTAGAGGGCGGCGTCGAGGCGTGGAAGGCGGCTGGTTACTCAATGACCTGATATTCTCAGCCTTAGCCGGGCAGCAAGATTGATTACGGTCCTGCCTGCCAGAACTTCAATTCGTAATGAATATCAACTAAAGTTGCGCCGTTGCGATTTCGTGTAGCTCCAAAATTGAACATCGGTTGCTCACAGTTAGTTCCAGACATGTAGCCGAAAGCCCCCGGCTTAGTGTCCCCACTTCCTGCGACTGCAGCGGAAGGACGCACGCTCGACTGAACGGGCGTATCTGGAGAAGCAGACCGCCAACGAATCATGAAGAAACCAGAAGAGCAGCCATTCATCGTACTCGGAAACTTATATATTCCCAGCCAACCGTTGCCTTGAAAAACTCGCATCGTCCCCGTAACAGAAAACGGTTTGCCCCAAAAATCCTTCCCATCTTCGGAGCGAAACCCGCTAAGTTCACGAGGGAAAGCAGGGATAGCTTCGCTTGAGGTCGCGATATAGGCTCCCGCTTGCTTCGGCCATGCTGGTCGGGCCGGACGTTGCTGGCTCGTTAAGCTTAAAGGCACCAGTGTAGTCACGAGGAGTGCGGTGAAACTGGCACACACTTTCTTCCGTTGGAATGTTTGGACCATGACCCACCTCAAAGGAAGTCTGGCATGTTTCTGGAATCGCAAATTCCTAACCCTATAAGGCCAGTCGTCTAAGGGTTAACTCAGTCCCGAGACCCCGCTACTAGGCTTGGGCGGCGAGTCTACGACGCTCATTCTCCTTCCTTTATCAGATGGAGACGAACGCACTCGGCGTCAAATGCAAACCAGATGTACAGAGGCGGGTCGCTGTCTATTTTTACCATTCCGAAACCCGCCCCAAGACTAAGCAATTCTTCGGGTTTCTTAGCAATGCGCTCGATAACGCTGCGAAGAATCTCGTCAAGCTGTTCAGGCGAATATCGTAGCTTCCCTTTGTCCTCAAGAAAGGTGTCTTCCTCTATGACGACGCGCATGTCATAGCCGTGCGAATCGACTCTACATTTGGGCGCTTTGGATTCACGGCTCGATGAGCCTAACACTCACATCGTTTGCGTAGCAATCAGGCCATTTAACGCAGATAATGTTCCCACTATTCTAGAAAGAGTGCCTAAGCTGCCGTTCCGCCTAGTCCCGGGCGTTTGGAGGCTATATGCCCCAAGCCACCCTTTGCCACGCAATCGCAACGCAGAATATCGTCCGGATTTATTACACCGGAGATGAGGCCATAGGCTTCCGAACAGTTGAGCCGCACATGGTCGCCTATAACGAGGCCGGGAATTTGTCCCTTAGTGCGTGGTGTCTTGGCGGAGCCAGCGAGACACCAGAAACTCAAGGCTGGCGCGAATACCTCCTGTCGGAAATATCCAATGTCACTGTTCTGCAGCATCGGTTCTTTGGACCTCGCGCTGGCTATCAGCGGGACGGGGGCAAGAAATATCATAATGTGCAGTGCGCTGTTTGATTTCGTTCAGAGTCGCTGTCAGCAGCCCAACCAAGGCGTGATAAAGTAGGGGCATCGTGTTAGTGAACGATCTCCGCCCAATTTGTCCAATCCACGGAACCTTTATGGTTGCGGCAACCCACTGGATTCAACAAAACTCTGAACCGTTTCCAAAACCATGTTTTGTTTGCCCACGGACAAACTGCCTTTATGTGCACGATCTTGCCAATGGTTTTTACACTTTGCCCGAAGACGCACCAGTAGGACACCCCGTCAAAACTGTGGTTCTACGCTTCAAGAAACAGAACAAATCCCGGTCTGTCCCCTCGCTTGGATAAACTCCCGTAGGTCTAGTAATAAGTAATCGTGCGGCGATGAACACGGATGGGCGGGTCGTTTGGTCTGGTGCGGGCATTCCAATTTTGCCGCGTCCAGTTGCCGTTGCCGTCGTATTCGTAGGAATAGGCAATATCGGAGACCACTCGAACAACTGAAATTGGTAGTTCTGCGGCGGGTTCGCTCGGGGTTAGGGTGCTATTTTCGTCCGCTGAGCAGAGAGTTCCTACCGGGCTGACAGACTTTCCAATGAAAGCTAGTTGCTCCTCGGCTTTGTAGCCCTGTTCGTTGTATTTGGTTGTCGTAACTTTAGCAAACGCGAAACTGCCAATGCGCTCTTCGATTACACGGCCTTGGGCATCGCGAGTGTAGGATAATCCCGAGGCAAGCTGACCGCTGAGCGTCAGTACCATGGCTCGATGCATTACTTCTTCCTCGGGGTTTTTGAATTCTCGCTCCTGTTCGGTTGTCTCACAGTCAAACTCAGGATTCACCTGGATTCTCTTCTCTTCAAGGACTCGTCCATTCGCATCGTAGGTGCGAACCAATCGGTTCACAATTCGCCCATCACCGTCGCGCATTTGCGCCTCAATGGGTTGATCTTCGTTGTTGTGGATTAAAGTGAGAGTGCCGCCAACGGGCACCCCAACGCCCGACCAAACAGCGGCGTCCCAAAGGGAACCGCAGACCATAGCGCCTTGTGCTCGTTGGAGAGTCTCAGGGTCAAAGCCTTTGGTCACAATTTTGCGGTTCTGCTCATCGTGTTGGACGGAGTAGGTGTAAAGGCTCTCAGTGCTGGGCCCGTTCGGCGGGCCTCCAGTAATTTTGATTAAACGGCCATCATCGTCGTAGGTAAACGTGCTGACACTCTCTCCGCCAACCGGATGAATACTGCGACTCGCGACGTGTTTTCCGTCAAGACTGTATTCCGTCGTACATGAATACTTTCCTGCGTCGTTCAAGTCTTGTTCCTCAAAACAAGCTGCAACGGGGCCGCGAAGCCCAGCTTTCTCGCGGTCTGACATTGTTGGAAGAATCGTTTCCGGACCTTCCGTTGCGAACCCGAGCGACCTCAACGGTGAGATTTTCGTTATAACCACGGCGGCGGTTGCGTTCCCAAGGAAAGTGCGTCTGCCACTCATAAGGTGTCTCCTTTTGCCGTCTCCAAGGAAAAAGAATCTTACAAGAAAATAGGGCCGGATAGTGGGTTTTACCTTCTCTATCCGACCCTACCTGACGGCTGAGGTTCCGGCAGGAACTAGGCGGCTACCCTTGCTGTCTCCACTTGTTCAACAGCGGATTCAAGGCTGTCCTTAGAGTCGTCGTCCATCATTGAGGCTCCTTGGTTAGCTGTCGGCACGTCCCACTCGTCACCTAAGACCCAACGCAACGCAGAGAGTTTCCCGTTGAACATCCCATCCGAAATCGGCCACGAGAAGATTTTTCTTCCCGTACTTCTTCTCCATCGGGCGGATTCTATCTCAAAAGCTGAGTTACGATAAGAGTACGTATCCTGTGTTTTGGGATAGAATCCGGGTTTTGGCAGAAGCAGAGCAGCAACTAATCCAGCCTAAACGAGAATTTCTAACAACCGCAGGCCCGTGGGCCGAAACTCTCTCGAAAGCGGTCGCAGGAATCGTGATCGCATTGTATGCCTCAGGCTTCCTCATAATCTCGATCTACCACTCCAAATACGGCTTCGTTGGTACCAATCCGTTTCGTCCTAGAATTCTTGCTGCCGGGGCGTGGTTCTTTCTCTTCACAGCAATACCCACTTCCATCGCGTTGAGATATAGGACCGAACCGTGGTCAAGAATTGCGCGAAATGCGTTCTTTCTGTGGATTGGAAGTTGCAGTCTGAGTCTGCCGCTCGGCAATCTACTGTTTGATTTTCCTCCTAATCCAAATTATCTGCCTCCCGGGAAGTGGGGTTGGGCCGTATCGCTCTTCGGGCTGGCTGCTATGATATTGCTTCAAGTTTCGGTGAAAAAGAAAACAGCTCCTCAGTGGATTGTGGCAACTCTCTCAGTTTCTCTCGCTCTGTATTCTGTCAGTTTCTCTGTCCGCAACGTTTTCACCTACCACCAGTTTGACTTTTCGACTCTGGCTCTCTGGTTTTTCGCGACCACTTTGGCAGTGAAGCTGGAATTCGAAGTACGAACTGGCAGGAATCTCGCGGAGGATGGGGAGTGGTCCAAGCCGCTAGTCCTTCTCTTCGGCCTATTACTGATATTCTCGCGGGAACTCTATCCGCATCTTAAAGCGTCGTGGGGCGGCGGGACACCTGCGAATGTCACCATTTACTTCTCAAGGGACTCTTTGCTTAGCCCGAACAGGTCTGTGCAGGCGCAGTTGATCGAAGAGTCGGACGAGGGCTTTTATATTGTGGGGCCGAAGGAATTGAAAGCGATCTTCGTGCCGCGCAGTTCGGTGGCGATGATCTACTTTTCCGACAAGCCTGCCGATTCACCGATGCTGCAAAACAACGAGTAAGGCGGCTGGCCCTACCGTCTGCCGAGTAACTTCCTCAGCTTTTCCTTTCGGGTTTCTTGTCCCGGATACATGGAATTTTGCTGAACCCACTTCAATAGCTTCGGGACATCCACAACATGCTTGGTCGGCTCTTGGTGAATTTCTACCTCGACTTCTTTTATTGTTTCACCCGAGTCGGATTCCCATCCTACATCCCCCAACTGATTCAATCCGCGAACGACGGCTTCATATAAGGATTCTGCGTAGACGACGACACTGTGCTCGGTATCGTGGCTGTCGTTCAACCGGACGATGCATTTGCTAATCGACATGGGAACTCGGAAATGGATTTGGCAAAGGTAGGGGAATTAATTCTACTTCTTTTGCCACAGATCGCAAGACATCTTGACCATCGCAGGTCCGGGGCTGATGCACAAATCATTCGCGAAAATGATGTCGTGAACTATTTGGGCGTGACCTTTTCAATTCTGCCTAGCCGCATCATCTCGCCCTTTTCCATATAGGTGTCGTAGCGGAGAAGGTATTTAATCTTAAATTGATTTCCATTCTTATCATCGTAACTGATCGTAACCGAAATCTCTACTTCGAGTATGAAATCCCCAAGCTGAATTTCCTCACCTTCGGCTCCATCGATTTCAACAGCATATTGCTGGACATCGCATCCCGAAGGTGGATTTTGTATAAGAGATTCCAGATCATGGGTAGTAATGACCAGTCCATCTGATTTCCGACAAATAATCGGGTGTACAGACGCGGTGTCAGTCAGTGTTGGCACTGGAAAGGGGAACGAGGCTTTATACGCGCCGAAATCTATGTCGTGGACGCGGACGTTATAGACTGCGCCAGGACCTCTATACCGGAGTATCCAGGGTCTTTTTCTAACGGTGTGGGAGCCGGGAATCTTAGCCTCATGTACCAACGAAGGCCATTGGCATTCCAGAATAACGTCGGGCCAGCTTGACTGATCTTCGTCCGTGGTCGGCAAAGACGGGTTGAGCGTATGCTGCTCACAAAACTGCGTGAATTCGCGGTTCAGTTCTTCAACCTCCATTGCCAAGTCGTGCGGGAATAAAGAGGTTGCGATTCCGGCATTGCTCAATTTTCGCTGTCCCTTCCCTCTGATTCTTTCGTCAGGGTCCAGAATTCCGATGACAACACGCGCCACTCTGCGTGCGATTAGTCTGTCCACACAGGGAATTTTGGGAGGATTACGTGTGGTGCATGGCTCAAGGGTTGTATACACTGTGGCACCCGCAACAGCTACATCAGAGAGGTTTCTCTCTAACGCGACAAACTCAGCGTGGTTGCCGCGCACCTCTCCTCGGTGTGCTGTACCAAGCACTTTGCCATCTTTTACCACTACGGCTCCCACCCAAGGATGCGGTCTGCCGTCGTTCTCCGGGACGCTCTTTCGCGCTTCATCGATGGCAAGGCGAGCAAACGTGCGGTCGTCGGACTCGTTCGATAGTCCTGAATCTGCTGGTGTGGTCATCTCCACAGTACTACTGATTGATTCGCTCCTCCGTCTACGGTTCTGGATGTGTTCATGCCAAGCATTATTTACATCGATCGTGACGATTTGTTCCGAAATCTGCAACCACTCAAGGTTGAACACTGGGTGCCGAACCGGGCCTGGTGCTGGGCCGTAGGAAGTTAGAGCTGGAAATTCTTGGAGGAAGTAGAGTCCACGCTGAATCACTTCCGACGCAGTTTCTCCCCGCGTTTTGTTTACTTCGATCTGGATTTCATTGCGCGAGATTTGCTTCCCCTCGGGCGTGACATCGTAAAGATTTTGGAGAGCCTGCAAAACGAATTCCAAAGACAACTTCGCTCGTACTACGGAATCCGAGTCTTCTGAGAATTCAACTCCGAGCGCCGAGGGCGCCAAGTTCTTGTCGTTATCGAGTTCCTTCAGAATTCCAGCATTAATCAATCGGTCTACCGCTTGGGGCGCTCTAAAGTTGGTCACCAGGTCTTTACGCTTGGTGGCCTCCTTAGAGTTCATGAACCTGTCCACGACTGACTTAACTATTTTTGTTTCAATTTCGCTTAGTGGCATCAACGAATCTTATCATCGGCGTCCTAAAGCAAGCCAAGGCGGAGTACTAGGAATTGTAGCAGCTGCCGGTCCATGCCGGACACATACAGTATTACCTCACTTGTCCGGTTTCCGCGTTTATCAGGACCTGACGGTGATTTTGCCAGACTGCCCCGCGTGATTGCGGAACAGATTCGGTCTAGAATGCGATACATGGCCCGAAGCCTACTCGCGGCTTTCCTGTGTGCAGCAATTGCTTTTGTTTCCTGCTCGCAGCCCACGAGTATGCAGAGAGTCGCCGACACCGAAGCATCCCTGCTCAAGAATCGCATCCCTCCCCCAGACGCCAATAAGTACCGCTCCGTTAGGGATGCGCGTGATTGGCAGAACCCGTATCTGATGGTGAAAGCAAATGGAATTGATGCCCGTCCAATCAGCGCCGCTACGGAAGCTCCGACCATGTCGCCTGTGGAAGTGGTCGCGTACTTGGAAAAACTGCCGCCAATGGAATGGCCCTATGGCCTTGTCGTAGCGGTGCAGGAGAACGGTGTGCGTGCCCGCGGCGACGATGCGCGAATCAAAAGAAACAAAGAAGAATTGGTACGCCTTCTAGAAAAGGCAGGGATAAAAGTGGACTTGTGGCCTTCAGGGTAGAGTCCAAAAACCCTTGGTTCGGATAAGTACCATCGATAGCTTTCCCTTCGCCAGCCAGTGCCCGGTAAATCGCCTTACCGGAGATGTGAAGTAATACTTCACTTGGACGGTTAGCGCGTTAATCAGGAGTTGATGTTAGTGCCAGTCCTGGTGGGGCTTGTGTACACTGGCTGACAATCTGACATCCTGTCGTTCGGAGAAAAACCTGTGACTTTGGAAGAGCTAGAAGACGCGTTGCCGAATGGATTCCATGACGCAGAGATATTTTCATTTGAACTGGACTATGCGGCCGGGATTGCGAAATTCCATCTGAATTTATTGGTCGGATGGCCCGACGACCCAGGGCCGGAGAGTCAGGCGTATCAGGAAGCGACACTGGTCGTTGAAGGTTTATGTTTCTGTTCGATTGACCCGCCTTACTCAACGTATCCCTTTGTTCCGAGCGGAAAACCGATTCTGGTGACCGGGGCCAAGGCAAAGGACGGTGCTCCGCCTTTCGTGCCGGATTTAGTTGCAAAGCTCCCTGCTGGAAGTTGGTGTTACTGCTTCTTTGTTGACGATTGGAATGCATGCATCAATATTGCTGGCCGCGATGCGGCTGTGACATGGGTCGGCGAGAAACCTAAGCACGCAGTGTAGGAAAATACTTGAACGTCTTCCTGGGACTGGTTTCCGGTCAATGCGTTCAGTCAACACCCCTTAATGAGCACAAGCTCTGTTGCTTTGTCGCCGTCAAAAATCACCATCCAGGGGCTCTTTCGGATGAAGAGCGCATCTCGGTCTTTCCAGGCGGAGTCCTGATAACAGCCTCTCAGATATGGCGATACATCTGCAGGCGTCGAGAGATAGCCAAACCTTTCTCGCAATTGGGTTCTTGTCTTACCTACAACCAACTTCTCACGGCTGGCATCGCCAATCATCGTGCCCGTCACAGTATCAAGGTTCATTCCGTAGAGGCCGTTTTTCCAGAGGACGTACTTGATGTTCTTGGGGTCGCTGTCGGATGGATAAGTCAGAGCCCAGCCGATGACGACAGCAACGAAAAGCGTGAGCGCTAGAGCCGCAGTTCTCGCAAGAGATTTTGTCATTGTTCGCCCACTTGCGAAATTCTACCTCATGAAGTTGGCCAAGTCCTGGTTAGTCGGCTTACCGGACATCTCTAACAATGTCGGCCCTGGCAAGCTCTTTTTGATGACACTTCTTTCTTTTCACCTAAAAGAGTTTTTCTCTTTCGTTTTCTTTCGTTTTCTTTCTTCTCTGCATCGACGACCA
>JABCZR010000005.1 GCA_013289585.1 Acidobacteriota bacterium | reverse complement strand
TTAGCCTTTCACCCCTACCCTCAGCTCATCAGAGCGATTTTCAACTCACACCTGTTCGGTCCTCCAGTCGCGGTTAAGCGACCTTCAACCTGGCCAAGGGTAGATCATCCCGCTTCGCGTCTATTCCTACGTACTTGTCGCCCTATTCGGACTCGCTTTCGCTACGGCTCGCTTGCGCTTAACCTTGCACGTAAGAATAACTAGCCGGCTCATTAAGCAAGAGGCACGCCGTCAGGCTTTCACAGACCGAAGTCTGTGCATGGCCCTCCGACTGCTTGTAAGCATACGGTTTCAGGTTCTTTTTCACTCCCCTCGCAGGGGTTCTTTTCGCCTTTCCCTCACGGTACTGGTTCACTATCGGTCGCCAGAGAGTATTTAGCCTTGGAGAGTGGTCTCCCCAGTTTCCTACGAGATTACACGTGTCTCGTAGTACTCAGGATACCGCTTCGAGTCCGGTCCATTTTCGGTTACATGGCTCTCACATTCTATGGCCCCGCTTTCCAGCGGGTTCACCTAATGTCCGGTTTGGTAACTCTACTTATGCGGTCCTACAACCCCCAACTGTAAACAATTGGGTTTGGGCTGTTCCGATTTCGCTCGCCGCTACTTTCGGAATCTCTGTGATTTATTTTCCTCCAGGTACTGAGATGGTTCACTTCCCTGGGTTGGCTCATACCCGCCTATGTATTCAGCGGGCTGTAGCGAGAGTTCATCTCGCCGGGTTTCCCCATTCGGAAATCCTCGGATCAAAGCCTGCTTGCGGCTCCCCGAGGCTTATCGCAGCTTGCCACGTCCTTCTTCGCCTTCTGGCGCCAAGGCATCCACCGTACGCTCTTAGTAGCTTAATCATAAAACTTACCCAATCCGTCTTCGTCCATCCTCGTGAAGAAGAAGAACTCTTACGTTCTGCTTTTCGTAGCTCCATACATCCTCGAACCTTTATCCCTTCCACCCGCTAGGGTTTCCGGAACTCGGCTCAGGCTTTCGTCTCTACGATCCACAAACAATTGGAAAGTCCGCCTTTTCTTCCACAGTTTTGCTCGACTCGAGCAAACTTGTAATTTCCACAGCATAATTCTCCGCCTCACCTTGATGAGGTCGGAGCTGTCGCTGTGGATTGCCAGCCTTTCTGTTGTCAAAGAGCTTTTATTCCGAGTCCATCGGAACCCCTCAGCATTCCGCTGAGGATTTTGCTTTCGTGTTTAAGAGCTTTGCGACTTGCTTCGGAATTCCCTTGCGGAAACCCACCACTCGTCACTCGCAACTAATCACTGCCGCAAAATAAAAAACCCGGCGTCGAGCGCCGGGTACAGTCACCACACACGGGGGTGACTCCACGCGATGCTCGACTTCTTTCTAGCCTGTGTTCGTAAAGAACCTCACTTAGGATTGAAACCGATGCTCGAATCCGACTGTGATGCCCCTGATCGGCCCCCTGATTCCATAGAACCCCCCGGGCCATTTGTAACTATACCAGCTTTCTTTTATTCGTCAAGCCCCTGCAACAATTATTTTGCCCTGTTATCCTCAGCCCTGTGGACCCTGTGCAAAACACGTTTATTCTCGCTTTTTCCCGTTTCTCAGCCGTTTCTTCGACAAACGCAGCTGCGCAGCCCGGCAAACACTCTGTTCGTCCCCTTTGCCATCTGTAAGGACAAGTAGGTCTCCCAAAGTATGGTTCAGTCGGTTTTTTTTGAATGAAGGTGCCCTTCGCCGAGAGGAACGCTAGAAGAAATCCAGCGCGCAATGATAGTCAAAGAAGGCGTCTTTATTAGTGGGGATCTCATTCGGATACTTGGCCATTAACTCGCTGTACGCCCGGCAATGCCGCAGAGGAATTGCGCACCCCAGGATGATTTGCGATCTGCTGTGCGTATGGAAATCGATCGCGCGCTGTCCTCCAATCCTGAAAGAACTGCCGCTGGCCGGAAAGCCCCTCGATAATGTCCTTATGGTAGGCACTCAGCGTCTTCGGTACGGGCATGGCGCGAACAAAGGTGATCAGTCGATCGAATTCGCCATCGGTGTCGGAGTTATCAAATCGCTGGCTCGAAAAGTTTTGCAGACTCGTCACTCGGACAGCCACTGCTTGATCTAAGACCTGGAACATCACTTTCAAATAAGCTTTCTCTTCGGGGGAAACCGGGGATTCGCTCTCGGCCCAAATGGTTCGGCGGTGTGGAATAGCCGCGTACGCTTGTTCGACGCTGAGCCCTGCATCCAAAATTGGCGGATCGTTGTACTGCAGCGGAGTGGCTTCGGCTACCCTGGAGTTCTCCGGTTTGTCCGACGAGTTCTTGCAGCCCCCCGAGAGTGTTATTGCGATGAAAAAAACAGCGGTACTTTTTGCCATAGGCATCCACCAAGCTTGCACCATATTTTCTTCCTTCTCTATATAGCACACGCAATGTCCTTTCTAAGGCGGCAACAAACTCTCACTCCGGAAACTGCTTCGCGTCAATCCCCGGCACGAGCTTCAGCGCATTTTTGTAATAAACCTTTTTCAGCACTTCATCGGGCACCTGGAACCCGTAGATCCGCCAGAACGCGTGGCGCTTGCGGTAATACTCAAAGTATTCGTCCCGTGTTTCCAGCGCCCGGAAATACCATTTGTATTCGTTCACTTCGTAGATGTCTTTGCCCATCAGCACGCGGTCCTGATACTTGACCAGGAAATCGTGCGCGGAATACGGCTGTCGGCCCAGCTCCGCCAGCACCGCGGCAATATCCACGTAGACATTCGGATTTGCATCGAAAAGTTTTCCCAGCCGCGCCAGGTCGTTCCCGTGAAACGCCAAATGCGCCGCGATGAAGTTGGTCTTCGGGTGCTTTGCGAACAGGTGATTCCGCTCCGTCATCAGCGTTTCGAACGCCGGATACCTTGCCGGCGGCCGCGCGCGGCCCGGGATTTCCTTCAACTCCTCCCAGCGTTCATTGTGATAGTCCCACGGATCAAAAAAAGCCGAAGGCTCTCCCACATGAATCAGTACGGGAATCTTCAGCTCCGCGCATTTCTCGAACACCGCGTCAAACTCCGGGTCATCCACGTGCACCCGCTGGCCGTTGGCGTATTTCAACTCCATGCCGAAATCCTTGAAAATTTTCAGTCCTTGCGCGCCGTTCTTGACATCCTCTTCCAGCCGCGCGGCCACGCGCTTCCCAAATCCCGGCGTGTTCAGGTCGTCATAACTCATGTTCGCGAACACGACAAAGCGGTCGGGATATCGTCCCTTCATCACCTGAACGGTTTTCTTAAGTTCCTCGCCCGTCCCTCCGCTCAGATTCACCATGACGCGCAGATTGATCGAATCCATTCCTTTGATCAGGTCGTCCACCTCGGCGGCTGTCGGATTCCAATGATGGCTGTGAATATCGATGAAGGGATACTTCGCTCGTTGGATCTTGTGCTCTGGTGTGACCAGTGTCGACTTTGGCTGATATTCATCAATCGTCGGTGTTTTCTGGTTCTTTTGTGCCGCGGGATCCTGCTGTGTCATCGCCGCTCGCGGCCAAGTGAGCCAGGACCCGAAAGAAGCCATGAGTATGAATAGCGGAAAAAGGATTGTACGCCGAAAGTTCATAGTGCCCCTTTGGTCCAGGAAAAACGGAGTTATCTTCCCATAAGACGGACCAGCGGCACGGATTCCTCTGCTAGAATCGACGGGAGATGCCGCAAAGCAGGTTGCTTCGCTTCCTGTTGTTCGCTGTGCTTGGCTTGATTGCCGGGTTTATTGCCCTGGCCATCGCTGTGCCCGTCGAGCCACAAATTCCCGCGCCTTTGATCGCCCTGTTCTCGCCCGGCTTGAAGGTGGCCGAGCTGGTTGCCCCGGAAACTCACAAATCCATGGCCTGGACGTTTGGCTGGTTCCTTCGAATCGCCATCGCCGTAAACGCCGCTTTCTACTTTGCAATATTCTCGATGCTCGCTTTCGCGATGGGTCGCCGGTCCAAGTAGCTTTCTTGCCGCTCGCAGACGCGGGTCGGCCGACAGTCGGTTGAAGTAATGATATGCGGGTGGGAAGGATACTTAATCTGCGGAGTGACGAATGGGGAGCACACTCTCCCAAGAGTGCCCCCCACGCGTCAACCAGCTAATAGAAACAAAAGGCCGCGAGGCACAATGTCTTGGCTACCGCCGCGTGTCCCCATTAGGCTCGTCTGTGCAGATAGTGTCGGAAGCCATCGGAACGTTTCTCGCCAAGGGAGAGATTTTCTCTTCAGGGAGCGATTTTTATCCCATTGGGATCCACGCGGCCGCCGGTGAGAGATTCGCGATGAACGGAAAATAATTCCAATCCCGAGATCCTGGGTGCGATGGGCGCCGCGCCAGGGCGCTCGACGTTACGATGAGCCAGCAACTCAACTTCAGCGCTGCAAGAGCGCAGCACCTCGTTCGTGTTTCGACTGGATTTTCCATCAAGATCGTCCAGGTCCGTCGGTAGCAGGTCGAGGACGTGCCCGAATTCATGCAGCAGTGTGATGACCTGCGCGGGCAACGTGTCTCCGCCATAAGGTCCAACATGCAATAAGCGCGTGCCGCGATAACTTACGGGGCCACCATTTTTGTGCACCTCCACCACCCTAGCCATCGTAGAGAAAAAGGCTCCTTTGGTGTTGAGCGTGACGGCGGCATACGGTCCGTCGCCCTGAATCACTTTTGCAACGTACGGGTCCCGGAAAATATTCATCGGGCCGAGGTCTCTGCTCTCGAGGACATATTCTTCCCCATGAGGGTCCAACACGAAGCTTAGCGTTCGAAAAGTCGCGGCAGGATTCGAATCTTTTGCCTGAAACCAGGCCCTGCAGACGTTTTCCGCTTCCAGGATTTCCAGAACTTTTTCGCGCGCTCGGGATATCTTTTGGCCGGCCTTCCCCAGTGCGATCAAGCGCGCCTGCCCCGGGTCGTTGGGCCCTTCACAGCCGGCCCCGGGTAAGCCGGCCAGCTGGCACGGCTTGACGATAGGAATGGCCGCGGTGGGTTCGTCACACGATGAGGCTGCCTCCGGCCCCGCGTGGGCGTCGGAGCGGCCGGAGGCTGGCCCGCTGAGGGCGTCCTTGAGGCAGGCATTCGCGGGAATTGGCGAGGATGCCGTAAGTATCGGATCTCTGAGATTTCCCGCGTACTTGAACGATTGGGGTAAAGCGATCTCGCAATAAAAAACCGACGTGACAAGCAGCGTGACAGCGGCCCACCCACTCCGATGCAGGGAGCACATTTTGTCCTCTCCTGCCCGGACCTGTGACCCCTAATAAGCCGTTCTGGCCGACGTCAGTTGTCGGCCCAGAAACAAAAACTTTCCGAAGAACGGTTCAGCCACGATCCGAGGCTACCGGGAGAGACGAAGATGGCGTAGCAAAGCCACCTCAATTCTTTGTAGAACAATTGTTAGAAGGATATGAAGTTCTTGATGTTGCAAGCACAAGCGATAGTACGTTCTCAAGAGTCGCTCGCGAGTCGAAGTAACAAGTTAATTTTAGAAAACTTATTCGGAGATGTAGTAAGGCGAGCTGACAGTGAATATGCGCTCGTTGCCGCGGACCAGCAGAGTCCACTCCAACAAGCGCGCGCGTTGATTGTGCAGGAAATATTCGTACCAGTGGTCTTCCACGAGTTCGGGGATCACCACAACAATGCGCCGGTCGGGCTGCTTCTCCGAGAGATCGAGTATATATTTGACGATCGGAACGATGATGAAACGATACGGTGAGGGTAAAAGGACCAATTTCGGCGGATCCACCCCTTCGGCCCGGAAGGGTTGCTCCACGTAGCGTTGCCATTCCGAATGCAAGAGTTCGGAATGGTCCCCCGGTTCAACATGGATGGCGATGATTTCCGGAGAGAGCCGGGAGGCAAATTCAAGTGCCTGCTTGGAGATGCGGCTCCAATGCTCCACGGGCACGACGACAAGCGGCCGCTCCCCCTGGCTGGCGGGGACAACAGGATCGGCGCAACTCGTTGCCACACTGACCCGGTGATAGTGGCGGCGCACCCTGCGAAAAAACAGAATCAGTAGCGGAATGAAGATCACTGTGATCCAGGCCCCTTGGATGAATTTGGCCACGAGGACGACCAGCACAGTAAGGCCCGTCATGAACCCGCCAAGACCGTTTACGAAAGCGCTCTTTCTCCAGTGAGGTCCGCGGTTCTTCAACCAGTGCATCACCATGCCGAATTGCGACAGCGTAAAAGCCAGGAAGGCGCCAACGGCGTAGAGCGGAATCAAACGGTCCGTAACGCCTCTGAAGAGGATCAGCAGGAAACAGGTGAGAGCTGCGAGCACTACGATGCCATACGTGTATACCAGACGGCGCCCGCGGTGGCCGAAGGCGTGCGGCAGATAATTGTTCTGGGAAATCGCGCGGCAGAGCCGGGGAAAATCGGCAAAAGCCGTATTCGCGGAGAGAGAAAGTACCAACAGGATGGAGGCGATGGTGATGTAGTAGAAGACGCCTTGGCCAAAAACCGCGGCAATGAGCATCGAGAGAATGCTCTGGTAGCCTGGCTGGCCGGGGTCGGTTGCGGCAATGCCGTAGACCTTCACGAGATAGGAAATTCCCGCCAGGAGAACCGCAAGAAGAAAAATAATCACGGTTAGCGTGCGCTGGGCATTCTTGACGCCGGGCTCGCGGAAGGCTTTCACGCCGTTACTGACAGCCTCGACTCCGGTGAGCGCGGTGCAACCGCTGGCAAAGACCTTGAGCAGGAGCCAGAAGGTAACTGCAGATGTGATCGGCAGCGGTGGCGGCAGCGGAGTGACGGGCACGGGATGCCCACCGCTCAGAATGGTGCGGACCAGTCCGACGAAAATGGTGATGAGCAACGTAGCGACAAAGAGATACGTTGGCACCATGAAAGCGACACCAGCATCGTGTACCCCGCGCAGATTCAGAATCGTAATGATGACCAGGATGCCGACGCAGAGCGCGGTGGTGCGCGGTTGCAAGGCCGGCAACGCGGAGACCAACGCGCCGACACCCGCGGAAATGCCCACGGCTGCGGTAAGGATGTAGTCCGTAAGCAAAGCCGCTGCAGCGAGAAGGCTGGGGAAAGCGCCCAGGTTGTAGCGTGCCACCGTGTAGGAGCCGCCGCCGGAAGGATAGGCGGCAATCGTCTGAAGATAAGAAAAGTAAACGATGATGAGAAGGGTGATGATGGCCGCGCTGATAGGGACAATGTATTGGACGCCGAGAAGGCCAAGCGGAATCAGCAGGCTCAGAGCCGCTTCCGGACCGTACGCTGCGGAGCTGAGCGCGTCCAGACCAAAGATGGGGATGCCAGCCTGGATGCCGATCTGTTCAGCGCGCTCGTCCGTAGTCTTGATGGGCTTGCCGACAATCAGGTCGACGATGTTCATTCCCGCTCCGGCCCGAAGGTGCGCTTCTCTTGGGGATGTCAATTTGTGACGAGATGCACCGCAAAGTCAACCGCCGGAGTTGAAGAATCTGTTTTTGATGCTGATCTCTTGATCGCGAGGCTAAATTACTGTTTGAGGTTCCGCCCTGGCACTTTTTTTGTTGAGCATCCAGCCATACGTCAGGCAGAGATAAACCAGGAACACAATGGAAAAAAAGATCCAGCCTGCCGCAATGTGAATACGCGTAATGCTCTCCGCAAAACCGTGATTGCCAAGTACCACAAAGGATGTGATGCGCAGGGCGTTCCCCAAGAACATGGCAAAGAGCCCTGTAAAGTAAGCGACGAAAATGCGGCGCTTGTAGAGGCGGTTCCAATCTAAAATCACGACCAGCCCGAAAAGTAGGTCAAAGAGTTCGAATCCATTGATTCCGGAACAATCCAGAATGATAGTTACATCGAGATCCGGCCCCGTCAGCGTCGGCGTCAAACTTCGGATGTACCCGAGTCCGGGAACCATAAAGCTGGCAAGCAAATAGACGAAGCGCCCAAGCACCTGCCCGTACCAGGGCCAGAGAGATTCCAGGGTGCGCCGTGGAAAAAATGTGATCAGCACAACGAGCCCAGCGATGGCTTCCGCGGTATACAGACTCAGTATTCTCCTCCACTGGACACGCGGAAGAAGGGCTAGCGTGGGAGCCAATACGCACAGTTTCATGCCGGCGAGAAGAGTTCCCCCAAGGGACACTCTGCCTGCCAGCGGCTGAAGTGCTTCCGTAAACCATCGCGCAGCGACGACGATTAGAAGATGTGCGGCGAAAAAAGCGATGACGCGGCGTGTCGAAAACGAGAAGTGGGGTTGGTCGCTGCCCGGAGGAAACGAGGTCTCTCCGCGACGCCATACGAGCAAAATCCACGTGGCCGTAGCCCAAAGCGGAGAAGAGCTGTATAGAATCGGCGAAAAGGACTGGTCCAGCGCGATGGCAATGAGAGTGAGAAAAAGGGCGGACAGGAGAAATCTGGAAGCCGGCAGACTCCCTGATGGGAGAGCGATTCGAGCGGGTGCGCTCGCGTCTGGAGCGTTATTAAGAGACACCATGCCGGTATAACTGAACATTCTTGCATTAACCGACAATGAGCGTAATTAAAGCTTTTGAATTAGGTGGTGTGGCGGCGACGGAGCAGGAAGTAGCCAGCCACGCCAACAAGGGCTGCAGCGCCAATTCCGATTCCCGCCATTTCGTTGGCTCGGATATGATGCTTTGGACGGTCGTCCCGATCATTATCTCCAGCCTTTGCGTTATGGGGCGCTAGGACGACTGTCAAACAGGCCAACATTAAGAGTTTTTTCAAGGGTTTTCTCCTCCGTGTTGAGAGCTATGTTCCATTCCAAGGGCCAGTTCCTCGGATTATTAAGCCCCCTTAAAGCAACATTAACCTTCTGTTTACAATGAGATGCAAGCGTCGCAAATAAACCTGTAGCTGGCAGGAACGAGCAGGCCCCGGTTATTACCCAAGCAATTTCCTATGTGTAGCAAAATTTTGACCCGCTTCTGGCGAGGATCCGCGTTTGTAAAGCGGCCCCGGTGTGGTCCAAATTCGTTCGGAAGGATTATTCCACGTTATTCGGCGGGACTATCGCTTACCACATTACAGCGGCGATTTAACCGCGCCGCCTCTTCGAACTCACACATTCTAATTCCGCCAAGGGGATACGATGTGACCAGGCTCTTCCGCAGGGCTCTCAAACTTGACACTGGGGGTGAGTCGGCCTACACTACGGAGTTTTTAGATGGCCCCGGAGGACGCACTGAGGGGCGTAGCAATCATACTTCAATAGCAGTTAGGCACAGACAAGGGTCAAGGCTCGCATGGACAAGAAAAGGCTGGAGTATTACAAGAAAAAATTGGTCACGCGGCGGGAGGAACTGACGAAAACCATCGCCCGGACGCAGGAAGAAGGCCGCACGGCGGATGAAGACGCGACCGTGGACCTGGCAGACAAGGCGGCCAACTCCTACACCAAGGAGTTTCTCTTTGGCATGACCAATACAGACCGCACGATCTTGAACATGATCGACGCGGCGCTCAAGCGCATCCAATCGGATGAGTACGGTGTTTGCGCGAACTGCCAGGAAGAACTGCAGCAAAAGCGCCTGGAAGCGGTTCCCTGGGCCAAGCACTGCCTGGCATGCCAGGAAAAAATGGAACAGGGCCTGCTGCAATAATTCGCAGTCGTTGAAGGGCAGTGCGACTCAACTCACTGGAAAATTACTGCACCGTACATTCTTCCTTTAATTAAATAGGCAAAAAGAGTAGATTTCTGCCTGCGTGGCAGAAGGAAACTCAACCTTCGAGAATACTCCGCTTCGACGGCGGCGCCAGGCAGGCCGCCGCTGGTTCGCGTCAGCCAGTGATGCGCTTGTAAGCGTATTCTTCCCCGCGGGATGCCGGATTTGCGATCGGCTGCTCACTAGCGCATCCCGCGTGCCCATTTGTGAAGAATGTCTTTCTTCATTCGTGCGGGCTTCAAGAATCGCATGCGAAATTTGCGGGCGGCCACTGCCTGGACGCGGGCAGAATCCGGAGCAGCCCCTGCTTTGTCCAGCCTGCGCCGACAAATCCTATGCCTTCGACCGGGCCCGCAGCTTTGCGGTGTACGAGGGCGCTCTGGTAGACGCGATTCTGCTGTTGAAATTTGAACAAATTGATCCGTTCGGCGCCTGGTTCGCGGAGCGACTGGCGGAAGTTGTGCGCGACGAAGCCAATGCCATGGCGGCGGACGTGGTGGTGCCAGTACCACTTCATCGCCAACGCGAGAAAGAGCGCGGGTACAACCAGGCGGCGCTGCTCTCCCGCCCCCTGGCGAAGGGCCTCGCCTCCCGCACAAGGCCGTCCTGCTGATGCGAACGCGGGCCCGGCCAGACAAGCGCATCCTCACGCTGGAAGAACGGTGGGAGTCCGTACGTGGCGCTTTTGCCACACGTCCAGGCAGCCAAGTTGACAATCTACGCGTCTTACTGGTAGATGATGTATTGACCACTGGGGCGACTCTGGACGCATGCGCAAGGGCGCTGCGCGACGCAGGGGCCAAATCGGTGCTCGGGCTGACAGTAGCCCGGGCCGTCAGAAACCCGATGCCCAACTCCAGCGAATGGTAAGATGACCCGAGGAAGCGCGATGGGCGCAAACCGGCACATGTCGGTGGATTCCCGGGGGCGCTACACCCCCGAAGCGGATGGCGCGGCTGTGTCCGGCGCCGAGGGTCCCGCAGGCAGTAGATCCCACAACTTGAGTTCGACCCGCCGGGCATCGCTGATGCAAGAACCGGTGCTGGTTCTGAATGCCACCTACGAACCGATCAACGTGACCGCCGTGCGGCGCGCCATGGTGCTCATGCTGAAGGGAGTGGCGCAGGCCGAAGAGATGCACAACGCGGAAGTGCATTCTGCGGCCCATGCGCACAAAGTTCCCTCGGTAATTCGCCTTCTAGCCTATCGGCACATTCCACAGCAGAGCCGCGCGCTTTCCCGCAAAAACATTTTGCTGCGCGACCGCAATACCTGCCAGTTCTGCGGCAGAGTTTTTCCGAGCTCGGAACTGACGCTGGATCACGTCGTTCCCCGTTCGCGCGGCGGACGTTCCTCCTGGGAAAACCTCGTGGCCTGTTGCTACCGCTGCAATAACGGCAAAGGCGATCGGACCCCGGAGGAGGCTGGCCTTAAATTGGCTCGGCGCCCCCGCCCCTTCACCCTGCACACCTCGCGGCAGCTCATGCGGCTGATTGGACACCGGGATGAACGGTGGCGTAAGTATCTGTTTTACTGAGAGTTCCCCAGCTAAATCGATTTTTCAAAAATTTTGGCTTTGGGAGAAACCTTTTTCGTTGGCGTACATCTAACTTATCAATACCACTTCGAGGACACACCCCGGGAGGCGGTTAGGGCAAGCCCCTAACCGCTTCTCTTCCTTTTAGCCCCCCATTTTTCGCCACTGATGGTTTTCCACTATCTTTTTGTTCCGCTTTCCGGAAAGCTTTTCAAAGCGGCTTCTTCATCCGGAAATTCCGGGAACACCTGGTAAAGTTGCGTAATTTTTAGGACCTCTTCGATTCTTGTAGACAAGCCAATCACTTTCATCTGCCCGCTTTGTTTTACCACCATGACGTACACGCGCGCTAGCTCTCCAACTCCGGAGCTGTCCAGATACTGCAGGCCATTCAGGTTCAGCACGATGTCCTTGCGGCCCTCTTTCAACAGTCTGGAAATGGAATCGCGCAGCGCTCCCGTTTCGAGCGAGGTCAATCGTCCGGAAACGTCCATAAGCGCAACAGCGCCGGCTTCACGAATCTTGATGGAAAAATTCGAATCCGTCACGAATAGCATCCTATCTGCTGGGGCCATCATTCTACCTGCGAGCAACGGAAGGCGCACAAGTTTTCGAGGAGTCGAAGAAGAATTGAGGAGAATCACAAAGTTTCAGGGAACCTGGACGGTCGGGCGGGACACGCTACTGGCGCATGACCACGCGCAAACCACTCCGCCAGCTCTCCGCGACACCCACGCGCACAATTTCCAATTCCGGCGATAGACAGTTCAAGAGATCATCGGTAGACGGATGAAATCGCAACGCTGGCGCAACCAGATAGACCAGCGGCGGCGCCGGTTGTAATTCCAAACCGGGAAAATACCCGTACCGCGTGATTTCCCCATTCTCCAAATGGCGCCGGACGCGCAGCCAATAATCCGCCGCCTGGAGCGGCAGGTGAATGTGCTCGCTGGCTTTTAACTCAATGATCGCCAGCCGTCCGCTTCGCGTAACAGTCAGCAGATCGAGAATGCCGTGTTCGCCGCCGGCGTTGGCAAATACCTGTGTGTAGACAAAGCGCTGATCCAGTGCGGCATCCACACGCGTGACGCCCTCTCGAACGATAGATTCCATCCATCGCTCCGCCTGCGCGCGATACAGAGAATGACGCGTGTCCGTGGCCAGGGGGTGCCGATGGACTTCCAGATCGTTTACTTGGCGCTTCAGCGCGAAACGAGATCCCGCGCTGAGTTCTTCGCGGGCATCGCTGATCCCGAAAAAAACACGTCCGTCGTCCCAGCGCGCAAACGGGAGCCCGTGAAAACGCAGCCACACTTCGCGAGATTGCGCTACGGGATGCATCGTGATGACCTGTGGAGCCAGCGAAATAATTTCCTCCAGTGCGGGACGCGCGCGATCGAGCAGCGCTTCCGATTCGCGATGCGTGACGAGCCACGTTTCAAGACTTGCCGCCCGCCGCGGCTCGATTTTTTCCAGGGTCTCAAGCGTCGGGTCGCGCTCATAGAGTTCTACGGGGCAACTCCCCTCTAAAGCGGCAAGGCGGTGAGCGACGATGCGGCTGCGGTTTTTCGGCAGAATAATCCGCAGAGTCGCGATGGTTCCGCGAGCATTGGACTGTCGCACCCGCCGTAACCAGAGCAAGGCAAACGTGAGGCTGTTGTCCGCCGTATCCGAGGACTCCCCATCCGGCACCGCCAGTACCGCGGCATACGTCGAACCGCGGCGCAGCAGTCCGCGCGCATAATTGCCGGACAGCGAATGCTCGAGATCCGGGGAAACCTTCAGCGACTCCAGCGTTTCGTCCGGAAACTGTTCAGCCAGCATCTGCGCGAGCCGGCTACGGAATTCTTCGCGCGAGACCTCGCGCGCGCCTCGTTCAAATTCTCTCCGGATAAATTCGAGCCGTTCCGGCTTCGCCTTGCCAAACCGTTCGACGGCCAGCGCCAGCCGCTGTTCGGAATGATCCGTGATTGCCAGAACTCTTCGCGTCAGATTGAATTGCTCCGACCAGAGGTGCAGAAGCGGTTTTTCGCCCGCACCTCGCACTTCCCACGTCATTCCGGAAAAAGGCGCGACGCGGCCGCCGTTCTCCCGCACTTCGACGACTCCGGAGGAAACAAACTCCTGCAGACTCGCCTGCAATTCGGCTGCGAATTCCACGGCTGGATTATAAAGGATACACGTATCTTGTGGTCTATACTTTTCTGAAGAGACTAACCCGTGAGTAATTAGCGGGGATCAGCGGCCAACAACGAGGCGCTGCACCAGCGGTTCCGGGAGCCGGGCCGCTCGCATGCGTTCCTGGACTGCGGCAATATCGTAGGGCACGCGCCAGAATTCGACTGTCTGGTGTTCAAGATCGGCGATCGCAAAAGCAGCGCGCGAATCACCGTCCCGCGGCTGGCCGATTGAACCTGGATTCAGCAGATAGCGCCGCGGATGCTCCACCCGCAGCGCCGCGAACGATTCACTGTTGCGCGGACGAATCTGCAGGACTTCCAGCTGCGAATCCTGGTAGGAAAAGCCGCCCTGGTGATGCGTGTGTCCGAAAAACGTGACTTCCGCTGTGGAATCCAGAAGTCCGTCGAGCGCCTGCGCGGGAGTGAAAACGTATTCGTCTTCGTCCTGAAACGCGCCGTGGACAAGCACTATTCCTTCCGTGGCCAGTGGGCCCTGCGGCAACGCTGCCAGCCAGGACATGTGCTCCGGCTTGAGTTGCGCGCGCGTCCAATCCACGGCGGCTTTTGCGACGGGATTGAAATCGTCGGTGGCCATGACCCCTGTGACGGCCTTGTCGTGATTTCCGCGGATGGTCTTCGTGCCCATCTCGAGCAACCGTGCGGTTACTTCATTGGGATCGGGGCCGTAGCCCACCACGTCACCCAAACAAACGGAAAGATCCCATCGGCCGTTGGCGGCCTCCAGGACGGCGTCGAGTGCTGTTACGTTTGCGTGAAGGTCGCTAAGAACTAGAATCCGCATCCCTTGGTGTCCAGAAAATGACCTTGAGTATAGATGAACACGGGAATCGATGCACGATTCAATGCAAGACTCCTGATTAAAAGATTGCGACCGCGATGGGGGGGAAAGGTAACACAACTAACGCATGTATTTAGGAGAAATTTAGAACATCCTGCGAGGTAAGCACGCTTCAGCTGACAGAATGTGCTGAAATCGCATCAATCCCCGGGGTTTGATCTTCGAAATTTCATGTTTGTTGGCGAAACATTCGGCTGGTGTGATTCGTCTATACAGGTGCAGCTGGTATGGCAGTTGTCCCAGGCCAGATTTGAAAAACCCCGCGGTGGCAGCCGCGGGGCTATGACACGCAGTCTTTCCGGCCGTTAGTCCAGGAAGAAGAGGTGTCTTCCGGGCGAGAATACTTGCCCGCAGCGCGCGTGTCAACTCCATCTAGCCAACGGCACCCTGTTGTGCGGCTGACTCGATCCTCGAAAGGAATTTGACACGCATGAAAACCAATTCGTTTTTCCGCACGCTCGCTTTGCTGGCTGCTATCGCTATCGCCGTACCGGCCTTTGCAAAGCCCTTCGCCAAGAACATCAACATTGCCCAGAACGCGAAACTCGGCAAGTCCGAGCTGCAAGCCGGCGAGTACCGGTTGCAGATCGAAGGAAACAAGGCAACCATCCAGAAAGGCAAGCAGGTTGTTGCCGAATCCGAGGGCCGCTGGGAAGATCGCAGCACCCCCGCTTCCTATGACTCTTTGCTGATCAGCGAGAACGGGCAGGTGAAGGAAGTCCGCTTTGCCGGCCAAACGCGTGTTTTTGTTTTCAGCGAATAGTCAGGGAGATTCCGTGACTCCTTTTCCAGGGACGAGAGGGAGGCTGCACTCTGCTGCGGCCTCCCTGCTTGTCTGTACCCTGTTTGGCTTTCGAATAGGCTAGACCCAGATGTAAGAGCAATTGGAATTCTTTGCTTCTTCGCGATAGGTGTACCCGGCCATTCCGCAACTATTTTAGGATTCTCTGCCGCAATTTAATCCGTCTAGATCCCCGCTAACGAATAAACATGCAATCGCCATAGCTATAAAATCGGTAGCCCTCCTCAACAGCATGCGCGTAAGCCGCCAGCACAGGCTCGCGGCCGGCAAAAGCGCACACCAGCCCGAGCAGCGTGGAACGTGGCAAATGAAAGTTTGTGAGCAGACCTTCGACGACCCGAAAGTTGAACCCTGGAACGATGAACAGGCCTGCTTCAGCTCCACCGGCGAGGACCAGATTCGGGGAACCCGCGTCCGCGGCGCGCTGCGCGGCATCTTCCAGCGCTCGCACCACGGTTGTGCCAATGGCCACAATGGGTCGCCCCTTAGCATGCGCGGCCTGGATGCGCTCGGCGGTTGCGGCGGGAATCTCATACGATTCGGAATGCATCACGTGGCCTTCGAGCGTTTCACTGTGAATCGGTTGAAATGTTCCGAGTCCCACGTTGAGCGTCAGTTCGCAAGTCTCCACACCGCGTGCACGAATTTCTTCCAGAATTTCAGGTGAAAAATGCAGCCCCGCCGTCGGCGCGGCAATCGCCCCAGGCCGCTTGGCGAACACCGTCTGGTAGCGTTCGCGGTCTGCGGTCTCATCCGCTCGATCGATGTACGGCGGAAGCGGCACGTGACCCAGCCGCTCGAAGTGTTGGTCAATGCTTAGTTCGTTGCGTGAGGCGAATCGCATTGTTCGCACGCCAAGTTCGCCTCGTGCCAAAACCTCGCCTTCAAGTTCACCTTCCCCAAAAAGTACGCGCTCTCCAACATGCATCTTTCGCCCGGGGCGGACCAGCGCCTCCCATGTGACTGGATCGAGTTGACGCGTGAGAAAAATCTCCACCTTCCCCGTGAGATGTTCCAAGCGCGTGGAACGAGAAGGCGGCTGCGAATGAACTCCCGCCCGCCTCCCGAACAAGCGCGCGGGAATGACGCGCGCGTTGTTCAGCACCAGGAGTTCATTTCCGCCCAGTAGATCGGGAAGCTCTCCAAACTTTCGGTTCGAGAAGGCGCCGCTAGACCGTTCAAGCAGCAGAAGACGCGAGGCGTCTCGGCGGTCCAGCGGTCTCTGCGCAATCCGTTCAGCCGGAAGGTGATAGTCAAGTTCGTCCAGTCGCATGAAATTGGGAGTCTAGCAGCAATCCACCTAACACCAAGAAAGTAAACTAAAAACCACTAGAATCGGACGCTAGAGTGCCTGTAGAGGTTCTGACAGCAAGCACGTCAAAATTTCATCATTTTTCATTAACATATTTATTTTCATCATGTTGCAGAAACTCAGTTGAACTTCAAATTTGTATTTGACAACGTTACACTCATGTTTTATTATGCTGATGCAGTCACTAATGGAGGTGAACGCACATGAGAATTCTTACCCGTTGGGAACCCGCTCGCGGCTTAACCACTTTGCAGGACCAGGTGAACCGCTTGTTCAATGACTCTTTTCGCCGCTCGGACGCGGAAGCCAGCCTCAGCGCTTGGGCTCCAGCCGTGGACGTTTACGAGACCGAACACGAGCTGGTGGTGAAGGCCGATCTCCCGGAAGTCGATCCCAAGGATCTGGACATCCGCGTCGAGAACAACATCCTCACGATTAGCGGTGAACGCAAGTTCGAGAAGAAAGTGAACGAAGAGAACTACCTGCGCGTCGAGCGCTCCTATGGTTCCTTCGCCCGCAGCTTCACACTGGCCAACACCGTGAATCCGGAAGCCATCAAGGCGGACTACCAGAACGGTGTCCTGACCCTGAGCATCCCGAAGCGCGAGGAAGCCAAGCCCAAGCAGATCAAGGTCAACGTCGGGAATCCCGCGATGGCCGCTGCCGCCGGCAAGTAATTTGTGGAGAAAGCCAGGTTGCAGCAGTAGATTAGGGGCTGGCAAAAAATGCCGGCCCTTTTTTCTAAGCTGGCACTGGAATTGAGGCTGTTATGTTGCGATTTGAAAAGATGACCCTTAAGGCCCAGGAGGCGGTGCAAAGCGCACAGGAAGTCGCCGCGCGTCACGAAAATCAGCAGGTCGAGCCGATCCATTTGCTCGCAGCCCTCGCGGCGCAAGCCGACGGCGTGGTGCCGCCGCTTCTTGCACGGTTGGGCATTCGAAGCGAAGCGCTGACGCAGGAGATTGAACGCGAGATCGGGCGGTTGCCGAAAGTCCAGGGATTTGGACAGCAGCATCTGGGCAAGACCTTGAACGAAGTGCTGGAGCGCGCGTTTAAAGAAGCGGACAAATTCAAGGATGAGTATGTCTCCACCGAGCATTTGTTTCTGGCAATCGCGGGACAGGATCGCGATCCCGCCGGGCAGCTCCTGAAACGCCAGGGCGCTTCATACGAAGCGATTCTGCAGGCTTTAACAGGTGTACGCGGAACGCAGCGCGTCACCTCACAGAATCCCGAAGCCACCTACGAAGCGCTGGAAAAATACTCGCGTGACCTCACCGAATTGGCGCGACGTTCGAAACTCGATCCGGTCATCGGCCGCGACGAGGAAATTCGGCGCGTGATGCAGATTCTCGCGCGGCGCACGAAAAACAACCCTGTACTGATCGGCGAACCCGGCGTTGGGAAGACCGCAATCGTCGAAGGCCTGGCCCAGCGCATCGTTTCCGGCGACGTTCCGGACGTACTGAAAACCAAGCGCATTGTGGCACTGGACCTGGCCGCGCTTGTCGCCGGCGCGAAATATCGCGGCGAATTCGAAGACCGGCTGAAAGCCCTCCTAAAGGAAATCACCCAAGCCGAAGGGCAAATCATCCTGTTTATCGATGAACTTCACACCCTGGTCGGCGCAGGAGCCGCGGAAGGCGCGATGGACGCTTCCAATATGCTCAAGCCGGCGCTGGCTCGCGGAGAGCTGCGCGCCATCGGCGCCACCACGCTGAATGAATACAAGAAGCATATCGAGAAAGATCCCGCACTGGAGCGCAGGTTTCAGCCGGTGCTCGTCAGCGAGCCGACCGTCGAGGACACCATCGCCATTCTGCGCGGCTTGAAGGAGCGCTACGAAGTCCATCACGGCGTTCGCATCAAGGATGCGGCCATCCTCGCGGCGGCGACTCTTTCTCATCGCTATATCTCCGATCGCTTCCTTCCCGATAAAGCCATCGACCTGATCGACGAAGCCGCGGCGAGTCTGCGGATGCAGATCGATTCCCTTCCTGTCGAAATCGATGAGATCGAACGGCGTATCATGCAATTGGAAATCGAGCGTCAGTCGCTCTTGAAGGAAAAGGACGCCCATTCGAAAGAGCGCCGCAAGCAAATCGAAAAGGAATTGGCGGCGCTGAAAGAGGATTCGAGTGCGCGCAAAGCGCGCTGGCAAGCCGAAAAAGAAGCCATCGGCAAAATCCACAAGCTGAAAGAACAGATCGAGCAACTGAAGGCGGAAGAACAAAAGTACGAGCGCGCCGGCGAACTCGCGAAAGTAGCCGAGATCCGCTATGGCAAAATCGCCGCCGCGGAGCGCGAGCTAAAGCAAGCAGAGGAACAATTTGCCTCGGTGCAGAAAAACTCTCCCATGCTCAAGGAAGAGGTCGACGAAGAGGACATCGCCAAACTCGTGAGCAAGTGGACAGGAATTCCCGCGGGACGTCTCATGGAAGGCGAAGCGCAGAAGCTCGTGCGCATGGAAGAGCGCTTGCGCCAGCGGGTGGTTGGCCAGGATGACGCCTTGGCGCGTGCAGCCAATGCTGTCCGGCGCAGCCGCGCAGGACTCTCTGATCCCAAGCGGCCGATCGGTTCGTTCATTTTCCTGGGGCCGACGGGCGTCGGCAAAACCGAACTGGCGCGCGCGCTGGCGGAGTTTCTTTTCGACGACGAAAAGCTGATGATCCGCATCGACATGAGCGAATACATGGAGAAGCACACCGTGTCGCGGCTCATCGGTGCGCCTCCAGGCTATGTAGGCTACGAAGAAGGCGGCCAGCTCACAGAGCAGGTTCGCCGTCATCCGTACTCGGTGATCTTGTTCGACGAAATCGAAAAAGCGCACGCGGATGTTTTCAACGTTTTGCTCCAGATTCTGGAGGACGGCCGCCTGACGGACGGCAAAGGGCGCACCGTGGATTTCCGCAACACGGTCCTGGTGATGACCAGCAACGTAGGGTCAACGGCCATCTTCGAATTGTCGAGCAAAGATCCCGAGCTGGCGCGAAAGGAAGCCATGGAAGCGTTGCGTGCTTCGTTCCGGCCGGAGTTCATCAATCGCATCGACGAAATCGTGATTTTCAACCCTCTCGGGAAAGAACAGTTGAAGGGCATCGTCGGGCTGTTACTGAAGAACGTAGAGAAGCTGCTCGCGGAGCGGCAGATCACGCTGGAGCTGACGCCAGCCGCAACCGATCTCTTGCTGGCCGAGGGTTACGATCCTGCCTATGGTGCCCGGCCCCTGCGCCGGACGATTCAACGCCTGATTCAGGATCCATTGGCAATGCAGATCCTGCAAGGAACGATACTGCCGGGTGACCACGTGCGCGTGGATCGCGATGGGCAGAAAGAAGTCATGCGCTTCGAACGCGTACCGGCAAAGAAACCTGCGACCGCCGCGGGAATCTAATATCGCGCCGGAGATGGATCGCTTGCTTGCAGACTTTCCATTCTCGTTCGAACTGGAGACACCAAGGCGTTTCTTACGGATGGATGCGATGAGGCAGACATGAAAATTCTACGAACCGGTGCGCTCTTGATCCTGCTCAGCGTGCTTCTGGTAGTTGTGGGCGGCGCGCTCGGTGGGCCAAACGGCTTGAAAATAGCTCTTGCCTTCGCCGTGTTGATGAATGGAATCTCGTATTTTTTCTCGGACAAGATTGCCCTCGCTTCCAGCGGAGCCCAGCCTGTTACCCGAGAACAATTGCCGCGGCTCTACGCGGTGATGGAGCGTCTGGCCGCGAAAGCCAATCTTCCCGTCCCTAAACTGTACGTGATTCCAGAACCGGCCCCGAACGCGTTCGCAACCGGCCGCAATCCACAGCATGCTTCGGTTGCGGTAACACAGGGTTTGCTCGAGCTGATGAACGACGACGAACTGGAAGGGGTGATTGCCCACGAGCTCTCTCACGTTCGAAACTACGACATCCTCGTCACTTCGATCGCAGCGACGATGGCCGGTGCGATTACCTATTTGGCCAGCATGGCCCGCTGGGGAATGCTCCTGGGAGGATATGGAAGGGATCGCGATGATGACCGCGGAGGCGGGGGAATTGCCGCCATCCTGATGATCATTCTCGCGCCGTTCGCCGCGCTGATGTTGCAACTCTTTCTTTCCAGAACGCGCGAATATTCGGCCGATCAAACGGGGGCACAAATGGTCGGTCAACCCTATGGCCTAATCAGCGCGCTCCAGAAACTCGGCGCCTACAACCAAAGAATTCCAACGACTTCGCTCTCCCCCTCGATTTCGGCACTATGCATCGTGAAGCCGCTCTTCGGCGGCGGCACGTTCTCCTCGCTCTTCAGCACACATCCACCGCTGGAAGACCGCATCGCTGCATTGCGGGAAATGACCATAACTCCTCGGCGATAAGGCTCTTCTGCCGAAATTCTGCATATTTCAGACCATGGCCGTGTAATCTTTTCGAAGATTTGCATTTTGGAAAAACGGGCTAACCTTGAAGCCGTTCTTAAATATCTGATTTAAAAACAGTTAATTATTCCATTGAGAAAAACTGAGTTTGGTGCCGGAAGTGCACCACCTAGGTCGAGCATTGCCGTAAGTTTTGGGCACCAGGGGATGGGGGCTATGAGCTGTCGCGACACTATTCATCTGATTTGCTGGTACTTAGAGGGTCGGCTGTCGGAAAGCGTGGAGACCGAGATTGAACTCCATCTCGAAGGTTGCTCCGATTGCCACCTCGTTTTTGACGCCGCGATAAACACTCTGGACCGCTACTTTACCACCGACCGCCCCGTCGGAAGCGCGATCACTCCCCGGGCCGCCTAGTTTCAGCAAGCTCTAATTTACTGAAAAGATTAAAACTTACGGACGTGAGCCGCCTTCAGACGCTATTCTCCCCACTTGCCTTTGTATCCCGAGTCATAGCCCCCATTACCCGAGTTCCAATTCAGCAAAATTTACGTTTGCGGAAAAGACCGCGTAATCTTTACTGGTACTAGTACTTATAGAATCCCCTTCCTCCCCTCCTTGAACCTTTGCTATCCTGCTGACTATAAATACTTTACAACGGCGACGAACTCCTCCACCTCTTTTGGCGAGGTGCTTGCACCTTCCCTTGGTATCAGGCGAAAGCCAAAAGGAGATCGAAGTTTATGAGCGACTTTCAAGATTCGTCCAACACCGGCACACCCCGTTGGGTTGGACTTGCAGTGGCCGTGTTGGGCGGCATCTCTTTGCTCGGCCTGGGGGTAGGCTGGAGCGCGCTCAATCAGGCGAAGAGCACTGAGCAGACCACGCAGGCAACGCTCAAACAATCCAACGATGCTTTGACACAGCGGCTGGCGAAGGAAGACGAAATCAACCAGCAACTGCAGAGCGATCTTAAGGTGGTCACAGACAAATTGAATGTTACGCACGCGGATCTGGTCAAGGCGCGCAATCAGGACAAGAGCGCCACTGTTGCGGTCGATCAGAAGGTCAACAACCTCGCGACCTCCGTGAAGGCTGAACTGGCTACCAAGGCGAGCACTGACGACATTAACAAGCTCAACGGCGATGTCACCGGCGTGAAGGGCGACCTGGACGCAACCAAGAACAGCATCCAGATGGCGCGCAGCGAAATGGGCACGCTCATCGCCCGCAATCACGATGAAATCGACCAGCTCCGCCGCATGGGACAGCGCGACTACTTTGAATTCACTGTGCAGCGCAAGGGCGGCGCGACAAAGGTCGGCAGCATCCAGATCGAACTAAAAGACACCAACACCAAGAAGAACCGCTACACCATCAATGTGCTGGCGGATGACAACAACTTCGAAAAGAAGGATCGCTCCGTGAACGAGCCGATTTTCTTCTACACCGGCGGAACCCGCGCGGCGCTGGAACTGGTGGTCAATAAAGTCACCAAGTCCACGGCCACGGGCTACCTGAGCGTACCAAAGGCGGCAGGCGCCACTTCGGCGAGCACGGCGACCTCCGGTCAGCAGTAAGACAGTTCCTCAAGAGCTGGTTTGTCTCTTTGAGAGCAGAGCGGAGAGGGAGGATTCCAGAGGATCCTCCCTCTTTTGTTTTTGCTCATCCAGGAATAAAACCTCGCCGTAGTAGGTTTCAGGAAGTGTCTGGACACCAGACTCCCGCTGTGCCAAGCTACTGGGCGGCCCGGCGGATTCAAAAACCGCAATGATTTTCGGGAGGGGGAATTATGAAAGTACGATTTGCAGTGGCAGTTGCAGCGGCGCTTTTCGCGGGGGCACTTGCGATGGCGGCGGATGGTTCATGGACCGGCTACATTTCGGACAGCCAATGTGGCGTAAAGGGCGCGAATGACAAGGCCGGCGAGTGCACCACCAAGTGCGTCAAGGAACACGGCGCAAAGTACGTGTTCGTCAACGACGCCGACAAGAAAGTCTACGTGGTTGATGCTCAGGACAAGGTGGCGGCGCATGCCGGCCATCACGTAACCGTAAAAGGCTCCGTGGATGGCGACACGCTCAAGCTCACCAGCATTGACATGGCCGCAGCCAAGAGCATGTAAGAGCTGTTCGCGAATTGTCTGTTTCGGACGGGCGGGGCTTCGGCTCCGCCCGTTTTGTTTTGTGCCGCGAACTATTTCCGCTACGATGTTGCTCTGCCATGTCCATCATTCTCATTCATGCCGCGCGCGCGCTTACTCCGTCCACGGAAATCAACGACGCTGGCATTCTGATTCGCGAAGACGTGATCGAAGCCATCGGGCCGCGCGCCGGCATGACTCTGCCTGCGGGAGCGCAGGAAGTTCGCGCGACCGACAAGGTCGCCGTGCCTGGCTTTCTGGATTTGCACATCCACGGCGCCGGTGGCCGCGATGTCATGGAGGGAAACAACGACGCGTTGCGCGCCGTCACCCGCAAAGTCTCCGAATACGGCACCACGTCCCTCGTCGCCACTACCGTAACGGCCAGCACGGACGAAACCCTCCGTGCCGTGGAAGGAATCGCCGGCTATATCGCGCACCAGCATGACTCGGTTGAACCACGCGCGGAAATCCTCGGTATTCATTTTGAAGGGCCCTTTATCAGTAAGTTGCGCCGTGGAGTCCATCCTGCCGAATGGATTCAGCTTCCATCCTCGGACACTCTGCAACGGTTCCTCAAGGCCGCCGCCGGGAATGCACGAATCCTGACCATCGCTCCGGAATTGCTCGGGGCTGCGCCTTGCATTGACGCCGCCGTGGAAGCCGGCTTGGTCGTTTCGATCGGCCACACCGACGCAACTTACGAACAAGCTCGCGCCGCCATGGCTCGGGGAGCGCACAGCGCTACGCATGTCTACAACGCGATGCGTCCCTTTACCCACCGCGATCCCGGCGTCATCGGCGCTGTGCTCACTTCGCCGGATATCAATGCAGAGCTGATCGCCGACGGCGTCCATGTTGAAGAAGCGGCGATGAAATTGCTGCTTCTGGCCAAGGGAGCAGCGCGCGTCACCCTCGTCAGCGACGGGCTCTCCGCCACCGGTATGCCCGACGGAAAATACATGCTCGGCGGATTCGAAGTGACGGTCAGCGGTGGTGTTTGCCGGAATGCGGAAGGAACGCTCGCGGGCAGCACCCTCACGCTCGATCGCGCGTTGCGAAATATCGTAGCGCTGGGCATACCCTTGACGGATGCCGTACGCATGCTGACCCTGAATCCAGCATCACTCTTGGGAATTGAATTTAAGAAGGGTTCGCTACGCGCGGGCGCTGATGCCGACATCCTGCTGCTCGATGAAGGTTTGCATGTAACCGACGTGTGGGCCCGGGGCGTGGCACGGAATTAGGAATGGAAGAAATCAGGTGGGTTTACGGATTCAAAGGAATCTTGAGTTCCTCGGCGAGTTGTTCCGCATCAAACGGGCTGCACGAAAAAAAATGGCCCCCGACATCGAAGGTCGGCACTACGCGCTTGCCGTCATTTGCTTTGATGACAATCTCTTCGCCAGCCGGATCTTGTTCGATATTCACTTCCTGAAATTGCACCCCGCGTTCCTTCAGAAAGGATTTTGCGCGCCGGCAATCGGGACACCAGGTGGTGCTGTAGATGGTAATGGGTTCCACGTTCTTATTCTGCCATATTGGATGCGCCCGGACGCGGTTGGTCGCAAATCGTATTCCATCTGAGCTGTAAGCGTAATCAGCGGGAATCGACGGGAACGCCGCGATACTTGCGGGCAACCTGGATGCGAATCAACGCGCGCTGCAGCGCGACGGTGACGCGGTCCCAATCGATATTCGTATCTCCAGAAGCCAGCCGCTTTTCGGCGCGCGCCTTGGCCGCCTCCGCGCGGGCGATATCAATGTCCGCGGCAAATTCGGCCGTCTCTGCGAGAACGGTGACGCGATCCGGCAACACCTCGGCAAAACCACGAAGGACCGCCAGATGAACAGACTCCTTGCCGCTCATGTCGTGATAACTCAGCTCTCCGATGCCCAGCTCAGTGATCAGCGGCGCGTGCCCCGGCAAAATCCCGAGGTAGCCGTCGGCGCCGGGAAGCTGCACTTCCTTTGTGCGCTGGCGAAGCAGCTGCCTCTCTGGCGTGACCACGATTAGCTCGATGGATTCGGGAAGCATCTTTTCTCTAGGCGCTCGCCTTCATTTTTTCGGCCTTCTCGAGAGCTTCCTCGATCGTGCCCACCATATAAAACGCCTGCTCAGGAATATCGTCGTACTTGCCTTCCACGATTTCCTTGAAGCTACGCACCGTGTCTTCGATCTTGACGTACTTGCCTTCGAGACCGGTGAACTGCGCGGCCACGAACATCGGCTGTGAAAGAAACTTCTCGATCTTGCGTGCGCGCGCCACGGTGCGCTTGTCCTCGTCGGAAAGTTCTTCAATACCGAGAATCGCGATGATGTCTTGCAGCTCCTTGTAGCGCTGCAGGATGCCCTTCACGCCACGCGCGACCGCGTAGTGTTCCGCACCCACAATGCGCGGATCAAGAATGCGCGACGAGCTGGCCAGCGGATCGACCGCCGGGTAAATTCCGCGCTCCACGATTTGCCGGCTCAAGTTGGTCGTGGCATCCAGGTGCGCGAACGTCGCCGCGGGCGCCGGATCGGTGTAGTCGTCGGCGGGCACGTATATGGCCTGCACTGAAGTGATCGAACCGGACTTCGTCGAAGTGATACGCTCCTGCAATTCCCCGATTTCCGTGTTGAGGTTCGGCTGATAACCCACGGCCGAAGGCATACGCCCGAGGAGCGCGGAAACTTCCGAACCCGCCTGCACAAAACGGAAAATGTTGTCGATAAACAGCAGCACGTCGAGATGCTCTTCATCGCGGAAATATTCCGCGACGGTCAAGCCGGTGAGGCCGACGCGCAACCGAGACCCGGGCGGCTCCGTCATCTGTCCATAAATCAATGCCGCGCGCGATTTTTCTGAATTTCCCGGCACGATGACGCCGCCTTCGGACATTTCCAGCCACAAGTCATTGCCCTCGCGTGTGCGTTCACCGACGCCGGCGAAAACGGACACGCCGCCGTGCTTCATGGCCACGTTGTGAATCAATTCCATAATGAGCACGGTCTTGCCAACGCCTGCGCCGCCGAACAACCCAATCTTTCCACCCTTGAGGTACGGCTCGATGAGGTCGACGACTTTAATTCCCGTCTCAAACATTTCGAGCGTCGTGGACTGATCTTCCAGCGTCGGCGCAGGCCGGTGAATCGGATAGTGCGTGTTACTGACAATCGGTCCGAGCTGATCCACCGGTTTCCCAAGCACGTTCATCACGCGGCCCAGCGTTGCCCGGCCCACAGGAACTTCAATGCCCTTGCCGAGGTCTTGCGCTTTCATCCCGCGCACCATGCCCTCTACAGGTTCCATCGCGATCGCGCGCACGCGTCCTTCACCCAGGTGCTGCTGCACTTCGGCAGTCACGTCGAGCGGCTCGGGAACGTTGTAGCCTTCACTGGTAATGCGAACGGCGTTATAGATGGCTGGCAGATGCCCGGCCTCAAACTGAATGTCGAGCACCGGTCCGATGACCTGCACCACGTGTCCCACGTTTGCGTATTTCTCTGCCATACTGTCTCCTAAGCGGTGGAGGATGCGCCGCTCACAATTTCGATAATTTCTTTCGTAATCGCCGCCTGCCGCACTTTGTTCATGTGCAGCGTCAAAGCCTCAATGACGTCGCCAGCGTTTTTCGTCGCCGATTCCATCGCCGTCATGCGCGCACCGTGCTCGGCCGCCGAAGATTCCAGCATGGCTCGCAGAATTTGCGTCTCGATGTAGCGCGGGAGCAATTTGTCGAGCAATTGCTCTTCTGGCTGTTCGTAAATGTAGTCGACCTGCGAAGAAGTACCGCCGGCGGCAGCTCCCTCGCCTTCGCGCACTGCTTCCACAGGGAGCAACTTCTCAACGACAAGATTCGCCGTCATCACCGTCTTGAATTCGCTGAAAATGATATAGACGGAATCAATCTCTTCTTTCGAGTAGAGATCCGTCACCAGGGTGGAGATGTCACGAGCCGTGGCGAACTCCACCTTCGCAAGGACGTTGATGTATTCGCTGATGAGGTTGAAACCCGCCTTCTTCAGTGAGTCGCGCCCCTTCTTGCCGACCGGAATAACGGAGAGTTTCTTGCCCTTGTGTCCCCTGAAAAATTCGTTGGCCTTACGCAAGATATTTGTATTGAAAGCGCCGGCCAGTCCGCGTTCGCCCGTGAGCACGATCGCCAGAATTCTTTCTTCTGGGCGAACGGCCAGCAGCGGATGCTCCGGCTCCACAATCCGCGACATCGTCGACCGCAGCACGCGTGCCAACTCCCGTGCATACGGCCGCGCCGCCAGTGCCGCTTCCTGCGCGCGTCGCAATCTCGCCGCTGCGACAAATTTCATCGCGCGGGTGATCTGCTGGGTGCTCTTCACCGAGCGGATGCGGCGCCGGAAATCAAGTAGTGTGGGCATTGTCGATTGTTACGCGCTTGCTCCTACTTTGCGGCCGCGGCCACCGCTGCGGTGAATCGCTCCTTGAACGCATCCAGCGCGGTCTTGATTTCCGCTTTGATCGCGTCGTCCAAAGCCTTCTTCGTTGCGATATTCTTCAGGATCGAAGGATAGTTGGTCTCCGCAAACTGCAGAAACTCGCCTTCGAACCGTCGAATCTCGGCAACCGGAACCGTGTCGAGCGCCCCGCTCGTCGCGGCATAGAGAATCAGCACCTGCTTTTCCACCGCCAGCGGCACGTATTGATCCTGCTTCAAAACTTCCGTCAAGCGCTGCCCGCGCGCGAGCTGCCCCTGAGTAACTTTGTCCAACTGGTCCGCGCCGAACTGTGCGAACGCCGCCAGCTCGCGATACTGCGCCATATCCAAGCGCAGCGAACCCGCCACCTGGCGCATGGCCTTGATCTGCGCGTTGCCGCCTACGCGGCTGACCGAAATGCCCACGTTGATGGCCGGGCGAATGCCGCCGTTGAAAAGGTCGGCTTCCAGATAAATTTGTCCGTCGGTGATCGAAATTACGTTCGTTGGAATGTAGGCTGAGACGTCTCCCGCCTGCGTTTCAATCACTGGCAGTGAAGTCAGCGAGCCGCCTCCGAGTTTGTCGTTCAATTTTGCCGCTCGTTCCAGCAAGCGCGAGTGCAAATAAAAGACGTCACCGGGAAACGCTTCGCGACCCGGTGGACGGCGCAACAACAAAGAAATCTCGCGGTAAGCCTGCGCGTGTTTCGAAAGATCGTCGTAGAACGTAATCGCATGACGCTTGGTATCGCGGAAATACTCACCCATCGCGCACGCGGCGTACGGCGCGATGTATTGCAGCGAAGCCGGCTCCGCAGCCGAAGACGCGATAATAATGGTGTACTCCATCGCGCCGGCGTCGGTCAGCGTCTTCACCACCTGTGCGATCGTCGAGCGCTTCTGCCCGATCGCGCAATAAATGCAAATAACGTCGCCGCCCTTCTGATTGATGATGGTGTCGAGAATGACGGCGGTCTTTCCCGTCTGACGGTCGCCGATAATCAGTTCGCGCTGCCCGCGCCCGATGGGGATCATGGCGTCAATCGCTTTGATGCCCGTCTGCAGCGGCTCGCGCACCGGCTGGCGATCCAGCACGCCGGGAGCGATGCGCTCCAGCGCATTGCGCTGCTTCCCGACGATCGGTCCCTTGCCGTCTACCGGTTCGCCCAGCGGATTCATCACGCGCCCGATGAGCCCTTCTCCCACCGGCACGGACATAATCGTGTTCGTGCGCTTGACGACGTCGCCTTCTTTCAATTCCTGCGATTCGCCGAGGAGCACCACGCCCACTTCTTCCTCTTCCAGGTTGAGCGCAATCCCGTAAACGTTGTGCGGAAAAGCCAGCATCTCGCCGGCCATGACCTTCTCAAGCCCATGAACGCGCGCAATTCCGTCGCCTACGCTGATGATCGCGCCGACTTCGTCCACCGAAACGGTCTGCTCGTAGTTCTCGATCTGCTCGCGCAGAATGCTGCTGATTTCGTCTGCCTTGATATTCGCCATGCCTGCTCCGTCGTTTCCGTTTCGGTCTGTGAAGCTCTACTCCGCCGTCAACTGCGCGCGCATTTCATTCAACCGGTTGCGCAACGAACCGTCGTAAATCGTGTCCCCGATGCGCACGACCGCTCCGCCCAGCAGCGTCGCATCGAGCGAATATCTTGGTTCGATTTTCTTCCCGGTAAGCTTCGCCAGCGTCGCCGCAAACTCCTTTTTCTGCGCCGCGCTCAATTCCACCGCCGAAGAAATCTCTGCCCCCGCAATACCTTGCCGCTGCCGGAGCACTTCCTGAAAGGTCGCGATGACTTCCGGGAGAAGCTGCGTGCGACGGCTGTCCGCAATGATGAAAAGAAAATTGCGAATAATTTTGCTCGCGCCCAATCGCGCGATGATTTTTTCGATCACCGCATGCTTCTGTTCCTGCGTAACCGCCGGGCTAGCAAGAAAAGTCCGCAGTTCCAAGGATGTCGCGTAAGCCGCGCCAAATTCGCTAAGCTGCTTGGCCGTCGGCTCAGCAGCGCCTTGCGCGAGGGCGACGTCCGCAAGAGCGTTTGCGTACTGGAGGCTCGCGGACTTCAATTCGGCCTCCCTTCCAGGCTTTTTACGAAATTGCTGATAAGCGCTTCCTGCGCTTGCGGATTCAACTGCTTCACTAGCAGCGATTCCGCGCCATCCACCGCGAGATTTGCCGCCAGCGCTTTCAAAGCCAGGCGCGCCGCGCGTTCTGTGGCTTCGATTTCCGCTTTTGCGGCAGCGGCAATTTTCTGCGCGTCGGTCAGCGTGGCCGCGCGCAACCGCGCCACTTCCGCGGCGGATTCACGCTCGGCAAAAGCGCGTAGTTCCGCCACTTCCTTCTGCAGATTCGCGAGCTTCGTTTCCGCCTCGCGCAGTTGCGCATCAGCCGCAGCCTTCGCAGCGGTCGCTTTCGTAATCGCCGAGCTGATGGCCGCGGCGCGTCCGCTGAAAAACCCAGGAGCCTTCTTCAAACACAGCCACAAAATAAATCCCGCGACGATGGCAAAGTTGATCCACTTGAAAATCTCCGTCGCGCTTTCCAGCGCTGGATTGCCGCCACCTTCTTCGGCGGCATGCACGCCAACCACCGCGAAGAGCAACACAAATAGCGCGCCCGCGCCAAAAAGAAAATGGCGATTTCGTGTCATCGAGCCTCTCCCACGGGAGCGCCGGGGCGCGAAGGATTTTGCAACACGCGCTTTGCAATTTCCGCAGCCAGCGAACCGACTGTGGTTTCAATCTCGCGGCGCGCCGCAGCCAGTTCTCCCGCAACGCGCTCCTTGCCGGCGTTCACTTCACCCGACGCTTTCGTGCGCGCTTCTTTGAGCTGCGCGGCGCGTTCGTCGAGCAGCTTCTTGCGCGCAGCTTCCTGCTCGGCGTACACCTGCGCGCGGGCCAGCCGCAACGCTTCCTGATATTGTTTCACCTTCTCGCCGGCAGCGGCTTGCGCGGCTTCGGCGGCCTTTTGCGCCCCCAGCGTGCGCGCGTCGCGCTCCGCCATCACCGCCAGCAGCGGTTTGAAGAAAATCGCCCGTAAAATGAAGTAAAAAAGCAGGATGATCAGGACTGTAGGCACAGCCTGAAGGAACAGTTCGCCTAGCTGGTGAACAATCTGTTGCATCGAATTGTTTCGCCTAACCCCGTCACGTGTGGCCCCGAGCTGATCGGAACCTACCGGCTGGCAGCCACCCCGCGCCCCTACCCAGGGCGTATGACCGCCTCGCGGTCACACTTAACATCGACCGCTCTGCGGTCGCACATAACGAGGACTACGGTGGGCTTAACGCTGCCGACTCGAAATGATATTTTATAGCATCCACAGCAACTTCCGTCAACGCGACCGGCGCCATCCTCTTCCGTAAATCAGTGTGCGGATTGTATCTCAATCCTGAGGCTTGGCGCTCAATGCTGCGGGAACGATCAAGCTCTTTTGCTTCAGATCGCAAAACGCAATTATTGTTTCCGCGGGGCTTCCGTCTGTGGGGGAATTTCGTAGACGAAGCGGATTACGAGCGGAGTGTTGTTGCGGCCGCTGGTCATGTGCAGCGTTTCGTAAAGTTGGCGGCCGTCCTCGGAAAGCTCGAACGTGCGGCTCATCTTGTTGCCGTGGGGATCCTTTTCTTCGGTGGCCAGCTTGTTGCCTTCCCACTTGGCGGCGATTTCCTGATAATTATCATCTTTGGATTTTTGCAGCTTCCTCCCGTCGGTCACAAACGCGCGCTTGCGGTCACGATCATCCACCAGGTCGACTTCCGCCCCGGTCATCGAGAGCGCAATAGTGTTCGCCGGCGTGAATAGCGCATGCATTTTCTGCCGCTCGTCGTCGCTCTCCCCGCCGCGCCCTCCGTAGCCGCCATGTCCTCCGCCACCGCCAGGATAGCCAATGCCGATTCCGCCGCGTCTGCCGGTACCTCCGCTGTTCGAGCCGCTGGAGTTTTGCGTCCTGTTGCTGGCGTCGTCGCTTTCATCGCGATTGAGTTTCCACGCGCCGAGGATCGTTGTGCGTGGCGGCGGCAGCGGCGCCGCTGGCTTGGCCGCAGCCGCGGGAACCGGCTGAGGCGGCGCGCCCGTCATCGGACCTGGAGGCGACTGTGCGCGAATCCTCATGGGGGCCGCGAGGAGAATTCCAGCGAGAATGGTAACGATTATCGGCCTGGCGAAGGACATGACTTTCATGGATAGCCCCAACGCACTTTCAAGAGGGCTATCTCGTGATTCCCGCCGCGGTCGCAAAAAGTTCCTCCGCTGCGCGAGCACGCGGCCCCGTGATGCACGATCCTATAGCTTACTCGTTCTAGTGATGTTGCTGCTTTGATTTCACATTTTCCACCCAATATCGCGCCGCATCCAGACTGCGAGAAGATGACCATAGACCCGGGAATGCGTGGGGTGGGGACCTTGCCTTGGATGAAATACGCTTCGAGTTGAAGGGTTGGATGGCGGTGGCGGCCGGCCTGGCCTTTCTGGCAGTAATGGGCTACCGCACCGCCACTCGATTTCAGACGGTAGATGAAGCGGGGCGCGATGCCGTTCGTGAACGTCTGATCCGGGAATACCAGGGGCTGGGACCTAAAGACTTGGCAAAACGCGTCGAGGAATATCGCGCCGGTTTGCCGGTGCAAATAGAGTCTCCCGCGGCCACGATCCCTAACATTGAGCTCACAACTCTCTCTGCACACGGTTTGCCCCACAGCATGATCGCCAAAGTAGAAGTCAGCGTGGACGGCGGACCGCCGTCCAGCGGACCCGCCGTCCGCTATTTCCGATTGTCGCGGACCGGCGAAGGAACCTGGTACGTGCTGGCGGAAGCGAATTTCTTCCAATATTACGAAGCCCTTATGAATTAAACGCTTCTGAGTGTGGCCCGCCGCTGTTCGCCGGTTCTTGTCTGCAACGCATCTACTTCAACCAGGCGTTGAGATTCGTGGCGCGAGGAAGCAGAGCGAGCGCGCCGAGTTCGCGGAAGCGCGCGGCATGCTGGCGAAAGCGGTGTTCGCCCTTCGCGATGATAGCCATGAACGGGACACCGGCATCCCGCGCGGCGAGGGCGTCATCAATGTTATCGCCGAGGTAGAGCGCGGATGCGGGATCGCGGTTGCCAAGAATTCTATGCAGGCCTTCCGGATGCGGTTTTTTCTTCGCGTCGTCCATGGTGATGACGTTGCGAAAATATTTTGTCGCCGGCCAGCGTTCGAACGTAAACGAAAATTCCTGCCGCGTGCGCCCGGTAAAAAGATTCAGTTCAAACCGCCGCGCCCACCGCTCGATCTGCTTCGGAGTGACGATCAGTCTTTCGTTTCGAACGTTCCCCGGCTTCCCATCCGTCCCCCAATAGAATTTCTCAAACGCTTCGCGCGCCTTCTCATACGTGGTGGGATGGCCCAGCGAACTCACCCACGCCGACACCATGCTCCAGTCGTCGTTGTAGCCCGGTTTGCTCTTCCACTGGTGCAGCTCGGCAAACGTGACGCGCTTGCCGGTTAGATATCGCACGGTATCGAGAGCCGACCGCCAGTACGTGCCGCGCACATCCACGAGCACGCCGTCCACATCAAAGATCAGGATTTGCGGCTGGGTCGCCAGCGGCTTCCTGCGTGGCGTTTTTTCCTTTTTCGCAGACGCCAAAGTTTTCTTCGGCACGGATCCTCGTGGATTGGAAAGCCAGAGAGAAAGTTTCGCCGCTGCATCGCGCCGCGTCAAGCGAGTGTCTCAGAATTTTGAACGCGCTGGGTTGGGTGTGGTTGCTGGGGATTCAAGCGGGTTGCTACACTTTAGCGGGACACGCGGCGCGAGGAGCGATTATGGCGGGATACGGCGGAGTGGATTTTATTGATTTTGATTCGCAGCTGAACGATGAAGAGAAACTGGTGCGGCAGACGGCGCGGCAATTCGTCGAAAACGAAATTATTCCCATCATCGAAAAACACAGCCGCGAAGCGACTTTCCCAAAACACCTGGTTCCGCAACTCGGCGAGCTGGGATTTTTCGGCGCAAATCTGCACGGTTATGGCTGCGCGGGAATGTCCAATGTCGCGTACGGCTTGATGACGCAGGAGCTCGAGCGCGGCGATTCCGGGCTGCGCAGTTTTGTTTCCGTGCAGGGCGCGCTGGTGATGTATCCGATTTTCACTTATGGCAGCGATGCGCAGAAAAATAAATGGCTGCCGCTTTTGCAGCAGGGCAAAGCGATCGGTTGCTTCGGTTTGACAGAGCCACAATTCGGATCGAACCCGGGCGGGATGCTTACGCGCGCGGTGAAGAAGGGCAGCAAATTTGTTTTGAATGGCGAAAAAATGTGGATCACCAGCGGATCGATCGCGGACATCGCGGTGGTGTGGGCGAAAGCCGAGGACGACAAGGTTCGGGGATTTCTGGTTGAAAAAGGCGCACCGGGATTCAAAACCTGGGACGTGCACGGAAAATGGTCCCTGCGCGCTTCGGTAACTTCGGGGCTGTCGTTCAGCGATTGCGAAATCCCAGAAGAAAATCTTCTGCCCGGCGTGGTCGGCTTGAAAGGACCACTGAGTTGCCTGAACCAGGCGCGCTACGGAATCGGCTGGGGTGCGCTGGGCGCAGCGATGGCGTGCTACGACACGGCACTGCAGTATGCGAAGACGCGCAAGCAGTTCGCGAATAAGCCCATTGCATCGCACCAGTTGGTGCAGGAAAAACTGGCGTGGATGATCACGGAAATCGTGAAGGGACAATTGCTGGCGTTGCACGTCGGACGGTTGAAAGATAACGGAAAAGTAGATCCTTCGCACATCTCGATGCTAAAGATGAACAACGTGGGCATCGCGCTGGATACCGCCCGCAAAGCCCGTGACATCCTCGGCGCCAACGGCATCGTCGACGATTATTGCATCATGCGCCATATGAACAATCTCGAAAGCGTGTTCACCTACGAAGGCACCAACGACATTCACAAGCTGGTGATCGGCGAGCGCATCACCGGCATCGCCGCGTACGTGTAGAGCTCGTCGGCAACGAAATGTGCCGGCCAGACACGCGCGCTACAGATCGGACGACCCATTTTCACCCGCTCTGAATCCTGTAAGCTGTAGGGGCACGATATATCGTGCCCCTACAGGAGTACTCTCATGAATACTCGTGCCAGCGTCCGCTTTCGCCAGCTCATTTCGATTTTGCTCTTCGCCACGGCGATTTGTGTTTGCCCTGCGAGCGCGCAACAGAAGATCGCGACGGACCCGGCGAAGCCAAAGATACGGGCGATTACGGCGTTTATCAATTTGGATCGCGCGCAATACAAGGAGCAGATTGCGGATGCGTTGAAGATGTTGCGGCGGGCGCAGATCACTTTTGAATCGCGCGGGTACGAGGTGCAAACGATCCGGATCGCGACGCAACCGTTTCCGGAGTACACCAAGGGGCTGACGACGGAGCAGGCCGTGGCGTTTTTCAAGGAATACGACGCGCTGGCGGTGAAGGAAAAATTCGCGGCGGCGATCGGGCCGGCGATGCTCAACGCCGGCGACAGCGATGCACAAGCCGACCTGCTCGGGGAAATCCTGAGCAAGACGAAAACGCTGAACGCAACTGTGGTCGTCGCCGGTGAAGAGGGCGTGCGCTGGAAGGCCGTAGGAGCAGCGGCGCGAGTGATCAAGAAACTCGAGGCTACGGAACGCAGCCAGGGCAATTTTCATTTTGCGGCGATTGCCATGGTGCCGCCGCTGACTCCGTTTTTCCCCGCGGCGTATCACACAGGATTCGGACACCAGTTCGCGATCGCGCTGGAATCGGCGAATGTGGTGGCCGCAGCTTTTAAGGATGCGCCGGACCTGGCGACGGCCAAGCAACGGCTGACGGATTTGCTGGCGAGCAGCGCGTTCGATATCGAGCGGCATGCGGGACGCGTGGACCAGGAGACAGGCTGGGCTTATATGGGCATCGATCTCTCGCCCGCGCCGGCGGGGGACGTTTCCATCGGAGCGGCCATCGAAAACCTGACGACGCTGCCCGTCGGGTACAGCGGAACGCTGACGGCGGCGGCGACGATCACGGCGGCCATCAAGGACGTCAAAGTGAAACAGACCGGATACTCCGGCTTGATGCTGCCGGTCCTGGAGGATACGCGGCTGGCGCAGCGCTGGAGCGAGGGAGTCATCAGACTGGATGCGCTTCTGAGTTATTCCGCGGTGTGCGGCACAGGGCTGGACACGATTCCGCTGCCGGGGGACATTACCGTGGACCAGCTTTCGTTGATCATCGGGGACATGGCCAGCCTGGCGTTCAAGTGGCACAAGCCGCTTTCGGCACGGCTGCTACCGGTTACGGGCAAGGGTCCGGGTGACAAGACGGAATTCAATGATTCGGCACTGGTGAATGCGAAACTGCAACCGTTGAGGTAGAAGTGACTCGTGACTCCTGGCAGGGCTGAAATCTCTCGATAAGACATGTTCGAGTTTGGCGGTGGTGGAGAAGGATTTGGCCTAAGCCGCGCGCAAAGCCTTGCCTTTCTGCGGCTTCGGGGCGAACTTCAAGTGAGACTTTAGATACTGCGAACCCAGCACCCCCACCCACCCACCTGTTTTGAAAAGAGTGTGGAAGCGCCTGATTTTACAGGACTTAGTCTTCACTCTTGAGTTGCAAGAGTGCGCAAGAGCGTGGATCGAAAGCACTTACGATTTCTCACTTTGGGGACAAGAGCGAAAGAGTGCGTAGGTAGCTGATAGAGCAAAGGATTGCGCACGAGACATGGTGAGTGCGAAAAAGCGGCAACTGAGCTGCCGAACTCTAAAAACAAAGTTATACGACGCTAATAGTATCTGATGGGTTAATAAAGGTCAAGATAAAAGATTGGCGGGAGCGTCATCCCGCCGTAACATGCTCCCCAGACAGGGGTTATAGGGCATGCGTGGCTAGGGGTAGACGTGGGTGTCGAAGGCGACGGTCTGGACGCTGCCGTTTCGTTTGACTTGGACAAAGAGGCGGTAGTCCCCGGAGTCGGGGAATCCGTAGGGAAAGGTGACTTCGGGGGGCATGGGGGCTTCGTGCATGGCGGCCATCTCCTTTCCGGCACCGGCCGGCTCTTTTTCCAGGAGCATCAGCGCGGCCATCGGCATGGAGCCGGAAGGATGGACGTGGGCAAAGACGGTCAGGTCGCGCTTGACGATGACCAGGTGCCCTCCCATTCCCATGTAGGGTTCGAGGTCGGAGGCGGGCTTGCCGTCTTTATCGAAAATGCGGAAACGCAGAAGCATGGGCTGGCGCGCGTGAATGGTCTGACCGTTACGAACCCACTCCCAGCGGCTATGATCCGGCAATGTCAAACCAGTCGCGGGCTGTCTTGCGTCGGAGGCTTCGGAGAGATAGGTAACGATTGCTTCCGAATCATCGCTGGCGGGAGGATTGCCGGGGACGTCGGGCAGTGTCATGCGCGCGGTCATGGTGTCTGGAAAACCGGATTCGCGAACGATGTCGGCGAAGACGGCGTAGTCCCCTGCACTCACGGCGGGCAATCGTTCCGCGAAAGTGTCCGCCGCTGTCTGGTCCGGATGCAGATGATAAAAGCGATCCAGATTGGGCAAGCCGATCAGGAAGAGATGCATGAGGTGGCCGTGGTCGGGGATGATCTTATTGAGCAGCATTTCCTTGCGGCGGTCGTGCCAGGAGGAAAAACCCATCTTGAGCACGAGGTCATTTGTATTTTGCAGGGAGACTTCGACCGGCGGCGGTTTGTACATCATGAGGTCGGCTCTTCCGCTGGCCGCGGCGTCCCACCACATGTTTCCCAGAAAAAGAACGGCGACGAGCGCAGCCGCGGTGAGAGCCATGGCGATGCGTCCACGCCGGCGTTGAGGAGTGGAAGGCGCGGCGCCGGGTTCCAATTGGCTTTCACGCGCGGCGGCGCCAAAGATGGCGATGAGGCTGGTTACCAGCAAAAACATCAACCCCAGGAGGATCGCTCCTGTGTTTTTCTGCATTCTCAGGGTGCGGCGCGCGGCGGCGGGGACGGGCACCGCTGTTTCACCCTTGCCCTGCGATCCAAAAACCTCCATGCGCACTTGCCAGGCGCCTGAAGCCATCAGCCAAAGTTTTCCGGTGAAGTATTGGGCGTCGGCTTGCGAACGCTCCATGCGGTCGGAAGGAGGAGCGTACTCCGATCCTTCTCCCACCGCGCGCAACGGCACGATACGAATGTCGGTTACGTTTCCGTCGAGCGCGCGGACTTCCACTTCGGCGATGCCCGGAACCATCGGCGGCGTTCGAACGGTCACGAAGAGCCGGTAAGGTCCCGCCATGCCTTCGTAGAAAACATCGGGGCTGCCGACGTGGGCCCGGCTAAGCGGCACGAGAAAGACACACGCGGTGAGGAAAAGCAGGAAGGCGCGCTTCATGGACTTACCGCTTGACCCGGCGCATCCAATCGCCCCAGGCGAGGCCGATGCGGGTCATGACAAAAGTGGCGGCAAAAGCGATGAGCATTCCAACCCAGAATTGCGCCCGCGAGTGCTCGTAAAAATTAAATTGATGGTTGAAATGATAGCTGCTGGGCGGCTCCATGTACGAGTAATAGTTCGTGCCGAAAATGCGATTCTCGGCGAGCGGTGAAATCAGAAACTTTCCCATGGGCCACTGGACGGCGATCATCGCGAGCAGAAAGCCCGCACCGGCCACGGCGGCTTGCAACCATTTTTTGCGGCCCGCCAGCCGATCCAGGAGAAAATCCAACGCAGCGGCACCGGCAAAGAGCAGGATGGGAAATTCCAAGGGCACCAGATGGGTGACTCGAGTGTAGACCGGACCGAGTTTCGGCTCGGCGGGCACCAGGGGAACGAGCCAGAGCGCGAGCAGCCAAAGTACAAAATAAATAAGCGCTACTTTCGTGGCGGCCCACTTGTAACCAGAGGCACGAGCGATACCCACAAGAACCAGCGGCATCGCCAGAGCCAGTGCGCGGTAGTAGATTGCGCTGTGCGATTGCGTGTACCCAGTGTATTCGGTGATGAGCATCAAGAGGAGAATCGTGAGCATGCAGCCGACGAGGAGAAAGATGCGGTTCAGGCTGGCGCGAGTCTGCTCGTTGGCGCGATTCATCTCCGCGATAATCAAGAACAGTCCACCCAAACCCAGAATGAAAATACCGAGGATGAGGACGACATGTGGCGGGCTGAGAATCTGGACATCGAGGCCAAAGGCGTTGTGCCACCAATCGTCGAAAGGCGCGGAGGTGAGCATGGTGAGGCCGCCCCAGAGGGCAACGAAGGCTCCGAGCGGGCCGTAAAATCCCCAGACCTTGATGGAGGATTCGCGCCTGGCGCGGTTTTTCCCGAATGTGGTGGAGAGAATCAGATAGGTGCTGGAAAACCCGGCGAGAATCGCACCGAAGTGAATGCAAAGGTGCGCGGGGGTCCAAAAAGTGTCGCGGCCGATGGAAGTGTGCCAGGAAATATCCCAATAGAGGCCGAAGGCGGTGGACGTGACCGCGATAGCAGCGCACCAGACGTACCAGGAGATCGCAGAGACGCGAGACAAGACTGCGCTTTGGGAAGCGGTAGAAACGGGGTACGGAGCAGTGTGTGACATGGTCTCTCTCTGGAGGAACCTGAAATTCGGGTTGAGTTTTGGGCTGACAGGCAATATACACCCCGCCGCCCGACCGGGGAACACTTCGCCTCAAGTTTCAATACGCGCGAACGCCTTTGGGACTTTCAGAACCCTGGAGGACGTTCGGCGGCGACGGCAAAGGCGCGCTCCAGGGCGATGCCGACGCGGCAAAGAGTGCCTTCCTCGAAGAGGCGGCCGATCAGGGTGACGCCGTGCGGCACGCGCCGCGGCGGAGAAAACTTTGGCAAAGGATTTTTCGGATCGGGCGCCCAATCCGTGCGCGCTTCGGAAACTTCGACGAATCCGGCGCGGAGGGTGAGCGAAGGATGGCCTGTCTGGTTGCTGATGGTAAGCATTTCGTCGCGCAGCGATGGGACGAGCAAAAGATCCACTTGCGAAAAGATGCGGGCCATTTCCTGGGCTACTTTGCGGCGAAGCCGGTCGGCCTGGACAAAATCCACGGCGGAGAGGAAACGCGCCTGCCGGAAAAGGTTGGGCCACGCGTCAGGCGTCTGGACTTTAAGCTGATCCACGCCGTTGCTGAGCGTGAGTTCTTCAAAAGCTGCGGCGCCTTCGGCGAAGAGAATCAGGTTGAGCGAGTTATACGGCCAGTCCGGTAGAGAGACTTCGACGGGAACGAGGCCGAGCTTCGGAAGTGTTGCGAGCGCGGCGCGATCGACGTCGGTAGCGGGACTCTCCTTCCTCCACGAGGGAAAGTAGCCGACGCGCAACCCCTTGATACTGGCGCCGGCGTCGAAATCCAAATGGCTCGGGACGCTGGAGACATCGCCGGGGTCGGGCCCGGTGATGGCCTGGAGGACGAGGAGGGCGTCCTCGACGGTGCGCGTCATGGGACCGAGTTTATCGAGCGACCAGCACAACGTCATGGCGCCGGTGCGAGGCACGCGGCCGTAGGTGGGGCGCAATCCGGTGATTCCGCAGCGCATGCTGGGGCTGATGATGCTGCCGCCGGTCTCGCTGCCGACGGAGAAGCCGACCAGACCCGCGGCCGTGGCAGCACCCGGGCCGGCGCTGGAGCCGGAGGCACCTTCTTCAGGAAGCCAGGGGTTCATGGTTTGTCCGCCGAACCAGATATCGTTGAGGGCAAGAGCGCCGAGACTGAGTTTGGCGACGAGCACGGCGCCGGCGGCGTGGAGCCGCTTGACGACGGCGGCATCGTCTTTTGGAACACGATTGCGGAATGGCTCGGCGCCATAAGTGGTGGGGATTCCGGCGGTGTCGAGAAGATCCTTGCCGCCCCAGGGAATGCCGTGAAGAGGCCCGCGGTATTTTCCGGCGGCGATTTCCTGATCGGCCTTCTTCGCCTGAGCGAGCGCAAGCTCGCGCGTGAGGGTGATAACGCAGCGCAGCTTGAGATCAAATTGCTCGAGGCGCTTCAGATAGATATGTGTGAGGCGCTCTGACGAGAGCTTGCGCTGCTCGATCCATTGTGAGAGCTGCGTGACCGGAGCGAAGGCGATGTCCGCGTCATTGGCGGGCAAGGGACCGGGATCGGTTTTGGCGCGGATGAATTGATCGCGCTGCGGGCCGGCGGACTGGCCGGTTAGAACGGAAACGTAGCGCGACCATGGCGCGAGGGTGGGCTCAAGGGCGACGCTGTGGGGACCAGTGCGGCGTTCGTAGAGAGAAGCCATGTTGACGCGCCAGGAGTCTGCCGCCTGGACGCGATGAGCACTGGTAAATTCCACCTGCACGAGCTTTTCTGCTTCAGCGAAGGTCGCGGGCGTCACCGCAGGGCCGACGGCGGGTCCGGTGCCGAAGGCAGGCGGTGCGCCAGGCGGGAGTTGCGCGGGGTCTTGCGCGTTCTCCGCGGCACGATCCTGTGCGCCGCTGCGAGTGGCGACGGCGGCACCGAGGACCGCCAGCGAACTGTGTGCTATGAATTGCCTGCGCGATTTGGACATGAATCCTCCGCGCAGCATTGTAGCCGAGACTTGCACACCATAAGCACGGGGACATTTTCCTGACGCGAGGGACGGCTCTGGAAGCGTAATTTGTCGACTGGCAACTCTGCTTTGGCTTATGATGGCGCGCGCATGGGGTGGGTGAGGCCTCGAGAAAATCGCCGGCAGGATCCCGGCGCTGGTGAACTCCCGCCGATTTTGGAAGGACACGAGAATGGAAGAACAACTGAGCCTGGAATTTTTGCGCGTGGTGGAAAACGCGGCGATTGCCGCGGCGCGCACGATGGGATTCGGGGACCGGCACCATGCCGACGAAGTTGCCGTCGAGGCCATGCGCAAGACGATGGACTCGGTGGAGATTGACGGGACGATCGTGATCGGCGAAGGCGAGCGCGATGAAGCGCCCATGCTTTACATCGGGGAGAAAGTCGGACTCGCAACGCACGCGCCGAAAGCCCTTTTTCCCCAGGTGGACATCGCCGTAGATCCTTTGGAGGGCACGAACCTTTGCGCGACCGGCGCGGCAAATGCCATTGCGGTGCTGGCGGCGAGCGACCGCGGCGGACTGCTGCACGCGCCGGATTTGTATATGGAAAAAATGGTGGTTGGGCCGTCGTGCAAAGGTGCGGTTGATCTGGATGCTCCAGTCCTGGACAACCTGAAGTCGATCGCCAAGAGGCTGGAACGCGACGTGGAGGACTTGGTAGTGGTGGTGCTGGACCGTCCGCGGCACGAGAAACTCATCGAAGAGATACGCGCCGCTGGAGCGCGCATCCGGCTGATCGGCGATGGCGACCTTTCGGCGGGTATTTCCGCCGCCGTTGTCGGCACTGGCGTACATGCCGTGATGGGTACGGGGGGCGCACCCGAGGGCGTACTAACCGCGGCGGCGTTGCGCTGCTTGAACGGACAGATTCTTGCGCGGCTGGTGGTGAGCAAGCCGGAACATGCGGAGCGATTGGCGAAAATGGGCGTGAAGGACACGAAGCGCATTTACGACACGGAAGACCTGGCACCGGGCAAAAAAATGATTTTCGCTTGCACCGGTGTGACGGACGGAAACCTGCTGAAAGGCGTGCGGTTCTTCGGCGAAGGCATTCGAACGAGCTCCATGATCCTGACGCTGGACGAGCGGCAAGTGCGGTTCATCGATTCGGTGCACCTGGAAAAGCGGCCGGATATCAAGGTGCGGTTTAACTGAATCCTGGAATCAATGACTGGCGACTGGCCGGAGATTACGACCGCAATTTGCGAAGTGCTTCTTCGAGCCTTTGGCAGATTTCCTCGATTTGTTCCGTCGAAATCCGATTGAAAAATGGCAGCGCGAGGGTCCGCGGCGCGATGGACTCCGTATTGGCTAGGCCCATGCAGCGATGGGCCTGCGCCCGATAGGCGGGCTGCAGGTGAATAGGCGCAAAGTACCTTCCGCAAGCGATCCCCTGCGAAGCCATCTCCCTAAAAAGCCGGTCGCGATGGACCGCAGTGAAGCCCTCGCGCAAACGGACGACGTAGACAAACCAGCTGATGCGGCGGCGAGGCAGTTCGATGGCAGGAAGTTCCAACTGCGGATGATTTTGCAGCCGCTGGTGATAACCGCGGGCGATCGTTTCACGCCGCTCGAGAATCGCTTCCATGCGTTTGAGCTGCTCGAAGCCAAGGGCGCAATTCAATTCCGAGATTCGATAATTGAAGCCCAGCTCTTCATGCTGGAGCCATTCATTCGAATCACCCCGCCCTTGATTTCTTAATTTGCTCGCAAGCGCCGCGACCTTCACGTTGTTTGTGACGATTGCGCCGCCTTCGCCGGTGGTGATTTGTTTATTCGGGTAAAAGCCAAAGACGCCGGCGTCTCCGAAGGAGCCCACTTTGCGGCCGTCATATTCGGCACCGATGGCTTCGCAAGCGTCCTCGATCACGAAGAGATTGCGGCGGCGGGCAATTTGCAAAATTTCGGGGAGCGCCGCGGGAGATCCAAAGGTATGGACGAGAATGATGGCGCGAGTTTTCGGTGTGATGGCTTCCTCGATCCGGTTGTGGTCGAGATTCAGTGTTTGCGGATTGATGTCCACGAAAACGGGCGTGGCTCTCTCGTAGCGCAATGCGTTGGCAACCGCGATGAATGCGAACGAGGGGACGATGACTTCGTCGCCTTCCGAAATTCCCAACGCCCGAATACAAAGATGCAGCGCGCTGGTACCCGAATTGACTGCTATCGCGTGTGATGTCCCGATGTAGCGCGCCAGGGACTGCTCAAACTCTTCCAGTTTGGGACCAAGGCTCAGCCGAGGAGTGCGGAGCACCGCGGCGACGGCTGCGATATCCGATTCCGCGATGTCCGGAGCGGAGAGAGGAATTCTCATGATTGCGATTGGCGGAGGGCGCGTGATTCCAAAGAGCGATCCGCGGCAGGCATGGTTGCATGGCGTTTCATCAGGAGTTCCTGGGAAAGGGGGACGGTGGTCAACACCTGTACGATTTTTTCGGAGGCGAATCCGTCGCCGTACGGATTGACCATGTTCAGCAAAGAATTTCGAAATTGCTGACTTTGTGCGGTGCGCATCGCTTCCAGAATCGACTGAGTTTCCGCGGCGGCATCGATGATGTTTTGCGCGCGCTCTCGTCCTTGCTGGCGCAAACCGACGTTAACGGCCGGCAGAGCGAAGGAAGGCGTCTCCATGATGCCGCTGCTGGAGTTTCCGAGGAAAACGTCCGCCTGGCGGAGAAGGCTCCAATAGGTGAGCGCATCGAGATTGACGAACAGGTGCGAATTCTCGCGCGAAGACTGGAAATCCTTCGTGCGGGCGATGAGTTCGCGGCTGCCCGCGTCCGCGTTGGGATAGCAGAAGAGAATTTGGTTCGGGAGAGCGGCAAGCACAGCAAAAAGCGCATCTGCTTCGTGGATAGTATCCCGGGCGATCGTGACGGGGTGATAGGCCACGACAATCGCGGGCTTTTGCAGTTTTATCTTCAGGCGCGATTCGAGCTCTTCAAGCATGTAGAGCGTCGCTCGCCGCAAATGGTCCAGGGACGGAGCACCGGCGCGGTGCACGCGCCATTCTTCTTCGTCCATGGCGATGATCCGGCGCCGGGCTTCGAAGGTGGAAGTGAAGTGAATGTGGCTCATTTTAGTCAGCGCGTTTCGAACGGCGTCGTCAATGGCGCCTTCGCTGATTTCTCCGCCTTCGATGTGCGCAACGGGAATTCGCAGCGCGAGCGCGACGGAAGCGGGAGCGAGCATTTCGTAGCGATCGGCGATCAGCAGAAGAATGTCCGGCCGGATCTCCCCGAGGCAATCGGCAAGGCTAAGCGTGGCCACGCCAATGGTCTTGGCCATGCCGACGTCGGAATCCGAGCTGAGCAAACACTCGATGCGCGCGGCGATGGGAAATCCGTCTTTCTCAATTTCCCGGACGGTGTGGCCGAACTCAGGCGAGAGGTGCGATCCCAGAACAATCAGCTTCAAATCCACGTCGGGATGCGCCGAGAGATCGCGCAGCGGCCAGAAGAGATGGCTGTAGTCGGCGCGAGAGGTGGTGATGACGGCGATCTTACGTTTCAAGTTTTTCTCAAGCCAGCGAAGGATTCAAAAGTCCGAGCAATGTTTCGCTCGGCTGATATTCGGGAAGAAGCTTGCCAAGTTCGGCGATCAGAGCCGCCAGGTTGCGCTGGTCGACGCTCGAAGAAATGCGGTCGAGAGACGCGTCGAGTTCCTCCGGGTCGAGGGGAAAGCTCTTCACCCGACGCAGCCTTTCATCGCCTGTGGGCTCCAGTAATTCTTGCGCGGAGAACAGTTCTTCTTCCAGTTTGTCGCCTGGGCGCATCCCGGTGAAGGCGATCTGGATGCCGCGCGGAGTTTGCAGGCCAGCTTCCTGAATCATGCGCGACGCAAGATCGGCAATTCTCACAGGTTCCCGCATCTTTGGAACGAATATTTTTCCCGAATCGTCCAGCGCGGCCGCAGCGAGGATCAGTTCGACGGTTTCGCTCAGGGTGAGAAAAAATCGGCGCGCGTCCGGATGCGTGACCGTCACAGGTCCGCCGTGTTCGATCTGCTGCTGAAACAATGGGCCGACACTGCCTTGAGAGCCCAGTACATTCCCCAACCGCACGGCATTCATCTTCGTTTTCGAGTTTGCCATGCGGAGGAGCGCCAGCTCCGCGACGCGCTTCGACGCGCCCATGACGCTGCGCGGATTTACGGCCTTGTCCGTGGAGATCATCAGCAGGCGTTGCGCCTCGAAGCGGAGTGCCGTCTTTGCCAGTTCCCAGGTGCCGATGGCGTTGTTGCGAACTACAGCGACGGGATTGGATTCCATCAAAGGCACATGCTTGAACGCAGCCGCGTGATAAATGGTGTCGGGACGAAACCGTTCGAACATTTCGGCCAGCAATGCGCCGTCCAGAACGTCGCCGAGAACCGCGACGTAGCCGGATTTACCGGCCGCGAGGAGTTGCATGTTCACCTCGTAGAGGTTTTGTTCGGAATGATCCAGAAGTATCAGGGAATGCGCGCCGTTTGAAAGGAGGGCGTGCGTCAAGGCCGAGCCGATACATCCGCCCGCCCCGGTGACAAGGATAGTCTTGCCCGGGTTGGTGGTATCAAGCAAAGGCGCGTTCACATCCGCAGTCAGTTCTGGTTGCTGGTAATCGCCAGAAAGACGCGATCATCAACAGCGATGGAGCGCTTGAAGAGAGTCGCCGCGTTTCCACCGGCAATCGCGACGTGATTGGCGTTGCCGCTCAATGCCGGTCCGGCCGGATTCGCGCCTGTTCCGGCGCCGTCGCCTGGTTGAAGCGAGATGCGGGTTGTTTTTGGCGTGCAGTTGGCCGTTGCGAGACAGGTATCGCGAACGAAAACCTGGCGGTAGCCGCTGTTGCTTACGCTGGCAAGAGCTTTCGCCTGAGCAGAACCGGAATTCGAGGAATGACTCGGCGTGATTGCCAGGAACGCGATGAACCGTCCCGAGGAGCTCACCGACGGCAGAATACTTTCCGTGCCCACCAGCGCGCCGTTCGAATCGAGCGAGATAAGATTCGTTGAAGGTTTGCAAGAGTCTGCCGCGCCCGCGCAGGTATCGCGCAAATAGACTTGCCGGCCCGCCGGAGCGTTGTCGGCCAAGTTAGTCGCAGCAGAGCTGAATGCGACGTAGCGCCCGTCGGAGCTCATCGAGGGTGTGCGGCTATCATCGTTCGCGGTCGTGCCATCGGCCGCGGCGGAGAGCAGCGTGGTGCGCGGCTGGCAGCCTGCCGCCGCACCCTCGCAAGTATCCCGCAGGAAAACCTGCGCATGGTCATTCTGTACGGCTGTATAAGCAACGTAACGGCCATCGAGGCTGACCGCCGGAGTCTCTTCGACGACCGCCGCCGCAGCGGAGGCGCTGGCCGCAGTAGCTCCTGTGCATGGCGCCGCCGCGCAGATTGTGAACGTCAACTGATTACTCGAACCGCCTCCTCCGCCGCCGGTACACCCGGTGGTGCAGCCCGGCGGGGCGGGAGAGCCGGGATTAAATACGTAGATGCTTGCCGTGCCGGCGCTCGCGAGCAGTGAAACCGGGATCGTGGTCGAAATCTGTGTGCCAGAGACGGTGCCCACAGCTAATTTCGTCGTTGTTGTTCCGGCGATCCAATTGACCTGGGAAACCTGTGTCGGATCCGAACTCGAAGAGAGGAAGTTGGTACCCGCCAAAGTAATCGACGGCGCCATCGTGGGCCCGGCCACAATGGCGTTCGGATTAACAGAGGTTAGGGTCGGCTGCGGATTGGGCGGGGGTTTAATGACGAAGGCAATCGGATTGGAGAGTCCATTTTGACCGGAGCCATTGAAAGGGCTAAGAGTATTGACGGCAGCAGTCCCGGCCTTCGCCACCAGGGACGCAGGAACTTTTGCCGTTACAATGTTTCCGAGGACATTTCCCAAACTGTCTACAGGAACAGTGGTGACGAGCGTCTGCCCATTCCACTGCACTACCGTCTTTGCCACGAATGTGCCGCCGCTCACGGTGAGAATAAAGTCCGGGTGGCCGGCGACGACTTCCGAGGGGGAAAGCGAAGTGAGAGTGGCCCCGGTGTTGCTTTGAAAGGTGTTGCCGTAATCGTTGCAACCCGCTACCGCAAGAACCGCTACGACTGCGACAGCCAATGCTGTCCAAGACCGCTTCATTGATGCTCCTTGATCTCTTCTGGCGGCCCCAGCCACGCCGGGGTTGGCCTGTTTCGGCGGACGGCGGGGAACCCCGCGGCGCCAGTTTTCTTTGGGAGTAGGATGCCAAATTCGCGCTGCGCGTTGACCGCGAGCCTTCGCGATCAATCCGAACGTTGGGCGGCCCCTTTGCACCCCTGCTTCAGGCCACCGTTTGCCCCGAATTTCGGGGCTCACGCAACCCTACATGGTTACCATTCTGGCATGGAAAAGGTCAATGCGCACCACAAGCTACGCGGGAGCGGCTCTCAGCTGACAAAGGATGCCCCGTGCAGACTGCTCAGTGATCGCTGCTCTTGCCGCCGGCGCTGAGCGCTTCGATGGAGACGCGCACCAGCTCTTGGATACGCGCCTGGCATTGCGCGTCCTGCACTTTTAGCGAACTAGCATCTCGATAGCAGGCGAACGCCTTTTCCTTTCGCCCGAGCTTCGCATAGAGATCGCCGAGCGCGAGCTGAAAGACGGGATTCGCGGGATACTTTTCGGCCAATGGACCAATGACCGCGAGCGACTTCTCATACTGCTGGTCGTAGCGATGGAGGTTCAGACCAAGATAGAAGCGTGCTTCGTCGGGCGTCAAAACGCCGTGGGAGATATCCTGCTCAAGCAGGCGCAAACCTTCCTGTTTCGAACCGCCGGGAATGCCCATGAAAAAACGCAGGATCCTCGCCGTGGTGCTGAGCGTGTCCACATAATAGTTGTAGAGTCCGAGTCCAAAGTCGGCGTCAACGAGATCGGGATCCAGGGCCTTGGCGCGCAAGAGGTGCTCTCGTCCGTGCACACCCGCGCGAGCCGCGTTGCGATTTTCCAAACGCAGCGCGTAGAGCCGCGCCGCGGCGGCATCCGCCATGCCCGCGTAGAACTGGCTTTCCGCGGTTTCATGCTTCTTGATCTGCGCGTCGGCCAGTGACCCGGCTTTTGCAGCCAGCTGAAGATAGCGCTGGTCCGCTTCGAGCTTCGCGCGGTGGCGGGCATCGCTCATTCCGTATTTGAAATCCGCTGATGTGCACCAGATTCGCCACCACAGAGCTTCTGCTTCCAGCAGGTATCCCAATGGATTTTCGGGTTGTTCTTCCTGCATGTGCTTTGCAGCCGCCACCGCGCCGGAAATGTCGAAAGAATAGATCTTGTCGAGGATGGCCGGAGTCTCGGGAGGGAGAGTGAGATTGGCCGCGCCCACGGGCAGCGCAAGACAGCAGGAGACGAACAGAAAAGCAATGCAGGCACGGCGGCAGGCGCTCATCGAATCCACGATCATTCTCCGAATAGAAGAACTATGCAGGGCAGCCTCCGCGTCCAACGAGTTTAGGCATTTCAGGGAAAGTTGCCAACGCAAATGGTTCGAATCTCGGTTAGGCGGGGCGCGGAGCATTTGCTATTCTCGGCGGGCCAATGACAGCCGGTGAAAACTCGCAAGGCGCAGCGTTGGAGCGTGGCTTGGGCCTGAAAGAGGCCGTCGCGCTCAACATGATCGAGATGGTCGGCATCGGACCGTTCGTTGTGATTCCTCTAGTCATTAAGGCCATGGGCGGGCCGCAAGCGTTGCTGGCCTGGGTGGCGGGCGCGGTGCTCGCGCTGCTCGACGGGTTCGTGTGGTCGGAACTTGGCGCGGCGATGCCCCTTGCGGGCGGCAGCTACGTTTTCCTGCGTGAAGCCTACGGCCCGGGACGGTTCGGCCGCATGATGTCGTTTTTGTTTGTCTGGCAGACGCTGATTCAGGCGCCTCTCAGTCTGGCCTCTGGCGCGATCGGTTTTTCGCAGTACGCGTCTTACCTCCATCCGCTCGGCAAATATGGCGAGAAGGCGCTTTCCGGCGCGCTGGTGATTGTTCTTGTGGCATTGCTCTACCGGCGCATCACTTCGATCGGGAAAATTTCCATGCTGCTCTGGTTGGGTGTCATCGGCACGATTCTCTGGCTGATCTGGGGCGGGGCCACGCATTTTAATCCCGCGCTTGTTTTCACCTACGCTCCGGGAACGTGGAATCTCTCGTGGCTTTTCTTTGCAGGGCTGGGCTCGGCGACGGTCAACACGATTTACACCTACTGGGGTTACTACAACATTTGCCACCTGGGGGGCGAGATCCGCAATCCGCAGAAAAATATCCCGCGGGGCATTTTCATCTCGATTTTGGGGATCGCCGTCCTCTATCTGGTCATGCAGACGTGTATCCTCGGCGTTCTTCCCTGGCAGCAAGCGCAGGATTCACCTTTCATCGTCAGCGCCTTCGTCGAGAAACTTTACGGCTCTGGCGCGGCGCGCTTCGCCACCTTAATGGTTTTGTGGATCGCGTTTGCGTCGCTTTTTTCATCGATGCTGGGATATTCGCGTGTGCCGTATTCGGCGGCGCTGGATGGAAATTTCTTCCGCGTATTTGCGCGCGTGCATCCCAGGGAGAAATTCCCGCACATCTCACTGTTGTTCCTCGGCGCGCTCACATTTGTTTTCAGCCTGCTATTCAAATTGAGGACGGTGATCGCTGCCGTGCTGGCGATGCGTTTGATCATCCAGTTCATCGGCCAGGCGGTGGGAGTGATGCTGCTCCGGCGGCGCTGGCCCCCGGAGCGCCTGCCCTTTAAGATGTGGTTGTATCCTTTGCCGGCGCTTTTGACCATTGTGGGCTGGCTGTGGCTGTTTTCGCGTACGGGAAGCGCCATCTGGTGGGGCGTGCTGGTCATCGTTTTGGGGCTGATTGTTTTTCTCGTGCAAGCGCGCGTTCGAATGGAGTGGCCGTTCGGCGCGTCAAACTCCGAGGTCATCGAATGAAACTATTTGGGTCCACGATTCTGCGCGCCGCGGTGCTGGTGAGCGCTTTCTTTCTGCTGGCTGCGCCGCAGCGCGTAGCGGCGCAATTCCCTCCGGCCCCCGGCACGGGCCCCGGCCTTGCCGAAACCGTCGAAGCGATAGACAGCGCACGCGTCACCACGCGTATTCTCTACATCACCGCGCATCCCGACGATGAATCCTCGACGCTGCTTACTTACCTCGCGCGGGGTCTGCACGCGGACGTCGCTCTCCTTACGCTGACCCGCGGCGAGGGCGGTCAGAACGACCTCGGGCCGGAACAAGCTCCCCAGCTGGGATTGATTCGAACGCAGGAATTGCTCGCGGCTACGCGCGGCTATGGAATCAAACTGTTTTTCGGACGTGCGCCCGACTTCGGCTTTTCGAAAACGACCGAAGAAACGCAAAAAGTCTGGGGCGATGCCGTCCTTGGAGATATGGTTCGCGTCATCCGCACCTTTCGCCCGAACATTGTAATCAACGGATGGGGCGGAGTTCACGGCGGCCATGGACACCACCAGACTTCCGGATTGTGGACGCCGCGCGCCGTAAAACTTGCGGCCGATCCGACGGCATTTGCAGAACAGCTCGCGGAAGGCCTTCCCGTGTGGGGGGATGAAGCAAATCCCGTACAAGTCCTCGACACGGAACGCGGCGGCGCGACAGCAACGGCTTCCAATGGATACGCGCTGCCCGTGGACGACGTCTCTCCCCTCTGGGGAAAAACCTGGCGTGAAATCGGTCTTGATGCGTTTTCCAATCATCGTTCGCAGGGCATTACCGGTTTCCTCGGATCACCATTCCTCCGCCGACCTTTGGTCTTGATTCGGGAAGATGGGCAAAAATTCGATCCCTCGTCCCTTGCCGAACCGCTCTCTCAATTTGGCGCCGCTCTCCCCAGGCTCAACGAAAGTTTCCGAAGAGCCGACCAACTGCTCCAAAAATCGAAAGATCAGGCCTTGCAATTGGATTGGCCCGCCGCCGCAAAATCGGTTGCTGCGGCAGCGCGGGACGTCGAAGAAGAAAATCGAAAACTCGCCAGTGCTTCCGGAGCGGCGGAGCAGCGCCTGCACGCCGAGTGCGAACCAATCCTTTCCCGGGTTCAGCATGCGCTCGCTCTGGTCGCCGGTGTTGATCTCAAGGCTGAGGCCAACCGCGGCGAACTTGTCGTGGGCGAATCGTTTACTGTGGGCGCAGAATCACGATGCCGCAAAGGGGCTGGTTGCGCTTTGGCTGGTTTGCAATTGAATCTCCCGCAAGAATTCAAAGAAACAAAACGCGAGGGCGATGAAACAAAGGGTTACCAGTTCACGGTGGAGGTCACTCAACCCGCGCCTCCCTTGACCATCTGGGCCAGACTCCTGCCAGAGCCGCCGCCGTTGGTGTTCGCCCAGCAGGAAGTAACTGTCGACGAATACAGGTTCAGTGTTAAAACGCCCGTGACCCATATCGCGGCGAACTCAACGCGCGTGGACCGCGCGCCGCTGCGCATCGTCCCGGCCTACACGCTCGCGGTGGAACCGAAACAGGAGATCGAAGCGCTGGCGAAGCAGAAAAAAGCATTTGATGTGCTCCTGCGCGTGCACTCCTATGCAACGCAGCCGGGAAAAATAAGTGTAGGTCTCGACGTGCCGAAGGGATGGACGAGCAGTGCGCCTGTAGGGCTCGAATTCATCGGCGCGGGAGACAAATACGCCAAGCTAACGGTGTCGCCGCCGCAAAAGCTTGCGGCCGGCGCTTACACGATTGGCGCCTACGCGAAACGCGGCGAGGAAAAATTCACGACCTCGCTCGAGCCGCTTCCTTCACTCCCGACGCAATTTTGGGAAGAGCCGGCGCAATGCGTAGTGCGCGCGTTTGCCATCAACGTGCCGGACAATCTTCGTGTGGGATACATCACCGCCGAGGGCGAGCCCATTCCGGAAGCCTTGCGCATGCTCGGAATTCACGTTGAAACCCTCGACGCGCAAGCGCTGGCTTTCAGCGATCTTTCCAAGTTTGACGCCGTCGTCGTCGGCGTGCGGGCTTATGAGCTCCGCCCGGAGCTGACCAGCGCGAACCAGCGCCTGCTGGACTACGTTTCGAATGGCGGCACGCTCGTTGTGCAATACAATCGCGGCGACATCTGGGACAAACTGCAACCCGCGCCCGCGCCGTATCCAGCGCTGATCTCTCCGCCGCTTCCGCCTGCCAAAGACGGCGCTGCACAGACACCGCGGCCACTCCCGCGCATCACCGACGAAAACTCGCCCGTCAAATTCCTGAAGCCCGATGATCCGCTGCTCAATACGCCGAATAAAATTACCCAGGACGATTTCAAAGGCTGGGTGCAGGAGCGCGGCCTCTACTATTGGACGCAGTTTGACCCGAAATACACGCCGCTCCTGGCCATGAACGATCCCGGCGAACCCGACCTCAATGGCGCGCTGGTTTACACGCGCTACGGCAAAGGCACGTATATCTACACCGGCCTTGCCTTCTTCCGTCAATTGCCCGAAGGCGTGCCCGGGCCTTATCGTCTCTTCGTAGATCTTCTGTGCGCTTCGCGAACCAGGTAAACCAACTGGGCACATCGCCGCAGCGTGCGAATCACCGTGCTATTCTCTTCCTCAGAGGAGCCGCACACGCGCATGAAAAAGTATTTTGCTACCTGCTTTTCCGCTCAAACGATTCGTACGGTCTTCCTTTGCTTTCTGGCAGTGGGGATCTTCCTGAGCTGCGCTTCACCCGCGGCCGCTCAAAAAGACAAGAAAAAGAAGTCGGACACTCCAACAGACTCCTCCAAAACGCCCCTGCCTTTTTCCGATGAGCAACAGATCGAATACACACTCTCCGAAATGCTGGGCGCCTGGCAGCTCGGCGACATCGAAAAACTGCATAAGGACTATGGCGATGACGTTGTCGTCGTGAACGGCGTGTGGGCGCCGCCGGTTATCGGTTGGACAAGCTATCTGGCCGTCTACCAGCAGCAGCGCACGCGCATGCAGCAGGTGCGCATGGACCGTTCGAACACTTACATTACGGTGAGAGGGAATGTCGCCTGGGCGTGTTACCAGTGGGATTTTGCCGCCCTCGTAGATGGCCAGCCGGCTAGCTCACAGGGGCAGACTACCGTTGTCTTGGAGAAGCGGAACAATCGCTGGGTGATTGTGCTCAACCACACTTCGCAGGCACCGTCTCCTCCCACAAATCCGCCTGCGGCGAAGCCCGAGGAACAGCCAGCAAAACCTGCCCAGCCCTGATTTCGGCGGTCAGCTCACGCCGGTTCGAGACTACATGCCCTTCAGCGCGGGATAGAGCCACACTCCGGCCATCGCCAGGAGTAAAACGCCTGACAGGATGCCCGTGCTCATGATGGGCTTGGAGAGGGCCTCGATCTTGGCAACCAGTTCGCGCTGCTCGCGGGCCATATGCTCTTGCGCGCCATCGAGGAAGATTTGATCATCCTCGTGGCTGGCGAGCAGGCTCCGCCGAAGCAGCAGTACCAGGAATACAGCGGTGACGACTCCCCAGGCGATCAGCAGGTAAAGTAGTGGCCCCGTTAGCGTTGTTGATTCCATGGTGACCTCCCGTTGGAACCGATCCGCGGTGCCAGACCCGACCGGGCCGGCAAGGGGTATTAAGGTTGATAGGCGGAGTATAACACTCTGTATTCGAATTTCCAGCGTCAACTATTTGAGAAACTGATGCAGCGTCTGGGCGGACTCAATTCTCCATTATCCTCATTGCCGGTGAAATCCTGTCGAAATCCAGCTTCTGCCGCGATGCGTTGACAAAGCCTCAAGCCGCAGCGCACAATAAAAAAAGCCACAGATTTATTCCCCTGTGCCCGAATGGCGGAATTGGCAGACGCGCTAGCTTCAGGAGCTAGTTCTCGCAAGGGAGTGGAGGTTCGAGTCCTCTTTCGGGCACCATAACTCTCCGCACGTAGATTTGAAGGGCGTCCAGCGTATCGGATCCCCTCGTGGTCCGCTTTGCGCAAACCGGATTGGCCTCAGCTATGCCGCCGCGAGATAAATGTAGCGCAGGATGAACACCGCGGTCAGGATCCAAAGCAGTCACCTCGCGAAATTTTCCCACCGCCACCCTAACCACCGTAAAGGAAATCAGCCTGAGGTTCAGCCCCCGTGGCGATGCTGAAGGTCGATGGGTAGAACGACGCTCGGCGGTGCTAGAATCCCATCCCAGAGTCAGCCTCCGGATAAGGTGGCACGGCAAGTTCCCTTTCAACTAGAGCGCCATCGGTTCCAGGAATGTCCCCCGAAGGCCAGACTTTATGTGAGAGGAGAATTTCAATGAGAAAATATGGGGTGGGTCTGGCATGTTTTCTTATTCTCTTGGTCGCCGTGGTCATCGTGGCTTGTGCGAAACCCTATCACGACGAAAACGAACATTACGTCTTTGTTGCTACCAATATTAATCTGCCGTACTGGCAGGAGGCGCAGGCCGGCTTTCTGGACGCGGCCAGAACTCTCGGCGTAAAGGCTGAACTGACGGGCCCGACCACTTACGATCCCACTGGGGAGGTAGTGATCTTCCGGCAGGCCGTGGAACAGCACCCCGCGGGAATCTGCATCTCCGCGGCGCGACAGGATGTCTTCCAGTCGGAGATTGACAAAGCCGTGGCGCAGGGCATTCCGGTAATCTGCGTGGACGCGGACGTGCCTAATTCGAAACGCGTGCTGTACATTGGCACGGATAATTTCAAGGCCGGCAGAGAAAGCCTGAAGCGCATGGCGGCGCTGGTAGCGGGCAAAGGAAACATCGTCGTCATCACCATTCCAGGGCAGAATAATCTGGACGATCGCGTGGCCGGCGTGGCCGACGCGCTGAAGAATTTTCCAGCCTTGAAGCTGGCAAAGATCCTCGATGACAAGGGCGATTTGCGCAACGCCTTTGACCAGATCTACGCGCTGCTTAACAAAAAAGAAAAAATTGACGGAATCATTTGTCTGGAAGCGACGGGAGGCCAGGGCGCCGCGAGCGCGCTCCATCAGTTCAGTCTGGAGGGTAAAGTACCCATCGTGGCCTTCGACAAGGATCCGGAGACACTGGCGCTGATCGAAAGCGGCGCTATTGCGTCGACGATCGCCCAGAAACCTTATGTGATGAGCTACTACGGTCTCAAATTCCTTGACGACCTACACCACAACGCGGTGCGGGAATTCAAGGACTGGCGCACTGCCCCGGTAGCCCCGTTGCCGAGCTGGGTGGATACCGGCACGGCTGTCGTAGACAAATATAATCTGGCGTTATTCCGCGAGGCGCTCTCGGCGCAACCCAAGCCGCAGTGAGCGAAGATGCGTTCCAAGCGCGGATTTGGGCGTGAGAGCATTGCGTCAGTCAGAGGCCACGCCCACCCCAATTGACGGCTAGTCGCACGATTGCTACGGTGTTTCTGCCGGCGAATCCTGACGATCCTCGAGGTGCATGCATGCTATTTTATCTCTTTGCACTTTCCTTTCCTGAATGGCAGCCGCACTTCTCTTTCCTCGATACCCCGCACGCCAACGAAATGATCGCGCTGCGCTGGCTGCATCTTGTCTTCGGCATCATCTGGATCGGCTTGCTCTACTTTTTCAACCTGGTACTCACGCCCGCGATGAAACAGTGCGATCCCCAACTGCGGATCAAGATTTATCCCGAGCTGATGCCCGGAGCGATGGGCTGGTTTCGTTCGTCCGCACTGGTGACCGTGCTGGTAGGACTCCGTTATTTCACGATTCATCTCTCAGTGGATGCGAGACTCGCGGGCGACCTCTCGCTCATCGGCAAATGGTTTGGGTGGTGGCTGCTGGTGTGGCTCGTCGCGTACGGGTTCATCTACGCCTTGCAGCTTCCCGCGAACGGGATACGCAACAACCTGTGGTTTCGTGTCATCGGAGTTTCAGTTGTGGTGATTGCCGCGTCCTGGCTGGTCCTCGCCTTGAACGGTGGCCCCAGCGTTTCGAACGCGCACCTCGCCATCAGCGTCGGCGGCGGCCTCGGCTTGGTCATGCTGCTCAATACTTGGGGAGTCGTCTGGCGTGTGCAGAAGCGCCTGATCGCTTGGTCGCGCCTCAGCGCCCAACAAGGTGTCCCCATGCCGCCCGAAGCCGAGCGCCTGATGCGCTGGAACTATCTCACCGCGCGCACCTCCTTCTGGCTCTCCTTCCCCATGCTCTTCTTCATGGCCGCCGCCAGCCACTACCCATTCCTCAGCACCATCCCGCGTTGATTCGGGGTGAAAGCTGGTAAGTCATATGGAGAAAGTAATCGAAGGGAAAAATGAATAGGGAGGCAGGCCAGGTCGTCCCGCCTCCCTTATTTTCCCCTTGCGGGGAAGCCGGCCAGTCTGACGGAGGGTGACTAGCCGGTCGTGTGTTGGCCTGTCTATATAATCCCGGAATCCTGAAAAAAGTTCCGGAAGAAGCAAAAAAAATGGCTAGAATCACGATGTCGAATTAGCGCCGGCCCTGCGGCGCCACACCCTATGCCACGTCCTTCACATCTCAGCCCCGATAACATATTGCGTTTTCTTCAAATTAGGAGGGAACCAGCCTCTGCAAGCGAAATCTCCCAAGGCCTCCACTTGAAAAAGGCCGACACCCGCCCCCTGTTCAAAATGCTCTCAAAACTCAAGAAACGCCATGCCCTCGAGGAACTGCCGGGCGGGCGTTACCGCTTGCCGAGCCGCAAGCCGGATCGCGATACACCCGGCCAAACGCCGCGTGTGGATCATGCGCAACAAATCCCGCGCTCCGCGTTCGCACAGATTGATGAAGTCAAAGGACGCCTGGTCCTTCATCACGACGGCTACGGATTTGTCGTTCCCGATACTCCGGTGCCGCAACTGGACGGCGACGTCTTCATCCCTCGCGACGCCGTCGAAGACGCCATGCACGGTGACCATGTTCTCGCCAAAATCCAGCGACGCCCTGGCGGCATTTCTGGTGCGCAGCGCGCCGAAGGACGCATCATTCGAATCCTCGACCGCGCGCATCCGAGCATTGTCGGTCTATTCCGCTATGGCCCGAACGGAAACACCGTCCTGCCGTATGACGTTCGAATCCAGCACGAAGTGGAAATCCCCCGGGGCCAGGAACTCACTCCCGGCCTATGGAAGAAGCTGGGATTCAGCGGCTCCGATGAAACCAGCATCCGTGGAAGACGCATCCCGCGTTTCGACGAACTCGACGGAGCAGTCGTAAACGTCGAGCTCACTCGTTACCCGCGTGGAGGCGCAGCGCCCACCGGCCGCGTCTTCGAAATCCTGGGACGTCCCGGCGATCTCGGTGTGGACATCGAAATCATCATTCGCAAACATCACTTGCCTCACATCTTTTCTTCCGAAGTCCTGGAAGAAGCCAGGCAGCGCGCCCTCCCTGTGACCGAAAACGAATTTGCAAATCGCGAAGATTTCCGCCATCTCCCGATCGTCACCATCGACGGCGAAACCGCGCGCGACTTTGACGACGCCGTCTACGTCGAACACCGCTCGGATGGCACGTGGGATCTGCAAGTACACATCGCGGACGTCGCCCACTACGTTCGAACCGCCACCGTACTCGACCTGGAAGCGCGCCTTCGCGGCACCTCCGTCTATTTTCCCGATCGCGCTGTGCCCATGCTCCCTGAATCCCTTTCGAACGGCATGTGTTCTCTGAAACCGCGCGAGGATCGCCTGGTCATGAGCGCCCTTATGGAATTCGATCGCGCCGGCAACATGAAATCCTCGCGCATGACAAGCGGCGTCATCCGCTCCGCCGAGCGCATGACCTATACCAACGTCAACAAAGTGATCGAAGGCGACGCCGAGATGACCGAGCGCTACGCGGCGCTGGCGCCGCACTTCCGCGACATGAAAGAACTGGCCCTGCTTCTCAATGCGCGCCGCAACGAGCATGGCTCGATCGATTTCGATCTCCCCGAGCGCGTTATCGAGTTCGACGACGAGCAGCGCATGACCAGCATCACCCGCAGCGAGCGCAACATCGCACACCGGCTGATCGAGGAGTTCATGCTTTCCGCCAACCGCGCCGTCGACGGCTATCTCCTCCAGCGCGGCATCGAATCTCTCCACCGCGTCCACGAAAAGCCAGATGCCCGCAAAGTCCTGGAGTTCGAAGAGCTGGCCCGCGCTTTTGGCTACTCACTTGGCATCGAAAATCTTCACCAGCGCGAAGTAGCCGTCCGCCATGGCCGCGTGCCTTCGCCTGCAAAAGCCGGCCGCCCCGATTCCTACGGCCACGGCCGCGAGCGCGGCATGAAGATCGCGCTTCCCGGCGCGGAAATTCGCATCACGCCGCAGCATTACCAGCGCCTCATTCGAAAGGTCGTCGGCAAACCGGAAGAGCGCATCATCTCCTACCTGATGCTTCGTTCGCTCAAGCAAGCCCGCTACGCCGCCGAGCCGCTCGGCCATTTCGCTCTCGGTTTTGATGAATACACGCATTTCACTTCACCCATCCGCCGCTACCCGGACCTTATCGTCCATCGCATTCTCAAATGGGCGCTCGATCATCCGAGAGATGCCGCCCCTTCGACCAATGCATACGCCGCCGCTCCCCGAGGTTCTGAGTCCACTCTTTATTCCCACCGAAATCTTGAAGAGATCGCCGCGGAAACTTCCGAAGCCGAGCGACGCGCCGCCGGTGCCGAGCGCGAGCTTCTGGATTGGAAAACCGCGCAGTTTATGGAAGCGCATCTGGGCGAGGAATACGACGCGCTGATCATCTCCGTGCAAAAATTCGGCTGCTTCGTCGAACTGTTCGAAGTCTTCGTGGAAGGGCTAATTCCGGTCAATGCGCTGGAAGATTTCGCTGGCGCTCGCTGCGTCTATCGCGAACGCGATCATGCGATGGTCGCTCTTTCGAGCCACGATGGTCGCCGCGATGTGCGCAGTGGCCGCGGCGCGAAGCCAAAACCCATGGAATGGCATCTCGGCGATCGCATAGGCGTTCGCGCGGAACGCATCGATCCCATGCGAAAACGCGTCGAGTTTGCTTTAGTGGAAAATAGCTGAAACTTCCCGCGCAGGAATCAGCGAACCGCGAGGTTGGAAACACGCCGTGGATGCATCAACCGGCGCACCGGCCGGGTCACGATGGCCACGAATTTTGCCATCGGATACCAATAACGGCTGTGCAATGAGAGTTTCGAAATAAGCAGTCCCAAAGCCAGCTGGCCCGGCGCATCGAGGTCTATTCCGTCTCCGTCCCGGTAAATTCGCACCACTCGGCCCAACAATTGGCCTTGTTCCATAGGGCCGTCAGATGTCGGATGTGCATCGCCCTTGGAAAAGAGTTGAGCGGTCTCCAGGGAACCCCGCTTTTCTACAATACGGTGTACGAAGAGGTGCGTGTCGCGTCGGAACAAGACGATGTCCCCGCAACGCACGTTTTCGATCGAAGTCTGCCGAATCAAGGCGACGCTGCCCGGCCGCACCCACGGAAGCATGCTCGTGCCATGAACGCGCATGGAAACGTGGCCGCGCTTCGCCAACGCTTCCGCAATGCGCGCCGCGTCATCAGCCCGGCGTTCACCGCCGAGCCGGTTCGACTTCTTCCGCTGATCCTGCCGATTCTCCATCCATTCCTCAAGACGAAAACTCTAAAAGCGGTCCTTCCAGTCGCAAGCGCGCGACTGCACGCATATCTCGAATCCAAGATGCGCCTGGTAGGGGCCTTTCCGAACAGCAGCAACAAAGGAAGTGGTTCGGATATAAAGCTGTTACCGCCTCTGAATACAAGCGTGGAGTTTCAGGTGGGAACGGTCAATGGACCACAAGTCCCGGTTTGCCCAAAAGTACAGCACTTCACTGTGCCGGTTAGCCTCCGCCATGGCCCTCTCGGGCTGTCGCGCCGCACTTTTTTATGACCGTCGGGGAGCGCCGTTGCAAACTCCGCCCTGGCCCGGCAATTTGCCGCACGCCAGCGCCAGCGTCTCGTATATCGGTTCAGAAACAACGCTCGGCTTCGTATATGGCTTCTTGCCGCCGCTTCCGCCAGGCGCTTGAGGAGAGCTTTTTTGATCGTCAGCCATTCCGTGTTCCCTCAGTCTGAACTAGAGTTTGCAACAAATGAAGCGATTTCATTCCTCGAATTTGTCTGCATCGCGAATGCCGCTTGCTCTCTATGCAGCGCGCTGATGGGTGTAACCACACCGGCCAGTTGCGCTTTCTGCTCCGCTAGTTCGCACGCGCGCTCGTAAGCCCCCAGCAGGTCTCCGCCTTCCATCAGCGCCAGCCCCGGGCATCGCTCGCAGTAGCTGCGAATTTCGCATCGCGAACAAACCGGAAGCTGGCTCTCGCGAATCCCGCGGAGCCGCTCGAGTTGTGGCGCGTGATACCAGATATCGCTGAATCGTTCGCGCCGCAGGTTTCCAGCCGCTTGCGGCAATTGCACGCAGGGAAAAACATCGCCATAGGGCGAAATGTAGCAGCTGTTGTGGCCCGCGCTGCACGGCAAGTCTTCGTACGCCGCATTCTCGATGCCGCTCGAAACAGCACTCCCGATCGCCGCCGGAAACTCCTGCCTGGCACGGGTTGCTTCAGCAGTCGGCTGCGGTTTGCACGCATGCAACGTGGGATCCTGCATCACTGGCAGAAGCGAGGAAACCGGTATGCGATGCGCCAGCGGCGCTTCGTTGCCGTCCATCATCGGCGTGATTGTCAGGTCCAATACGTACGGAACGCCCAGCTTTTCCGCTAAAGCCATCACCCCGCGGTACGCCAGCAAATTCTCCCGCATCAGCGGACACGCCAGCTTTACCTGCAACCCTTGTTCCAACAGCAGCGGAATCGCCGCCAGCGTCCGCTGCAGCGACCCGGGAACCTTTGTAATTGCATCGTGCACTTCCGGAATGTCGCTGTAAACGCTGATCTGTACGCGCCGCACACCATATTCGCGTAACCGCGCCGCGCGTTCTTCCGTCACCAGTAGCGCGTTGGTCTTCAGGCTGAGGTCGAAATGCAAGCGCCGCGCCTCCGCCAGAATCTCGTAGAGGTCCGGCCGAAGAAAAATCTCTCCGCCGCTGAACGTAAGAAACAGCGTCCCCGCGCTCGCCAACTCCTTCATCACCGCCAGGCACTCGGCCGTCGTCAGTTCGCCGTGGTCTTCGTGATCCAGGTAGCAGTGCACGCAGCGTTCGTTGCAACGGTACGTCAAATCGAAATGCACGCTCAGCGGCTGGTGCCGGAGCACCGTGCGCGAGATCAGCCGGTCCATGACGGGCGTGGCGCCCGCTGCTGCGCTTGTGCTCAACGTGACTCTCCGCCGGACGCCGAGACCGGCACCACCAGTTTCCGCGTAGACATCTCTTCGAGCAGCGCTTGCGTGTCGTTCAACGCCACGTCCGGCGTCACCTCATAACTTTCCGCAAGCAGCTCCGCCAGCTCCGCCGCCGACCTCTGGCCATCAATATTTTTCCAGAGAAAGCTTCCCGTGTCGTTCAGCTCATGCATCACGCTGTCCGTCGGTGAAATAATGACTGTCGCTTCGTCGATTTCTCTCCACGCCAAGGCGGGATTCTTCTGCCAGCAAGCGGACGGTTTGCTCGTCATTCGGGAAGAACCTCCCAAAACGTTTGATCTTTGCGAAACGCCAGCTCGTAACTCGAAATTTCCTCAGCAGCCTGCGCGAGAATTCCCAGAAGCCGCCGGTTGGCCTCGGACTCGGCAGAAAAAAACAATACGTTCGGCAAGAGTGCGCGAAGCATCTCGACCGGACGAAGAAGCGCGACTCGATTTTCTGACGCCTGGACCAGCCGGAAAATCCCTTTCACCGGCGCGCTGGTATTCGACCCTGCCGCGCGAAATTCCCCCCAGAAAGGCGTCCCGTACGCTCTCCACTCCCCGTTTTCGCGCCGCAGCAGCGATATCTCGTCGGTAAGCACGCTTCCTTCCGGCGACAGCGAGGCGATGGTGCTCTTCCCTGCGCCCGATCTGCCCGTGAAAACGTAGGCCTTTCCATGGCGAATGACCGTGGCGGCGTGCAAAAGAAAACCGCTGCGGCCCGCGAGCTTCCAGCTCAGCAGAACGCGCAGCAGCGAATCCAGCGCGTACTCGTTGCCAACGCCGTCAAAATTTGTTTGGCTTGAACTATCCCGCAGCACCGCGCCTTCAAATTCATAGGCAAATTCGGCCGGCTCGCGTTCCTCGATGGAAAAATTGTTCAATGCAATGTGGATGGGCTGCGCTCCCGCCCCCGTAAACGCGGCGTAGCGCACCGATGCCGCGTCGTAAAGTTGCGGGTCGGTCATTTGGAGCCGGAAGGGCACACAGCCGATCGACAACTCGAATTGCTGCTGCCGACCGCCCCCTGAATTGGCGTCCGGTGCGTTCAACATGCTCCTCAAGTGCGTCGCGCGAGCGCGCCGGCGCGGGGTACCATGGCGTCGTCTCGCTTTTGCAAGCCCCTCGGGGAAGGAAGCTATAGTAGTTTTGCGCGTACCCCCCCCACCAAGTCAAGGGTACGTTGCTCAATTCCTCAACGAGTTTCCGCCGTGCGAAATCTCCGCACCTTGGTGCTACGTGCCGTCTTAGCTATTTGAAACCTTTCGCAGGTTCAGCTCCATCGGGGCGTCCCAACGCTTTTCGGATGCTCAGCGGATTCTGTTATTCTGGAGTACTTAGACGGCAGCGCAAATCGCGTCCCTACACCGCTGCAAATTTTTAAAGAAAGAGGAATCTCCCGTCGTGACTTCGTCCACGCTTTCCGAACAATCAATCAAGCGCGCGATTAACTTTAATGCGGGCCCCGGAGCGCTTCCATTACCCGTCCTGGAGCGCATCCGCGAAGAACTCCTCGATTGGCGCGGCAGCGGCATGTCTGTAATGGAAATGAGCCATCGCTCACCCGAATTCGAAAGCATTATCGCCGCCGCCGAACAAAAGCTCCGCAGTCTCCTCGGAATTTCGGACGATTACGCGGTGATCTTTCTTCAAGGCGGCGGCAGCATGCAGTTCACCATGGCCCCCATGAACCTCTGCCTGCCCGGCAAGCCTGTCGACGTTCTTCATACCGGAATGTGGACCGCGAAAGCGATCGGTGAGCTAAAGAAAGGAATTCTCCATAACATCGCCGCCTCCACCGAACCCGTGAAATTTGTCCGCGTTCCTCGGAAGGACGAAATCAAGTTTTCACCGGGCGCTTCCTACGTCCACATCTGCACCAACAACACCATCGAAGGCACGCAGTGGAACACGCTGCCGGAAACTGGCAACGTCCCGCTGGTCGCCGATATGTCTTCCGACATCGCCTCGCGCTCGATTGATGTGAATAAGTTTGGAGTGATTTTCGCTGGCGCCCAGAAAAATCTCGGCCCCTCCGGTGTCACCGTGGTGATCATTCGAAAGGATCTCGCCGAGCGCGCCGACAAAAATCTCCCCACAGTCCTTCAATACCGTACGCACATCAAGGAGAAGTCTCTCTACCACACGCCTCCGACCTTCGCGGTATACATTGTCGGCCTGGTCCTCGAATGGATCGAATCCGAAGGCGGCGTCCCTGCCATCGAAAAACGCAACGACGCCAAGGCTACACTCCTTTACGATACGATCGAATCCAGTAATGGCTTCTACCGTTGCCCCGTCGAGAAAGAATCGCGCTCGAAAATGAACGTCGTCTTCCGCGTCGCCAATGGCGACGAAAACCTGGAAAAACAGTTTGCGAAAGACGCCGCCGCTGCCAGCCTTGTCGGCACCCCAGGCCACCGCTCCGTCGGTGGTATGCGCGTCTCTCTCTACAACGCCGTCACCCTCGAAGCCGTCGAAGCCCTCACCACTTTCATGCGCGAATTCCACCGTACCCGCGGGTAGCATTGCCCTTTCAAACTGCAAAGCGCGCAGGGAGCAAAGACTCTCTGCGTGCCTCGTGCTGCTTCTTCTTCTATTCGAATGTGCCCGCCCTATTCAAAGAACGCCGCAAGACCCGCGTAACGCGCTGCTCAGGGACGAGCTTCATAGACGATGTTGAACGGTGTCTCTGCAGCGCGCCGGAAACGGCTGAAGCCGGCTGCGGTGACCACCTCGCGAATCCGCTTCTCCCCGGACTGCGCGCCCAGGCACAGCGCCACTTCCTGCGAACGCGAACATGGCGTACACAACAGAGTTGAGAAGGAGTAGTACACGCGGCCGACTGGATTCAGATTGTCCTTCAGCTCGTCGTGCGCAAACGGTTCGACGATCATCCACGTGCCATCCTTGCTCAGTGCATTGCGCACGTGAGTCGCGGCTCCTACAGGGTCACCCATGTCGTGGAGGCAATCGAATACGGTGATTAGGTCGTAGTCCTTGCCGGGAAATCCCTTGGCGCTCGCCACCGCAAACATCGCGCGATCCGCGAGACCTTGTCGCGAGGCCGTTGCGCGAGCCCCCTCAATGGATTTGTCATGATAGTCAAAACCGAAGAATTGTGAATTTGGAAAGGCTTTGGCCATCAGCACGGTAGAAGCGCCCTTGCCACAGCCCACATCGGCCACTCGCGCGCCGGCTTCGAGCTTGGCCTTTACACCTTGCAGAGAAGGGATCCACGAACTTACAAGATTGGCTGCGTACCCCGGCCGGAAGAATTTTTCGCAACCATGAAACACGTCGGCGTCGTGCTCGTGCCAGCCCATGCCTGCGCCGGAGCGGAACGACTCGGTAATCCTGGGTACAGCGGAGAGAGAGCCGAGAACCAGTTGGAATGCCCCTGGAATGTAAGCGGGACTGTCTTCGTTTGCCAGTGTAAACGCCTGTTCTTCGTTCAGGCTGAACTTGCGCGTCTTTTCGTTGTACGTGACGTAGCCGCCCGCTGCCTGCGAACCCAGCCATTCACGCACATACCTTTCATCTGTATTGGTTCTGGCGGCAAGCTCGGCGGAGTCCAAGGGGCCTTCGGCGAGAGCCTTGTACAACCCCAGCTTTTCCCCAATCACCACCATACCGGCGTGGACCGCAGCTCCTAGATCCCCAACAAATTGCCCGACGAATACGTTTAGTTTGTCCATGTTGACTGCCATTTTCTTCTCCTTCGAAATTGTGATTTTTTTGAACTTACATCTAGTGATTCGGGTTTGGCCCAGGAAGCGGTTGGGGTAGCCGTCGCCGCCTCCCCGACCGCTTGGTGCTGACAGTTTTCACCTGTCCTGCGTGGGAAAAGCAGCTTACTTCTTGTGGCTCGGGTCATCTTCGGGATTGACGTAGTTAAACTGCAGTGGAGCCTGGCCGTGGACCTGCACAATTGTTTCTCCCACCGCCATCACGTAGTGGTGCATATCGGGGTCGAGATAGGCGAAACTCCCCGCTACGAACGCTTTCGTTTTGTTGGCGTCAAACTCATCTCCCATCCCAACCTTAAGGGTCCCGGAAATGATCGTGACGTTCTCCCGCTTGGGATGCCAATGGGGCGAGATGCGGAACCCATCGGGCATTTTCAGGCGAATGGTGTAGTCGCCGCTGGAGCCAGTGGGATCACCCTCCAGCACCGCAAACTGTGCCCCGGGTCGCACCACCGGCGGTGCCGGTCCCCAGGGGATGTTATCCGGGGTCAACGCGCTATTTTCGTGTAGATGAGCCTGCGTGATTAGGGTGGAAAACTCTCCTGCTCCGGCGAGGAATCCAACCACTGCAAGCGCAAGAAGCAAATTCCGTTTCATGTTAAGACCTCCATCTGAAAGTTAAACCAACTAGTGCAATGATGATTTGAGAAGCGGGCGTTGCCAATGAAGAGGCCCTACTGCTTATCTATCTTTCGTATATCGTCGTAAATTACTGATTCTTAGCGGATAATCCCCTGCAAGACTTATGCAACGCAGACACCCATCGGTGGTCGATATCGAGTTGGACTTGGGGCGATACGAGCTTCGCCGATCCGGGCGAAGAGTAAAGCTCGAGAAGAAGCCCATGGACCTGCTGATTTTTCTGGTCAGCCGGCGGGAGCAGTTGGTATCGCGCAGCGAAATCGTCGCGAAATTGTGGCGCTCGGATCTGTTTGTCGATACCGAGCCCAATATCAACAACATCGTGCGAAAAATCCGTACGGCGCTGGGTGATAACTCCGTTAAACCGCGCTTTCTGGAAACCGTGGTGGGCAAAGGGTACCGGTTCATCGGACCCGTGCGCGTGATGGATGCGCGTTATCGGCAATCCGATCTTGCATCGGGAGCTATGCGCGAGGTCAGTGCCGAGAAAGTAGGGGGCTGGCGTGAGCCATCGACGTTGTCCGTCTTGCCGCTGACGCTTATAGGGAGTACCCCGGATGACCTTGGCATATGCCTGGGTTTTGCCGATGCCCTGGTCACGCGCCTCGGAAATCTGCCGGGCATAGACGTTCTGCCGATTTCAGCGGTGCTGAATGTGCCCGCCGACGCTTCCGCTTCGGAGACGGCGGCCCGCCTTGGTGCGCGTTTTGTAGTCCGCGGCGCCATTCAAATGTCAAAGGGCGTATGGCGCCTGGCCCTGAAAATGTTTGACGCCCAGAGGCAGAGTGCTTGCTTCACTAAAAAATGCGATCTGGACGTAAACCACTTGTCCCAACTTGAGGACGAGATAGCGAAACAAATTGCTGCGGCATTGAACCGGCCGCTGGGTCCAGCGGTTTTGCAACGCCACCCCCGATATAGCAAGGACCCTCTTGCCTATGCGGAATTCATGCGAGGCTACCGGATTAGTTCATACGGTGAGCCGGCGACCCTTGACGAAGCAGCTCAACATTTGAGCAATGCGGTCACTCGAGATCCGGCGTTTTCTCTCGCGCATGCTGTCCTTTCTTTTGTGTGTGCCACGCGTCACTTTGAATTCGATCCAGGGAGCGCCTGGTTGGAGAAGGCCGAGTTTCATTGCTGCCGCTCGCTTGAACTGGATCCGGATTTGCCCGAAGGACACGTCGCCAAAGCCTTTCTACTCTGGGGGCCGTCGAGGAACTTCCAACACCTTGATGCGATTGACGAACTCAAGCGAGCGCTTGCCCTGCAGAACAATCAGCCCCACGCTTACAACCGTCTCGGCACAATCCTTGCGCACATCGGGCTCCTCGACCACGCTCGTGCCATGTATGAGAGAGGACGGGCATTTCATCCTGGAAAAGCCATCAGCCACAGCATCGTGCAAGTCTACATTTGGAATCGGGAATACGATCTGGCACGGGAGGAAATTCAAGCGTGGCGAGCGGAGAATCCCGCCAATAAGTATCCCGTCTACTTCGCTCCGCAGTTGGCGATGATGACCGGAGATATGAAAGGAGCAAAAGCTCTCCTGGATGAGGCGGCCCGGCTTCTGCCCGAAGAACCGATGATCGCCAGTCTCCAAGGCGTCTTTTATGCGTTGACGGGGAAAGAAAGCAAGGCTCTGGACTGCCTGACCACCGCTTGTGCGAGTCCGAAATCCTTTGGACACACGCACCACAGCTACTATCAACTCGCATGCATTCTTGCCCTGCTTGGGCAAGCAGCGCCTGCGTTTGCCTGGCTTGAACGAAGTGTCAGCACGGGATTTGCCTGCTGGCCTTTTTTTCTGAAAGATCCTTGGCTCAAAAACCTGCGCGAGCTTCCCGCGTTTGAGCTCTTGGTAAGTTCCCTGCAAGCCAAGTATCCCGATCACCTGGGCCTGCTCTAGCTCCATCCCCTCACATGAGCGACTTGTGCTCCGGGTTTTTGCCGGGACAATCGATTCGTTGGACTACGTTTGCGTCCATGATTGAAAAAGGGAAACAGCACAACCAGTAAAGTCAGCGAGGGGGAAGTGCGTCAAGCGTTCACGAGGAAGTTCAATATGCCTGCTATGCGCAATATACTATACTAGAGTATATTATAGTTGGAGGGCGGAACGAATGGCGCACACAACAAAAGACAAAGCCAAACTCTTGAGTCGCGTTCGACGCATTCGCGGACAGGTGGAAGCCATCGAACGGGCGCTCGACGGCGAGCACGAATGTTCCAGCGTGCTTCAACTCATGGCCGCCTGTCGTGGTGCCTTGAACGGCCTAATGGCGGAAGTGCTGGAGGGTCATATCCGATTCCACGTCCTCGACCCAAAGTCTGGCAAGAACGCTCCACAGGTGAAAGCGGCCGAAGAGCTCATCGACGTAGTACGGACCTACCTAAAGTAGAAGCGCAAAAGCTCAGGATTTTACAGAAATGGTGACTCCATCATGACCCAAGCGGAATTGAAACAAGCCGAAACTGCGAAGAATGCCGACGAAGCCGAAAAGCTCTCATTAGATCATTCCGACCATGAAGACGGTCACGAGCATGCTTTGAATTGGCGTGAGATCAACCGCGTCTTGTTTGTGGCTGCGGCGGCAGGAGCCATCTGGTTTCTCGGCGGCGCGCGGAATCCTTACATAACGGGCATTGGAGTCGTTTGTACGATTGTTGGTGGTTTCCCGATATTCCACGAAGCGTACGAGAACATCGTTCAGCGTCGCATGACGATGGAGCTTTCCATGGCCATCGCCATCGTTGCCGCCCTGGCGATCCGTGAAATCTTCACGGCACTTGTGATCACTCTCTTTGTTCTCGTCGCCGAAATCCTAGAAGGACTTACGGTCGGGCGAGGCCGCGCGGCCATTCGTCACTTGGTTGGTCTCTTGCCCACAACCGCCACGGTGCGTAGAAACGAATCCTGGCAAGACGTCGAGACGACGGAAATCGCTCCAGGTGAAATTGTTCTCGTGAAGCCGGGGACACGAATTCCAGTAGATGGGGTTGTCGCCGGAGGCCACTCTTTCGTCGATCAGGCAACGATCACGGGTGAATCGATGCCTGCGGAAAAGATCAGGGGAACGTCAGTCAATGCCGGAACGATCAATCAGTCCGGCGCGCTCGAAATCCGGGTAGATCGGATGGGGCGTGACACTACATTCGGCAAGATCATAGACGCGGTTGAACGGGCGGAAAAGTCGCGTGCCCCCATTCAAGGAATCGCGGACCGCCTTGCGGGCTATTTGGTTTACTTCGCACTTGGAGCCGCTGCTCTCACATTCCTGATCACTCACAATATGCGTTCGACAATTTCTGTAGTCATCGTAGCCGGTGCGTGCGGGATCGCTGCGGGAACCCCCTTGGCGATTCTTGGCGGGATTGGACGTTCCGCGCAACTCGGCTCGATCATCAAGGGCGGTCTATATCTCGAAGCGCTCGCTAACATCGATACGATTCTCCTGGATAAGACGGGGACTCTGACCTACGGCACCCTCGAGGTCGTTGACGTTCGCCCCGCGGACCACATTCTCGCTGCTTCCTTGCTGCAAGCGGCGGTGACGGCGGAATCACGTTCCGAGCATCCAGTCGCCAAGGCAATTCTGAAGAAGGCGTCAAAGATGGGCATCTCCGCCGAAGAACCAAAAAGATTCGATTACACACCTGGGAAAGGAATCGTCGCGGTTCGTGAGGGTATCGAAATCATCGTCGGCAATCGTGTGTTTCTTGAGGGGCATCGTATTTCGATCCCAACAATCACAGCCTCGCAGACGGATTCGGAGATTTTTGTGGCCCAAGAAGGCAAGTTCCTTGGAACTCTGGTGGTCGCCGATACGCTTCGGCCCGAGGCAACGAAAGCGATACGCGACCTCAAATCAATGGGATTGAAGGCAGTTCTTCTCACGGGAGATTCCAAGGCTGTGGCTGAGGACATCGGAGGGAAACTGGGCGTGGACGAGATTGCCGCTGAACTCTTGCCCGAGGACAAGCTTGCATTCGTTAGCCGGCTCACGGCGGCGCGCCACAACGTCGTTATGGTGGGCGACGGAGTCAATGACGCTCCTGCTCTGATGAAGGCTACGGTTGGCGTCGCGATGGGCGCTGGTACCGACGTTGCGCGAGAGAGCGCAAACGTCGTTCTCATTGGCAATGATCTCTCGAAACTTGTCGAAACTCTGTCCATCGCCCGGCGGTGCCGTCGCACGATCATGCAGAACTTTGTCGGGACGCTGGTCGTTGACAGCATCGGGGTCGGCTTGGCCGCGTTTGGATTTCTAAATCCGCTTCTGGCTGCATTCATACACGTTTCTTCGGAAATGACGTTCATCCTGAACTCCGCGCGGCTGCTTCCGCCAGTCTCTTCGGCGCATGGTCTGGTGCACGGACTGTTTTCCCAAACCTCCGAGGCCGCGCAGGACTAAGCGAGAATCTATGTCTTCTGATTCCACGCACGCACTGGCAACGAAGCGGCTCGTTATTGGGCATCTTACGGTTTGCCAAGGATGTTGCTGTGGAAATACCGAAAACGGCAGACCTCCGGTTCCGGTGGACTGGCTCAAGAAGGAGTGGCGTGCCAGAGGATTGCTGAAGAGGGTGCAACTAACTATCAGCGGCTGCCTGGGACCGTGTGATCTCCCTAACGTAGTAACCATTTCTAACGAGAGCGGGACGCAGTGGTTCGGGGAAATTACAGAATTTGAACAATATCGGGCGCTTGTTGATTGGGCCTCTAGGTCCAGAGATGCGGGTGAACTCTTGCCCCTTCCAAGAGAATTCGCGCGCCATACTCTCCATCCATTTCGCAAGTAAAACAACGAGGGCCGCGCCAGGAGCGCGGCCCTCGTTGTTTTAAGTATTATGCATTGACTTCTATCATTCCGGTTTGACGCTTCAGACCTCAGCAGCCCTTGTTCCACCTTCGGGTTTGGTTTTTGTTTTCGATAGTTCGGAGCGGCAGCTACGCCTTGCGTCGAAAGTCATCCGTCGCCGAATTCGGCACATCAGACGTCACAAGCAGCTCTCCGAAACAAAAGCTTCGTGCTCGGATAGCGCATAACCCGGGAATTCGAAACCTGCGCTGTCCTTCAAGCCAGATCAAACACCAGCACCTCAGCGTTTTCGACTCCGGTCAGCTCCACGGCCTTCTCCGCGGAGATCGCCGCGCCGTCGCCCACCTCCAGCTTCGTGCCGTTCAGCTTCACACTGCCGCGCGCCACTTGCACGTAGGCGTGCCGGTCTTTCTTCAGTTCATGCCTCACCGTTTCACCTGCGCCAAGGACCGTTGCGTACAGCTCGTTATCCTGGCGGATTTTCACCGAACCCTCGCGCCCGTCCGGCGAGGCCACCAGTTGCAGTTTCCCGCGCTTCTCCGCTTCGCTGAAGTTTTTCTGGTCGTACGTCGGCTTCAGTCCCTGCTTTTCGGGCAGCATCCAGATCTGGTACAAGTGCACCGGCTCCGTCTTCGAGGCGTTGAACTCGCTGTGCGCCACGCCGGTTCCCGCGCTCATGTACTGCACGTCGCCGGGCTTGATCACCGACCCGTTGCCCATGCTGTCCTTGTGTTCCAGCGCGCCTTCCAGCACGTACGTTACGATTTCCATGTCCCGGTGCGGGTGCTTCGGAAAACCACCGCCCCCGGCCACGCGGTCGTCGTTCATCACCCGCAGCGTGCGGAATTGCACGTGCTCCGGGTCGAAATAATCCGCGAACGAAAAAGTGAAATGTGTATCCAGCCAGCCGTGATTGACGTGGCCGCGCTCGTTGCTCTTGCGAATGTTAATCATCACCTACCTCCGGGTTTGCGGAGCCCATAATACTCGTTATAACGACTATTGTCAAGAGGTATACTCTGCCCTGCCACCTTCCCCGCCCCTCCCCCCCCGCAACTCTCCCAATTTCATCACTTTGCCCCGCCCTTCCGGCCAGTTCCCGGCGGCGCCCCCTTTGGTGTACAGTGGTAAAGCAATCAGGATTTGTTGCCGCCGCAGAGGTTGGCTCGATGGACTCCCCGCTGTCCGCAACCCAAACGAAAAAACCCGAAGGCACCGCTGCGCCCCGAGAAACCCTCACGATTACCGACAATCGCACCGGCAAATCCTACGAAGTCCCCATCACCCACGACACCATCCGCGCCGCCGATCTGCGCCAGATCAAGGTCGATCCTAAAGAATTTGGCATGATGAGCTACGATCCGGCGTTCAACAACACCGCTTCGTGCATCAGCAGGGTCACCTACATCGATGGCGACGCCGGCATCCTGCGATACCGTGGCTACCCCATCGAAGATCTCGCGGAAAAAAGCACTTATCTCGAAACGGCCTACTTGCTGCTGAACGGAGAGCTCCCCACCGCCGAGCAGCTCAAGGACTGGACGTACAACGTCACGCACCACACCTACATTCACGAGAGCATCAAGAAATTTCTCGATGGTTTTCACTACGATGCCCATCCGATGGGCATGACCATCTCCACGATTGCCGCACTCTCGACTTTTTATCACGACGCGAAAGATATCTTCAGCGCCGAATCGCGCAAGAAGCAGACCTACCGCCTCGTCGGCAAGATGCCGACGATTGCCGCGTTTTCTTACCGCCACACGCTGGGCATGCCCTTCGTTTATCCGGATAACGATCTGAGTTATCCAGGAAATTTCCTGAACATGCTTTTCCGCACGTCGGAAATGAAATACAGGCCGAACCCCACCTTGGAGCACGCCCTCGACGTTCTTTTTATTCTCCACGCGGACCACGAGCAAAACTGTTCCACCAATACCATTCGCGGCGTCGGCAGCTCCCACGTCGATCCGTACTCCGCCACGGCCGCCGCCATCGCCGCGCTCTATGGCCCGCTCCACGGCGGCGCCAACGAAGAAGTCTTGCGCATGCTGATGGAAATCGGGTCGATCCAGAAAGTTCCGGAATTCATCAAGCGCGTCAAAGCCGGCGAAGTGAAGCTCATGGGCTTCGGCCATCGCGTTTACAAAAATTACGATCCCCGCGCGCGCATCATCAAGCACATCGCCTACGAAGTTTTCGATCTCATGGGAAAAAATCCGCTTCTCGAAATCGCTCTCGAATGCGAGCGCATCGCCCTCGAAGACGAATATTTCGTGAAGCGCAAACTTTATCCCAATGTGGACTTCTATACCGGCCTTATCTACCAGTCCATGGGTTTCCCCATGACCATGTTCCCCGTTTTGTTCGCCATTCCGCGCACCTCCGGCTGGATCGCGCAGTGGGAAGAGATGCTGCTCGATCCCGAACAGAAAATCGCGCGGCCACGGCAGATCTATCTCGGCCACGACACACGCCACTACGTCCCCATCGATCAACGCGCCTGAAAAATCCCGGTGTCGAGTTTGTGTACCGTTGCCGGGGAGTGTCTCGACAATCCGTTGGCCACGCGTATAGTTGTTGCAGAGAGGTTGTATGGCTCAAAGTCCGATCACACCTTCGAATTCGGGGGCGCGGCGCCGCAGCCAGCGCGTGCTGATGCAAATCCCCCTTCGTCTTCGAGGCGTGGACGCTCAGGGCCAGAACTTCGAGGAATTTACGGAAACTCTCGCCATTAACGCACACGGTGCACTGGTATTGCTTGCCGCCCGCGTCACCAGCGGCAGCGTCGTCCAGTTGCGCCACGTCAAGACCGAAGAGGAACAGGAATGTCACGTGGTGTTTCTCGGTCCCGTGCGCAGTGGCAAGGCCGAAGTGGGCCTGGAGTTTACCGTGCCACGCCCCGCATTCTGGCGCGTGGCGTTTCCTCCGGAAGACTGGTCACCCAAGCATCCCGACGCCCGCACAGTTGTCGGCGGCCGCGCGGACAAGTAAACCGGTCACCCCCTGTTCCCGTCGCTTTTCCCCTCTCCGTGAACTCTACGCTGGAAGTGTGTTCGAACTTTGGGCTGAAGTCGGCGAGGTGGGAGAAATGCGCGGGTGCAACTTTCAGAATGATTTCTAATCCGGAATGCGTGGTAACCGTCGAAGAAGTATTTCGCTGAAAAAAAACGAATCCGCTAGCCGCTCACCTTTTTTCCAATCATTGCCGAGAGCAGCCATTTCCTCAAAACTGCGATGTAATACGGTTTCGTTTCTCGAAACATCAGACCCATGCCCTGATTTTCGTCCACGTAGATCACCGAGGCTTGCGCCTCAAAAAATTCCGTCGCTGTGAAGACCTTTACGGTCAGTCCCGTCCCGATCGGATAAGGACTTACCGTTTCCACGTAGCAACCGTTCAAGCTGAGTTCGCGCACCTTCGCCGTGATCTTGTCTTCCGAAGTTCCCTGACGCATTTCGATCGATCCGATGAAGGTATAGCGAGGATTTCGGCGGCGCTCTTCTTGGTCCATAGTCCTCCTGGGCAGAGGAAGAGCCTAGATTCTATCCTTCTCTCCCCCTATTTTCCGCAAAGAACTTGTGACGCGTTTCCTGGCCTCTGAAAATCGGCAGGTCAGAGCACACGGAGCCCTTCGGCGGCAGCCAATTTTGCCTGACGGCTATCGAAGGTCCACAAGCTGCCGGCTTCGAGCAGGAGAGCGGAGGCCACATGGAGCAGATCGAGCGTCCGGGTTCCCAGGCGCGGTGTCCGCTTTCGCGCGATCTGTTTAGCTCTCTCATATGCGGTTGAAGGAAGTGCTCGGATCAGGACGACTCCGTCCCGGACGTCTTTGCGGACCAGCGCGTGGGCAGCTTTGACCATTGCGGAGGGCAGCTCTTTCCGGAACAGCCGCAGCGAGATGGCGTTGGTAAGTTCCAGCTCCCCAAGCGACGTGATCAGCAGAGGAAGCTGGGCGCGTTTCATGTGCGCGGCGGCGAGGGCGGAGTTGGCATCCAAAACGTAGAGCGAGGCCAGGAAACTTGTGTCCGCGTAGACGCTCAAGAGCGGTCGCGCTCCTCGGACAGGAGTTCAGCGCTGGTCACCTTCTGCGCGCGGCCGCGGTAAAGCTTCTTCAGCCGCGCCAGAAAGTCCGGACGCTTCGTGGAACCCTTGGCCTTGATCGGCAACAAGCGCGCAATGATGCGCTTACGTTTGGTGATTTGGATCTCCTCGCCCTCGCCTAGAAGTCTTTCGACGGCGGGAAACCGGTAGCGAAGGTCGCGCACGGTAGCTTTTCTCATGTGATACATTGTAGCATCACTTTATTTGCGACATAAAGGTTTTCGCGCCGTTGTTGTGTTGCGGCGGCTATGTCGGGCGCCTGGTTGAAAATTTACCCCCTATCCCCCTTTTTTTTTGCATCTGCGCATTCTAAAGGACTTTAAGTGCCGAGTTTTTGGAAGTGCGCATTCTAAAGGGGTTATGAACGGGTTTTGCGGAACTGCGCATTCTAAAAGACTTGGGGAAAAGTGAAGGGTGACCGGTGAAAGGATTATAGCGCTTTCGGGTCTGGCCTCTGGCCCGACTGACTCATGGAAGATGGCGGGGTAAACCCGCATCTACATGAATGATGGCGAGATGGCGGGGTAAACCCGTTCGTACAAACCTCAATCGCCGCAGGCGAATTCGGCGAAGGCGGGAAGCGGGATGCGGTCTTCGTGCTTGCACTCCGCGGGGCGGAGCTGGGCGCGCGTTGGCGCCGCGGCGAGGGCCTGGCGGTCTTTCCTTGGCTGGAGGAGGAAATTCAATTTTTCTCGGAGGCGGCGGTGGGCGCGGAAGAGGCGCAGGCGGACGGCCATGGCGGAGATTCCGAGGCGATCGGCGACTTCCTGGGTGGAATATTGCAGGACGTCGCGGAGCAGGCAGACCTGGCGCAGATCCGGAGCAAGCTGCTTGATGGCATCGGCGAGGTGCTTGCGCATTTCGCGGTGGGCAAAGCGTTGTTCGGGATTGTCTTCCGGCGCGGCCACGTTGCTTCCGAGCGTCCCTTCGCCGGCGCCGCTGGGCTCTTCGAGCGAGACAAATTTGCCGTCGCGGCGCTTGCGGATCACATCGATGGAGGCGTTGGCGGCGATGCGGGAAACCCAGGCGTGCAAATCGTCGCGCGATTCGTTCTGGCTTCCGGTGAACTGTTCGAGGCGCGAAATGACTTTCAGAAACGATTCCTGGCGGACGTCTTCGGCCTCGGCGGGATTGCGCGTCAGCCGCAGGGCGCCGAGGTAGAGCGAGGGCCCGTAGGGCAGGATCAGCTTGGCGAGCGATTCGCGGTCGCCCTTGCGAGCCTGGAGCAGGAGGCCCGCGCGGGTGGTGCTATCGAAACTGATGGATGTGCTGCACATGACGCGGAGGAGAATCGCAGTCGGAGCACCACCGGGCCATCTGGCGCAAAGCATAGAAAATAAAAGGGTAATGAGGCGAGGCAAAACTTTTCTCACGCGGAAAAGTGACCGCTTGTGGGACAGAACGTCGCGATTCCGGTCATCCCAAAATGGCTGGAGGCTCCGCGCCGCGCATTCTTAACGTCCCCGAAACGGACATAGAACTATGTGAATTTATTTGTGGTTCAGGCGATTTCGCAGAGAGAGCGGCGTTACCGGGAGCGCGGCGAACGCCATCAGCGCGCGAGCTTCTCCAGCGGCGGAAAGGAAGTGGGAACGGTGTACGAGCGCTCGGGAACTCCCGTGCCGGTCTTGATGGACTCGGCGATGGTGGAGATGGCTTGCCCGGCGTTGGGCGGGACGATCACCGTGGCCTTGAGCGAGCCGGTGCGCACCCAGGTTTGCCCGGTTTTTGGCAGACCGTCCACGCCGGTGTAGGGCAGGCGCAGCCAGTGCTCGCGCTCGTCGCCGTTGGCAGCGCCTTCAAAAGTTTTGCGCGCACCGATGGCCATGGCGTCATTCTGCGCGCCGACCAGGTCAACGCCGCTTTTGTGCGCGAGGTTCAGGCGCATCCAGGACGAAATGCTTTTTTGCGCGCTTTCTTCGGTCCATTGGCCACGCAGGGCGGTGACTTGAATATTCGGGGGCAGAGTGCTGTGCATGCCGGCGGTACGATCCTTGGCCGCGGAATTCTCCGAGGGCCCCTGAATATAGAGAATCGAACCGCCGCGAGGCAGCAGCGCGGCGAATTGCTGGCCCTGGATTTTGCCGATTTCCTTGTGGTCGGAGCTGATGGAGAAAATGGGGATGCGCGAAGTGCGGCGGAGCTCCGTGAGATATTCCGCTTCGCGATTCAGGACGGCCCAGCCGATGCCCGCGCCAACCGCGGTGCGCGCGACCTGCGGCAAGGACGTAGCCCCGACCGGTTCGAACACGATGGCGTCGGGGCGCAATTCGGGGGCGGCCTGGACGGCTTTCAGGATCTGCGTGCTTTGGGTAATCGCGTCGTTGTCGGCGTAGAGAATTTCGAGCTCGACACCGAGCTTCCGCGAAGCTTCCTGGGCCGCGGCGGCCTGTTCCAACTGATAGTCGTTCTCGCGCGTGGTCAACGAAACGAGGAAGCGCAGCTTCTTCATCAAGTTCCTTTCACTTTGGAAATGGAATGCACCCTTGTCCCATCATCGCATTCCGCGGGAAGTGCGAGACTGAATCGTTTTAGTATTGTGCTTTTTGAAGAAACTTCCTGGGGCGTCAAGTTCCCAGAAGATGACCGCGCGGCGAAAGGCAGAATGCGCGTGGCGGCTACTCGGCGATGTGAAGCTGATCGCCATGCATTTCCCATTCGATGCGAACGAGGAAATCGAAATGCATGCCTTCGGTCTTGAGCCAGCCCTCGAGGGCTTCGCGGGAATCGGAGCGGAACTCGACGAACATTTTGCCTTCGAGCATGTTGACGAGGACGCGCTCGGCGCGGGCGGTGCCGCCGGCCTGCATGCGCTGGGCAAGAGCTTCAGCACCCTGGCGGGTGAGGCAAGCGAGAGTGTGCTGGGTAAGGTAGCGTGGCATCGGAACTCCTGAACGTGGACTGGTGTCTAAGTATTCCACAGGAGACAAAGCTTCTGCACGACCGGGAGAAGCGGCGCTACCTGCAATCAAATGGTTTGTTCAGAAGTAATCTAAAAAACCGGACAACGCCGTGGATTGAGCTCGCATCTGGGTGGTCTGGCAAGCAATTCGAATCGGCGGGGGTGCATCGTGAAACAGGTCCTGCCAGCATTTTGTATTTCCATTCTCCTCTGCCAATCAAGTCCGGGGCAGCAGAAACCAGCCACTGCAACGAAACTGCCGAGCGCGGAAACAGCGTTGGCGCGGGAGAGCGCGAATGCTTCCGCGGCGAAGCTACCGGTGCGGCGGGTGGTGCTTTACAAGAATGGCGTCGGGTATTTCGAACATCTGGGACGAGTGCGCGGAAGCCAGGAAGTGCACGTGGACTTCACGAGCGCGCAGTTGAACGACGTGCTGAAGTCGCTGACGGTGCTCGATTTGTCAGGCGGAAAAATATCCGGCGTGGATTACAACTCGGAAGCACCGCTGGCGCGGAGACTGGCAACGCTGCGATTGACGCTGGGAGAGAATCCGACGGTCGGTGATTTTCTTGGAGCCTTGCGCGGAGCGAAGCTGGAAGTGCGAAGCGGCAGCGGTGCGGCGATGTCTGGAAAACTGCTCAGCGTGGAGAAAAAATCGCGCGAGAAAGACAACGAAACGAAGGAGTGGACGGAGATTTCCCTGGTGAGCGACAGCGGTGAAGTACGCACCGCGGAGGTGACCCCGGCCACCAGCGTTCGCATCGCCGAAAAAGATTTGCAAGTGGAAGTGGAGCGATACCTTGGTCTGATCGCATCCTCGCGCGATCAGGATCTGCGGCGCATGACGATTTCGACGACTGGCGCGGGCGAGCGAAACCTGTATGTAAGCTATATCAGCGAAGTACCTATCTGGAAAACGACCTACCGAATTGTGCTGCGATCCAAAGCGGAGAAGAGACCGCTGCTACAGGGCTGGGCCATCGTGGACAACACCATCGGCGAGGATTGGAATGACGTGGAGGTATCGCTGGTGGCGGGCGCGCCGCATTCGTTTATTCAACAGCTTTCGCAACCGTACTACGGAAGGCGTCCGGTTGTGCCGCTGCCCGAGAGCGTGCAGCTGACTCCGCAGACGCATGCAGCAACATTGGAGACAATGTCCCCTCTACTCGCGCCCCGCATGATGGTTGGCGTACCGGGAGGGGTCGCGGGCGGATCGATGGGTGGCGTTATCGGTGGAGTTGTCGGTGGCATGGGAGGGGCGCTACCATCTCCAAAACCATCGAGCGTAGACGAAGCGGAAGTCGAGGAAGCGCGGGAGGAGAGCGAGCCAGTTGCGGAGGGAAACGCGCTTGGCGATCTCTTCGAATACAAGCTGAAGGAACGCGTGACGATTCGAAAGAACCAGTCGGCGCTGGTGCCGATTCTGCAGACGGACATCGCGGCAGAAAGAGTTTCGTTGTGGAGCGAATCGCTCGGAGAAGCGCGGCCCTTGCGCGCGTTGTGGGTGAACAACGCGAGTTCGCTGACGCTGGACGGCGGAAGCTTCAGCGTGCTGGACGGCAATACGTTCGCAGGTGAAGGCCTGGTGGAAGCGATCAAGCCGGGCGAACGGCGACTGCTTTCCTACGCCACGGACCTGGGGCTGCTTGTGGACGCAAAGCTAGACAGCGGGCACGAGCGCGTGACCCGCGTGCGCATTTACCGCGGCATATTGACTACCACGAGCGAGGAACGCGAAAAGAAAACGTACATCGTACGAAACGAAGATTCCACCGCAAGGGCACTCGTGATTGAGCATCCCGCACGGCCGGAATGGAAACTTGCCGAAGACGGCCCAAAGCCGGAGGAGAAGGCTCCGGGGCTATACCGCTTTCGCTTGAACATCGAGCCGAAAAAGACCGAGCGGCTGGTGGTGAACGAAGCTAAGCCGCTTTACACACAGTATGCGTTGAACAGCGTGACCGACGAGCAGATCGAATTTTTTCTACGGCAGAAGTCCATCAATCCGCAGATTGAAAAGGCACTGCGAGGAATCGTGGCGCAAAAGAAAGTGGTGGCGGACTTCGACGCAATGATCAAGATGCAGCAAAAGTCGATCGATCAGATTTTCACCGACCAGGGACGCTTGCGAGAGAACATGAAAGCACTTAAGGGCAGTGCGGAAGAGAAGACGCTATTACAGCGCTATACCAAGCAACTCGACGAGGAAGAAACACAGCTGGATACGCTGCGCAAGGGGAAACAAGGGACCGAGACAGAGCAGCAACTGGCAAACGCAGTGTTACAGAAGATGATCCAGGAACTGCAGTTGGATGTCACGCTGTAGCGAAAGATCTTGCGCGTCGCAAGTTCAGACGTATTTCAAGGCGCGATACACTTCAAAACCCGCGACGGCCAAGGTCCGACCCTTCAAAAGGGGCAGAGTGTCAGTTTGAACTTTTGGACCTTTACCAGAACGCAAGAGCAATGGGTGCAGCATAGGCGACGCCGTTACAGAGGGGCCCTGTCCAAAGATATAGGCTCGTTGATCCGTGAGGACCGATGCCAAAAACTAAGGAAAAGAAGATCCCAGGAAGAGCAAATATTCCAGCACGGCTGCTTGTGAGTGGACGAAATTCAACCCGGCAGCCAATCGCAGTGCCGAGAACAAAAAGTACCGCCAATATGAGCATCTTCGTTCGGGAGTGCTTCATTTTGCCGAATCCTCAATCTTATTTATGGATCAAACATGATCAGTTATGCCTGCGGCCATTTCTGGCGTCATTCTCAAACTCCTGTGAATCCTAACAAAATTATTGTGCAAGGGAGTGGATTGCCACTAACGGAGGCTAGCTTTTGACGGTGCTCCTGTGCCGCTCACGGCAGGAATCGCCCGGAAGACTAGCTGGAGCCTTGTAGGCCGAAAAAAGAGGAAACATTTGGGGCGTTTCCTCGTTTCTAAGTCATGAACCTCCTTGCAAACTTGCGGTACACCTTCCGGCAAATCACCAAGAGCCCTGCGTTTTTCGCGATCGCCATCGCGGCGCTGGCGCTGGGGATTGGAGCGAATACTGCCATTTTCAGCGCGGTGGAGGCGGTGCTGCTAAAGCCCTTGCCGTGGGCCCAGCCTCACCGGTTGGTCATTGTATGGGAAGACATGTCGTTCCTGGGCTTCGCCAACAACACGCCGGCGCCGGCGAACTACGTGGACTGGCGGGCGCAGAACCATGTGTTTTCGGACATGGCGGCGACGCGATTTGTGACCGCCAGCCTGACGGGAGACGGCCAGCCGGAACAGCTCTCGGGCAAGAAGGTGACGTCGAATTTTTTTGATGTGCTGGGCGTGCAGCCGGCCTTGGGACGTCCGTTCACTGCGGAAGAGGACAAGGCGCAAACCCCGGTGGTGGTGCTGGGTTACAACCTGTGGCGGAGACGTTTTGGCGGAGATGAGTCCTTCATCGGCCGGTCGATTCTGCTGAACGGGATACAAACAAAAGTGGTCGGCGTGATGCCGAAGGATTTCTTTTTCAGCGACCGGAAAAACAGCGACTACTGGGTACCGATGGCATTTACGCCGGAGCAGTGGGCGCGGAGGCAATCGCATTTCCTGACGGTGGTGGCGCGGCTGAAGCCAGGAGTGACACCCGAACAGGCGCAGAAAGATATGGAACGAGTCGCTGCAGACCTGCAGAAGCAGTACCCGGATTCGAATGCGAAGCTTGGCGCGGTGGTGGTGCCGATTGAAAAAGAGTATGCGGGGGATGCGCGGAGCGGGCTGCTGGTGCTGCAAGTGGCTTCGGTGTTTGTGCTGCTGATCGCGTGTTCGAACCTGGCGAACCTGCTGCTGGCGCGTTCCACAGGCAGGCGAAGAGAGATGGCGGTGCGGCTGGCGCTGGGAGCATCGCGATGGCAGATTGCGTCACAACTGCTAACCGAGAGCCTGGTACTGTCAGTTGCCGGCGGGCTACTGGGATTGTGGGTCGGGAAGATGTGCTGGGGCCTCTTCGGGAGCCTAATGCCGGAGCAAGCGGGCGGTGGATTCGAATGGAACGGACCGGTGCTGCTGTTCACGGCGGGGATTTCGATTGCCGCGGGAATGCTGTTTGGATTCGCGCCCGCGCTGCGAGCTAGCGGCGTGCCGCTACAGGAATCGCTGAAGGAAGGCGGACGAGGGGGAGAATCGCGAGGCGGATTGCGGCTGCGAGACACGCTGGTGGTAGGACAATTCGCTCTGGCCTTCGCGCTGCTGGTGTGCGCGGGGCTGATGATCGAGACGCTCTGGAATCTGCGGAAACAGGAGCTGGGATTCCGCGCCGATCATCTGCTGACGATGGGAGTGCCGCTGCCGCAAAAGAAATACGACACGGATGAAAAGGTTCGCGGGTTTTTCCGCGCGGTGGAGGAAAACGTCCGCGCGCTTCCGGGAGTGAAGGGAGCGGGATTCGGGTCGGACGCGCCGTTCATGACCATTGGAGACACAGAGGGCTACAACGTGGAGGGCGAAGCATCGCTGCCGAGGGGAGAGTTCAACGACGCGCTGTACCGGGAAGTGACGCCGGGCTATCTGGAGATGCTGGGAGCGAATGTGAAAGAAGGGCGACTGCTCGAAGAGAGCGACCATGCAGACGGATCGCGCGTCGTTGTCGTCAACGAATTTCTTGCCAAACGTCACTGGCCGGGCCGCAGCGCGGTGGGTAAACGCATTCGATTTGGCAACGACGAGGACGAAACAAAAAATCCCTGGTGGACGGTTGCCGGTGTGGTGCGCGACATCCGGGAGCGCGGGCTCTTGTATGAGATGAAGCCGACGGTATACGTGCCGGTGACGCAGGTGCAGAAGCCGCAAGGATTTTCGATGCTGGTGGTACGAACGTCGAACGATCCGGCGAGCACAATCAAAATGGTGGAAGGGGCGGTGTGGGCCGTGGATCCGCAGCAGCCGGTGTCGTACGTGCGCACCATGGATCAATTGATTGAGGCGGACGTGGCGGACCGCACGCGGCCGATGGTTTTGCTTGGAGTATTCGCGGGGCTGGCGCTGGTGCTGGCGTGCCTGGGTGTATACGGTGTGCTGGCGTATGCAGTAGCGCAGCGGACGCGGGAGATTGGTGTGCGCATGGCGTTGGGCGCAAAGCCCGGAGACGTAACGCGCATGATTCTGGGACGCGGAATGAAACTGAGCGCTATTGGATTGCTGGCAGGCGGGGCGCTGGCGGCAGGGCTGGGCGCGCTGTTGCGAACACTGCTGTATGGGGTGACTCTGGTGGCGCCGGGAATTTATGCGGCGACGGCCGCGGCGCTGGTTCTGGTGGCCATGGTGGCATGCGTGATTCCGGCGCAGCGCGCGGCGCGCGTGGACCCTGCCGTAGCTTTGCGAAACGAATAATTCCGCGAAAAGCATTGAAAATGCCTACCTGTACGATGTGGCAGGTTGGTGGTGCAACACATTCCCGGCGACCGGCGATTCCTCTAGGCCGACGGGCTTTACACTCATAGTTACGAAGCTGAAGTTTGCCTCGCGATCCAGGAGAGGCGCAGTTTCCCGTGCTCCGCCGAGGGAGCATGGACGAGGATAAAAGAATGAGACGGGGACTTTTTTTCGTGACGATTTTTGCGGCGGCGCTGGCGACGGCGCACGGGGTGACCGCCGAGCCGCAGAACAAACATTCGGCAACGCTGAGCGGCGTGGTGCTGGGCCCGGATGACAAGCCGGTGCCGCACGCGAGCGTGTCCTATCAGTCGTCCGGGGGTAACGCGCCGCATGCGGTGCACGCGGATTCGCACGGACATTTTACGATTACCCAGCTCAGGTCGGACAACTACGATGTCCGGGCTTCCGGCAAGGGCGTTTTTTCCGAATGGGAGAAGAACGTGAGCCTGCGTTCCGGACAGACGAAAACGGTGACGCTGCGGTTGATCTATGCGAAGGAAATACCCAAGGCGTATGTGAAGAGCAAGCCGCAGCAGTAGGATGGCCGCAGGGCAGAGATAGAGATCAGAGAACAGAGATCAGGAAAGCGGCGCAGCTTGCCTTATTGATAAATGAGCTGGGCTAGTTCGTGAAGATCGGATGCGGAGACGTCCGAGACAGCGCAGAATTCCATCCCTTGATGACGCCAATGGACCCATTGATAGCCTTGCCTTGAGCCTGGAGGGTGGATGGGTGTATCCGGCTCTTTTGTGGGCCAGACAAATACGTTGATGAGATGCTTGCGGCGCGCATAGACGAGCGCGGCAACGTCTTGACCATTCAAGACATCCAGACGGCCGCCGATGAGCGGAAATCCCTCTTCCGTAAAATCCTTGACTGGAGGGACGAACGCGAGCTTGCCGTTGAACCAGGGTTTGACGGTGTGCTGGTCGGTGGAGGCAACATCCGTGAGGTGGCCCGGCTGAAGCGAACGGATATGCGCGTCAATGATCTCCGCGGCGGTCACGGGAGAAGAGGTTGCACTGCTCTGCAGGCGTGGCCACGCGTACCAGGAGACGGACGCGACAATCAGAATCGCGGCGGCAACTGCGAACCAGCGCCAGACTGGAATCCGGGAAGCTATAGCGGGAGCAGTCGCGGCATCGAGGTCAGCTCGAATCTTCTTTCGAAGCGATATGGGGGCGTGTTCGTAAAGACCGGAGCGTTGCAGGGAGGAGCGCAGAGATTCCTCCGCTCCGAGTGTGTTGGCACACTCCCGGCAACCTTCGAGATGCCGTTCGAATTCCGCGGCGCGAGTGGCGTCCAGCTCGCCATCCAGATACCCGTGCAGAGCAGTGCGCGTGTAATCACAGCCCACGGGAAGCCTCCTGCGCGGGGGAGAGCGTGAGGGCGCGCTGCAGCCGCTGGCGAGCGCGCGCCAGCGCGGACATCACTGTGCCGATCGGAATGGAAGTGATGACCGCAATTTCCTTATAGGAGCAGCCTTCCAGCTCTCGAAGGACGAGAACTTCGCGAAAACGCGGAGGAAGGGTCTCGAGGGCGCGGTTTAGGCGGTCTCGATTGTCACCGGCGATGGCCAGAGCCTCGGGAGACGCGCTGGGCTGCGGATGCAATTCTTCGTCGAATTCAGTCATAAGTTCCACAGGGCGATTCTTCTCCAACCAGGTGTAGCACGTATTGCGAACGATCTGCAGAAGCCATGCGCGCGCATCTCCGCCGTGAAACCCGCGGAAAAAACGGTAGGCGCGAAGCATAGCCTCCTGCGCGACATCTTCCGAATCCGCGCGGCTCCTCAAGAGCCATCTTGCGAGATTGAACGCGGCGTCGAGATGCGGCAGCACAAGCTGCTCGAAGCGCGCGCGGTCCTGCACGTCCAACAAGTCCGAGCCTCTTCCCTGGTCAGAGCCACTCATGGGCAAGAACCGCCTGCGGGGCTATTTTATTCCCGAAAGCCCCTTGGGTGTGACGAATAAAGCACCGGGGTGGTAAGCGAAAAAAACGGGAATAACCGGCGGCCCTGGCTGGTCTGGACGAATGAAACACGTCCCATACGCGGCGCGGGCTCCCTGGACTCTCTCACCCGCGCCGCCCTCCCAAGAGAGATGGCAGGTAAGGGCGACGGTAAATAGCAAAGGAACTTGGTGTGTTTACACCTAAAGGAGAAGCGATGGCTGGCAAGGTGAGGGATGAGATTTTGCACGATCACAACCACGATGGGATTGACCGGCGTGGATTCCTGAAGTGCATGGCTTGGGCGGGAACTGGAGCATTCTGCGTGATCCAAGGCGGCGTCTTGAAGTCTTATAGCTTGAGCCGACTTCCGGCACCAGGCTCAAAGGAAACCATGGGTGAGCTGAGCTTTGTGCAGATCAGCGATAGCCACATGGGATTCAATAAGCCCGCGAACGCAGACGTCGCGGGGACGCTGAAGGCCGCGGTGGACAAGATCAATGGATTGTCGGCGGCGCCGGAGTTTATGTTGCATACGGGTGACATCAGCCACCTTTCCAAGCCCGAAGAGTTCGATGCCGTCGAACAGATCCTGAAGAGCGCCAAGCCCAAGGACGTGTTTTACGTTCCGGGCGAACACGACGTCTTGAATGATGACGGGAAGCAATTCCTGGAACGCTTTGGAAAGAGCAGTAAGGGCGGAGGATGGTACAGCTTCGAAAAGAAGGGCGTGCACTTCGTGGGGCTGGTCAACGTAATGAATCTGAAGGCGGGGGGGCTGGGAACGCTGGGGCAGGAGCAGCTCGAGTGGCTGGAAGATGACGTCAAGCATTTGAAGACCAGCACACCGATCGTGGTATTCGCGCATATTCCGCTATGGTCGGTGTATCCGGAATGGGGCTGGGGAACGGAAGACAGCGCGCAGGCACTGGCGTATCTGAAAAAGTTCGGTTCGGTGACGGTTCTGAACGGGCACATTCACCAGACGATGCAGAAGGTAGAAGGCAACGTGACATTTCATACCGCGGCGTCAACGGCATTTCCGCAACCGGCGCCGGGCAAGGCTGATTCGCCGGGACCGATGAAGGTGCCGGCCGAACAATTAAAGAGCGTATTGGGAATCACGGATGTGAACTACGTACAGGGGCAACACGCGCTGGGAGTAGTGGACTCGACGCTGGCGTGAGCCCAAAAAAAATCAAACAGGGAAGTTGATTCAAATCTGAGATAGCCAAAAAAGGAGAAAAAACATGGGGAGAAGTGTGTCTATTGGAGGGCTGGCGGTGCTGGCGCTCGGAATGGGAGTGTTTGGTCCAGGTCAGAAAAGCTTCGAGGTCCGCGCACAGCAGAAGACGGAAACGATGGAGGTGAAGATCGATAACTTCACGTTCGGGCCGGGGACGCTGACGGTGCCCGTGGGAACGACGGTGACGTGGACTAATAAAGATGACATCCCGCACACGGTGGTCAGCGCGGATGATTCGAAGACGTTCAAGTCCAAAGTGCTCGACACGGATGAGAAGTTCTCCTTCACATTCAGCAAAGCGGGCACTTATCCGTACTTCTGCTCGATTCATCCGAAGATGACCGGCAAAGTCGTCGTGCAGTGAGCGAGGAGAAGACTTGCATCCCTTTGACATCAAAGCGGCGTTTCCAGCCAAACACGCACAGCATGTAGTGCTGATTCACTTTCCCATCGCGCTGTTCCTTATTGGCGTTCTGTTCGATGTTCTTGCGCGCGGGGCAAAACGAAGCATGTACCCCGCAGCCGCGTACTGCAATCTGGCCGCGGCCGCGATAGCGACCGTGCCGGTGCTGATTTGGTTTGTTTTCTGGATTCACTTCCGGGCGCAGCGAAACGACCCTGAAACCCTGCCGGCGTATCGCTTGCCAATCGAAGCCTTCGTCGCGGCGGTAGTTATGCTTGACCGGCCACTTGGGCGGATTTCTCAGCGGAGTGAATGGGCCGGGATAAAAGACCCCATCGGCTGTGGCGCGGGATAGTACTATTCGGTTTGAGAAGACACTTGTCCATCGCTCCTTTCTCTATAGTGTGCTGATAATACACGGGTTATTCTCGACCGAAGTCCCAGGAAATGAATTCCCATAGCCGCGCTGTACTACTACCCTCGTACCCCGTCGCGTGGCTCTGGCGACCCATTGAGGCACCCATTGCAGGTGCGTAATGTCTGAAGAACGGGTTGGGGGCCGCGCGGGGACAGCGGCTCCGCAAGGAGCCGTGTGCGAGCTTCCCAACCCGCCACTCTCTTTCCAGCTTTCCTCTAGATCCAACTTGAACAGAATGAAAGCAGGCGTGACTCCCCGCCTGGTCCTGCCTTTGCATTGAGCGGCATTCGCCTTGCATCCTAGAGGGGCGGGACAGGGCAGCCCATCTGTAAAGTGCGGCGGAATGATAACGTTCGGGAAATAGTTGATCTGCCCACCTGAAAGGATTGCGCGACACGTGAAAGGCAAAAGCTATAGAGCTGCGCTGATGGCGTGCATGTGGCTTCTTCTGCTAACTCTGCAGACGGGGAGTGCTGGCATGGCGAAAGCCGGTGAAGCGGCGCTGCCAGAGCTAAAGACCGGAACCTTGCGAGCGTTCGAACGATACGTACAACTGACCGAGGCCAGGAACGAAGCAGAGTTAAAACGCGGCGTGAATCTGCTGTGGATCGATGGCCTGCCTTCGGAGCGGCGGGCGGAGGCGTACGCGGCGCTGAAACGCGGCGAAGTGATGGTGCAGAAACTGCAAACACTGGAGAACGGGCAGGCCGTCTCGTGTCCGGGGGGAATGATCCATCATTGGACCGGGGCCATTTTCATTCCCGGAGCGAAGCTCGACGATGTGCTGGGGGTCCTGGAGGATTATGACAAGCAGTCGGTCTATTATTCGCCGGATGTGGAGCGTTCGAAACTCGAGGCCAGAAATGGCGACCATTACCGCGTCTACCTGCGGTTTCGACGGCACAAAGTGATCACAGTCGTAATGAACACGGAGCATGAAGTGGAATATTTCCATGACGCGCCGGGAAAAGCTCATAGCCGGAGCTCGGCTGTGCGCATCGCGGAAGTAGAGAATGCGGGCAAGGCCGATGAACGGGAAAAAACTCCGGGCGACGACGACGGGTTCCTTTGGCGAATGGAAACATGGTGGAGGATGGAAGAAGCTGACGGCGGAGTTTACGTGCAAAGCGAAGTGGCATCGCTGACGCGGGACATTCCTACGGGGCTTGGATGGATGATCGGTCCGTTCGTGACGGAGATTCCGAAGGAAACGCTGACGTTCACTCTGATGGCAACAAGAAAAGCCGTGCAAGCGCGCAGCGCTAAACACTGAACCAGAGTTGCGCTTCGGCGCGTTCCAATTTCACTTCAGGAAGAAGGCTTCTTGGCGCTTGCTTCTTGTAGTAATTGCCAGATAGCGCCGGCGTTGCGCTCCCAGGTCCATTCGAGAATGATCTTTGCCGCGGCTTGCCCCATACGGCTTCGTAATTCCGGTTTCTCGTAAAGCATGCGAATCAGCTTCGCGAGCGATTCCACATCGTGCGGGTCGGGGAGGACAAATCCATCAATACCATCGTCAATTAGCGAGGACACGCCTGCAAACTTGGAGGTAATCACGGGTAGTCCGCAGGCCATTGCTTCGGCGACGGGCATGCCGAAAGAATCTTCGCGGCTGGGACTGACGTAGATATCGGCGGCGGCATAAGCATCGAGAATATCGGCAGTCGGCGGCTCCCAAACGCATCGATCGTGAATACCAAGATTCTCCGCCATAGCGCGAAAAGGCGTGGAGGAATCGTTGCCGACAACGAGAAGCCTCGCTGGAGTGCTCGACAATTTTTGCATGGCTTCGAGAATAGCGGGAAGGCCTTTGTTGCGCCAGTCGTTGCCGATCACTAGAAACACAAAATCCGTTTCGTGAAACTGGCGGAGCGCACGCGCTCGGTCGCGGCGCGCCAGTCGCATCGCGGGCGAAAATTGCACGGTGTCAACCCCGTTAGGGATGACACGGACATCGTGGCGCCCGAAATATTTCTCAAGAAGGCTCGCGGTGCGTTGGGAGACGGCGGCAATCGAAACTCGAGGGTTCGAGTAAATGCGCTTTTCCAGTGCGGTCAGAAATGCATAGTAAGTGCGGCGGTGGATCGCACGGAGAAATCCAGGTGTGGCCGATTCGGACGATTCTTCGCGCGCTAGTTCCGTGAGGCGATGAAACAGTACGTGAACGATGACGACGTCGGCGTTCAGACAGTTGATTCCGGGAGAGAGTACCAGGTCGCAACGAATGCCGTGCACCCAGCGATCCCAACGGCGGCAAAACGAATTCAATGCTAACCAAGCGAGGAATTGCAGGAGATGCGGCCCTGGAAAAGCAGGAACCTTGTGCCAGACGATGGCGCCCGCTCCGCGGGCAGGAACTGAACCGGAACGATCCATCGAAAGATTCTCAACGCGCTGAGCGTAAAGATGAATTTCACATTGTTGGTCGCGCGCCAGGCGTTCAAGAAGTTCGGCGAGTGCGCGTTCGGTGCCATGGCGGCGGTCAACGAACGGGGAAACGACGGCGATCCGCAAGTCAGCGCATCCACATGCGGCGGTTGTTGGGATAGGGGTTCACGCCCGCGAATTGTTCGGAAATGGTAATCGTGGGCAGTCGGAACAGGATGCCGAGAAGCAGCCAAAGAAACGCGTTTAGGACAAAATCTTCGTAAGGCTGGATACCATTGAAGGTCATCGGCAGCAGTAATGGGAAGGCGTACCAGAAGATCATAAAGGCGATCGGGAACCATGGCGATCCCTTGAGCTTCTTTACGACGCCCCATGCGGCAACGATGATGGAAAAGCTCATCACCAACCAAAGAGTGAGCCCTCCGATGCCCATCTCAACGACGAGCGTACCGAATCTGCTCTCCACTCCATTCACAGTGGGTTTGGTGTGGCGGGTGACCACGGCGCCAGGACCCGCGCCGAGATCAACGGCGCGCACCCCGGAACGCGCGCACCTGGCAAGCGCACGTTCTCCGACGAATTCGTGGAGCCCGCTGTTTGTGGTGGTGTGCAGCATCAAGATATCGCCGTGGCGTAGACATCCCGGTAGACGCGGGCGTGCGCTTCTATCATACGGCTCTTGCTGCAAAAATGGAGCGCGCGTTCACGCCCGCCATTGCCCAAGCGCGTCGCCAACGAGGGGTCGACCAGGAGCCGCGCGAGGCCACTGGCGAGACCTTCGGCGTCGCCGGTTCGGAAGACGAGGCCGACGCCTCCCAGCACCTCAACAAAGGCGCCAAGATCCGAAGCCACGATAGGCAGACCTCGCAGCATATTTTCCGCGACAACCAGACCAAAAACTTCTCCTCCGAGCGACGGCACAACCACAGCGGAAGCCCGTGCCAAAGAGGCCTCAACCTGTGGTCCGCTGAGACGGCCAACAAAACAAACTTGGGCGTCCATTTGTGCGTCATGAACGAACTGTTCAAGCGATCTCCGTTCGGGTCCGTCGCCGATGATCAAAAGCTCGAATAATCGATTCTGATCACGGAGGATGCGCGCGGCTTCGAGCAAGACCCGCACACCCTTCGTGGTGACGAGACGGCCAAGAAATGCAATCACGGGCGTGTTGGGAAGTGGCGCGGGGCGTGAAATTGCTTCCCCGGCCTCGAGTCCGTGGGGAACGGAGACGGTGCGAGGGAGTAGCAAGAGGTCTCCGAGCCACTGCGTGGGTGAGATGTTGGCGGCGGCTTGGGCGGAGAGGAATCGGCGCACGAAGGTCAGAAGCCAAAGTCTGTACGTTGCGATCCATCCTTGACTCGAATTGCAGCGGAGGCATTCCGTCTGGCGACCAGCCATGAAATGGCCGGGGCAGGGCACGCCTGCGGGCTCGATCAGAAGCTGGCCATTGGGACAAATAGTGTGAAAGCCATGATGCTCGACGACGAAAGGTTTTCCCGCCAATAGGCTCAGGAGGAGAGGCGCGAACGCGGGGCCGGCGACGTGAACAACATCTGCGGTTCGAACGAGCCGCCAGAGGTTAAGAAGCCCTGGCTGGCGAATCGTGCGGAACGGATTTGCGCTGTCGTGGTAGTTTCCTGCCGGAGTTTGCGTAACCAGCGTAATTTCGAATTGCGGCGCACCGTTCGATTCGCGGAGTTCAGCGAGCCCACGGGCGATGGAAAGAACGATGGTTTCGACACCACCGATACTGGGAGGGAAGAAGTGCGAGTAAAGAAGAAGTTTCATTCGGGGAGCTTAGGCGCCGCGGCCTGGGTGCTTTGGGGAGCGTGAGATTCATAAGCTGTGACGGCCAGGCCTCGGCCAGACCGCGAAACGGAGATTTGAATCGCGTCGACGGTGGCCGCAATGTTGCGCTCCGGCGACCAAGCGCGGATGTACGCCAGGGCGGAGCGAGCAAGGGCTTGCAGACGGATTCGATCGGCGAGAGCATCTCTCAGAATCGTTGAAAGCGCCTCAACATTTCCGCAAGGAAAGATGAATTCGGGAGCCACAGGCGCGACAAGATCGCGCGCGGCGCCGACACGATCGCTCGCGACGACAGGGCACCCGCAGCACATCGCTTCGTTGACGACAACCGCGAAGGGTTCGTAATCCGAAGGGAGAACCAGGAGATCGGCAGAGCCGTAGACAGCAGGAAGCTGGGACTGATTGATGAAGCCCAGAAAACGGACGTAGGGGGCTATCCCCGAAGAGAGTGCTTCCGACTCGAGTTGCAAGCGAAGTGGCCCCTCACCGGCGAAGACAAGCAGCGCGTCGGAAAGTCTTGCCCTCGTAAAAGCGCGAAGAAGATCCAATGGTCGCTTCCAGGCCTGGAGTTTTGCGCAGAACAGGATCACGGCGGTTTCCGGAGCGGCGCCCCAAGATTCGCGGACTGCAACGCGATCTACCTGCGATGCTTTTTTCATCCACCAATCGTTGTCAACGGAGTAAGGGGTCAACGTGACGTGGTCCGCGGGAATCCCGAGAGAATGCATTAGATCGCGTGATCCAGAGGACGGAACGATCACCTGATCCGCTAGCCGAAACAGCCGTGGCCAGATGATTTTCTTGAGGGTAGATTTCCAAGCTCGGCCGTCCCGGGAAGAAAGCGTGGTCGCGTCTGTACCGAACAGAAATGAAGCCTTTGAATACTTCGCGGCGAGGCACGCGATCCAGAAGGTAGCGTTGAGATAGCCAGTGAAGCACAAAACGGCGTCGTAGTTCCCCTTGCGGATAAGCTTCCACATGCCGGGATTCCGGAGGCCGAAAAACGATTCATCGCCCGAGCCATGATTGGGCACTTCTGACCACGAATAACCGTCAAGCAGCGGCACATCCCATTGGATGCTGGCGCCAAATTCAGGATCATGGCCGGCCTGGGCGCCACGCAGGCTACAGTAAGCCACGTGGAGATCCAGGGCAGGGTGCACTGCCATGCGGCGGAAAATCGGGGCCATATACTGGACGGGGTGGGCGGCCACGGCGAGAACACGATAGCGGCGCTCAGGCATGGCAAGACTCGAAGTTCTCGGCGTAAAGCGCGGCGGCGACGCGGAAGTCTATCGAACGCAAGGAGATGCCCCGGTAAAAGTATAACCCGTTTCGCGGCGTGGGCGGCTGTGCTAAACTCTGGAAGTCCTGAGGGAAGTGCAGCCGCGAAACGGTTGATAGGGGTTTGCGGTTCACCGTAAGTCTCCGCACTGGTGCCGTTTTTCTGGGCGACAGTAAATCGGTCAGCGTGATCATCGGCCGCCATCCGGCCGTTTTCCCGAAAACCGCTCTACGTCGCAAAATTCATTCATGAATGACCCTACGAGCCAGGGTCACACAAAACAAAAGAGGATGTGTCATGTCCGGGCATTCAAAATGGGCCACGATTAAACACAAGAAGGGCGCGACAGACGCGAAGCGTGGCCGCGTTTTCACGCGAATCATTCGCGAAATCAGCATTGCCGCGCGCATTGGCGGCGGCGAACCGAATTCAAACCCACGGCTCCGAACTGCTATTCTGGCAGCTAAGGCTGCGAATATGCCGGGCGAAAACGTCGAGCGCGCGATTCTGCGCGGCACGGGTCAGCTCGAAGGCGAGCAGTATGAGGAAGCCACCTTCGAAGGCTATGGCCCCGGCGGCGTGGGCATGCTGATTCAGGTCGTCACCACCAACCGCAATCGTGTGGTTGGCGAATTCCGCCACTTGATGGGCAAGAATGGCGGCAACCTCGCGGAAGCCGGAGCCGTGGGGTGGATGTTCAGCCGTAAAGGCGAGCTCAGCGTACCCAAAGAAACCGCAAGCGAAGACAAGATGCTGGACATCGTGCTGGAAGCCGGCGCTGAAGATATGAAGGACGATGGATCGTCCTGGTACATCGTGACACCTCCGGAGGCGCTGGAGAAAGTGAAAGAGGCGCTGACGAAAGCAGGGATCACACCGGAGTCCGCGGAAATTGCCATGGTGCCGCAGAACTACGTCAAGCTGACCGGCCCGCAGGCCACGCAAATGGTGCGGCTGGTGGAGGCGCTCGAAGAACACGACGACGTGCAGCATGTCTACGCCAACTTCGATATTGATGAGTCCGAAATTCAGGCAGCCGTCGGCGCGAACTGATTCGCTTTGTGTTTTTTTCACGGCCAGTCCGCCACGCGGGCTGGCCGTTTTTCTTGAAGTGCATGTTCACGTCTCACAAGCGCGGTACAAAGCTCTGGCAGCGATGCACAGAAGGCCGTAAACTTGAGGCGATGAGCACGACAACTCCAGCCGGCGGAATGAATGGGAAGAAGGGCTGGATGCGCGTGCTCGGTGTGGACCCGGCTTCGGCCGGGCCCACGGGCTACGGTATCGTGGAGAGCGACGGGCGCTGCTGTCGAATGCTGCATTATGGTGCACTGACGGTCGCGGCCAAACGCCGCAAGGAGTGCGCGGGCGCCACGCTGCAAGATGTGCACGCGCTGCTCTGCCGGTTGATCGAGGAATTTGCACCGGACGCCATGGCCGTCGAGAACATTTTCAGCGCGCTGAACATACGCACCGCGTTGCGGCTGGCGGAAGTGCGCGGCGTCGTGCTGCTGGCGGCCGCACAGCACGGCCTGGAAGTACACAGTTACGCGCCTCGCGAAGTGAAAGCCTCCGTTGCCGGCCACGGGCACGCGGACAAGCGGCAAGTGCAAATCATGGTGCGCGCACTGCTTTCCATGACGGAAACGCCGGAACCCTCGGATGCCGCGGACGCGCTCGCAGTAGCGTTGTGCCACTTGCAGACCGAACAAGCGCGCAGGCGGTTCGGCCTGCCGCGGGAAAATATTCTGGCGCGCTCTCGGGTCTTGGGTGCCGCAACGGGTGCTGCAGCTGTAGCGGCTGGCATTCGAACGGGCGCAACTCGAAGTAAGCTTCCACGCATCGTATTTTCGCGATGAGAAATTCCTTTCCACGATTGGCGCTTTTGCTCGGACTGGCTTGCCTCTCGGCAGGCGCGGCGCACTCTGCGCCCGCCCCGGCCGGCATTAAGATGACCTTTCGGCGTGTGTTCAAGTCCAGCTCGCCGGAATTCATCGAGATTTCCGTGCGCGAGGATTCGGACACCGCGGCGTACGAGATTCGCCAGCTGGATGAAGACGCCGGCGCTTCGCCGTTCCTAGTGAGCGCAGGACTGCGCGCAAAAATGTTCGCGTTGGCGGCGCAGTTGAATCATTTCGAAGGACAAGACCTCGATACCCATCGCAAAATCGCTAATCTTGGCGAAAAAACATTTCGATGGGAGTCTGGGGCCGAAGTTCACGAAACAAAATTCAATTACACCTTGAATTCGGCCGCGGCGCAGCTTCTGCAGATTTTCGAAGGCCTCGCGCGTCAGCAGGAACACGTCGACCTGATTTTGCGCCGGATGCGCTACGATCGGCTGGGCATCAACGATGCCTTGCTGCAATTCGAATCCGATCTCAACCGCAGCCTTTTGCCGGAGCCGCAACGGGTCCTTCCCATGCTCGATCAGATTGCCGGAGATGACCATTTTGTCGGAATTGCCCGTCAGCGCGCGCGGACGCTCGCCGAACGCATCCGGCACCAGGGCTAAGCCGTTTCATTAGATCGCATTTGGAATTCATTGAGAATGGACTCTTTTTCCCCAAAGATTGAGTCCCCAGTCCGATTTCGGGTTACAGCCGTTCTGCTGCTGAAATTGTAAGCCGCCTTTTTGCGTATACTTAGGCAGGGAGAGTCTATGCCGGAGGCGCTCGCGTCCAGGATTTCAGGGTCGCACCCTATCTCAACCCCGACACGCTCGGCGTCCCGCAGAACGATGAACCTCTCCGAGGCTGTCGTGATTTCCGCGTCCAGCCTGTGGGCGCACAAACTGCGCAGCGTGCTGACGCTTATCGGCGTGGTTATCGGCGTTGCGGCGGTCATCGCTGTGGTCAGCCTGATTAACGGCGCAAACCAATATGTCGCGACGAAAGTTTTCCGGCTGGGCGCCGACGTTTTCGGACTCTCGCGCCAGCCATCTATAATCACCAACGTCGATGAATGGCTCGAATTTCAAAAGCGCAAGCGCATCACCTACGACGACTACGAAACGGTGCGCGATTACTGCAAGACCTGCAAAGAAGTTGGTGCTTCTCTCGGCGGACGTGTCGAAACCAAAAGCGGCGTGAACTCTCTCAAGGACACCAATCTGCGCGCGTGGACGCCGCAGATGGCGGAGCTGTATGACGTGGACCTGGTGAGCGGGCGTCACATGACGGAAGCGGACATGCGGGGAGCCGCTCCCGTCTGCGTGATCGGCAATGATCTGGTCGAAAACCTGATGCCGGGCATTGATCCCGTCGGGAAAGAGATTCGCTGGAACAACGTTCCCTGCGAAGTGATCGGCGTGGGGAAAAAACAGGGCTCAGCGCTGGGAACCTCGCTGGACAATTGGGTGATCATTCCGTTGACCACCTACAAGAAAGAGTATGGCAATCAGCAGGATTCCCTGCGCGTGACGTCGCGCGCGGGATCCGCTGCAAAAATACAGGAGAGCGTGGACGAAGTCCGCCAGATCATGCGCGGGCGCCACCATCTGGCCTACGGTGCCAAGGATGATTTTGCGATTGAGACCAGCGATTCTTTTCTGTCGTTGTGGAAGGACATCAGCGGCTCGTTTTTCGCTGTCACCATTGCCATCGCATCTATCTCGCTGGTTGTCGGCGGAATCGTCATCATGAATATCATGCTGGTCTCGGTGACCGAGCGCACCCGCGAGATCGGCATTCGCAAGGCGCTGGGAGCGCGGCGAAGCGACATTTTGCTTCAGTTCTTGATTGAATCGTCCACAGTAGCCGTGATCGGCGGGGCCATTGGTGTAATCGGGGGAGTCCTGGTGGCCAAGCTGGTGTCCGTGGTTTCGCCGCTGCCCAGCGCCGTGCAGCTCTGGTCCGTGATTGGGGGTCTGCTGGTGGCGTTGAGCGTGGGTCTTTTCTTCGGAACCTATCCAGCGTCCAAGGCCGCCAAGCTTGATCCTGTAGAAGCGCTGCGGTCGGAGTAAGAGAGCGTCAAATGGCCACGTTTGAAAAAACTCTGCCGGGAACCGCCGTCCTTCCGGCGCGCGCCCGCAAGAAGAAAGAAGGGGCGCTGAAGCTCTGGGAGGAAGTTCGTCTGGCCCTTGACACACTGCGCAAGAACAAGCTGCGTTCTTCGCTCACCATTCTGGGAATCGTGATCGGGATCACCACAGTGATCACCGTGACCGCGGTGATCAATGGGCTCAATGAAAATGTGCTCGGCGGCATTCGCTCCCTCGGTTCGGACACCATCATCGCGTACCGCTTCCCGTGGGCTTCCCTCTCGCGGCCGCCGAGTGATTGGTTCACACGCAAGGAACTCTTGCCGGAGTGGGCAGAGGACATTGCGCGGCTCCCGCACGTCAAGGCGGCTTCGGCGTCCATGCGCATTTTCCAGCCGCAATTCGGTTCCGGCACGGAGGACGTACGCCGGGGCGCCTACCGCGCTAAAAACGTGATTTTGCAGGGGAATCAGCCGTCTATCGGAGAGATTTTTGATCTCAAGATCGAGAGTGGCCGTTTCTTCAACGAAACGGACGCGGAGCACCGTGCCCCGGTCGTTTTGCTGGGCTATGATACTGTTCGAGTTCTCTTTCCAGAATCGCCGGAAAACAGCATCAGCAAGGAAGTGATCATCGATGGCCAGGTTTTTACCGTCATCGGAACGCTGGAGAAACAAAGACAGGGCATTTCCGGCGGTTCGAATCCCGAGGATAACTCCGCGTACATGCCGGTGACTACGCTTCGCAAACTCTATCCCAACCAAAAAGACTACGTGTTATTCGCCAAGGCCCGCGATCCGGAGAAGGTGGGAGAAGCCGTAGAAGAAATCCGCGACCTGTTGCGCCGCAAACGCCGCCTTTCGAATAACAAGCCCGATGACTTTGCGCTTTTTACTTCGGACTATTTTCTCGATTTGTGGAACAAGATTAGCGGCTTGATTTTTATTCTCATGTTTGCCGTCGCATCGGTGGGCTTAATCGTCGGCGGAATCGGCGTGATGAATATCATGCTTGTCAGCGTGACGGAACGCACGCGCGAGATCGGCATTCGAAAGGCCATCGGCGCGAAGCGCAACAACATCCTCGCTCAATTCCTGATTGAAGCCGTAACTCTCAGTGGTGTCGGCGGCGTCATTGGCGTCTTCTTCGGCTCCGCCCTCTGCCTGCTCATGCGTTACGGATTGAAGATGCCAGCCGTGCTCTCGCTCTTCTGGGTTCTTACCGCGCTGATTCTCTGTGCACTGATCGGCATCGTCTTCGGCGTCTATCCCGCCTGGAAAGCCGCCCGCCTCGACCCCGTCGAAGCTCTCCGCTACGAATGAACGCCGCGAACAACTCGGACCCATCGAATCGCCGCTTGTCAGCCTCACCCGTCCTGCATAGACTCCTTTCGAACTACGCCAGTCAACGCGAACAGGACTTGAAATGACGCAGGGCGACGAACAACATGGCGGCGACCGCTTTCCACCGACACGGCGGTCGGTGATTGAAGCGGCGCGCAGCATTGATTCAGAGGAGCGCGAGCGCGCTCTCGAAGCGCTGTGTGCGGCTTACTGGAAACCCGTTTACAAATACATCCGCTTAAGGTGGAACCGGCCAGCGGACGCCGCGCAGGACTTGACGCAGGGATTTTTCATGGAGCTCCTGGAGCGGGAGCTGCTCGATAGATTTGATCCGAAAAAGAGCCGCCTGCGGACTTATTTGAGACTCTGCGTGGATAGTTTTGTGATGAATGAGGACAAAGCCGGGCGACGGCTGAAGCGCGGCGGAAATGTGCTGCATGTGGCGCTGGATTTTCCCGGTGCGGAGGAAGAACTGGGCGCGGCAGTGATGGACCCTGCGGCGATACCCTCACCGGAATCGCTGGAAGAGTTTTTCGAAAAGGAGTGGGTGCGGAGCCTTTTTGCGCTGGCGGTGGAGGAATTGCGCGAACTGTGCCTGGCGAAAGAACGCGAGAGGACTTTTCTCCTTTTCGAAGCTTACGACCTCGACGGCAACGAAAGGATTTCTTACGAGCAATTGGCGCAGGAATATGGAATCCCGTTGACGGATGTGACCAACGCCCTGGCGTGGGCGCGGCGTGAATTTCGCAGAATCGCGCTGGAGCGGCTTCGGGAAATCTGCGGCAGCGAAGAAGAATTCCAACGCGAAGCGCGCGCGGCGTTCGGCTGGGAGGCGAAATGAAATTCCTCTCCGACCGCGCATTGGATCGACTGCGAGACGGCGCGGAAATCCCCGATCTTGCGGGGACGCCGTATCGCCTGTTGGAACGAGTGGCGCGCGGCGGAATGGGAGTGGTGTACACCGCGGAAGATGAAAAGCTCCAGCGGCGCGTAGCACTGAAAATTCTGGATGTGCCGGGAAGGGAAAGCGATCTCGCAAAACGGCTGCTCCGTGAAGCACGCGTACTCGCTCGCCTTGAGCATCCCGGAATCGTCCCGGTGCACGATGTGGGGACACTTGCGGATGGCCGCGTGTTCTACGCGATGAAATTCGTGGAAGGCCTGCGGCTGGACCGGTACATTGCCTCAGTGAATTCGATACCGGATCGGTTGCGGCTGTTTCTACGAATTTGCGATGCGGTGGGATTCGCACATGCGCACGGCGTGCTACACCGCGACCTGAAACCTGCGAATGTCATGGTCGGGCCGTTCGGCGAAGTATTGGTGATGGATTGGGGACTGGCGAAAATTCTGCGCGAGGGAATGTTGCGCAGCGGGCAGGAAGTTGATCCTGAAGCGACGATATTCGAATCGCTGAAGTCCCCTGTCGCGGCGGGCGGCGTCACAGGAATTTCCGAGGTAACGGAACACGGCACGGTGATGGGCACTCCGGGATATATGTCGCCGGAACAAGCGCGTGGCGACGTGCAACAAATAGATGCGCGCAGTGATATTTTTTCGCTTGGCGCGTTGCTGCGCTTTTTGCTGACGGGGAAACCGGGGCAAATATCCGCGGCGGCAAGCCCGCGCATCGAGAAATCCCTGGCGGCCATCTGCGCGAAAGCGACAACCGCGGCAGCGGCAGAACGATATCCCGCCGTTCAGGAGCTGGCGCTGGACGTTTCGAGATACCTAGACGGATTGGCGGTAGCGGCGCATCGCGAAAGCATTATTGAAAAAACGGTGCGCTTTTACCGGCGTTACCGGTTCTTTATATTGCTGATTGCAGCCTACTTGGTGATGCGGGTGTTGATTCTGCTCTTTATGCATCGATAGGCGTAAAGGAATTCTGGGATTGGTTGTAAAGAACGGTAAAGAGAGAGACAGGGAGTAACGGAGGGTGTGATGAACAAAGTGTTGCTGGGACTTTTATTGGGGACCTTACTGGGGGCGATTGACGGAGCAACAGCTTGGTTTACGCCGGCGGTGCGCGCCCAACTGGTGGGGATCATCATCGGGTCAACCATCAAAGGACTCATCGCCGGCGTCGCGGCTGGAATTTTTGCCCGCAAAGTAAATTCGGTGCCACTGGGGATCGCGTTTGGGGTGGCCGTTGGTTTTGTCTTGGCGTTCCTCGTGGCGTACATGCAGCACGGCTACTATTTCGAGATCATCCTGCCGGGCAGCATTGTTGGAATGATCGTGGGTTACGCCACGCAGCGATACGGTGGCGCTTCGGCGGCGGCACCGGCGACGCGCTAGATCGCGCTAACGGAAAGCACCAAAAACTTTCTCGGTCTAAATTAGGAGGAGAACCATGTCTCGAGTCGTCCATTTTGAAATACCGGCGAGCGATCCGGAGCGCGCGGCGGCGTTTTACAAAAAAGCGTTCGGCTGGAAAATCGAAAAGTGGCCGGGCCCAATGGAGTATTGGATGGTGAACACGGGGGCGGAAGGAACGCCGGGAATCAACGGCGGGCTGATGAAGAATACCACGGTCAGGACAACCACGAACACGATCGGTGTGGAGTCGGTGGATGCGGCGGTGGGTGCGGTGACCAAAGCCGGCGGAACGCTGGTGATGCCAAAAACGCCTATCCCGGGCGTTGGATACTTCGCGTACTTAACGGACACGGAAGGAAATCTGTTCGGCGTAATGCAACCCGATTCGAATGCGAAGTAACTTTGTGGGCGCGCCACCCGTGGTTGTGGGGGAGAAAGCAATGAGCCTTTCGAAACCGATGCTAGGACTGGCGCTCGGCGGCACGCTGGGACTGCTGGATGGATTGACGGGGTTTTTCGAACCGTCGCTGGCGCCGGTGATGGGGAGTGTGATTATATTTTCCATGTTGAAGGGGCTCGTTTCCGGAGTGCTCATCGGGTACGTCTCTCAAAAGGCGGATTCGATGTTGGTTGGAGTCCTTGCGGGAATTGCGATTGCTGCGTTGCTGAGTTTCTTGGTGATTCTGCGCGCGGGGATGGCGTTGTTCTGGGACATCATGCTGCCGGGAATGTTGCTTGGCCTCATCGTGGGGTTCTGCACGCAGAAATTCGGACAGGATGTGGGCGCGGCTGGGTCTCACCATTAGAGTTAGTCTTGACGGTTTTTCATCTGGCTTATTGATCGAGGCGAATAATCTCAAGCAGAAACATTTCGAAGGGAGCAAGAAAATGAATCGAGCAGCAAGAATAATCGCAGTTGGTTTGATCGCAGTGGCATTCGCGGTTCCGCGCTCTGGCTTAGCGGGGAGCAATGGTGCGGTGGCTTTTGAGCAGCTCAAATCATTGGTGGGCCACTGGGAGACCGACAAATCAAACATGAACAAGGCGACTCTGGACCTGGAGCTGACGTCGGGCGGCACGGCAGTGCTGGAAAAGTTCCGCATGGTGGAAGACGGGAAGCCGGTGGAGATGATCACGCTGTATTACCTGGACGGCGACCAACTGAAGCTAACGCACTACTGCATGGCTGGAAATCAGCCGACCATGCGCGGGACGTATGCTCCGGATAGCAAGACGCTGAAATTCGAACTGGTAAGCATTTCGAATTTGAAGAGCGCCGACGCCGGGCACATGGATCATGCGACGTACACGTTCATCGACAGCGATCATTTCAAGACGACCTGGACATTCCGGAAGGATCAGAAAGATGCTTTCACGGAAGACGTGACGTACGTGCGGACGAAATAAGGGCACGCTGCGAAACCTTCGAGCCTCGCTGAGTTGGGGCGGGCGGTTGACGGAAAAGCGGTAGCTACGCTACCGCACTCCAAAGGGCAGGCCTTCGTTGGCCTGCCTTTTATGTTTGTGACCCGTGTAGAATCGTGCGCATCGAACGGCTGTCACGGATGAGCGTGGATGGGAGTGATGCGATGGGATTTGCGGCGTTCGCGGGGCACAAGTATCTGAACCTCGAGACGTTCAAGAAGAGCGGCGATGGCGTGAAGACGCCGGTGTGGTTCGCGGCGGATCCGTCCACGAGCGTTGATTCGAGTGAGGCAAGGCTCTATGTGTACACGATCGGCGATTCGGGTAAAGCGAAACGAATCCGCAACAATCCGCGTATAAGGATTGCGCCGTGCGACGTGAGGGGCAACGTGCAGGGGGACTGGGTAGAGGCGCGCGCCGAAATCGTGACTGGCGATGAGGCGGAACACGGTACGCAATTGCTGAACAAGAAGTATTTTCCCTGGAAGCAAATACTGGCATTTTTCGCATGGTTCAGCCGGCGAGGGCGGACGGTGATGGCGATCCGGCCGGTGTAAAAGAAAAAAGCGAAGTCAAGGATGTGCCCGGTCCGTACCGCCCCGGCACCCCCTATCCCCCCCTTTTTTGTAAGTGCGCATTCTAAAGGAGTTAGCGTTCCTGTAAATACTTTAGAATGAACACTTACGAGCACTCCTACAAGTATTCATTCTAAAGGGTTTAGAGGTTAATATAATTGCAGAGACTACTCCCCGCATGGATCAACATAGGAAGATTGGGCGCGTTGGGTCGATACCTGGCTGGAAGAAAAGCGGCGGCAAGCCGCCGCACTCCAAACGGAGTTATCTACAAAGAAAATTGTACTGAATGGCTATGGCAGTGTCAAGGAGAATAGCTATCGGACGGAGGATGACGCGGGCGAGGGCGCGGCGATCGAATGCGTAGTGGTGGCGAGGGCGCGAAGGGATTCGGTGTACGGGGCGCGTGCGACGCCGCGTTCCGTGAAGATGGCAGCGATATAGCGGGCGGGGGTGACGTCGAACGCGGGATGCGCGGCGTGGACGTCGGGGGCGATGCGGATGCCCTGGAGATGGGTGACTTCGGCGGCGGAACGTTCCTCGATGGGGATGTGATCGCCATCGGGAATGGAGAGATCAAAGGTCGAAACCGGCGCGGCGATATAAAAGGGAACGTTGTTTTCCCTGGCCAGGACAGCGATCTGGTAAGTGCCGATTTTATTGGCGGTGTCGCCGTTGGCGGCGATGCGGTCCGCGCCGGTGACGACGGCGCCAACTTTTGCCGTCTTCAAGAAGTGTCCGACCATATTATCGGTGATCAGCGTGAGCGGAATGCCGCCTTTGTGCAGTTCCCAGGCGGTGAGGCGCGCACCCTGAAGGTATGGGCGTGTTTCGGGAACGAGCACGTGAAGCTTTTTGCCCTGTTCGAATGCAACGCGAATAACGCCAAGGGCCGAGCCGATGCCAGCGGTAGCGAGCGCTCCGGCGTTGCATTGGGTCATGACGTGGCCTTCGCGGGGCATGAATTCCGCGCCGAAGCGTCCGATAGCTTCGTCGGTGGACTTTTTTTCGAAATGGACCTGCTGAGCTTCCTCGACCATTCCCTGCTTGATTTTGCCAAGATCTGAAGCCCGCGAGGTCAGTTCAGCGAAGCGGCGCTTCATGCGCTCGAGAGCCCAGAAAAGATCCACCGCGGTGGGGCGGGTTTTCGCGAGCGCGTCGCAGATTTCGATGAATTCAGGGCGAAGCGCTTCGACGGATTTCGCGGACGAGTGCAGCACACCAAGAGCGGCGCCCATGGCGGCGGCAACGCCGATGGCAGGCGCGCCACGAATCACCATTTCGCGGATGGCTTTGGCAACTTCGCGATAATCCGTGTAGGTGTAGGAGACTTCCTCGCCGGGAAGCAGGCGCTGGTCAAGCATGACCACGCCGCGGTCCGTCCATTCGATGGGTTGCGCTACGTACATTTCGGCGATGCCCTCGCAGACTTCTATTGTACGGGGAGACGGCTAAGGATAGAAATGGCGTTATGAAATCAGGGTGAGGAAATTTCCTGGCCGAACTGCAGGATGTATCCATTGATGTCGCGGATAGCGAACTCGCGCATGCCGTACTCGAAGTTTTCGATGGGATAGACCAAGTCGACTTTTTCGCGAAGCTGGGCCCAGAGTGCATCCACATCGTTGGAGTGAAAATAGAAGGAGCCAGTGAAAAGGGACTTTTCGAACGGAAGATGCTCGTTCGGAAGAGAAAGCATGATCTCCGCGGAGTCGCGCTGAAGCGATGCCCAACCTTCGAAGCGATTAGCGCAGCGAAATCCAAGCACGTCGCAATAGAAGCGAATGGTCTTCTCGATGTCTGCCACATAAAGGATGGGGACAGGACCTTTGAGCGGCATGGCGAACTCAGGGATGCGGAGGCAGGTGCGTGAAACCCTTGGTGCCAATGACCGTGGCGATGGCAATGAAAGAGTTGTAGCCGAGGTGCAGAAGGAAACTGGCGAGAACCGTGCCGGTCCAGGCGCGGACAAAGGTGAAAATGACGCCCACGAGGGTCAGGAGACCGACGAGACCCACGGTCCAACCCAGCTGAGGGGCGTGCAGGAGACCGAAGAGCACGCCGGTTACAAGAATGCTGGAACCCACGCCGGTGCGAAGCGCCGTGGGAGATTCCATGCCAAAAAACTGGGCGACAGAAGAAAAAATTCGCGCCAGGACAGGATACAAGTAACCGCGAAAAAGAGTTTCCTCCACGAGCGGCGCAACAAAGACGGCCATAGCCATAAGCAGCAAAGCGCCCGTGCGATTCTTGAAAAGTTCCTGGATCGGGGTGTGATCGGCGTCCTTTACGCGCGAGCTGGCGATGGCGACGAAGAGAGACAATCCACAACCCGATAGAAAATACATCCAGGGGCGGCCCTTTGGGTCAGCCGGATTGGCGCTGAACTTTTTCCAGCCGAGAGAACTCCAGAAGGGCAAGTCGCGCAGTACGGCAAGCGTGACGTAGAGAAAGAGAAGCATGAGCGCGGACCACAGGATGGTCGTACCCACAAGAAATTTGGGATCCGTTTCAAGAAATTTCCTGAGCTGGCTTTGCGACAGGTGGCGGTTCATCGAATAGTATGCAAGGGCCACGAGGCCGATAGCGATTTGGCTGGCGAAAAAAAATACGATGGAAACCAGGAGGTGCGGCCAGGACCAGGAGATGCGCAGGTCTTCGGGGAGAAGGGATGCCGCGGGTGTTGGGGCCGTTGTACCGAGCGCGGCGTAAGAAATGGGATCGCCAGCAAGCAAGGGGGCCACGGGTTCCTTTGACGGTGATTCGAACGACGCTTCGCCGGAAGGAGGTTCCGGATTGTGATCGTACGGATTGAACGGATTGTCGTCGAAGAGAGTCATCGTTTTCCAGGCGGCGACTTTTTTGGCCAGCCGGCGGCCAACGCGGCGGCGACGAGCGGCATGAGCAGCTCGTGGTGGCCGGTAATGGCGTAGCCGTGCGATTCAGGTCCGCTGCGTCCCTGGGCGGACGCGGTGGGACGCTTCACTACATTGTGCAACGGACGGTAGTGCTGGATAAAGTCGAAGTTCGCGGTGGTGATGGGGCGAAGCGGGACGCCGAGATTGCGGACGACGCTGACAGCTTTGAGAAAAACTTCCGGGAGCAGGACGGCGGAGCCCCAGTTGAGATAGACGCCGCCGGGATGCATCTGCTCGACGAGGGCGCAGAAGAGGCGGAAGTCGTGGTGGGTGGCATCGCCGAGGGCTGCGCCGTTGGCGGCTGGATGCATGTGGGGGATGTCGGTCCCGATGGCGAGATGGATAGTGACGGGGATGCGGTGTTTGTAGGCGGCGAGGAGGACGCTGGAATCGGCGTGTTTGACGTTGAGGATACCGCTCGAGAGGAACTGGCCGGCGGCTTCGCCGTAGCCGATTCGAATGCGATGCGAGAGCTTGGCGATTTCGTTGATGTACTGGCCGGTTTCGGCGGCCATACCGAATTGGCCTGCGCCGAGGCCGGCTTCGACGTCTTCGGAAGTGTTGCCGGCGAGGGCGATTTCGAAATCGTGGATGAGGGCAGCGCCGTTCATGGCGATTCCGGAGATGAAGCCGCGTTTCATCAGATCGATGAGGATGGGGCCAAGGCCAACTTTGATGAGGTGGCCGCCGAGGCCCCAGAGGATGGCTTTGCGCTGTTTGCGCGCGCGGTGGATGGCGGCGAGGAGGTGGCGAAGATCTTGGGCGGCGAGAATGTTCGGGAGGGAATCGAGAAATTTTTTGAGCGACGTGTTCGCAGTCGAAGGCTTCGCGAAGTCGCGGACGCTGACTTTGCTTTTGCGCGAGGCGAGCGGGTAGGTGTGGACCGCGCCGAGAGTGATGGGATGGATAGAGTAGATGCTCATGGAGCAGGGGATACTCTAACCCGCACGGAGCGCAATACCAAGTGAAGGCGAGACCGAGCAGCGTAGATCGGGTTCCGATTTGCGCATCAATCAGGACTTAAAAGGAGATCGCCCAGCACATCCCTCTATTCAGTAATTTGAGCGCCTTCGTCCCCTGAATAACGCATGTTAGACTCTCTCCGAAATGTTCGGATACAACTGGCGCCGGGTCTTAGTTCGGGATTTTTGCGTTCTATTAATAGGAACAGCCTTCATAGTAGTCGCAGGGTTTACGGGAAAGATGTAACGCCGCCAAAATGCAATGCCTCTTGGAAAGCACTCCTCTCGTCCCTGGCGATACTCGTATCTACCATCGGGATCGTGGAAGCTTTACGTTGGGAGGGCTGGCGTTTGAGAGAACAGGCTCTTCATCGTGGAGATCAATCGCAAATTGAAAGAGATGCCTCTCTAACGTCCACGGAAGAAAACAGCGCACCCCCAAGGATGCATGCCCCTAAAATGAACTCTTATTACTGGAATTTTGCCGTCGCCGTGGCGTTCATCTTCGTCTCGATTTACTTGGGCCAGCCTAATCCTTGTGAACCATTGCGTCTGGATAGTTCAAGCATAAGCGTACTGATCGGAAATCTAGCATTCGTATGCGGATTCCTTTTGATGCTTAACGCAAATTGGTTGGAGAACTGAAGGTTGGTCCACATTCTCCACTAACTCCTTCCAAGTCAGATAATCGGATACTGATCGACTACTTTAGACCGCTGCGAGGCAGCTACTTGGCGTTGCCGTTGTGGTGGCCGTTGTTGGAGATGCCGAGGACGCGGGCGAGGACCTGCCCGGTGTAGGATTTTTTTGTGCGGGCGACGAGTTCGGGGGGGCCCTGGGCGACGATGCGGCCGCCGCCTTCGCCGCCTTCGGGGCCGAGGTCGATGACCCAGTCGGCTTGCTTGATGACGTCGAGGTGGTGCTCGATGATGAGGACGGTGTTGCCGAGATCGACCAGGCGCTGCAGGACGTCGAGGAGCTTTCGAACGTCGTCGAAATGCAGGCCGGTGGTGGGCTCGTCGAGGATGTAGAGCGTGCGGCCGGTCTGCCGTTTCGAAAGTTCGCGGGCCAGCTTGATGCGCTGGGCTTCGCCGCCGGAAAGCGTGGTGGCGGACTGGCCGAGAGTGACGTAGCCGAGGCCGACTTCGACGAGCGTGGCGAGCTTTTGCTTAATTTGCGGAATGTTTTCGAGCAGCTTCAGCGCGTCGGAGGAAGGCAGATTCAGAACATCGCTGATGGAATGGCCCTTGTAGCGGACGGCGAGCGTTTCTGAATTGTAGCGGCGGCCGCGGCAGACTTCGCACATCACGTAAACATCCGGAAGAAAATTCATTTCGATGCGGCGGAGGCCGTCGCCCTGGCAGGCTTCGCAGCGGCCACCCTTCACATTGAAGCTGAAGCGGCCGGGGCGGTAGCCGCGCTCGCGCGATTCGGGGAGCATGGCGAAAAGATCGCGGATGGGCGCGAAAACACCGGTGTAGGTGGCGGGATTCGAACGCGGCGTGCGGCCGATGGGGGCTTGATCGATCTCAATGACTTTGTCGATCTGATCGGCGCCGAGGATTTCGCGGTGCGCGGCGGGCGCTTCCGAGGAGCGATAGAGTTTCTGCGCGAGGGCGCGATAGAGAATGTCGTTGACGAGGGTGGACTTGCCGGAGCCGGAGACGCCGGTGACGACTGTGAGCAAGCCGAGCGGAAGCGTGATGTCCACATCTTTGAGATTGTTGGCGCTGGCGCCGAGAATCTGGATGACTTTGCCGTTGGGGCTGCGGCGTTTTTCGGGCACGGGGATTTTGGCGGCGCCGCTGAGGTATTGGCCGGTGAGCGAGCCGGGCGTGTCTTCGATTTGCTGCGGTTTGCCCTGGGCGACAAGGTAGCCGCCGGCATTGCCGGCGCCGGGGCCGAGATCAACGACGAAGTCGGCGCGGCGGATGGTGTCTTCGTCGTGCTCGACGACCAGGACAGTGTTGCCGAGATCGCGAAGATGCTCGAGGGAGCCGAGGAGGCGATCGTTGTCTCGGGCATGGAGGCCGATGCTGGGCTCATCGAGAACGTAGAGGACTCCGCGAAGGCGCGAGCCAATTTGCGTGGCCAGGCGAATGCGCTGGGCTTCGCCGCCGGAAAGCGTGGCGGCGGAACGATCGAGGCTGAGATAGCCGAGGCCAACGGCGAGCAGGAAATCAATGCGCTCGGCGACTTCCTCGAGGGGGCGAGCGGCGATTTCTTTTTGGCGCGCGGTGAGATGCGCGAGGATCTTGTCCACCGCGGGACGCGCGGCGCTGAGAGAAAAAGCGGTGAAATCAGCAATCGACCACCCCGCGAGCTTCACCGCGAGCGATTCGGGGCGGAGGCGTTTGCCGTGGCAGGTGTTGCAAAGGGTTGCGGACATGTACTGCGTGATCCATTCGCGGTAAGTATCGGAATTGGTTTCTTCCAGATTTCTTTCCAGGAATTTCAGGATCCCGGGGAAGCGGAAGCCTTTTTCATTTTTGGATTTCTTTTTTGCGGCTTCGCTTTCTTCCGATGAGGCGTTCGAGGGCGGATAGCCGTACAAAAGCATGTTCTGCACGCGTGCGGGAAACTTTTCGAATGGAGTCTCAAGCTCGAAGCCGTGCGCGTAGGCGCCGAGTTCCAGAGTGCGCTTGAGGATGGCGGAGCCGGAGCCTACGCCGAGGCCCCCGTCAAACAGCGGGCGAGTCCAATCGACGATGATCTTCGACGGATCGAAATCGTACTTCGAGCCGAGGCCGTTGCACGCGGGACAAGCGCCATAGGGTGAATTGAAGCTGAAGGAACGCGGCTCCAGCTGCGGAACGGAAATGCCGCAGTCGGGACACGCCAGCTTTTCGGAAAAGACGTGCTCCTTGCCCCCGACCACGGCGACGGTGACGAGCCCACTTGCAAGCTTGAGCGCGGTGGCGATGGATTGCTCGAGGCGCGCAGCGATGCCCTGCTTAACGAGCAGACGGTCGATGACGATTTCGATGGTGTGATTCTTGCGCTTGTCGATCACTGGCAGATCGTCGAGCGGGAATAGTTCCCCGTTGATTCGAACGCGGACGTAACCGTCCTGCGCGAATTTTTCCAGTTCCTTGCGGAAGGCCCCTTTCCGGCCGCGAACGATGGGCGCAAGGATCATGACGCGGTCATCGGATTTGCAGATCTCGCCGTGCAGGATGGACTGGACAATCTGTTCGCTGGACTGGCGCGTGATGGGCTTGCCGCAGTTGGGGCAATGCGGAACGCCGACGGAGGAGTAGATCACGCGGAGGTAATCGTAAATTTCCGTGATGGTGCCCACGGTGGAGCGCGGAGAGCGCGTGGTGGTTTTCTGCTCGATGGCGATCGAAGGAGAAAGGCCTTCGATCACGTCGACTTCCGGGCGTTCCATCTGATCGAGGAACTGACGAGCGTAGGCGGATAGCGATTCAACGTAGCGGCGCTGGCCCTCCGCGTAAATCGTGTCGAAGGCCAGAGAGGATTTTCCCGATCCGGAGAGTCCGGTTATCACGGTCAGGGAGTTCCGAGGGATTTCGACGCTGATATTTTTCAGGTTGTGCTGGCGCGCGCCCCGGATTACCAGTTTGGTCAGGCCCATGAGTCGAAAGCGCTCCCTCCACAGGAGCCCTGACACCCAGCGGACAGACTGAGGCCAGAATAACTTTTTACAATAACAGGGAGTGTTCGCGGCGGTCAAGGCGGCGTAATAAGTCTTTTAAATAGAGAGGCTTGAAATGACGCCCAAGCCTGCGAGGAAGAGTATGAGCAGGGAAACAGCTAAAAAAAGAAGGGTGGGACAGTTTCGTTTCAGGTAGTACTACGGTGAGGGCAGGCAGGTAATTTTGCGGGGTAGGTAGAGCTTTTTACTCAGAATTCATTCGCCAGTTTATTGAAAACAAAAGGTTTAGGTATGGCGAAGGGTTTGCACTTCAAAACGCGTGGGGGAGGCGAGCCGAGGATCCCTTTAGGGGATTGAGGGCTGGGCCGGTTCGCTACTCCCCCTATCACTTTCGCCGATTACCCCACCACACCCCGATCAACACCGAACACGGCGAAGGTGTGTTTCGAGGAAGCCGCAACGGACTCTCGCGCAACCGGTGCCAGAACCGACATGAAATTTCAGAAGATTCGCCTACGCACGAACGAGATTCGAATTGGACGGAGGTGCGAGCCGGCTCTCGTGCATCCCGCGCGTGCGGTAATCCGCGAGGGTGAGGACCAGCATAATGGCGAGCCAAAAGATGGAGCAGACAATTACAAGCTGGGTGCGCTTCGGACTGTAGCGCGCATGCATGAAGTAGAGCACGACGAGCGTGGCCTTGAAGGTTGCGATGGCCAGCGCGATAACGATATTGAAAGCGCCGAAGTTGTGATAAGCCGCCCATACGGTGGCGGCCGTGCCGGCCATCAGCGTCAGGAAGATAACCAAGTAGATTTTCGGCGAAACGATATGTTCGGACACGGAGTGCTCTCCCAAACTCTCCTACTGGTGCCGGTCAATCAGATATAACAACGGGAACAGGTAGATCCAAACGATATCGACGAAGTGCCAGTACAAGCCCACGATTTCGACGGGCGTGTTGTACTGCGGCGTGTAGCGACCGGCAAAGGATCCCTTGATGAGCCAGAGCAGCAAGCCTGCGCCGACAATCATATGCAGGGCGTGCAAGCCGGTCATTCCAAAGTACAGCGAAAAATAAAGTTGGGCGTGGGCGTTGATGTCCGGGTCTACAGCAAAAGCCTTTTCCAGCTCCTCTTTCTCGGCGGCGATTTCCTTTGGATCATCGTTAGGCCCGGGATGCTCGGAGTGGTACCGCATATCGAAGCTCGAGCCGGGAATCAGATGATGGTCGAACTTCTGCTTGTATTCGATGACCTTGACGCCAAGGAATATGGTGCCGAGACCGAGCGTCGCGATCAGAAAAATACTGACCCATTGCTTCTTGCCCACCTGCGCCGACCAGACTGCCATAGCCATCGTCAAGCTGCTGAGGATCAGCACGACCGTGTTGCCGCCACCGAGTTTCAAGTCCAGCGTGTTACTGGCGGCGCCGAACGCGACGCTGAACGCGTGGCGATTAATGGTGTAGGTCAGGAACAGGCCGCCGAAGAACAAAACTTCGGTGACCAGGAAAATCCACATGCCCAACGCAGCGGAATCCTTCTGCTGCTCCAGCGTTTCAAAATGTCCGTACAGCTCTCCGGTGCGATGCACTCGGTGCTCCTATTCCTAAGTCAACAGCAGGACGGACTGAAGTCCGCCCCAACAAGAAAGCCAAATGACTAATCGTCTCCGTGCGCAGGTGCGGGCAATGGCCCGCTTGCTGCCAGGCCGAGATCGGGCCGATTCCTGAAGTCGTACGGCTCCCAGTCAACCTCCGGCGTAACATCGAAATTCTCCGTTGGAGGAGGCGAAGCCGTCTTCCATTCGAGTCCGGTGGCCGGCCAGGGATTTGGTCCCGCGACTCGGCCGTAACGCATGGACCAGGTCAAATAGAGCATGGGGAGCAGGTAGCCCAGCGCGAGAATCGAAGCGCCTGCGGTGGATAACACGTTGAGCACCTGGAACTCCGGCGGATAGGTGTGGTAGCGGCGCGGCATTCCCATATAGCCAAGCATGAATTGCGGAAAGAAAGTCAGGTTGAAGCCGACGAATAGTGTCACCGCGGCAATGCGCGCCAGGACTTCGGGATAGAGCTTGCCGGTGATCTTCGGCCACCAGAAGTGCAGGCCGCCTACGTAACCCATGACCGCGCCGCCGACCATGATGTAGTGGAAGTGGGCGACAACGAAATAGGTGTCGTGAATGTGGATGTCCAGGCCCAGGCAGGCGAGAAAAAGTCCGGTGAGGCCACCGATGAGGAAGAGCCCGATGAAACCGAAGGCATAGATCATCGGCGTGTCCCAGGAGATCGAGCCTTGGTAAAGCGTCGAGGTCCAGTTAAACACCTTCACGGCGGAGGGAATCGCCACCAGATAGCTGAGGAAGGAAAACGTCAGCGCGGCGTAGGTAGACTCGCCCGTGACGAACATGTGATGGGCCCAAACCAGAAAACCTATGACGGCGATGGCGATACTCGACCCAGCAATGAAGGAATATCCAAAGATCGGTTTACGCGCAAACGTGGGAATGATCTCGCTGATCACACCCATGGAGGGAAGAATCATGATGTACACGGCTGGGTGCGAGTAAAACCAGAAGAGATGCTGAAACAGGATGGGATCGCCGCCCAGCGCCGGATTAAAAAAGCCCAAGTGAAACATCCGCTCGAGGCCAACAAGAAGCAACGTGATGGCGATAACCGGCGTCCCCAGTACCATGACAAGGCTGGTGGCGTAATGCGCCCAAACGAAAAGTGGGAGCCGGAACCAGGTCATGCCGGGCGCGCGCATGGTGTGAATGGTGACGATGAAGTTGAGGCCGGTCAGAATCGATGAGAAACCATTGATGAAAATGCCGATGACGGCCGGCGTGACCGCGGAGTTCGAATAGACGCTGCTCAGCGGAGTATAAAACGTCCAGCCCGTGTCCAGGCCGCCGGTACCGAAGGAATAGAGCACGAAGCAGCCGCCGACGAGATAGATGTACCAGCTCAGAAGATTCAGCTTCGGGAAGGCGAGATCCTTGGCGCCGATCATCAGGGGAATCAGGAAATTTCCCAGCACGGCCGGGATCGAGGGAATCAGGAAAAAGAAAATCATCGCCACGCCGTGCATGGTGAAGAGTTTATTGTAGGTTTCCGGGGTGACCAGGAACCCATTCGGCGTGAGCAAGTGGATGCGGATCATGGTAGCGAAGAGGCCGCCGATGAAAAAGAAAACCGTGACCGATCCAAGGTACAGCAGGGCGATGCGCTTGTGGTCCGTGGTGAGCAGCCACGAGCGAAGCCCGTACGTGGCGTTCAGGTAGTCCTCGCGCGGCATTTTGTGAACCGGCGCTGGCAGTGTCGTCGTACTCATGACTTATTTCTTCTCCGTGGCCGGCGCGACTCCGGAGCCCTTCTCGGGCACCGGCTGCGACTGCAGAGACTTGATATACGCGGTCAGAGCGAGGATCTGCTCTTCCGTCACTTGTCCCTGGAATGTGGGCATCACCGGCTGATACCCGGCCACAATCTTGGCGTTGGGCTGCAAAATGGATTCGCGAATGTAAGCTTCGTCGGCAATCACCGTGGAGCCATCAGCCAGAAGTACTTTTGCGCCGTAGACGCCGTTCAGCGATGGCGCGCGGCCCACACCGGCGCCGACATGGCAGGTGGCGCAGGCCTTCTCTGTAAAGAGTTTTTCGCCGGCTACAACAGGATTGCCGCCGCTGCCAGACGTGCCGGAAAGCCACGCGGCATACTCAGATGGCTCCATGACGGTAACCCAGCCACCCATAATCGCGTGATTCGTGCCGCAATACTGGGAGCAGAAGAAATGGTAACGCCCCGCCTTCGTGGGACGGAACCACATGGTGTTGTAGTGGCCCGGGACGACGTCCATTTTTACCCGGAACGCGGGAACGTAAAAGTCATGGATGACGTCTTCGCTCGCGAGGATCAGGCGAACATCTTTCCCCACGGGAACGTGCAGTTCATTGATTTCCTTCAACCCGTTTGGCTGCTGCGCCTTCCACATCCATTGTTTGCCGATGACATAAATGTCCAGCGTATCTTGCGGTGCGCGCCGGTAATCCACGTATACGACGGCGCCCCAGCCGAACATGGCCATCGCGAGGATCAGCGGCACGATCATCCACGCGGCTTCCAGAATCATGTTTCCGTGGATGGGAACTCCGACGTCATCGGGCTTTTTGCGGTGGTATTTGAAGAAGAAAATAATAATCGCCACGGTTACGGCGACCGCGAAAAAGAGGCAGATCAGCGTAATAAAAAGCATCAGGTTGTCCACATGTGGTGCGAAGTTGGACGCCTGCTCCGGATATAGTGGCACTTGCGACTGCACGGCTTAGTGAGCTCCTCTTTCTGCGAAACTGCCGGATGTCTGCCGAAGCTTCGCCTGCTGCAGACGGGCATCGCGGCGGCGGAAAATCAAAATTCCCCCGACGATACAAAGAATGGTCAGGACGCCACCCAGGCGAATGATCTTGAGGATCGCGGCGCTATACGTGGCTGCAGTGGGATCATATTGGTAGCAGAAGAGCAACACGTGGTCGATGGGCGTGCCGATTTTTCCCTCGGAAGCTTCGACGAGGCCGAGGCGCATGTCCCGGCCGGGATATTCGACACCGTAGAAATATCGGGAGATGCGGCCATCGGGCGTGAGCACCATCACCCCGCTGGCGTGAGCGAATAGATTCGTCTTGGAGCTGAAGTTATAGCGGAAATTCGCGGCGTGCGTTGCCGCATCGATGGATTCCTGCGAACCGGTGAGGAAATGCCAGCCGGAATTCGTCTCCGGACGGCGGAAATGCGCGAGCGCGGCCTTCTTCTTTTCCGCGGCCATCTCCGGTGTTTCGCGCGAATCGAAGCTGATGAAAACAACTTCATAGTCGCGGCCGGGATTGAAAGAGAGCATGCGCAGCGTGCCGACAACGCCCTGCTGAACCTGATTACAAAGCATCGGGCAACCGTAATAAACGAATGCCAGGACGACTGGCTTCTGCCCGAAGTATTCGCGGAGTTGCACGCTGCGGCCGGATTCGTCGCGGAAGGAACGGTCGAGCGGCATCTGCGCATTGAGTTGCGGCTCGAACCCGACGTTTTGCAAAGCCGGCGGCATGGTCGCAGCCGTCGGGCCCAGGTTGCCAGGGACGGTCTGCGCCTGCAGAGCAGACGCCGCCAGCAACAGTGCTGCTATTCCGAGGATGGTGCGAACTTTCCTCATCGCATCACTTCTTTTTCTCCGCGGGCGGCGCGGGAACCGCCGGCAATCCTTTTTCCGCAATAATCTTCATCGCCTCTTTCACAGGAATCTGGGCGATGCCGGAGCCTCGATCGATCCAACGCGTCTGTTCGTTCTCTTCGTTGTCGGCCTTTAATTTGTCGCGCATGTCTTGCTGGGGATCGGTTGTGTGTCCGGGAACGCCTTGAAGCCGAGGCTCCGGGGGAAGCGCCCGATAGTCCTGGCCAAGCACCGCTCGCGAAGGCGGTGGAGGCGTATCGGAAGAAGCCGCAAAATTCATGGTGAATCGAAAAATGAAAATGCAAATCGCCATGGATACGACGACCGCGAGCCCCAGTGCCAATAAATAGCCGTAGATAGACCCGGTCTGAACGTCGCTCTTTTCAAACGAAACGTCGGCGTGGCGCGGTTCTTCGCCCGTGCCCAGGCCATGTTCGTGAGACTCAGTGCTCATGGTGCTCAATGGCCTCCTCAAGTTTCGGGTCGCCCAGAGGCAACAAGGGGTGCTGCTTCAAATGAAACGCGAAAAAGCCCAGCCACAATCCACCGAGCGCCAGCGGCAGGACAATGTCGAGCCACGTCGGCGCGGCCTGCGAGGTAAATTCCGGCCGCGTCATCCAGAAGAGATCGACGAGGCGCATAAAGATCAGCCATAGGGCGATCTTCGGGAGCACCTTCGCGTTGCGCTTTACGTCCTGTGACAGCAGCAGGAAAAACGGCACGAAGAAGTGGAAGACCAGGACGATAACAGCAACCACTCCCCAGCCTCCATAAAGCCGCGTGCGGTAAAAACTGATCTCCTCGGGTTGATTCCCCGACCAGATGATCAGCAACTGCGAGAAATCGAAGTATGCCCAGAGCATGACGAACGCCAGGAGCAGTTTTCCCAGATCGTGCAGATGGCGCTTTTGCAAAACGCTCGCGAAAGGCTCGGTGCGCGCGAGCAGCACTACGATGGCGATCATGAACGCCATCGAGGAAATCAACTGCCCGGCTACGAAGAGGAAACCGTAAATCGTCGAAGCCCAGTGCGGCGACAGCGACATGACCCAGTCGATGGCCGCAAAGCTCATCGCAAACACGTAAAGAATAATGCCGGGGCCGGCGAACATCTTGAAGCGGCGGCGCAGAGCGCGGTCTTCCCGGTTGGCGTCCTGCTCTTCCGACCAACGGTTAAAGAGGTACATCAAGAGCAGCCAGATTGCGAAATAAATCACCGCGCGCATGTAAAAGCCGCCGGCTGTCAAATACCTTTGTTGAAAATCTGACAGCGGCTCTTTCTTTACCTCTTCCGGGTCGAGCCACGCGCTGTAAAGGTGATGCATGCCGAATAAAGCAATCGGCAGGAAAAATGCGGCGAGCAGAGGAATCGTCCGCGTGGCCGATTCCAGCGAGCGCCGAATGATAATGCCCCACTGGCCGCTCGTCAGGTGCTGCAACATCAGGAGCCCCAGTGAGCCAAGCGTCAAGCCGCAGATCAGCATGAAACTCATCAAATAGGATTGATAGAAAAGTCCCGGCGTGCGCATCACCCCAAGCAGAGAAACCAGCAATGCGACGCCTCCTACAAACAGCGCGCGCTGTTGCAGGCGGCCGATGCTCTCCGGCGCCCGATATTCCTGCGCAGCCATCAGTTGCTGCCTCCCGTCAAATCCTTCTTGCTTCCTGATTCCTGCTTGTGCTCGTCGCCTTGATTCAGCTTTTCGCGGAGCTCCGCCGGAAGATCAGCGGCCTTTGCGTTGCGGCTCAGCTGCAGCGCACGGACATAGGCGATGATGGCCCAGCGATCGCGGGGAGGTATCTGCGCGGAGTACCCGTACATTGCGCCGAACCCATTGGCGACCACGTCGTAGATGTAGCCATTCGGCTCTTGCCTCAAGCGGTCTTGATGAAAACTAGGTGGATGCTTAAAGCCGCGCATAGAAATCATGCCGTTGCCGTCGCCTTGCAATCCGTGGCACGGCGTGCAGAAAATTTTGTAGCGCCCCTCGCCCCGTTCGAGGAGTTCCTCGTTTACTGGAAGCGGAAACGCGTTCGAATCCTTGGGCACCAAAAGCTCGTCGTTCGCAAGCGAACCATGCGCCACAGTGTTTTCAGCCAGCGGACGCTCCGAACGGCCATCGGAAAAAAAATCCGACGGCGCGAGCGGCGTGTATTTCGGCTGGTTGGCCATGTCCTGGTGCAGATACTGGCAACCGGCGCCGAATACCAGGCACGCAGCAATGCAAGCAAGGATCAGGATCCGCGAGGTGTTAATCATCGGACACCTCGGTGATATGGTGCGCATGCAGTTCCTGCAGGAGGCGCGCGGATTCCGCGATATGGAATTTCGGGTCTTTGGCCTCGATGCAAACGAAGAAACGGTCTGACGACGCATGCGTGAAGCGCGGTACATTGAAAACCGGGTGGTGCGGCTGCGGCAGTTTGTTCAGCGCGAGCATGCCCAGAACGGCGGAGAGCGCCGCGCCGAGAATCGTCAGCTCAAACGTAACAGGAATGAACGCAGGCCAGCTATTCAACGGGCGGCCTGCGATATTCAGCGGATACGCGATCACCGCCACCCAGTATTGGAAGAAAAAACCGCCGAGGCCCCCGGTAAGTCCCCCGATGAGGCAAATCAGGGGCACCATGTTGCGCTTCAAGCCAAGCGCTTCGGAAAGCCCTTCCACGGGAAACGGCGAATAGGCGTTGACGCGCCGGTAGCCCGCTTCGCGCACTTTCTCCACGGCGTGAATGAGCTCTTCGGGACTGCTGAACTCACCCATCACGCCGTAAATGTGAGAGCGGTGCAGCATTATTTCTCTTCCTCCGCCGTCTCCGCCACCAGTTCGCGCATTTCCGCGATGGAAATCGCCGGGAGCACGCGCACAAACAGGAAGATGAGCGTGACGAACATTCCCATGGTTCCGATAAAAGTGGCCCAGTCCCAAAACGTCGGGCTGTACCGGCCCCACGCCGAGGGCACAAAGTCACGCGTGAGGCTGATCACCACGATCACGAATCGTTCCAACCACATGCCGATGTTCACAACGATGGACATAATGAAGAGGACCGCGACATTGTGGCGCATCTTGTAAAACCAGAGCAGTTGCGGCGTCAGGATGTTGCACAAGATCAGCGCATAATAAAACGGAGCGTAGGGACCGTGAAGCCGTTGCTGCACCAGGAAAACGTCAAATTTGTTTCCACTGTAAAGCGCCATGAAAAATTCGATGAAGTACCCATAGGCAACAATGAGCCCGGTGGCCAGCATGACCTTGGCCATGTTGTCCAGGTGGCGCATGGTGATGAAGTCTTCCAGGTTGTAGGCCTTGCGCAGCGGAATCGCAATGGTCAAAACCATGGCAAAACCGGAATAAATCGCCCCGGCGACAAAGTACGGCGGGAAAATCGTGGTGTGCCAGCCGGGAACGATCGCCACCGCGAAGTCAAAGCTCACGACCGTGTGCACGGAAAGAACCAGCGGCGTTGCCAGTCCGGCCAGCAACAGATAAGCCGACTGGTAGCGATGCCAGTGCCGCGCCGAACCGCGCCAGCCCATCGAGAGCATCCCGTAAATAATTTTCATGGGCTTTTTGATGCTGCGATCTCGGAGCGTCGCCAGATCGGGAATCAGCCCCACGTACCAGAAGAGCAGTGACACCGTGCCGTAAGTCGAAACCGCAAAAACGTCCCAGATCAGCGGGCTGCGAAACTGTGGCCAAAGCCCCATAGTGCTGGGATACGGAAACATATAAAACGCCATCCACGGCCGGCCGGTGTGAATCAACGGAAAAATTCCGGCGCACGCCACCGCGAAAAGCGTCATGGCTTCGGCAAAACGATTGATGGACGTGCGCCACTTCTGATTCAGCAAAAAGAGAATCGCGGAGATCAGCGTGCCTGCATGGCCGATACCGATCCACCACACGAAGTTGACGATCGCGAAGCCCCAGCCAACCGGAATGTTGATGCCCCAGATGCCGGTGCCTTTGATGATGAGCCAGCCGATCGCGATGGTCATCAAGCCCATCAGGCTGAACGCAATCGAAAAACCAATAAACCAGCCCAGAGAAGTGGGACGCGTCAAAACGATGGCGCTGATCTTGTCCGTGACCGAGCCGAAGGTATACCCCGGCCCCAGCACCGGCGAGAGGCGCCGAATCTCAGGAGAATCGAGTGGCGGTTGCCCGGCGCTCATGCCTTCTCCAATTCAGGGTTCGGATTGCGCACGGCCGCAAGATACGTGGTGCGCGGGCGCGCGTTTAACTCGCCGAGCAGCGTGTAATTCCGCTGCTGCGCTTTCAGCTTTGCAACGTGGCTGTTCGGATCGTTGGCGTTGCCGAAAACGATAGCTTCGGTTGGGCAGGCCGCTTCGCAGGCGGTCACGATTTCGCCGTCGCGAATCGGGCGATTCTGCTTTTCCGATTCGATGCGCACGTTGTTGATGCGCTGCACGCAATAGGTACACTTTTCCATGACGCCGCGGCTGCGCACGGTCACTTCCGGATTGCGCAGCAACTTCAATTGCGGCGTCTCCCAATCCTGGAAGCGCAGAAAATTGAATCGCCGCACTTTGTACGGGCAGTTGTTCGAACAGTAGCGCGTGCCCACGCAGCGGTTGTAGACCATGTCGTTCAGGCCTTCGGCGCTGTGCACGGTGGCGCCCACGGGGCAAACTTGCTCGCAAGGCGCGTTCTCGCATTGCTGGCAGGGGACCGGCTGGAAAAATGTCTCCGGGTTAAAGAGTGAGTCGTCGTAACTGGACGGGTCGCCTGTTGCCGAATGCGCCTTCTCGTAATAGCGGTCGATGCGGATCCAGTGCATTTCGCGCCCGCGCATCACCTGATCCTTGCCGACCACCGGGATGTTGTTCTCTGACTGGCACGCGACCACGCACGCGTTGCAGCCGTTGCAGCTGTTCAGGTCAATCGCCATGCCCCAGGCATAGCCGGGGTAGGAAAACTCCTTGTAAAGCGAAAGTTCTTTCGGAACTTCTTCGTGGTGCTCGTGGGCGAAGCCGGGATTCTTCTTGTATTCCTCGAGCGTGCCAGTGGCCAGTATCTGCCGGCCTTCCATGTTGAAGTGATACTGCGTGCACGCCAGCGGGTAGTCTTCGCCGGTTTTTTTAATCGCGCTGGCCGGAGCGGTGGCGGTCCAGAGAGCAGTGGAGGCACGCACGACGTAAGCGTTGAAACCTTTGTTCGTACCGGTATAGCCCGCCTTCTTGCGTCCGTATCCGAGCGGGAGAACGATCACCCCATCAGCCTGTCCCGGGAGCGTCCACGAAGCGGCGGTCACTTTGCTGTTCGAAAGCGAAATATCGATCACGTTCGAATAAATCTTTCCGTGCTCGCCGGCGCGCGCTGCGACTTCGTGCGTCAATGCTAGTTTCTCCGCGGTCTTTGGACTCACGAGAGCGGCGTTGTCCCAGGTGAGCTTGGTAATTGGCTTCGCTAATTCCTGCAGCCAGCCGTTATTGGCGAACCGGCCGTCGTACATGCATGGATCGGGTCGGAAGATGAATTCGATTTCGTCCGCGGCTGTGGTTTTCGCCGGAGGAAGACTGGCAGGGTTGAATTTTGCGGCGGCATTGATTGGTGCAAAGGCCGAGCCGGCAACGAGCCCGTCATTCAGCGTCTTGCGCCAGAATTTTTCGGAGTCCGCCGAAGGATGCGCCGCTTTCAGGCCCTCGCGCAACACGTCGTAGTCGGAAATACCGGGCTTATCAGTAAACGCAGCAAGAACTTCGCGCTGGGAATGCGTGCGATAAAGCGGCGCGATAAGAGGCTGAATCACGCTGAGTGTGCCGTCGAATGCGCGCGCGTCCCCCCAGGTCTCCAGATAGTGCGATTCCGCCACGTGCCAGTCGCATAGTTCAGAAGTTTCATCGAAGTGTGAGCTGACGTGGACGACGTTTTTTACTTTCTTCTGTTTTGTTTTCTCGTCGAATCCAATCAACGATGCAAAACCAAGATCGTGCGGCGCAGTGTAAACCGGGTTGACGCCTAGGATCAGAAGTGTCTCCACTTTACCCGCATACATGTCAGCGCAAAGCTCGCGTAGTGATTCGAGTTGATTGACCGGATTCGCTTCCACAGATTCCGTGTAGTAAACCGTCATGCCCGCATTGCCGAGGGCCGCGTTGATAGCATGAGCGAGCGCATGCACTTCCGCGGATTGCTGCTCGCCGGCAACCACCAGTGACGCCCCCTTGTGGTTCTGGAGATCCTTCGCAACCGCGTCGAGCCATTTTTCAGCCTCAGCAGCGGGCATCGCAGAGCCGCCGAGGCCGAGCTTACCCGCCAGCGCCCGCGCAAAAAGTTCAACCTCCGAAGCGCGCAGCGGCAAGCGATGATCCGCGCTCGCACCGGTAACGCTCGGCGTCGGTTCGACCAGATAGAGCCGGTTCATCGAATCATTCGGCCCATTCAATTTGCGGCGCCGCGAAAACTCTCTCGCGTAGCGAATGTGCCCCGGCCCGCTGCCAAGAAAATCGGAGTCCAGCGAAAGCATGACGCTGGCTTTTTCCACTCGATAAACCGTGTTGACATATCTTCCGAAAGCGAGCTTCGCGCCCTCGCGCGCCCCATCCCCGACCGCCGGCTCCCATTGGTGCCACTTCGCCTTCGGGTACAGCGCCAGGACTGACTGAATCTGCGCGGCCAGCGTCGGTGAAGTGATTGTGCCGGTGAGGATGCGGAATCCCTCTCCCCCCGTGCTCTTCGCTTCGGCCGCGATGACCTGCGCGCTGTCCAGAAATTCAGCCCAGGTCTTGATCTCGCCGAATCTCGTCGTCGTTTGGGCGCGATCCGGATCGTACAGATTCAATACCGAAGCCTGCGCAAAAGCGTTTGTGGCGCCCAGGCTCGATGGATGGTCGGGGTTGCCCTCGATTTTTGTGGGCCGCCCCTCGTGGCTTTCGACGAGTACTCCGATGGCGTCAGCGCCAAACGGCATCACTGTGGCGTAAAACTGCGGCTTGCCCGGGATCAGCCCGTCCGGCTGCTTCACGTACGGCACGAGATACTGTTCGGGCGTGCGGCCGCAACCAGAGAGGCCTGCCAGCGCCAGCGACGCAGCCATCAGCCGCAGGAAATCGCGCCGATCCACACCTTCGTCCCATTCGGAAGGCGCTTGCCGCGGAAATTCGTTGTGCAGCAGCTCTTCAAATCGCGGATCTTCGGCGAGCTCTTCGAGCGAGCGCCAGTACTGCTTGCCGGTTTTCGATTGCAGCTTGGCACGCACCGCCGCCAAATCCAGTGAGCTTTCGTGCGACGTCAAATTTTCCGCGGGTCCGGCTTGGCGATCGAGCTCACCACTCAGGTGTTCGTGTTTTTCGTGTTCGTTCATACCATCCATCAGCGATGACAGGTCGAACAACTCGTCAGCTCTTCCGTTGTCCGAATCTTGTAGTCAGCCCGCAACTTGGCGCCGATTTCCGCCTGATTGCTGGGCGCTTTCCAGTCCATATTGAAAACCTGGTCTTTGGGACGCAGCGCCTGCTCCGGGTTGCGATGGCAGTCCAGGCACCATTGCATCAGCAGCGTATTCGCCTGGAAAACCAGCGGCATCTGATTCACCTGTCCATGGCACGTCGAGCAGCCAACGCCTTTATTCACGTGAATGCTGTGGTTGAAATAAGCGAAATCCGCTAGCCGGTGCACCTTTACCCACTCGATCGATTTATCGCTGCTGTAGCTCGCGCGCACCGGCTCCAAATAACTTGCATTGTTGAACAGCACCGAATGGCAGTTCATGCACGTTTTTGTGGGAGGAATGCCTGCAAACGCCGAGGTTTCCACTCCGGTATGACAATACCGGCAGTCGATCCCGTCGTCGCCCACATGGTGCTTGTGGCTGAACTGCACCGGCTGCTCACGCGTCACGTTCTGGCGCGTCATATACGGCGAACGCGCCACTGCAAGCACCGCGATTAGCGCCAATCCTCCCAGAAAAATAGCGGAGAACACACTGAACCGAGCGATGAAATTCGTACTGCGATGAAAAATCTGAGCCATGTCCGTCTGCGCTAGTCGGGGGAGCACACCATAAGTGCGCCGAAGTCAGGGCCTCCCACGCTTTAACCGGGAAGTGCGGGCCCGGGTGTTATGAACGCGATAGTTTCCACTAAAACATTCCGGAATGCAACCTCGCCTACATGTTCATTGATGAATTTACTGCCCATTTGAATGCAACAAATTTGCTCGATGCAACGAATTCTTCGAAAAATTCGTTTGCGCCGGTTGAAACCGCGTTCGAATCGGAGGAAAGGGCATGCGGATGTGTAAAGCTTTTCGTTTGTTGGGCATAAATTTTTCTTAGGCAGGCGGGAGATACCAGCGTGGTATCTTAGATACACCCTCGGCCGCTCTTTTAGCGGCGGAGCCTACCTGGTTTTCGGGGGTCCCGAATGAATCTGGGCCGGAACACCCGCTGGGGCGTGGTCCAACTGGTAGGACACCTCACTGTTAATGAGGACGGTGAAGGTTCGAATCCTTCCGCCCCAGCCAAATTCGCCAATAAGACCTGCCAAGAAAAGCGGGCAGGAGGAATTTGCCTTCGAGTATGGCCAGGATTTTGCCGAACACGTCGAGCCTTCCATCCAACTTTTTGCAAAGTGTTAGTGCGCTACAACACCAAACCCTCGATCGCTTCCTCCTATTCTTAGCTGTAACGTGAGAACATACGATTCCGGGAGAAAATTGGGGTGCCCTACCAACCCATCGAAGACTACGGAATCATCGGCAACATGCGCACCGTCGCCCTCGTCGGCATGAACGGTTCCATCGATTGGCATTGCTCGCCCAACTTCGACTCCCCCAGCGTTTTCGGCGCGTTGCTCGACGACGCCAAAGGCGGCAGCTTCCAAATCGCACCCATCGCCGACCAAGTCCGCCGCAAACAATTTTACTGGCCCTCCACAAACATTCTCGTCACACGTTTCTCACACGAAGACGGCATCGTCGAGCTAGAAGATTTCATGCCTGTTGGTTTCTCCTCCGACTCCATGTCCTATCATCAGCTCCATCGCCGAGTCCGTTGCGTCCGCGGTCCCGTACGTCTCTCCGCTGTGTGCCGCCCCGCCTTCGACTACGGCCGCCAGCCTCACCAAGTCCAGCTCGTTGACGGCGGCGCCAGCTTCCACGCCAACAATTTCCACTTCAGCCTTTCCGCCCACGTTCCCCTCAAAATCGACAACCAAGGCGGCGTCACCGCCGAATTTGTCCTCGAGGAAGGTCAATCCAGGACGTTCGTCTTCCAGCACGACGACCAATCGACGCCACTGCCCGCGCCAACCTCCGAACGCGAAGCCGAAGAGCCCTTCCAGCGCACCGTGAAATTTTGGCAGGGTTGGCTTACCAACTGCACCTATCGCGGCCGCTGGCGCGAGCGTGTCGAGCGCTCCGCTCTCGTCCTCAAGCTCCTCACCTTCGAGCCCACCGGCGCGATCATTGCTGCGCCTACAACCAGTCTCCCCGAAGTCATCGGCGGCTCTCGCAACTGGGATTATCGCTTCGCCTGGATCCGCGACGCCGCCTTCACCGTCTACGCATTTGTCCGCCTCGGCTTCACCGACGAAGCCGCCGGCTTCGTGAACTGGATGCAGCACTACGTCGCCAAGCACCCTCGCACCGGTCACCCACTCCCCACCGTTTTCACAATCTATGGCGAGCCTGTCCCCGCCGAAGAATCTCTCCATCATTGGGAGGGCTACTTCGGTTCCGCTCCCGTCCGCATCGGCAACGCCGCCGCCGAGCAATATCAGGCCGACATCTACGGCGAGCTCATGGATTCGCTCTATCTCTACAACAAATACGTCGGCCCGATCGCCTACGATTTCTGGGTTCGCATCCGCCGGCGTCTCGATTGGGTTTGCGACAATTGGCAAGCGCCCGACGAAGGCATCTGGGAGATGCGCAGCGGCAAACAAAATTTCGTCTATTCGAAATTAATGAATTGGGTAGCGCTCGATCGCGGCATCCGCCTCGCCAACCGGCGCTCGTTCCCCGCCGACCTCCAGCGATGGCTCCGCGAGCGCGACGCCATCTACGAAGAAGTCATGACCCGCGGCTGGAACGAAACCCGCCACGCCTTCACGCAATACTACGGCAGCGAAGACCTCGACGCTTCCGTCTTGATGATGCCGCTCGTTTTTTTCATGGCGCCCACCGATCCACGCATGATCACCACCCTCAAAGCCATCCTTGAGAATCCGCGCCAGGGCGGACTCGTCAGCGACGGCCTCGTCTATCGTTATCCACCGCAGCCCCGCGTCGACGGCCTACCCGGCGAAGAGGGCACCTTCAACATGTGCTCCTTCTGGCTCGTGGAAGCACTCACTCGCGCCGGCCAGGCTAATCCCGCCTGGCTCGACAAAGCGCGACTCCTCTTCGAACGCATGCTCGGCTACGCCAATCACCTCGGACTCTACGCCGAACAAACCAGCGCGCAAGGCCAAGCCCTAGGCAATTTCCCACAAGCCTTCACGCACCTAGCTCTAATCAGCGCTGCCTTCAACCTCGACCGCACCCTCGGCGGCAAGTAGCACTGGGCTGGCCAAGACGGTGCGCGAGATGGAAGCGGACGGGCTTGTGTCGCGTACGGTGTTCCTGTCATCCCCAAGAGTCGAGTACGAGTTTGGAACCCTTGGAAGCGCATTTGTCATCTAAGGATTGAGGGGCCTGGAACCGAGGATAGTGATATGAAGAAAGCCATCTTATTTCGAGTAGTTTTTGTCCTCGTCGCGATGATTGCGCACAGTTGGTTGCCGCAGCCGGTGCTTGCCCAACATGGAGGTCACGGTGGGGGAGGAGGATTCCACGGCGGCGGTGGCGGAGGATTTCACGGAGGCGGCGGAGGAGGGTTTCACGGGGGTGGAGGTTTCTACGCCGGAGGCCACTCTGGGTACGGCGGCGGACGCTCTTACGGCGGGTATCGTGGCGGCTACTATGGAGGGCGTGGGTACTACGGAGGGCGCGGCGGCTACGGCTGGGGCGGAAGATATTGGGGCCGAGGATACGGTTACGGATGGGGATTTGGCTTTGGGTGGCCGTATTGGGGTTGGGGATGGGGATATCCGTATGCCTACTACTACAGCCCGTGGTATTACGCGCCCGATCCTTATTATTCTTACCCGTACTACGGTCCTTCGGATTATCCCCCGGCCTATCCGGATCCTGACAAGGGGAATGACGATCCTCCACCGGCAGATCCCAACGCACGGCCCCAGCCCAATCAGAACGGCCCGGCAAGATTCTGGAGACCCCCGGTACCGGGAGGCTCACTCGACGCGAACTCCGCAAACAGCAACGTCGCGGCCGTTGCGCCGCGTGGGTCGGTTCACTCCGTTAACAGGATGAGCGTGACGCCGAGCAGTTACCGAGACGCACTTTCGATCCCGGAGCGGGCCACAACGGAGCGGGGCACTCAGCAAGCAAATGTGGCGCTTCGACCAGAAATGCAAAAAGCATTGCAAAGATTGCGCGAGATGCCTCCGTTTGCTCGCGAGCGGGAAATCGAAACGGGTTCCTATAGCTATTTTTCGCCTCAGGAGAAGGAACTTCTGAGAAGTGTGAACTAAGAGCCGCCTGATCGAGCGCCACCCCTAGTGGATTGCTACCGGACTTACGGAAGCGGCGGTGCTCGCTCAAACGAAAATACTGCGGTAGTCGTTGTGCCTTCCTAAGCTTTCCTAAGACTCCCAGCGAGAATCCAAACCTCGATTTTCTGCTAACACTGGCAAAACCGTTTTTCCGCTTTTCTCTCATTGACTACAAAAGGAGTTAGATTTTACCATCGCCACTGGGAATTTCTTAGGGTGCTTGGACAGAATCCCTCCTCTTGGTCATTGCTCAAGATGCCCAAGAGAAACGCAAGGATCTGACACCCTTGGCTACCGCTGCCGACTAGGTCGGAAGCAGCATCAAGTTTCTGATACTGGTGCGACGTACCGTCTCCTACTACCGTTTTAATACCGATTGGAATATAAAAATGCTTAAAATCGCTTCCTGTGGCTTAGACAGGAAACGTGCTAAGTCGTTGGGAACACTGGAAACCAGCGATTTCAGCGGCTTTTGAGCATACGGGGTTAATCTTCGAATCCTTCCGCCCCAGCCAATTTTCTGCGCAAGCGAAGCGAGCTTCCTCTTTACTATTTCTCCGTGGGCAAACCCGCGTCCAGCCACCCTTTCCAGCCGCCGTCCATGGATTCAACGTTGGTGTAGCCCATTTTCTGCAGGTTGTCCGCCACCAGCGCCGAACGAAATCCCCCGCCACAATAAAGAACGACTTTCGAGTTGTTGTCCGGCACGCGCTGCTCGATGTCCCGTTCGATGATTCCCTTGCCCAAATGCACTGCGCCGGGCAGATGGCCGTTGGCCCACTCATTGTCCTCGCGGACGTCCACCAGGATGAATTTCTCGCCGGCTTCGCGGCGGCGCTTCACGTCGGCGACGTTGGTTTCCTTCACTCTACTTTTCGCTTCGTTAACAAGTTTCAGGAATTGTGGTGCATGTGCCATGGGAAAACTCCTTGCAGGAATGGATTCGAAATGAGGATAACACAGAGGCCGCGGGGCCCATTCACCGCCGCGGCCATCGCGCTAGCATGATTTTTTGATATCGCCGCCCGGTGCGGAAAATCCAAGCTTTCTGTATCAGTGAGCCTTCGATCCCTGCCCCCTAGCTGGCCTTTTTGGCAAACGAACGCACCAGGTTCACGTAATTCCAACGCATTTTTTCCGGGGTGCGGTCGCCTTCCCCGGGCATCTTTCCTTTGCCGTTGCTGATCATCCAGAAGAGTTCGCCATCGGTCATTTTCTCGAGCGAAGCCGGGTCGCGCCAGTCGCGCAGTTCAAGCTTCATATCCGCGGCAAGATCGCCCTTGCCGTCACCTGTTTTTCCATGGCACATCGCGCAATTGTAGCCATACAGTTTGCGCACCTCCGCCAGACCCTCCGGCGTTGGCGGCACGGGATTTTTCTTCGCGGCATCTTCAGCCGTCATCTTGGGTTCTGCGGAGGCCGGTTTTTCCTGAGTCGCGTTGGGCTTGACGTTTGAAATCCCTAAACCCGCAAGCACAAACGCACCCGGAACAAGGATGGTCCAGCGCATAACTTCCTCCTGTCAGGAAGGGCCGGCCGAACGAGCGAATTCGGCTTGATCGTGAGCGGATTCTACGCCCGCGAATCGCAGAAGGAAAGAATCAAAAATTTGAATAGCAGGAACGCCGGGGCCCAGCCCCGCCCGCAACACTACGGTTTGGGCTTGGCGATGGGCGCTGTTCCCGCCTGCGCCGTCTTCGGGGCGGGCACCGAGCATCCACGTTTCGGATGCACACCGCCATAATCCCCGCGGAACCGGCTGCCCTCGCGTACGCGCGTACGCAGTCCATCAATGACCTGCGGAACTGAGCCATGCTCAACGCCGCGAATGAAATAAATCAGGAGCGCCGCCTCTCCCGCGGAATCAGCGCTGGAGCTGATGCCCACGCCCTGCACTCCCGGCTGCTTCAAGAGCTCTGCCATGTGTGCAGTTTCAACCACCTTCGCCCGGGCGATTTCTTCCGACGAAAGTGGATAAACCAGCTGCGGAGCTGCCGCCGACTTTTCCAGCACTGCGCTTTCTGCCGCGGTAACCAAGCCTCGCGCCGCGAACGCATCGTTTTCAACAATGCGTGTTCTCACGCCATCGACTTGCTGCGGCAGGTTGCTGCGTGGCTGTCCCTTGATCACGAAAAACACAATCGCCGCCTCGGCTGGATTGTCGTAGCTCGCTCCCACTCCCACCGCTTGTACTTCGGGATACCCCATCAACTGCGGTCCGTGTGCGTCTCGAACCGCTAGGGCCTTCTGCAGTGTGTCGCCGGCGAGGGCCGACGCAGACAAAGTCTGAACCGCGTTCGCAGGCGCAGTCGGCAGGGAGCATCCGAGGACGCTGTGCGTGGCTCCTCCAACAATCGTAGTCGTGCTGCCGCCGTTGTTCGTGAAAAAAGTGAGGACGTCGGTAATCGCATTCCCTACCGTGTCCTGATCGTTTCCTCCCACGAGTATCGCCACTCCCTCCGCTGTGTCCTGCGTCACAATCAGTGACCCCGAATCGCCTGGCGCGCCAAACTGCCCTCCGCTAACTTGCACCATGTCGTTGTAGGTCACCGGGAAGCTCGTCCCCGTTCCATCGCAGTTTTGCGTGTAGGTGATGGTGGTCGTAAAATTTATCGTCAGAATGCTCGCGCACGTGAGGCCCGTCGTTCGGCCAACCTTCGCGACGAGGCCATTGTGCGGACCTCCCTGCGCCGCGGTCGGCGATATGCCCGCACCGGCGGCCGGTGGCGCCGGATCAGGAACTCCGTTTGTCATCGTCGAGCCCAGCAGCAAGATGCTACCGGTTGGATCGACCGCGCCGTTCACAATCTGCGCCATCGCCGCATCTACTTTGGGAAGCGATCCGGTCTGCAAATTATAAAACTCAGAGAGATTCGCTACCGTGGTCGTTCCGTTGGTTGAGCACGTCTGCGGAACGTCGATAATCCCTGGCTGCGTGACCGGATCGCCGACGGTGCCAAAATCACTCTTTGCCAGGACGTGATTGTTGCTCAGGATGTACTTCGTGCCGCCCCGGGTCAACAAAGACCCTAGCGTCCCGCCGCAGCACATGCCTCCCGCGATATCGGTCGAGTTGCCTCCCGAAGTGCCCAGCTTAACCGCTCCCGTCTGTGCATTCTGATTCGTTTGCGCTTTAATCGTGACGATTGCGGAGCCTGATGCTCCTGTGTTGGCCACAGACACCGCCGAGACCGTCACTGTGGCAAGCAGAACGCCGCCATTCCCATCCGACTTCACCGGCACACCGCTCGGCGCCACGTACAATCCAGTGCTGGAGACAAATCCCGTGGCTTTGCTTCCCCCGGTGACACTATTCACCTGCCAAGTGACCGCTTGATTCGAAGAACCATTGACGGTCGCAGAGAACTGTTGTGTTCCGAAAACGTTCACCGTCGCGGTACTCAGATTCAGCGAAACGGTGATGCCGCCACCGCCTCCGCCGCCACCGGTCGTGGTGCGGATCGGTCCGCTGCAAGCAGCAAGAACCAGAATGACGACCGTGCAAAGCAAAGAAAAGTGAACGCGGCGCATGATTCCCCCCAGAGATGCTTCCAGGCTTCAAAGTAGCATGAGGTTAAAATTACCGGTTTCTATATCTCGGGCTGCGTAACCAAACGTATCCCTGTACCAAAGTACAGGTACGTTGACGGTCTCCAATCAAACGTGAGCGTGAATGGAATCCAATGTTGGCCAATGGCTTGCGCTCACCGGCCCAAGAGAGATTCTGTCAGTCCAGGTCGCGCCAGTTGGGGCCCACGCCGACTTCCACCACCAGCGGAACGTCGAGCTTGTGGACTCCTTCCATCTCTTCTTGCACCAGTTTCTCGAGTTTCCCGCGCTCTCTCGCCGGCGCTTCGAACAGCAGCTCGTCGTGGACCTGCAGGATCATTTTTGCTTCGAATCTTTCCGCCGCCAGGCGCCCGTCGATTCGAATCATCGCCAGCTTGATCAGATCCGCGGCCGTTCCCTGAAGCGGTGAATTCAGCGCCGTGCGCTCCGCAAAATTGCGAAGCTGCATCTGCGGCGAATTGATTTCGGGGATCGGGCGGATTCTTCCGAATAGCGTTTTCGCCATGCTGGTCTTGCGCGTCTCGGCAATAATGTTGTCGAGATACTCTTTCACGCCGCGATAGCGGGTGAAATACGCATTGATGAATTTCGCCGCCTCTTTTTGCTCGATGGCCAGTTGCTGCGCCAGCCCGAACGGCGAGAGCCCGTAAATAATGCCGAAATTGATGGCCTTCGCCGCGCGCCGGTGCTCCGCTGTCTGCGCCAGCGGTCCGACGCCGAAGACTTCCTGCGCCGTGCGCGCGTGAATGTCTTCGCCGTTTCGAAAGGCATCGGTGAGCACTGGATCTTTCGAAAAATGCGCCATGATGCGCAGCTCGATCTGTGAGTAATCCGCGGAAAGCAGGATTTTCCCTTTTTCCGCCACAAACGCGGCTCGAATTTCACGGCCCAGTTCGGTGCGAATCGGAATATTCTGCAAATTCGGATCGCTGGAGCTGAGCCGGCCCGTAGCCGTCCCGGTCTGCGAAAAACTGGTGTGCAGCCGTCCCGTCTCCGGATGGATGAGTTTTGGCAGCGCGTCCACATACGTCGATTTCAGCTTGGCGATTTCGCGGTACTCGATGATTTTCGCCGGCAGCTCATGCTGCGCGGAGAGTTCTTCGAGGATATCCACCGCCGTCGATCGCGCCTTCGCTTTTCCCCGCCGCGGGTTTGGCTGCAGATTCAGCTTGTCGAAAAGAATTTCCGCCAGCTGCGTCGGCGAGTTGACGTTGAATTCCGAACCCGCCAGCTTCCAGATCTCTTTTTCCAGCCGCCGGACCTCTTTCTCCATCGACTGCGACATCTTGTCCAGCTCTTTGCGATCCACGCGGATCCCCACGCGTTCGATGTCTGCGAGCACCGGCGCAAGCGGCAGATCAATTTTCTCGTAAACGCTCTCAAGTTTCTGCTCTTCGATTTGCTCGCGCAGTGCCGGCGCAAGCCGTTGCAGATAATCCGCGTGCTCGCCCGCCCCGCCCCCGAGCATCGAGTTGAATTGCCGCATCACCACATCGTTAAAATTGTGGTTTGCCGTTGTCGGGCGCAATAGATACGAGTACAGTTGCGTCGCGTCCGCGATATGAGTGACCCGGCCCGTCAGCAATTGAAATAATTTGGGATCGTGGACAATTTTTGGGCGCTTGCGGTCCTCAAGCACCGGCGCGAGTGCTTTCAGCGCCTCTCCTTTTTCATCCAGCCAGACGGAGCGCCCTTCTCCGGCTTTCGGCGAAACCTCAATCGAAGCGATGCGCGTCCCAAACCCTTCCGATTCGCGTTCTCCCAATTCCAGATTCAGCCAGATCGCCAGCGGCTGCTTCGCGGGAAGCTCCGCGAGATACTCGCGGAATTCCACAACCGTTGCGAATTGCGCATAATCCGTCCCCGCGGCGGACTCTGCATTCGCCGGCGCCGACGACGCCACCGCTTCCGAACCTAGCTCCTTCAGCAGCGAGCTGAAGCCCAGCTCTCGATAGAATTCGGCAAGCGCCGCGCCGTTTGGTGGTCGCATCTCCAGTTCTTGAAGCTTGAGCTCAATCGGCGCGTCCTTGGCGATCTCCGCCAGTTGCTTGGACATCAGCACTTGTTCGCGCTGCTGCTGCAAAGCTTCACGGTATCGCTTGTTAGGCACTTCATCGGCATGATCAAGCGCATTCTCGACGCTCCCGTACTTCTTGATCAATTCCGCTGCGCCTTTTTCGCCGATTCCCTTTGCGCCGGGGATGTTGTCAATCGTGTCGCCGAGCAGCGCCATGTAGTCCACGACTTTATCCGGCGGCACACCGAGTAACTCTTCAACCTTCTTTTCGTCCACGATGATGTCGCCCTTGGCGCCGCCGGAGCCGGTGCGCAGCGTTCGAACGTTTTTGCCGACGAGCTGCATCATGTCTTTGTCGTTGGACACGATCAGCACTTCCAGGTTGTGCTTGCCGGCCTTGACCGCCATCGTTCCGATCACATCGTCTGCTTCGTAGCCCTTGACTTCGAGAATCGGCAGGCGCATCGCTTCACACAACCGGCGAACGAACGGCAATTGCACACGCATTTCGTCAGGCATGGGCTGCCGCTGCGCTTTGTATTTCTCGAAAAGCTTGTCGCGGAATGTCGCTCCAGGTGGATCAAAGACAATTCCGATGTAGTCCGGCTGGTAGTCCTTGATCAACCGTCGCAGGATATTTCCGAACAAAAAGGGCACGTTCGTGGGGACGCCGCCGGGACCCGTGAGCCGCTGAGGCATAGGCGCAAAGAAGGCCCGGTAAACATGCGCCATGGCATCAACGAGAAACAGTTTTTTCGGTGCAGAAGGCATGCGGGCGAGTATAGCAAAGGGGGAGACCAAGCCCCGACCTACCCCCACATCCGGCTAGACGATACCCAGAGGCTTTGCCACTTCAGCAAGAATGTCCGCCGCGCGCAGTAGTTGTTCTCGCTTGTGCGTCGCGCTGACGATCGCGCGAAGCCGCGCTCTTCCTTCCGCCACAGTCGGGTAGCCGACCGCGGGAGCGAACACTCCTGCCTCAAAAAGCTTCTTCGAGAATTCGAACGCTTTCGCCGCGTCTCCCACGTGGATCGGAATAATCGGTGTCTCGCTCGCCTTGAATTGAAATCCGCGTTTCTTCAGTTCGCGCTTGAACATTTTCGTGTTGGCCCACAGTTTCTTCACCAGCTTTTCGCCTTCCGGTGAATCCAGCAGCGCAAATGCCGCCTGGCAAGCCGCCGCCGTAGCCGGCGGATGCGAAGTCGAGAAAAGAAACGGCCGCGCGCGCAGATACAGAAAATCGATCAGGTCCCGCGAACCGCAAACGTACCCGCCCATCGCTCCGATTGCTTTGCTCAGCGTCCCCACCTGTATGTGCACGCGCCCGTGGCACTGGTGATGGTCCACCGTCCCCCGCCCGCCGCGCCCCAGCACTCCCGAAGCGTGCGCATCATCCACCATCATGATGCAGTTGTATATTTCCGCGAGGTCGCAAAGTTCCGGCAGCGGCGCAATGTCGCCGTCCATGGAGAAAACGCCATCCGTAATGATCAGCTTCTTGCCCGGAAAGCTCACGCTCTCTTGCAAAATGCGTTCGCAGTCTTTCACGTCCTTGTGCTTGAAAACTTTGATCGTCGCCCGCGAAAGCCGCGCCCCGTCAATGATCGACGCGTGATTCAGCTCGTCGGAAATAATCAGGTCTTCCTTGCCGAGCACCGCCGAAACCGTTCCCGCGTTGGCCGTAAATCCGGATTGAAAAACCACGCAAGCTTCCACGTTCTTGAACGCTGCGATCTGCTCCTCCAGCTCCATGTGGATCTTCATCGTCCCGGCGATCGTTCGAACCGCCCCCGCGCCCGCTCCATAACGCTTCACCGCGTCCAGCGAAGCTTTGCGCAGCGCCTTGTGCGTGGTCAGCCCCAGATAATTGTTCGAAGCGAGGTTGATCACCTCTCGCCCGTCAAAAATGCAAACCGGCTTCTGCTCGCCTTCCAACACGCGCAGCCTTGGCGCCACTCCCCTTGAGCGCAAATCATTCAACTGGTCACTCACATATTGCAGCGGATTCTGCTTCGTAGTCTGTGCTCCCATGTCACTCATGCTCGATCTCCCAGTTTCTTAGGCTCGCTGTTCCTCGCGTGCATTCATTCAATCTCTCGTTGTTACTTCTTACTGATCACTGATAACTGATCGCTGATCACTTCTCAATGCGGCAATCCATTCGGATACATCAAAACTTTTCCCGCAAGTCCGCCCTGCAAAAGCGAAAACGCGTTCTCAAATTTATCCAGTGAGGTGCGCTCTCCGAAAAGCGGCTCCAAATTCAGCTTCCCCGCCTTCAGCAACGCCGTCATCTGCACCCACGTCTCGTACATTCGCCGCCCGTAAATCCCCTGCACCGTCGCGCCCTTGAAAATCACGTCATTCACCAGATCGAGCGGAACATTCTCCGTTGGAATCCCCAGTAGCGACGCTCGGCCTCCCGCTCGCAGCGCCTTGAAACCTTGCTGAATCGCCGTCGGATTCCCGCTCATCTCCAAAAGCGCATCCACGCCCGTGCCGCCCGTTTCTGCAAGAATTGTCGCGACCGCATTTTCCGTCACGGGATTCAACACCAGGCCCGCGCCCATTTTCTTCGCCATCGCGCGCCGCTGCTCGTTCGTCTCCGTGGCAAAAACTCTCGAAGCGCCGCAAGCCTTGGCCACCGCGATAGCCATCAACCCAATCGGCCCGCAGCCCGTAACCAGAACCGTCTGCCCCGCGATCGGCCCCGCGAGCACTGTGTGCACCGCGTTCCCCAGCGGATCGAGAATCGCTCCGTAGTGCTCCGGAATCGCCGGATCGAGCTTCCAAATATTAGGCGCCGGAATTTTCACGAACTCCGCGAACGCCCCGTCCTGATCGATCCCGATAATCCGCAAATTCTGGCAAATGTGCGCTTCACCCACCCGGCACTGGTGGCAGTGCCCGCAATTCACATGCATCTCCGCGCTGACAAAATCCCCCGGCTTGACCGCCCGCACTTCGTCGCCCACGCGCTCCACGATCCCGCAGAATTCGTGCCCCAGCGTCAACGGCGGCTTGATGCGCCCCTGCGACCACCGGTCCCATCCATAAATATGCAAATCGGTCCCGCAGATCGAAGCCGTCTTCACTCGCACCAGCACGTCCGTCGGCCCCACCGCCGGCACCGCCACCGTATCCATCTGCAGGCCCTTCGCCGCCTGCATTTTCCGCAACGCCTTCATGTTGGTTGTCATCATGTTCGCTTGCCGCGTCGTGCTACCCACGCGCCGCTGCAGTTCGATGCTAGCACACCAGAAACACGGACATTAGTCCGCCCGTCTTCCTATCCTCCCCGCTATTTCTTGCTCTCTTTCGTGCGCCTCTTGTCCATTCCTACCATCTTCCCAGACGGTGGATCCTTTTTGTTCAACTTCGCCGCTTCCGCTATCAGCTTCTTCACCCCCGGCCGCTTCACATCCGCCAAGCTCCGCAACTTGACGTGACGTACGCCCTTCCCCGCGCCCTCCAGCAACTTCCCCGGGTCGGGAAGTGCCGCTCCACGCAGGAATGCCAGCGTCAGATGTTCTTTCCCCAGCACGATGACGCACAGCGGTCCATTCGAATCAAACGCCGGATTCTTCCATGGGCTCACATATTCTTCGCAGCCCGCCGCTGTCTTCTTCACCAGCGCCCGCGCAGACTTTGCCACGCCTCGAAGCTTGCCCGCCTTCTTGACGTACGCATCGATCCACAACCGCCCTGCTTTCCCTTCAATGGTTGGCACGTTGTTCCTCCTGAAATCCGTCGTCTTTCGCTATGAAGCGCAGTGCTCGGTCAATTTCTCTCCTTCTTCGTTCACTTCACAGTTTCTACAATTCCAATCTTCTCCAGCGCCTTCAAATACTCCACCACCATCTCCAGCGGCACCGGCCCATACTCCGCCGAAACCGCATCTCGAATCTCCTGCACATTCCGCTTCCCATCCGCAAAATTCAACACCTCATACGCGTATTCTTCCCCCGCTCCCCACAATCCTTCATAACTCAACAGCTTCGGCGTCGCCACTCCGGCTGCTCTCGCATGCTCCGCAAAATAGTCATACCCAAAAACCGCCAGCGGCCCTTTTGGTTCTGTTCGACGCTTGAATTTCAGTAAGCCATCGCCAGCTGGCCTTCTTTCTGCCTTGGCGGTGTGCGCCCGCTTCTCCGGGTCTCCATTGATGTCCCAGGAGTCCTGAAGTTCTGAAACCTGGGGCACAATGCGCTTGACCGAAGGCCGAACCTGCGACTCACACTTAGAGGTTTGAACAACGAAAACATCGTGTTCATTGATCGGCGAACTCGATTGATCCAGATCGTTCAGTGCTCTCATTCTTCGAATGTTCTCGACCATTCTCATCTGTCCAGCCTGCTCCGCGATAACTCCCGTCACCCCCAATGCGCCCGAAACATTCATTCCCGCCAAAAAATACCCGCTCGCCGCCCCGATAAATGCTGCCCTCTTCAATTTCGTCGGATCGATATTCGCCGCGGTATCGAAATTCGTATGAATGTAGCGGTCCGGCCAGTCATTCAAATAAATCGCCGGTATGCCGTACGACGAATCTTGGTACACATCGTGGTCGCTTCCCATCGTGAACGCCGAATACTCCGCCCGCAGCGGCTCCTTCCCGCCCTCGAGCGCCACAAACGGAAATTTCGCCTCACCCGTCGCAGCAAATTTGTACGACTCCTCATTCACAAACTCCGCAAACGCCCACGCCACGTCATGCACAAAGCTCGGCAAACTCATCGGCCCGCGTGTCACGTGGAACACCGCCTTCGTCTCCGGCCCCCCGCCCACCATGTCCATGTGCACCACCGCTTTGATCCGCTTCGTGAGATCTTTCTCAAACGGCGCCCTAGGGAAAAGCGCCTTTGGTGGTTCACCTGGCTGACGTTCATGCGGAGGATTCTCGATGTAACCCGGCCCATTCAGCAGCGCCAGTGTCCCTTCAATTTCCGGCGGCCAAATAAACCGAATCGTCCGCGCCGGCCGCGCCAGCTTCCCCTCACTGATCAATTTCTGCAGCGTCCGCGCCACCTCCAGAATCGTCACGCACCCGCTGGCATTGTCATTGGCCCCCGGCCGCTGATGATCCAGGTGGCACGAAAACGCAATCTCCTCCTCCTTCAGCTTCGGGTCCGTCCCCGGAATCGTCGCCGTCACCACCTCATAATTCCCCGCATGCTGCCCCGCCTTCACCACCGCATGCAGCGTGATCTTTTCTCCCTTCGCCAGCCGCTCTTTGAATCCCCGCGCCGTCTTCAACGACACCATGAACGCAAACGTCTTGTTCGCCGAAAACGTCTCCAGATGCCCCCACCGAATTAAATTCTCATCTTCGCCCGACCAAGCCGTCTTCTGGTTCTGCGCATAACTCACAATCCCCGCCGCCCCAAATTTCCCCACCGCCAAATCCTGCACCGTCCCCGGCTGCGCACTCACCAAAACAATCTTTCCTTTCACCTCCTTGCCCGCGTAGTCGCTCTCCTTCGTACCCTCGCCCACATCCAACAGTTGCGCCGTCACATCCGCCGACTCGCTGTCTTCCGCGAGGACAATCGGCTCTGCCTGATAGTTCGCGAGCACATTGAGGCAAATTATCAAGACCCCCACCTTTCCTTCCTTGTGGGCTTCCTCCACAGTCTTTTGCCATCCCTGACAGAGTGGCGAGGAAATATCCGGGTATTCGGTTAATTCACCCCTCTCGGCGTCCCACGCCGGCCGCGATCTCTGCGTGCCATAAAAAATCTTCCCATCCGCCGGAAACTGCAGTATCGCCACATCGCTCAACCCATACGCCCGCGCGCGCTCCGCCACCAGCTCCGCCGCCGCATGAAACCCCTGCGACCCCCGCTGCCTGTGAAACGTCGCAATCACTTCCAGATTCCGTTTTGCCGTCTCCCCGCTCAACTCATTCGCCAGCGCCGCCACATCCTTCTCCGGCAGGAGCGGCGGCTTCTGCGCCCACGCCGCAGTCGAGAAGCACCCCGCCGCCATTAACGTCAGAATCTTTTTCATGCACGCCTCCGTGATGCCGCTCTCGCTTCCGCCCGGCATTCTAGCCGCAATCTTCCGCTGACAATAGCTGATGCCAGCATCTTCCACCGCGCGGCCTGACACCCTTCCCGCGATTCTCTCTTCCCGCCCGACTTCTGCAATTTTCCCCACCGTTTCTACGTACTATGATGTGTGCCAACTACGATGCCGCCATCCACTATGCCGAATGGCCAACCCGCCATCCGTCTCGACCATATCTCCCGCCACTACACCATGGGCGAAGCCGTTATCCGCGCGGTGGATGATGTTTCTCTCGATCTCCCTTCCGGCGAATTCCTCGCCCTTCTCGGCAGCTCCGGCTCCGGAAAATCCACGCTTCTCAATCTCATCGCCGGCCTCGACCGCCCCACCTCCGGCGCAGTCATCGCGCACGGCCAGGATCTCTCTACCGTTTCATCACTCGAACTGGCGCGCTACCGCCGTCAAACCGTCGGCATGGTCTTCCAATCTTTCAATCTCCTCCCGCGCATGACTCTCGAGGAAAATGTCGAGCTCCCTCTCCGCCTCGCCGAAGTCGACCGCAGCGACCGCGCCGCCCGCGTCCACGAAGCTCTTGAGCGCGTCGGCCTCGGCAAACGCATCACTCATCGCCCCGGCGAACTCTCCGGCGGCGAGCAACAGCGCGCCGCCATCGCTCGCGCCCTCGTCAACCGCCCAAAAATCCTCCTCGCCGATGAGCCCACCGGAAATCTCGACAGCGCGACTGGCGAATCCATCCTCATGCTTCTTAAAGAAATCCAGAAAAACCCCGGCATGACCATCGTCATGGTCACCCACGAGCGTCCACTCGCTGAGCGCTTTGCCGATCGCCTCGCCGTCATGGGTGACGGCAAACTCCTTTCGAACGGAGCCGCCCGATGAAGCCCCGCGACCTCAGCGACCTCGCGCTCCGCAATCTGCGCGAAGCCATTCTCCGCAATTCGCTCACAACTCTCGGCATCGCTGTCGGTGTGGCCTCGCTCGTCGCCATGCTTTCCCTCGGCGTCGGCCTCCAGCAGCTCGCCTCCAAACGCCTTTCGCAAAGCGGCCTCTTCGACTCCGTTTTCGTCACCCCACGCGTGAATCTTCGCGGTATGGGCCGCGCCGCCATGCCTCCTTCTTCGGACCAAGCGCCGCGCCTCCTCGACGAATCCGCGCGCCAGGAAATCTCCCGTCTCCCCAACGTCGTCGAAGTCTATCCCCAGGTTCGTTTTTTCACCGAAGTTCGATTCGATGGCAAGCCCTTCGCGACCATGGTCGCCGGCATGCCTGCATCTTCAAAAGCCAGCGGCTCCTTTGACGGTATGCAGGGTTCCTTCTTCTCCGGCGACGCCGCTTACGAAACCATTCTCCAAAGCGAGTTCGCCAAGGAGCTCAATGCGCAAACTTCCACTCTCATCGGAAAAGACCTCGTCCTCCGTTACGCCGAACGCCAATCGATCCCGCCAAATCCGATGGACTCCAAGGCCACTTCCGCCAGCAATTCCGAATCCCTCCCCGGCGGTTTCTCCGTCGTTCCCAAGGAAATGCGCCTGCGCATCGTTGGCGTCGTGGACACCGAGCCTGCCTCAGGCTTCGGCGGCTATGGCAACGGCCGCCTGCTCATTCCCCTGCAAGTCGCCATGACCCTTCGCGCCGCCCAGGTCAACGATCTCCGCGACATCGTTCGCGGCACTTCCTCCGCTCCCACTTTCGCCAGCCTCACCGTGCGCGCCAAGGGCCCGGCTTACGTCGAAGCCCTGGAAGCCTCCGTCAAGAACATGGGCTTCGGCGCATTTTCACTCCTGGACGCCTCCAAGAGCCTGGCCACATTTTTTCGCGTGCTCGATATGCTGCTTGGCATCTTTAGCAGCCTCGCACTCTTCGTCGCCACGCTCGGCATCGTCAATACCTTGGTCATGGCCATCCTCGAACGCCGCCGCGAAATCGGCGTCCTCAAGGCCCTGGGCGCCTCTGACCGCGACGTCAAACAGCTTTTCTTCTTCGAAGCTGGTGTCATGGGTCTCTTCGGCGGCATTTTCGGCCTTTTTCTCGGCTGGCTCATCGGTCGCGCCCTCAATTTCGGCACGAACTTCTACCTCCACCGGCGGGATCTTCCCAGTGTGGATATTTCCTCCGTTCCCTGGTGGTTGGTACTCTTCTCCATCGGCTTCGCGGTTCTCGTCAGCCTCGTCGCTGGCCTTTACCCCGCCTCCCGCGCCGCCCGTCTCAATCCCGTCGAAGCCCTCCGTTATGAGTAGAATGTTTGTGTGTCTCTTCGCGTGACTCTCCTCGGCCGTTACCATCACCTGTCATCCCGAGCGCAGCGAGGGATCCGCTTTTTCTTTTTCCTTTACCTCCTTACTGTTCTCTACTTCCTTTACCTCCCCTCCGCCACCGCCTCCGGCCGCGTCGAGTGCAACTCCGTCCCCAGCAAAATCCTCGCTCACCCCGTGCCTTATTGCGTCCTCCTGCCTGCCAGCTTTGACGCCGACAAAACGCTACGGTTCCCCATCCTCTATTTCCTCCACGGCCTCGGCGACAACGAGCAGACCTTCCTTCACACCGGCGGCTGGAACCTCATCGAAGATCTCCGCGAAAAAGGCCACCTCAAGGATTTTCTAATCGTCACTCCCGCCGGCGATGCCACCTTCTACATCAATTCCCGCGACGGCAAAGTCCGCTACGAGGATTTCCTTCTTCAGGAGTTTTTCCCCTTCATTGAACGCCGCTACCGCGCTCGCCCCGGCCGCGCCAATCGGGCCATCTCCGGAATTTCCATGGGCGGCTACGGCGCGCTCCATCTCGGTTTCGCGCATCCCCAATTATTTTCTTCCGTCAGTGCCCACAGCCCCGCCCTCATCGAAAAACTTCCCGCCTTCCTCTCCGGAAATGGCGGCTCCCCCGCCACCGGCCGCGCACGCGTTCTCGGCGGCGTCTTCGGCCTGCCTCCCGATCCTGCGTTCTGGGAGCGCAACAGCCCGCTCACTTTGGCCCGCACCGCTTCTCTCTCCGGCTTGAAAATTTATTTCGACTGCGGCTCAGAAGACGATTTCGGCTTCGAAGCCGGCGCTGCGGCTCTCGACAAAATCCTCACTTCCCGTAAAATTCCCCACGAATTCCATCTCTATCCCGGTCGCCACGACTGGTCCTACTTCGCCTCCCATCTCGAAGCCTCCCTCTCTTTCCACTCCCAGCAGTTTCCCTGAGCACTCCGCCCTGCCAATCTGCCTCCATATTGGGCACGACGTCTTCCCCAAGTACCGGCTAAAAACCCTTGCTGCGGTGCCGTTGCGTGTACAATGTCCCCAACTCCGGAACCCAATCAAGCAATCCAGGATGACCACTATGACTGCATCAACCCCACAAGCCCAGAAGCCTCCCGCCCACGTCGGCATGTTTCAATTATTGAATGGGGTCTTCATTACCGGCGCGATTGCCTGCCTCGCTCGGCTCGGCATTCCCGATCTCGTCGAACACGGACCGAAGACGGCGGACGAGCTTGCCGCGCCGACCGGAGCGGATCCGCGTGCGCTCTACCGGTTGCTGCGCGCGACTGCCTCCGTAGGAGTGCTTTCCGAAAGCCCCGATGGAAAGTTCTCGGAAACACCGCTGTCCGCCGTCCTGCGCAGCAACGCAAATCCCAGCTTGCGAGCGTTCGCGATCATGCACGGCCTGGACTGGCACGGGCTCGGCTGGTCCAATCTCGAGTATTGTGTGCGCACGGGAAAGCCGGCCCTCGACAAAATTTACGGCATGCCCATCTTTCAATTTTTCGAGCAGCGCCCCGAGGATGGGAAACTCTTCAATCAAGCCATGAGCGATTTATCCACCATCGACAGTCCAGCCGCGGCGGACGCTTATTCGTTCGGCGAAATTCATTCGATCGTGGATGTGGGCGGCGGGCACGGACTTCTTCTGGCGACCATCCTGGCAAGGAATCCGCATTTGAAAGGCACGCTCTACGATATGCCGCACGTCGTGGAAGGCGCCAAGAACGGTCCGCTCAAGCCCGTCATGGACCGCTGCACCCTCGCGTCCGGCGATATGTTCTCTTCGGTTCCCGCGAGCGCCGACGCCTACATCATGAAACACATCATTCACGACTGGCCCGATGACGTGTGCATCAAGATCCTTAAAGCTTGCCGCGAAGCCGTAAATCCCGGCGGCAAACTCCTCGTCGTGGACAACGTGATTCAAGCCGGCAACGACTTCGCCCCTGGAAAATTCCTCGATTTGCAAATGCTGATTTTTCCCGGTGGCTGCGAGCGTAACGAAAAACAGTTCCGCGAACTCTTCGCCGCGTCGGGCTGGCGGTTAAGCCGTGTCATCCCCACCACCGTCCCCGAATCCATCGTGGAAGGAATTCCGGCCTGAAGTTGGCGCCAAAACGCTCCCTCCATTTCATCACCGGATTTCTGCGTCACTTTGGTCCGCGCTTCAGCAGGATGTGGCCCGGAAGCGCGGTCATGCTCAGGGGGCTTCGGGAAGCGTGTATTCGAATTCGTAGGAATGCTTTCCCTCGGTGATGATGATCGTCATCTTGCCCGCGAGTCCTATCAATTGCCCGGTCCCGGAATCCGGCACCACAGTTACGCTCAGTTGCGGCACTCCGCGATTCATGGTTCCGCTGTGCTGCAATGCAAACGTACCTTTACGTCCTTGCAGCGTTCCATCCACCCGCTCCATCGCCACATACCCCGCCGACCCTTTCACTTCCGTCATCGCCGCCAGCATCTGCCCCTTGCTCGTCCCTTCAAGATCGCCGCGAAACTGTTTGTCGATCGACATCCTCCCCACCGTCGGGTCGCCCACCTTGTCCTCCGCCGCCTGAGGAACCACTTTCACTTCAAACGTCCCCTTCGCCTGTGTCGCCACGCCCGCCCCCTTCGATCCCGCATTCGCACTCGCCGAATGTGTCTTTGTACGCGTCAGCGAGCCGATCCCCAACACAAAGCAAATCGCCGTGAACAAGCTAACTCCTACACGAGAACCCCTTTTCATACGTGCCCCTCTTCGGCCGCCACATCTTCTGTAGGGCTCGCCTTCCTAGGCGAGCCGCTCACCAGGCCGTCAATCAGTCGCCGCGCAATATTGTACCCGCACTTCCACAAGCGCCGGCTCCCGCCTGCGCAGGGGCCTGGTTTGAGCCCGGCTCGTCCCTGTTGGCAGCTACACATGGCAACATCTTAAGCAAGCCAGCGTTGCACATATAATAAGATATCCGCTACGCCGCGATTATGGGAGTCTCAAACCAAGAGCTTGTCCGCTGATGATGAAAAAGCTGACTCGACGTCACGCCCTGAGAGCGCTGACAATAGCCGGAGCTGGCACGGCCTTGGTAGGGCTGTACACATGGCGCATCGAGCCTCACTGGCTCCAATTCACCTACTCCTTGCTACCAATCTCGGGACTCCCACGCGAACTCGAGGGCCGCACTCTCGCGCAGCTCAGTGATCTGCATGTTGGCCCCAAGGTCGACGACAACTACATCATCGAGTCCTTCCGCAGAACTCAGCAACTCGCTCCCGACTTCGTGGTTTTCACCGGCGACTGGATCACGTATCGCAGCCCGCGCCAATTCGAGCAGCTTTGTCGTATTCTGATGCATGCTCCTCGCGGTCGCTTCGGAACTATCGGCATTCTCGGTAACCACGATTACGGATTCGGCTGGCGGATGGCTGACGTGGCGGAAGAGGTCTCCCGGATCGTTCGCGCCTCGGGTATCACACTGCTTCGCAATGAAGCCTCGACCTTCGAGGGACTGCAGTTCCTCGGGCTTGACGACTTGTGGGGACCACGGTTCGATCCTCTGGACCTACTCGCGCAAAAAGGCCAGGACAGTTCCACCGTCGTGCTCTGCCACAATCCCGATGCCGCCGATCGCTCGATCCGGGGCAGTTACCAAGGCTGGATTCTTGCCGGCCACACCCACGGGGGCCAGTGAAAGCCGCCATTTCTACCGCCGCCGCTCTTGCCGGTACTCAACAAACGCTACACCTCGGGTAAATTCGAATTGTCCGAGAACCGCCGAATGTACATCAGCCGCGGCGTTGGCCACCTCCTCCGCGTTCGCTTCAACGTGCGCCCGGAAATCCCCGTGTTCCAACTCCGCCAGGCGGGCTAGCAGGTCATTTTTTCTCCTCTCAATTTGTAGAGAGTTGGCTATTTATCAGCAAACGCAGCACTTATAGATTATACTTACAAGTAATCACTTGACGAGTTATACCAATGTGGTATAATAGAGGTCTTAATGCGGCATGATCCTTCCGTGCCCCACTTCTATGCGTGCCCGCCAGCTAGTCTTTCTAACTCCCCCAGCATCTTTCCATCCTTGCTGGTTACCTTCTCGCCAACAGTCCGTCCCCGTAAGTCCTTTAGCGGTAACACTTGTGGATCTCTCCGTAAGTGTTGCAAACAAAAGACTTGCTGCAAAGCTAACTCCTTTAAATGCAACACTTACAAAAAACAGGGGGGGGGTGGCGTCTCGGCTTCCCATGTCTCCACCTTCAATCCTTACAAGCATTCGCACAAGGCCCCAAACCAATCCCTTTTCCTTTCATACACTTACAAATGCCCCCTCCCGCAACCCCTTTCCTTTGACATCCTTACAAATGCCGGGGGTGGTATCCCCTTTTCTGCTATCATCCCGCCTCGCACCTCGGAGGCCTCATGAGCTTTAGCAATCGGCTCCAGGAAATCCGCGAAGGCTTCGAGCGCCCTTTCTGGGTCGCCAACATCACGGAGATCTTTGAGCGCCTCGCTTATTATGGCGCTTTCGCCTCCTTAGCCCTCTACCTCCAGGAAAAGCTCAATTTCTCCACTCAGCAGACCGGCACGCTCACCGGTATCTTCGGCGGCATGGTGTGGTTCCTCGCGATTTTCGGCGGAGCCGCGGCCGACCGTCTCGGCTTTCGCCGTGCCCTCTCGCTTGCTTACCTGATCCTCGCTGCGGCCTATTTCCTGATTGGCTCGATTGGAGCTTCCTGGCTTGCGCCCGTTCGCAATGCCATTCCGCTCGGTCTCTTTGTCGGCTGCATTTTGATGCTTCCCGCCCTCGGCGTCGCCCTTGTCAAACCGTCCGTCGTCGGTACCACCGCCCGCGCCTCCAGGGAAAACGTCCGCTCCATCGGCTATTCCATCTACTACACCATGGTGAACATCGGCGGCACCGCTGGCCCGTTCATTGCTTCCTGGGCCCACCGCCATCTCGGTGTCGAAAAAGTCTTTCGTGTTTCGGCACTGAGCGTCTTCGCGATGTTCTTCGTGGTGCTCCTGTTTTTCAAGGAGCCCAAGCGTCAAACCGGCGAACCCGCGCCCAGCATGGCGGCCATGCTGAAGAATTTCTTCACCGTGCTCGCCAACGCGCGCTTCATACTTTTTCTCTTGATCTTCACCGGCTATTGGGTCGTCTACTGGCAGCAGTTCATCTCGCTACCCGGTTACATTCACAACTACATCAGCCCCGGCGCCGACGTCGAGCTCATCTTGATTACCGCGCCGCTCGCCGTTATCTGCCTCACCCTCATCATTAACTACCTCATCCGCAAACTCCCGGCGTTTCAAGCCGTTATTCTCGGCACTCTCGTCACGGCTCTTTCCTGGTTTATTGTTTCCTTTTGGCCCACGGTCCCAGGTGCGGTTGTCTCCATCCTCGTCCTCGCTCTCGGCGAAATGATTCAGGCGCCGCGCTACTATGAATATATTTCGCGCCTCGCGCCTGCCGGACAACAAGGCACCTATATGGGATTTGCATTTCTCCCCATTGGCATCGGCTCGCTCATCGGCGGATGGTTCGGCGGCCGTGTCATGCACCAGTTCGGCGAAGTCCTGCACCAGCCACAGCGCGCCTGGTGGGTCATTTCCGGTGTTGGCATCCTGACCGCGCTCTTATTGTGGATCTATGACCGAATCATTAAGCCAGGAGAGGAAAAAACTGCAGGATCGGCGGAATGAAGGACGTGTTTCAGAAAATGCGCGCGCGTTCGAGATTGTGCCAGGTGCTTTTCGCCAGTCACTTGTTCAATTTACGAGGCGGCGAAGCGATGCCAGCGCCTGCCGCGCCAGCGAATAGCGCGGCTCGATTTCCAGCGCTTCCTGGAAGCTGCGCATCGCGTTGGCGTACATTTCCTTGCCCAGGTACGCACGTCCCAGGTTGTAATGCGGAAAGTGGCGCGGCTCGTAGCGCCGCGCTTCGACCGCGCGCTCCAGCCACGGAATCGCTTCATCGAAGCGATTCTGCTCGATCAGGTACGCGCCAATATCGTTGTAAGGATTGCCAAATTCCGGATCGAGCTCGATGGCCCGCTTGCATTCGGCGATCGCATCGTCAATGCGGCCTTGAAAATGATACGTCCAGCCCAGGAAAGTGTGAGCTTCAGCCGTGGGGTGCAACTCCAAGGAAGACTGATATAGCTCGACGGCGCGATCGTAGTCGCCTTCCATCTGCGCCTGGTACGCGTCCTGAAGCACTTCCCACGCCCGCGTGAGGGTCTCCATGCTCATAATTAAGATAGTTAGCACACGTTTTTGCCCGGGTCAAAAGTACGAACGGCCGGGCCGTGCATCACATGAACCTGTACTTTGTGCCGGGTATTAGAGTAGAAATACAGTCACCAAACGAAGAGAATGGAAGTGTTAGGGAGACTGATCGCTCGCAAAAACGAGGGGGTATCGTGAAACGGAATTATCTGATTCTTGGGATGGCAACTCTCGCTGTCGCCGGAGCCGTGCTCGCTCAGGATCCGCCGGCAAAAACCAGCGCGCCGAAAGCGACGAGCCACAAAACCTCCGCGGCATCCGCGGAAAATGGCAAAGCCGTCTTCGACCAGAAATGCGCCATCTGCCATTACGCGGATAAAGACACCAAGAAAATCGGTCCCGGCCTGAAAGGCATTTCCAAGCGCGGCACGTTCACCGTGAACGGGAACAAAGTGACGACGGAAGCCCTCACCACGTGGATTGAAAACGGCGACTCCCTCATGCCCGGAATGAAGGAAACCCTCGAGCCTCAACAAATTAAGGACGTCGTCGCGTACGTCAAGACGCTATAAAGGCGCCGTAGAAGAGAAAAGCCCCCGACAGTCTGATCACTCAGCCTGCCAGGGGCCAAAAAGCAAATCGTAAATCTACGACTACTTCAGTACTGCATCCTTGAACGCCTTCGACGGACGCAGACGGACTACGGTCTTCGCCTTGATCTTGATCGCTTCGCCGGTCTGCGGATTGCGGCCCATGCGCGCCTTGCGGTGCGCCTTGACGACGCGGCCGATGCCCGGGATTACGAACTTGCCCGCAGCGCCCTTGGCTTCCTTCACTGCGAGCTTGAAGAGCTCTTCAAAGAAGAGTGCGGCGGTTTTCTTCGGTGTGCCGAGTTTCTCGGCGATGTGCGACACGGTCTTGGTCTTGCTCATTGGCTTGGCTGCCATCTAGTCTGCTTATCCTCCTGATTTGTCTTTCCACTCCGATAAGATCGAAGCAGGCCGCGAGTCCACTTCCCCATGTTTTGCTGCGAAAAACCCGGGCCGTCACCGACTATAGCCAAGGAAAAAGGAGAACGCAAGTAAAAATCGCAAAAAAGGCTGGAAAAATGCGGCTTTTTTTGGAGGCGTGTGGAAATCGCCGCTGAAATTGCGGTTCGAACGAAGGCCGCTCAGCGAAGCGCCGTGCGATTCGAACGCGCTGGTCCCCAGAGCTCGCACCTAGAACGACAATCTGCTCAGAGACTGGCCAGATCGGCGTAGAAGTGCGCGATGGCCTTGATGCCGCCGAAGTAATTTTCCAGCGCGATATGCTCATCGGGAGCGTGCGCGTTTTCGTCGGGCAGACCGAAACCGATCAACACGCACGGCACTTTGAAAGTGTCATGCATCTGGGTGACAAAAGGAATGGAGCCACCCTCGCGAATGAACGAAGCTTTTTTGCCGAAGCCTTTTTCGAGCGCGGATTGGGCTTTCAGAAAAATCGGCGCGTGGAACGGAGCCACCCACGGTTTGCCCATGCTCAAAACATCAAATTTGCAGTGAACTGTTTTCGGCAGCAGCTTTCGAACGTGTTTTTCGACGAGCCTGGCGATCTTGTGCGGGTCTTGATTGGGAACAAGGCGCGTCGAAAATTTCGCATAGGCTTTCGCAGGGATGACGGTCTTCGCCCCTTCGCCCTGGTAGCCGCCCCAGATACCGTTCAATTCGAGCGTTGGCCGCGTCCATAGCCGCTCGACAATGGTAAAACCCTTTTCTCCAAAGTATCCTGGCGCGCCCACGGCCTTTTCAAAATCTTTTTTCCTCCAGGGCAGCGCGTTCAGCGATTTGCGCTCGGCTTTCGAAACGTTCGCCACCTGATCATAAAAACCGGGCACGTTGACGCGAAAATGCTTGTCGTGAAGTTTGGCGAAGAGCTCCGTCAGAATCGTAAGCGGATTCGGCACCGCGCCCCCGTAAACACCGGAGTGCAGATCGCGCGCCGGACCGGTCAGCTCAATCTGATAATAGTTCAGACCGCGCAATCCATAAGTGATGGAGGGCACGCCCTTGCCGAGCATGGAAGTATCGGAAACCACCAAGGCATCGGCTTTGAGTTTTTCCTTGTTTTTCTGGACGTAGTCCCAGAGGCTGACGCTGCCGACTTCTTCCTCCCCTTCGATCAAAATCTTAACGTTGATGGGAAGTTTGCCGTTCACTTTTTGGAGGGATTCGAGCGCCTTCAAATGGATGTGAACCTGGCCTTTGTCGTCTGCGGTGCCGCGGCCAAAAAGATTTCCGTCGCGTACGGTGGGTTCGAAGGCCGGAGAAGTCCACAATTCGAGCGGCTCGGCGGGCTGCACGTCATAGTGCCCGTAAAAAAGAATCGTCGGTTTACCGGGGGCTTCGAGAGATTCCGCGTACACCAGCGGGTGCAGGTTCGTGGGAACGATTTCAACCGTCTTAAACCCCGCAGCGCGGATGTTGTCAGCCACCCAGCGTGCACCGCGCTCGATATCCGGTTTGTGTTCGCTCTTGGCGCTGACACTGGGAATGCGCAGAAACTCGCACAGCTCCGCCAGATGTTGGTCGCGGCGACTTTCGATAAGCTCAGCAAGATTCATAAGGGCCCTTTGGGGACGAAAAAGTCCTTTCGAATAGGAATACGCAAAACGTGTACGAAAGTTTGCGGCCGCGGAAAGAAGGGCCCCACGATGGATGACCTGCCGCCGCTAGTCATTATTCTATGACTGGCTCATCGTCCAGTACAAGCGCACCCCGCACGGTTGTTGCATGATGAAAGGGTCGGCCTCAGAAGAAGGGGAAAGGTGGGATCCACGGCTCAGACTTGGAAGACTTATCCGCCCGGCCGCGTGATGGAATTCCACGCTGTAGCTGCAAGGCACCGGCTTAGTTCCCGAGTGGCCGGCCAGCAGGCAATTTGCCCCGATTAATCAATACAAGCGCGTTTATCGGGAGCAATGTGCCAACCCGGAGGCATTACTTCCGGTTTGCTCGTCACTCGGGAACAGTCGGCAGTAATGTCCACAAATAAAACTTGCGGACTGTGCGTGTACATGCGTGCGGCTGAGGGCTTCAGAAGTCCTACACGTTTATGCGAGCTTGTTCTAAGGAAGGGTTGGCGGTCACTTGCGCGAAGGACTACTCGTATCTCAAGGCGACCATAGGATCCACGCGCATTGCGCGGCGCGCCGGGAGGTAGCAAGCCGCGAGTACAACGAAAGCGAGCAGGATTGCGACACCCGCGAATGTCGCGGGGTCCGTCGGTTTCACCTCGAAAAGCAGACTGGCCATCAGGCGAGTCAGCGCCAGCGCTCCTGCAATCCCGGAGGCGATGCCGAAGAGCGCGATTTTCGCTCCATCTCTCATAACGAGGCGCAGCACGTCGCGTCGCTGCGCCCCCAGCGCTGTCCGTATGCCGATCTCATGCGTTCGCTGGTTCGCGGCATAAGCCATCGCGCCGTAAATTCCCACCGCAGCCAAGATCAACGCGAGCGCCGCGAACAGTCCGAGGAGCAACATGTTGAAACGTTGCTGGGCAACCGACACCGCTATGAGCTCGTCCATAGGGCGCACGTCGTCCACCGGAATCTGCGCGTCCAAGCTCCAGATCTGCTTCTTCACTTCTGCAACGAGCCCAGGAGACGCATCCCGAGCCCGGATGGCGAGCGTCATAAATCGTCTCCAGCGCTCGTCGTTCTGCGAAAAAGGGGTATACACAGCGGGATCCGTCGGTTGATTCAATCCTGAGTGTTTCACGTCGGCCATCACGCCGATGACGGTCATCCATCGCGGCGGTCCTACGTCGCCCGCCCAGCAGATGCGCACGCCGATTGGGTCTTTATGCGGGAAGAATTCCCGCACGATTTCTTCGTTCACAATGGCGACGAGTGGCTGCCCTTCGCGGTCCAACGGGGTGAACTTGCGACCTGCGCGCAGCGGAATCTGCATCACGTGGAAGTAATCGCCCATCACGGAAAGGGTTTGCACTAGCGGCTCACCTCCCACCGCGACCGGCGGGCGTCCGTCGATGACCAAACGGTGGCCTACATAATTGCCGCCGAGGGGTATGTCACTCACCATCGCCACTTGCACGCCCGGCACAGTATCCAAGCGCGTGAGCAACTCGCGGCGGAACTGGGTTTGTTTAGGGATTTCTCCGTACCGCGTCTCAGGCAATTGGAGATACATCGTTATTACGCCCGAAGAATTGAAACCGGGGTTGACCGAGCGCAGGCGTGAGAAGCCTTTGATCAACAAGCCGGCACCGACGAGCAGCACCAAAGCAAGGGCCAGCTCGGATGTGACCAGAACTTGCCGCACGGTATGCCCCATCGTGCTCGCCGTTGTGCTCCGCCCGCTCTCTTTCAGGGCTTGGGCAACGTCCGGGCCAGCCGAGATCCATACCGGCGCCATTCCGAAGGCGATGCCGGTCAGCAACGAGACCACGAGGGCGAACAGCAGCACTCGTGCATCCATGTGAATCCCGCTCAGCCGCGCCAGATTCTCCGGCCTCATGGCCAGGAGCACGCTCGTACCCAACTGCGCCAACAGCAAGCCGGTCGCACCGCCGAGGACCGACAACAGTACGCTCTCAGTCAGCGTTTTCCGGATCAGCCGGCCGCGTCCCGCGCCCAGCGCCGCCCGGATCACCAATTCCTGGTGCCCCGCAAACGCGCGCACCATCAGCAAGCTCGCGAAATTCGCGCACGCAATCAGCAGCACGAGGCCTACAGCTCCGAAGAGCACCAGCAATGCCGACCGCACGTCTCCTACGAGCCATTCCTGCAGCGGAACTAATTGGCTCTTCCGTTCTTTTTCTTCGGCCGGATACTGCTCCGCGAGCCGGCGGTCGATCGCGGCCATATCGGCCTGCGCCTGTGCGAGCGTGACGCCCGCTTTCAATCGCCAGTAGGTATGCATGAAGTGCAGATCGCGCTCCGCACCCGCCCCCGGGTCGCGGACCATGAGTGAAACGAAAACGTCGGCATGCTCCGCTGGCAGAGCAAAACTCGCGGGCATTACGCCGATCACCGTATAAGAGTTTCCGCCCAGCTGAATCGTGTTGCCCACCGCATATGGATCGCTGCCAAGGTAGTCTTGCCAGAAATGATTGCTGACCATGGCGAAACGCGGCCCGCCTTGCACATCTTCCCCGGGTGAAATGATCCGACCCAGCATCGGCTGCACGCCTAGCGTTTCGAGAAACCCCGCATCGATGAGCCCGACACGGACTTGCACAGGTTCGGTTGCGCCTATGTAGTCCATCTTCTCGACGTTGATTCCGCCGCCCTGTGAGAATGCGCGCGTCTGTCTCTGGATATCCATCACGTTCGGGAGCGAATCGTGTTCCTTGATGACGACGAGTTGCTTCGGATCCTTGTAGGGAAGCGGAGTGAGCAACACTCCATTGATCACACTGAATATCGCGGTGTTTGCGCCGATGCCGAGAGCGAGTGTGAGGATGGTGACAGCCGTGAAGCCTGGGGACTTGCGCAACATGCGCGCGCCGTAACGAACATCCTGCGCCAAGTTCTCGAACCATTCCCAGCCCCACGCGATGCGGCTTTCTTCCTTCAGGTACGTTGCGTTGCCAAACCGGCGCCGAGCAGCGGCCCGAGCCTCGTTTGCAGTCATGCCGGACTCGAACTGTTCCTCTTGCCGCAATTCCAAATGCAGGCGCACTTCCTCTTCGAGGTCGGCATCAAATTGTCGGCGATGCATCAGCATGCTGAGGCGTCTTGCCAATTCGCGCAGCCAGTCCATAAAGGAGTTCCTTTCAGACAGCCTCGATCACACGCGTGATCGCGCCAATGACGCGTTCGAACTGCGACATCTCGACGGTCAATTGTTTGCGGCCTGCTGCAGTCAGCTTGTAGTAACGAGCGCGGCGGTTGCCAGCCGTCGTGCCCCACTCCGCGGTCACCCATCCCTTGATGAGCATCCGCTGCAACGCGGGGTACAACGAGCCTTCTTCGACTTGCAGAACGTCATCCGATATCCGCTGAATGGAATTGGCAATCTCATACCCATGCATTTCGCCGGAGCGCGCCAACGTTCTCAAAATCAGCAGATAGAGCGTTCCCGGAGGAATTTCGTTTCGATGCAAGGCATCACCTCTGACATAGTCAGACTATGGCAGAGCCGAATTACATGTCAAGGCAAATGGTTGGTCACAGCTGGCGCGTTTCCCGATATTAATCGGAGAGAGGAACCGGGGCAGTGTTCTCTGGCCGCCGAGCAACGCGTTCTCTCCAACCTGGCTTATCGAGTGAATATTTGCCCATAAGATGCGCGGGTTCATCATCATTTGCTCGATTGCAGTGCATGCAGAGCCGCGCGGCTCTGTGCAACCGGTGGCGGAACATCACCCTTCAACATCAGCCACAGAATGCGGTTATAGAGCTGATCGTCCACGCGATCGGGAGCGCTGAGATCCAGACTCTCCGACAAGCGTGCGGCTGCAGTATTCTGCGGATTTTTTTCATTCAAGTCTTGCGTGGGAATGATTGGATCGTAAGGCGTCAGGTCGGGCGCCGGTGCGAAGATGTCCACCAGGGATCGGCTGAAGTAATCGAACTTGGAGAGCCGACCCATGCCGAGGATGTCCTCGATCGCCGCGATCACGTCCGTCGTGTTGATGAAGCGATGCACCGTGCCCGACCGGTTGTAGGCCGAGATGGCATAGAACGGCGCGCGGTGAGAATCGGTGTGGTCGGGCCCCGCCTGCGCGTCGTCTTCAACGACGAAGATCACCGTGTCCTTCCAATACGGGCTATGCGAGAGCGCCTGCACGATCCGCCCAAGTGCGAGGTCGTTGTCGGCCATGCACGCGCGCGGCGCGCATTTGCCCGGACGCCCGGCGGCAAGGTGGTCCATCGGCAGCCACATGATTTCGAGCTGTGGCATGTTGCCGTCGTGAACGTAGCGCTGGAGTTCGGCGATCCAAACATCAGCGCGCTTTTGATCCTGCGTAACGAAATCCATCGGGACGTAGTCAGGATTCACGTCGGCGCCCAAGCCGCGTTGCGTCACCGGCCAGCCGGGATTCCCCTTGACCATTTCGCCGTAGTCGCGGAAAGTGATGCCCTCTCGGATTGCGAGTGTCCAGAGGAAGCCGCGTTCCGGCTCGTCGCTCTCTTCGCCATCCATGTCGGCCCGCTTGCCTGCGTAACCGGAGGGCACCATCTTCTCACCGTAGTTCGTGACGTAAGCGGCGGTGGACCAGATGTGTCCTTGCGAACTGACCTCGGCATTCACGAAAAAACGATCGAACAGGCCGAAGCGCCGCGCGAGCGCGTGGTGATTTGGGGTGATGGTGATGTCGGGGAAATAGACGAGGCTCGCGTCACCGTCGCCTTCTTTCATGTCTCCGAGTACCTGATCATAGGTGCGATTCTCTTTGATGATGTAGACGACGTGGCGGAACGGCGGATAACGCCGCGCCGCGGGCTTATGCTGCCAGTTATTAGCGGCGACGACGCGCTCGGTGAAGCTAGCCAGTAGCGGCGGCGGGAGTGAAGCGGAGAGCACGCGCAGTGTGCCATTCAACTGTCCGAGTGCGTATGCTGTCGGTTTCTCGTTCGGCCAGTTCGTGAGCGGTACGGGGCCGTCGGGGTTGGCCTGGGTGCCGTGTCCTTTCCCGGAGAGGGCGAGGAGTTGGCCACCTACTTCGGCGATCGCAGTGGGATACCAGTCGGTCGGAACGCGCCCGAGCAACTTGCCGGTAGTCACATCGAAGACTGCGACGGCGTTGTTGTCGGCTTCTGCTATCAGCAGACGCTTGCCATCGGAGGTAAGTGCGACGGCGTTGGGTGTGCTGCCCTCGGGCGGGGCACCAGGCGCGGCATCGTGCAGATAGCGCGCGACCTTCCGCTGCTTCGTGTCGACGACGGCCACACGGTCGCTACCCGCGAGCGTGACGTACATACTCGTTCCACTGACCGCCAGCGCCGACGGATGCGGACCGACCTCGATCCGTCCGAGATAGGCGAGCGTTCCGTCTGCCAAAACGCGGAACTGCGACAGCGTGCTGCCGCCCCAAGCCGAAACGAACACTTGACCTTCCGCCGTGAGCACGACGCCATAGGGATAATGGTCTGTAGAAAACCGTTGCTTGATCTCGCCGGTCGCAGCGTTCACCACTGCGAGCCGATCGCCGACGTCCTCGGCGACATAAAGGAATTTTCCGTTGGACGAAAACGCCAGTCCCGCCGGATAGCTTGTGCCGGTGGCATCCGCCGTTTTTGTTTTCGCCAGTTCGAACTTGTTCTCGAGAGTGGCGGCGCCGTCTTTCCATGTGTAGACGAAGATTGTGTCCGTGTTGCCGCCGGAGACACAGAGGTGATGGCCATCGGGCGAGAAGGCGGCGCCGTAGAATGCGCCATCCTGGAGCAGCTTCTGCGTGACTTTCCGCGTCTTCAGATCGACGACCTGAACGCCCTGCTCGCGCCAGCCGCTGAGCACGACCACGGCTCCGTCCTTTTCAGGCGTGAGTACGAGATTGATCGGCAAGCTACCGAGGTCAACCGCTTCGCCGGCGGGATCGAGACTCACACCAGTCGGCAGCGGCGAAGTGAAGAGCGGCTTCCTTTGGGCGGACACCGGCGTGTACAGCAGTGCAGAAAGCAAGAGAACGAGCCGACAGATTCGGAGCGAAAACATACAGGCGTTCCTCACAGACTCGGCAAAACAAAATGACAAGATCGCGGATATTCCCGCGTCCATCAGGCTGGAGCTTGCATATCTTACCGAATCGGCCCATTGTGCGATGCCATTGTTTCCCCGATCGGTAAAACCAGATGAAGATGGCTGCCGAGCCAATAATGGGAACAGAACAACTACTGCGACCTTACGGCAATGGAGTGCTCAGAGGCCTACTCTTGACAGGAAGGATTACCTAAGTAAAATTGGCAGTTGCTAAGGGAGAGTGCAGTAAGTCCTTGGCTCCCCACCTTGGCCTTCCAGCAAATCACTTTCTGAACTCAGAGGTGGAATCGATGTGGACGAGAAATCGCGTGAATCGATTTCCTATCGTCACCGATGCCGCCAGCCCACATCTGTCTCTGCGCTCCAGCAGCCGAAGACGCTCGAAGTTAGGCGAGAACCACACGATCGTAACGGCAAAAGACTACATTTTCGCGGAATGCCACCTGAGGTAAACAGGTACTAGCAGTTAGCGCTTTTTCAACAGCAATTGAAATTTCAAGGGAGGGTTTATGGCAACTTCGAAAGTCGCGATAGCACCAATGAAGGCGGCGCAGATTCCTAAACCGGGAGCCGATTTCGAGATTGTCGAGCGCGAGATTCCCAAGCCGGGTGCGGGAGAAGTGCGCATCAAGGTGCAGGCCTGTGGCGTCTGCCACAGCGACATGTTCACTAAAGAAGGCCTGTGGCCGGGCATCCAATACCCACGCGTGCCGGGACACGAAGTCGCTGGCATTATCGATGAGCTGGGCGCCGGTGTGTCCGGATGGAAACAGGGACAGCGCGCGGGAGTTGGCTGGCACGGCGGACACGACAATACGTGTCTCCAGTGCCGGCGCGGGGATTTTGGCAATTGCCAGAATATGAAAATAGCGGGCATCAGCTATGACGGCGGATACCAGCAATACATGGTAGCTCCCATGGAGGCGCTGACGGCGATACCGGAAAGTCTAAGCGACGTCGACGCCGCGCCACTGCTCTGCGCCGGAATCACGACATACAACGCGCTGCGGCACAGCGGTACGATGCCCGGCGACCTCGTTGCCGTGCTGGGTATCGGCGGTCTGGGTCACCTGGGAATTCAATTCGCGAACAAGTTTGGTTATAAGGTCGCGGCCGTCGGGCGCGGGTCGGAAAGCGCTGCGCTTGCAAAAAAACTCGGCGCGAGCATGTACATCGATAACAAAGCGACGAACGCAGCCCAGGAATTGCAAAAACTGGGCGGCGCAAAGGTCATCCTGGCGACAGCTCCAAGCTCCAAAGCGATGTCCGAGGTGTTTGACGGCCTGGGGCCGAACGGCGAGCTCATTGTCGTGGGCGCGGACATGGAGCCCCTCGCGGTCACTCCGGCACAATTAATCAATGGCCGCCGAACGATTCAAGGGTGGGCCACGGGAACACCAGCGGATGCCGAGGACACGCTGCGTTTCGCCGAACTAACCGGCGTGCGCCCGATGATTGAAACCTATCCGCTCGAAAAAGCTGCCGAGGCTTACGCGCGCATGATGAGCGGAAACGCCCAGTTTCGCGTCGTTCTGACGATGTGAAGGGGACCAACATCGCAACCCACTGAATAACTTTCCGACCCCCATCACCTTACTGCGCCAAAGTATCGGGGTTCGGACACAGCGGCTGGCCTGGCACATACGCGAGGTCACTACGAGAACGCCAGGCCACTGACTATTGAGCGTAAACTAGCGACGCAGAACCGACGAATGGAGGGTTTCCTATGCGATCTGACCTGGTTCCAGGGGCTATCTTCCCCGACTATGAGCTTTCCGACCACATCGCGAAGCGCCGCAAACTCTCCGAATTGCAAGGACAACATCCTATGGTTCTCGTCCTCAGCCGCGGAGGTTTTTGCCCGAAGGACCGCCGCCAGGCTGAGCTGCTTGTTCAACTCCATCGTGAACTCGAGGTTGCCTATTGTCGGCTTGTCACCATCAGCACCGACAATATCACCGAGACAAATGAATATCGCAGCGGAGTTGGCGCCCACTAGCCTTTTCTCTCCGACGCGGGGCGTACGGTCCAAAAAGATCTCGACATCGCCGAATACACCGATCCACTCCACAATCCCATGATCCCTCATGTGATTGTCCTCGAGCCCGGCCTTGTCATTTATAAGATTTACAACGGCTATTGGTTCTTCGGCCGTCCCACTCTGGAAGATCTCCGCCAGGACCTGCGTGCCGTTACGAAGAAATGCCGGCCGGACTGGGACATCACCACGCCCGAACTCAAAGCGGCGTGGCAGGAAGGCCGCAAGGAACTCTTCTATCCCTACGGCAAAACCTACATCCAAATTCTCGATGAACAAGTTTAGGAGCGGTATCAGCTTCAGGTACACGCCGCCGTCGCGGTCAACCGCAAGGTTGCGGATGGGGAACACCTGTACGGAGGGACAGATTGACGCCGCTAGTCATTATTCTATGACTGGCCCATCGTCAAGTACAAGCGCACGGGGCGTCGAATGTTCTTCAGTTTGGCGATGACAGACAGGGCAAACGAAGCCACAGGACCTGCGGCCCCGATTCGAGGACGCGGCCAGCAGCGCAACGAGTTGGGTTCAATGCGGCTGTACTTCGACCGGATCGGGGAGGTGCACAGTTCCAAGCATCAGATTACCTACGATCAGATTCTGTCCGTGTTGGACATATCGGGCGAGGGCGCCGGGTTGTAACCACTCAAACCCCCAGGCATCTTCCACGGCGACGATCGTGTAGGACCCGGGAATCACTCCCTGCAAGAGGAAGGTCCCATCAAAGTCGCTTTGATCCCTGCGAAACAATTCAATATGTGCTTCCGGATTTTTCGGCACCAGAGCAACCATGATGCCGGCGAGTGGTCTATCCTTCTTTTTCACTATTCCCTCAATATTGACAATGCCCACGGCCAGAGAAGCTGTAAGTTCAAGCGCGGTTCCAGGCGTAATGGTTACGTCATGACCAGGGGAGTCGCTTGACGGTGAAGTGGTTCGCACAACGGAAAGTTGTTTCGTCGCGGAGAGGATGAGAATCGCATACTTTCCCGGGGCCAGATCTTCGAATGCGACCTGCCCAGAGGAATCTCCTCGCCGGAAGCCCACGAACCGCCGCCCGGAATCCTGCAGGCCGACGGTATATTGCTTTGGAAGCGTTTCATCACCTGGCAATCTGAAGGACAACTTCAGAGAGCCAAGCGGCTCGCCGCGAGTATCGTTCAGATCCTGCCCGTCGCGGGTAATGTCGAGGTCTGTGGATTGCTCGAGTTGGCCTGAGCCCGAGTTTTTTATTCTGGTGGTGTAGCGCCCCGGTGGAATACCAAACAACTCATACAAGCCCGGCGCCACCTGGCGGGTGCCTTCCGGCTGTACTAACTCCGGAGAGTCGAAGACGGACTTTTGCAAGGTCGGCACGGTGAATTGATTCTGCGGGTCGGGGCCATTCTCAGGGATTCGAAAAAAGATGTGTAATGCGGGTACCGGATTGAGATGTATGTCAATTTGGAGACGATCACCGCCGTTCAATTCGATGCGAGTGGCACGGTCCGCTTCGGTCGCGCCATCGTAAAAAGTAACGGGGTAAGCCACATCAAGTGCGGGATCTAGAGCAGTGACCGAATGAACCGCGTACCAAGGTTTAGTGGCGACGGAAAGATAATAGTTGCCGGGCCGCAAAAGAGCGATATCGTAAAAACCCCGATCATCACTTATGGAGAAAGCCATACGGACGATACGGCTGCCTCCCCCTGTATGCCGTTCCTGGAATAGATAAATGTTCGCGTTACGGACCGGATCGCCAAATTCATCAAACACGTGGCCCGTGATTATTGCCATTGGTGTCAAACGAAGCAGCAGATTTTCGGTCGAGAAGTCCGGTCCGGTAACGATTGCCGTGGAGAATTGTTCATGTTGTTCGTAGGCAGCGGAAATGAAACCGCGTTTCGCCCCCTGCAAGGTATATTTTCCAGCCGCTAGTTGCGAAAACTCGAAGTGGCCGTCTTCGGAGGTGACGATCGAAGTAAACTTTCCGGGATCCTTGGCGCGTGCTATGGAGATACGGGCCTGCGCGAGAGGCGTGCCAGTATTGGCATTCACGACCGTTCCCGCGATCTTGAACGATTGCCCGGGTTGGGAATCTGTTCGCGTCTCAGGATTCCGATTCTGCGTAGCAAGCCCGATGCCGGGATGCAGAAACGCGAGACCACACATGAAGAAGATCAGGCGGAAAATGTGCGGAATGAAAATCATCGCGGATTGCTCCCGGGAACTACGGTTAAATGCAGATGCACTTTGTCGCCGGGTTCGACATGGATAACTTGTCCCTTGGACTCAAGCTTGTGCACCGTTTCCGTGTTGGAGTATTCAAGATCGTTCTGAGCGCGATCAAAAGCGAGAACAAGATAGGAACCCGGCGGCAACTGCCAGTGTGAAAATGTTCCCTCGGAATTGCTATTCGATTGGCGAAATTGCGCACTGCTCCCTGCGACAGGCAAAAAATAGATATAACACGAAGGCCGGGAGCCATGGCTTTGCGGTGGCCGTGGGTCTTCACTTGGTTCGTTCTCGACGGTGCCATCCACAGAGGCTCCATCATCGCGCAAAGTGACCTGAAGCGCGGAAGCCGCGCCGCCCATTCCGACTATCAGTGGTTCATGCAAAACGTCCGTCCCACCGGAGAGGGCGCTGGCAGCGTAACCGACGCCAGAGTTTATCTCCACGCGGTAACGGCCCGGAGAAACATTTTGGATGATCACCGCATGGTCCCGAGTGCCCTGTATCGGCTCCGATGAACGGGCACGCGACAAACCAAATTCCTCGATCGGCGTGAGTATGACCTGAAGGTTTACCTGCCGGATCGCTTCAATGTTCGACGAACCGGGCGAAGTTTCGCTCGTTCCTTCCACAAAAACGCTCTGCGCGGATTCGAATTCTTCCCTCACGTTCACGAGCAACGAGGCGTTCGGAATCAGGTTAAAGGCGGGTCCATCCAGCGGCGCGCCGCGCACTGAGAAATTCAGAATTCCCGCTGAACCCGGCTGGCCCTGGGTCTCCGCCTGCAGCGTGTAACTACCGTCTGGAAGACTGCCCTGAATCAGCTGCTCCGCGGAATCATATCCAAGAGAATAGCCGGGGCCGGGATGCCCAAGCGGATAGACGCGGATGTTAGTCAATTGACCCAAAGCCGGATTCGCAACTGGAATCTTGACGGGGTAATACTGGCGGCGAGCTGGAGAGACATTGGCCTGAAACGTTGCGCCTGCGGCAAGCTGAATCGCGCCGGCTGCCGCGAAATCCGAAACTCCGGGGAAAAAAACAGGCGGGTAACCAAAGAGCTGTCCGCCGGGAATTGCGGTCAGCGGATCCCGATCGAGTTGCTCTTCGGTCACGAGCTTGTAGGTGCCAGCCGCAAGATCGAAGAAACGAAACTCGCCGTCGGTCCAAGTGGTAACCGCGCGCACTGAATTCCAATGTTCCCGCCCGCCACTGATATCGCGGCGGTAAAGCTGCAAATCGAAACGGAGGTAGCCTTCCAAGCCCGGGATGCTGACATGACCGATGATCAAAGATTCTGGATCCAGGTAGATGGTAAGTGCCGGCGAATCAGAACCGGTGCGGGCATCGTAGGGAGTGCCCGGGTCTTGCAGAAAACCTGGTTTGCGCGCCAGGAATTCTGTCGGCAGAAAATATGGCGAGGAGGGAATATTCTGAGGGCCAATCGCACCAGCATTGGTCGCGGCCTTCAGATTCTGTGCGGGTTCGGGCTTTCGAGGCAAGAACTTAAACTCGAAGTGGCCAATGCTGTCCGTCATCGTGGCGTATTGCTGGTCCTGGGAATACACGAGGGCGCGGGCGATCGGTTCGTGTGTAAGACGATTCAGGACTGTGCCGCGAACCGAAGATGGACCCTTCTCTGGAGTAGCAGACTGCTGATTCGACTGTGCAATCGCAAAGCTGGTGGGCATAAGCCACAGGAGCAGGATTGCCGAGGCAAGGGCGCGGAGCCAAAAAATCGGCTGCGGGAGCGCACACACGGGTGAACGACTAGCGAACCAAGCCATAGCCTCTGGGCCTACCGTTAGCGATTATTACACTTCAATAGATATTCTTCACGACCTATCAGCGATGAAGATGCGGAGCGGCGGTCCGGTGTCTTTGGCCACCGGCAAATCTATTGCTGCCTGAAACTTCTCGCCATCGCGTACGAAACGCTCATTGGGCAGTAGCGGGCTTGCCCAGGGCATGGCCGCCGAGCGGGCACACGAGGGTCAGTTGATTCTTTCGCGGGTTCAGAGGGCGAAGTTGCGGATGGGGAACACCTGTACGGAGGGACAGATTGACGGTGTAGCGGGGGCCCTTGAAGATGGGGCTATGAGCGAAATCACTGCAGCCTCTCCCCGGCGGAGCTCTCGCGTCTTCCACAAAATGCGCATTCTGGCGCAAGGCCGCGCGCACAACGGCAAAAAGTTCCGCGAGACTTGCGAAACCGTGGTGGTCAACGGCCATGGTGGCTTGCTATTCCTGCAGCACGAGATTGACGCGGGCGAAATGCTGGTGATTACTAACCCATTGACGCTGGAAGAACAAGAATGCCGCGTGGTCTACCTGGGTGAACCGGTGGACAAAGGTCAGCGCGTGGGAGTGGAATTTCTTACGCCTGCGCCGCATTTCTGGGGCCTGGAATTCAACGATTCGCCGGCGGAAAACTCTTCAGCCACTCACTGAAACGGGCGGCGCTGCGGCCCGGACAGGCGCCTGGCTCCTGCGCTTCGAAATCCAGCTTCCCAATCTCCACAACAGAAGAATAGCGACGAGCGCGCCGTAGAATAGTGGCTTGCGGACGTCGGATTTTACCAGCCAATAATAATGTATGACGCCGAGCACAGCGGAGACATAAATGGCGCGATGAAGTATCTGCCAGCGCTTTCCGCCGAGGCGGCGAATCCATCCCGTCGTGGAAGTAATCGCCAGCGGGATGAGCAAGACGAAAGCCGTGAAGCCAACGGCGATATAGCGGCGCTTGGCGACATCCTTCAGCATGGCGGAAAAGTCGAAAGATTGATCGGGGCCGATGTAAGTGAGGAAATGCAGGCACGCGTAAAAAAAGGCAAAGAGACCGAGCATGCGCCGGAAACGGATGAGATCGGGCTGCTTGAATAGTTTGCGGAGCGGGGTGATGGCCAGCGTGAAAATAAGAAAGCGTAGAATCCAGTCGCCCGTGGCGTGCTGGAGGAATTCGACAGGATTGGCGCCCAGCCGGTTGTGCAGGGCGCGATCGAGCAATTCGAAAAACGGGACGAGGCAAAGCAGAAATACGAGGACTTTGGTCCATTTGCCGGTGAGGATTCTTCGCACGCGAAGGACTCGCTCAGTAATTTTTCTTCAGGTCCATGCCGGTATACAAGCTGGCAACCTGATCGCCATAACCGTTAAACATGAGCGTGGGGCGCTTGAAGATTTCGCCCAGGCGGCGTTCCTTCGACTGCGTCCAGCGCGGGTGGTCGACATTGGGATTCACATTGGAGTAAAAGCCGTACTCATTGGGAGCGAGGCGATTCCAGGTAGTCGGCGGCATTTTCTCCTGGAAGCGGATTTTCACGATGGACTTGACGCTCTTGAAACCGTATTTCCACGGGAGGATCATGCGTACGGGAGCGCCATCCTGGTTGGCAAGCGTCTCGCCGTACATGCCGACGCAGAGAAGCGCGAGGGGATTCATGGCTTCATCGAGGCGCAGGCCTTCAACGTACGGAAAATCGATGCCTGCGTATTTCGCCTGGGGCATTTGCCGGGGGTCGAAGTAGCTTTCGAACGCGACAAACTTGGCTTTCGGCCCGGGTTCCACAAGGTTGATGATGTTGCTGAACGAAAATCCAATCCACGGCACGACGATGGACCAGGCTTCGACGCAGCGGTGACGGTAGATGCGTTCTTCGAGCGGCGCGACCTTGAGGATTTCGTCCATGGTGAACTTGCGTGGTCTTGCGACTTCGCCCTCCACGGAGACGGTCCACGGTGAAGTCTTGAAATTTTGCGAGTTCTTAGCGGGGTCGCTCTTGTCCGTGCCGAATTCGTAGAAGTTGTTGTAGTGGGTCACATCTTCAAAAGAGTTCTGCTTTTCGGTGGTGCTGTAGGGGCTTTTCACCAAACTGGTCAATTTCGTCGCGGCGAATGCGATATCCGAAGGCAACGCCAGTTCGAACAAACCTTTCCCCGCGACTGCCGCGGCGCCGGCAATCCCCATGGCCTGGAGGAACTTCCGCCGGTCCAGGTACACGCACCTGGGCGTCACGTCGGCGTAGGTCAAATCTGGGGCTTTGCGGATCAACATCTCTTTCCTCCGAAGGTTCCGTGACGGCTCAGCTTCTCTTTTATCTTACGTAAGTCTAATTGGATTGGATGCAGGAAGTTAACCGAACGAGCTTTCTGCCCTCTCGCAGTAAGAGTCTTCGCATGCGGAAAGGTTACAGACAGGGTCGCGGTGGCAGGTGAGATCAACAACCAGGCTGGTGGCCTCGGAATGATTCGGGGGCGGTTTGGTTTCCCCACCGAGTATGTCAATATCCGAAGCCCCTTAACCAAGGGAACAAGAGAATAGACATGACAGCTCCCGTGGCGAGACGTGTGAGATAGATTCTTCAAGAGGATGGACAGGAGAACCGATGACCAGTGTGACCGTGAACAGCCCAACAGCCAGAAACAACGTAGCAGCCTCCTACGGCGGCGCGTTGGCGATCGTCACGACGCTGTTTTTCATGTGGGGCTCGCTGACATCGTTAAATGATGTGCTGATTCCCCATTTCCAACATGTTTTCCATCTCAAGCTCGCGGTGAGCATGCTGGTTCAGACGGCATTTTTCTCGGCATACTTCGTGTTCTCGATCCCCTCCGCCAAAATCATCGACTGGATGGGTTATCAGAAAGCAATGGTGGCCGGTCTTCTGACCATGGGTGCTGGGGCATTCCTGTTTGTTCCGGCGGCGAGAATCCCTTCGTTCGGACTCTTCCTGACGGCGCTCATCGTGCTTGCAGCTGGAATAACGATTCTTCAAGTAGCCGCAAATCCCTACGTAACGGTTCTCGGCAAGCCGGAAACCGCCTCAAGCCGTCTGAACCTGACGCAGGCGTTCAACTCGTTGGGAACTACGATTGCTCCCTGGATCGGTGGCCTGTTTATTTTGAAATCCGCTGCTGCCGCCGTTACGGAAGACCCGGCGCAGCAGGCCGCCTCTGTTATCAAGCCGTATGTTGGACTGGGCATCGCGCTGGCTCTACTGGCGGTGGTGATTGGAAGCTTTAAGCTTCCCAAGATTACATCGGCCGCCCACTCTCTCGGCGAAAAGGTGAACGACTCCATTTGGAAGCACCCCAATCTCAGCTTCGGCGCGATCGCGATATTCCTTTACGTCGGCGGGGAAGTCGCCATTGGAAGCTCCATCGCAAATTACCTCGCTTTGGACAACATCGGCCACCTCGTATCAAGTACCAGCATTCCAGACACCGCGCTTCGCTATCAGGAAGCATTGCGGGCTGCGGCCAAATACATTTCACTCTATTGGGGAGGCGCAATGATTGGCCGCTTCATCGGATCGGCCGTCCTCCAGAAGATAAAAACCAGACCGGTGCTCTCGTTCTGCGCGGTGATGGCGGCACTCCTCGTAACGGTCTCCGTTCTAAGCAATGGCCCATTGGCCATGTGGTCCATTCTCTTGGTCGGCTTGTTCAATTCGATCATGTTCCCGAGCATCTTCACACTGGGTGTTGCGGAACTTGGCCCCCTGACGGGCGACGGCTCCGGAGTCCTGATCATGGCCATCGTCGGGGGCGCGGCGATCCCGTGGGCGGTCGGAAAGATCGGTGATCTTATCAATGCAAAATCTTACGGCGGCGCAATCTGGGGTCAGGGGCTTCACTATGCCTTGATCGTGCCTGCCATCTGCTATCTTTACATTTTATTTTTCGCGCTTAGTGGTTCGAAGCCTAACAGCGAGCGGTACGCCAAGTCCTAGCCAATTTCTGTTTTCTGGATTTGCCCGGTTTTGCTTATTTTGCGTCAATTGTAGTGCCAATTTGGTGACAGTAGTGGCTCAGTCCCTTCGCAAACTTGAGTGCCACAAACTCAGGCCACACGCCATTTGCACCGAAGGCATCGAACGGCCTCCTCGGGCGAGCGGCCCTTCCCAGGGGATGCTTGAACAAAATTCAGCCAATTCAGCCATTATTAATGTTGCGGTGCAGTGCTTAGGTCATTCGCGGTGCCAGACATCGACAAGGCACAAATCCAACCGCTACTCAACGCCAGACAGGTTGCGTGCACTCGATTGGCTTACTCTTTGACGCCGCCGCCTGGGTCCAAGGTCTTGTCGCCCACCCTTACGGTGTAGTTGTATATCTTCGGCCCTGGCAGGACACTGCGCTTTGCAAGACCGGAAACGGGAGCATCACTGCTGAATTGGGACTCGTAGAACGGCGAGCCGTTTTTCTCGAAGTCCACGGTGAAGCAAGGCCGATCCTTGGTGTGATCGTGCTTCTGAGCGCAGACCCACCTCACCTCTTCGTTCTTGCTCTTGCTGACTTGAAAATAAGGCGGAAATACCTCGATGCTCTCTTTACTATCCAGCCCAACATTGACGATAACCTCTCGACTGACTTCCTCTCGACTGACTTGACCGAGTACTGGGGTAGACATTTTGTACCTCCTCCTCGTAAAAAGATGACGTTATTTCTCGCGGAGCAATTCCTTAGATCGCGGATTTGCCCACAATGAATCAAAGTTTGGGTAGTCTTGTATGCGCGCCTGGGAATACCCTGCAGTCTGTGCCTTCTTCAACCAAGCGATAGCCTCATCTGACTGACCGATCTGGTTGTAAACCAACGCGGCTTGAAAGAGCAGGAACGGATCGGCCGGCGAGAGCCGGAGTCCGCTCCCTAGGGCGTTCAATGCCAATTTTTTCTCCCCGAGCATCGCGTGGCAGATGGCGAGGACGCCATACGAATATGAATTCTTCGGATTGACACGGAGCTCTTCCTCCGCAATGGTGATACCTTGCCGATATGCAGCCACTGATTGGCTACGTTTTCCTGGTGTCCAATAGTATCCGTCCCCCAGATTCCACCAGAGGAGCGAATCCTTTTCCGCAAGCTTAATTGCCTGTTCGTAGGCCTGATCGGCTTCATCATAGCGCCGCAAGAAGAAGTAAGCATTGCCGAGATTGGTGTAGCCATAGTCGGAGGGACGTATCGCGATAGACTGCTCAAGAACTTTAATTGCGTCTGCATAGCGGGCCTGCTCAACGTAGGTGGCACCCAGGTTGGAATAGCCGAGGAAACTGTCAGGAGCAAGGGCCACTACTTGATTGAACATCTCGGCAGCGTCCGGGAAACGCACATGTCGATAGTAAAATGCCCCCAGCCAATTATAACCAGCCCAATAGTGAGGCCGTAGCTGAATCGCCCTGCGATATGTATTTTCTGCCTCTTCGAGCTTGCCTAAATGCTCGTAGGCTCCGGCCAGACCGCGAAATGCGTCGTCATTAGTTGGTTCGGTCTCAGCGGCCTGTTCGAATTCTCGCGCCGCCTCCTGATAGTTTCCCGTTCCCGCGGATAGCGTCCCTAAACAGGAATGGGCGGAAGACAACCTGCTGTCCAAACGACTGGCCTGTTGGCAGGCTTCGCGACTTTTTTCAATCCATGAGGGTTCTTTGTTGCTCCGGTATTTCTTCCAATAAGCGTCGCCCAGACCCGCGTAAGCCAAGGCGTAGCTGGGATCGAGAGCCAGGGCGCGTTTGAAGACTTGGATGGCACTATCGAGATTCTCCACCCGGTCATAGTTTTGAAGATATCCTCTCCCCTGCAGGTAATAGTCATAAGCTCCGACTACCTGTGTCCCGTGACTCTCAAGAGTTTTTCGTTGGCGACCCTGGATCTCGAGCTCGAGCATCTGTATTGCCCCATTCACGACCGCGTCTTCGGCCGCAAAGGAATCCATCTCGGCAAGAGTCAGACTCTCAGCGCCCAATTGGCGGCGCGTCCGAGCATCCACCAAAATGTAATTGACGCGTACTTGTTGGCCCGATTTATGCAGGCTGCCTTCGAGTACTAGATTTACGCCGAACTCCTTGCGTGCGTCGTCCACCGTGCTGACATGCTTGCCGCGTATCTCAGTTGCGGGAACCACTTGCAACGAGGGATCTCCGGTGAGTTGCGTGAGCTTGGCGGTAAGCGTCTCAGTAAGGCCGGCCCCGAACGCTGCAGTTTGCGCATCGCCATCTGCAACGCTGAGCGGCAATACGGCGACCTGTTTTGTACGGGGTATTGAACTAATACCCAGCCAAGCCTTGAGCTGCTGTCGAGCGGGGGTATATACCGCGATTGCGACTAAGGACGCTGCCGCCAGAATGAGTGGGCCCCAGGGCATGACCCATCGACGTCTTGCAACAGGCAGCTGTCTGATAACGTGTACTCCTGACTCGGTGAGTGAGCGTTCCAGAGCGCGCAGGTCAACCGCCAAATCGGCTGCCGTTGAGTACCTCCGTGCGGAGTCCTTAGCTAACATCTTGCCTACGATGCGGTCGAACTCCGCAGGCAACTTCGGATTCAATTCGCACAATGGAACCTGGTCATGGTGCAAGATGCGATCGCTGGTCTCGAGAAAGCTCTTGGCGCGGAAAGGATTGCTCCCTGCAATTGCCTCGTAAAAAACTATACCAAGAGAAAAGATATCGGCACGAGAATCGGATTCCTCCTCGCGAACGGCTTCAGGCGCCATGTAATTCAATGTCCCCGCAAACTCCGTGCAGGTTTGCGTGCTCAAAGTCGAAGATTCAGGCCGGCTGGGAAGGTTTTTGGCCACACCAAAGTCCAAGACCTTGACTTGGCCTGATGTAGTCAACATGATATTTTCCGGCTTGATGTCGTGATGAACGACACCCGCATTGTGTGCCGCCGCCAGGGCCAGGGCGCACTCCGTAGCGATGGGCAAGAATTCGAGGACTGGGATCGGCTCCGCAAGGCGCCGACGCAGTGTCTGCCCTTCGACGTACTCCATGACGATGAAAAGTTCGCTTTCTTCCTCGATGACGTCGTGAACTGCAGCGATGTGAGGATCGCTGAGGCGAGATGCCCATTCCGCTTCTTTCCAAAGCCGCTCTCGGGAGCGCTTGTCACCACGGAGGTGTGGCGCAATGCGCTTGAGAGCCACTTGACGCTTCAAACGAAGATCACTTGCACGGTAGACTTCGCCCATGCCGCCCTTGCCAAGCAGCTCCTGGATCGCAAATCTACCGATGGTTGTTCCGCTCAGATCCCGAGCGGAAGTCACGGCAATGTCGGATTGCATGCGGGGCTCGGCCATTGGAAGAGTAGCACCTAGCCCCAGTGGACCGTTCTAGCTGCACTGGGAAATCGGAAGGCTCCTGCGTGGTGCCAAGATGCAGGTCGCCAGACCCGGGTTGGAGCTCATGTTACTCCCGCTCGTACCGAGAAGTAAACCAGAAGGTCAAAATGGAATTGGAAGGGTGCGTCGTCAAGCGTCGCTCACATAGCCACTAATTCAATTCGGCAGAGTCGAGAAGCACCCACCGTAACCTTGCACTACACGCACACAAATCTCGACGCCAAGCGAAATGCGAAGCAAAAACTGGAAGGTTTTAGTGACAATTTGGTGACACTATGCACCAAATTGCAGCAATCGAAGCCGAAAGTGTCACCAATAAGCCCACTAAATACAGTTGGTTATAATTAGAAACGGAGGAGTGGGTGAGCGGTTGAAACCGGCGGTCTTGAAATTCGTTAGGTAGTACCCCCACCTGAAACAAATCAACAACTTACGGTACACAGTACTACATCGAAATGGGGTGTTTTGGGCGGTCTTGGCAGCGTTTTGTGCAACAGAATGTGCAACACGCAGAATTTTGTGCAACAGGACTTCTCGCTCCTTCCCTTGTCGCGAATTGAGCGGCTCGTTTTCTTGCTCGCGTTTCCGATTCGTTCGCCGCGCAAACTCGGCTCCCCTTCTACACACAGGCACGGCTTCGGGCATCGCGCCGACGACGTTGCGATGGAGATTGACGGACCTAGGAAAGCTCCGGGGCCAGAGAACCCAGAAGATCGCCTTCGATTAGTTCCGCACATCTGAAATGGACAGTATTGTCAGTGGGACGTGAAGAATTTGGCTCCTTCACGGGCGAGATTCAAACGAGCAGCCCTTCGGTTAACAGCCACTGGAGTTACTTATTAATGATTTTCCGGAGCGGGAGTTTTCCGAGGAGAATCAGCAAGTTGCGATGAAACGTGAGCGTCAACTTCTCCTCTTTATTCACCTTTTATTCGCAAGTTCTCACGAATTTTCCACGACTACCGTTACAGTTTCCTGACAGCGTCCCTTCGGGAAGAAATGACGCGGAGTTTCGCGACTTCAAACAAAAATCAGGGCTTCATTCAGCTCTCGGTCACGCGTGCGATGAGTGCGACCTGCGCTGTATCCTTTCGTTGACTCAAGCGTCTAATCCACCTAGAGTCCAAATAGGGCAATGAGCAAGAAACTACTCATCTTCGTGGCGCTGGTCGCCTTGTTGGGTCTGCAATTTGCGGACTGCATGTCCGCGACGACGCAGGATCAGCGGAGTATGCAATGCTGCGGCTCCATGCCCTGCGATCCGTCGAACCAAAGTCACGATTGCTGCAAGGGCATGGTTTCGCCTCAATCTCCAAGCGTGTTGCCGGTCGCTCACATAACGCTTCATGCGCCGGTGATGGTTGTCACCGATGTTAATGCTTCGCCCCAGGCGACGCCTTACGCCGAAGTTTCTCGCTTGGATTTCGAGGCTCCTCAGCATTCACCTCCAGAGCTGTACACTCTTCATTCTTCTCTCCTGATCTGATCCGCTTCTCCACGGTGCGGCGGCGCACCGTCCTGTCTCTTGTTGTGTTTCTGCTGTTCCTTTAAACCCCCGATGTGATTTCGGTCGAGACCCAATTGGCGACTCGCCGACTATCTACGGCTTCGTGGTCCACGTTCAGGAGAAAAAGATGTTTTCGATAGCGAAATGGATCTTCGCTGCGCGCTTGTCGTGCGTAGCTCTGAGTCGAAGTATTTCTGCGCTTTTGCTTTTTGTTGCGTTCGGTGGAAGCGCCTTTGCCCAAGAACCGGCATCCTCGCACGCGGGAGTGGCAACTCCACTCTCCGAGTTGCTCACGGAAGCGGAGAAAAACAATCCGCAAATCGAAGCGGCGCGACACGGCTGGGAAGCAGCAAAGCAAGTGCCGACACAAGTCTCGACGCTTCCCGACCCACAATTCAATTTGCAGCATGTCAGCGTCGGAAGCCCTCGTCCCTTTGCCGGCTACACCAACAGCGACTTCGCCTATCTCGGCTTCGGTGTTTCACAAGACATTCCGTACCCAGGCAAGCTGCGCTTGAAAGGCGAGATTGCAAAGCGCGACGCGGATGTTTCACAGCAACAAATCGAGTCCGTGCGGCGCGCCGTCCTCACTGAGGTCAAAAGCACCTACTTCCAGCTAGCGTACCTCTCTAAAACACTCACGCTCCTCGAAGAGGACGGCAAGCTGCTCAAGCAAGTGGAACAGGCCGCCGACGCCCGCTACCGCTCCGGCATGGGAACGCAGCAGGACGTCCTCCAGGCGCAACTCCAAAAAACCAAACTGCTTCGCGAAATCGCCATGCATCACCTGCAGGCTGGCAAGCTCGAAGTCCAGCTCAAACAGCTCCTCAATCGTCCACAGGAATCACCGGACATTGAGCCGGCCGATCTCCTCGAAACGCCTCTTGCGCAAACCTACGCCGATCTCCTAGCCGCAGCGCAAGTACAGAATCCAGAAATCACTGCCGCGCAGAAAACGATTGAAAAGCAGTCGTTACAGGTAAACCTGGCACGCAAAGACTTCTATCCTGACTTCAACGTGCAGTACATGTGGCAACGGACCGACCCCGCGCAATTCCGCGCCTATTACATGCTCAGCGTTGGCATCAAAGTCCCGATCTATCGCAGCCGCAAACAGCGTCCCGAACTGGCCCAGGCCGAATCCGAAAGGCTTCGGGCGGGAAGCGAACTCCAGGTCCAAGCGCAGCAACTCGCCTCCGAACTACGCTCGCAATATGTGATCGTGCAGCAGACCTCCGAACTGCTCAAGATTCACCGCGAAGGGCTGTCTCCGCAGGCGCGGTCGGAATTTCAATCGGGCCTCGCCGCTTACCAATCGAACAAACAAGATTTTCAGGCGGTACTGACAGCGTTTCTCGATGTCCTGCATCTGGACGAGGACTACTGGCAGAACGTCGCCGAATATGAGACCGCCATCGCTCGGCTCGAACAACTCACGGGACTGTCGTTGCAGGAAGAAGGAGTGAAGCAATGAAAGCGTATCGCACAAGATTTTTGCTGGCATTGATTGGAAACATCGTGCTCGCGGTCGTGCTCGTCGGATTGTGGCTGCACTATCGCGCATCGAAGACGACGGCGAACCTGGAAACCAAGTCGCCGAATTCCACCGCGCAGGATTCTATGGCCACCTCGATGGCTGCGCCCCCTGCGGCGACCGAGGCGTCGCTCGTTCCAGTGCAGATCTCTCCACAACGGTTGCAGAGCATCGGTGTGAAGACTGGCAAAGTCGAACGGAAATTGGTCACAGACGAGATTCGCACTACCGGCAGTGTCGCTGTGGATGAAAGGCGGCTGGCCTATGTCCAAGTGCGGTTTTCCGGCTATATCCAAAAGGTGTTTGCCGATGCCACGTACCAATACGTCAGAAAAGGGCAGCCGCTCTTCACAGTTTACAGCCCGGAGCTAGTGGCCACCGAACGGGAATATTTGGTGGCCAGGCAGAATCAGCGGCAAGTGGCACAGAGTACCGTGCAAGGTGTTGCGTTCAGTGCAACATCGCTGCTCGACGCGACTGCAGAGCGTCTCAAACAGTGGGGTGTTCCACAAAAAGAAATCGACCGGCTCGAATCCACCGGCCAAGCGCAGCAGGAACTGGAAGTCGATTCGCCGGCCTCTGGGTACATCACCGAACGCAATGCTCTGCCCAGCGTTGCCGTTCAACCGGAAATGCGCCTCTACACCATTGCGGACCTTTCGACCGTTTGGGTTCAGGCGCAGGTCTTCCAGAACGATCTCGAACGTATCAAGATCGGCGCTCCCGCAATGCTCACGGTGAATACCTATGCCGGCCGGACGTTCACGGGCCGCGTGGACTTTATCTATCCGCAAGTGGATATGGATACGCGAACGGCCAAAGTGCGCGTTGTCTTTTCGAATCCTGGGTTGCAACTCAAACCCGGCATGTTCGTCAACGTAAGTCTGAAGGTCTCGATGGGAAACCAGCTAGTCATCCCCGCAAGCGGTGTCCTGCAGTCTGGCACTCGCGAGATTGCTTTTGTCGAGCGTAGCGACGGTTACATCGAGCCGCGCGAAGTGCAGTTAGGCACCCGCGTGGGTGATGATTTTATCGTGCTGAAGGGATTGAAGGTGGGTGAGCAAATTATCACCTCCGCAAACTTCCTGATCGATTCCGAAAGCCAGCTTCAGGCTGCACTCGGTTCATTCGTTCCACCTCCACCAGGTGCAAGCGCGGCTTCCGCTTCAAGTTCTCCGCAAGGAAATGTCGAATTGAGTTCTGACCCGAGCACACCGCGGAAAGGAAGCAATGTCTTCCGCGTGAAACTCACAGATGCGGGTGGAGCGCCTATCTCCGGTGCGGAAGTCAGCGTGACGTTTTCCATGCCGGCGATGCCCGCGATGGGCATGGCGTCGATGCGCGTGCCCGTTACTCTCAGCGACAAAGGCAACGGTCTGTATGAAGGTTCGGGCCTGCTGGAAAACGGCGGAACCTGGCAAGTCACCATCCTCGCAAAAAAGAATGGCCAGCCGATCGCAACCAAGCAACTCAGCGTGAACGCCACGGGAGGCATGTAACGTGATTTCCCGATGGATTGATTGGTGCGCGCAAAATCGTTTCCTCGTCTTCATGGGAACAATCCTGCTGGTGCTCACGGGAATCTGGGCCCTGCGTCACATTCCGCTCGACGCGTTGCCCGACATTTCCGACGTGGAAGTAATTATCCACACGCCTTGGGCCGGTCAGCCTCCCAGCCTCATCGAAGACCAGGTCACGTATCCTATTGTCACTACCCTTCTCGCCGCACCGCACGTAAAGGCCGTGCGGGCGCAAACCATGTTTGGGGATTCCTACGTCTTTGTTGTCTTTGAGGACGGAACCGATTTGTACTGGGCTCGCTCGCGTGTTTTGGAGTACATGCAGCAGATCACGGGTCGTTTGCCCTCAGGCGTGCATCCCGTCATCGGGCCGGATGCGACGGGAGCAGGGTGGGTCTATGAATACGCGCTCGTGGACCACAGCCATCAACGCAGTTTGGCCGAGTTGCGCAGTCTTCAAGACTGGTATCTGCGCTATCAGCTCGACACGGTTTCCGGAGTGGCCGAGGTAGCCACCATCGGCGGATTCGTCAAGCAGTACCAGGTCAACGTGGACCCCGACAAACTTCGCGCTTACGGGATTCCCCTCTCAACGGTCATCGAAAGAGTTCGCGCCAGTACGAACGAAGTGGGTGGACGACTGCTGGAAATGGGTGGAGCGGAATACATGATTCGTGGACTCGGCTATTTGCATTCGCTGAGCGACCTCGAAACCGTACCCGTTGCAACCAAGAACGGCACGCCGGTTCTCGTCCGAGATTTGGGAACCGTCACGTTCGGGCCCGACATTCGTGAGGGTGTTGCCGAGTGGCAAGGCGAAGGGGAAACCGTTGGCGGGATTGTCGTGATGCGCGATGGGATGAATGCCCTCAGTGTCATCAATCGCGTCAAACAGAAACTTCTGGAAATCAAACCCTCGCTGCCTCCGGGAGTGGAAGTGGTCGCCGGATACGACCGCTCCGGATTGATTCACGCCTCCATCGAAACGCTACAACGCGACCTGCTCGAAGAAGCCGCCATCGTCAGCGTAGTCATCATCATCTTCTTATTCCACTTCCGTTCCGCATTGATTCCAATTCTGACCTTGCCTATCGCCGTGCTCGCCGCCTTCATCCCTATGTACTACCTCCATGTCACTTCGAACATCATGTCGCTCGGCGGTTTGGCTCTAGCGATTGGCGTCCTCGTGGACGCCGCCATTGTCATGGTCGAAAACGGATACCGGCAGCTTTCAGAGCACCAATCCTCGCAATCCGAGCCTCTCCCCGAGCCACAGAGACGGAGAATCCTGCTGGATGCAGCGAAACAAGTTGGTCCCGCAATTTTCTTCTCTCTGGTGATCATCGTGGTTTCTTTCCTGCCTGTCTTTTTACTCGAAGCACAGGAGGGACGTATGTTTCGTCCGTTGGCGTGGACCAAGACGCTGGCCGTTGGGTTCTCCTCTGTCTTGGCAATCACGCTCGTGCCTGTACTGATGGTTCTATTCATTCGCGGAAGGCTGATACCTGAATCGCGAAATCCCATTTCAAGAATCACCCAAGCGGTCTATCTGCCGATCCTGCGTCTGTGCTTGCGGTTCCGCAAAACCACATTGCTGCTCAATTTGGTTTTTCTGGTCGTCACACTTCCGCTGGCGCTTCACATTGGCAGTCAATTCATGCCGCCCCTCTACGAAGGTTCGGCTCTCTACATGCCGACAGCGTTGCCCGGAATCTCCATCGGACAGGCGTCGCAATTGCTCCAGGAACAAGACAGGATCATTCGCACATTTCCAGAGGTTGAGACTGTGTTCGGTGCCGTTGGACGTTCCGACAGCGCGACCGATAATGCGCCCCTCGACATGTATGACACGACGCTCATGCTCAAGCCGCGCAACCAGTGGCGTCCGGGGATGACCTACGAAAAACTCATTCAGGAAATGGACGCGAAACTCCAGTTTCCTGGGTTGTCCAACACTTGGACCATGCCGGTCGAAAACCGTCTCGATATGGAATTAACGGGAATCAAGACGCCTCTCGGTTTGAAGATTCAGGGACCAAACCTGGAGGGCGTCCAGCAGGTTGGCGCGCAGGTGCAGCAGATACTGTCTGCGATTCCTGAAATGCGCTCCATCTTTGCGGAACGCGTTTCGCAAGGCTTCTATCTCAACATCGAAGTGAACCGCGCAGAAGCGGCTCGCTATGGGCTGACGATTGCCGACGTGCAGCAAGCGGTCAGTTCGGGGATTGGCGGCGAAATGGTCGCTGAGAACGTGGAGGGCCGCGAGCGGTATCCCGTGAATGTCCGGTATAACCGCGACTTCCGGGACAACGTCGAGGAATTGCGGCGGGTCCTGATCGGCACGCCCTCTGGTGCCCAGATTCCAATCTCTGATGTAGCGAAACTCTCGTTCTCTCGAGGGCCGTCCATGATCCGCGATGAAGACGGTGCGCTCACAGGCTATGTGTACATTGATCTGAACACCAAAGACTACGGCGGCTTCGTCACGCGCGCGAGCAACTTACTCAAGCAAAAACTCGCCTTGCCTCCCGGCTTTACTTACAAATGGTCCGGCGAGTACGAGTTTGAGTTGCGGGCCAAAGAACGGCTGCAACTCATTCTGCCGATCGTCTTTTTTGTCATCTTCCTACTGCTGTACGTGGTGTTTCACTCCGTCGCCGAGGCGACTGTTCTCATTTTCCCGACGATCTATGCGTTGACGGGCGGCCTGATTCTGCAGAAGCTGCTCGGCTACAACTTCAGCGTAGCGGTGTGGGTCGGCTACATCGCGCTCTTCGGCATTGCCGTTGAAACCGGAGTCGTCATGGTTGTGTATCTCCATGAAGCCCTGGATCACCGGCTCAAGTCCGGTGTTCCTCTGCGTCACGAGGACATCGAAGCGGCAGTGATCGAAGGGGCTGTCCATCGCCTCAGGCCAAAACTAATGACGGTCTGCGTTGTGCTCGCGAGCCTGATTCCGATTCTCTGGGAAACCGGTGTCGGAGCCGACGTGATGAAACCCATTGCCGCTCCTCTCGTGGGCGGCATGATCACGTCCACGATCCACGTTCTGATTTTGGTGCCTGTGTTCTTTGCCCTTATGAAAGAAAGGGCCCTCAGGCGAGGAACGCTAAAGTTAGAACAGAAGCTGGACGCGAACCAAGCAGGTGAACAGCAATGAAAGTTCTGAATGATTGGAGTTCAATGTGAACAATATGAGCCACAGTGGTCACCAAGCGACGGACGATCCACACACCGGGCACAAGATGTCAGACATGCAAGGAAGTCACGACCGTCATGCCGGGCATTCCGTTGCTATGTTTCGCGACAAATTTTGGCTGAGTTTCGCCCTCACAATTCCTGTCGTGTTCTGGTCAACCGACGTTCAGCATTGGCTCGGTTACATCGCCCCTTCCTTTCCCGGTTCGAAGTTTATTCCCGCGATTCTCGGAACAATCGTCTTCGTCTATGGCGGACTGGTCTTTGTCCGCGGAGCCTGGGGTGAACTTGCCGACCGCAAACCCGGCATGATGACGCTCATCAGCTTGGCGATCGTCGTTGCTTTTGGAACTTCGCTCGCCGCGACATTCGGCCTCTTCGAGATTGACGTTTGGTGGGAACTCGCTTCGCTGATTACGATCATGGTCCTCGGTCACTGGCTGGAAATGCGGGCCATTTCTCAGGCTCGTGGTGCGCTCAATGCGCTCGCCACCTTGCTCCCCGACACCGCTGAACGCGTAAACGGCGCAGACACTCAATCCGTTCCACTCTCGGAGTTGCGCGTTGGCGATATCGTTCTCGTTCGGCCCGGAGCCCGCATTCCTGCAGATGGCGTCGTCGCTGAAGGCTCTGCCGACGTTGACGAGTCCATGATCACCGGCGAGTCCAAGACGGTACCGAAGGTAGCTGGAGCCCGAGTTGTTGCTGGAACAGTTGCCAGTGGCGGAAGCCTTCACGTCAGAATTACGGCAGTTGGAGATAAGACTGCGCTCTCTGGAATCATGCGGCTCGTCGCCACAGCGCAGGCTTCGGGGTCTCGCGCGCAAGCTCTTGCCGACCGTGCGGCCGCGATCCTTTTTTACGTGGCAGTCGTATCTGGCGCTATTACTTTCACCTACTGGTGGTTTGCAGGCGACAGAGAACACGCCCTGATCAGAACAGCAACGGTCCTCATCATTGCTTGCCCGCACGCCCTTGGACTGGCGATTCCGCTAGTAATCGCAATCTCCACATCCATAGGCGCTCAAAACGGTCTCCTCGTTAAGGACAGGCTCGCACTCGAACGTGCTCGCAATTTGGATATGGTCATTTTCGACAAGACTGGAACCCTTACCCGCGGCTCCCCTGCGGTGTCGGGAGTCGCGGCTGCACCCGGCACCACCGAAGACAATCTGATTGCGCGCGCCGCCGCGGTCGAATCCAACTCCGAACACCCACTTGCCAAAGCAATCGTCACCGAAGCCAAACGCCGAAACGTGACCCAATTGCCCGCCGCGAATTTCGAAGCGCTTGCTGGTCGTGGCGCGAAGGCGTTGGTCGAAGGCGAGACCCTCGTAGTCGGCGGACCTCGCCTGTTAATCGAGGCCAACGTAGCGGTACCTCCAGAAGTTGAAAAACTGACAACCGCATGGGCAACAGACGGAAAGACGGTTCTCTATGCTGTCGCTCAGGACCAACTGCTCGGAGCTTTCGCAGTGGAAGATGAGATCCGGCCCGAATCGAATGAAGCCGTCGCCGAACTGCATCGGCTTGGACTTCGCGTCGCGATGATCACTGGAGATTCGAAAACAGTGGCCGATTCGGTCGCACGTCGCATCGGGATCGATGAAGTCGCAGCGGAGGTTCTACCCGTTGACAAGGCTTCGGCGGTGAAGCGCTTTCAGGCCGGCGGCAAGAAGGTCGCAATGGTAGGTGACGGCGTGAACGATGCCCCCGCCCTGGCAACCGCAGATGTAGGGATCGCCATTGGGGCAGGAACTGACGTTGCGATCGAATCCGCCGGAATTGTGCTCGTGCGTAGTGACCCACGCGATGTTGTCGGGGCAATCGAGCTTTCACGCGCTACCTACAGAAAGATGATCCAGAATCTTGTCTGGGCGACTGCGTATAACCTAATCGCTATCCCGGTCGCGGCGGGTCTTCTCGTCCACTGGGGATTCGATCTGCCAATGAGTGTGGGGGCGGTCGCGATGAGCCTGTCCACCATCATCGTAGCCGCGAATGCTCAGCTGCTTCGCGGGCTTAAGTTGCAACACGCGACGGTCTAATGGGGGAATTCGGCATAGATAAGATCACGTTACGGTCAAAGAGTTTGGAGAAGTGAGTAGTTTCAACGGATTTGCGCAAGTACGTCAAAGCGCAGTCTAGTCAGCCGTCGCTCTTTCATTCGTGGGCTTCTGCCGCTCGACGGCAGAGTCCATTTCTTGGTCCATTCATGGTCCTATAATTGCTACTTGAGGTTGCAAAGCGCGGTTTTGGTAGCCATCCGTGCCGCGTAGTTTCAAGCAGTTACCAAAAGATGCTTGCAGGGCAATGATCCCGCGAAGGATTGAGAACTCGGCAGCTCAATATTTGGGTTATCCGCCGCGTCGAACTTGGTATCCATTTAAATTTTCGTACCGAAAAAGAACCCGTGAGGCGTGCGGTTTAACACGCCCCACGGGTTCGTGCTCCTGATCGTGCATGCCGTCGGGTCCGGGAGATCTCAAACGGGGCAGAGATCAGGCACACACTCCGAGGAACGAGTGCCTTTATTGGTCGAATCGGCCCCGCCCGAGTCTCTGCAAAAGCTGTTTGCCAGCATTTGCGGGTAAATTGGATTTTGGGTGTCCAGGTGCCACGTCTGCAACCGACCTGCCTTCTCTCTCCTCCACAGGGGTTGCCAGAAAGGCGTGGGTCTCGCCCTCATGCGGCCCGCTGAGAACCGTCGCCATTCCCACGATTTGTCCGCGGTCGTTGATCTGGTTAGCCATGGTGGGGAAGAGGTTGGATTCTGCAGGAAACAGCGTATTAAGGTCGATCATCTTGCCTTCCTCGTAGATGAAGGCATGGACCCAGTTGAAGGTGGAGTCCAGGGTGCTTCCTACCACTTGGCCCTTGTTGTTGATGCCGCTGGCTATGGCGGCATGATCTCCGGCAGTGCCGAGGTCTTTGATTGCGCCGTCCTGCCAAAGAGCAGCAGAGAAGGTTGAGCCGTCAACGCTGGGGGCTAACCCAACAATTTGGCCCTGGTTGTTAATCCCGAAAGCGGCGGCGCCCGCACCGAGGTCACGAGCAGTGCCGTTTTTATCCCACAGTACGGCGTGCAGCCCTCCGGCGCAGTTTCCCGAGGAGCCTACGGCTTGACCGTGATCGTTGATAGCGTTTGCTACCCCGTCTGGATCTTTACCCACTGTACGAAGAGCTCGGGCTTTGCCATCTTCCCATATCACCGGCAGCTGAATCCGTGTATTAGTTGCGTTAGCGGAGCATGAGGAGTCTACGGTACCGTTTTCCGCAAACCCTGTGATTTGTCCGCGGTTATTGATGGCGGTGGCCTGCCCGTTATTTCCGCCGAGCGTCGGGAGAGCGCTCAAGTGGCCCTTTCGCCAAAGAAACGCACTGCACGTAAGGTGTGTGCCGAAGCCGCAAACGTCTTCGCCGTTCGGGTCCAGGACATCCGTTTCGGAAAAACCTACCGCCTCCCCTCGATCGTTTATCTCGCCGCCAAAGGGGTTGTCCCAATTATTCGGTCCTCCGAGAGTGGGGATGGGGAAGGTGAATCCGTCGAAGTTTATCGCGACCCGTCCTTTTAGAAGCTTCCCTGCCTCTAACAACCCGTACTGAGTCTCCGTCCACCCGTGATTGTTGACGCCCATCGTACAGCCGAAAAACCCATCCTCCAGAGTACCCAAATCTTCAACGTGGTACCTGACTTGCGCGACCGCATCGCTGAAGCAACCCAGAACAATCGTCGCAACCCACGGTATCCAGAGATTCCGCAACCGTTTTAGCGTGTTCATGTATCCTCTTTTCCTCCCATGAAAGTCGCCGTGGCGAGGTGACTCGTCGATCTACATAACGCATCGCCCGACGCTCCAGCAGTTCAGAGCAGAGTTGAGACACAACTCCACAAAAGTCCTGCTGAGTGACAACTGAGGAAGCAGGTGGTGTTCCACGTTCACGACGAGTACGTGACACAACAGGCCCAACAGTGCAGAGTTCGAAGACGAGTGACGGATTAACAACCGCTTGGGACGAGCCACAAACGACCAGAGCGACTGTTTCTCCAACTTCTCATACGAAATCCGAGAACACGGAGCAACCCACGGGCAGGCTTTTCGATTGACCTTTGATCTTTAGAATGGTGTAACATACCTAACGATTGGTATGTTACCCGCTCACGAGAAGAAGCGAAGGGCCCGTGATCCCGAGCGTACCCGGGAACGGTTGCTGCAAGCCGCCTTCCGAGAGATCCACAGATCAGGCTTTCAGAGTGCCAGCATCGATGCAATTCTCGCCGCCACCAACGTCACCAGGGGAGCGCTCTATTACCACTTTGAGAGCAAGGAAACCTTAGGCTATGCGGTGGTCGAAGAGAAGGTCGCAAAACTTACGCACGACAGGTGGCTGCGTCCTATGCGGGGCGAGGGGGAAGCCATCGACATTTTGATCGGAGTTGTTCGGCGGATACCAGATAGTCCGCAAGACGTTCGGGCCGGTTGTCCGCTGCTACTTTTGTCACAGGAGATGTCTCCACTGGACGAGCAATTCCGCAAGCGACTGGAAAGGATATTCCTTGACTGGCAGGAAGGTGTTGCAACGCTTTTGCGGAGGGGGAAGTCTCAAGGAACAGTTCGCAGCGACCTGAATCCAAACGAGGCTGCCAGGTTTCTGATCGCCACGGTCGAGGGCTACGCCACGTTAGCCAAGAATGCTCAGGATGCGAAGGCGTGGAAAGCGGGAATCAGAAGTATCGTCGGATGGCTGAGGTCTCTTCGGCCGGACAACTACAAGCGGGGCTGACCATATCGCGATCGGGCTAAGCGTTTAAAACACATCATGAAAAGGAGAACGAACAATGACAAGGATCACGATGCCGCGCAGAAATCTGCTCGCGACGGGAGCCTGCGCGCTGGTCGGTGCGGCGACCCTACCCGGACTGGCAAGGGCCAGCGCATTGGGAGGGCCTGACTTAGCGAACGAGGAGATCATCCGTAAGTGGTACGCGGCGTGGGAAAAGAAGGATTTGGGCACGTTCAATATGCTGCTCGCCGACAACTTCACGTTTTCGAGCGCGGCCGGCGACGACCACATCAGCAAGAGCACTTTCAAAACGCAATGCTGGGACACACAGGTTGATTTCATTGCACACTTTGACCTCGAGCGAGTCACCACTGGCGCGGAGGATGCTTTTGTGAAATATCTTTGCCACACCAAGAACGGTAAATCGTTCCGGAACGTGGAGTATCTCCGCATCAAGAACGGACGGCTCGAATCGATTGAGTGTTATTTCGGCGCACAATCCAGCTTTCCCTCAGCGGTGAGCACTGGGCAGAAGTAAGCCGATGGGCCGGCTGATCCAAGGCGCTGGTACTTTTCATGAATAAATCGAGGATTGCGATTAGGAGCAGTGCAATCGTCAGTCTCGCTTCGTGAGCAGGCAGCCGAAGCGAGAGAGCAATGCGAGGGTTCCATCATGAGCGCCCGCGAGATTCAGGATCAGAAGGCCATTGCACGTGAGATGGTTCTTCAAGTAAAACGACAGGCGCCACGAATCGCGTTCAAGGCAAACGGTAGCATCGTATTCTTGGATTTAGCCGAGATCGTGGCAGTGCAAGCCGAAGGTAATTACGTTTCGCTGCGATACCGACCGAGTCCCTATTTGGTGCGCGAGTCCCTCTCGTCTATGGCGGAGAAGCTCAGGCCCTACGGTTTTATTCGCATCCACCGCTCGGTCCTCGTGAATATTTCGGCAGTGGAAAAAGTCCAACCTCTATCGACGGGAGAGTACAGGCTCCGTGTAACGGGTGGGAAAGAATACTTGGTAACGCGGACATACAAACATAATCTCAGAGATCTGGCTCAACTCTGGGTCGGCTCGGAGCGCCTCCCCGGCTAACAGCCAGGAGCGTCAGGGCAAGGCCTAGATTCAATACCAGTAGTTATCACGAGCGGCATTCATCGCAGGCTTTACCCTGCAATCCTTCAATCCCCTCTTTCGCGATGATAGGAACCATGATGAGGGCTGCAACTGGGTCGGCCCACCACAGTCCGAAGAACGCGTTCAGCAGCAAGCCCAGAAGCAAAATGGCCGACAGGTAGGTGCAAAATTCCGTCTGCTTAGCATCTGCGTGCATGGCGGCGCTGCCCAAAGCACGACCCACCTTGCGCTTGGCACGCGATAGAACCGGCATGACAACAAGAGAAGCGCAAGCCAGTATGATTCCGGCAACGCTGTGTTCCGGCGCTCGCTTCGACCACAAGTCCGAAATCGAATCGTAGGAGATGTAAGCAGCGAGCAGAAGAAAACACGCACCAACGATTCGCAGCGCCAACTTCTCATTCGTCTCTCGGCGGTGCACATCCGAATCAACGGACATCCTCCAGATCAAGACCGAACCGGACGTTACTTCGATGAAGCTATCGATTCCAAAACCCACCAGCGAAATGCTACCCGCAACAATCCCCGCCACGACCGCAACCAAACCCTCAAGCGTGTTCCACACTACGGTGAAATACTCGAGCCTTCGTCCGCGAAGTACTGCGGTTGGGCGTTCCAGAGTGTCGATTGTGGCCATAAAGACAGTTTAGCAACAACGGCTGCTATACAAGATTGAACGGCGTAGGCGAATCAAACCGGCGTTGGATTCCCTTCTGGGTCGTCGTTGAGCAATTGAATCCAGGCTGTGCGAATCGACCCCGCCAATGGACTCAGTTATGGACCCATTTTTGTCGATCCTTTTAACTGTCGCGCAATAAATCGTAGTGCTTCCCCTGGGCAGTCCTCGAGGTGTGATCAGGGCCTCCCAACAGTGGGAACTATGGTCTGTCGAACCTAACTGTCACCGTCGAAAGCCAAGGAGACCAAGGTTCTAAAAAGTGTCCAACAGGAACCCAAATTGGATCGCTGCATGTCGAGATCGCGATTATCATTCCGAGCGTCTCGACTTAAGCAGGAATCCTTCGCTCCGTTCGGAAAGCGTAATTATCGCTGGGAAGTCGTCTGCGGATGGATTACTTAGACGTCCGTCTAGGATTCGCACTTGATGGCCCATTGCTGAGGGCAGCACTTCATCAAGCGAGTTGTCGAACACGGAGGTTCGGAGAAGTATGTGCGTTCCAGGTTGTAAGATCTGAGAGGACGTTACTATACCTTTCCAACTTTTCATTGCTTGCTGCGAGACGATCCTCATTTCGAGATCGACGTAGTCGCTTGAGGGTAACTCGTGCTGGGCAAATTGTTGTTGAGTTTGCGGCTTCCAATATGCGCTGCAGAGGTGACGCACGTCGCAAAAACGACAATTGTCTAGAGAAGGTCTAGCGTCAGGGAGAAGCGTGCCAAGTGCGTTGCGAGCGAGTTCTGTGCGGGTCTGAATCTTCTCTTCTAGTTCGCGGAGTTCAGTTTGTGAAGGGGCCGGGACGTCAATCGTGCCCGTCTCGTATGAAAGCGTGAGCTTATTTGCGATTCGAGCGTCGGGATTTAGGTTCTGGTCGCGAGCCCAAAGAAGTGCGTATATTAGGATTTGCAGCTTATGTTCTTGCTCGGGATTTCCGCTCTTAAAGTCTACGATTTCACAATAGTTCCCGAATAGCGCTACATAGTCCGCGACGCCAATCCACCGTAGCGAAGGTGCGCGCAATTCAACCTCAGAATGTGACCCGTCGAGTGTTTGGGATGGAGGTGCTCCTTGCTTTCTGTGGCTCACCGCCACTGGAGCGACTTTTCCGAATTGCAGGTATCTCAACTTGATCTGGACCTGTTCGCGGAGTTGAGGTAGTCGTGCCTTCAAATTCTCGAAGAGTGCCTTTCTGGAGGCACCGCCGCGAGGGTTCTCTGCTTGTTCGGCGAATACACTATCTACGCATTTATTGACTACCTGGCTGAGACCGCCCAAGTTTTTCAGCAAAGTAACAGCGCCAATCTCTGATGCTGACGAGCACCCGGCTTGTGCGAACTTTGCTCCGAGTGTCCGAAGAGCTAAATGCACCACTCGGCCAAATAGTGCGGGTAGTCGGAGCTTGGGTGGGTAACCAGGGCGATTCCAAAGGTGCGGGTACATTGCGGACTTGAGTGCAACGCGCCTAGGGCAAGCTTCGGTCTCGAGAAGTCGGTAGAAACTCATCCATTCTGGCGCTGCTGGCCAAGTGTTTGGTTCCTCTGCCCAGACTATTGGGGTGATTTGCTCTTCCATGGTGGATCTAGACCAGTTCGCGTAGCAAATCGCTCGTAGCTCTTGGCAAGTTTCTACGCACTTCAATCTCATCAACGAGTTTCACCGGAATAGCCGAATATTCCTTCAGGTCGTTGAGTACGCCGTCGACAGGAACATCAGGCGTTAACGGGCCGTGAATGCCTATTGCACGTAATCCGCCGCTCGCTTGCCGTACGAGAATCGGAACCACGATTTCGCCTAATCCGGGTACGTTTAGCGAAGCGTTTCGGTCAACCGTAATCGAGTTGACCTGTTGCCGTTCGAGATCCTCAAAAAGCAGGTCGGTGGATTTGTTGGTCCTAGCCTGGTCGAGAACAGCGGGAGCACCGGTCAGAAGATGACGCAAGAGGCTCGAACCGAGACCACGATCGAGCAGGTCGTGCTCAAACTTGTTCTTGTAACTGCGGAGACAGCGATAACAGGAACGATCGCAGTCACAATCTTCGAGAAGCTTGAGTGCTTGCTCGAAAAGGGGCAGGCCGAGGCGCCCAGCCTGCGCAACAAATCCAGCTCCGCCGGGAAGAGTATCGTACAGGTAGATTTCAGATTGCGTGCCGGTCTGACCAAATTCAGTTAGGGCAGGCCTGTATTCTGCCTGGACTTCGCTGGGCTTGAGTTCCAATGACGAGCATGCAGCCTTAGCTAATGCCTCGCTCAGAGTTCGTAGGACCACGTCGGTAGCCAGTAGGCCTGGTTTCAGCGTCAATGGCCGTTCAACGGTCACCAGAATTAGGAGAACGTCTGTGATGAAATCAGTACCGAGGACGAGGTTGCGCGCGGCGCCGCCACCTGGACAATGCGCCTCCCGCTCACCCGGGAACGGTTTACGGTGGGCAGCAAAGACGGTGCTGATAGCGGATATCGTCGGTTCAACACGACCGCATTTCGTGCAGTAGCTATAGCCCTCTTGTCGGGGACCGCGATTCGTTACGAGCAGGCGGTCCTTAAGATGGGCCAATCGGAGTCGCTCGTTAACGCGAGTCCATCGTTCCTCGGCAGCGGGACTAGGTGCAACAAGCTTGGCACGGGTGGCATGACTCTTGGGCGGCAGATCGTCTAGAGAGGTTTGCTCATCGACATCGACCGGATGCGCAAATCCGGGAGGACGCAGCCAGTATCTTGCTGCGCCGAATGTACCTACTCCGCCGCATGCGCGACAATCTCGGAACTCGCCTCGGACGCCTTGCTCAAGAGGAACAGTGCAAGCGTAGTGACAAATATTGCATTCGTAGTATAAGCGCTTGTTCTGCCATGCTCGAAACCGTTCTTGACCAATGGGGGAGTAAATCGCCCCAGAGGTGTAACGTTTCCCGCCGATCCACACTTCCTTACCTGGAGCATATTGGCTCAGTGCAACCGAGAGACCCTGAGAGGGAGTGAAGTGAAACGCTGGCCGGTAGCGCGTGGATCGGTCAACGTCGAAAACGTAAAAAGTCGCGACATCGGTAGGAAATGCGTACCGAGGCAATACACCTTGGTATAGCAATCGGTCCAACAGGTTTTCTGCGGACGGATCGCCACCTGGTAGTTCTTGGCCTTCCTCTGGTTGAACTTCAATGTCGGCGTCATCTACTTCTGGGGAAAGTTGAGGTTGTGTGTCCGTTGAGGGGATAGGATTGACTTGGCTTGCGTCGAATTCAATAGCTGCGTCAATCGGAGTGATGGTTTCTACAATGAGAGAAGCGAGAAGGCGTTTGCGATCATCCGGTGACAATTCAGAGGGCAACCAGTCTGCAACATCCGTGCTAAGTTTGTCCTGATTGTGAGTGAGCCATTGCACAAAATCGCTGCGGTTAAGTATTGAGGTTGGGTTCTTGAAACCCGCGACGGTGCCCAGGACAGCAAAGAGGTGTGGCTGATCCTGTGGATCGATGTCAGGTAAGCGATCGGAATGGTACTGCTGCAGAAGGTAGGCAGTTACATGTCGCCTAGCAATTTCGTAGTTGTCGAGCGTCAGTTTTGGATCGTCCACGAGGCCGCGAATCATCTGGTCTGGATGTGTAAAGTAATGCTCGTCGTGACTGTCCGCGCTGCCGAATGCCGTGACCGTCGCTACGGCACTGCCGCGACGACCTGCTCGACCGGCACGCTGCTGATAGTTGGCCCTAGCAGGGGGCATGTTTCGGAGAGACACGCCAGACAACGTTCCAATGTCGATTCCGACCTCCATGGTTGTCGTGCACGACAAGACGTCGATTGCCGGCCGTTCCCTTCGCGACTCATCGGGACCGAGATCGACATCTTGAAAGAGCAGTTCATGTTCTTCAGCCTTGGAAAAAACCTCAGCCGCCTGTGCTGTGTTTAGCTGCGCTGTGTGTTCGGCGGCGATGAGAGACATTGGAGACGTAGGGGGAGTTCGCAAGGCGTCGACCGAACTCGCACGATAGTAGCCTTTTCGAGCTGCGAACACGGGGTCCGTGTCGGGATCAATTGGTTCTGCCTTGCCCTTTCCACAATTTACGCACACCGATAATCCGGGGATGGGACGTTGTGGGGTTCGGCATACCTTGCAGTAAGACCATTCAGTGCTGATGAGCAATGATAGTTCGCTTCCCTTCAACCGATACTGATCTCCCGGAACGGGCTCCGCGAACCAGACTAGGAGCTGCGGAAGCCATGCTTTCTGGAAAATCGATTTGGAAGCCTTGTCCCTTAAGAAATTGTTGAGGAGAGTAAAATTCCCAGTGGCATGCGCTCGCACGTTTAGTTGCCACCAACCCGCGGGCATTTTCCCCAACCAAAAACCTAAACGCTGCCAACCGCGGAACCAAGTCCTGACCACAGCAAGCTTTGCGGCATCTGTTGTGGCGACGCCGGGTATGTCCGGCAGGGTAACGATATTCCGCGAATGCGACGCTCTTTCTGTAACTGAAGCGAGCGCCAGCGCCTCAAGACCGTAGTAACGATCCTGGAAGGCGTCCATCGTTGCAGCCAGGAGGGATTCGGGCATGGGAGCCGAGCGTAAATTGCCCCAGAGAATCAATAGTTGCGTTGGATCTGAAATGCCGCCACTCTGGATGGCCTGCTCTACAACTGATTCTTCGTTGAAGTGCTCACCAGTTCTAAGTTCTGGTCTAAGACGTACATTTAACAACTTTGCGGAAAGAAGAACTGCAAAGTACAAATCCTCAAGGGAAAGAGCCTCTTTCAAGATCTGAATCTGTTGCAGATACCGATAGCCAACCAAGATCAATGGACGCAGTGCATCAAGAGTTGAGTATTTTTGAAGATTTGGTGCAAGTCGGGCTGCAGTTTGGCGCGAATCAGAGAAAATCAGCACCTTTCGGCCGCGGAGCGGTGCAAGCCGTGTTGCCTGGGCATTACTGGGAGGTTGGACTTGGATCTGTTTGGCAATGAGGGCTTGAAATGGTTGGTCACCTTTCGTCTGGTGATCTTGCACGTAGGTTCTTCCGTATGCTGCTGTTTGTCCGCATACACCGCAGGGACGGAACTCTCCAGCTTTTGCATCGCGTGCCGCCTCGCCGTCTTCGCCATTGGCAGGTGTGAGTGTCCTTTCTTTGCGGAGGAATACGCGCCGAATGCGTTCGCCTGATTTTTGCGGATTCAATCTACCAGTGACCAGGTCATAGTCCGCGGGTTCCACATCCACTGATACTGGTTCCTCCAATAGGAGGTCCAAGGGCTCCAACTCAGTAATCTCGCCTTTGAACGACCGGAACTCAGATCCAGCTTCACTCCATAGAAAATTGGGTTCCACGAGGTTGTCGGTATAGGCGCGCGCGTATGCCGTGCCACAGTTCCGGCAGGTATAAAGCTCAAGTACACGCGCACCGCACTGACAAGTCTCTTGGGGCTGGCCAAAGAGTTTGCCCGTGGGGCCGCCTCGCTGTGGCGGAGGCAATTGAGAACAGTTGGAATCGAGACAAGCCCAAAGCCCGGGCAAGCCACGATAGAAGGCGTGCACCCGACATGGAAGAAGACCAGGTTCGTTCTTGGCTTTCCGCGCCAGACTCCCAAGCGTGGTAAGCGCGGTTACTGCCCTGGCTCCCAAATTGGGTTCAATCCCAGGAAATATGTCTTCGCCAAGCGCCTCGATAGGACGTGCTTCATTCATTGTGAGATTGACTAGCCGGTTCATCGGTTGGAAGGAAGAAAGCGCATCATATAGGGCGAGCTCCAGATCATTGCGGTTTTGCACGCCCCGGTATTCGAGAAAAGTACGCACCTCAACGATACGAGCAGCCGCATCGGATTCGTTGAATTGCGTCAAATCTATTGCTGCAAGAGCCTCAGCATCCGGTAACGTCCCAGCTTGGGATGGCGTTCGCAATGAGAGATTTCCAGCGATCGTGGCAAAATCGCGCGGATTCTTTCCCGTCAGTTGGGCTCCAAACTGAGATGCATAGAGCGGATTTCCGAAGCTTGCACTCGTGCAGATGACTTGCAAGCGCTCGGCGTCAATCCCAAGTCGCTTCCGCAGACGTCTGATGAGGAGGGCGACCTCAGCGCCCGCGGCCCCGTTGTAAAGATGTGCCTCGTCGAGGACAAGAAGGAAGGTTTCGTCGGGATTTGATTCAAGCCATTGCTTTGTTCGATCAAATATCGGTCGTTCCAACGGGCGCATCAACATGTACTCAAGCATGGAATAGTTTGTCACCAGGATATCGGGTGGTGCTTCCTGGACCTCATGTCGCGTAAGAAGCTCCGGGTCACCGGGTAGCGTGACACAGCGCAAAAAAGCTCGAGATTTGGAGTCCTGCCATCGCGACTTTTTCTGACCAAACCACTTGATCAGATCGGGCTTTGCCGGCCATTTGCCTCTGTCTTGGAGGGCTCTCACTAACCTTTGTGCGACCGTGTGTTGGGGGTCGGCAGGATCAAGTGCCCTGCTAAGGTTCCGCACGTAGTAATTCGAGAGCGGGGCGAGGCGCTCCTGGTCTTTTTTTGCATTGCGCACACCGGGATAGAGCGTCCGGCTGGTGTACCTTGCAAATCGCGCAGGCCTGGCGGCCCATTCCGTAAACTTGCGCGTCAGTCGAGGATCACCAAAGAGCAATCGTAGTCGTCCCAGCTGATCGTTCACGAGGGCGTTCATCGGATACAGAATCATCGCCCGGACGGCAGGGAAAGATTGAAAAACACTTGGCCGCTTTGTCGCCTCAATCGCGATCTTGCCGAGAATAGGTAGCAGAAAACTCTCTGTCTTGCCTGATCCAGTGCCGGTGGTCACCATCAAGCTCTTATGTTCGACGAGGGCTTGGCGCACGGCTTCTGCTTGGTGCGCGAACGGCGGATCGTGAATGATGAGCGGAAGACCATTCGAGGCAGAGGAAATGGTGTCAAATATTTCAAGGACGGCCGGGTCGAGACCGTGGATGTCGGCAAACTTTTCCTGAGTCTGATAGCGACGTGTGCTTTCGAGGTATGGACGTTGGTGAATCACCCCGAGTTGATTCAAGAGAGATTTTCTTTGGGCTACGAGAATTGGGTTGCTGATGTGATAGGCGGCCTCGATGTAATCTCGGAGCGACAGGTGGAGTTGCTGAATTGTTTGAACGATTGTCTCAGCCAACGTACTACCCTACCTCTCTCGAATCAATCAGCCAGAGCATGCTCTTCAAAAACCGAAGTTCCTCGTCCAAGGCACTTGCGGGAAGCACATAGGAGAACAAGCTCCCACTCCGAGGAGTGGGGTGGCCTGTGAGGTCCCAGCGTCGCTGAGCCCACAGTGGTACGGGAGAGAAAAGGTCGAGCACCGATGTTTCTCTCGTAGGTCCAGGCCGCACGCGATAATGCTGAGGCTTGGAATTGCAGGCGTCTATTGCGGATTGCAGTCTCCAGGCCTCATCACAAGGCCTCCATCTCTTCTCAAACTGGGGGAAGTCCAGCATTTTTTGAATGTGGCCATTTTCTATTTCCGCGTAGCACCAGAGATCGGCTCCGTACGCTTGTGGGCGTCGTCCCACAAACTTCCCCGTCTGATTTCGTAGCTGCGTCCAGCGCCCCGGATAAAACCGTACCGATTTCGACGGATCGAGCATTCGAAGGCCAGGAATGGAGCCAGCGGGAGGGGAGGAACCAAGCCGCTCATCAAATCTCGTCAAGTATTGTCGGGCGGGCTCGGCCAATGGCGTGCGAAGCCACTGGTCAAGAGGTAGTTCCCAGAAGCCGAATTGAACAAGGCACAAAGCGAGGTTCTCTTCAGTTAGGGGCTGTATGCGTCTCACGTGGCCGTCACGCTCGACTCGTGATAAATACTGCGCTGGTAGAGGAGACAAATCGTCGGGAGCAATGCCCAGCAAAAAGACGCTGCCGTCCCTGCGTGCCACAAAGCTGGGTGGGGTTAGATAAAGTAGCGTGTTGGAATTGTTTGCCGCGTCCCCTGCAAGCATTCGACATTCCACGAGATCTCCGTAGCCGAGCAAGGCTTGAAGGGTTGCGTCGATAAGATCGTGTAGTTCCTCCGTGTTGGAGACAAGATCGCGGATCGACTGGAAGACATAGGCAATGAGTTCTTCCTCCGAGCACGGACAGGAAAATCCTGCTGCTCTACGAAGTGCGCCAGCAATGCCTTCCACGCTTGTAAGGTCAAGGCTAGAGGCATCAAGCCCGAGGCTTCTAACGCCAAGCTCGTGAAGTTCGGATATGTTGATACGTCTCATTGCCAGTCCCATCCGGGAGGACGAATGAGGCCACGGCGCTGGGATACATTCATGAAGGAAAGGGCGAGGGTGAGAAAGCGGCCACCCCTAGCGAAGGGAGGGCATTGGAGTACGTATTCGATCCCGAGATGGAAGTCGCTTCCCGCCCAATGAACTAAGGTTTGGGGTGCCGTCATCAGCCGCAATACAAACTCGGCTATCCAAAGGTAAAGATCTTTGGAGCTAGCAGGAAAACTGGCGAATCCGGGCAATTGTAGGTAATTCTGTGCAATTTGGGAAAATGTAGAGACTCTCTGCGAACACCTCTGTTGGTTTAGCTCAACGGACTTGGCCATTAGGGCCGCCCCAAAACCAGCGAGGGCTATCTTTCGTGAAATGGCGGATTTCAGCGGGCGCAAGTCGTTTTTGGCTTCGTGGAATGCGAGTTCCTGAGAAAGCCAGTCGCTCCCACAGAATTGCTCGATGATCGCCTTCATAAGAGCTGTGAGAACATCATTTTGCCTTGCTGCAGACAGCGGATCCCCTGTAATTCGAGCTTCCGACCAGATGTCGTACAGAATGATTAGGCTGCCAACACTTTGAGCATCCCCACCGCATCCGCGTAGGACTGGTTCTACTCGTAGGTCCTCCAACGAGCGCACGAGCGGAGGCAGGATTATATTCCTCCTGGAAGTTGTGGACCGTGCTAAAAACAGTCCGCCCGACTCAGGGACCCTGAACTGGTGGTCTTTTTCAACCAGACTCAGGGGAATTGGCGTGTCGGGTCCCTCAAACTCATAACGAAGGACCACCAGAGTAGCTGAATCGCCCGTGTCATCTCGCAGTCGTAGCACATAGGCGTGATTTTCCCATCTCACAATCCAGCGCAAGGGAGAAAACTCGCGGCGACACGTTAGAGTGAATTGACCGAGTTCTTCTGCTGTGAATTGAAGTTCGCACGAACTCGCAGAATCGTAGAATTGCTGAATGACTGAATCCGAACGGACGTTAGTCTCAAAATAAGAGTTCCACCCCTCCGTAACGAGTGGAAGCGAGAAGGGCGGAAGCTGCTTGCGGAGCGACGGGGTGTGTCGTAATCCCTCAGATGAAAACGACAGCCCGCAGCTAGCCTGTCGGGATGCTGGCCCCTGAAGCTCAAGGACAACCTTGCCTTCCCACAATTGTTCCAGTGAAGGATTTGGCGGAGCGACAATCACAAAAAGTGCGTTCTGTTCGGTTAGAGCGGGCTGCCAAGGACGTGGAGGGCGGATTGTCAAATCTAGTCGTCCAATCAGAATCTCGTCAGAAGACGACTGCGCTAGGACATGCAGAATGTGATCGCCGGGAGGAAGCTCATTCAACGCGACGAAGACGCGCTCGCCAGCTTCACTCGGTACAATATCCAGTTTACTTCCAAAAGAACTCTCTAGATTAAACGTGAGGGCTTTGATCGGATGGTCGCTTGAGACGCAGATGCAAGGAAGATCGCTCGACAACCATTCTGCATGCCCCTCGCCATCCCAATTTACGGGTGGCAAACCAGCAGGGCGTACGTCGATATGTCTAGCGGGTTTTAGGCCAAGACCGACGAAATGCTGTAGCCCTTCGTCGGACAGCACGTCGGGAATATCAAGCCGAGCGGCATATACATTATCGCATTGCACTGAGGCAGGTTGCGTGTCTTGGTGCAGAGGAATGTGTCCAGTGTTCAGAAGGATGTATTTGTTTCCGGGTCGAATGACTTGTCCCCGAATTTCCCGTGCGATTCCCTCCGTTGATATCTTGAAAAGCCAGTTAGGTCCTGGCCGCAACATACATTCAGCACTGAGAAGATTTTCCAATTGGGGTGTTCGTCTTTCGAACTGCAACAATATTTCTGTCGGATCGGGCCAACGTTTGAGAACAACGTTCTGAGGACCATAGTGCAACAATCGTCCACGTGCCAGCGGGCGGCCACTGGAGCCAGTCACAACACAGGTGCCACCGAGAACTTCGTGGAGATCGGGAAATTTGGAGAGGAGCGGCGCAAGATCGGGGATTTCAAGGACTACTTCCCACGAATGAGAAATCGGGCGTAGGTACACACGCGGCTCAATCCCCAGGGTTTGCAGTTCCTGGCGTGGAGGTAGTTCTCTGGCTTCGGGAGGGACTACAAACGCTCGGGCAAGGCCACTGAGTTTTGCTTTCGCGGCTGCTCGCGCATCTTTTAGCCACTCTCGCGAACGTCGTTCCTTATCCAAATTCCTAGCAATGCGGAGTAAGGTGTCAGGAAGGATCAAACTCTTCGCCTGATCGCTTTCGCCTATTAGCAATGCAGCCGCAATTTGGCCGAGAAGGACTGGTTCGTCGGCTAGGATTTGGAATCGCGGGCTGGCCATCCAACTTCGTGCCGCGATTTCGTTACCCAGCAATTGCGGAGAGTCGAATAATTCCTTCCGAAATAAATAGCGGATCTGATAGAGAATCTCAGCGAGTTGGCGCTGGAGATCTTTGGGTAAAATTGCATGACTAATGGGCCAGCAAATGATCGAGAAGTGTCTGGCCCAGGCGCCGGCCGGTTTCGCCCCGTGATAGGTTTTGCAGAATTTCCAGAAGCAGTCCCGCAGCCAACTACGATCTGCTCGCTCAGGCCATCCCGGAGTCTTCTCTTCGAAGGTAAGCCAGTACTCGTCGCCTGCATATTCGTATCCTAGTTCCGTCGCATAGACGGTCCAGACGAGCCAGTGTCGGTCTGACGGTGGTGGCGGAGCAGAAGGGTTGCTGATCTGAGCGATCAGTTCAGAGATCTCATCTTCTGCGAGGCCGTGTTCCAACGCAAAGACTGGATGTTCACCGTGCAGCATGGAACGTTCGTCACGAACGCTGGAGAAATGTTTCTCCAGACGTTCTTGCCACAACGCAAGGTTCGAAGGCATCGCTCCGTCGCTGCTCCTCTGAGGGGGAAGAGGATCCGGACAGGAACCACGAGGTTACCCCCAGTCTAGCCCTATGGACTACACGAGACAGTTATCATGGTAGGCGCAGAGGTCGGAAGCGACGAGTCTTCCGACTGATGCAGTGTGCCGTCTTGGTCAATGGCGCGTGAAGTTTCTTCACCCGTTACGGGTACAAATACGCGTGCGCCATGGGAAATCGGGTGAAAAAGAGAATGCGAAGCCGTAGATTCCAACACGCTTTCGTTCAAAATGCGCCGGACTAGCCATCTGCGAATCCAAAAGTCCACAATCCTTTCAGTCACTTTGGGGGGATGAGTTTGCGGGAAAACATAGCGCGGCCTGACGTTCAGTCCAAGGAGCACATCACGAAAATTCGACGCAAGTGGCACTCCGTAAACTACCCGTGAACTCCGATGATTCAGGAGCTTATTTGAATCGAGCCCAAGCAAATCAACGCCCGCCCGCAGCTTGCGCAGTCGGGGATTGACTCCCTCACCGAAAATACTGTTAACTCTCGTTCCTGGGTGACTCTGTGCCAACAATGCTTCAACCTCGCGAGCAGTCTCCTGAGAAAGGTGGTACGAGCCAAACCCCTCGCTTTCTCCTAAACATTCGAAACGAATGCCTTCGCCTCGCCTGCCCCCGACGTCTGCTCCGTCAATTCGAAGACGGTTGTATTGACTAGGATTCACCTTATAAAGGCTAGTTGTCCCCAAGAGCACTAACTTCGGAGCACGCCGAATAGGACGTCCAGCCATAGAGGATGCAATGATGCTCGGAGTTCTTGAGTACTTCCGCGTGTACGCCTTGACGATTTCGGGGCTTGTAAGAAGTAGTGACACGAGTTTTCCGCCAAGAATGGAGTTATACGGAGGAACGGCGCCACACACGGTGATGTCCAGCATGTCGATGCCAACGTGTGCCGCCTTAATCTGCCTCAGGATGATTTCGAGCGCGCGTCTACCCTGACCACTCCCCAGCGCTTTCTTGAGATCGGGTCCATTGGCCCTCATGAAGCCTGCTCGTCGAAGTCCCATTTTTGCTGTCAATAATTCGGCCAGCGATTCAGCGCGCTTTGCTCTAAAGAGATCAAGAGCCGTCTGTTTCCTCCAGATGGCCTTAGGGGACCGACCTCGGCCTTTGTGCTCATCACGTTTAGGATATTTTTGGTGGCGGCGGCGAGCCTTAGCCGATTCATGGAGAAGTTTGCTGATAGTCTCCTCGCTTGGGAATTTCAGATCTTTGGTGGCAACGATACGTTCCTTGAGAAAGTCTTTCTTGTAGATGTTGTTGGCTAGGGCCTTGAGAGATATTTTCACCCAGCGTGCCCATTTGACAGCGGGCCTGAGGCTCAGTTGCTCGAGAAATTTTTCGGATGTCCAACCTATCCAACGGTCTCTAGCCGAGAGTTGAACTACGGCACTTCCAATCGCTGCGATCCCAATAACGGGGTGGTTGCGTGCAGCACGGTCGCGGACAATTATCCAGATCTTTCGACCAGGGGTGCTGTTGTAGGGTGTCGTCCAAGTATGCCGAAAATATCGCCAAATATCGCCCAGTCTTAAACCCGTCAGTTCACAATAGGCAGTGCTGTCGACAACTTGAAGGTAAGGTGAAATACAAGTCTTCAGGTGAGTGCTTCGTTCGGATTCGTCCCGAAGCGCTGCGGCTCCACGTAACTTTTCGGCGAGTTCCCGTCCGTCGCGCATGAGAGAAAAGATGGATACCCATCCACGGGGTCCCGGGTGTTGCCGCTCCATTTTACGAATGAAATCGCGAGTCGAGGGTTGACGCAACTGATTGTTGCGCTCATGCAGATGTCCGTGGCGCAATCGGCGTTTTTCATTTTCTGGAGAACTGTGGTCGGGTTCAGGTGGTTTGGCGCGGATTGCAGAGCGCGTGAGAGTTAGAACCCATCCCTGAAGCGTCAGGTCGAAAAGAACTCCTAGAGAAACGCGGAGTGCCTGCGCGTCTCGGCCCAAAGCATCAGCCTTCTTTAGAAAGTTCTCTCGAAGTAGTAATGCTTCGTGATCGTCCTGAGCTTGGATTAGTCTTCGCGCGAAGCTTCGAACGATCTTCCGCGCACGCCGGCCTATTTGAGGTTCGACGTTGACTTGTTCGCGAGTCTCCAGACTTCTAATTTCCGAGAAAGGTTGCGAGGACATTGCTCCACCGAATGCGCCTACGGCGACAAAAATCGAGTTCCCGTTCGTTCTTGATTTCTGCCTCAGCGCGCGCTAAAGCAAAAAGCAGGCACTCCAGACGATAGCGTTCGTTACTTCCATCCTTATATTTGTTCTGGAAAAAGTGCCTGTGAAACGGATGGTTGGTGTTAAGAACGACGATGAGCTTCGCCCCAGACAGACGGATCGAATAAAAGGAATCGTCGGAAGATGCAGCTTCTTCGATCTTGTACTGAAATCCACTACTGTGAACTTTTCTTCGTGCATCCACACTGACGCACGAACTGGAAACGAGTGAGGTGGCTGGTGGCAAGAGGCGGTCACGGACTACAGCGAGCCGTGCCGCAGGGCTGTCTTTTCGAAGGGTGTTGAAGGTCGCCCTCACACGTGAATTCAGTAGGCGAGCCATCGGCTCCAGATCCTTCGACAGCGTATCCTCAAGCTCGGGAACTGGTGAAATTTGCTGCTTGGTGTTTGTGACTCCAAAATATTCATCGAGTTCAGGGTCAAAGGTAATCTCGCAGCGCCACCAGTCGTCATAATTCTCTTTGCGCTTTGCACCCATGAAGTACCATCCATAGGCAACCTCACGATTTCCTCGAACAATGGAGACTCCAGCACGTCGAGTAATACCGCGTGAGCGTTTGTCCGCTGAAGATAAACCGTGCCATTTGGCAATTGGAAACTCGGCGAATCGAACTCTCACCTGGGCAGTTCTTTGTGGTTCGCGCGGCACTTTCATCGTGTAAAAGAGAGGTGTTTGAAATTCCGTCGCCCCCCTGAGCGCAGCGCGTCGGTCGCATAGCATGGGGTCAATAGCGAAAACCTGTTGGTCGTTGACGAGGAGTCTAAAGCCGTCCCACAAGTGGTAGCGGTACATGCGCGCGAAGTTCACGTGAAGATGCTGAATGAGCGCTGTCTTCTCAACGGTCGGCACGCGGTCGCAGTTTCGCCATATCACCAATGTTCCTGAGGGGCCAGCATACTCAACTGCCCAGCTTGGGACGCGAACGGCTTGAGGTCTTGGGATATATCGGAGCTTTCCGTTCGCCACCGCGTCCAAATCGAGGTATGAATAGCTTGCGGCTTCCGGGCTGAGCCAAGAGTACACATCGACTCGTCTGGCCTGACTCAACGAGCTATTTGGCAAGCCCATGCCGAACCTGCCTTGGCCCGATCTGTCGTTGAATCTGGTGGTTCCTCCGAACTGAAGCGCCATCCGCAGGGCCGGGGCGGACATACCGCTGCCGTCATCTAGAACGGCAATTTGAGAAAGTGAAGGTGTGCCGCAATCAGCGAAGATTCGAACGCAGGTCGCACCAGCCTGTATAGCATTGTCAATTAGTTCCGCAAGTGCCGTCGCGAGATTCCGGTATCCCGCGTCACGAGTTGCAACTATGAAATTCTGGTCGGCAACTATTCGATACTGGTAAGAAGCTGCTGCTGGCATATGACTCCCATGCGGCTCTCAGTAGAGCTGCTAACGCTTTCGTTGTCAAGCCCTACTTGGTTGAACTGCAGGGGCACGTACGCACAGGCGACACATTATGATGTCGGGTTAAGAAAGCTTACGCCGTTCCGGCACTTGGGCCGGCGACCAACTAGCAATTCGCAAGGGTACAAATGCGGCCCATGATCCGGTTTGGACGACAATTTTCGGGGGCACGAGCGGCAGTCAGACTTGCCTTTCTGTCAGGGATTCTTCGACGAACCGGAAGTCAAGAACTGCGCTAAGCGGTGAGCGTACAGCCCATTTCCAGTGGATTGCCTGCTTTCAAAATCATGCTTGCGGCAGTGAAGATGCGGGCCGCATTGTGATTCGGGATTTCCCTTTGGCCTCTAAGCCAATGCTGGATATAGCCGCGAGCGTATTCCACTCCGTCGAGGCTGAGCGTTTCGCAGCAGATGAGTGCAACTGCTTCCGCTTCCACTTCGCGGAGATTCATCGGCGTGGCTTCGGAGTCCACGAGTTTTTTGTTTGTGGTGTGTTGCAGAACACAGTGGGCGATTTCATGAAACGTCGTCTTGTGCGGAATTGCTGCAATTGGGCTGATCGCGATTTCTCGGCCTGTGGCAAAGCCCTGGATGTTGCCGTTCATTTCGTCAAATTCCGCGCGCGTGATGTTCAGCGTACGGAGGGCGGTGTCCAAGTCAAAGCCGGGAATGGGTATCGTGTCCATTGCCTCTCCGTCCGTTTGCGCCAAGACAAACCAATAGGCGCGAAAGCCGAACGTGGACCGCGTCACTTCTTCGCTTTCCACGCCTTCCGGCTCATCTTTCCGAGCGCGCTTCTTGTACTGCATCGGCATGCAAAGGGTGATGCCCTTTTCGCCTTTACGGACTTGGCGTTTGAATTCCAACCAGCCTCGATAGGTATTGAGCGGTCCCGGCTCCAAGTTACGGCGGTGGCACTGGGTGAGGGCAAGCAAGGCATTCCCAAACGAGTAGTTGTGGAAAGCGGTGTAAGCTGCGAGAAGTTTTCCCGGCGTGCGGACGGCGCTGTGCAGCAGTTCTGCCCAAGTTTCATGGTTTTGGTTATTCGTCATTGTTGTTTCTCCTTTTCCTTTTTTCGAGCGGTTTTACTGCTCGAAAAAAAGAAGCAAATTCCCTTCATAGCGGGCTCATTGCGAACGGGCGCGCGCGCCGTCAAGGGCGGCGGGGTGAGCCGTTTATTGGAGCGGGGCGAAAACCCTTGACGGGACAAGCGCGGGACCGGGCGCAGCCTTTTGCGGAGAAGGGAATTTGCGGGGGATCTGCTTTAATCGCGAAAGTGAATCATGGTTGGTGTTCTGAAGGCTTTGCGTGGATTTTGACCTGCTGCACGTATCCGTTGGTGAGTCCGGCTGTCGGAGATCCGGTGTTGTAGTAAGAAAGAGCGGAATCGAGGGCGGCGAAGCCCTCACCGTGAATGCGAGCTGTTGCTGCGTAAGTAGCAGAAAGAAGAGCAGCGCCGGAACGGAGATTGGTGCAAGGGTCAAACAGTTGTTCCGGTGTGAGATGCAAAAGGGCGGCGTGCTCGCTGTTCACCTGGAGCAGACCGATGCTGACCGTGATACGCTGCGCGAAAAGCCATTTGGTCCACGCAATCGCCTCCTCAAGCGATGCAGGCTGTCTTTCAAGGGTGATGGTGCCGCGATTCCATCCCTGGCGCCTGGCAAGTTGGTGAGGACGGTTGATGCTGAGGGCGTAGGGGTAAAGCGCCGATTCGGTCCGCGCGATGGCTTCGAGGGTGCTGACGGGGACGTTCGTCGCGCAGGATTGCGCGAGCGAACGAAACGAGGCTACGGAAATCTTGGTGTTGGGGCTGGCGGCTGGTGCTTGTGCAAGAGAGGCCCTACCGGCGAAAGCGAGGATCGTTCCGAGAATGATTCTTGTAAGGCGCATTAGAAATTCGTGGCCGAAAGGACGGGAAGATGGAATAGTCGCGCCCAGCTCGCGGCGCTTGATTGCTGAAGCGCCGGAATACGGGTGCCCTTAGCCCAATAGTCATTCGAAGCGGTCAAGAGAACAGTCGGATGCTCGAGAGCGGAAGAAAGAAACGGCCACACGAGAACTTGTTCGTAACAAATAAGTACGGCGGCGTTTTGATTGTGGATGCGGATTGTTCCGCGGGCGAAGAGCTTCAGTGGAACTCCGTCATCGCCAAGAGGTTTCCACATTGCAATTGGAATCGGAATGCGTTCTTCATAGACCGCGAGGTTTTCCTCCCCGCGGGCAAGCAGGACATTCAAGTAGCGATTCTGTGCAAATGGATTTGTCGGGGTGGCCGGTCGGTTGATACCAGCTCCAAGAAGGACGGTGCGGTGCTGCGCTCCGACCGCAGTTAAGGTATCTCCCCAAAACGCTTCCGTAGAATCGTTCCAGTGCGTGATCAGGTGTTCTGGCAAGAGCAGCACGACCGCATGTGACTGGATGATCGCACTCTGAATGGATTGGTCCGTGTTGTATTCGGTCGTGAAATCGGGGTCGCCTTGCCCCGCGCCTCCATAGTTTGTGTTGACGGCTTCCCATCCCGCCGGGGGCTGCGGTTGCGTGTACTGAAAATGAAAGACAAGAGTACAGAGCATCAAACTGAGGAGGCTCTGCAAAGGCTTAAAGCGGAAGAGACTGAGAAAGACGATGATGAAAGCCAGGCCGAGCCACTTCGAGCCGGGAAAAAGAACACCCGCGGAAAGAAGGGGCGAAGCCCATCCGATGATTCCAAGGGGCGGAATCGCCGTCAGTAAAATGCAAATGGGCACAGCGATTGCCGCTTTTCCCCGAGTGCGGGTGAAGAGCAACCCCCAGGTCAACCCCAACAGCGCCGCCGCGGCTAGACAGAGGACCAGGCCAACGAGCGGCGTCCCGTCTTCTCCAAAGAAGACGCGCGCTCCGGGGATGAGAGGCCAACTCGCCGCTGCGTAGTAGCAGAACATCGAAGCATAGGCATGCGTTCTGGATTTCGCGCCGTAGACAAGGAGCGGAGCGACGAGGGACAGAGGGATCGCTGTGAGGTGACCGCTCCAGGCGATCGCCCCCGTCGTGGCGGCAACGAGGGGAAGCGTAACGCTACTGCTGAGGAACTTCGGTAGCAAACGTCCACAGTGGGCGGAGATGGTGCCGAATGGCGGAATCTGGAATCGCGCCGTAGTAGCGGCTGTCGAAGCTGTAGCTATTGAACGAAGAGATGACCCACACCGTTCCTGGTTCGACTTTGTAGGTGCCATAGGGCCACGGATCGAGCGGGCGTTGGAGGTGGTCGCGGAATCGTCCTGCGCTGTTGGGAAGCAATTGTCCATTGACTCGAATTCCATTTGCGCTCACCTTCACTTCGTCTCCGGGAAATGCGACGCCTGGTTTGAGAAGCGGCGCTCCGCCATCGGGGCAAGCCCCTGCGGTGCGATATTGGCGGGTGAGCGAGATATAGGCCGCGTTTCCTTGCGGGCAGAACTCAACAAGTTTTGCGTTTGACGAATGGGTGGTGACGTAGAAGCCAAGCGGTAGTGAGGGAGTGAGATTAACGCGGATGCCGAATACCCAGCCCGCAATAAGCCCGAGAAAGAAGGGAGATCCCAGCAGGCAGGCCCAGAGAGCTGCGCGGCGGAGTCGATGGTGTAGTTCATAGGAGCCAGGTATCTTGAATTTCAGAGGATTCGATAGACGGAGCGCCATCGGTCATGACCTCATTCGGTAATGTGGCGTGCGGTTTAGGCGGACCCGGTAGGTCTTGCCCCGCGCCACCAACTACGAAGAATTTGTGCACTGTGACTTCATAGACATAGCGCGTGTATTTGTCCTGCCCGACGAAGGGCCGTTGGTCGAAGGTGCCATCGACGTAAAGGTTTGTGCCTTTCTCAAGTTCGGTCGCAAGGATCGCCAAGTCCCCGTAGAAGACGAGGCTGAACCAATTGGTGTGCTCAGCAGGCTTATCTTTGCGCGGGAAACGATACGTTTGTCCAAGTCGGGCATTTGCAACCGGCATGGAGGAGGGCAAGTAGCGTAGCGTCGGTTTCGCTGCGAGATAACCGGCAAGTTGAAAGCGGTTTTCCTGCATTGCTCATCGCTCCGAATTCAAATCCAAGCGGTCAAACAAACCTGGGGATCGCTGGAGAGCGGAGCCCGGAGGTGGTGCCGGTTGGTCGATTGGTGAGTCTGCGCCAGGGCCACCGCCAGACGAAGCCGGCAGACGGCGGTTTGGGCGTGGGCCCGATGTTGGTTTTGGGCGAGGTGCGAAGTCCGGGAGTGGGTCCTGGGGCGAAAGCCCTCCGTCGTGAATGGAATAAAACTTTGTCGGCGGGGGGATTTCAGCGCGGGAGCGCAGGATGGGGTCAAAGAAATAGAGCATCTGCGTGCCGTAAATAGGGTAGTGTCCGGAAACAAAAATGAGCATATCGCCGGGAGCAATGATCTTTTCCTGATTGCCGCCGCGCTCTTTTTTCGGCGGCCGCAAGCGCATGATCTCGTCCGGTGTCATCAGCGGACGCTCTATCTCGTCCATGTGCGTGCTGACGCGGTCAAGGACGGGAGACATCCGCGATCCTGAGAAATTGAAAGAGGCTTTCCTAATTGTTTGTGTCCCTGTCATCTTGCTGAGGAGTTCCGCGGTGTCGTATTGGTTGGGCGCAAAAGCAACGCGAACCTGGCAATTACTGACGATGCTCTCGTTGCGTCCGTATTCGTCAACGATCTGGCGAATATCCTGCGTAATGAGGTATGCCTTCAGGCCAAACCCAGCCATGTAGGAGAGCGCATCCGCGAAAATCTCCATGCGCTTGAGGGACGGAAATTCGTCAATCAGGAAGAGCAACCGATGTTTGTTGCGGAGTTGCTCGGAACCCTGAAAATCGAGTTTTTCGGTGAGCCGGTTGACGATCATGGTAAAGATCAGGCGCATGAGCGGACGAAGCCGAATCTTGTCGCTCGGAGGCACAACAAGGTAGAGCGATACTGGCCGCTCGTGGTTCACAAGGTCTTGGATCGTAAAATCGCTGACGGAAGTGGTGCGGCTAACAAGAGGATCGCTGTAAAGCGTCAGTGCCGTCTTCGCAGTAGACAAGACGCCGGAAAAATCCTTGTCTTCCTTGTCGAGCATTTCCTGGACTTTCTCTTTTACGACGGGATGGGTGCGGGTCGCTTCACCCGTCGGAAGCCGCCAACCGTGTGCGTTGTCCTTGTCGTGTGTGTAAGTGAGAAGCTCAGTCAGGGTTTCGCGGAAATTGAAACCGGGTCGAGTGAAGACGCCGGCGAGCTGGCTGAGAGACGCTTGCCCACCGTCGAGTGCGGCGGCGTAGCACACATGGAGGATCATCCCCGTGGTAATCGACGCGGCGGCGTCCTGCCAGTAGCGTTCTTGCGGACTGTCTTCCCCGGTGCGGACGAGCATGTTCGCAATGTTTTGAGCGTCGGAAACATCGCGGTCCGTAAAAAGGCGAATCTCGGCTAGTGGATTGAATCGGGAGGAACTCTCAGGCTCTACCGGGGAGAACTTGAAACAGATTTGCCCGGCCTGGCTGCGGAAACCCGCCGTCTTGGCCCAATTCTCCCCCTTAATGTCGTAGACCACGGTGCTCTCCGCCCACGCCAGGAGTGTAGGAATGACGATGCCTACGCCCTTGCCGCTCCGTGTAGGGGCAAACGCGAGGATGTGTTCCGGGCCGTTGTGCCGCAAGTAGTGGAGGTGCTTGATGGACCGTTCGTGCCAGCCTCCGACATACACGCCCTGCTTTGCCTGAATGAGATTGGTTTCCTCGATATCAGCTTTCGTGGCCCACCGCGCCGAACCGTGAAGGTCCTCGGTGTTTTTCGAGAGCGCCTTTGTGTGCGCGAGATTCAGGAGAAAAAAGAGGGCGCCGGAGGCGAAGGACCCGCCCACAACAATGCCCGCGCCGATGAGCAATGGAAGTTTGATTCTAATATCCGCCGTGCCTCCCTCTGTCCAAATCCACACCAGCCACTTATAAGGTGCGTATAACGAGAATGAGCCGATGCGGAGCAAGGCGGGGCCGAGCGCGGGCTGATTCTCGAAGCGCCAAGCGACAAACTGCGTCGCAATTACATTCGTTAAGAAGAGCCCGATAAAACCGACGATTGTTGGAGGCCAGTAGAACCCACCGACGTAGCCGGGATCTCTTGGCTTTCGGTAAGCAGTTAGTTGATTCACCGTCCCACCTCCTGCGTCTTGCTCCTGTCCTTGACTGGGACGACGCGGGCCCTGTCGTTGCTGTAGGCAATGCGCACGTTTTCGCCCACAGCCGGGAGTATGTCGAGAAGGTCTTTCGGATGGATAACCACGGTACGCGAAGTGATTTGTTGAATCAGCTTTTTATCAGTTTCGCCGATGATCGCACCACGGTAGATTCCGCTATCGGTTTGTGCATCATTAACCAGTGCATCCGGGCCCATCTTTTTCAGTGCGGACTGGAGACCTGCGGGCAACTCGCCACCGCCAAGCAACTTGCGGACATCCGCGCCCGTAATTTTGTCGTGAATCTCAACGGCCCCACTTCCGGGCTGGTGCGTCGCGACAGATGCAGTAGTCTCGCGTCGTTCTATATCGGGCTTTGTTTCGAGAGTGGGAGTGATCTCCTCGTTTTGTTTCTCCCACGCCCGGATGTCTAATTGCTCGATCAGGTGTTTCAGGTCTTGGCTGTCAGTCGGGTCGAAAAGCAGCTCGTAGCCGGTGTCTTTCCCTTCAACGTGTCTGGTTACGATTTGCAGCGTGGAGTGTCCTAGGTTCATCGGTCCACGTTCACCGTTCAACTCTTCGAGATAATCGCGTGCCGCTGTTCCGTCGCGGTCAAAGGCCGCTTCGAGAACATCCTGGAGCTGCTCGGTATTTAGGGGGACGCGGCCTGTCGCATCGGAATCGAGATAAGTTTCCAGGTATTGCCGCGGCCACTCTATAAGATCGTGATCGAGTCCCGAGTTGAGCAGCGTTTCCAGTTGTCCCGGCGAAGCTGCGGAGTTTGTGAGAGTGGAGACTTGGTGGTCCACTGAATTTTCGATTAGATCCTGTCGAATGGCTGCGTTGTTGCTATTCATCGAAAAACCTCCCTTAAGCGGTCAGAAAAACCGAGATCCACTGACCTGCTATTCAATGCAGCTATACATATAGCACCATGAAGGGATGGAATGTCAATATCCTACCTGCAGAGTCCCGGATCTCCCCGCTTACGTGTGCCAGCGTGGTGTAACGTGGTTTGTAGCTTCGCTTGGTATTGTCCGAGCCATCCGCCCCATACTGGCCGGACATCGTGGATGCTCTTTCCAAGTAAGAGGTCTGCTTCCTTTTGGAAGTACGAAGAATTCTGAAGGAGCGCGACCGCATCTCCCATATCGTCCACATGCAAGACGGGTTTCCTTTTCGCAAATCGTTTCTCAATGCGAATAAAATTATCGACCGCGAGTTTCCCTTGTTTTCGGGCCTCCTCGATGGCCTCGGTGTGATAGATCAAGTGCACTTTCCCGTCCGTGCCCTCAACTAGCATGTAGCGCTTCCCGGTTTGTTCATCTTCAGTGTGGAGAAGTACGCGGCCGGCCACTCTTTGAAGCTGGTGGAGCGTGGTGACCTGGAGGGGTAGGCGCTTGTCGGAAACCAGTGCGCCATGCGCCGCGAGCGTCTTTTGCCTGTCGCTACTCTGTTGTAGCGTGCGGAGTACTTTTTCAAAATCTGCCTGCACGCGCCACTCGTGCGGCGCGACGAACTGCGCGAGGCCCATTGTTTGAAGGTGCATAAGGCGTGCGGCAACGTGTTTCTGGAGAAGCTGAGAGGATTCCGACAGGGCCTCGTCATTGGGATTGGCAGTCACCACGAAGTGGGACGAGGAGCCGTCATTTGCGCGTTGCAGGACGCGATCGAGAGAGGTGTAGCGGTTTTGAACTATTTCGCGGCGCTGCGCCTCTTGAGCTTGTGCCGGGGTACGATAGCCCAGCGCTTCGGTAGCGATTTCTTCAGCCCGCACGCGCAGGTCCGCACGAATATATTCCCTCGGCAAGCGAAGCGGCCTTCCTTCCTCGTCAAGTCCGCGAAGCGCGATGTGAACGTGGGGATGCTCAGTGTTGTGGTGGACGGCAGCAACCCATTCAAGTTGTGTGCCTAGGTCGCGCTCCATCCGTCGCATCAACTCGCAAGCGTATTGCTTAAGGTTCAAGCGGTCAGCAAACTCAGGAGACATGATGATTTTGAAGAGCCGGTCGTCGCCGGCACTCTGCCAATTGTCGAGCCTGGTTGCGATGCCTAACTTCTGTTCGGTCGCATTAAACCCTGCCTCGGCCGCCCGTCCTCCCTGCGTCGCACTCTCGCGGGCTACGTACTTTCCGTGTGCCTTCCACTGACCAGGATTCTTACTTGCGGAGTAGCTGACCCGGATGGCCACGCGCTGATTAAACGTGCGGGGCGCCCGGGCGCTCCCACCTGCCCTATCCTCCCCATATCGGCTCCGTGTTACTTGTCCTCCCCTCGACATCTGCACGAGACGAAGCATCGATCGGAGGACACCTGTGTACTTACGCGGATTGTCATTTGGGCTGTGTTTTGACTTTCTCGGTCGCAATCGAACTGGCGGTTCGTCATTCATCGGCTAACATCTCCCGGAGAGTGTCTCTGTTCTTGTTCGAGATCTCTTTCGCCGCGGCGCGCACTAGCTTTTCATACCGCAGCCTGGCGCGAACGCGCGCCGCTGGGAGAGCATCTTCGGGGGGTTCCACAACACAAGTAATGACGTACTTCAGCAAAACGTCTGTTAGGGCAACCTGCGCTTGCGCAAGCGTGTGAAGACCCTGTCCCTGCTTCGCCAGGTTCGTAAGCGTGGCCGCCACGCGAGCCTCAAACTGCGTTGTTGCTTCCGTGCTATCGCCCTGCCGCAGTTCGTGTTCACAAGCGGCGATGAGGAATGCTTGCTCGGAACGGAAGCCGCGTTCTTTGACAGCAACCCGAACTTTTTCCCGCAGCTCGGCGGAAGGGTATCGAAAGTTGCGCGAAATCGCTCTCTTAACCATGAAAACTAACCTTTCCGCAGTGGTGCCAGAGTGGTGCCAGAATTTGTTCCACATGGCCCCCTGCCAAAAGCCTGAAAGATAAGTAGTTAACGCAGACAAACACCACGAAGTGGCCCCAACCCTTTATGTTCCAATACGTGTGCCCGTCCCCGATAATCCGCCTGCATTCCATGCACGCTGCTCCTACTCCTGGTGAAGAGTGTCGATTGCCGCCGACATTTGCCGACTTTCGGTCCACTACTGGCCTCGTCAGCCGAATTCTGTCGACTTCCAGTTGACTGCTGCCAACTCCGGTCTACTTCTGCCGAACTAAGCCGACTTCCGTCTACCTGCGCCGACCGAAAGCCTTTTCATACTTTACATCCGCAAAGCATGGTGCTATATGTACAGCAGCGTGGGAAGGCGTGTCAATGCAAAAAGACTACCGCCAATGCCTGGACAAATTAGCCGAGGCCGTCCCTGAGACAAAAGCCGCGCTTATTCGTTCTTTACTTCCCGGAATAGAAGCGGCACTGAATTCAGGCCAGACTCTTAAAACAATTTGGGAGGCACTCGAAAGCGAGGGTCTGCAAGTGAGCTATCACAGTTTTCACAAGACAGTCTGGCGCGCCAGAAGAATGAGAAAACTAACCGCTGCCAGCAACTGGGGAAAACAAGATAAATCTTCTGAGGCGCAAGGGCTGAGGGAAGGGAAAGCGGAAACAGTTGGAGAGCGGGACCCGCTAGCGAATCTACGACGACTAGAGGAAGACAGACCTGGTTTTCATTGGCGGGGTACGCAGAGTTGGAAAACGTCGGAACACGCAACGGAGGACTCGAATGACAAAAACAAACGATAGTGGAAACGGTGGAACATCGATTCACATCTCGCTGCAAGGCAAGGGCGGGGTTGGAAAGAGCCTGATATCCGCGATCCTGTCGCAATATTTACTGTCGAGAGGGCAGGATGTGCACGGTATTGATGCCGACCCAGTGAATCAGACGCTGTCCGAATACCGGGGTTTGGCAGTGAGCTGCCTGAAACTCTTAAAAGATGGAAGCGTGGACCAACGTGAATTCGATCTGCTCATGGAACGGTTTCTGACAGAGAGCGGCACATTCGTTGTGGACACAGGAGCGTCCACTTTTATACCTCTCTGGCACTACGTCCTGGAGAACCACGCCCTCGACTATTTGCGGGAGAGAGGTAAACGGGTGTTCGTTCATTCGGTCATTACAGGAGGCCAAGCGCTGAATGACACGCTAGTTGGGTTCGAACAGTTAGCAGAAAGCATGCGGGAGAAGAATATTGTGGTCTGGTTAAATGAATATTTTGGCGCCGTACTGCAGGACGGATCACCATTCAGGGAGATGGCTGTTTATAAGAGGCACGCCGGTAAGGTGCATGGTTCCGTGGCGATCGTGCGGCGCACGGCGGACACCTTTGGCCGGGATGTCGAAGAGATGATCTGTCAGAAGATGACTTTCGACGAAGCAGTGAATGGAAGCGGTTTTACGATCATGGCGAAGCAGAGGTTGCGGGTTGTGCAGCGCGACCTCTTCGAACAGTTGGACGCAATTCCATTTGTTTAATGAAAGTGTGCATCAGTAAGAGGGGAAGTCCAATGACTCCAGTAGTCGCGCTCGACCTAAAACGGATAACCGCAGAAGTCGCAGCACGTCACGGGATGCTGCTCAGGCCGGATGACCCTGCGATGCTCTTGGTGACGATGAACGAAGTGGTGTTGCAGCAAGTGATTGGGAGTATCGAAGCCCACGCAGAAGAAATGGTCGCCGGCATAGAAGTGGGCTTTCGCTCAGCACAACGCGAAGCGTTGGGAAGTGTTGAAAGGGAGGCGCGGAAGGCCGGAATCGCCGTGCGTGAGGAGATTCAGAAGGATATTGACGCTGGGCGATTGCACGCGCGAGAATTAATTGTAGAGTTGAACCGCGCATACACGCGTTCCGCGGTCCGTCGTTGGGTTGCAATAGGCGTGGTTTTTGCGAGCGGCCTTTTGGTGCTCGGTGTTGGCTTAGGGGTGCTGCTTGCGAGGGTGTTGAAATGAAATCTTTCCTTGCACTGCTGCTTTATATCGACCATAAGTGCGACACGCAACCGGCATTTCGGAAGACGCTTTTGGTGTTCACGCTGATCTTCGCGTTCCTTTTGTGGTCGCCCTGGCGACCCTTGCTTTGCCCTGTGTTCGGCGTTTGCCCGGCTCCTATCGTGCGGGCTGATACAGGATCTCAGCCAGAGCCGAAACCCCACCACACCAAGGGAATCAAACGGCAGACGCCAGCTCCAAATCAAGCTCCGCGGGAGAGTTCGGTTCAACCTGCGGTCCGACCGCAGTCTCCTTGAGAAAACATTCCCACGGACTCTACCGCCGGTTAACTCTTGTCGAACAAAGAAAGTGTTCTGGTATCACGTCGGGACCGCGCTTTGTGTTTCCTTGGAGTTTGCTTTTTCTCCTTGATCGGCTTGAGAACCTTGTACGTCGCCCACCTCAGTATTACTTTGTCCGTGATCTCATTGAGGTGCTTTCCCGTAACTTCAGGAGCATCCAAGGGGAGTCGGATACTGGTCTTGAGGGGAATTTCGTAACCGCCTTTACGGGTTTTGGTGACGAGTCTCGCTTGGCGTAAAAATTCCAACGCGCGACGAACATCATCGCTATCCAATCCGATTTCAGTTCCTTCCGGTCTTGGGACGTCGCAGATTCTATCTGGCGCGATTTTTAGAGGTTCAGAAAGAGAGCCTTTTTCTGCCATTTCCGTTTTTTGTGTCTCGGTGAGGTAATGTACCGCATACTTGCTCCACCAAATGACGGCCGCGTAGCTGTCTATCACCTCGTCATTGGCCTTGTCGAATTTCGACCTCAGATATTTGAAATCGCTGGCGCGTACTGGAAACCCTGCGTAATTAAAGAGCTTGCCGAATTCGGATTCCGGGCAGCGACCATTCTCAGGATGGGCTAACCTGCTGAAATACATAAGATGCTCAGTCCCCGTTTCCAGAGCGTAATGGAACACCACAAGCGCAGCGCTTGTTTGAGCCTTGAAATCTTTGAAGAGCCTATCCAAATTCCCTTGGCCGACTTGCTTTTGATAGCCGAGCAAAAGGCACGGCTGCGTCCCGAAAGGGACAGGTGTTCCATCGGCTTTGATCCATGCTGGGCTGTGAGCATACTTACATGCCTGTGAAATATCCGAGTCATTCCAACTTGTTTTCATCTCAAGTAAGAAATTGCGCTGCCCTTTCAAAAGGATGAGCCCGTCCGGTGTGAGATGTGGAGTAGGAAAGTCGCCAGCCCTTTGGATGCGAGGATGGAAATCGTAGGACAGAAGCTCCCCTTGTATTTCTGGGGTGTTCAAGACGACGCGAATTGCAGCGAGAGCGTCGAGCGTTCTGTCGTAGGCAGCATATTCCTGGAACTGCCTTATTGCGAGTTCTCGAATCCTGTCTTGAGAACCAGGGTTAGACATGCTCGCCCAAGAAGTCTTTCAGACTCGCCTTCCGTGGGCGCTCGACCGCGATGGAAGCATCTTGAAAAACCAAGGCGATGCTGTTTTGTACGCGGACGAATGAGGCAGGTTGAATATCTCCGTGACCTTCGACAAAAATCGTCGATGGGTCCGTGATATAGACATCGAACTGACGACCGTCTTCGTAATTCGTGAGTAATGCGTGGAAGTAAGGATTAGCGTGCAGAACGGCCACTGCTGAGTGGGGCAGTCTCTTTAGTGCATCCACCACATAACCATAACTGTCAGGTGACGAGAATATTGGTGTTGGAAACTTGTAGGTGACGAATTGTCCCGTAGTTTTTTGGTAAGGCTTTGCTGCTTCGACGATGCGTGGTGCTAGGTGCTCTGTAAGCATCGCGAGGAAAACTTCGGGAGCGCCCTCGTGAAAACTCAAACACCCAATACGATGCACGGTATATTCGCAGAAGGAGTTTTCGGCATAAGGAGCCCTAATTCTGGCAAGCTTCAACAGGCGATGCCCTTCATTTACCCGGTCGAAAAAATCCTTTGCGTTGCCCGGGGATATATCGATTTCCGCTCCTCCCTCGTTAGGTGGATTCGGATACGAAACTCCCCTGAGTATTTCCGTGTCTTCAAAACGAAAATTGTTTGAGAGTCTGACGGCAGCACGGATTAACTCATGGCCAATCGGGTACAACTGTGCTTTGCCTTGAAAGCGAGAAAGGAGCCTATAGGTTAGCCTGGTTGTCTCTCGCGCTTTGCCTACTGAGAGGACGAACTTTACGCTGCCCGTGGAAATAGGTAAGAACCAAAACCAGGTAGAAATCTCTCGCCCTGATCGCTTGTGGATGGAAACGTGCGCACCTTTTTCGAGGGGACCAAGGGTAGCGCTATTCTGTGAAAACCTTCCTGTGGATGTGAATGCGTCCTCGTCCAGGTCAGACCAAATGATCCAAAAGTTCGCAGAGAAATATGGGTTTCCTTTGCGGTGCGCAGCGATCCATTTTGTGAGTTCTTTCGTCAAGGTAGGTCAACCCCGACTGTGACGCTGACAGTATAGGACAATGCTGCAGACGGTGTAATCAATTCGAGTTTTGGAGAGAAGGTCATTGGTTTTTAGAATTGCATTCAATTCGCTCCCGAGCTTTTTTAATCGTGCGATCAATATACTCTTGTTGTCGTTTCCGATTCCCCTTGTGTGAAAGATCCCTCGAAGTGAGCGCGTTGCGCACTTCGTTTTCGGGGACGACATGGGACAAAGCGTACACAGCATAGGCTAGGTCTACTCGCGTATGGTCGCCAGCATAAACCGGCTTCGCACGGAAGTCCGCGATCGTCTTGAGATTCGACATGCACAACCATGGGCGCCACAACGACCGTGGTCGTGCAGGCGCGCATTGCTCCACTTCGTATAGAGTTTTCACTTCCGCGAGAAACTCGTCAGCTTTGGGATAAACCAGTCCCGCGGCCTCGTGCAGCCTGACGTAGGGAAAGGTTCCATCGGCTCTTCGGTATTTGTCTTTGCGATTCGTAAATCCCGCAAGTCTTCCGTAGTGCCGCCAATCCGCCGAACCAGGGTCACCGCCAAAGCGTGATGCCAGTAGTCTTGCTGCAAGAGTAGAAAGATGTTTCGGCAGGATCTGGCCGTGGCAGAGCCATGCCTGAAAGTTCCTCGGAGACGTTTCAAGAACCACCGCAGGAGCAAAGCCTTCTGATTTCATCAATTCTACCGCCTGCGCATTGGCGTCGTCGATAAGCGAAAGAGAGTGTTCGCCACTCGGCCGAATATAGATATTTCGGCCTTCAAGATTCTTTAGGCGCAGCCAGGACACGGAGCGAAGCAACGCGTCGAGGTCCCAGACGCGCGAGAGCATCACTCCTTGCGCAGCAGTCGGGTCAAAGAGTCCAACCTCGAAAGCGCTTGCGCTCATGGCGCGAGCCTGCTTCTCGACGGCTCCGGCGGTTTTGATGGTAGTCATCTTTTGACTTGACAGCCGCAAATAATCGGCGTAATTATCTGTCGCAGTTAGATGATGCTGTATGTATAGTAGCATAGGTGTTCAAACAGAACGCTAGATTTTAGAAGATCGAATGAATTGGCGGGGCCAGATGCAAGAACTTCAACAAGTCGCCGAACGCCGAAATGAAAAACTGGTACGGGAACTCGGGCCGCTGGTCTCCTCCAGCCTTCAAGATCATGGCACCGAAGACATCTTGCTGAATCCCGATGGGCAATTGTGGGTCAAGCGGACTCACGAGGATTTTCGGGTTGTTGGCAAAATGCCTCCCGCACAGGCCTTGAGTGCGTTCGGCACGATCGCCGCGATACGAGACACGGTCATCAATCACGACAACCCCATTCTTGAAACAGAGCTGCCCACGGATGGAAGCCGCTTCGAGGGTTTGGTCCCTCCAGTGGTGCGGCATCCCGTATTTGCCATTAGGCAACGGCCGCATTGCGTATTCACTCTGAACGAGTACGAGATCGACGGAATTCTCACCGACAAGAGCGATGCGCTGAACCTCCAGCGTCGTCGCGATTACTTTCTTGAGTCGGTGCGCGGAAAGCGCCACTTGGAAGTGATTCGCGCCGCGATTGAGCAGCGGAAAAATATTCTTGTTGCAGGATCAACCGGTTCGGGCAAGACGACGTTCATCAACGCTGTCCTTGATGAACTGGCGTGGATTTCACCGAACGACCGTGTCCTCATCATCGAAGATACGCCCGAGTTGCAATGCAACGTAAAGAACGCGGTCGCGCTGCTCGCAGTCGGGCGTGTGTCGATGCTCGATTGCCTGAGGGCCTGCATGCGGCTGAAGCCAACAAGGATTGTCGTGGGGGAAGTCCGAGGTGCGGAAGCGTTGAGCATGCTCAAAGCGTGGAACACAGGGCATCCGGGTGGTGCGGCAAGCGTGCATGCCAACGACGCGCATGGCGCACTGATTCGCTTGGAAAGCCTGGTGGCGGAAGCGACTGCGGCTCCCCAACAGAAATTGATTGCTGAAGCTGTGAATGTGGTTGTCTTCGTGGATGGCGAACCAAGCATTCGCGCTGGTCGGAAGGTCCGCGAGGTCGCCGTAGTTACCGGATACAGCGACGGAGACTACAAGCTGGAGTATGTGTAGGACGCCCAATGGAAAACAGAAAACAGCAGAGCGGAATAGATTCGGTGCACGACACAAGTGCTTTTGCGTGCGGGTTGTTCCTCACAATCGCCGCCATTCTTGCGGGTGCAGGTCTTTCTCTCCTTCCTGGCATGGGAGTGTCGGGGATGGTTTTCCCTGGAGCTGAGCGCGTCGCGCTGGCGGTTATGGTTTTAGGTTTTTCGGGTGTGCTCGTCACCACGCTGCTGAATCTGTCGGACGCAACCCGGCGGACGTTGGTGGTGTTGTGTGCGGCGGCGCTCCTGTGTTCAGGGTTCGTTGCACTAGTGGTGTGGTTTGCCGTTAGTGGAGCGAGTGGTGGTTGGTCGTAAATCTCAGAACGAAAGGAAAATACAAAATGAAAGTATCCGCGAGAAAAGTGGAATGGCGGCGTCTCGTAGCTCGCACAGGCTTACTCACCCTTGCGTCGGCAATTCTCAGTCTGCCTGCCTCCGCGGCTGCGGGCGGACAGGCGTTGCCGTGGGAGCAACCGCTAACAAGGTTGCAACAGTCGTTGAGCGGTCCTGTAGCTGGGGCAATTGCGATTATCGCGTTGGTGGCAATCGGCGTGACGCTTGTGTTCGGAGGTGAGTGGAATGAATTTGCCCGCCGTGCCGTGTATGCCGTCTGCGCAATTGCTTTCATCATTTCCGCGGCTGCCTTGCTGGGAGGCTTGTTCGCGGTAGGCGCGGCGGTCGTTTAATCATGGACCGACCGCGCGAAGTACCGTTTCACGAGTCGGCAAACCGGCCGCAATTGCTGATGGGCGGGGACCGCGAATTGATTTTGGTCTCCGCCATCCTCGCGGCGATGTTGGTTTTTGCTGTCATGAAGTGGTGGAGCATTCTTGGCGGCTTGGTTCTGTGGCTGATCGCTGTGGGGGTTCTCGCACGAATGGCGAAGATAGACCCTCTCTTGCGTCATGTTTACATCCGGCACATTAGGTATCGGGATTTTTATCCCGCGAAGAGCCGGATGTCTGCTCCTTACACGACGACCCCTGCAAATTGGAGATAAAGCATGCCTCTTGTTGAACAGCGCCGTCACGCGATTGGATTAGCTGACCTTCTTCTGTATGACTCCTTGATTGAGGACGGAGTTCTCTTGCAGCAGGACGGCGGGCTGCTTGCAGCGTGGAAATTTCAAGGACCGGATCTCGGTTCCGCGACGAATGGAGAGATGGCGGCGTTGAGCGGGCGCTTGGGAGTCCTGCTCCGCCTCGGCGGAGGCTGGATGGTGCAGTGTGACAGCGTTCGCTCCCCTGCTCCCGGCTATCCCGAATATCAAGAGTTCCCGGACTCGGTTACAAAGATCATCGACGACGAGCGTCGCGAGCAGTTCATGTCCGAGGGCGCGCATTTCGAAAGCGATTACTATCTGTCGCTGACCTACCTTCCTCCCATCGCGCGGGAAGAAAAGATTAAAGGCTGGATGTTTGAGGGAATGAAGGACAAGCGTGGGAATGCCGCGCGGATCGTGGACTATTTCAAGAGTCGCATTGCGAGTTTCGAGGATGTTTTCAAATCGTTGTTTGCTGTGACGCGATTGAGAGCGGTACGCACGAAAGATGACGCTGGCAATCCAGTAGTTCACGACGAGCTGCTGCGCTACGTACATCGCTGTGTGGCCTGGAAAGATCATCCCATCCGGCTACCTGAATTCCCGGTGTATCTCAACGACGTGCTTGCGACGGAGGATTTCGTGGGTGGTTTAACCCCACGCATTGGGCGCAAACATTTGCGGGTGGTTGCAATCGATGGATTCCCCAAAGCAAGCGTCCCCGGGATTCTCGCGGCGCTCGATACGCTGGCCATCGAATACCGGTGGAATACGCGGGCGATTCTCATGGATCCGGAAGAAGCGCGCTCGTTTCTCGATAAGGTCCGCAAGAAATGGCGTTCTAAGATGCGGGGCCTAAAAGACCAAATCATGCAAACGCAGACCGGGGCCGTGAACCTACATGCACAAGAAATGAGCGTTGACGCGGAAGAGGCAATGAGCGTTGCCGCCGCAGGGGACGTGCTGTTCGCCCAATACACGACAACGGTGATTTGCAGCAATGAAGATGAAACCAGCGTCGAGGAAGCCGTCGCGTTGGTGGCGAAGACGGTCCAAAACTTAGGCTTCTCTGCACGGATCGAAGACGTGAATAGCGTAGAAGCGTGGAGAGGAAGCCTTCCTGGGGATGGCTATCGCAATGTCAGGCGCGTGGTCCTGCACACACTGAACCTGGCAGACCTTCTTCCGATAAGCGCGGTGTGGGCTGGAAACAAAGAAAATCCCTGCCCGTTCTATCCGCCGAAGAGCCCACCCCTTTTGTATGCCGCGACAACGGGCTCAACTCCGTTTCGCTTCAATCTGCATTGTGGAGATATCGGGCACACATTCATGGTGGGTCCGCCTGGCTCGGGGAAATCAACATTCCTGGGATTCATTGTTGCGCAATTCTTCAGGTATCCCCGCGCACAGGTGTTCGCCTTCGATAAAGGCTACTCGCTCGCGGTTCTGACGCGGGCCTGCGGCGGGGAGTTTTACGATCTCGGCGGGGAGACCGACGGCTTGTCGTTTTATCCGCTGGCGGACCTGACTGACGACAGCGATCTAGCTTGGGCAGATAGTTGGGTCGAAAAACTCTGCAAACTCGGTGGTCTCGACATGAAACCCCAGCACCGAAACGCTGTCGCCGACGCCATGAAGTTAATGCAAGGGTCGCCCCGGCGGACACTTACCGATTTTCTGGCAACGGTGCAGAACAAGGAAGTTCGCTCGGCGCTTGAAGTTTACACACTGAGCGGACCGCTCGGTCGTCTCCTCGATGCGGAGAAGGACGGATTGAAGGACGGTCGCATGATGGTGTTCGAAATGGACAACCTCATGAAGTACGGGGATGGCAATAGCAAAGCCACAGTCGCAGTCCTGCTGTACCTGTTTCGGAGAATTCAAAAGAAGTTGGATGGGCGTCCCACCCTTATTGTTCTTGATGAGGCGTGGGTGTATTTGCGGGACGAGTTATTCCGCGAATACCTGCGCGACTGGCTGAAGACTCTCCGTAAGCTCAACGCGGTCGTCGTTCTCGCTACCCAAAATCTCTCCGACATTTTCAATTCTGGGATCAGCGATGTGGTCATGGAAGCGTGCCCTACGAAAATCCTGCTCGCTAACGCAGAAGCGGCGAACGTCCAGTCCCGCCGTTTGTATGAAGCCGTTAGCCTCAACGACAGGGAGATTCAAATCGTCCAAGGCGCCATTCCGAAGCGCCAGTATTACGTGATTTCGCCAGAGGGTCGTCGTTTGATTTCGCTGGGACTCGGTGGTGTTGCGCTAGCGTTTGTCGGCGTGAACAGTCCGGACGACCGCAAGAAAGCGGAGGAGGTTATGCGTGCCCATCCCCGCACCTGGCAAGCGGAGTGGTTGCGTCAGCGAGGCCGCTCGGATTGGGCGGACTGGTGGCGCGAAGTTGAGGGAGTTCGTGAAAGGAGAGAATCGGCATGAAAAAAGTAATGGTGTTCACAGTCGTGGTGTCTATGTTGTTTCTGGGAGTTCCCGCACCTACTGACGCGGGAGTACTGGCGGGTGTGGCTACGGAATGGACGCAGATTCTAAATCACGTCCAACTGATTATGGGCTACATCCGGCAAGGACTTCAGCTCGAGAACGAACTGAGACAGTACGCAGAGCAATTGAAACAAGGTCGAGTATTACCACAGCAGCTCTTTGGTCCCATCCAGCAGGATTTATCGCAGCTTTCGCAAGTCGTGCAAGGCGGACAAGCCTTGGCATATTCGATGGGTAATCTCGACGCACAATTCCGCAATACCTTTCCGGGCTACAGCTTCCGCAGCCAGGGGTATTTCAACGACTACAAGAAGTGGTCGCAGACTTCGCTCGACACGACGATGAACTCGCTGCGGGCGGCGGGCTTGCAAGGTCAGCAACTAAACAATGCGCAAGCAGTGCTCGCACAGCTTCGCACCATGTCCACGGGGGCAGGCGGGCAGATGCAGGCAGTTGAGGTCGGAAATCAAATTGCCGAACAACAGGTAGAACAACTGATGTCACTTCGGCAGTTGATGTTGACCGACCTACAGAGTAAACAAGCATATCAGGCGGAGCAGATTCAAAAGGAACAAGCGGATAACGCGGCTCTGGAGCATCTGTTTGGAACGCAACCGCTCGTCACCGATCAAAAAAAATACTGACTCCGCAAGGGAGACGACATGAAACGAGCATGGATGGCGATTTCGATTCTGGTTTTTGCGCCTGGGTTCGTGGGTTGCAAGAAGGCGGAACCGCCAAGCACCATCGTGAAAAAGGTCGAAGATGCAGGATCTGGTGAGTTGTCTCAGGCAACCACAAAGTCCATCTACGATTGGTTCAATAAACATCAGGAACTAGCGAAGGAAATCAAAAAGGAATGCTTACAAGTAAAGGATTCAAAGCCCGCGAATTGGAGCGATACAACCGAAGGTCGCGTGTGTAGCGCGGCCATATCTTCAACAATGATCGGGAACGAACCAATCAAGACAGACGACAAGAAGTATTGAGGTGAGGACATGACGGGCAACTGTGGGGGGCGGCGGTTCAGCATGGTATTGATCCATGTGGCAGTCATTGGCGTTTTTCTGTTAACTACCGCCGCTCTCGCGCATGCTCAGGGACCCAATTCCGTTAACGGCCCATCCAGCATCTTGGACGAATATAAAGGTCTCCAAAACGGTTGGATAACCAAGCTCCTCGGCGCCGCACAGCGGCTCTTCTTTTTACTTGCGGGCATCGAGGTAGCTTGGAGCTTCACTCTTCTAGCCATCGAGAAAGCCGATTTTCAAGCTCTCACTGCTGCCATCGTTCGCAAAATAATGTGGATCGGAATTTTCTACGCCATCCTTCTCTATGGAGTAACTCCGGGCGGAGGCGGGTGGATTCCTGCCATCATGGACAGCTTTCACATCCTCGGACAAAACGCCTCGGCGGTAGGCCCCCTTGGGCCAAGTGCAATTGTCGGGTTTGGGGTAAATATGTCCGTTGACCTTCTTTCATCGCTAAAGGGTGCGGATTTTCTAACTGGTTTTTCGAGTAGCATGGCACTCGTTTTTTGCGCGGTGCTTATTTTTATTGCCTATCTCGCTATAGCGATTCAGTTCGTTGTGGCGATGGTCGAAAGCTATCTCGTGATTGGTGCAGGTGTGATTTTTCTTGGGTTCGGAGGGTCGCGGTGGACCGCTGCGTATGTCGAGAGGTACATCGCCTATGCTGTGTCGGTCGGCATGAAAATCCTTGTGCTTTATTTGCTTGTGGGAGCCGGGATGACGCTCTCTCAGGGCTGGATAGCGGTCGCACAAAATGCCGCTGCGTCGCCCGACCCTGCCCGAACCGGATTTGACTTGGCGGCCGCGGCGGTCATGTTCCTTTGTGTTTGTTGGATGTCTCCCAAAATCTCGTCCGCAATGCTGGGCGGCGTCGCCTCGATGAGCGGCGGCGACCTGGTAGGCGTAGGCATGGGAGTGGGTGTGGCCGCAGTAGGTGCAGGCGTACTTGCTACGGGATATGCAACGCGAGGGTCAGATGCTTTGGCGAGAGTAAAGGAAGCCGTGGCCGCAGGATCACGAGGGCCAGGTGGCGGTGGCGCGACTGGAGCAAGCGGGGCGACACCACGGCCAGGTGGAGGCGGGAATGGAAGCGGACCAAGCTCACTGAGTGGAGGAGGATCTTCGGCTGCAACACAAAGCGGCATGCCAGGTAGCACAAATCAACCTGCTCCGCCGTCGCGTCCTCCCACGTCGCAATCGTCGGGCCAGCAACCGGGGCCGCCGCGCTCTCGGGCAGCCGGCGCGAACGACTCCCTCCTCGGCGCACTTGAACGCACGGCAATGCGTGCGCGTGATGTGATGAACAGCGTTCGCATTCCGCACGACGGAACGTCTCATGCACCGCCGTCGAGTTCGACGGGACACGGTGACAGCTAAATACGAGAGGTGGAGCGGTGGCTAAAGAACTTGCACTGACGCAGCACTTGAGTTCGAAAGAAGACTCCATCGGGAGTCCTTATCTCGTCGCGCGGAGAGAGTGGGACGAACGCTACGGCGGTTTGATCAAGCGTGCGCAACAATGGCGCGGAGCTGCGGTTCTTGCTCTCCTCGTAGCTCTTGCTGAGGCCATCGTCATTGTCGGTGTAGCGACACGTCCTCGAGCTACTCCGTATGTGGTGGCCGTTGATTCTCTCGGCAGAGTGGCCGCGGCGGGGGCTGTCGATCGGACTTCCACGGTCGATGAGCGTATGAAACAGGCGGCGATCACACAATGGGTACAGGATATGCGCGGCGTGACCAGCGATGGTCTGGCCGAGCGTGTTTCTATCGATCATGTTTACGCAATGATTGGCAGTCAGAGCGCAGCGCAAACAATCGTCACCGACTATTTCCGAACGAATCAGCCCTTCGAGCGAGGCTCCCGCGAAACGGTGCAAGTGGAAGTGAACGCAATCCTTCCCAACTCACCGCACAGCTATGAGGTCGACTGGACGGAGACGCAGCGCACACTTGACGGTAAGCCGATCTCCTCCGACAAGTGGAAAGGCATTTTCACGGTAGCGATCAATCCCCCGACTGATGAGGCAGTTCTGCGAGTGAATCCGTTCGGAATTTACGTCATGGATATTACGTGGTCGAAGGTTCTGTGAGGGACATCATGAAGACGAAATGTGTAATGACAATGCTTGCGCTCTCTTTCGTGGGAATTCCAGTAGTACAAGCACAGCAGGCAACGAATAGCTCACCAACTCCAAACGCAACACCCGCGCAACCGCCCCCGTTGGTGTTAAAGAAAGAACCCGTTCCTTCTCCCGATAAGTATCCGCTGGGGGAGGCTGTGCGGGTGCTTGAATCAGGTGATGCGCAAGGGAGCGGCGCGGCAAAGCACTCGCCGACCGTTCCGGCGCTGCCCGTGGGCGTCGCTCCTCCGCCTCTTTCGCCGGAAGTGCCTCGCTCCTTCGAGGCGAAGCGCGACGTTGCACTGAACGCTACAGGCTTGGAGGCGGTGGTGTTGAGCCGCGAATGGACGGAGAGCCGCAATGCCCCTGCGAGCGGCAAGGACGGGCGAGTGGTGTACGCCTATGGCGGAGGCTTGCCTGTTGTAGTGTGCGCACCGCTGCACGTCTGCATCTTGGAATTGGAACCCGGAGAGAAGATTGTCGGTGAGCCTCACATTGGTGACAGCATTCGTTGGGAGATTTCGCCTTCCGTGTCGGGAAGCGGCCCGGACGCGACACCCCTCATTATCATTAAGCCGCGGATCGCCGGGCTCGACACAACGATGGTGGTTCCTACCGACCGGAGGGCCTATTACGTTCGTCTCGAATCAAAACCGAATGAGTACATTGCTCGCGTAGCGTTCTCCTACCCGGAAGATTCCAAACAAAAGTGGCAGGAATATCTTGCGAAGCAGCGAGAAGCGGAACAGAGGCAAAAGGCTCAGGCGGAGCGTATCGCTGAGTTGCCGAACACGGCGCTCGAAAATATGTATTGGAATTATGAAATTAAAGGCGGCGATGTATCGACTCGGCCCTTGCATGTTATGGACGATGGTGCGAAGACCTACATCCAGATGCCTGTTGAGACGATTCACCGCGAGCTGCCAGTCCTCGTTGTGAAGGGGCCGAGCGGTTCGGAAATGGTGAACTATCGTGTCAAAGACAACATGTACATCGTGGATCGTCTCTTTGACCGGGCGGCCTTGCTCCTGGGATCGGGAAAACATCAAACGAAGGTGGAGTTGATTCGTAAAGCGGAAGTGAGCAGTGGCAAGTCGCCGGGGCAAGTACCCCAAGCGCGCCCAGCTTCAAGCGTTGCGGAAGCCGGAGCGCAGCCATGAGCGACGAGAAACAACCAATCGAATCGCCTTCTGGGTTAGAGCTGCATCCCGAACCTCCGCCAACAGCACGCATTAGCAAGAAAGTGGGCGTGGCAGTGCTCGGAGTCGTGGTCGTGGTTGGCGTCCTTGTCGTATACGGACTCTATGCGCGCCGCGAGCAGCAACGGGTTGCGCAAACGCAGAATGAGGAGAAGCACCCTGAGTCGGCGCGGAGCATCGGGGATCAACTGGTAAAGGAAATTGCGCCGCCCGCCGTCGCGAATCCAGCTCCGGCATTTCCCGGACGGACTGGGCTCGATCCCGCACGAGGGAGCGGGGGCATTCAAGCGCACGAGCCAGGTGGCTTGCAGCCTCCGGGGTTGGTGTATCACGCCGATGAGAAGGGGGATCGCTCGGCTTCGCGCGGCCCGAGTACCGAGAGCAATCCGTCCACTGGTGGTGTGACGGAAATCTCAGCTGAAGAAAAGCTGCGATTGGTAGCTTTCCGCGAAGAGCAGGAAGCAAAGAACGCTCCTACGGTTGTGCGTGGGAGCAACGGCTTGCAGTCATCCGCGAGTGCAGGTCCGACTAACGATGCTCTGCAACAATTCGGGCCGCTTGCCTCACTCCTGGGAGCAGGAAAGTCACTGGTGGGAGCAGATGGTTCCGCTAACGGCGTAGGTCCGGCGAGTGCAAGGATGCAAGCTGGCGGTGATTACGACCTGCAGAACGACCAAGAGCGAAAACAAGGCTTCATCGAAAAGACTCGGGGGCGCGCCGTCAATAATTATCTAAAATCCACTCGCACTCCGGCGCTTGGTAAGTACGAAGTGAAAATGGGTTGGGACATTCCAGCCATTCTTGAGCAAGGAATCAACTCCGACCTGCCGGGCGAAGTAAAGGCGTTGGTGCGCTCGAACGTGTACGACACGGCGACGGGAAAATACCTCCTGATTCCTCAAGGATCGCGCCTGGTTGGAGTTTATGACTCTCAGATCGCCTACGGACAAAACCGCTTGCAGGTAATCTGGTCGCGGATCATTTATCCCGATGGCAGCTCGATCAATCTCGATGGAATGATGGGGCAGGATATTCAAGGCATGGCCGGTTTTCACGACACGGTTGATAACCACTACAAACGATTAGTTGGTTTTGCGCTGCTTACGAGCGCATTCACAGCGGGGATTGAGCTGTCGCAAAGGCAGAACACTTCTTTGCTCTCGACGCCCACGGCAGGTCAAACGGCGTCCAGCGCGGTCGGCCAGCAACTCGGCGAGCTGGGGACGGAGGTTACCAGGAAGAATTTGAGCATCCAGCCAACCATCAAGATTCCGATCGGCTATCGGTTCAATGTGCGTGTGAACCGAGACATCCTCTTTGAGACGCCTTACATCGCCGCAGAATTGTAGGGCGGCTTGAACAACAGGTGAGGGTGGTGTATATATCTGCATGTACGGGCCGTGACTGTATTTAGTCGCGGCAACATATCCCAAAGACAGTAGGGAATCGTGCCCAAGCGGCGAAGCGCTAATTTCGGAGTCTACAACGTCCGGCTCTTGAGTTCCCTCGACAAACTCCTGCGGGACAAACCGAGATTTATGGGAGAACTGTCTACTTCGATCAATGATGCGCTTCTGTCAGTCGACCTGAATACTGTCGAGCTTGTGACTCTTCAATCCAGACAGAAGCAAACCGGGAGAGAAACGCAAGTCGTCATCTTGAATCGCCTTCGTAAGCGCATTCATGACGTAGCCAAGAAGCGAAATTGTTCGATGAATCAGCTTGTGAATAGCGCTCTTCTGGTTTTCTACTCAAAGGGCGGAGAATCCAAGCTCAAAAAACCAGCCAAGGGACAGGGTTCGTCCGTGCATTCGTATGACACGATGACGGAGGCCGAACGTCGGGAGCTTCATCAGATGCTTGCGGAGCTTTCGGCAATACAATCTGTTCCCTTCGAGGTGGAAGAGCCGAACGGGTCATATTACGAGTACGATCGGAACCTGAAAGCGACGGTGAAGGTAACGCCTGACGGAGAGCGAACCCCCGTTGAGAAATTAGAAACAGGCTTTGGGCCCGCTCGCGGGAAGGCTCCGCGGAAAATTGCACGCGAGGAAATCACAACCTGAGCCAGCAAAAACCAGCATTATTCATAATCGCAGGACCGGTAGGCGCCGGTAAGACAACTTTCTACGAAGCCTACTTGAAAGAGCCGTTCCCAGCCCTTGTTCCCGCCTTGAGGCACCAGCAACAACCGTTTCTTGATGAGCGACGTTCTTTTGCCGTCGAAGACATTCGTGTGGACACGCAGCTACTTGACCAGGCCAAAGCAGCAGGGTATTCGACGAAAGTTCTCTTTATCTCTACGGAAGACGCAAATCTGAATGTGGGCCGGGTGTTGGTGCGTATGAGTCGAGGTGGGCAAGCCGTGCCTGTGTCCAGCGTGATTGACTCCTATCGGGAGTCAACGAAGAGTCTTTCCGAAGTTCCCAAACTTGCTGATGAATTGCTTGTGTACGACAACACAGCGCATCGGCGCGGCTTCCGCGTAGTCGCGCATTTCATCGGTGGCAAATTGACTAAAACCGCGCAGACGATACCGGACTGGGCCGCTAAGGTGTTTGGCAAGGATTTGCACTCAGGAAAGCAACACGAGAAGCCCGGGCGTGGACGCTAACTCTTTACTCCCTTCAATTCAATGTGGGAACATCCCTGACAGTAGATTAGCAGCGGCCATTGGGACCAGGGTCACGGATGCTCCTATCAAGGCGCCTGCGAGCAGTGCTCGTTTTGGTAATCGTGGCTGGCGCCTTGGTCGCCGGCATCTCCCATAAGTACGTTTGGATTTACCTGACGCGAAAACCGGTGTTGCGACCACTCGCACAGGACCTCCTCAGCGATCCCAAAACTTCCAATAATCCCGAAGCGCTGCTTGGGGAAGCAAATCGGCTCGCTTGGCTCTTCAATTGGCCAAAGGCGGAGCCTCTTTATGTTCGCGCTGAGGAACTCTTCAGAGAGAAGCGCGACAGCAGAAATGAAACGTACGCGCGCGTGGGCAGGATTCGTGCCCAGTCAGAGAGGATGTCGTGGGTTGACGTATCCGACATGCTTGGGCACCAACTAGAGATTCCAGTTGCCAAGAGTGACGCAAAACTACGGCTATGGTGCCTTGCAGCGAAGGGATACACCGATTTGGAGATCAATCCGGCTTCCGCAAAACGTGCGTGGACGGAGGCCCAAACGATTGCCCACCAGTTGGGAGAGACCCAATGGGAATCGCGTGCAAAAGGGGAGCTCGGAATCATCGGTTTTCTTGAGGGTGACAGCCGTCGCGCCGCAACAATGGTTGGAGATGCACTCTTATCTGCGATGGCGAGTGGCGATGTGGGCGGACAGGTTCGATACCTCGAAATGCTCGGCAACGGCTTTAACGAAGCCAAGCGATACGGGGAAGCGCTTGCGTTCTTCGAACGCGCCATAAAGACGAGCAGTGCGAACCCTGATGCAGGGTTTCCCTTCATGGCGTATGAAGGCGAGTCCGAGTCGCTGGTAAGCCAGGGCAAAGTCTCCGAAGCACGAGACAAGTTGGAGCATGCTTTGACTGTAGCCAGACAAAATCAAAAGCTCGGGCATGAAACCATGATTCTCCAACTGTTGGGAGAACTCGCGGTTCGAACGGGAGATCACCAGGTAGCGATGAAGTATCTCAAGCAATCTGGCGACCTCGCACAGAAGTACAAGTTCTATCGTACCGTGGGCCAGTCAATGATTGATTTGGCCGCGCTTTATCGAGAAGCAGGCGACCTTCAATCCGCGGAGGAAAGTGCCACTCTCGGGGTCGATGCCAGCAGACGAGTGGGCGACAGATACTATCTTCCACGGGATCTGACCGTTTTGGCAGATCTCAAAGCCCAACGAGGATCCTCAGGCGAAGCAGAGGCCCTCTATGAAAATGCCGAGGACGTGATCGACGGAATGCTGGTCAACCTTCGTGAAGCGTACTGGAGTAGCTCCCTGGCCGGAGCGATGAGCGAGACATACTTGCACCACTTCGAACTGGAGACGCGGCAGGGAAAAGTCGAGCAGGCACTCAACGTACTGGAACGAGTTAGAGGGCGAACGGCGGCAGCACTGTTGGAAAACAAAATTTCCTTTAGCAACAATGAATCTGGGGAAACGCGGGCGCTCGAAGAGGGCCTCTCCGATTTACAACTTCGATTGATGCGGTCAGAGAATGCGAAAGAACGGACCGACTTACTCGATCAACTGGTTGAGCACGAGCGTCGGCTAGAGTTGACGCGGACTGACCGCAGAGAATCGAAACCGGGATGGTTTCAGAAACCAGCATCCTTGAAAGCAGTCCAATCTAGCCTGCGTCCCGACGAGTTTCTCGTCGAATACGTGCTCAGTGATCCGCACTCGTATTGTGTTTGGATCACCAAGAAGAGTGAGGGTGTGAAAGCATTGCCGGCCGGCCGGAAGCAGATTGAAGAGTTGACTCGTAAATTCCTGGATGAGACGCGAGCGAAGCGCGATGATATCGGTCTTGCGCAACAACTCTACAACGTCCTTCTGAGTCCGATTCCTCAAGAGGCAACTAGCGAACGGCTCATCGTCGTTCCCGACGGAATACTGAATCTATTGCCCTTCGACACTCTACGCGACCGAACAGGCTCTCTTTTGGTGGAAAGGCAGACCATTAGTTATGCGCCTGCGTCCACCGTCTTGACCGTGCTTAGGAACGTGAAGGAAACGCAGTCCTCGCGACGGACTTTTTTGGGGGTCGGAGATGTGCCTTACCAGAATCAGGGCAAAGTCTCGGCGAGGGTAGAGAAGCCAACCGGGGTTAAGCAAAGGCTCCTGCGTGGGTTGTCCGATACGTTGGGCAGTTCCCTGTATGATTTGCCGCAGACCCGCGAAGAAGTTATCGAAGTGAACGATATTGTTGGCAAGGATGGAGTCTTATTGCTAAGTGCTGACGCGACCGAGACCGCATTCAAATCTGCTCCACTGATGGATTTCAAAATCATTCACATTGCGGCGCATGGTTTCGCAGACACTCAATTTCCCGAGCGATCAGGGCTTGTGCTGGGCGTGGACCCGACTTCTCACGATGACGGGCTATTGCAGGTTCGCGAGATCATTCGCCTTCGTTTTAATGCCGACCTCGTGACACTCTCTGCCTGCAACACGGGGATTGGAAAGCTCCAAGGGGAGGAGGGAGTCACGAATCTGGTTGAGGCATTTCTTGTGAGTGGTGCTAAGTCAGTCGTGGCGAGCCTGTGGAGTGCCGATGATACGTTCACGCTTGCACTTATGGAGCGGTTTTACACGCACATCGCGGAGGGCCAGGACAAGGCCTCGGCTTTGCGGCAGGCCAAACTTGACTTGCTCTTAAAATACGGTAAACAAGTTCCACCCTACTATTGGGGTGCATTTGTTTTAGTAGGAGACGGAGGGTCTCCAATTCCACTGAGGGTCCAATGAGCCTTAACATACAAATGCGAGAGAAGATTTATTCCCGTGTGTGCGAGCTGGTCGAGCGAAAGCATTTCGATCCCGCCATGAACGGAGCAAATTGGGGCGAACTATCGAAAGGCAGGAAAGATCAGATTCTCCGAAGCAACACCGATGATGAGTTCGAAAAACAGATACAGGAGTTGCTCAACGAACTGAAAACTAGTCACACGGGATTTCGACACTCGAAAAGTTCGAAAATCCCTGGGCGCCACGCAATCAGCGCAACGTTCATGCGTTGCAACTTCGATGGCACGCAGCGGTGGATGTTTCAGGATGTTCACGAAGGTGGGCCAGCACATGTGGCGGGACTTCGTCCGGGGGATATTCTCCTGCAAGTCCGAAATCGTGAAATAGCACCGCCCGAACCACCGATTTTCCCTGTGGGCGACGACTCCCAATATGTCGTCCAAAAACCAGACGGCAAGCGCGTCACGGGGACCTTGATTGTACCGTCTCCTAAATCGAAAAATCATCCCGTCATCGTGCCCAAAGCTGTTGTTTGTTCACAACTGCCCGAAGGGATCGGATGGCTGAAGGTGACTATGTTTCCCGGAGCGGTCGGGATTGATCTCGCAAAAATGTTCGATACGGCCTTCGCCCATTTACGGGATTCCACACGCTTGATTGTGGACCTCCGTGGCAACACTGGCGGAGGTATCGGTGGATTGCGCCTTATGAGTTATTTAACCCCCAATAAGAAAGAGGTGGGATACAGTCTGACCCGCGCTCGCAAGGAAAAGGGATATTCAAGAGAAGAGTTGCCACGGTTCGGTCGGATACCGTCCCACAAAGCGACACTTCTTTGGTTGGCTCTGCGGTACGGATTCATTGACAAATCGATTCTCGTGGTCACGGAAGGCTTCGGTCCACAAAAATTTCACGGTCGTGTCGTAGTCCTCGTGAACGAGCACACTGCGAGCGCGGGTGAAATGGTTGCTGCATTCGCGGAGGAGAATCAGCTTGCAACTATTGTTGGCACGAAAACGCCAGGGCGGCTTTTGAGCGGCAGTGCGTTTAAGGCGGGCTTTGGCTACATAGTGGGGCTTCCAGTTGCTGCCTATCTGACATGGGAAGGAAGGCTGATCGAAGGCAAGGGAGTGTCGCCGAATATCCCGGTTGCATTGTCCCCTGAACAGCTTCTGGCAGGCGAAGACCCTCAAATGCAGAAAGCATTGGAACTTGTGCGCGCGCTTTGACCCAAGTTGCCACCCAAGCTGTAATAGCACAGGCTATACCTTGCGTGCCTTCGCGTTGGATTTAGGCCAAGAGTGTCAGATGTGCTGCTCCAGGTTCGTAAATTCAGGGTTGCTCGTCAACCGCCCATGATCCCTTTCAACCGCAACCTGATAGGCGGTTTGCCAACTAACTAGGTAACTCCCATTCAAACCCACGCCTTTTGGATTGGCCCACCATCCACCAGCGCCCAAAATTGGTGTGTCGCGGGGATTGACAACACGGGCGCACCGGGTGTACGGTCTGAGTTAGTTAAATAACTAACTCCTCCGAGTCGGAGAATATGCGAACGGCCCAACCGGACAAGCGAACGCGGCTGATTGAGACTGCGACGAAGCTGGCGTATGGACGCGGTTTCCGAGAGACGAGTCTGGCGGACATCGCCGAGGCGGCTCGCGTGCCGGTAGGCAATGTCTACTACTACTTCAAAACCAAGGAAGAACTCGCCGAAGCCGTGGTGGAGCGGCGCCTGGAGGAATTTCGCGCAGCCCGGGCGGAGTGGGACCGCTTGAGTTCTCCGAAGGAGCGGCTGTTAGCTTTCGTGGGTAGCGTCCACGCGAACCGGGAGCAACTTGCGCGCGGAGGATGCCCTCTTGGCGGGCTGTGCACGGAATTGCACAAGG
>JABCZR010000004.1 GCA_013289585.1 Acidobacteriota bacterium | reverse complement strand
CTTACGGAATGAGGGTCATCCAGGCATGAACGTGGGAAATCCTGACCTCTTTCAGATAGTGTTTGGCATAGTCGCGGGGACGCTGGCGGTGTGGGGGATAACCCGCGCTGTTCGGTATCAGTCAAGACTCTTCCGTAGCCGAAGCTGGCCTACTGTTGCCGGTACGGTGCAAAAAGGTGAGATATTGAGTCGCGGCGCAACGACATTTCTAAAGGTTCCTTTTCGCAGTCTCCTCGGATACGCCTACCAGGCGAATGGCAGGTCCTATATGGGTCTCTTCGCTCTCATTGCCGAGGACAGAGATACGGCTGAGAAGTTGCAAAAGCAAGCGGAAGGCAGGCAAGTCACTGTCAGGTATAACCCGAAATCCCCGGAAGTATCCTTATTGGAGGATAGGGAGTTCTTAGGCAGGCGTGTTGTTCAAGACCCTATGTATCTCGACAATTCGTAGGCAAAAGGGCTTACTCGACGAAAGCACGCTCCTGGGGGCAATTCCAGTTGTCCGGTAAGCGCGTTTACCAGGACTTGAGCGGGCAGCAGGCTGCGAAGCTGCGGGCTAGGCTTGAAGCAATCGCTTCAAAGCGCTCTCTATGGCGTCAATCGCTTGCTTGGCATCGTCGATGGTCCGAAAGGTGGCTCCGTACATGGCATCTGCGTTGTTCTTGGTGACTATGAACTCACCCTCTTCGACCCATTTCAGTAGCCGCAGTGGACCAAATTCGCTCTTTTGGCAAATTGAATAACCGCGATATTCGGTGGTTGTCATTCGGATTGTCTCGACCAAAGGCCAGATTACTCCAGGGAACCCAGCTTCCTCAACTGGTCCGCCCCCCGCGGAAACCGTCCTAGTAAGAACTTCTCTGGTAAGCGCGTTTACCAGGATCTTCAGTCCATTAAAAGGTGGCCGTCCGAGGGTCAGCCTTTACGGTTTACGCATTTTCTTCTGTTGGGTTGAACTAGAGTTCTCTTGCTTCGGCCCGGTGCGAAAGTCGAATAGCAGCGCAACAGTTGCGCCCTTAGTGTCGCGGTGAAATTCCACATTGTCTCCGGGGGAAGCGTCCGCAGGCAGCACGAAGCGGTTCTCTTTGAAGAAATTCTCCAACACGGCCGAGTTGAAGAGCCAACTACCTCTCGGGAGCTTGCGTCGCAATCTCGTCTCTAACTTCGCGTCCACACCCCAGAATTGGACGTCGTTAACGAAATACTGTCTTCCTTCATCCACAAGGATAGCAACGTCGATAGTTCTCTTCGCATCGTCAATCTTGAAGTCCGGTTCCGTCGTCACGTCGATGAATCCAAATTTGCAGTAAATCTTCGTGAGGCGACTCAATCCATTGCGAACTTCGCCGACATTCAGGATTTCGTTGGTTTGAAGGCGAAACTCGCTGCGCAACGCCTGTGGCTTAAGCGAGAGCTCCTTCTCCGAATCCGCTGGCCCTACAGTAAGCGCCCCGAGCCGATACTGCAGTCCCGATTCTGAAGAAATCCTCGGAACGGCTGTAACGTCCCGGCTCACTGGTTCCAAGCACCGCTCCCAAGGCTTAGAAACCTGTGCCAAGGTGGACGTTCCGCAACAGACGAGCACCATGAAACTTGTCAGCATCCTGTGTGACAACATCTCCGCACTATAGCCCCGCGTTTTGTTGCGGTTCAAGGCATAAAACCTCAAGATTCAGTCATCTTCGCGCGGCCAACTCCTGGTAAGTCGCCTTACCGGACAACTGGATTTTGGGAGATGTCCGGTTTACGAGGCACCACGTCAGCGGCAGTGCAGTTCGAGTTACAATGAGCTGCCCCAAAACTGAACTGCCGAGGACTCGATGGGACTGTTGGCTAGGGAATATGTCAAGCGGGATGGACGAGGAAAGAGCCGGAAGGTTCAGGAAATTACCACTTTTGACCATCCGGGAATATTTGACACGCCATACGACCCGGCAAAGCACCGTCACTTCATCCTTCGCGAACTTCGATATCGTACAGGACCAGCTCCGGCCTTCCTAGGTTGGAACAAGAAGAAATCCGAAAGACTTAGTAAATACGAGCGCCATGTTCCCGTACAGTGGAAAGCAGCAATTCTTCGCGATGCTCCTCTCTTGAAGGGATTCTTTGCGGAACAGCCGAAATGGCGCGAGAAGATGCTGAATTGGTGCGAAGCTAACATTGCAGCCGACTCGTCCACGAAAAAGTAGAATTATCGAAATATGTTTGGTCAGTGCCTGGTTAGTCGCCTTACTGGAGATGTGAAGTAATACTTCACTTGGACGGTAAGTGCGTTAACCAGGCACTATCTCGTCTAACGCTTTTGCACTTAGCGTTCGACGTTTAGATTCGTCGAATTGAACCTCTCGAACTGGAATCTTGCCCACGCAGGCTAGCTCTTGGTCGAGGAAGCCCCACGGAGAGTCGACGGGTGGCGGTCGGAACGAGGAGGGAAGCCGATATACAGAATACTCAGCCTCGTAGTCGTCCAGTTCCTCGTCAAACGCACTCTGAAGGAAGACCCACCTCCCCCGGACACAAAGGAGAATCATCCGGGGAACGTCGTAGAAATCTCCGTACTGAAACGGCGTCATTTGCATTCGCGCCGTACTATACCCCACTTCTCCGGTAACGGCGTTTACCAGGAGCTACCGAGAATTTTCTCGGTTCTCCGTGTCGATTCTGCACCTTCTCGTTCGACGTATGGGTAGAGCAACAATTAAGCTCTGAACTTGAGCGTCAGCCCAACTCAACCCGAAAGGACAAACACAATGAGATTCATGGTCATCGTCAAAGTCACGGAAGACACTGAAAACGAAGGCGCACTCCCTGATCCCCAGCTCATGGCCGACTTGAACAAATTCAACGACGAGCTCTTAGAAGCCGGAGTCTTGATAGGCTACGACGGTCTTCACCCCTCGTCCAAAGGCGCCCGCGTCCACTTCACCGGCAAGAACTGCACCGTCATTGACGGCCCTTTCGCCGAAAGCAAGGAACTCATTGCCAGCTTCTGGTTCTGGCAGGTCAAGTCTCTCGAAGAGGCCATCGAGTGGGTCAAGCGCTGCCCCAACGAAGGCGAGGCCGACATAGAGATCCGCCAGGTCTTCGAGCCCGAAGACTTCGCATCTGCTTTCAGCGACGAAGAAATTCAGAAGGAAAAACAGTTCCGCGCTCGAATGGCAGCGAACGCAGCCAAGAAATAGTCCCAGTTGCACTGTCCAAACTGGTGTGATCTGCACCTGATTAGTCGGCTTACCGGACATTGAGAATCGCCTGATCGGCAAGTCCAGTCCTAGAACTTCACTTTTCCGATTAGTGCGTTTACCAGGATGTGACGCGAGTAAATTGCTGCGCTGGCTGCTGGCTGGAACGCCGCTTCGATTCACCGAGCCTTACGCCAAACCGGTTTCGCTCCCGAGTATACTAACCAGCAGCCTAAGACAATTATGGCGACCATGGCGACGTACATCCCTACCTGTTCACCTTCATTCGAGGCTTTCAGCAGATTAGGTGCCGGAGCGATGTGGCTTTTGACCTCAATGATGACGAGCAATGACCCCACAACAACCCTCCACCAGATGGGTTTTTCAGCCTGGGGTTGCATTCGCTTCTCCTTGCGCCAATCATAGCTTACTTCTCCGGTTAGAGCCGTAATCGGAAACTTGAAGTCCTGGTACGGGACTTGTCCGGTTTGGCGACTAACCAGGAGTTGACCCGCAAAGGACCACAGCAAATAGCCCTTTCGGACTTCTTATTCTGGCCTTTGATTGGCGAAGAGGGTGATGATTCTCTCTTTTCTAGGTTTGCGCTGACGCTTGCGGGGAACTGAGCCTGACCCTGGACCATTCGGACCACAACACGGCATCACATGGATGACGCGACCACCTCGGTGGCAGGGGCACTTGCAATCTTTGCTCAATATCATTTGCGGAGCACCTTGGGCCAATGATACCACCTCGCCGATAACGCCTAGAGCCGCTCAATGTCCGGTAAGCCGACTTATCGTCCACTACGAGAACGAACCAGAACCACTGGTCACCAAATGTCCACGGTACCTTTTTCGAGTCAGAAGCTACTCACAACAACCAGAAGCCAAAAAAAGTACATCGACAATATGAGCAACGCATCAATCCCCACGTTGCCGAAACTAGTTCGCCCCGCTATCGCTTCTGCCGTTTCTGCAATGAGCCAGAGCGTAGCAACGCCCGCAATGATTCTAAAGAATGTAAATACACCGTGCGCGACAGACTGCGGAATCTGGTGCAGCGGCCATATGATCAGTATCGAGAGCCAACTAAGGATGACTACGGCGCGCATAACTACACATATCTGGCGTACGAGTCGGGCTTCAGAGCTGTCCTTCGTTTTCATGCTTGTCACATCGGCAGACCAAGTGGAACGTCTGAGGCTGGCGTCGGTCGTATGACGTCGCTCGGGGTTGCTCGTCATTGTTTTTGAGCGCTCTATCCCTTCAAAGACATCTCTGGTGTGCTGAGACAATCCGTCCCATTGCCGAATGGGTAGCGTTCTAACAAGTAAGGCAACCGTGTTATTGCTGAGGGGCCAGCTGCCGCACGCCCTTAGGTTGCCAGGCGGGAGTCCCATCTTCCCATTGGTTGTCCGTGATTTGCTCGACATGGGTTCCGTCGTACCGCATCACGAACAGTTCGCCGTAGGGTTGCGGCGCATCCGTGTAAACCCCTTCATCCTTGAAACCCATTCTGGAACTGGCGAATGCGATCGACTCTCCATCCGGTGACCAAGCCATGTGAGCTTCGTTGCCGTGCGTGAACGTAAGGCGCTTCAGGCCTGTCCCGTCGGGCTTGATGGTGTGAATCTCGTAGGCGTCATCGACTAACCGCGCGAACATGATCAGGTCGCCGCGTGGCGACCACAACGGGAAGTTGTCATATGCGTCAGTCAGGGCTGTGACACCTTTTGTTTCGAGGTCCATGATGCGCAGACCATACCCATCCTTCTCAAATACGCGATAAACGAATCGATGGCCATCCGGGGAGAACGACGGGAACGCGCTGTTCCCCGAGTCTGCGGTCAGTTCCCGAAAGCCTGTCCCATCAGGGTTGATTATCGCGATTTGCGCTCCGCCCTCTACGCGATCGCCGAGCTTGAGAAACAATTCATGGAAGCTTTGGAAGAAGGCTCCGAACGCCCCGATGGCAAAGATGATCTTGTCGCCTTGTGGTGACCACTGTCCGGCAAGCACATTTCTGTTCTTGTCCTGATATATGGCTGCGGACTGTCCCGTTGCGACCGTTGTGACCAGGAGACTCGCACCAAACGGATTGCCCGAGGGGCGGCTGTTTGTGACGAACCGGTCGCCTGAAGGACTAAACGCGGGTATATATGTGTCTGTCAGGCTCAATTCGTAATTCGGATTGACCGTGAAGGTTTTCGTAAGCGCGGGCATCGTCACCGTGAGGCGCTTATGAAAGACCACGCGCTTGCCATCGGGCGACCACGATGCAGTTCGGATGTCGCCGCGAGGCCCGCGCTTGCCACTCATGTAGTAGATGCCATCGCCCGGATCCGCCTTATCCTTTCTCACATAGCCGATCTCATTTCCGGAAAGCGGAGAGGGATTGATTTTCACTCCCGGGCCGGCGGGTAGATCAGTGGACACTCCGGTGTCGATGTCGATTGAAAGCAATCTCGTGTCATTGCCGGGCGCGATTTTTGACAGACGAGTCCCGAGCGTCTGCTCCGCCGTCATGCAGTAAGCTACGACGTGCCGGCTATCCGGCATCCATTTAGGGCTCCCGCAGAAGCCGCCGCTTTCGGCAACTTTCTTAAGCCCTGAGCGGTCGGGGTGAATGATGTAGATATCTGCCAACTGAAGGCGCTCCCAGCGCCCGTGAGCAAACGGCGCATTGTGATCGCGGCTGGAAGAGAATGCGATCCACTTGCCATCGGGAGACCACGAAGGCCGGAAGTCGCCGCCCTTTTCTGAAGTCAGAGCCTCCACGTGTCGCGTCGCGAGATCCATCGTCCAAAGCCTCGCCGTTCCGCCGCCGCGCGTACTAACGAAAACCAGTTGTTTGCCATCGGGAGAGAACGCCGCCTGATCATCGTAGGCTGGATCAGTAGTCAGTCGTTCGAGGCCAGTGCCATCCGGTCTAACGCGAAAAAGATCCGCCGATCCAGCGCGATCTGAAGTAAAGACGATGGATGATCCATCCGGAGCCCATACCGGATCGTAATCGGAATCCTTCGAATCGAGCAGCGGACGTTCGTCGCTGCCGTCGGATGCAGCGATAAATAGTCCAACCTGGCCGGGGTTCCCAAACGAGCGGGACACGGCAATGTTCCGTGGCGTGGGTGTTTGGGCAGCGAGAGCTGCAAACAAGGCACCCGTAATCAGAAGGGAGCGCATTGGCGAGGATTCTAACTGAATCCCGGGGGAATTCGACCGATTCGTTTCCGTGTCCTGATCGGATGACGGGCAAACCGGAAGTAATCCTCAAGTCCTGGTAAATGCGGTAATCGGAGAAGTGAAATCGGCCCCGATCCCATTGTCCGGTTAGGCGACTTACCAGGCGCTAGAGGCTTCTGAGTGATATTTCTAGCCTAGTTAATTCAAACTGTGATATCAACGCACGAGCAGAAGAAATATGGGGACGCTTCATGACTGGTTTCGGGTCCTCGCTGAGGGCGCGCTGTGGAGTGCTTTCACGGCTTGGATGACTTCCGGGCCGCTGACATTGGTGAAACCCCCGCGACCTTATTTGAGAATGAGAATTTTGCTTTGTATCCTCAGCGGTATAGGTTTTGGTCTTGTTGATACTTTCGGCGGACGAGCATTCCATGCTCCCCTTCTTCTTCTCGTCATTGGAATTACCGCCAGCATGCTTGTACTAGATCGGCTTATGCGCCGCATAGTACGCAGCATGCCTCAAGTGCAGTCCTACAGCTCCGAGTCTCCACTCTTTGGCCAAATAGACAAGAAAACGTAGAGGCGTGCCGCTTTAGCCAGTACGCGGAGGTCAGTAGACCCGACACCAGCTAAGAATGCGTTGAATCTCCAACGCCTGGTTAACGCGGAAACCGGACAAATGAAGTAGTCCGGTAATCCGACCGGGACTTAGTCTACGGCTGCATGGACAAGCGCTTCAAACTAGACTTGCGTCCACCGGTTGTGGACCTTCTGATGGGCTGAAGCGGTCCACAATGCTATCGAAGAGGACGGCCTCGACGCCAAAGGTTACAAAGAGAATTGGGCCGCACACGATTATTTTCGGAAAAACATTCGGAAAGGCCCAGTCCAACCAAACAATCCCAATTAATAAAAGAAGGTGCAGTGGCATTGTCGCGAGGATTGCCTTCCATAACCAGAGCTTGCCGAGGAACTCTCTCCGCTGAACATAGAAACTGTCCCCGTAGCACATCGAGGTTAGGAAATATCCTTGGAAGATGGCAGAGGAGAAAGGATGGATGATGTAAATCACGAACAGCAGACAAAACCCGCACACGATGACCCACCAGAGGCGGTCACGCCTCTGCTCCTTGGCCAGGTCGAAGTTTTCCTCTATGCGGTATCCAAACATCGTCTCATAGCTTCAACTACCTCGCGTCTCGATGCAACTGTTGCGCGAGAAGAAACGCTCGCTTCTGGTAAAGCGTACCCTTCCCAACTTGACGTGGGACGCATTTGATTTATGGGGGGAGCCTTGGCCATGAAGCTAAGTCTCAAGTCCTGATAAACGCGCTTACCGGAAAAGTGGAAATTGGCACGCGCCGCCCAGGGGGGTGGTCCCTTTTTCGCGTCCGTATACGCATACCCGTCAAGGCGGACAAAGGGCCGTGCGCTTTAGCGGCACGTGGCTACGCGTTCGAATCACGGTTAGGAACTGGGCATTCGAATCGCGCATAACGCTATCGCCCGCGCCCGTTCTTGCTGGATAATTGATTTATCCGTGCATTGGTGGCTTAACCTAGAGGTCTAGTTCGTGGACCCTTCCCAGGCTCCCGGGTGGAGCTGGCGGCTATACGCCGCGCTGGCTTTCGCACTTTTTCTGGCTCATGCAGTGCTGCTTCTCGCGGCGCCGCACTGGTCTGCCGAGCCGCTCCTGGCAAACCTGATCCAGCTCGGGTTCGGGGCCCTAGCGGCGGCAGCGGCGTGGCATGCCTCCCATCGATCATCGGGATTCGTTAAGACATTCTGGCGGCTGCAGGCCTCGGGCTTCGTCATCTGGATGGCGGCGCAGGGGCTTGCCACCGTTTACGACAGCGTCCTGCACAAATCCCTGAACGAACCCTGGCCAAGCGACATCCTGTATTTCTTGTGGATGACGCCGGCGTTTCTCTCACTTTTTCTCAACACCCGGCAAGACCGGGAATCCAGAGACTGGCAGGAATGGCTGGACTTCATTCAGGTCGGGATTCTGGTGGCGGCATTGTATTTGTTCACGTTCGAAGTCCCCGCTCATTGGCAGCGCAAGGGCGTCCCGATCACGGAAATCGCGCTGATGGTGGAGTGGAGCCGGGACGCGCTGCTGGTGAGCACGTTCGCATTGCGCGCGATTGGAGCGCAGACGAAAGAAATACGCTCGCTGTTTGGCCGCATGGCTATTTTCTTTCTCTGTTATGCCAGCGCGGAATGTCCCTATCTGTATCACCAGGTCGTCGACCAGGTGCGGCCTGGAACGTGGTGGGATCTTCCATGGAGCTTTGCGCTGGGAGTAGGCGCGGTGCTCATTGCGACCTGCCCGTACACGGAGATCCAGAGGAATCTGGAATCTGCGCCGCTGAGGGAGCCGGACTGGCGGCGGTTGCGAATATTTCTGCGGCTTGTGCCGCTAGCGTTTCCGCTGGTGGTTCTGCTGATGGCGGCCAATATTGCCGAGGAGCAGCTCGCTCTCGCGGTTGTGGCGGTGCTGGCTTCCTTCACCTGCTCGAGCGTGCGCATTGTTTTAACTGAGCGCCAGCAGCGCCGGGCTTCGGAAGCTCTCGAAGAAAGGAACGCGCTGCTGAAGTCGATTTTTGATGGGACCGGGGATGCGCTCTTCATCAAAGACCTCGAGGGGCGTTACGTCATCGCGAATCAGACTTACGCGGATACGATGGGCACGACGGTGGAAGCAATCTCAGGAAAGTCTGCCGACCAACTGATCGACGCAGCAACCGCGAAACAACTAATGGAAAAGGATCGCGCGGTGATGGAATCAGGCCGCGGGCAATCCTTCGAATACGAACTCACGATCAAAGACCGGCCACGGACATTTCTAACCACCAAGGCACCGCATCGCGACGCCAGTGGAAGAATCATCGGCGTGATTGGCGTTGTACGAGACATCACCGAATATCGCGCCATGGAAGAGCGCCTGCGCCAATCGCAGAAAATGGAAGCCATCGGGACGCTGGCGGGCGGTGTGGCGCACGACTTCAACAATATTCTGATGGTGATCAGCGGCTATGGATCGGTGCTCGCCGATGCCCTGGCCAGCGATCCCAAGTTGCGAGGGCACATTGAGCAGATTCAGAAGGCCAGCGAGAGGGCCGCGTCGTTGACACGTCAACTGCTGGCGTTCAGCCGGAAACAGGCGATCCAGCCGGTACCGCTCAACCTGAACGAGATTGTGACCGGCATCGAGAAACTTCTCCACCGCCTGATCAGCGAGAACATCCATATTTCCACGAAGCTTACGCCGGATCTGGGCACGGTGCTGGCAGACGCGGGGCAGATTGAGCAGGTGATCCTTAATCTTGCGGTGAACGCGCGTGACGCCATGCCGCAAGGCGGGCGATTCATGCTGGAAACGAGAAACGCGGAGTTCGCGAATTCGGGCTCTGCTCCGAACCAAGTGAAGCCAGGACGGTACGTGGAATTCATCGTCACCGACACGGGAATCGGGATGGGAGTAGATGTGCAGGCGCGGGTGTTCGAGCCGTTTTTCACCACCAAGCCGGCCGGAAAAGGGACAGGGCTTGGACTTTCGACGGTGTACGGAATCGTTCAGCAGGCCAATGGACATGTGACGTTTACAAGCCAGCCAGGCGGGGGGACAACGTTTCGCATCTATTTGCCGCGGATTGATTCCGCGCAATCCGCAGCGGCACCCCCGGACGCACGGGGAGCAGCGTTGGACGGCTCAGAGACGGTTCTGCTGGTAGAAGATGATGCTTCGGTTTGCGAACTGGTTCGCGCGGTACTCACCTCCCATGGCTATACGGTGCTCTCTGCGCGGCGGCCGAACGAGGCGGAGGCCCTCTGCGAAGAGAATCGAGATCGCATCGACCTACTGCTTTCCGATGTGGTAATGCCGGAAATGAGCGGAGCGGAGCTTGCAAGAAGGCTGACGGCGCACAACTCGCGGATGAAGATTTTGTTCATGTCCGGGTATATTGATGATTCGCTAATCCGCCAGGGAATCCAGGAGAAAGAAGTCGCGTTTCTGCAAAAGCCATTTTCGCCACTGAGTTTGGCAAAGAAGGTGAGAGAAGTTCTCGGCAGCCTGCGCGTGCGGTGACGCCCGGCGCATTTTCAGGCGTTCGAACGCGGTTTTCAGGAAGCGGCAGTTGAGGAACGCGCGGGCTGGTAGTGGCCGGGAACGGCGCGCATGGAGATGGCCAGCCGATTCCACATATTGATGGTAGTAGCGAGAACGGTGAGGTCCACGATCTCCTTTTCTCCGAAATGTTTTTTCACTTCATCGTACAGATCATCGGGGACGTGGGATTCTGAAACGAGAGTCACGGCCTCGACCCAAGCCAGCGCGGCGCGTTCCTTGTCGGTGTAAAAGGGCGTTTCGCGCCAGGCGTCCAGCGCATACAACCTTTGCTCGGACTCTCCGAGAGCGCGGGCGTCTTTCGAATGCATATCGATACAGAAGGCGCAGCCGTTGATTTGCGAGGCGCGCAGCTTCAACAAGTAAAGCAACTTATGTTCGAGGCCACAGGTGGCCAGATATTTTTCCAGGTCATACATGGCTTTCAGCGCTTCGGGAGCGAATTTCAGATACTGAATTCTGGGTTGCACGGGGAATCTCCTTTCTGCGGGAAGAATACTCCAAGTCATGGTTTTCGACAGACTGAAGAGCGGCTTGCCTCGGAAGGCGAGCCCTACATTGAAAGAGCTGGCAAGTTTGGCGGCGCAACTTGGAACCCATGTGCAGGTTAAGTTGTTGCCAACAATCCGGCTAGCGACGGCTGCGATCCTTGCGGATGGCTTCGTCAATCAGGGCGTCGAGCTCGCTGCGCGTGAGCGTGACGTCATCGCCGGCGGTATCTCCCGAGTCGCAGGTAATGGGCAATTCGGCGCCGCCGCCGGGCGGTGGCGCAACGAAATAGCGAGGGCGCGCAGCCATGAGTTTGGCGACTTCGCGGCTGGAAAGCAGCATGGGTTCGCCGGCCATTTCGGCGGCCAGGGTAATTTTCGCGCTGTGCTCGATGGTCTCCATTCGAAAGAAGGCGGTGAGGAGGTCCGGCCCGCAAGTGACGGCCCCGTGATTTGCGAGCAACATGGCATCGTAGTGGGGGACAAACGGTTCGATGGCGGCGCTCAATTCCGGCGTCCCCGGGGTCGCATATTGCACCAGGGGAATCTGCCCGAGCCCCACGATGACCTCGGGAAGGAGCGCGCGATTCAACGCGCGTCCGGAGACGGCAAAGCCCGTGGCAGTGGGGGGATGAGCGTGGCAAATGGCGTTGACGTCAGGCCGCATACGATAAAACAAAAGATGAATGGCCAATTCGGAGGAATACTTGCGATGGCCAGAAAGCTGGCGGCCATCGAGATCGGTGACGACGAGATCCTCGGGAGCAAGCGCGCCTTTATTCATGCAGGTGGGAGTTGTCAGGATGCAGCCATCGTCGAGGCGCACGGAGATGTTGCCCTCGCATGCGACGATGTGTCCGCGTTCGTACATCCAGCGACCGGCGATACAAACGTCGCGACGGTGCTGCAGCTCACTCTTGGCGTGGCCTGGCAAGAGGGGTTCCGGAGTCACGGTGGTGCTCCTTCCTGGCGCGGACTGTCTGTTCCGGGCCGTTCAAGGTGCAAGGATACAACCACATTCCGGCGCGGAGTTACGGAATGACTCAAGCCAGCCCTCCCCAGTAGGCGGCAAGAGAGGTAAAGAAATTAATACAAGTTGGCCTCAGAAGCTAGGCATAAATGCCACGAAGCTTGAGGGCCTTGGCGACGCGGTCGATGGCCAGCATGTAAGCGGCAATACGGTTGTTGACCTTGTGCATTTCCGCGAAACGCACGACTTCATCAAAAGCGTTTTCCATATAGTCGAGCAAGCGCTCATTGACTTCGCTCTCACGCCAGAAAAAGCCCTGGCGGTCCTGCACCCACTCGAAATAACTGACGGTAACGCCGCCGGCATTGCAGAGAATGTCGGGCACAGTAAAAATGCCCTTGGCATCGATGATGGCGTCAGCCTGCCAGGTCGTCGGACCGTTGGCGCCTTCGCAGAGAACCTTGGCCTGAACCTGCTTGGCATTCGTCTCGGTAATCTGGTTTTCGATGGCCGCAGGGATGGCGACTTCGCAAGGTTGGAAAAGCACATCTCGCGCGGTCATCTTTGCTCCGCCCCCGGGGAAATCCTGCAGCGGCTTTTTCTGTGTGTAGACCCAGTCGATCACTTTGGGGACATCGAAACCGTTCTCGTTATAGAGTCCGCCGCCGATGTCGGCGAGCCCAACGATTTTGTAGCCGGCTTTCTGCATCAGCTCAGCGGCCAGGGAACCCACGTTGCCGAATCCCTGAACCACCACACGGCAGCCTTCTTTCCGCACTCCTAATTTTGCGAGCGCCTTGTTGCAACAGATCATGACGCCGCGCCCGGTGGCTTCGCGGCGGCCGGCGGAGCCACCAAGCTCGATGGGCTTGCCTGTGACAACCGCGGTTGTTGCTTCACCGACATGCATGGAATAAGTGTCCATCACCCAAGCCATGGTTTGTTCGTTGGTGCCTACGTCCGGAGCGGGGACGTCGCGCTCCGGCCCGAGCCAATCCGCCAGCTCCGCGGTGTAGCGGCGTGTGAGCCGCTCAAGTTCTCCGCGAGACATTTTGCGGGGGTCGCAAATCACGCCACCCTTGGCGCCGCCAAACGGAATATTTACCACAGCGCATTTCCAGGTCATCCAGGTAGCCAGCGCACGCACTTCGTCCAGCGAAACGTCGGGCGCAAAGCGGATTCCGCCCTTGCCGGGTCCTCGGACAGTAGAATGAAGCACGCGATAGCCTTTGAAAACTTCCAGAGTGCCATTGTCCATCCCAATGGGGATGTACAGGGTGATCTCTTTGCTCGGATATTTCAGGTAACGATAGAGGCCTTGCTCGAGGCCCAGTTTGTTCGCAGCAACTTCAAAACGCGCTTCGGCGTTCTGGTAGACATTCATCTCTTCCGGTACAGGCGCTGGCGACATGCGAAACTCTCCTTGGAAGCGTACTGCGATATGCCCGCGCATTTGAAAGGAACCAGAACAGGCTCCTCAGCGCAGGCGATGTTCACGAACGATGCAATCTCTATCCGACCGAACCTCAACGGCCTTCGGCGCGAACAAAGGTGAGGAATCTCTCCCGGGTTCTTCGGCTCTATCAGCCTTTGATTTGTCGAGCCAAGGAAGGTGAATTTCAGCGGTCTACCCTACCGCCAGACCTGCCATTTGGCCGGGGCGCCAGTATACGAACCTCTCCGGCCTGCTGCAAGGGACGGCGTGGTTACAGGGATGTGGGAACACCGAATCTACCGGCGTGTGACATAGCTCTTTGGCTTAAGTTGGTGATGAAAAATTATTGTAAGCGGAACTGGACGGTTACGGTCAGATGCATCTGCACAGGCTTGTCATCCAAGGTTGCCGGCTGGTACTTCCACTGGCGCAAGGCATCCATAGCGGCCTGATGGAGCAAAGTCGGCCCGGAAATAATTTTCATGGTGGTGACATGGCCAGCGGGATCGATCAGCGCGTCGATGAGCACGTCGCCGGAAACGTGCTGATTTCTGGCAAGAGTAGGATAGACGGGGGGGACGCGAGTAAGCAGTTTGGCTGGCTTCACATCTCCACCGACCGGAAGGGGTGCTGCGGGAGCGGCGGGCTGCTTACCGTTGACGGACAGTCCGGTCCCGAGAGCAGCGCTATTGGAATCTGATTCGTCGCCGCTCATGGCAAGTCCAGCATCGGCTTCTCCATTGTCTTGCAGGTTACCGCGCCGGGTTACCTTTGGAGTTGCCAGGCGGACCTCACCCAGCGAAGACTTTTTGGGTTGAGTTGCCAGAGGCTGAGCAGATGCGGAGACGTCCAGGGGCGAACCGCTCTTTGCCGGATTGGGGATCACTTCCCTGCTGTTCACAGGGGCATAAGCTGCGCCTGTGGGCGCGACTCCCGCGGAGTTCGAGCCGGCTTGCGGAGGCAAATTGCCCTGCGCGGCCGAAGGGGTTTGCGCCGAAGGAATGTTCTGTAGTGCCGCGCTGCCCTTGGCCTGGGACGTCTCGGCAGGCGCGGAAATCGGGGGCACCGGTTTGATTACCGTGGCTGCGGGAACGCCGGCGGCCTGCTGGTGGAAATACCAATAACCTGCACCGGCGAGAATCAGGAGGCCGGCGGCGATGGCTGTGAAGAGGAAGCCTTTGCCTGACTTCGCTGAACCTGCCGCTGCGATGCTGTCGGTCGCGTCGATCCTGAGATCACTGCCAAAGTTGGGCACCTGCAATTCGGGAACGTGCTCTTCTTCCTCAACGATGGCTGGAGCCACGACGATCTCTTCGACAGCGGATTGCTCCGCGAGACGTTTCGATTTTTCTCTTTCGACAAGCTCCTGAGTCGAAACGGGTGCAGCAGCATTGCGCGCGAGCGGCTCGAGCCAGGAAGGAATTTTCAATTCTTCGTCATCGAGCATGGATTTTGAGGGAAGGGGCGCGACTTTAGGCGGCTCTGCGGTGCGCGCAGGCGGCGCGGGTTCAGGTTTTGCGAATTCCAGGATCTTTGCCGCGACGTCAGCTTGCTGAGCGCTGGGGATCGCCAAGGGAGCGGGAGGAGCCACCACCGGCTTGGCGGCGGGCGATTCCGTGAAAAGCATGCTGGATAGTTGTTCTTGCAAACGCGCGGCCTGCTGTTTCAGAGCTGCGGTCTCCTGATCGCTTGGGCTTGAAGGTGGCGGAGCGAGAGGAACCGGCGGCGTGACGGGGCCTACTTCGGGAACGGAAGACAAACCAGCCACTTCCAAGGCCGCGGGAGTTACCGGAGTTTGCGGAGGCGCGGAAAAAATAGATGCTCTCGCGTCCGGCGTACGCGGCAGATCAAAGGTAGAAGAGATTGGGGCAACAGGCTTGACGGGCGGAGCACTCACTGCGAGATCTGGCATGAGAGAAGCCGGCGTGGCGGGCACAGGCGCAACTGGCACTTCCGGTTTCGGCGCTGGGGGAACGGCGCTCACTGGAGCAAGCGGAGGAACGACGGGTCTCTGTGTCGGGATCTTGGGAGCGAAACTTGCCGGGAGAGGTTCGAGCTTGGGCGCAAGTGCGGGCGGCGTAAGCGGACGCGGCGCGACGGGCGTAACGCTTGCCACAGGAGAGCCGACCGCCGCGGGTGTGTTCGCGACAGCCTGAGGCCCCGAGCCGATACGATCCCCGGGGAAACGCATGCCCCAGAAACCGACCACGGATTCGGTAAATTCCAGCTCCACGTAACCGCTGACATTTCTGTAATTCTTTGACTTGACGACCTGGCAGACAACTTCCTTTTTAGTTTTTTCGTTGGTGAGGAAGAGCAGTTGGCCAGGAGAGACGGAAGAGGAGAGGCGAATCACCGCGCCGCTACCAAAGATGAGGACGGTTTTGGTGGATTCGGAGAAGGGTTCGCGCTTGTCGCTACCCTCGACGGTGCGAGCGCCGTTCACGCTGACCGGGACTTCCAAAGCGACGGGCTGCGGCTTATTGGCGTTATCGGCCGGAGCGGAGACAGTGGCAGAAGGACGCGACGTGGTTTCCGAGGCGTGAGACTGGATTTCGTTTTCTTTGGCGATGGGTGCCATGGGGTGCTCACTCGCGAAGCAAGATTTTGTTGTTCGCACAGTACAGACAGAGATCCCCGCGAACATCTATATGGTGTGCTTCGGTGGAGAGAGCCAGCCATAGTACGCGCGTACTACAGTGGAAACACTGGCCTAAAGGACAGGGCGAAGGGACGGGAAAATAATTAACGAGAGAGTGGAGGCTGGAATCTTTGGTCGATTTCGACCTGATATCCGGTGACCAGCTTGTTGGTTTCGTTGGCCATGCCGATGACGGCCTGGAGTTCCTTGAACATCGCATCGGTCATGCCCTTGCCGAAGGCGGAAGCAGTGTGTGAGGCGATGCAGTAATGGCAATTGTTGGTGACGCTGACGGCAACGTAGATCAATTCCTTGGTGAGCGGATCGAGAGCGCCGGGCGCCATGACTTGCTTGATGCTGTCCCAGGTGCGCTGAAGGAGGGCGGGATCGTGGGCGATGGCCTTCCAGAAATTATTAATCCAGTCGGTCTTGCGCGTGGCCATAATGTCGTCGTAGATGGCGCGGACTTGCGGGGAGGCGTCGCGGTATTCGGTCAGGCCGAAGGTGGACATGATTTCTCCTTGGGGCAGCGAATGAAAACAGTGAAAACGTTAGCAGGAAGCGAAAGACGGTGCCAGAAGGAATGCGCCAGGCAAAAGTCCTGCGCCCCTGCATGCGCACAAGGACACGCACGGAATCGCGACAAATTGCGCTATTAAAACGATATAATACGCGCGCCCAAGAGTAATTGCGGGCACCGTGCCTGCACATTCCCACCCGCAGAGGAGGCATCGCCGTCATGCCCATCGAGTCTTTCCTCTTCAAGCCCGCCCGCCGGCAAAAAGGAACATTCTGGATATTCGTGGTTTTGGCGGGTGCGCTTTTTTTCGTTAGCAGCATGGGGGCCCAGACTGTGCGCGTGGATGCGACGCCAGCACACGCAACGAAGTTCGATCCGGATCAGGCGCTGGGGAGTTCGATGGACATTCTACCGGCCAGTCAAATCGATCGGGTTTACAGTGAAGCGATTTTGAAGGAATCGCTTTCTGCGGGATGGGGACCGATCACTTACCGGCAGAATACGGAGTTGACGATTGCGGCGTGGCATTGGAATTCTAACGGGACGTGGAGCGATGCGCCGCACCAGAGCGGGTACTTCACCGGGAGCGCGGAGCCGAAGGAGCTTCTGCGGAACTCATACGGATATGCATTGCCGCATCGTGGAAACACGCGAAGCGACGCGTCACAGGGGAAATATTCGCGGCTGACGGATGGGGATGCGGCGACGTACTGGAAGAGCAATCCGTATTTGACGAAACAATTTACGGGCGAGGAGGATGCACGCAACCCGCAGTGGATTGTAATTGATTTCGGTACGCCGCAGTATATTGATGCGATTCGAATCGCGTGGGCAAATCCGTTCGCGCGCAAATATGTGGTGGAGTATTGGGTTGGCGAGGATGCATTCAGCAAACCGACAGCGGGGACGTGGACGATGTTCCCTGACGGCGAAGAGAAGGACGGAAAAGGCGGGATGGCCGCATTGAAATTGTCGGACTCGCCCGTCAAGACGCGCTTCGTTCGAATCTGGATGACGGAATCGTCGAATACTTGCGACGCACACGGAAGCGATGATCCGAGAAACTGCGCCGGCTATGCAGTGAATGAAGTTTATGCGGGAAATTTTACGGTTAGCGGCGAATTCATCGACGCGATCACACATGCGCCTGGGCAGAACCAGACCGCGACGACGGTGTCCTCGACGGATCCCTGGCATACGGCGGCGGACATCGAGCCCGGCAGAGTGCAGACGGGTTTCGATCTGTTTTTTACCAGCGGAATTACGAACAAGCTTCCGGCGATGATTCCAGTTTCACTGATTTATGGGACGCCGGAGGATTCGGCGGCGGAGGTCGCGTACATCGAGTTGCGCGGCTATCCGATTTCGTATGTGGAAATCGGTGAAGAGCCGGACGGAAAGAAGACTTCGCCGGAGGATTACGGCGCGCTGTATCTGCAGTGGGCGACGGCGTTGCATCGGGTGGACCCCAAACTGAAGCTTGGCGGGCCGGTGTTTGAAGGAGTGAATGAAGACATCAAAGTGTGGCCGGACGCACGGGGCAAGACATCGTGGCTGGGACGGTTCGTGGATTACTTGAGGGAACGCGGGCGGATGCGGGACCTGGCCTTCGTTTCGTTCGAACACTATCCATTCGAACCGTGCGAGATTAATTGGAGCGATTTGTATCGCGAGGCGGATTTGGTGAAGCACATCCTGCAGATGTGGCGGGATGACGGCGTGCCGGAAAATGTTCCGCTGATCAACACGGAGAGCAATGTCTCGTGGGCGCTGACGTCGCCGATGACGGAGAATTTCGCGGCGTTGTGGCTGGCCGACAGCGTGGGTGCGTTTCTTTCGAATGGCGGCGCGGCGTACTACCACTCGCCGATTCAGCCGGAGCCGCTGCGGTCCGGCTGCCACGGGTTCAGCACGTACGGAAATTTCGTGGCGAATGAGAAACTGGAAATCTCGCAGCACACTTCGCAATATTTCGCGAGCCAGATGATCAACCTGGAGTGGGTGAAACACGGCGCGGGAATGCATGAACTGTTCCCGGCGGAAGCGGACGTGAAGGATGATGCGGGGCACACGCTGATCACGGCGTACGCAGTGAAGCGGCCGGGTGGCGAGTGGTCGCTGATGTTGATCAACAAAGATCCCTCGAACGCGCACGCGCTGAAAATTGAGTTCGGCGATTCGAACGGCAAGTCTAAAGCGCACTTCAGCGGGCCGGTGAGCATGGTGACATTTGGCGAGGAACAGTACGTGTGGCATCCCGAAGGGCCGAAGAGCCACGCCGACCCAGATGGTCCGCCGATGACATCAAAAATTAATGCGAAAAACGAAGGAACGTTTACGCTTCCGAAAGCATCGGTGACGGTGCTGCGGGGGAAAATAACCGCCGAGTAGCCGAGGACGAGACTTCAGGAGCGATCCGACGCGCGAAGAAACTCCTCGAGTAGCAAGCGGGAGAGGCGGCGGGTGTTGTGACGGATGACGCCATGCTCTTCGAGGAGATTGTCGAGGATCACGCGGAAGCCGAGCTTCTGGAGCGCGAGGAGATCAATGGCGACAGGCTCAGCGCCCTGCGCGCGATAGCGGCGAGCAACGTCGGGCGAGACGGGCTGGCGATTGGCGACGACCCAATCGATCACGCGGGGCCGGACGTGCTTCTGAATAGCGCCAAGATGATCCGCAAGGGCATAGCCGGAGGTTTCCCCGGGCTGGGTCATGAGATTGGCAATGTAGACTCGAGGGGCTTTGGATTTGGCAATCGCGTTGGCGATTTCTGGAATCAAGAGATTGGGGAGGATGCTGGTGTAGAGGGAGCCGGGCCCGAGGAGGATGAGGTCCGCATGCTTGATGGCTTCGATGACAGTGGGAAGCGGACGGACACGGGCGGGAGAGAGCTTGAGTTTCTTGATGGGGGCGCGGCTGGCGGTGATGCGCGTTTCGCCGTGAACTATGCGTCCATTTTCGAGCGTGGCGACGAGCTGAACGTTCGAAAGAGTTGAAGGAAAAATGCGGCCGCGGGTGGCCAGGACTTTGCTGCTGACGCGAATGGCTTCGGTGAAATCGCCGGTCACATGGGTGAGAGCGGCGAGGAAAAGGTTGCCGAAGTTGTGGCCGACGAGTCCGCGTCCGGCGTGGAAGCGGTATTGAAAAAGACGTCCGAGAAGCGCTTCATCTTTCGAAAGAGCGACCATACAGTTGCGGATGTCGCCGGGAGGAAGGATGCGGTTTTCGCGGCGCAGGCGGCCGGAGCTGCCGCCGTCATCGGTGACGGTGACGATGGCGGCGAGGTCCGAGATGGGGCGCTCGGAAGTAGGGTACTCGTCTGTGCGGCGGATGACGTGTTCCTTGAGTCCGCGAAGTAGGGTGGAGAGGCCGGTGCCGCCGCCGAGGGCGACAACGCGGAAACTGCGGTGGACGGTATTCGAACTGTGCGTACGTTTCTTCACGGAAAATCCGGTGTAGAACAGAACTTGATCATTCTACAGAATGAATCATACACAGAGTTTACGGAGAACGCTGGGTCCACAGAGAGAAGGAACGGCACTTTGCTTTCCGATTGCATTGACCAGGAACATGCGCGGGTAAATGGGCTGGGCATGTAATGAGGCGGACAGCCTGAAGCCTGCCCTAGCTAAATCAATTGGCGAGGCCGTCTTTCTCTGGATAGAGAAGTTCGGTGAAGCGGGGGTCTTCCTGGAGAAAGGCAAAATCCTCGTCGTTGCGGGCATGGAAGCGGTTCTCGGCGCGCAACTGGATGGCGACCTTGAGATTGGCCATCGCGGAATCGGCTTCCCCAGTAAGGCAATCGAGCGCGGCCAGCGCGTAGTGAATGTGATCGGCCTTCGGCGCGGCTTTGCGGGCTCTCTGCAGGCTCTCGCGCGCATCATCCCACCGGCCAATGTTCATCATGGCTACGCCGCGCTGATAATGCTCGTCGGCGGTGCGGGGGTTCTGCTCGGCGCTCGGCTTCATGCGCTGCTCGGCGATATTGATGTGCATGCGGGCGCGATCGGCGAGCTCCTTGCTGGGGCCCTCCAAAACTTTTTCGAGTTCTTGCTTGGCTTTGGCGAATTTCTGCTGGTGAAAGAGCGACAACGCCTCATCGTAAACTTTGAGCTGCGCTTGAACGCGGGGATCGACGAGCTCGACGCCTCCGCGCTGGGCCGGCGGAGGAGGATTTAAAGTCTTTTTTTTGTTCAACTTAGACTGACCACGCAGGCCGCCCTTGGAACTGCCAGATGAGCGCGCTGAGGTCTTACGCACCTTTGCCATGAAGCGCATGCTAGCAGAGCAAGTATCGCGCGTCAACGTGGGGTAAAAGGGAGGGCGAAGGCGGGGCGAGTTACCTCCCGGTGGCAAAGGTTGAAAATAGAGCGTGGAGATTCGAGGATAATCGCGGAAACTGTGTGTGAGAGTATGCAGCAGGTGACAGACGGGGTGGGAGACTGGCCTGCCTGCGCCGCGTATGCTATAAGTTTGTGACCGAGTTCTGGCTGACGACAACGTGCCTTTCATCAATTTTCCTGCTCGCGAAATAAACTGCAAGCTGGTGTACTACGGTCCAGGTCTGGGCGGAAAGACCGCGAACCTGCAGTGGATTTACGACCACACGGGACAAAACCAAAAGGGGAAAATGGTTTCCCTGGCGACGGAGACGGACCGCACGCTGTTCTTTGACTTTCTGCCATTGGATCTTGGGACCGTGCGCGGGTTCAAAACACGCTTTCATTTATATACCGTTCCCGGACAGGTGTTCTATGAGGCAAGCCGCAAACTGATTTTAAAGGGCGCGGACGGCGTGGTGTTCGTGGCGGATTCGCAGGAAGAGCGGCTGGACGCGAATTTCGAAACGATGGAAAACCTGCAGGAACATTTGAAAGAGCACAATCTGAATTTCACGACGATCCCTTACGTGCTGCAGTTGAACAAGCGCGATTTGCCGAATGCCATGTCCGTGGCGGAGTTGACGAAGCAACTGCAGAAAAAGGGCGAGCCGGTGCTGGAAGGCGTGGCGATTCAGGGTGTCGGCGTGTTTGAGACGCTGAAGGAATTGGCGAAGCTGGTGCTCGCGGAATTGAAAAAGGGCGGGTAGAGTTTTTTTCAACACGCGGTATGGTCTCGATGAGAATGCGGTTTGGGCGGTCCTTCACGGCCCACGATTCAACCAAGACACATCAATACAATTTGAACGTTGTTTCTATTGGTACGCGAACTGGCACCGGATTGCCAGCAGCATCCTTAACGGGATTAATCTTCCATACTCGCATTATGTCGATGGAGGCTTGATCTAGACTTGGTTCAAGAGATTGGACAACGCGCACCTGTTCCACCCTCCCTTGAATGGTGAGGACCGCGGAGAGCAGAACCGTCCCGTTGAGCTTGCGGCGCCTCGCCTCATCCGTATAGCTGGGTGGCGGCGAGTGGATAGGCTTGGGAACTCCCACACCGTCAAAGCCGGAAAAGTAGAAAACACGGCCAGCCGAATCCGATTCGGCTGGGAATAGGGCTTCAAATTGTGGCGTTCTGTGCTGCTGATATTGTAGGGAATACAAGACTTTTCCTGAACTGGCGTCCGACAGCGAAAGGTCGACGGTGATTTCTTTCACTGTTTGCGAAATCTTGCCCCAGAGTATCGCATCAGCACCGTTCTCAACGCCCAGCCTGGTCAGAACTTCACTTTCTTCCAGATCATGGGCCGTGAGGTTTAGCCTATCGTAAGAACGCTGAACGACGGAACGATCGAGGACCTCAAATCTCTTTCTTGCGCGCTCGGACAGCGACTTCGCGAGGACAGCGGCCAAATTGGCGCCTCTGTCGGTCCTGACGGGGCCGGGGGTAAGAAAATCGGGGACATAAAGTTTTTGAAGTTTGAGGTTAGCTACGTTCTCCGCGAGCGCTTCGACAGCTCGCTTCAGCTCCTTATCCTTGTCCGCAGAATGGAGTGGGACGGCGAACGATAGGCACATCATCGTGAGAATGAGGCGGGACAAGAAAGCAGCAGAGCGGTTCATTATCGGTCTCAGTTAGGCAAAGTTGGCGAGGGCGGCAGGTTCGGATTCGAAGGTGGGGATGGCTTCGACGAGGCGGGTGACGGTTAGGGCGTCGCGGACGCGGCCTGGGCCGCAGACGAGGCGCAGCACACCGCCTTCGCGGGCAAGTTTGATGGAAATGCGCACGAGCGTGGAGATGCCGGAGCTGTCGATTTGCGGGATGCCGTTCAGGACGACGACGACTTTGTTGGCGCCGGCGTGGATCACGGAGTTGAGCGCGTCGTGAAGCTGCTCACTGGGTTCACCAATGGTGAGTCGGCCGTGAACTTCGAGAATAGACACGGCACCGGAATGGCGAACGTTGATCTCCATGGGGGGACGTTCCGTCATGTTCGGGATTGGGACACTTTCCCGGGCTGCAAGATCAGAGGCGCCTTGCTGCCCGCGCTGCATTATACGATAGCGGGGGCAGGGGGCAAGGAGAGCGTATGGCAATATCCAGCCCCCGTGGGACAATTCCCTGCGGGACCACCGCGCAGATACTCCAAGGCAGTCAACCAGTGAATAGCGCTTTGCTCAAACCAGCAGAGACAGCCGCTATACCCCGCCAACATTTCGAAACGATTGACAGGCGCGCTTTTCGGATGGAAAGTAGACGAACACGAGTGGCCTTAGGGACGGAATAATCATGGAGTGGGGGCTCCGGCGCTTGCCTTGGAGGCTGGCATTTCTTCTCTCCAGCATAGTTCTAATAGTGTGGCCAAAGGCCGCGCTTGGGCAGTTCCCAGGGCAAACGCCGGGCGGGGCCAGTGGGCAAATTGTGGTGCGGGTGCATGAGCCGGACGGCTCCCCGATCGGGCGAAGCGCGATGGTCACGGTGCGCTCCCCCAGCCAGCTAACCAACGTTACGGTGCCCACAACGGACGCGGGACAGGCGCTCTTCACCGGATTACATGCGGGAGAGTACCAGGTGGAAGTGCGCGCGCCGGGATATCGCGAGGCGCAGGCACAGGCGATCATCGCCGCCGACAATGAGACGGAAAACATTGACATAACGATGGTTCCGGATTCCGGCACGGCAGGAACGCAGCAGGCGCCCGGCGACCCGATTCTCGCGCCCAAGGCGCTGAAGGAAACGGAAAAAGGGCTGGAGGCGCTGCAGGCCGACCGGCTGGATGAAGCTGAGACACACTTGAAGCGCGCAATGCAATTGGCGCCGGGATTTCCCGACGTGAATTACCTGATGGGGCTGCTGTGCATGCGGCGGCACGACAATGCACAGGCGCGGGTCTATCTGGAGAAGGCCGTTGCAATGGCGCCGAAGCATGCGCCCGCGTTGCAAGCGCTCGGCGAAGTGGAATTCCTGCAGCACGATTATCCTAAAGCGCTCGGTGCGCTCGAACAGAGCGTCAGCCTGCGGCCCAACTCTTGGCGCGCGCACTGGCTTGCGGGTGCTGCCTACTTCCAGCAAGGCGAGTATCAGAAGTCGCGCGAACAGTGCGAAGAAGCTTTGCGCGTGGGGCTGGAAAAAGCGGCCAGCACGCGATTCCTCCTGGGCGAGGCGCAAGCAGCATTGGGAGAGCGAGAGGCAGCGCTGGCGACGCTTGAACGATTCGTGCACGAACAGCCGAATGTTCCGCAGGCGACCACGGCCAAGAAACTCATCGAGCAGCTGCGCACGGCCGACGCAGCCAGGGCGGAAACGGTGGCGGCGCATCCCGGGGCGGCGAGCGCGCCTGCCCGTCTTGAGGCGGCAAACATGAGCGACGTGACCATGCCGCCGATCGCCCCAGTGATCGAAACGAATTGGGCTCCTCCGGACGTGGACGACGAAAAACTCAGTTTGGATTCTGCGGCGAGCTGCTCTGTGCAGGATGTTTCGGAAGCGGCGGGAGCACGCGTGGAAGAACTGGTGAAAAATGTGGACCAGTTCACGGCAACCGAAGAAATGGAACACGAGAGCCTGAGCCCGCTCGGAGTACGGCTATCGAAGGAAACGCGATCGTTCAATTACCTGGTAGCAATCCGCAAGACCGGGGCGCGCGGATTGGACGTACAGGAATACCGCGATGGATCGGTTTCGACTCAGCCTTTCCCGTCGCATCTGGCCACATTGGGATTGCCAATGCTGGCGCTGGTTTTTCATTCTGATTTCCGTGAAGAATACGAATTCAAGTGCGAGGGACGCGGCGAGTGGCGCGGCAGGCCGGCATGGGTCGTGCATTTCCGGCAGAAAGACAGCGAGATGAGCGAGATGCGTGTCTATCGCGTAGGCGGGATGTCGTTTCCACTGCACTTGAAAGGCCGCGCGTGGATTGACGCCGAAAACTCGCAAATCCTGGCGATGGAAGCGGACATGGTGCGGTCGGTACCCGAAATCCGGCTGGTTCGCGACCACCAGATGATCGAGTACGGCCCGGTGGAATTTCAAAAGGCGAAAACGGCGATGTGGCTGCCAAAAAGCGCGGACTGGTACTGCAATTTCATGGGGCAGAGGTATCACCGGCGCCATAGCTTCAGCCATTTTCTTTTGTTTTCGGTCGATGATACGCAAAAGATCGGCGCGCCCAGGGAAACCCAGTAACAACAATAAGCGCAATCTGGGCGGCAAGATGTCCTGACAGAAGCATTCCGAGGCGCGCTTCTGCAAAACGCAGCGCACGCAGCAGTATCAGAAAAACAAATCTTGGGAATGAAAATTTCAAACAACGAAACCGGAGGGAGGTGCGTATAATCCGGGGCATCGAAGGGGCGGTCCCGGCAGTCGAATCCAGAGTCAGTGGAGCGGACACACTTATGAAGTGCATGGGACGGAAGTGTAGTTTTAACCTTGTCCTGGTACTCGGGGCCATGCTGCTCGCTACGATTCCGCTCCTGGCGCAACAAACCCCCGCTCCCGCCTCAGTCACCACCTCCTCCTCCGCGACACCGGAAATCCCCAAGGCCGTAAACGACAAATTGGCGCAACTGGATAAGGACGTAAAGGCCGCGCAGTCCGCAGGAGATAACGCCTGGATGCTGGTGAGCGCGGCGCTAGTGCTGATGATGACCGGGCCGGGGCTGGCGCTGTTTTACGGCGGGTTAGTGCGCCGGAAGAACACACTGGCGATCATGATGCAGAGCTTCGCGCTGATGTCGCTGATTACGGTGATGTGGGCGCTGGTGGGGTACAGCCTGTGCTTCGGCGGAAACGGACCGTTCATCGGAGGATTCGAACACGCGTTCTTGCGCGGGGTGGGCGCGGAACCGAATCCGGATTATGCCGGAACGATTCCGCAGGCCACCTTCATGGTGTATCAGTTGATGTTTGCGATTATTACGCCTGCGCTAATCACTGGCGCGACGGCGGAACGGATGAAGTTCAGCGGGACGGTGTTGTTCCTGGCGCTGTGGTTCCTGGTGGTTTATGCGCCGCTGGCGCACATGGTGTGGGGCAAGGGCGGACTGCTGAACGCGTCGCTGGGCGGAAGATTTCCGACGCTGGATTTCGCAGGTGGCACGGTAGTGCACATTTCTTCGGGTGTCTCGGCACTGGTGTGCGCGCTGTATCTCGGGAAGCGCACGGGCTATCCGAAGCAGCCGATGCCACCGCACAGCCTGGTGCTGAGTTTTATTGGCGCATGCCTGCTGTGGGTGGGATGGTTTGGGTTCAACGCGGGAAGCGCGCTGTCGGCAAGCAGTCTAGCGACTAGCGCATTTGTAGCGACGCACTTCGCAGCTGCAGCGGCGGCGCTAGGTTGGAGCGCGGCGGAGTGGCTGAAGAACGGCCGAGCGAGCGCGCTGGGCGCAATATCCGGTGCGGTGGCGGGGCTTGTGGCCATCACGCCTGCGGCGGGATTCGTTGGCCCGATGCCGGCGCTAGCCATTGGACTGATTGCAGGGGTGGTGTGCTACCTGATGGTGACCAAGGTGAAGGCCATCTTCGGGTATGATGACGCGCTCGACGCCTTTGGCGTGCATGGGGCGGGGGGAACGATTGGGGCACTGCTTACTGGAGTTTTCGCGCAGCAGGTGATCAATCCCATTTTTGGAGCTGGGAAAGCTGTGGGTGGGCTCGACGGCAATTGGGGCCAACTGGGAAATCAGCTGGTGGGCGTGCTGATTGCGTGGGGATTCGCGCTGGTCGGAACGATGGTGCTGCTGAAGATTGTGGATTTGATCACAGGCGTGCGCGTGACGGAAGAACAGGAAGTCCAAGGCCTGGACGTGACGCAGCACGGCGAAGAGGCTTATAACCTGGAGGCGTAGATCTTGAGTTTTATGGAAAGCCAGCAAGCAAGCGTCAGGCCCGGGGCGGAGCGGAAACATCCATGATGAAACTTGAGGCAATCATTCAGCCCTCGCGGTTCGAATCCGTGAAAGATGCACTGCGCGAAATCGGCATCGAGGGAATGACGGTGACGGAAGTGCGCGGGCACGGCCGACAGAAAGGCCACACGGAGGTCTACCGCGGACGCGAGTACACCGTGGACCTGCTGCCGAAGATGAAATTGGAGATGGTGCTTCCGGACGCCCTGGTAAACCGCGTGGTGGACACAATTTTGAAGACGGCCAAGACAGGAAAGATTGGGGACGGTAAGATATTCCTATCGAGGGTTGAGGAAGCCATCCGGATTCGCAATGAAGAGCGCGGTGAAAATGCGCTCTAGCGTTTCACTTTGGGCCGCCAAGCAGTCGACTGATCTGTGACCGCGGGGCCATCAACGTGACCACCGCCGCGCGCCCCGGTTTCGATTCAGGCATCCCACCCGCCAAAAAAATGCCAGGTTCCCCGACTCCTTTGTCCGTGCTCGGCCCGCAAGCCGAGGCCGAACGGCAACGCATCCGGCAACAATTTGAGGTGGGTACCAGTGCGCGAGAAACGCTGCGGGCGCTTTGCGAACTGGCGGACCGCAACATCCAGCAGGTATTCGGGGAATTGTTGCGCGTCCATGACGGAGCGCAGCAGGGGCTATGCCTGCTGGCACTTGGCGGGTACGGACGGAGGATGCTTTTCCCCTATTCCGATCTCGACATACTTTTTCTGTTCGGCAGCGAAAAGGCCGAGCATGAATCACGTTCGCTCATCGCGGAGTTTTCTCGCACGTTGTGGGACCTGGGGTTTCGCGTGAGCTCAGCCGGCCGCACGCTCGATGAATGCAAACGCATCGAAGATGACAATGCGGAATTCCACCTGGCACTGCTGGACCGAAGGTTTCTGGCGGGTGACGCAGCGCTCTTCGAAAAACTGGACTCCAAAGTCTTGCCCGCATCGGAAAAACAAGCGCGGCCGTTTTTGCTGGCGCAGCTTCACCGTCTCACCAAGGAACGCATTACCCGCTACGGAAATACCATCTTTCACCTGGAACCAAACGTCAAAGAGTCGCCGGGCGGCATGCGCGATCACCAAGCTGCCGTATGGCTACGTCAGATCGTGGAAGAGAAAGACGACCGGCGCCGAAACACGGCTGCGGAAGAAGAACTTTCCGCCGCAGCACTTGCTTTTTTGGGTGCGATCCGTTGTTTTTTGCATTACAGCAATGGCCGCAACGACAACACGCTGACTTACGAACTGCAAGCCGCGGCCGCGGAGCGCGCGCTGGGCGTGGGTGATGGCATCGCGAGAACTCCCGCGGAGTGGATGCGCTTGTACTTCCGTCATGCGCGGACACTGAACCGGCAATTGTTACGGTACATGGAACAAAAAGCACCTGTACCTTTGACGCTGCGCCAGCGGCTGTTCAACGCCGCGCGTGCTGCCAAACTAGAACCCAACCACGGAAAATATTTCATGGTACGCGATTGTTTGCTCGAAGTCCTCGATGCTCCAGCGCTCGCGGACCGCGCCATAACCTATTCTCTCTTTGCCGAAGCGGCCCGCACGGGCACGCCGATCAGCCGCGAAGCGGAGCGCAGCATCGGTTACATCCTGACGCATCCGGAACTGCCGGCGCGCAACAAGGAAATGTCCTGGGCGACCCTGCGCGAAATTCTCAGCTGCGATTATCCGGGCGTGGCGCTGCGCCCGATGCAGCGGCTCGGGCTGCTCACGGAAATCCTGCCGGAATTCTCAAAAATCGATTCGCTCGTGGTGCGGGATTTTTATCATCGCTATACGGTGGACGAGCATACGCTGCGCACCATCGAACATCTGCAGGAACTCGCGGTTCCGCCCGATGCGCGCGGAGCACATTACGCTCCGCTTTGGAAAACCGCGGAGCGCCGTGACTTGCTTGTTCTTTCGTTGCTGCTCCATGACGTTGGCAAGGGCATGCCGGTGGAGAATCACGTGACCGGCAGCCTCACGGCTTTGGATAGCGCGGCAAAACGGTTGAAGCTCTCTCCGGAAGAGAAAACGGAAGTCCATTTTCTCATTGAGCATCACTTGGACATGTCAGCTACCGTGCAACGCCGGGATATTTTCGATCCGGCGACCGTCTCGGCATTTGCGGAATCCGTGGGCACACAGGAGCGGCTACAACGATTGTGCCTGCTCACCTACGCCGATATTCATGCAGTCAATCCGGAAGCTCTGACGCCATGGAAGGCGGAGATGCTGTGGCAGCTCTTCGTGGCTACTTCGAATCACTTCAGCCGGACTCTGGATCGTGACCGTTTGCACGGGCCGGACGAATTGCCACTGCTCGAACGCGTGAAGGCACTGGCAGGCGGCGCCGGTACGGAAGAGATCGAGCGGTTTCTCGAAGGATTCCCGCGGCGGTATCTGGCGGTTCATTCGGCGGCGGAAATTGCGGCGCACTTCGCGCTATATCAGAAGCTAGACGCCGAACCGGTGCAAACCGAAGTGCTGGCGGAGCGCCACGCCTTCTCATTGACGTTGCTTACGGCCGACCGCCCGGCGCTCTTCGCCACAATTTCCGGCGTGCTTGCCGGATGGGGCATGAACATCATCAAGGCGGATGCGTTCGCCAATGCCGCGGGCGTCGTGCTGGACACTTTCCACTTCGCGGATTTGCACCGTACCCTGGAGCTGAATCCCGGTGAGATTGCGAGATTTCGCAAGAGCCTGGCGGACGTCCTGAATGGAAAGGCCGTGCTGGAGCCGCTGTTGAAGGGCCGCGAGAGCGCGAGCCGCGCGCGAATTCCGAAAGTCGCAATCGAGACGCGCATCAATTTCGACGATTCGTCGTCGGCGCACAGCACGTTACTGGAAATCGTCACCCAGGATCATCCCGGCTTGCTCTATGAGATCGGCTCAGCCCTGGCACGCCTGGGTTGCAATATCGAAGTCGCGCTGATCGATACAGAAGGCCTGAAGGCCATTGACGTTTTCTATTTGACGGCGCAGGGCAAGAAACTCACCTCACAAAAGCAGGAGTTGCTGCGCGAAGTGCTGCAAGGAACACTCGGTTAGGTTCTACTTTCCACACTCAAGCATTTAGAGATATCCGCCAGCGCGTGGCGAAGATGCCGGTGATGTCCTGCTTGCAAAACAGCGGAAGAATATCTATGTTGATGGCCCGCTAAGTCTGACGTAGCGTCCTGTTCCATCGAGAGGTTTGGAATTACCAGCAGCAAGAGTTACGACGCGATCGTGATTGGAGCCGGGCACAATGGCCTTACCGCTGCGGCATATCTCGCCGGGTCGGGCCTAACCACGGTGATCCTTGAACGGCGCGAAATCGTTGGGGGGTGTTGCGTCACCGAGGAAATTGCGCCCGGTTGCCGCGCGTCCACGGCTTCCTACATCGCGAGTATGCTGCGCCCGGAAGTCATTCGCGATCTGGAGCTGGCTTCGTTTGGCCTGCGGATGGTCCCCTGCGATCCCTACCTGCAGGTTCCCTTTCATGATGGGCAAATCATTCGATGGTGGGCGGACCGAGAGCGCACCGCCGAGGAAATCAAGAAATATTCGCAGCGCGATGCCAGGACATTTCTTCGCGTTGATGATCAGCTGAAAAGGCTTGCGCGTTACTTGCAGCCATTTTTCCTGGAGCCGCCGCCCCAGGTAGGAGCCCCGGGAATCGCGGGGCTGTTCGAACTGCTGCGAGTCGGCAAACGCTTTCGTCGTATCACCGCGGACGAGATCGGCCAGTTCGTTTCCTTCATGACCGGGAGCCTGGGAGAGTTTCTCGACCGCAACTACGAGTCCGAGCAAGTGAAGGCCATGTTTCTGGCGAACAACGTCTATGGAAAGCATGGAGGACCGTACCAGCCGGGAACTTCCCTCGGACTCTTGTTTCATCTGCTCAGCGGAGGCGAGCATGAGTTGCAGGGATTTAACGGCCACGTCATCGGAGGAATGGGCGCGATTTCCGATGCACTGGCGGGGGCGGCAATAAAACGAGGCGCAGAGCTCAAGACATCCGCGAGCGTGGCACAGATTGATGTTCGTAACGGATGGGCGCAAGGCGTGGTTCTAGACGACGGCACGGAAATCAAAGCGCGCGTGGTGCTTTCGAATGCTGATCCGAAGCGAACGTTCCTTGGATTGGTGGATTCGAATGACCTGCCGCAGGAATTCCGCGAGAAGATTCGCGGCATCAAAATGGCCGGACCCTGCGCGAAAGTGAACTTTGTTCTTGGCGAGGAACCCCAGTTTCGCGGAACGCCCCCGGGAACACCACCGCAACAACGATCACTTTACACTTTGGTCCGATCGCTCGAATTTGCGGAGCGCTGTTATGACATCGCCAAATTCGGCCGCATCCCCGAGGAACTCTGGGTGGATTGCGTAGTGGCATCCAACGTGGACGAAACGCTTGCGCCACGCGGAAAACACATCATGACATGTTTCGTGCAGTACGTACCGTACCGACTCGCAGAAGGAACTTGGGATGAAAATCGCGAATTGCTTGCGGAGCGTGTGGTGAAGAAGATCTCCGAATTCGCTCCCAACGTACCCAGCGCAATCCTTGCAAGGCAAGTGATCACTCCGCTGGACCTGGAAAGAACCTACGGGCTGACCGAGGGCAACATTTTTCATGGCGACTTGAATCTCGAACAACTGTTTTTCATGCGGCCGGTATCGGGTTGGGCGCAATATCGGACGCCTATAGATGGATTGTATCTGTGCGGAGCGGGTGCGCATCCCGGCGGTGGAGTGACCGGCGCACCCGGGCACAACGCCGCAAAGCAAGTGCTTCGCGATTATCGCCGACGCAAGAAGAATCATGAAGGCAAACGCTAGTGGCCGAAAACACTCATCGGACATCGGCAGAACTCAACGATAAATCTACAACTCCCGCGCAAGTTCGGACTCAGCCGCCGCGAGTCATGGGCTTCGCGGACCTCGTAATGTTTTACGTCGTCACGGGGATCAGTCTCCGTTGGATTGCAACGGCGGCGGCGGCGGGGCCCAGTTCCATCGTGATCTGGATCGGGGTGTGGCTCTGCTTCTATGTACCGCTGGCTCTGTCCGTGCTTGAACTATCGTCCCGCTATCCCCAGGAGGGCGGGCTTTATGTTTGGAGCAAACGCGCGTTCGGCGATTTTTCGGGTTTCATGTCGGGCTGGACCTACTGGACGAGCAATCTTCCGTATTTCCCGGCGGTGCTCTATTTCGCGGCGAGCAATCTTCTTTTCGTCGGCGGCAGCCGCTGGGCCCATCTTTCCAACAGCAAAAGCTATTACATGTGGTTTTCGATTCTTGCACTGGCCGGGATTACGGTGATGAATGTCGTCGGGCTGAACATTGGGAAATGGCTGCACAACATCGGGTCCTTCGGGATGTGGATGCCTGTGGTCATTCTCGTCGTCATGGGCGTCTATGCGTGGAAATCGTTTGGCTCAGCGACTTCTTTCACGATTGAGAAACTCATTCCCAGCACCCATCTGAAGGACATTCTCTTCTGGGCCACACTCAGCTATGCCTTCGGTGGCTGCGAGACAGGTTCCTTTATGGCCGACGAAATCAAGGATTCGCGGCGCACCATTCCGCGAGCGGTTTTGTTCGCTGGGCTGATTGTGACGTTTTGCTACATCGGCGGAACGATCGCCGTTTTGTTGGCCCTACCGAGCAGCGAGGTGAGCGATCTGCAAGGACTGATGCAGGCCATATCAAAAACTGCGCTTCGCGTCGGATGGTTCAGCGTGATTCCCGTCTCCGCCCTGTTGATCGCCGTCAGCAACCTCGGCGCTGCCGGGGGTTTTCTCTCTTCTGTAGCGAGACTCCCTTTCGTTGCTGGCCTCGATCGATTTCTTCCACCCTCTTTCGGAAAGCTTCACCCCCGTTGGGGAACGCCATATGTGTCGCTGTACGTGCAACTGCTTGCGGGAATCTTATTCGTGTTTCTAGGTCAGGCGGGCACCAGCGTGAAGGGCGCGTACGACGTGCTTGTCAGCATGGGGATTATCACGTACTTCATACCCTATCTCTACGTCTTCGCGTCCATGTTCAAGGTTCAGAAAGAACCGGCTGGCCCGGAGGTAATTCGGGTCCCGGGCGGAAAGCCCGTGGGGCGATTCATCGCTTGCGTGGGATTCGCAACAACATCGTTTACGATTGCCCTCTCTCTCGTACCTTCGCCAGACGAAGCCAATAAACTATTGGCAGTCATCAAGGTCGTGGGGCTCTCGGGGGTACTGCTGGGAACAGGCTGGCTGCTATATTTTCTCGGAAACCGAAAGCGCAACGCTTCTGCCTCGACCGTCTAAATGTCGGGCTGTTGCTGGATGGGTCCGAGCCGCTGGATCACGTAGTTGCGGATATCCAGGCTGGGATCTTCCATCGGAGCGTAATACCCAAACTTGTGGACGCGGGAGCTGACGCCCCTTTGCACCCGCTCGCAGATGGCCCAGTCCTGGCGATTCACGAGGTCCCAGAACTGCACGGCGTCCGCAGTGTCAAACGTGGGCTTGGCGATCTCCTCCGGATGAAAAAGAAAATTGCAGACGATGCGCGTGCGGTCCTGGGCCATGGGCCACAGGAGAAAAGCCGCGACGTGGTCGCAGGCGAGGCTAAGCATCAGGTTCGGAAAGCAAAGCTCACCTTTGTGGCGAACTTTTTCTTCTTCGCTTAGGCCTGGAAAGGGCGAGCGATTCGTCGTCCCTGTTTTAGTAAAAGTGTAGGCGCCGGCGCGATGCGGAATTCCGTCTTCCCAGTTGAGATTCGAACCGCCGGCCTGCTTGAAGTCGGGAACGATTTCACAAAGTTCGGGGTGAAGGCCGCCGCAGTGGTAGCACTCGTTGTAGTTCTCCATGATGAGTTTCCAATTGGCGGCCACATCGTAGGTGATGCCATGGCCCGTTCGAAGCGCGGCAAGCGGGTAGCGGCGAGTTCTTTCAACCGCCGGCCCAAGTTGCGTCCGGACTCCGCTTTTTTCATCGGCTGTGGCTGGCAAACTCAGGTTCAGGAAGAAAAATCCGCCCCAGGTATCCGCCCCGACGGGATAGAGAGAAAAATCTTCTTTGCGGAAGCCTTCCGCATCTTTCAGGTACGGCGCTCCGAGGAGCTGACCCTCCAGATTGTAAGTCCACTGATGATACGGACAACGGATCGAACCGGAAGAGGTGACGCCTCCCTGGAGGTATACATCCCAATTTGTATCGTTCCCGGTAGCACAAAGGCGCGCGCCACGGTGGCGGCATACGTTGTAGTGGGCGCGCAATTCACCTTTCATCGTTCGAACGACGAGGACGCTCTCTCCCGCAATTTCCAGGACGATCGAATTCCCTGGCAAAGGGAGCTGCTCCTCGCGGCCGGCGCAAAACCAGTCTTGCGCGAAGATCAGGTTTTTCTCGCGCTCAAAAATCTCGGGTGCCGTGTAGTAGTGGCTGGGAAGTGATTTTTCCAAACTCGTTTATCCCTCGCTGGCGTATTCCGTCAGCTTTGCTCCGCTGTGCGACAAGCATCATACCGCAGCTGCGATGTACATTTGCTCCAGGGGTTTAACTCTGAAAAAGGGGATACGGGAAATCTTGAAAGGAAAGAAGGTCGCCACGATTGGCCCGACGCTCGGCCTCTCCACAGCAAGCGTCGAGTGATCGCGTTTCGGTGCGTTGTTCTTAGAACCAGACTACTGTTCGTCGTTCGTGGGATGCCAGGTCTTGTCCGGGTTGTAGCGCTCCATGGCTGCAGCGATTTTGGCGGTATCCGGTCCCAAGTCCTTTTGATAAACGACGCCGTCATAACTGACGATAAAAGTCTGCACGCCCGTGACGCGATATTCCGCCGGCCAGGCAACCAGCGCGAAGCCGCCGATCATAGCGCCATTCACAACATAATCGAGCTTTCCGAGGGGGGCCGCTGGGCCCTGGCCCTTCAGCGTCTTGAAATGATAACCGTGATAGGGCTCAGATTTATTTGTGTAACCTTCTTCAATAGCCTTGGCGACGGCTTCTCCAATTGGGCCGCCTTCGCTGTCATCCGGGTTCCGCCAGGCAAGCCCATCGTGTTTGCCGGGCGTACTGATAATCCGCTGAGCGTACTGATTAACGCCGCTGTCGTCGTGAATTTCCGAAGCGTATTCCTTCTGGGCCTCCGCATAGCCACGGCAGATGACGATTGCATCCAGCTCGTTGCTGCCAATGCGGCGGTCAAGAATCTCGGTACGGCCAGCCTTTGAATCGAAATGCCACTTTCCGCCCTGCTTCACGATCGGGACGGGCGTGGGCCACTCCTCGTCTCCGACGTAGAGGATCGCGCGGTTGGGATTATGAGGATCCGTATCCACGTGCATTTTCTGCTGCGCCAGTGCGGCAAAGGCGGCGCGAGAATTCCTGTCCTGGACGTCGTCTCCGGTGGAGACGAAATCTTTTCCATCGGGCCCGAAGATCGCCAGGAGAGCGGTCACATCATCGCTCTTCACCGCGGCAATCATGACATCGGCGGCCTGCTGCGCGGTGTCAAACGTTTTCTGTTGCGGCTGCATGGCGGCGGCTGTTGCCGCCTTCGTTTGAGGTAACGCATGCAGGGCTATCGCCGAGACACTGCACGCCGCGAAGCCCAAGACGGTTGCAAGAATCTTTGCGCTGCGTGAATTCACTTTTGTGAAGTTCATTTGTTTTTCCTTGTTCATGGCTAGATTACCTGCGGCGTCCGCCGCCGCCCCCGGAGCGCGCGGCTCCGCCACCGCTGCGCGAAGATCCCATACTTGAGGCACCGCGCGCGCTGTTGGCTTGGGCGCTGGCCTTGGTCGACGATCAGCCGAATGCGCTCGTGTTTCGCGAGGCGTTATTGCTGGGAACCTGGCGGTTCCCGATATTGTTTTCGCCGCCCCCGCTGGCACGGTTTGCTCCCATGTTGCTCGCGCCCGCACCGGCATTCGAACCACCTCGGTTCAATCCGCCGGCACCTGTGTTGCTCGGTCGCGCACCGGCATTCGAAGCGGCTCGGTTACCCGCCGTTGGCTGTTGCCGCGCACTCGCCTGCCGCGTGGACATGGAATCCCCGCGAGCAGTGCCGCCATACTTATTCGCGGTCGCCTTGTTCGAATAGGGCGCGCCGCCGCGGTGCTGGGGATTGTGCTGCCAAGTGCTGTTGCCAGCGCCAGCGGGCCGCTGCGACGGCCGGTTGTTGATGTTTGTCCTGTTCGAATTGTTGATGAAGTTGTTGTTGTTGTTGATTGTGATGTTGTTATTCGAGCCCCATCTGCAACCGTAGCCCCAGCCTCCGCCCCAGGCCGCTCCGATAGCGATGCCCACGCCAAACCCGATGACCGCACCCGCAGCGTAATACCCCGGCGGCGGGTAATAAATCGGCGGGTATGGATACACGGGCGGCCCGTAAACGACAACGGGATTATAAGAGGGCACGTAGACAACTTGGGGGTTGGCCTGCTCGATCACCACGACAGTCTTGGTTTCAACCACTTTTGTTTCTACTTTCATCTGCTCGGTAGACTTCAAATTTCCTGCGTCCTTGGCTTTCATGCGCATGCGCTGCACCGCGTCCATTACGTCGTTCTGCTGCGCAAGGAACGCGTTTCCCAAATCCGTGGTCCACTTGATGTTCTCGGACAACTGCTTGACCGCATCCGGAAGCGCCGCCATGGCCTGAATGCTGGGATCCCAGTCCTCTTTTTCCACAGCGGCTACCAGCGCGTCGCCCTTCAGATCTTTGTGTTTCTCCAGCCACTGCTGCAACTGGACGATTTCCAGCGGATACGTTGAAGCCACCAGAACCTGGCTCAGAAGCGGGTCCGGATAGAGTGCGATTGGCGCGACCAGCGAATCCAATTGATCATTGGGAATCATTGGGGGCGCCTGATCCTGGGGCGCGTCTTGCACCCGCGCCTCGCGCGCGTACACGGCGGTATCTCCCGGTAGAAGGGAGAGCATGCACAACGCGGCCACCAAGCTCTTGCCGGTCCTGCGGCTGAATCTCATTCGAATTGATTTTGCAATCATGGCTTTCACACCTTTTTTTTCAGCTCGTTCCAGTGCCCGGTTTGACTCATCCAACTGTTTTGATACTTCAGGGCCACTGATGATAATCCTTCTAAACGCAGTTGTCGCTCCCTAAAGGGCTTTAACAACTAGGCTTATTTCGCTTCGAACAGTACTGTCACTTTTGACAGGGGAGGCCCACGGCGATCCGAAATAGATGAATGGAGGGAGAGTCTCGGCAGAATCGCCAAGTTGCGATCCAATGATAATTGGAATTGCTGGCAGGTGGTCGGTGGACGTGGCCGGGATCGAACCGGCGCCCCCTGCTTGCAAAGATTGTTCGCTCGAAGAATCAACAACTTACACCATGTGCGATGAAATGCTACAGAGTGCTACAAGCTCAACGATTTCGTGTACTTACTTTGATGCGCCGATACTCAGTAGCACTTGGTAGGGATTGGTGGTGGGCACAAAACTGGACACATTCGGCAGCGAGAGCGCAACTGAGTGTGCATCCCATCCGGCTGGTCTACACGCTAAGTGTTCCACCAGCTCCTGTTTGAATTACACGCAGCACTGCACATCGCTTTCGAGCCCTGGTCAGTTCATCGGCAACCAACTACATTGGGATAGGAGCAATCATTCCGAAGTCTTCGCTTCCCAGAACGCTTCGGAGATTTTCCCGTGCAGTTTGCACTCCTTCAATGAGCGCATGATAACGATTTGTCCACCGGAACCGGCTTTCGGACAAACGCTGCCTCAATGTTTCACGCTTTACCACTCGAGTTCGTTTCCGACCGGATCGTGTCTTATGCGATGCAAGGGGCCGGCGCGATGGTATTAGTGAACGTCATGCGGATTCCGTGCTTCGGCCGCAGAATGACCATCGGACGAGCTTCGATCATTTGGCCAGGAGCCAACTGAAAATCGTATTTTCTGAGCAGATCGCACAAAATCATGAGGATCTGCAGCATCGCGTAATTTCCACCGATACAACCTCGCGGTCCGCCCCCGAAGGGAAGGAAGGTGAAGGGCGTGCGCAGCTTCTCGTTCGCTTTGGTGAAACGCTCCGGATCAAAATTCTCCGGATTCTGCCAGTAGCGCGGGGCATGGTGTGCACCGTACACATACACAATGACCGTCGATCCGCGGGGTATGGCGAGGTCGCCTACGCGGTCGTCCGCAACAGCCATACGGTCGATCATCCAGAACGGCGGGTAGAGACGGAGCCCTTCCTGAATAACCTGAGTCGCAAATTCAAATTTGGGAACGTCGGCGTAGCTCAGAGGCGCTTCGCCGAGCACGGAATCAAATTCCTGCCTTACCCTTTCGAGACAATCCGAACGCGAGCTCAAAAGATAAAGAAGCCACGATAGCGCATTGGACGATGTTTCATGGCCGGCGACCAGAAGTTGCATGCTTTCACTCAGGATGAGCTCATCGCTCATGCCTTCGCCATCGCTGTAACGTGCATCCATTAAAGTCTGGAGCAGGTCGTGGCCGGGTGGTTCGATGCGGCGCTTCCTGATGTATTGGAGTAGAACGGCGTCCGCGCGGGTTCGCATGTCTTCGTGCCTGCGCAGTTCCCCCGAAACGGCGAACCAGGGATTCAGATAGGGCTGAAGGGTTTGCCGAACAATGAATTCCTGGACGGTGCAGATGGTATGGCTAACACGATCGATGTCTTCGTCCTTCAAGCGTGCGCCAAATAGCGATCGGGCGACCATCGCGAAGGTAATCTTCATCAGCTGAGGGTAGATATCGACGGGGCCGCTATGGGCCTGTCTGTCGAAATCGCGCAGCGATTCGGCAAGGGAGTCCTGCATGATTGAGGACAGTGCATCGAGTTGCGTTCGATCGAAGCCTTTCTGGATGAGACGCCGCTGCGTGCGCCAAGCTTCTCCGTGGGTGGTGAGAAGACCTTTCCCAAGGAAGTGGCCCATGCGCTTCACTTGAATTTCGGATTTTTGGTAGTTCTCCGAATTGGTCTTTAACACGTGCTGAATGACGGAGGGATCGATCGTGACGATGGCCTCTTTCAGACCACCTAAATAGAGCCGGAATGTGTCGCCGAAGATTTCGTTGTAGCTAGACAATATCTGCACGGGATTGCGGAACATTGCGCGAGAATCCGCGAAGCATCGAAATCGGGAAACAACGGGGATAGGAGTGGATGAGGTCATAGCCGGCCATCCTGATACTGGCCGCAAACCGCAAGTGATTTCATGTCACTTGTAGGAAGTGGCAGCGGGGCCATACGTAAAGATAAAATGTTCAGAATCGGTTTTCGTTCCCTAATTGCTTCAAGAGAATCAGATGATGCAGGATTGCCTGAGTCATAGTAGGGTGCTGCCGATAAGGAACCCCAAACTCTTCGGCGGTTTCTTTCACGATCCTGGTCAGCGGAGCATAGTGGGTATGGCATACGAAAGGACACAGATGGTGGACGATGTGATGGTTGAGGCCGCCCGCGAGCCAACCGACGAGCGGATTTTCCGTCGCATAATCGGCCGTAGTCGCGAAGATGTGATACACACCGTTGTCAAACTCACCACGGTCCGTGGGAAAGTAGGTGCTGTCGATGGTGTGTGTCGTCTGGAATACAAGCGTTACAGCTAGACCCACGAACAAATGGACCAGGAGGAACGCACCGGCGACCAGCAGAGGCGATTTCCCCAGCACAATCACCGGCAAGACAAGCATGTAAATAAGGTAGAAGGCCTTGCCGGCAACGAGAACGGCATATTCGCGCAGAGGATGATTGGCGCGTTTCAGATAATCGTGGGAAGGGAAGAAAAAGCTCTCGAAGTCCCTGAAGAACACATAGTCGAGAGAGAACATTGCATAAAAGAACAACGCATAGATGTGCTGGAAGCGGTGCCACGGTGCGCGGGATTCATGGGGGGTAAAGCGAAAGATGCCGCGTCCCGAAAGCGCATCATCTTCGTCGTGGAGATTGATGCAGGAGTGATGGCCCCGATGATGGAGGATACGCCACATGTACGAGCTGATTCCGCACAAATCGAAGACATAGTTCAGGGTTTTGTTGACACGCGGCCGGGACGAGATGGCGTTGTGATTGCTGTCATGAGCGATGTTCAGCAAGAGGAATGTCTGTGCGAGGCCGCCTAAAAGGTAGAGGGCAACAAACTTCCATGAATCGGACCGCAGAGCATAGAGAGCAATCCAGGCGCCTACGAGGACTGCCAGACCCACAGCGATCTTGACCCACATAGTACGGTCCGCTTTGTGAGAAATGTTCTGGTCGGCAAAAAACCTATCCAGGCGGCGACGTAAGACTTTCGGAAAGGAAGGTGCGCCGACGGGTTCGGAAATCGACGCCGCTGAGGATTCCGATGGTACAAGGTCCGGAGTCTCCGGATCTTGAGTGATCAACACTTCGGATTCGAACGTCACCGGCGCCTCCGCGGCCATGCTAATTGGGCCCGACGCGTTCCATACGCCACATCCGGGGTGCTGACCCTCAGCGAAATTGGTGCCGTGCCGACAGCCTCGCGTCATGATTTTAATGCGGGCCCGTAAAGACAATCAAGGACATTCGGAACGGATGATACCTGGTTGCAGCGTGTGAACAATGGAAGCGACGACGCATGGCATTGTCCATAACGCTCTGTTAACATAAAAGCTTCGATGAACCATAACGAAACGGGCTTCCTGCAAGGGGCCATAGAAGGTCGGTGGAGCTCCGCAATTCCCGTTCGCGCCCTTGTGCGCCAAAAAGGAAATCATCCATTCCCCAGAGGGTCGAGCGACGCTTATGCTGAGAAAAAATTAAGCGAACATTCTCACCGTCGGCCCACATTTCAGGTCTGCACTTCCAAACTCGATCGCCGATCACCTCCCTTGCTTAGGGAAAGATGTTTCGTTTACTTGCCTGCGTTCTATTCAACATTGGAGGATCGTTAATTGATGACGGCGTCAATTTTAGGCCACCTGGACAGGCTGGCAGATGAGCACCCGGACAAACTTCTTTATTCGTACCTCGATGTAAACGGCGATCCGATAGAGAGCTACACCTACGCGTCGTTTCTCCAGCGAGTGGACGCGATCGCCGGATATTTGTTGAAAGATGGTCGTTTCGCGGCGGGCGACCGGCTGCTGCTTGCCTATCCGCCGGGGCTCGAAATGATCTGCGCATTCTTTGGCTGCGTGCGCGCCGGATTGATCCCCGTGCCGGTGTATCCCCCCAGTTCGCGTGGCTTCCAGAGCGCGCTGTACAAGATGGTACACATAGCAAAGGATTGCCAGGCGGCTGGGGTCTTAACGAGCAGAGACTATCAGGCATCCCTAAAGACGAATCTCGCGAGAAGCGGAGTCTCAGCGTGCGGCATTGACGTAGATTACATTTCCGGTCTTCCGTGGATCGCCACGGAAGATTTCGTGGATGCGATTTCGGACCGACCGGCTGCCGTTCATTCGAAGATTTTGTTTCTCCAGTACACCTCGGGTTCGACGATGGAGCCCAAGGGCGTGATCGTTACGCACGAAAACATACTGGATACGTGTCCGCTGGTGATCGACCATCCCGCGCCGGTCGTGGTTTCCTGGCTTCCGCAGTATCACGATATGGGACTGATCGGGTGCTACCTATATCCAGCACTGAAAGGTGGCACAACGTACGGTTTCTCTCCCACGGACTTCATTCAGCGGCCGATCCTGTGGTTCGATGCGATGACGGCCTACCGCGCCACCGCGACGGCTGCGCCCAACTTCGCCTACGACTATTGCCTGCGCGCCGGGAGGCTTCCCAAGGAGAGCCTGGAGGCGTGTGATCTCAGCTCGCTTCGCGTTTTGATGTGCGCCGCGGAACCCGTAAACCCGGATACCTACACACGGTTTCTGGAAGCGTTTCAGTCCTATGGACTCAAGTCCGAGAGTTTCTATGTCGCTTACGGGCTGGCCGAGAATACTTTGGCGGTCTCACTGGGCGGTCGCAACATCGTTTCCGTCAACAAGCGTGCCCTCTCGCTGGGGACGGCCCGCATGACTACAGAAGTCTCTGAAATCGACGGGGCCACGCAGATTGTCAGTTGTGGAACGCCGCTGCCGGGTCTCGACGTTAAGATCGTGGATCCGGAAGGGCATTTCCCTCTTAAGCCAAAGCGCACCGGCGAAATCTGGGTCGCCGGAAGCGGTAAGTGCCGAGGTTACTGGAATAATCCCGAATTGACCCTGAAGCAGTTTCGTGCGCGGCTTGTGGACGATACTCCCTATGACGACGGCTACCTTCGGACCGGCGACATAGGATTCTTCCACGACGGCGAACTCTACGTCTGCGGCCGCATCAAGGACATGATTATTCTGCGCGGGCAAAACTATTACCCGCACGACATTGAGAACGTCGTGGAGAAATCATCCGCTCTGATCCGGCACAACTGCGTTGCCGCGTTCCAGATTCAGGAACACAGCGAACCTGCGCTGGCAATCGTCGCCGAATCCAAAAATCCCAGGGCGCTTCCCGACGCACGAAAGATTGCCGCCGCAGTCCGGAATTATCTCAACCTGGAAGTGGCGGTGATTTCCATCATCGCGCCGCGCGCGATCCCGAGAACGAGTTCGGGGAAGATTATGCGCCATAAGACCAAGCAGATGTGGCAGCGAGGTCAGTTCAGCGTTCTTTCCGACTTTTCACGGGAGAAGGACGCCGGAAACTCGCCGTGCGATTCCGACATGCATTCCTCTTTCGCCGAATTGAAAGCCAAGTACAACCTGACTGGTCAGGAATCGTACAACCTCGTCGAAGCCGGCCTGGATTCCCTGGATCTTGTTGTGTTCGTGCATGAGCTCAAGGAACTCCTGAAAGATAAAGGCGCCGAGATGCTGGCGAGGCAGGTAGATATTGGCGTGATTCAGCGTGTCGCCGTAGCGGAGCTGTTTGGACTAGCCGAAAAGTTGAAGCGCGCTCCCGAAGAGGCACTGGTTCATTTGCGTGATTCCCTTGCGGCTTTCCGTGAGGAGCAGCGCGCTGCTGAGAAGCAGATGATGAGCAGCGACAGGAAGCTCATCTTCGAGCCTCCCGTGCCTTTGCCCGTGCCGGAGATACCGATGTTGAATCAGGTGCTGCTGACGGGCGGGACCGGCTTCATAGGACCCTTCCTCATGAAGAGCTTGCTGGAACAGACACGGGCGAAGATCTATGTTCTGGTCAGGTGTTCCGATGAAGAGCAGGGTAAGCAAAGACTGAGAGCTGCGATAGAGTCAATGGGACCCTGCGGAAAAGATGTAATGGAGATGTTCGAAGCTCGGGTGAATGCCGTCTGCGGCGATCTAGGTCAGCCAAAGCTGGGCCTGACGCAGGACGTGTGGGATTTTCTCGCGAGTGAAATCGACACGGTGTTCCACAACGGTGCAACTGTAAACTACCTGTTCAACTACGACCTGATGCGTGACGCGAACGTGCTGGGAACCAATGAGGTCGTAAGATTGGCGTTCGAGGGAAGGCCCAAAGACTTCAATTATGTCTCGACCACCTTCGTGTTCGGCTGGGCGGTGAAATCAGTCCTGAATGAGACCGACCTGAACGAGAATATGGAGCTGCTCGATTTTGGGTACAGCCAATCGAAATGGGTAGCGGAACAGGTGGTTGTGGACGCGCGCAACCGGGGACTTTCGGCGCGGATTTTCCGACCTGCTCTGGTGAGTCCTTCCGTCACGGGCGGAGGTAATAACTTCGATATCGCCGTTCGCTTAGTTGCGTTCATGGTGAATCACGGCATTGGCGTTGATACTCTCAACCAGGTCAGCTTTGTTCCGGCGGACATTGTGGCGAACAATATCGTTGCGATCTCTACCACTCCCGGTACAGCGAATAAGACTTACCATGTCACGCGGGATGATTATTCCAACATGATGGATATCACCAGGCTTATTACCAAAGCGACTGGCCGGCAATTCGAAATATTCAGGCTTTCCGATTTCGTTCCCGAGCTGATCCGGAGATGCCGGAAGGAAGATCTTCTCTTTCCGCTGCTGGATTTCTTGGTGGGCTCTGTCGACAATATCTCCGCGATGGAGTTCAAGCGCTATGACAGCTCTTCTTATCAAATCGCGCGCGATGCTTCTGTGTGGGGCAAAGCAGATCCGTCTCTGGAAGATACGGTCAACGGCATTCTGAAATTCATGTATCGCAAAGGGATCATTTCGGTCGCGACGCGTGAGATCAACGCGTTGTCACCGAGCGATCGGCTTCTGGACTGCACAGATGCAATATCTGCTACTGCTTCTTAAACAAGAGCTTCTCGGTTACTCGCTGGCCCGTTTCCAACGTGCCTGTGGTGGATAGTGTCATCTGCTGCCCTTCCGCGGAAACCACCCACCTGTCCTTTTGCGTGACTTGATCGTCCCGCCGATAGCTCGCGTCCACCGTGTGAGGATCGACCAGTTCAAGCGTTACGGTATCGTTACGCGAGTTCTTTAGATCGTATGGCTTTCCGTCAAAACGAGCGGTATAGCTGAAGTCACCCAGAAAACGGATTTCACCGCTTCCGTCCGTCTGGATTTCGAGTACCAAACCTTGCCGCAAACGAGTCTTGCTGAGATCCTGCGTCCATTCGCCTGCGAAGAAGTCATTCGCGATCTTCTTACCTCCGCTGCGCGTCCACACAGTGATTTTATCGGCGTGGCCAGCCGTTGCAGTCGTGCTCGTTAGCTCGTTCCCATCATTCGAAACTTTTTCGCGGACCGTCGCCACAACAGTTCCGTCCTTTTTCTCCTTGACCTCCGCCTGCTTCTTATCGATTCTGCGGAGCTCAATTTGATTGAACGCGAGATTGCCTGGCGCGGACGATTGGTGCCCGTTCCAATTTGCAGTGAAATCGAGATGGGTTTCGCCGGACATAACTACATGCACCCCGTCATGCAGAGGTGCTATGGAGAGGCGGTTCGGAGGGTCCAGACTAGATTGCGCAGAGATGAGCGTCCAGGAGCCAAGGCGAGGGTCTGTCACTCCAGGTTGGATGGCGGCAAGCAGTCCGAGCAAAAGTAAAGTACGAATTGATCCTCCTAATTCGATCGGGCAGAGTTTAGCAGATTCAGATAACTTCGTACGTGAGTCCCGCGCAAGTGTAAACTCGTGAAATTAAGCGCAAACGTACGAATCGGTTCCGGACGGAGCACCTCTTTCGCCCCTGTGGTTCTTAGGTGCCACCGGAGAGTTTTGGTGACGACGATCTTGTGTGATATGACACGATGATAGCCATGTATGTGCGCCGTTTTTGGGTGTCAGGGATCGTCCTCGCAGCAGCCATCGCACTTCTTCCATTCTCTTTTCACGCGGAGCGCCGCCTGGAGACCGCAACCCGTGTCGAAGGGAGCCAAGCTGAAACTGTCCAGGAGGAGCTGGCCAGTCGTTTTCGGTCGCCGTTTGTGGACCGCGTTGTCCTGGTGATCGAGGGACTCCCACCTGCGGATTCGGAGGAAGGCGGGCAAGCGTTAGAAACCATCGTGGCGGGACTGAGAGAGCAACCCGGCGTTTCAGGAGTGGTGTCCTATCTCGAGTTGCGCGATCCGATTTTTCTGGGCCGGGGCGGGGGAACGTTTGTTCTCGTGGGACTAACGTCAACCGGCGGTCCAGTCGAGTCGCTTGTTCCGGAGCTTCACCAGCTAGCAAGCTCGCTTGAAAATCAACTGCGGGGCCATTATCCGGCGGTGAAGCTCGAACTCACAGGCGAGATTCCACTGAATTTCGATATTCGGAAAGCGAGCGCCGCCGACGTGCATCGCGGCGAAATCCTAGTGATCCCCGCGACCCTCGCGCTTCTGCTGGTGGCTTTTGGAAGTCTGATCGCCGCCCTGATTCCATTGGCGGTTGGCCAGCTTGCCATCGCGACCACTTTGGCGATTACGGGATTCCTGGCCCAGCGCTGGCACTTGTCCATTCTGGTTCAGAATTTGGCCACCATGCTTGGCCTGGGCCTGGGAATCGACTACGCGCTCCTCATGATCAGCCGCTTCCGGGAAGCGATTTCCGCCGGGTACGACGGACCCGCGGCCTCGGTCATCGCGGCACGTCAGGCAGGTCGCACGCTCTTGATTTCAGGCGCAACGGTAGCCATCGGATTTCTAGCCCTCTTGACGGTTCCGATCAGCGAAATCCGTTCCATCGGTGTCGCGGGATTCCTGGTGACGGGAATGAGTGTGTTGCTTACGAATACCCTCGTTCCGGCAGCGCTGGTGTTGCTCGGTCCGCGGATTGATCTTGGCCGATTGCCCTTTACTCCAAAGTTGGATGCGCATCGGGCGGCACGTACGGGAAATCGCTGGCGGCAATGGGGAAAGATGATTGTCGCGCATCCCTGGCTTGCCCTCTTTGTGGCAGGTACACCTTTGCTTCTGCTCGCGTGGCAGGTCAGACGACTGGATACCAGTCTCCCCCGAGGGGATTGGCTTCCGCAGGCGGCAGAATCAGTCCATGCGCTGCACACCCTTGAGCGGATGGATCGAGGCGGCGTCGTTGAATCGTTGCGCGTCATTGTGGAACTTCCAACGGATTCCATCGCGCAAACCGACCCGGGGTGGAATGCGCTGGATCATCTGAGCAAGCGCCTCGCGACAGACCCTCGCTGTGACCGCGTGATTTCTATCACTACAATTGCGGAGGGCAACCGATCTTCCCTCCCTGATCTCTCGCGGGAGACGCGTCGAACGTTCCTGAGTAGCGACGGACGAGCAGCACTGCTTGAGGTGTTACCCGCGAGTTCGGTCTCCCTGCGCGACCAGGTCAACTGGGTGCGGGAGCTCCGTAAGACCGGCGCGCCAGCTCTCACCGGAGTGCCTGGCGCAACCCTTCTCGTTGGGGGCATCCCGGCACTCAACGCCGATTATGAAACGATTATCAGAGACCGCTTTCCGTCCGTAATGATGCTGGTAGTGGGGGGGACGCTCCTTGCCCTGCTCTGCGGTTTCCGATCGATCTTCGCCGCCGTGAAGGCCATCGCACTCAACCTGTTCTCGGTCGCGGCGTCGTTCGGAGCATTGGTTTTCGTTATCCAAGATGGACACGGAAGCCGCTTCCTGGGAACTCCTGGGGGAACCGGTAGCGTGTTTCCCCTAGTTCCGATCGTCGCCTTTGCCATCGTCTTCGGATTAAGCATGGATTACGAGGTATTTCTAGTCGCGCGCGTTCTCGAAGCCAGAAGGAGCGGACTGAGTGAAATGGATGCGATCCCGGAGGGTCTGGCTAGAACTGCAGGCCTGATTACGAGCGCGGCTGCGATCATGATCGTGGTATTTGCGGCATTCACCTTCGGAGATTTCCTGGTGGTCAAGATGATCGGATTTACGTTGGCGGTCGCCGTGTTGATTGACGCGACACTCGTTCGTATTGTGATCGGTCCCGCGCTCCTTCGTATTGCAGGCGATTGGAACTGGTGGCCTGGCGGGCTTGCCACAGCGCGCAGGGCGCCAGTCATGGCGAGTAAAGAATGATATCTTTATGCGACGACACAAAACATCATTCTCTCGCGCGTTACTCCTTTAAGCTGTTGCACCCCCAATTCCCGAATGCTAGTGTCTACGCATACGGAGAAAGAAAAAGATCGTCCAGCGTGCTTTTCGCGAATATTTGAAGAACCCGAAATGGCCATTATCTCAATCCTCCTGGCAATAATTGCGATTCTGCTGGCTTTGATTTTTTGGAGACTCGGCAGGGTCAATGCCCGATTAGTGGCGAGGTTACCGACAGAAAAGGAAGAAAACCTGGAATGGCGAAAAGACGTAACGGGCCATTCGGAACCACGCAGTGGGAAACCAATTATAAAGTAAGCTAGATATCCTGTATACGCAGCGAGTTAAGCGCGTGCGCCTGAATAAGTCGCGTAGCCGGACAAATGCTTTTGGGGGGCCACTTGATTCGTTTGGGTGCCTCGTTCGCCCCGTAATAGGTGTAGTAGCTTGTTAGGGGGAGGGAGGGTGCCTTCAGGCGTGATTCCGGGCGCTTCCCCTGTATTACCTACTACAGTTACTGCAGAGCGGTTGTCAGATTTGAATGGGAAAGTCGAAAACAAAAGACTAGTTCGACACCGAAGCAAGCTTCTTCTTAGTGAAGGGGACCGCATACGCAGCGGGGATTATGCGCGATTGCTGTCGAGGCCTTGCGGTAGAACTCGATGGCTTTGTCCTCGTCGCCTAACTTCTCGTAGGTCTGGCCAATCATGCATGGAACGGATCGTTCTGGTTCGCTTTCAGCAGTTCATCGAGCGCCGTCTTGTACTCCTTACCCTAGAACGCGACGTATCCTTTCAGGTAGGGAAGGAATTGCGCCCGCTCGGGATTGTTCCCACTATGTCCACGCGTCTGAAGATGTGGTGTTCAATGCCATGTCTCGCCTGGGTGGGCACAAAACTGGGCACAATCCACTCCTGACCAAAGCGAGGCTAAACACACGAAGGCAGCTAACTCAATAAAAGCAAAGAGAAAATTGGTGGACGTGGCCGGGATCGAACCGGCGACCCCCTGCTTGCAAAGCAGGTGCTCTCCCAGCTGAGCTACACGCCCATTTCTGCAACTTATGTAGTCTAAAACAGTTTCGACCGCAGCGCATCTCCGTTCGCTCTGTGCTGTGACTAGAACTGGATTCGAAACCCGTATTTCGTTCATGGCACTCGTGATTTGGCTCCATGTGTGGCCTCACACAAACTCTTATTGCTTAGCGAATGGCAAGCGACTATCCTCAGCCAAGGTATGCACCCCGAATTGTCTGGTCCACACTCCGCAGATCTCTGCTTGCGTCGCAAAGGACGGCAAGTCTTTGCAAGCACGCTAGTTATTCTCCTGGCTGTTTCGAATCCCATCTCTGCATGGCCTCAAAAAAACGCGGAAAAGGGCCTCGAGCCAATCCTTTCCTACATCTCCGCCAGCTGGGACACTCTGTCTCGATCGCTCTCCGATTGTGCGACATTCGGCGATTCGAAACTCACCAGCACTCCGCAGCTGTACCTTCCCGCGAATTTCCCCGTACCCGAGACTGTAAAAGAACTCGAATCCCGCTGCAGCGTCCAGGTAATAAGCTTGCTGCCATCCGCCGGCCAGCTGGGAAAAGCGGGCTCGGAATCGATTGATCCACCGGGCTTACTGTATCTTCAGAACCGCTACGTCGTGCCGGGCGGCAGATTCAACGAAATGTACGGCTGGGATAGCTACTTTATTATTGTGGGGCTGCTTCGCGACGGCAGGCTCGACTTGGCCAAGGGCATGGTGGAGAACTTCTTATTCGAAGTGGAGCATTACGGTGGAGTGTTAAATGCCAACCGCACCTATTACCTCACGCGCTCCCAGCCACCATTCTTGACTTCCATGATTATGGCGATTTACGAAGCAGAGAAAGCCGCCGGTCACGAAGATCCCAGCTGGCTGAGGAATGCGTACAAACTTGCAGTCAAGGAGCATAGTTTGTGGACGACAGCGCCGCACCTCGCCGGCGCGACCGGCCTCTCGCGTTATTTCGATTTTGGAGAGGGGCCCGCTCCCGAAAGTTTGAAAGACGAAACCGGGCACTATCGTGAAGTGGTGGCGTACTTTCTGACCCATCCAGAGCTTGATCACCATGAGCTCGTCCGCAAAGCCGATGGAGCCACGTCTCCCGCGACTTTCGGTTCAACGTACTCCCTGCAGGTATGCGACACGTCCCAAACCAAATCCAAGCCGGACTGCAGCGTGGCCACGAATGTCTCGCTTAGCTCTGACTTTTACAAGGGCGACCGCTCCATGCGCGAGTCGGGGTTCGACATTTCCTTCCGCTTCGGCCCCTACGGCGCGGAAACGCACCACTTTGCGCCCGTGTGCCTCAACAGCCTTTTGTATAAAGCAGAGAAGGACCTAGAACGCATGAGCACGATTCTCGGTTCCAAAGTAGAAGCCGAAGAATGGAAGAAGACCGCGGAAGAGCGAAAGCTGAACATCAACAAATTTCTATGGGATGCCCAACACGGAATGTTTTTTGACTATGACTTTCAAAGGCAAGCGCGATCCACCTACGAATACGTGACAACCTTTTACCCGCTCTGGGCGGGGCTCGCCACGCCCGAGCAGGCGCGGGCGCTCGTGCAGCATCTACCGAGATTCGAACAGCCGGGCGGTCTGGCGATGAGCGCCAAGGAAACCGGCGCGCAGTGGGACTTCCCCTACGCCTGGGCGCCTAATCAACTTCTGACGAATGAAGGCCTGAGGCGCTACGGGTTCAACAAAGAGGCCGACCGGATTTCGTACAAGTTCCTCTCGACGGTGGCCGAAAATTTTCGCCGTGATGGAACCATTCGTGAGAAGTACAACGCCGTCACGCGTTCTTCGGAAACTCAGGTGACGGCGGGTTACCATGCGAATGTTGTGGGCTTTGGCTGGACGAACGGCGTGTTCCTGGACCTTCTGCACGATCTTCCCGCGGAGCTGGCACAAAAACTCGCGAGCGAACAAGGAAACGGCGCTATGCAAGCTCACTAGCGGGTTTCGCATGCCAACCAACGGTCGAAGGTAGTTCTTCAACGAGCGGCGCATTTCGGGGGATCCGCGCTCAAGGATCGCATCAGCGCTTTAGCTTCGGGCAAGTCGGGATTGAACTGTAGAACACGCCGGGTATAAGCGCGCGCTTGGTCGAATTGCGCGCTCGAGCAGTAAACCTGGGCCAGGTTCATTCCGACGACGCTTTTCCCAGGGACTCGCTCAAACGCCTGCTGCCACAGAGCAACAGCGCGCTCCATGTGTCCTTCCTGTGCTTCGATGACGCCAAGATTGCCGGCCGCTTCATTGTCTAAAGGATCGATTTCGAGCGCATGCTCATAGTCTTTTCGCGCTTCCGCTCGCTTTCCGCGCTTCTGTTCGATAAATCCGAGCGCAGTCAACAATGCAGGATCGTCCGGCTTTTCTTTGACGGCTTTGCGGAGCCGCGATTCCGCTTCCGCCGCCGCGGACGCCATCCCGCCTTCCGCAAGGGACGCCCATGCCAGCGCCAGGTCACGCGTATCCTCGGCCCCTGATGCCGCAGGAAAACGAATCAGCCGCGGCGCCGCGGGCGAACCCGGGTTTTGCAGAGGCATCGCCGGCAAGGGCAGGATGCGGTGATCCGTCGCTTGTGTGTGGGCAACATCCTCGCTGGCGACAGCAGGCATGTGGCACTGTCTGCAGTCGGGCTTCTCGGCATGATGCTTTGCGCCAAGCGCGGCACCGTGACAAGCAAGACATTTGTTCCGGTAGTAGGAGACTTTTTCTTCCGCCGCCGGAGTCGCATGCGGATCGTGACAGCTCGTGCAAGACATTGCATCTCCCGACTTACGCTTGCACACGCTCTGCGCAAGTGCCTCGGACTGACTCAGAGCGCGCAAACTTCGGGAGCCGTCATCGGCAAAGACAAAGTAGTGCGTGAAGTCTGAGAGATTGTCGCCCGGCCGAAACTCGTACAGATGTTTGCCGGGCTGCTCGATGGCCACGTTTCCTTCGAGGTGGCACTGCATGCAGACATCATCACGGCGGGCAGGAGCGAGTTTAGAAGAGTCGATGATCGCTCCTTTTGAAGTTGCGTGCGCCGCGCCCGCACCATGGCACCGTTCACAGGTAATTCCCGCGTGCGCGAAAAGAGGAAGCGAATATTTGTTTTCCGTGCCCGGGGCAGGAGCTTTCATATTGCTCGTATGACAGGCGAGGCAAGCGGGCAAAGCAGGAAGAGTCATGGGAATTTCCTGCGCGGATTGGTACGCGGGAGCCATATCCCAAACACGTTTCTGCGCGTACCAATTGATCGGTGATTCGAACGTGAATCCATCCACGGAAAACAAATAGGTTCGCCCGCGGCGGCCGGAACCAATGAAGTACTGCAATTGCCTCTTGCCGTTAACCGCCGGATCACCAGAGCGTTCGAAACTGAGCCAGGCCCCTTCCGCATCGGAGTAAACGCGATAGTGAACTCCGGATGGAGCGTGAGTAAAATCACCCGGTATTAACTCCTGGATTGCCGAACCGCTTGCATGCGCCATCGCTGTTCTCGCATAGCTCTTGTATATCTCAGCGTGGCAGGACGCGCACGGCTCATTCCCGACATAATCTTTGACGCTGGAAGTGTCAGGCGTTTCATGCGTGGTTGAGGATTGTTGTGCGAAAATTGGTAAGTATGCTGCCAAGACAACGAGAAGGAGCATCCGCTGCGCCAGCTTAGACTTTGTTCCCCGATTCTCTCGCATCAGCAACTCAGTCCAATCCATTTTTGCCGATGTGCCGCAGACCGCCTGATTCCTACATATTGCCGGCGGAATCCTGCACCGACACACCCAGTTTGCGCAGCGCTATGCTCGAAAACTGACCTCAAGGTTTCGCGTTCTGGCTCTGTTCCAACTGGCTAGCAATCTTCAGCTCACGCTCCGCGTCTTCGTTCTTGCCTAAATGCCGGTAGGCCTGTCCCAAGAGGTGATGTGGAATGGGGTTGTTTGGGTCCATGGCCAGCGCCCGTTGCAACGCGCGCACGGCAAGCACCGTCTCGCCTTTTTTCTCGAGGATCTTTCCCATCAGGATGAACGGACCAGTCGAAGTGGCATCCAGCCAAATCGACCGCTGCAAGAGCCGCTCCGCCTCTTCGTAGTTCTGCAGACGGGAGTAGGCATCGGCGAGTTTGTAATATACAGCGGCGTCTGCGGGGTTCAACTGCAACTCCTTCTGGAACTGTTCGATGGCTTCGGGGATCCGCGACTTGTAGATATAGAGTTCTCCCAGCAGGGAGTGCGCCAGCGGAAGTTTCGGATCGATCTCTACGGCTTTTAGAGCGTACTCCTCGGCGACCGGCCCGAAGTCCTGCCGCAACAACATCCTCGCCGTAAACAGATAACTCGCCGCTGAATCTGGGGGTACCGCAAACATTCTGGCGAAAGCGTGGCGCGCCGAGGGGTAGTCCTTGGTCTGGATGTAGCAAATACCCAGGATATAAGCGGCATCCACATTTGCGCTGGGATACCATGTCTGAACCTTTTCCAGCGGCGCTATGGCTTCCGCAGGCCGCCCGGCAAGGTAATAAGAGAGCCCCAGCAATTGAATAGCTTCGCTGTCGCCAGGATCTTCCTCAATGGCTTTTTTAAATAGGGCCGCGGCCTTGATGTAATCTGATTTCTTATAATAGACGATTCCTATCTCATGCGAGAGGCCCTTCGCATCCGGCTGCGTGGATGCAAGCGCGTCGAGTTGAGCGAGCGCCTCATCGAACTTTCCCAACTGTGATAGCCGCTGGGCCTCGGCAAAGACGGCAGCCGGGGGATCTGTTTGCTTCGGTTGAGGCGCCTCGGTCGCTTGATTTGCTGCCTCCCCGGTAGGGGATTGTGCGCAGACGAGGCGCGCCGCTATCAGCAAACCCACAACCAAGAATGCAAGAGACCGTTGCGGCTGTTTCATTGCCATGACCCAGCACCATCTTAGCGGAAGCACGAAGCAAAAAAAAACGGGGAGCCCGATGCGGCTCCCCGTTGGGTCGTGAGCTCCCCGGGGTTAGAAGGTGAGCTTCAGACCAAGTTGCACGGCACGCATCTGCGAGCCGTAAGCGATGTTGGTGATGCTGCCGCCGTTGCTGCAATCCACGCAGCCGTTCGGCAGGTCAAGGTTGGCATGGTTGAAAATATTGAAGAACTGAGCTTGGAACTGAGCTCTGGCCCTCTCCGTGACGTTGAAGTCTTTGAACACCGCTAGATCAGTGTTAAAGAACCTGGGGCCACGGCCGGTGTTGCGCCCAACGTTTCCGAAGGAATCACAACCTGGCTGAACCCACGGACCAGCGGTCAGCGGGGCACCGCCAAAACAAACGGTTCCTGGGGCACCATTTGCGGCCCCTGAGGCGGGTTCCAATGAGACGCCATTCGTGGTGCCGAACCAGTATCCACCACTATTCGGGCTTCCATTGTGAGTCCCAGCCAAAATCGTTCCCGATACGCCGGGCCGGCAAGGTCCATTGTCAATTTCAGGGCTGCAACTGCTCAGGCCATAGTTGAAAGGCAACCCACTCGAGAAGTTAGTGGCGCTATTGAGTGACCAGCCTCCGAAAAAGAAGTTAGCCGCGCGTCCCATGTCGTTTCCCCATTTTTTCCCTTTGCCGAATGGCAATTGATAGACCTCAGTGAAGATGAACACGTTGTTGCGGTAGTCATTACTGGGTCCATAGCCGATTGATTTTTCTATGTTGTAGTACCCGTTGTTGTCGTAATTGTCCGCGTGCTGGAAGGTATAGCTCGCCTGCATCGAGAGGCCGTTCGAGAAGCGCTTCTCCACCGTCGTCTGCAGGGCGTTATATTTGCTGTCCGCATCGTTCCCGGCGTAATTGAGGCCCTGCTCCCAGCCGTACTTCAAGTAGTAGGGTTTGCGGAGATCCTGGGGCAAGCCGCTGGCCCCGCAATTGGCTGGATTTGGTTGGGTAAAAGATGTGGGCAGGAAGTTGCAGCCAGGAATGTATCCGACCACCGTCGGGCTATTGGGATTGTACGCTGGATTGTCACCGATGAACGTGTGCGTTCCCTTGTTTCCGATATAAGCTGCGGTGGCTGTGATCGTTGAGGTGACTTGCCGTTGTATGGTTGCGTTCCACGCATCCACGCTTGGGATGCGGTTATTAAACGGCCGCGCGTTTCCCCCCACGTTGTCCGGCTGGAATGATCGACCATTGGGACCAACGCAAGGATTCATCGTGGGAATAAAGCTCCCATCCGATTGGACCCCTGCCGGGTCGGTAATGGGGTTGCAGTTGTTCGCGAGTACCTGCGCGGGTGTGAAACTCGGCGGCCCCGTCGGTAGCGTGAAAGCTATGAATCCGGGGTTATCGCTCAGAGATTGCTGTCCCAACACTGGCAGGTTCTGCGTGATGAAATGTCCGAAGATAGAACCGAATACACCAATGTCGTAACTGCGGCCGTAGCCAAGGCGTATCACAGTCTTCGGCGTGGCTTGATAGGCTATACCGACACGGGGTGCGAAGTGTGTAAAGCTCGTGCTGGTGTTCCCTTTCAGGTTTACACCGTTCTGGCCTGCGATACGTACCTCACCTGTGCCCAAGTCAACCCAGCCACCCAAGCCGTTTCCGGCTGCGGATTCGGGGACGTAAATTTCCCAGCGCAATCCAAGGTTTACAGTGAGCTTGCTGGTCGCGCGCCAGGTATCTTGGCCGTAAAAGAACAGTCGAGGCTGAGTTTCGGTCGCGTTCGTCGAACTGCTGACGTAACGTTGAAAGGCACTAACGTCACCCAGGAGGAATGCCGCCATACCTACACCTCCCACCGCGCCCGGACCCTGAGTCGTGTCGTTGTTGAAATCCAGTTGCCCAGCGCGATGGGCATCACTCGGGATACGCAAGTTGTGGGCATAACGAACGTCCGCCCCGAACTTGATCGTATGGTTGCCGTGGATTTTGGTCCAGTTGTTGACGAACTGGTATTGATGCTCGCTCTCGGTCAACGGGCAGTTGCACTGGATTTCAGAGTTCTGGCCGAGCGCATAACCGAAGGAAAAGAGTTGCGTGCCGGGAGAATTGACGGCGAAATAGGGCATTCCCGATGTATACAATGTACCCATGTTGAGGCCAGGAATCCCCGCGTCCGTTGCCGGTGTCGTCCCTACTCCTCCAGGCGCCGTCTGAACGTGATAACGGAAATACCCGAAGCGAAAGTCCGTCAACAAAGTGGGACTAAGAGTGTAGTCGAAGCCCGTTGCAAGACTCTGGTTTCTCACGTTTGAAGTGCCGGCAAAATTTCCTACCGACGGATCGCTAGGAAGCGCCGGGCCGCCGGCGAGGGTTCCAAAGAGTCCAGGTCCAGACCGCGTAAACTGTTGCAGACTGTATCGGCCGAAAAACTGTAGCTTGGCGGTGGCTGCGAAGTCCCCCCGAACGTCAAAACCGTCCGAGTCCAGGACGTTATTGCCGGATCCGAAGAAGTTCGGATTCAGGCCCGTTCCATCCCTACCGACGGGAATGAGTGCTAGGAGCGCCTGGGATTGGGTAGAGAGCCGCGAGGTAGGAATGACGTTGCCAGGGAAAGCTCCACAGAAATCTGCCGGATTCGGGCACTTTGCCTGAGTACGTTGCGAAGGGGTCAGAAAAACGGGAACTCCACCTACGGTGGCGACTGTTGTATGTGCAGCATCGGTGGTCATATATGGGTCGAAAATCGTAGTCCCAAGGTCGCTAAGGTTGCCGCCCCGTTCCGCTGCAGTCGGGATCCTGTCCCCCCCCGACCCCCCGATGTGGCTGCGCGTGCCCTGATAGTCCATAAAAACAAAGAGTTTGTCCTTCTTGATAGGCCCGCCAAGGAGCCCGCCGAATTGGTTCCAATTGCCGCTGGGTACTCCCACTGATGTGCCCGGTGATTGCGTGAAGGGGTTGCGGGCAAAGTTCGAGTTCGAGCGCTGAAAGTCAAACGCTCCGCCGTGCCACTGATTCGTTCCGGACTTGGTTTGCGTCGTCATGATCACGCCGATCGCTTTGCCGAACTCGGCGTCGTAGTCTTGAGAAGTAATTTTGACTTCATTAACCGACTCGAGATTCGGGTTAATGACGATAATCCCGAGGATCGCATCCTGGTTGTCCGTGCCGTCCAATTCGAACGCCGTGCCGGCAAAATGTTGCCCTTGGGTCATGATCTGACCTGAGCCTTGCGGATTTTCGCTGGCCGCATGGTTCCACCCATTCATGCGCTGGTTCCCGGGCGATAAGAGCTGCAAGCTCGTGAAATTCCGGTTGTAAATGGGAAGACTTTCGACCGTGCGAGAGGTAAACGTCGTATTGACATCAGACTTCTCGGTCTGCAGTTGCGGAACTTCGCCGCTCACTTCGATGGACTGGGTAACGGCCCCAACTTCCAATTGCGCGTCCAAGCGGGCGGACGCGTCGGCGCTGACAGTAAGGCTTGGCACATCGTAGGCCTTGAAGCCTTGAGCTTCGACTCGAACTTTATATTCATCGGGGATAAGGTGGCTGACGGTATAGTTGCCGCTCTCGTTTGTCGTCGCTTCCTGCACCGTTCCCTTTGCCAGGTTTGTGATTGTCACCTTCGCCCCGGGGACGACGGTTCCCTGCGGATCTGTGACTGTGCCGACGATACTCCCGTACACAGCTTGCCCTCGAGCCCCAGGCACATTTAAGATGAACGCACCGAGTAGCGCTGCGAAACCAACCAACATAAATCGCCTTAGCATCCCAAGCCTCCTCGCGGACCCTTTTTCGTTTGAACCCTGCTTCAAGTGAAAAACCACAGGCCAGAATCAGCCGGGCGCCGATATCAGCAACCGCAAGTTCGTTCCGGCCATAACACGTGATAAAAATTGCTTGGAAAATCGGAAAAGTTGTGCTCTAGGGTCGTATAGCTAGACCCCGGCTCTACCAGTAAAATCCCCCAAACTGCACCCGGCGCGCTCGGCTCGCGTCGCAAACCCAGACTTATAGTCCGTACAGGCCTTCAGCCTGCGTACCAACCGACACCGCTGCATCCTTCAAGGCAGAAGTGTAGGTCAATAAACGGTTCTGTTGATGCGCACTATTCGATTTTTCGGTTTGACTTAGAAGTCACAATGCGTCTGATACCGTTACATCGCATAACTTGCCGCCTTGTAGTAAGATACGCGGCTTGTTACACTCCCGTTAAACAACTGTATCAAGGAACCCTGTGTCCGAACACGAGCTATTTCTCGGGCAAGTTGACCGCTTGGTCGCCAGCCACGCCCTGCATGGCTCGGAGTCCCTATGCAAGTTGCTTCGATACCTAGCCAGACATGCAATCGATCACCCGGGAGTTCCTATCAAGGAGTTTCAGATCGCCACCGAGGTCTTTGGACGCTCAGCGGACTTTGATCCACAGTTGGATTCCATGGTTCGGGTACAAGCCGGCCGCCTGAGGACCAAACTCGCTGAATACTACAACTCGGATGGTAGTGATGATCCCATCGTTGTGGAATTGCCCAAGGGGACTTACGTCCTCTCCTTCCATCATCACAACTCCGCTTCGGGCCGGACCTTGGCGGCAAGTCTAAATGGAGTTGACCGGGAAGTGGCCTTGGAGAGAAGGAGTGAGAGAAGGTGGGGCACTGAGGTTATTTCCCTCTCGATTTTCCTGGCGGCGGCTATTGCTGTGATTGTCTGGCTTGTGGCCACCCGGAACACCCCTCCCGTAAGTCTCGCGAGCGTGAGCGAGCCTGCGGCTCCTGCTCTTCGCATCTTCTGGAATGGGTTTGCCGCTGAACCGGCGGAGCCCTGGGTCGTATTCAGCAACGCCGCTTTTGTGGGGCGTCCTGAGACTGGCATGCGCTATCGCGATGCAAAGCGCGACGCGGACGCTCCCATCCTGGACCATTACACCGGCGTGGGAGAGGTTCTGGCGGTCCATGAGCTTGACCGCGTTTTTGACCAGCTCCATCAACGCATCCGAGTAAAACGCGGAAGCCTCTTCTCTCTTGATGATGCCAAGAACAATAATCTGATTTTCATCGGTTCGCCTTCAGAGAACCTCAGCCTCCTGGAGATTCCGGGAACGCAAGAGTTTGTATTTAGACGGCTCGACACTGGGCCGCGCAAAGGCGATCAAGCAATCGTCAACGTCCACCCGCAGCCCGGCGAGGAAAAGGAATTTTTCGCCACGGCTTCCGGCTTGCCGCTTACTGAGGACTATGCCGTGCTCGGCCTGGTGAGAGGCATGAATGCCGGGCAATACATCCTCATCCTCGCCGGAACTACCACTATCGGCACACAAGCAGCCGTTGAATATGTTTGCCGGCCTGGTTCCGTGGAAGGATTGCTCTTGCGTTTGTCCGTTTCACAATCCGGCGAGCTCAAGCCGTTCGAAGCCGTGATTCGAGTAAAAGTGGCGCGCGGCGTGCCGGTGGCCACGGAATTGGTAGCCTTGCGAAAAACCTCACCTTAGTTTTAGGCGTCGGCCGCCCCTCAGAGAGAGGGTGGTTTCAATTGTGGATCGAGTTCCGACGCTTTCTGAAATTCCCCGGCTGCTTCCTGCTTCTTGCCTTTTCTCTGGAGCGCCAGACCAAGCTGGTAATGCGCGGGAGCGTAGCCTGGCATGGCTGTGATCGCGGAATGAAATTGCGAAATAGCTCCCTCGAGGTCGCCTGCATTCATCAGATGGCGTCCGGAGTTCGTGGCGAACAGCGCCGTCTGCTCGCTCGACTTTTGTTTCAGCAGTTCGAGGCCGATGCGGCTCTCGACCGCCGCTCCGTCGGCGTCCCCAAGTTGCCGCAGGACCGCTCCAAGATTGGTGTGCGCCCCCGCAAAATCCGGTTGCAACCGTATTGCTTCCCGCAGCGCCTCCGCGGCCTCCGGCAGTTTTCCCTGCTGCTTCAGCACGCTTCCCAGCGTGTAATACGCTTCGGCGTAGTCCGGCTTGGCGTGGATTGCGGCGCGCAATTCATCATCCGCCTCCGGAAAATCACCGTGTTGCCACAACGTGACTCCCAGCGTGTAGTGAATGTCGGGCTGGCTCGGATCCAGCTCCGCAGCCTTCCGAAACTCGGCCATGGCCTCGGGTAACTGGTCCTTGAGTTTGAGCGCCAGCCCAAGGTTGTAATGAAGCGTGGCGTCTTCCGGAGCGGTCTTGATGGCTGCCTGAAATTGCGCGACTGCGGAGTCAAAGTCCGCCCGCTGCAAGTAGGCAATCCCGAGGTTTTCCGTGTATCCGCCGTCGCCCGGACGCAAACGCAGCGCCACCTGGAACTCGGCGATCGAACCCAGCGCATCTCCCACTTGGATTAACGCAAGGCCCAGATTGTTGTGCGCATCGGGGTCGTCCGGATGACTCTTGAGCAGTTGGCGAAAAACCTCCGCAGCCTCGACCACTTTTCCAGAACGCTGCAGCGAGAGCCCCAGCTGAGTCTGAGCCTCCACGAATTCCGGCTGAATTTTCACCGCCGTTTGCAACTCGTGAGTGGCGCCTTCGAGATCACCTTTATCTCGCAGCGTCAGCCCCAGGTGGTAATGCGCTTGCGCGCTACCAGGATCGAGCTCAATCGCGATGCGCAACTCGGCGATAGCCTCATCCCATGATTTTTCCTGATAGCGCACCACCCCCAGGTGGAAGTGCGCCGACGCAAGATCCGGCTGCAGTTTCAAAGCTTGCAGGAATTCGACAGCTGCTTCATCCGGGCGCGACTGCTGCATGAACAGCGATCCAAGTTCATCATGAAGTTCAGCGCGCCCCGGCTCCAATTGAATAGCGCGGCTCAATTCCTGCGACGCACCGCCGAGGTCACCGGAAAAAGAAAGAGCGTGGCCAAAAGTACGGTGCGCCTCGGAATCGGTAGGCGCCAGCCTGACCGCTTCCCGAGCCTCCCTGACCGCGCTCTGAGCATCTCCCTTTTGTACCAGCGCGGTAGCAAGATTCATGTGCGCTTGCTCAAAATTCGGCTTCAGGCGCAGCGCCGCATTGAACTGCGCAATGGCCGGCTGCGTCTTTCGCTGCGCAAGGTACACCCAACCTAGCGAATTGTGTGCTTCCGGACTCAGCGGCGCCAAACGGATTGCTTTTTCAAACCCTGCTTGCGCAGCAGCCAGGTCCCCTTGCTGGAGAGCTTGCATCCCTTGCGCGTATGTTGCAGCTGCGGCGGGTGACACCGCACTTTTTCCACCCGCCTCGCTTTGCGCCCGGATAACAGATGGAAACAGAAAAATACAGAAAAGGAGTGCGACAGTAATTGGGTGCATGGATTTTCCGCGTTGGAAGTTCAATGGATGCACTTCACGATTCGTCGTCGGCTGACCAGCAGAAATGGTAGCACCGTTTATCGCCGCCTTTCCCGCACTTCAGAGATGCACATCTACTCACCTTGACCGCAGGTTGCCTGCATCTTAGTATCCCAAGAGTTCATGGTTTCCCATTCCATTTATCATCGGCAGATCCTTTCGAAGGGCATTTTGATTTGTATCGCACTCGTATTGGCGTTCTTGTCTCCCACAAACGCAAATCAATCGCCGCCCGAAAACTCCAAGCCCATCGCTCACTTTACCGACATTGCCGCGAAGGCCGGCCTTGCGGATACCGTGATTTTTGGCGGCGAAACCAAAAAGAAATACATCATCGAAACCACCGGCACGGGCGTCGCCATTTTCGATTACGACAATGACGGCTGGCCCGACATTTTCGTCGTGAACGGAACTACCCTCGAGGCCCTGCCGACGGGCAAAGCTCCAACCAGCCATCTTTATCACAACAATCATGATGGCACCTTCACCGACGTCACCGAAAAAGCCGGCCTGACCCACACCGGCTGGGGCCAGGGTGTGTGCGTCGGCGATTACGACAACGACGGCTACGAAGATCTCTACGTCACTTACTACGGCAAGAACGTTCTCTACCACAACAACGGCAATGGCACTTTCACAGACGTTAGTGCAAAAACCAAGGTCGCAGGGAACGGCAAGACCTGGGGTACGGGCTGCGCTTTTGTCGATTACGATCGTGACGGCAGGCTTGACTTAGTCGTCGCCAACTACGTGGACTTCGACTTGTCCACTGCGCCCGCGCCCGGCGAAATGCCCTCCTGTATTTGGAAAGGCGTTCCGGTGATGTGCGGTCCGCGCGGATTGCCCTGGGCGAAAAACATTCTCTATCACAATCTCGGTAACGGCACTTTCGAAGACGTCACCACAAAAGCGCACATTGACGAGACTAACGGTCATTATGGTTTCAGCGTTTCCACTTTGGATTATGACGATGACGGCTGGCCGGACATCTATGTGGCATGCGACAGCACCGCGAGCATTCTCTACCACAACAATCATGATGGAACGTTCACCGACGTCGCCGTCACGGCCGGGGCGGCCTTTAACGACGACGGCCGCGAACAGGCGGGCATGGGCTCGACCGTTGCCGACTATGACGGCGATGGCAGGCTCGACATTTTCAAAACCAATTTCTCCGACGACACTTCGACGCTCTACCACAACAATGGTGATGGCACCTTCGACGACAAGACTTTTCCCGCCGGATTTGGGCTGAACACGCAATACCTGGGCTGGGGCGTCATGTTCGTGGACGTGGATAACGACGGATGGCCCGATCTCCTGCTGGTCAACGGCCACGTGTACCCCGAAGTGGACAGCCAGCACCTCGGCAGCAACTTCAAAGAGCCAAAGATTCTCTATCACAACAACGGCAACGGGAAATTTACAGACATTTCGGCCAGCGCCGGCCCAGGAATCACCACCGTAAGCTCTTCGCGCGGTTTGGCGGTCGGTGATTTGTGGAATGATGGCCGCATGAGCGCGGTCGTGAGCAACATGAACGCCCCGCCGGCTCTTCTGGTAAACGACGTGCGCAACGGCAATCATTGGATCGCGTTTCGGGCAGTCGGCACGAAATCCAACCGCAGCGGAATCGGCGCACGTATTACGGTGAAAGCCGGCGCTCGCATTTTTGTCGATGAAGTGCGCAGCGGATCAAGTTTCATCTCCAATAGCGACATGCGCGTCCATTTCGGACTCGGCTCAACAACGAAGATCGACAGCATACAAATCCGTTGGCCCAGCGGACTCGTTGAACGCTTTGAAAACCTGCCCGTCGATTCGATCCACACGCTGAAGGAAGGTGCTGGGACAGAGTTAAAGCCTGCCCCAAAGCAACCGTAGCGCAGTGCTTGTTCGTTGACGGGTGTATGCTGTCGCGGCGATGGCACGGGACTGAGATTCAAATCTTTCTCAAACCTGCTTGGAAGTCATGCGATTCTTTCATAGACGATCGGAGGCGCTCCAAATGTCGAGGAAATTTTTCGCGATTGCTGTTCTGGCCTTCTGTTTCTTCCTCGCTGCTCCCCCTTCTTACCCGCAGCAGAAACCCGTCGACGCGGAAGGTCATCAGTGGTGGCAGCACGCCGTCTTTTACGAAATCTATCCTCGCAGCTTCGCCGACAGCAACAACGACGGCATCGGCGACCTCAACGGCATCACCTCCAAGCTCGACTATGTAAAGGATCTCGGCGTCGACGCCATCTGGATCACGCCCTGCTTTCCTTCGCCGCAGGTGGATTTCGGTTACGACGTTTCTGACTACGAAAATATCGATCCGATGTACGGCACGCTGAAAGACTTCGACCATCTGTCCACTGAAGCGAAGAAACGCAACATCCGCGTCATCCTCGACCTGGTTGTAAATCACACTTCCGACCAGCACAAATGGTTTCTGGATTCAAAATCTTCCCGCGCCTCCGCGCATCGCGACTGGTACATCTGGCGCGACGGCAAGGGGCCAGGTCAGCCGCCCAACAACTGGCTTTCCACTTTTGGACTCTCCGGCTGGAAGTTCGATCCGAAGACCAATCAATATTACTACCACTACTTTTATCCCGAGCAGCCAGACCTGAACTGGCGCAATCCCGCCGTGGAAAACGCCATGCTGGACGTCACGCGCTTCTGGTACAAGCGCGGCGTTTCCGGATTTCGCCTGGATGCCGTTGATACTCTGTTCGAAGATCCCAACCTCACGGACAACCCCGTGCTCCCCGGTACGGACAAATATGGCCGTCCCAACATGCAGGAGAAATACAACAAAAAGTTGCCCCAAGTTCACGACGCCATGCGAAAACTTCGCAGTGTCGCCGATCAATATAATGCCGTCTTGATCGGCGAAACTTGGACGACCAACGTCATCGAGCTCAAGGACTACTACGGCGCGAACAACGACGAACTACAGCTGCCCATGGACCTGATGATGACGGAGTTCAAGGGGCTAAACGTCGATCAGTATCGCAAACACATTGCCGCCGTGAATGCCTCCGGCCACTGGCCCGTCTACGTCATCACCAATCACGACATCGTTCGTTCCTACACGCGCTATGCCGACGGCGCACACAACGACGACATCGCAAAAATGATGGCGGGGTTATATCTGACGCTGCGCGGCACTGTCGTCATGTACTACGGCGAAGAGATTGGCATGGAAAACAACGACCCGAAAAACAAAGCTGACGTGCAGGACCCCATTGGCAAGCTCGGCTGGCCGCTGGAAAAGGGCCGCGATGGCGAACGCACACCAATGCAGTGGAACGATACCGCCAACGCCGGTTTCAGCAAGGCGAAACCGTGGCTGCCCGTTCCACCGAGCTACAAGACTCACAATGTCGCGTCCGAACAAAAAGACAGTGATTCGATTTTGAGTTTTTACCGCCAACTGCTCTCGCTGCGGCACACAGAGCCCGCCCTGCTCGATGGGAACTACATTCCTTTGAATGAAAGTGATCCTAACGTTCTTGCCTACGTCCGCCAGTACAAAGACCAGGCCATTCTCGTCGTGCTGAATATGTCCGCGGTGGGGCAAAAAGTAAGGTTCGACCTGTCGCCGCTCGGTTTCAGTTCGCCTAAATTGACTGTATTACTGACGGACTTTCACAAACCGCTGACGGGTATGACGGACGAATTGCCGATGGAACCTTATTCCGTCTTTATCGCCAAGATTTCTCAGTAATCATGGCGCGAGTGGGCTCGACGCGTCCCCGGATTCAGCAATCGTTCGAATTCTGCTAATGAGCAGCGTCGGTTCCGTGACTCTTCGCCGGAGCTTGCGCGACTCCCACGTATTTGTCCGCCGCCCCGTAGTAAAAGAAAAAGCGGCCCTGCATCTGAATCATTCCTTCGACGAAAACTACGTTGGGAACCTGGCCTGCCTTCTCCCACTCCGTTTCCGGGGCGAAGATCGGCGCCTCGGACCGTGAGAGCAATTTGCGCGGATCGCTTCGGTCGAAGACGGCGATTCCAGAGCGATAGACAAGATGGTCGTCGGCGCCGTTATAAATCAGCACAATGCTGCCTGAAGTGAGTATCGGTGGCGGGCCAGGCTCGACAACGCGTGAGTCAAACTTCCCCGGGCGTCGAGGTAGGACCGGAGTTTCCGTTGCTTCGGTCCAGTGAATCAGATCGTTCGAATACGAGAGTCCCATCTGGTCGGTCCTGTCTGCGCCAGTCCCCAGCCAGTACATCCAATACTTTCCGTCAATTTTGTCGGGCACGATCGCGCCGGATTTGGTCCAACCTTTGTTCCAGTTTCCCCTGTAGGCGGGAAGAATCACGCCTCTGCGCTCCCAATGAATGAGATCTCGTGAAGTGGCAAGGCAAAGCTGCGCGTCTTTCTTGTTATAGCCGGTGTAGGTGAGGTAGTAGGTCTCCCCGAATTTCTGCAAGCGCGGATCCTCGACGCCCCCGTCTTTTTCGTAATTCATTTCCGGCGAAAGCACCGGCTCAGTTCGGCGCGTGAAGTGGATGCCGTCGGTACTCTCCGCGTAGCCCAGGCGAGAGGTGCCCTTGGAGTCCTGTGCCCGGTACAGCATGACGATCTTGCCTTCGTGTATCACTGTCGCGGGATTAAACGTACCGGCCGCTTCCCACATCGTGCCCTGGGGAGAAAGAATCGGGTCGTTCGATGCCCGCACCCACGGACCAAACGTCACCTCAAGCGTCGGCGTAGCGACCCCGAGTGAAGTGAGCACAAATAACAGCGGCAGGATTGCTCTTGATTTCTTGAGATGCATCACAGTTCAACCCATTCAACTAACGCTGCCGGGCAATATCCATTCTGTTCGCTAGGGATTTTTGGACCGTTCGAATTGCTTGGAGCGGATAATGCCCTCGCCTTCTTTCACAACGATTAGCTGGTTCGGCTTGATATCTTTGAGTGTCTCCACAAGTCCGCTGGGCCAGCGGATTTCGAGCAGGTCCACTTTTTCCGCTTTGCCGATCCCGAAATGCACGCGCAAGTCGTTTTGTGAAAAATAGCCTCCGCCGCTGTGCACTTCGTCGATCTGCGAATGCGGATTTCTTTCTTCCGGAATATGTGTGACGCACCTCAAGCGCGCGCCGATTCCGCTGCGATTTGATTTTGTCCCGATGGTTTTGATCTTGATCCAATGATTGCCAGTCCGCGAATCGCATCGCAGCAGCTGCGGGAAATCGTTTACGGTGTTGACGGCCACATCGAGATCGCCATCGTTGTCGAAATCTCCGAACGCACAGCCGCGCGCGGCAACGGGCGTCGAAATCCCCGGCCCGCCTTTGTAGGAAACGTCCTCGAATCGGCCGTTCCGAAGATTCTTATAGAGAAGCTTTCGCTGCGGGTAGCCCGCTTCCGTTTTGAGTTGCTCGACTTCGGGATAGACATGGCCATTGCAGATCAGAATGTCGGCCCATCCGTCGTTGTCCATGTCGAAGAAGCCGCACCCCCAGCCCAGATATTGCGTGTACTTGCCGAGGCCCGCCTGGTAAGTGGTGTCCTCAAAAGCTGCGCCGCCGAGACCGTGGTAGAGCGACGGCGTGTCGCCGGCAAAATTTGTTTTGACCAGGTCGAGATTGCCGTCGAGATCGTAATCGGAGGCGGAAATACCCATTCCCGCTTGCGGCTTGCCGTCCGCGCTCAGCGCGCAGCCCGCTTCCAGCGCGATGTCCACGAACGTTCCGTTTTTCTTGTTCTGATAAAGCGCGCTGGCGGTGGAATCGTTTGCAACGTAGATGTCTGGCCAGCCATCGTTGTCGAGATCGGCGGTGAGCACGCCGAGGCCGTAGGTGCCATTGGCCTTCAAAATACCTGATTTTTCGGAGACGTCGGTGAACGTTCCGTCGCCATTGTTGTGGTACAGAATGTTTTTGCCGCCGGCCAAACCGGGTGGCCCGCACGCGACCATGACACCTTTATAAAGACACGGCCCGGACTCGGGGACGGGTGCCGTTTTCAGATCGAGGTCGATGTAATTCGCGACAAACAGATCGAGGTGCCCGTCGCGATCGTAATCCACAAAAGCGCAGCCAGTATTCCAGCGCTTGCCGTTCCCGGCCACGCCGGCCTTTTCACTCACGTCCGTGAACGTCCCGTTTCCATTGTTGCGGTAAAGCACATTTTTTCCGAAGTAGGTGACGAAGAGATCGTCGAAACCATCGTTGTCATAATCGCCGACGCACACGCCTTGTCCCCATCCCGAATGCAGTAATCCGGCTTTTGCGGTGACGTCGGTAAATGTGCCGTCGCGATTATTCTTGAAGAGATGACTGGCGGGTTCCTGTCCTGCCGGAAAACCTTCGAGGCGCCAGCCGTTCACAAGAAAAATGTCCAGCCAGTCGTCGTTGTCATAGTCGTAGAAGGCGACGCCGCAACCTGTGGTTTCCAAAAGATATTTGTTTTTGTGTTCACCGCCATAAATGGTCTTCGCATTCAGCCCGGATTCGCGAGCAATATTGACGAAACTGACGCCGAGATCGATTGCCGGAGCCGCGGAAGGAGATTGTTGAAGTTCCATCGCGCCGAGCCCCGCGGCAATCCGCCATTTTCGAAGCATCACCAGCCCCAGCAATTTTTCCAGCGGAAGCACGAAAGCGGAACGGCTGAGCGATTCGAGAAACGCGCGGCGTGTAAAGGACAAAAGAAGCGGTACCTTTCCTTGCGAAGCTCGTGCTAGAATCCGTCGCCTTCCTTTATAGTAAGGCCAATCCGGCATTGCAAGTAAACGGCGCAGTGGTGGCCATCAGCATGCGCACCTGGCGAGAAATTCCTGTTCCTTCCCTAAACCAATCTCGAAGGCCATGTCTGACGCTTTTCGGCGCGTGCGTTGTAGCTGCACTGCTTTTTATGTCTTGGATTCCCTCCGCTCGGAGCCAGGCAATGCAAGCGACACCTCCTCAATTGCAGCTTTCGCGCGCTGTGCACCCCTGGGAATTTCTTCCCATTACCGGAACTCGTGCCGGACTTCTCGGGGACGAATCTGGACGAATGGAAGCGTGGGTCTATCCGCTCAAGATTTTTCGCGAATTTCACTTGAAATTTCACACCGAAGGACGCGTTCTTCCAGCAGAAGCGCTGGCGCGGACCATCACTGTTAGGCCGGAGTCGGCCACAATTCTTTACGCGGATGACACTTTCACCGTGCGCGAGACATTTTTTGTTCCGGTAAACGAGCAGGGCGCCGTCATTTTTTTCGATATTGAAACCGAAAAACCATTGGAGATCGAAGCCGGTTTTCATCGCGATTTTCAGTTGGAATGGCCCGCGGCACTCGGGGCGACTTACATCGACTGGGCTGCGGATCAACACGCCTTTTACTTCGGGGAAGAACAAAAGAAATTCTCGGCGTTCGTTGGTTCACCAACGGCCACGGAACCTAGCTTGGAATTCCAGACCAACTATTCCGAATCCCGCGAGAATTCATTCCTCTTGGGGCCGACCGCAAGCGGCAAACAGAGAAAGTTGCTTGTCATTGCGGGCTCGATGGACGGGCGTGCCGTGGCCGAAAAGACCTACCAGCATCTGACCTCTGCTTACTCAGAATTGTTACAGGAATCCGCAAAGTATTACCGCGACTATCTTCAGCGCACCGTCAGCGTGGCCATTCCTGACCCTCAAGTCCAGCAAGCCTACGACTGGTCGCGCGTTAGCGTCGTTCAGGGGATGGTCACCAATCCCTTTCTGGGGACGGGCCTGGTCGCCGGATATCGAACGTCTGGCGAGTCTCAGCGGCCGGGGTTTGCGTGGTTTTTCGGGCGCGATTCGTTTTGGACTTCTCTTGCGCTAGATGCCGAAGGCGACGATTCGAACGCGCGCACCGCGCTCGACTTCATCAGTAAATTTCAGCGCGACGACGGCAAAATCCCCCACGAAATTTCGCAAGGCGCAAGTTTTGTGAATTGGTTCAAGGACTATCCCTACCCCTACGCTTCCGCGGACGCTACTCCCCTCTACATCATCGCCATGAATGATTACGTCGTGACCAGCGGCGACGCGCCATTTGCCAGGGAAAAGTGGACTAGTCTTTCGAAAGCTTACGAATTCCTGAAATCAACTTACGACGAAAGGGGATTCGCGAAGAATTCTGGGATCGGACATGGCTGGGTCGAAGGTGGTCCGCTTCTTCCCGTCAAGACAGAGTTTTATCAAACCGGCGTGGGAATCGAAGCATTACGCGCGCTCTCCAGCTTGGCGCACCTGGCTGGCAAGGAAGATCTGAGTAAGGAGCTTTCCGCCACTTTTGACCGCCAGAAAAAGTTGATGAACGAAGCGTTCTGGATCGCCGGAAAAAAGAGATTCGCGTTCGCGCTGGACAAGGACAACCAGGCAATGGATGAGCCCAGCGTGCTGGCTTCTGTACCCATGTGGTTTGGATTGCTCGACGAAAACAAAGCGGATGACATGATTGCGCAACTCGCCGAGGAAGGTCATCAGACCGATTGGGGGATGCGCATCATTTCGAATCGTTCCGCCAAATTCAGCGGCGGCGGCTATCATTTCGGATCGGTGTGGCCGCTGTTCACGGGCTGGGCGTCTGTCGGTGAATATCGCTACCACCAGACATTTCCGGCATACACGAATTTGCGTGCCAATGCGCTGCTCGCTTTGGATGGTTCTCTGGGGCATGTGACGGAAGTTCTTTCCGGCGACTACTACCAGCCGCTCTCGACGAGCTCGCCCCACCAAATCTGGTCGGCGGCAATGGTGGTGAGCCCGCTCCTGCGCGGAATGTTTGGGCTGGAAGCGAATGCGTTGGAAAAGAAACTGGTATTTGCGCCGCACGTGCCTGCGGATTGGACACAATTTGGCGTCGAGAATGTCCGAGTCGGGCAAACTGTCTTGGGGCTGAACTACACCAAGTCCGAGGAAGGTATTCAGTTGGAAACTGGCGTATCCAAGCCAGGCCAAGAATGTACACTCGAATTTCGACCGGCGATCAGCTTGCGCGCCAAAGTGCAAAAAGTCGAACTGAATGGCAAGCCCCTCGTTTTTCGCGTTGAGACCAATGAGACGGATCAGCACGTCGTTGTGCGGTTTCCCGTCAAAGAAGGCAAATATATTGTGCGAATTCGGGTCTTGCATGATTTTGGCATCAGCCTACGTTCGAGCTTGCCGGAACTCGGATCCGCTAGCCGCGGACTGCGGTTTCTTTCCGAAACGTGGTCGGCGAACAGGGATCAGTTAACGCTGGGGCTTTCCGGAGCGGTTGGCCAGATCTACGGGCTGCGCGTTTGGAATATCGGGGAGATCCAGAGCGTGGACGGCGCGGAACTCAACCCCAAGTCGGAAGACTCGGCAATCAGAATCCTTTTTCCTTCAACTGGTTCGGATCCCTACCCGCGCCAGAAAGTTGTGATTCATTTCAAGAGTGCTCCGGACACGCGATAAGATTTTTTCTCTGCTTTGGCTGACTGCCTTCCATCAATCAAATCAGCGCTAAAGTAAATGAATCTTCGTCACCTTGCCGTTTCGTAAAAGATTCGGCAGCAGCGGGAGCTCGGAACGCAGAGCAGCGCGGAAACGAGACGCCACGCATCGCGCGGAGATATGATGGGGGTGGTACGCCGTGGATCGGCAAAGAAACGCGAGGCGGAGTGGAACCATGCGGAAAACGAAACTCTTGTATGAGTCTGCTGGCAGCAAGCGCAATGTGCGCTCCCGTTGCGATTCTGGGCCAGCAGGAAAAACCTACGACGCCACCTCCTGACATGGAACACGAGCACCATGGCGGCTTCATGCAGGGAGGCATGCACCATGCGGTGGCTAAGGGCGTGACGCTGGATGCCAAGGTGGATGAGACGGCACATACCATTACCCTCCGCGTCGGCCCTATGACTCTGCCCGCCAACACCGGGCATATGAAAATGCCGCAGCCGCCGGATCTGGTGTGGGACGTACCGATGGACGGCTGGCTGCTCGCGTATCATCCCAGGCTCGTGGACGCAGGCGGCAACGCTGTGCCGGGAACCCCGCTACATCACACGGCGTTCTGGAACGAAAACCGCGCGGATTTTCTCTGCCCGAACAAGGAAGAGCACATTTTTGGCGCCGGAAGTGAGATGACCGACTGGGCGGAAGTGCCGGGCTACGGTTATCACGTGCAGAAAGACGACAGGATCCGCATCGAGACGATGGTGTATAACCCCACGGCCATGCCATACGACAAGGTCTATCTCGAAGTAGTGATTCCTTTCCAGCGGTTGAGTGATTCCGTATCCCAGCCCAGAAAGAATGTATATCCGGCATGGATGGACGTGTCGTCCTGTGGGAATTCGGGTTATGACTTGCCTGCCGGGAAAAGCGAAAAATCGGGGATGGTAACAGTGAAATACAACGGTGTGTTGCTCGGCGTTGGCGGTCACCTGCACGATTATGGGAGGCAGGTCGTGCTACAGGATGTTTCACGCAAAGAAACGGTGGCCACACTGGATGCAAAAGTGGACGGCCAGGGGCAGCTCCTGTCCATGCCAACGAAATTGTTCTTTGCCGAAGGTGGGTACAAATTCGGCGCGGGAGATGTGCTGAAGATTTCCGCGACGTACGAAAACCCGACGGGAAAGCTCCTGCATGATGGCGCAATGGGGATTGCCGTCGGTTACTTTGTCCCCGTCGACGACAAAGTCATGGCCGCGCTACGTCGCAAAACTAAACCAAGCCACGATATGGCCACCATGTCCCACGATCACTGAGAGGCATGAAACAACGGACCAAGCATTCCACTTTCACTGACCGCCAGCCGGGCGGCCGATGCCGGGCATGTTGCTGCCCCGGCCGGGTTTGAGTTCGGCGCAAACTTGATCGAATTGGGAGGAATTCGCGGCCAGATAGTTCTTGGCAAGGGTCTGGAGCGTGACGAGATTATCGGGCGAAACGTTGTCCATTTGTCCGGCGGCGAGGGGCAAGCCGGAAACCTGCAGGCGATCCGGGTAGAGCAAGCGCGCTTCCACGAACGCGGCCATGGACGGGTTATTGACGAAGACCCCGCCATCGACGAGGGCGTAGTCGTCTGCGCCGCGTACGAGATGAAAGGGCGGGAAAAAGGTCGGCGCAGCAGAAGTGGCCCGGGCGATGTCGACGACTTTCCAGTTGTAGTCCGGACGAGCAGCGATCAGGTGACTCTTGAAGAAAAACGGCATCTGTTTCTGGAGATTGTAGCTGGAGATGAGAAGCGGGGTCTGAGCGGTACAGAATTCCGTGGACTGGAAAAACCTGGTGAGGGTTTTTTGCAAACCATCGACGGAGTATTTCGGGAAAAGGAGCTGCCGCAGAGGCGTGAGCCAGCTTTTCTGAAAAATAGCCGATCCATTCTGGAGATAAAGATTGAGGAGTTGATCTGGGGTATAAGGTTTGCCGTTGTTGCAGAGCGTGCCGAGACCCAGCGCGATGATACCGCCCGTAGAAGTTCCGGCGATCAGGTCAAACGTCTGGCAAAGCTCCTTGCTCAGGCGCTTCTGGATCTCACCAAGGAGCACCGCAGGGATAATGCCGCGAATGCCGCCTCCGTCCACGGAGAGGACTTTGATGGTGTTCGGCTGGCCATCCGGCATGGAATCAGTATTCCTTCACCTTGGTGCCTGTGAAGGATTGTGCTGGATTGAGAGGAATCGTTACAGGGCAAATTGATGCGGAGCCAGGGCAGACAAGTCTAGAGTCGAGAGCAGCCTGAGCCGCGAAGGAGTATGGTCAAATTTGCTGGAGCTTCCAGCGACCGCGCTTGAAGAGGACGACGCTGACGGCGGCGATGAAGGCTTCGGCGATAACGATAGACCAGAAGACTCCGCGGGAGCGCATGCCAACGGTGATCGCCAGGAAGTAGGCCAAGGGAATTTCCACCAGCCAGAAGCCGAAGAAATTCACGATGGTGGGAGTGACGGTATCACCAGCGCCGTTAAAGGCCTGGAGCATGACCATGCCGTAAGCGTAGCCGATATTGCCGTAGCTGATGATCCGCAGGCAGGAAGCGGCCAGCGGAACGACAGCGGGATCGCTGGTGAAAAGGCGGATGACCGGCTCGGCGAAAACGATGAAAAAGACGCCGATGAGACCGAGAAAGATCATGTTGTAGAGGCCGGTGCGCCAGACGGAAGTCTCGGCGCGCTCGGGCTGCCTGGCACCCAGATTCTGGCCCACGAGGGTGGCAGCGGCATTGCTGAGTCCCCAGCTCGGCAGAATAATGAAGATGACAATGCGGATAGCGATGGTGTAGCCGGCGAGCGCGGCGGAGCCGAAGATGCTGACGATGCGAACGAGGCCGATCCAACTGGTATGCGCGATGGCAAATTGCAGAATGCCGGTGAAGGAGACACGCAACAGACGCCAGAGAACACCGAGGTTGAGACGGATCTGGCTGCGAAGGATGCGGATGCGCTCCGAGCCGCGGAGAAGGCGATAGAACTGATAGAGAACGCCAATGCTGCGGCCTGTGAAAGTGGCGAGAGCAGCGCCGGTAACGCCAAGCTTGGGAAAGGGGCCCCAGCCAAAGATCAAGCACGGATCGAGGACAAGATTAATGATGTTGGAGACCCAGAGGAGGCGCATGGCGATGGCTGCGTCGCCGGCGCCGCGGAAGATGGCGTTGTTGAGGAACAGCAGCATGATGGCGCCGCTGCCACCGAGGGCAATGCGGGCGTAACCGGAGCCGACGGCGAGGATCTGCCGGGACGCGCCCATGAGACGAAGCAAGTGCGGCGCGTAGAAAAGACACGGAATGCCAACGAGCGCGGAGATTGCAAGACCGATGGCAATGGCTTGAACGCCGGCAACGGCCGCGCCGGCAGGATCTTTTTCGCCGATGCGGCGTGCGACCATGGCGGTGGTCGAGAGGCTGAGGCCGAAGCCGATGGCCATGACCAGGCTGAGGAGCGATTCCGTGAGGCCGACGGTGGCAATGGCATCGGCGCCGAGACGGCCGACCCAGAAAACATCCACGACGGCGAAAAGCGACTCCAGCACCATCTCCAGGACCATGGGAATGGCGAGCAGGAGAATGGCGCGATTGAGGCTGCCGGTGGTGAAGTCCTGGTGGGAGCCGCGAAGCGATTCGCGGATGGAGCTCCACAAGGTAGGTATGGAAGTGGCGAGAGCGGTTTGTTCCTGCGACATGAAAACCTTTACATTCTGCGCAGGCGCTTCCTGAAAATCAGGCGCGCGGGCGCGGTCGAGAAAATGGATAGAAAGAAACAGAGGAGGATGCGATCCGCGCTAGCGGCGGATTAGCTGCGTACAGCGATTTGGGGGACGAACATGAGCGTTGTCCTTGGCGCGGCCCTTGCGTTTCGACTGCGCCGGAAGTCCGAGTGTTTGCGGACCGTGTATGACGAAAGGAATTGTAGCTTGAGGGGATGGGGGCTGGCTAGCAAAAATGAGGGGAGGCGGTCAGGCAGCGGCGATGCGGCGGATGAGGTCCTGCTGCTCGGAGATGGATTCGGCGCCGATGGTGAAAGCGTCGAGGAGATTGAGGGAGAGTGCGAACTTGAGGGCTTCGTCCTGGCGATTGCGGAGCTCGCCCTGGCCAAGAATTTTCATGCCGACGATGCCCTTACCGGCAGCGCGCATCTCGCGGATGACGCTGACGAGGGTATCGGGATCGGAGTCCATGTAAGCACCGACGGGATTGATTCGAACGAGATGCACTTCGACCCACGAGGATTTTGTGGCGGTACGGAGGGCTTCGATGCTGTGGCAGGAGCAACCATGGGCGCGAATGATGCCTTTCTGCTTGGCTTCGGAGAGAACGTCCATGACGCCCTTGAACTGTTCGGTCCAATCGTGTTCGGTGAGACAGTGCATGAGGCAAATGTCGATTTGTTCTACGCCGAGTTCACGGCGGAAACGGTCGAGATCGGCGCGTGCGGAGGCGGCATCGCGCGCCCAGGTCTTGGTGAGCACAGTCACTTTGTCACGAGGAACATGCTTGAGGGCTTCCGCGACGTGCGGGTGGCTACCGTAGGAATCGGCGGCGTCAAAAAAACGAAGACCGTGGTCGTAGCCATTGAGGAGGAGTTCGGAGAGGCCTTTTACACCGAGAGCGGTCTGGTGGGAATGATGGCCGACTCCAACGGTGCCGGTGCCCATCGCAAGGCGGCTGGTCTGGATACCGGTCTTACCGAGGGTGACGGTGTCGGAAGCGGAGAACTTTTGGGAAAGTGGAGGAACGACGAAGGCCCGGCGGGGGAACGCGTTCGAATGAAGCCAGGTGCCTCCGGCGGCGCAAGCGGTGCGATGGAGGAATTCGCGGCGTTTCATTGGGCCTCCTAGTGAAAGCATAACGCAGGTGTTAAGCCCTCATCCAGCTTGGACGCTGCGGAAAAGGTCGGGTTATCACAACCCGTGAACGAATCCTACGATATGAAGTGGTGTGTGGCGAGGATCGCGGAAGGAATCTAGCCGCGCGGGCACGGACTTCAGGTGCGCAGCAGGCCTCGGGGAACGTGATGCGGCTTTTCGGGACGGTCGTGGTGGGCCCACCAGTCGCGCCAGGCATCGGGATTTTTGCCGAAGTCCGCGCCCGTAATGGAGTGCAACGCAGCATAGACCAGGTCCTTCGTGGCAGAGTCCAGGGAATCATCGTCGAGAAGATTGAGTAACTCGGGAACGGCGGTCAGACGCTGTTCGCCGGTGAGCATGCCGGAATGCGCTAGGTTGCACGCCGCGCGTTCACGGATTTTCGGCGAAGAGTCGTGCGCCATAATCGAAAGAAGCGGGTCGATGGACTCGTCCGTGCCGAGCATGGCTAATCCTTCCACGGCCCAGAAACGAGTTTGCTGGCTGGGGTCATGCGCGTAGCGGAGGAGAGTCGCCAGCACCGTGGCCGGCTCAACGCCACGATTGCCGAGCGCGCCGAGTCTCCAGAGCGTCAGCGAGCGGCTTTCGGGGTCGTTGTGAATCTGGTTTAGAAGATGCGCGACGCTTTCCGGGGACTTGCTGAGATTGCTGGCCGCGAGATCGATTTCTAGTGCGGCGATTCGAACGCGGGGATCCTCGGATTCCAGCGCCGCGAGCACAAGATGGAAAAGCCGGTCGGTATTCTCCAGGCGGCCTCGCCACGCATCCAAATTCTGGTGAATCAGCTCGAGCGATGGCTCATTTCGATGAATGGCGAGATCGAGCAGCCGCTCCACCTGCTGTTGCGGCGCCAGATGGCTGATCCTTTCAATTTCTTTGTTTGCTGCGCCAGGCAGGGAATCGGAGACAAGCGCGGGCGGCGCCTGTAGAGATGATCCTGATTGCGCGAGTGTCGGGGTTAGCCAGTTTGCACGAACAATTTGAAAGCGAGCAACCTGAAAACCTGCAGTGACGGAGAGAAAGGCGAGGAGCGCGAGGCACCAGGCAAGGCGGCTGGGGCGAATCGGGAATACCGAATCGCGGGGAGATGCGGCGGGCGCCTCCAGCTGTGTGCCGGAGCGACCAGAAGGCTGTTCGAATGATGAAGCCATAATTTAAACCCGCGCAGACAACCACGCAAGCTAAGCGGCACATTAAAAGGCAGGTTAAACAGCGACAATGGTACGGGGGGCCAGACGTCCTCTTATCCGCCTGCAAACCCTGTTGGTTCAACGCGATTGGGGGAGTTACTGGTACGCGGCGCTACAAAGCATACCGTACGAAAGAACAGGTGCGCCTCAAGCTGCATTCGAACGGAGAAGGACGCTTCCCAGAATTGCGTTCGTGGCCCAAGTCTCCAACCGCAAAGTCATCCGGACTAAAAACCCGTACTTTGTTGGGGGTAGAGGGTCTGCTAGAATAAGGAGCTTGGTCTTGCTGGTTTCTGTGCAGACAATCCAGGCTAATATAAAGAGTAAGCAGGAAAAACAATGGCACTGAAGTGTGATTTTTGCGGCAAAGGGCCGCATTATGGAAACGTGGTGAGCCACGCGAACAACACGCGCCGGCGGCGGTGGAATCCGAATCTGAAACGCGTGCACGCAGTCGTGGCGGGCGTGAAGAAGCAAGTGCGTATCTGCACGGCGTGCATCCGTGCCGGCAAGGTGAAGAAAGCCGCCTGAGCCTCCAACCTTGGACTTACCTGCTGCAATCCTGCATTTCTTGGGGCGCTCGATGAAGCAGTCAAAGGGAGTGAAGCGCGCCGTCGCGTTGCTACCGCTGGCGGCCATGCTGTTCGCCATACTGGCGGGCTGCAACAAGCAGACGCAACATGCGCCCGACGTGTGGGCAGTCGTCAACGGAAAAGAGATTAAGCGCGATGAAGTTGAAAAATATTACCGCACGCGCGTGAACCCCGAGGGCCAGGAACCATCGCAGGAAGAAGCTCTTTCCCTCAAGCTGAACGTGCTGGACGAGCTGATCAACAACGAGATTCTACTGGAACGCGCGAAGAAGTTGAACCTCGAGGCCAGCGACGGCGAAGTCGAAGACAAGTTCACCGAACTGAAGAGCCCTTACACGGAGGAAGAATTCCAGCGCCAGTTGAAGAGCGGCGGCGTTTCCGTGGATGACCTGAAACGCGACCTGCGCCGGCAACTTTCCATTACCAAGCTGATGAACCGTGAAGTGGTGGCGAAGATTGTCATCACGGATCAGGACGTCGCGGATTTCTACAATGCGAACAAGGCGCAGTTTAACGTGGCGGAGCCGCAGTACCGCATCGCACAGATCGTTGTAACGCCGAGAAAAGAGCCGCAAATTCGCAATCGCAAAAATGACGATGCCACCAATGAGGCAGAAGCGCAGCGCAAAGTAAAAATGCTGATGGACCGGCTGAACAGCGGCGCGGATTTCGCGCAGCTGGCGATGGATTATTCCGAAGACATGAATTCGGCGGCGACCGGCGGCGACCTGGGGTATGTGCCGGAGTCCGCGCTGAACCAATCCGATCCCGCGCTGAAGAAGATGGTCGTTGGATTGAAGCCGGGACAGGTGAGCCCGCCAATCCAATTGAAAGAAGGTTACCGGATTCTGAAGTTGATAACGCGCGAGTCGCCCGGACTGCGCGGGATCAATGATCCACAGGTACAACAGACCATTCGCGATACGCTGCGCAACCGCAAAGAACAGCTATTGAAGGCCGCTTACCTGGCCATTGCACGCGACGAAGCGCGAGAGACAAATTATCTGGCGGAGCAGGTGATTGAAGCGGCGGGCAAGCTGCCCGATGCGGCGAAGACCACGATGCCGCCGAAGTCCATCGGGCACTGAAAACTGTCTCTGCCAGAGACCCATTCTTTCAAACAAGAAGAATTTCCTTTGAACCAAGACCGGCAGTGAGCTCCCCCTTGCTGAGGTACGTAAAGCCAAGACCCGCGGCAAAAGGCGGCTGGCCCAGAGCCTCCAGCAAATCTTGATGGCGGCCAATGGCGAAAAGATAGCCAAGCACGCCGGTCGAGCGGCCCAGAATTTTTTTCACCCGGGCCTGATCGCCAGGCGCGCCCATAAATTTACAAAGAATCTCCGGATTGCCCCGAGGAGCAGGCTCCGAAGGATCCTCCCACCATTCGGACGCCGAGATATAGGCGTCCAGCAATTTTCCCGAGTTAAACAGTTGATACCAGAGCACATCGTCATCGTGGTTTAGTACGGCCAGAGCGGGGCATTCGAGATGCGTCGAAGCCGTGAGCGCGAGCGACCCGAGCAAATCGGTGTCCTGATTTTCGCACTCGCGGTCGCAAATGACGGTGAAGCCGTTCGTTGTAGGTGTCAAGAATGCATTTCGATTGAGACTGCGAAGCAACGCGGCGATGTCGGATTGCGATGGTCCACGCATCGTGACGTTTGTATAGAAGTTGCCCATCGCTATTACTCGACCCAGGCGAGAACTTCGCCGGCGGTGACCGGCTGGCCTTCTTTGGCGAGAACACGTTCGATGATGCCGGTCTTCGGTGAGCGGATTTCGTTCTGCATTTTCATGGCCTCGACAACGAGCAGCCCCTGGCCAGCTTCGACGTGGTCGCCCGCTTTCACCAGAACGCGAACAATCTTGCCTGGCATCGGCGCCACGATCTGCTGGCGGCCTTGCGCTTCGACGTGCCCGTGGCGGCGGCCGCTCCAGGAGCGAGGGTCAATCACTTCCGCGCCGAATTCCTGAGTACGGGTTTGGAGCTTCAGCTTGCTGCCGGACTCTGGAGTGATCCGGACTTCGTGCGATTCTCCATTCAACAGGATCGAGAGTATGTATGGAGAAATTTGGACGGCGTCGGCATCGACAGCCTGGCCGTCAAGAATAATGCGCCAGCCGTTGGAGTTGCGTTCCAGCTCGACGCTGTGGGTTTTCTTGCCGAATAAACCTTCGAGTTGGATTTCGTATTTCATGGCTCGCGGTCCAGTTGCGCGCGGCGGCCTTCAAGTTTCCAGCGGGAGGGCGTATCGCACTCGTGTACCGCAGCGGATGGCGCGCCGCCCTGTGTCGCCTGCCAAATGGCGGCGGCGATAGCGGCAGCGTTCGAAACAGCGCTGCCCGTTTCATCCGCATTCGAATCAGCCGTTGCGGCGTTCGGACGGCGAAGCAATTCGTCGAGCCATTTGGTGTGAATTTCACCACGCAGGAAATCCGGATCCGAAAGGATGCGGAGGAATAGCCCGGCGTTGGTTTTGATGCCGGTTACGGCATACTCCTCGAGAGCCCGGCGAAGGCGCGCGATAGTCTCTTCGCGGCTGTTGCCCCAGGCGATGAGCTTGCTCAACAGCGGATCGTAATCGTTGGGCACGGTCCAGCCTTCATAAACGCCGTCGTCCAGGCGAATTCCGGGACCGCTGGGCACATGACAGGAAAGAATTTTTCCCGGCGAAGGAAAGAAATTGTTAGCGGGATCCTCTGCGTAGAGGCGGACTTCCATTGCGTGGCCGCGCGGCGTTATGGTTTCCCAGGCGAACGGCAAGCGATGGCCGGCGGCGATGGCGATCTGGAGTTTGACGAGATCGAGACCAGTGACTTGTTCGGTGACCGGGTGCTCCACCTGCAGGCGTGTGTTCACTTCCAGAAAATAAAAATCCAGATTCTGGTCCACCAGGAATTCGACGGTGCCGGCATTCACATATCCACCGGCGCGAGCGAGGCGCACCGCGGCGTCACCCATTTTCTTGCGCAGGTCCGGCGTAACGATCGGCGAAGGCGCTTCTTCGATGACTTTTTGATGGCGGCGCTGAACCGAGCATTCGCGTTCGCCGAGGGAAACGACGCGGCCGTGGTTGTCGGCAAGAATCTGGATTTCGATATGACGCGGCCGCTCCAGATACTTTTCCAGGTAGAGTCGCTCGTCGCCGAACGCGTTCATCGCTTCGGAGGAAGCGTCGCGAAACGCGGATTCGAATTCGGCGTCGCTGTGGACAAGGCGCATGCCCTTGCCGCCCCCGCCGCTGACTGCTTTCAGCAAAACGGGGTAGCCCATGCTTTGCGCGACGGCCTGCGCCTCGGCGAGCTTTTCAATGGGGTCGTTGGTTCCCGGAACCGTTGGAACATCGGATCGACGCGCAAGCTGGCGGCCCGCGGTTTTCGAACCGAGAGCTTCCATAGCTTCGGCTGGCGGACCGATAAAGGTAAGGCCCGCATCCGTGCAAGCTCGGGGTAGAGCAGGGTTTTCGGCGAGAAAGCCGTAACCAGGATGGACAGCGTCGCAGTGCGAGTGCCGCGCTACGTCCATGATCTTCTCAATGCTGAGATAGCTTTCGCGCGAGGGCGCGGGGCCAATGGGATACGCTTCATCAGCGAGGCGGACGTGGAGCGACTTGCGATCCACGTCGCTAAAGATCGCAACCGACCGGATGCCGAGTTCGCGGCAGGCGCGCAGGATGCGCACGGCGATTTCACCACGATTGGCAATCAGGATTTTCTTGAACATAAGGGACTAAGCGAGGGAAAAGTTTAGCACGCGGAGAAACTCGGCAGTGGGTCTCTGCACCTCACGTTGCCTAGATGCTACTTCAGGAGTTTTTGCAGATCTTTCCACTTGACGAGGATGATTTTGTTCTCCTGAAGAGCTTTCTTGAACTCCGGGCTGGTCACAGTGTCATAGTCGCGTTGCCGCCATGCCGCTCCGTAATCGGGGTGGTCCACCATGACCGCTTGCAGCTCAGCGTCATCGTGGCCGAGGTGAACAATCATTTCCGTGAGTCCGGGCTTCATGTTCTTGATCGCGTCGATATAGAAACTCATCCACGCGTTCGCTTGAATCGTGGGGTTCGCGATCACCACCGAGTCCACGATGATGTCCTTTTCCTGGAGAAGCGAGAGCAGCTTGGCTCCTTCGCCGGGCAACCGGGGCGCGAAGAAAGGTAGTTTGTATTCGTGAGCAATTTTGACAAATGCTGCGAATAATTCCGGGGAGGAAAACAGCGCCCCCATGTGGGTGTCGAGATGCGTGGGGTGAATCCCCGAAGCAACAGCAAATTCGACTTGTGTGCGAATTTCGCGCTCCGCTTCTTCGGGCTTGATATGCGAGACGGCCGCGGGAGTCTCCGGCCAAAGATAGCCAGAAGGATCGAGCAGCGTGGGGACCCTATTTTTTGATTCCACTGGACCCCAGCGATAGGTCCGCCATTCGCTGGTGAGCGTGAGGTGCAAACCCAAATCGGCATCCGGATGGGCTTTCGCATAGTTCGCGACTTCGGACAACCAGGGGCACGGCACCATGATGCTGGCGGAGGTGATTGCATTTTTGTCCAGCGCATCGAAGCTGGCGGCATCCACGGAATGCGCAACCGCAAGATCGTCGGCGTGAACGATGAGGAGTTTCGAATCGGCCGGGTAGCCGAGCCGCTCCGCAACCGTTTTAGTTTGTGCTCGAGTACCCGCAGCCACCAAGAATAAAACTGCAATTGCAGCTGTAAGCCTATGAAGATGCATCGCAGCTCCAGTCAGGGTGGGAAAGTGAACTTTTGCTTCATAACGGAATGTTGCCATGCTTCTTCTTCGGATTTGTGTCGCGCTTGTTCTCGAGGGCGCGCAGAGCGGTGATAAGGCGGGCGCGAGTGTCGGCTGGCTCGATGACGGCGTCGATGTAGCCATGTTCGGCGGCAACGAAAGGATTGGCAAAACGCTCGCGGAATTCGGCGATTTTTTCCTGGCGAAGCTTTTCGCGCTCGGATTCGGGGGCTTTGTCCAGATCGCGTTTGTACACGATGTTCACTGCGCTTTCGGGACCCATGACGGCGATCTCCGCTGTGGGCCAGGCAAAGTTGGCGTCAGTACGGATATGTTTCGAGGCCATGACGCAGTAGGCGCCGCCATAAGCTTTGCGCGTAATCACGGTGATTTTCGGGACCGTGGCTTCGGCGAACGCGAAGAGCAGTTTCGCACCATGCCGGATGATCCCGCCGAACTCCTGCTGCGTGCCGGGGAGGAAGCCGGGAACATCCTCGAATGTAATCAACGGGATGTTGAAGGCGTCGCAGAAGCGCACGAAGCGCGCGCCCTTCACGGAAGCGTTGATGTCGAGGACCCCGGCGAGAAATGCCGGCTGATTGCCGACGATGCCGACGGGGCGGCCATCAAGCCGCGCGAAGCCCACAACGATATTTTTCGCGTAATGCTCGTGCACTTCGAAAAAGTAGCCATCGTCCACGATCAAGTGGATGGCGTCCTTGATGTCGTAAGGCTTTTGGGGGTCGGCGGGTACAAGCGTGTTAAGCGTTTCATCGCGGCGAGTGGCGGAGTCTGAAGTAGCGCGACGGGGCGGGTCATCCACATTGTTCGAAGGAAGAAAACCCAGCAGCTCGCGGATCATGGCGAGGCAATCGGCATCGTCGCGCGAAACAAAATGCGCCACGCCGCTCTTCTCATTGTGCGTCATGGCGCCGCCGAGTTCCTGCTTGGTGACTTCCTCATGCGTGACGGTCTTGATGACGTCCGGGCCGGTGACGAACATGTAGGAAGTCTCGCGCGTCATGAAAATGAAATCGGTGATGGCCGGCGAATAGACCGCGCCGCCGGCGCAAGGTCCCATGATCGCGCTGATTTGCGGAATGACGCCGCTGGCCAACGTGTTACGCAGAAAAATGTCGGCATAACCGGCAAGCGAAGCGACGCCCTCCTGAATGCGCGCGCCGCCGGAATCGTTGAGGCCGATGACCGGGGCGCCCGCGCGCATGGCGAGGTCCATTATCTTGCAGATCTTCAGCGCGTTCGTTTCCGAGAGCGAACCGCCAAATACCGTGAAGTCCTGCGCGAAAACGTATACCAGGCGTCCATCGATGCGGCCGAAACCCGTAACGAAGCCATCGCCGGCGGGACGTTGCTCTTGCATGCCAAAATCCACGCAGCGGTGACGGACGAATTTATCCAGCTCTTCGAAGGTACCTTCATCAAGCAGCAGATGGATGCGTTCACGAGCAGTAAGCTTGCCCGCTTTGTGCTCGCGTTCGCGGCGCTCGGGACCGCCGCCGGCCTCTGCTTCCGCGGATAGGCGATGAAGTTCATCCATGCGATCGCGATGTTTTGCCGCGGACGACAGGATCGGTTTTGGCTCAGACAACGGGTCCTCCCTCAGGAGGGGGTTCTTTTGTGGAGAAAATCCGGACGGCGAGGTGCGTGGCAAGCCAAACGGTTCCCAGGAGCAAGACGACGCCCAGAATCAGCTCCGCGCCCATGGCGGTGGCGCGGTCCAGCGGCGATTCGAGCGAAGTCACGTACTCCGTCGCCTGGACGAGAATAAACATCGCGCCGAGAGTCATCGTCACGATGAGGATCGTGGTCAGGATGGAAGCGAGGATCATCTTCATGGGTGTTGGATTGGGCCGCCCAGGCGCGGTGTAGAGAAGGATAGCGCAACCAAGCAAAAATCAGAATACGGAAGGCCGCGTGAAGAGAGTATGCACTAACTCAGAGGTTCCAGAGTCAGCGCAACCCAGACCAGTCGTCGGCAACGATGATGGAGTCGCTGGGATTGGAGGTGTCGTATTTCACGCTGGCCGGTTGCCCGGCCACGAGCCGATCGAAGCGAATCTGCCCCTCAAGCCCCGTAATGTCTTGCGCGGTGTGATAAGTGACTCCGGAAATCGCATAACTATAGGAAACCAGATGGCGCGGCCCCAAATCGCCGAGGGGGTGGGCGCTCTTGTTGAAGAAGCCCTTGCGCGCTTCTTTGGATTCCGGCGGGTGCTCGATGAGCTCGACAACCTGCCCTTCCGCAATCCGGCCGATCTGATTGAGATGAAGGCGGCGCTTGCGTTCGGCTTCGTACGGATCCACGGCGGGGCGGAAGAAAGCGTAAGCGATCATGGCCAGGGCTGCAATGGCCGCACATACCATGGTCAAAATCAGTTTCCAGTCAGCGAGCAAGGCTTGCAACGAGCGGGCTCCGTAGCTTCAAGTATGTGGGATTCAGCACAGCGCAAGACACGATACGCGCTTCCGCCGCAGTGGAAGATAACGATTCGTTCCACCTGCGTCCCACTGATGCGTATTCTACCGAAACCGAGCGGCTTGCGTGAAACTACGCTTGCGGGGCGTGCACCGGATTGCGCAACACGCCAATACCGGCCACGCTGACCTCCACCGTGTCGCCCGCTACGAGCGGCCCAACTCCCGCTGGCGTTCCGGTGGCGATGACGTCGCCGGGAAGCAGTGTCATCATGCGAGAGATCCAACGGATGAGGAACGCCGGTGGATAGACCATCAGGGAAGTGCTGCCGGACTGGCGGCTGGCGCCGTTGACATGCGTCTCGACGAGAACGTTAGAGGGGTCGAGATCCGTTTCGATATGCGGGCCGACGGCGCAAAAGGTATCGAAACCCTTCGCGCGGGTGAACTGAACGTCGGATTTCTGGAGGTCGCGCGCCGTAACGTCGTTGAGGCAGGTGTAGCCCAGGACATGGGCGAGCGCGTCATCGCTGTCGCGCAGATGCGAACAGGTGCTCCCCATGACGATGGCGAGTTCACCTTCATGCTCCACGCGCTGGGAATACGGCGTCAGGACGATTGGTTCCTGCGGGCCAACGATCGACGAAGGCGGCTTGAGGAACATCAACGGCTCTTTGGGCACCTCGTTGCCGAGTTCCGCCGCGTGGGCTGCGTAATTCCTGCCGATACAAACAATTTTTGAGGGCGAAACCGGCGCAAGAAAACGCACATCGGCGAGGCGCAAGGAACGCGATCCGCGCGTCCACGCGCCCCAGGGTACACCGGAAATTTCGATTACGCCGCCGTCTTCGATCAAACCGTGGAGCGGTGCAGCGGACGTTGATGGTGAAGCATCGCGGATCACAAAACGGCAGAATTTCATCTGGGATCAGCTCGCATGATGATTGGGATGAGAAGCATGCGCCGCTCGGGTTCTCCAAATGGTGACGGTAATCCAGGAAAGAGTCGCGATGATCATATACACGACGGCGCCGATCATAAAGACCTGAAACGTGCTGTGCCAGTCACTGAGGTTTCGAAAGAAAACACAAAGTAAGCGATAGTAGCAACTAAAGAGAAGCCACGCGACCAAGCCGGAGGCCAACTGGTGCCCGGGCAGGGACAGGAAGCGCAGGAAAGGAATCAGCGCGCAGAGGCAGAGAAGCACCGCGGCAGCTAGATTGCGCTCCACCGCCAACCGCTCGATCAGCGGCACACGATTGGCAAGAAAGAGCCAGGCTGTAAATACCAGCGCTAGGCAAACACTGGTGTACACGCCGATTCGAATCGCCGCGTTGCGGAAGATCCGGAACCAGCTATAGCCCGGTAAATAGGCGCGAATCGGCATCCGATGCTGGACTCCCAAGACTCGAAAAATCATCTAACCCGGAATCACGATGAAGGTTGCGTGACGTCAACGGCGACAGAGGCGCTCGGCGCGCTCTCATTTCCCGCGCGATCGACGGCAGTCACGGTATACCAGTAGCGATGACCGGGCTCTACAGACGTATCACGAACAGCAGGCGTGGGCAATAAATCTGGACTGAGAACTTGCCCCCTGGTGCCTTCCTGTTCACTCCTATAGACGCGGTAGCCTGCCAGATCGGTTTCAAGGCTGATGGACCAGGAGAGATCGACAACCATCGCACCCGGAGCCGCGCCCGGCAGCAAAGCAGCTACAACGCCCTGTGGTGCCGCAGGGGGAAACGTATCGAGCGGAGTAACCGTCACGGGCGGCGAGGCAGCGGACTCCAGTTCGCTGCCATCGGCCTGAATGACGCTACGCACGACGTAGACATAGGTGTGGTCAAACGCAAAGGAAGTGTCGCGGTAGCTACTGGTCTCGGAAGTTGCGAGCAGCGAATATGGCGTTTCATTTTTCCCTTGAGGGGGAACCGACGCGGATGCAGCGGCAGAGGGAGTAATCTCCGAGCGATAGATTCGATAACCCGTGATCAACGCGGGAAGCGGATCTCCCGCCGAGGTTCGTGCCGGGGCCGTCCAGTTCAACTCGATCGCCGGCTCGGTGACGCGGGCATCGACAGAAGCGATCCGCTCGGGAACAGCAAAAACCCGCACGGACACGACATTCGAATCCGCTGACACGCGCTTCTGGGAAGCTCGCGTTCGAACCGTATAAGCAAGTGTGCGTCCCGCGGACGCTTTAATCTCCTCGGGCGCGATCGGATCGGTGAAGCCAATGTGTCCCTCGGAGCGGGAATTGTCCACGAGCGCGCCGGGAATGGCGTAGACAACGCGAAACGATGAGAGATCGGGCGAGCCATCGGGCTTCAATGCGCCACGAAGGATTTCAACCGCTGGAGTTGTGGCAAGCTTCACGCCAGCTACCGAATTCGAAGGCATGGTGAAGGTTAGCCGCACGCCGTCTCCGTCCTGATGAGCCGTCAGATCCGTGATGGCCACCGGAACCACTGGAGTGGGCGGCGTGGGTTCCCCGGGCGCGCCGCAGGCAACAAGGAAAACGCAAAATAGAAAATAGAAAATGAGGAAGAATGGCGCGGGGCGCACTGCAATGTGGGGTCTCGTCCCTTTTCTATTTTCCATTTTCCAATTTCAAGAATTACAGAATGTAGCGGCTCAGATCCTGGTTCTTTACAATATCTGCGAGCTGCTTGGTCACATAAGCCGCGTCCACTTTCACATTCTTTTTCTTGAGGTCGGGCGCTTCGAACGAAATCTCGTCGAGAACTTTTTCCAGAATGGTATGCAGGCGCCGCGCCCCGATATTTTCCGTTTGTTCGTTCACGCTGGTAGCAAAGCGCGCGACCGCCGCGACGGCGTCCTCCGTGATGTTCAGCTTGACGCCTTCGGTTTCCAGCAGCGCCACATACTGCTTGATGAGCGCGTTCTTCGGCTCGGTCAGAATTCGAATGAAATCCTCTTCCTTGAGCGATTGCAGTTCCACGCGAATCGGCAAGCGGCCCTGGAGTTCCGGAATCAAGTCGGAAGGTTTGGTTACGTGAAACGCGCCCGCCGCAATAAATAGAATGTGATCGGTGCGAATCATCCCATAGCGCGTGTTGACAGTGGTACCTTCAATAATCGGAAGAATGTCCCGTTGTACGCCCTCGCGCGAAACGTCCGGCCCATGTCCGGATTCGCGGCCCGCCACTTTATCAATTTCATCAATAAAAATGATGCCCATCTGTTCCGCGCGCTCCACCGCCACGCGCGTCACCTGGTCCATATCGAGCAGTTTGTTCTCTTCTTCCTGGATCAGGTATTCGAAAGCGTCGGCCACGCTCATTTTGCGTTTTTTCTTCTGCTGGCCGAACATGCCGGAGAGCATGTCCTTGATATTGACGTCCATCTCCTCGACGCCCTGATTGGAAATAATTTCGAACGACGGCATGGCGCGCTCGCGGACTTCGATGTCCACCATGCGCTGGTCCAGCTTGCCTTCGCGAAGCTGCGCGCGAAGTTTCTCGCGCGTGCGTTGGTTCTGCTCGCGCTGCGCGGCTGCTTCCGCTTCCGGAGTGCCCGGCGCGGGTGGTGGAGGTGGCGGCAGCAGCAGATCAAGCACGCGCTCTTCCGCGGCCTGCTCGGCGCGGTCAGCCACCTCATCCAGTTTTTCCTCGCGGATCATGTCAATGGAAGTTTCCACCAGGTCGCGCACCATGGATTCGACGTCGCGTCCGACGTAGCCGACTTCGGTGTACTTGGAAGCCTCGACTTTAACGAACGGGCATCCAGCCAGACGCGCAAGCCGCCGTGCAATCTCCGTTTTCCCCACTCCCGTCGGGCCGATCATCAAAATGTTCTTCGGCAAAACATCTTCCGCAATTTCCGGCGGAAGTTTCTGTCGGCGGACGCGATTGCGCAACGCCACCGCGACAGCTCGCTTCGCCGCATTCTGGCCGACGATATATTTATCGAGCTCCAGCACGATTTCACGCGGCGTCATGTCGTCGAGCGCGGGAAGCAGTTCCTCTCCCTCGACGGGCGGCGCGCCGTTGCCGCCGGGCAAAAAGATCAATTCTTTTTCGGACTTGTTGGACATGAGTTGCTCAGTTCCTTTGATGCGTGAAATCAGCTTGGCGTGTTTTCACGCCTTACCCCTAGAGCTCTTCGACTGTAAAGTTGGCGTTCGTATAAATGCAAATCTCGCTGGCGATACGCATGGCTTCCATGGCCAGGTCCTTGGCGGTCAGCCGGGAATGCTTCAGCAGCGCGCGCGCCGCCGCAAGCGCGTAAGTTCCCCCGGAGCCGATCGCCACCAGGCCATCATCCGGTTCAATGACGTCGCCGTTCCCGGAAAGAATAAACGTGCCCTTGACGTCCGCAACGATCAACAAAGCCTCCAGGTGCCGCAGCGCGCGATCCTTCCGCCATTCCTTGGCCAATTCCACCGCGGCCTTTTGCAGGTTCCCGGAAAATTCCTGAAGCTTGCCTTCGAATCGTTCGAACAACGTGATCGCATCCGCCGTCGACCCGGCAAAACCCGCGACTACCTTGTCGTTAAAGAGCCGGCGCGTCTTGCGCGCGGTGTGCTTCATCACGTGATCGCCCATGGTCACCTGGCCATCGGCGATCAGCACCACCTTGTTGTCCCTGCGCACGCACAAAACGGTAGTGCCGTGCATCTGTGTGCTTTCCTGGCTATTCCGCATCCAGCCATTATACCGCCCCAGGAGTCCGGGCGGCAAAATCCCGTAGGAATGCCCCGCGTCTACTGCTGCGGGCCGTAGAGAGAATTGAGGAATTGACGGAATTCTTTCTGCAGTAGGAGCTTCTGAAAAGAATCATCCACACGTGCATCCGGAAAAGTTTCTCCCGGAATCATATTGTCGCGGCGTTCGAACGCCAGCTTCATATAATTCTCAGTATCCGGAAGGTCGCCCTTTTCGGCGGTGACGCACGCGAGGTTGTAGTAGAAAAGCGGATAGTCCGGGTCTTTCGAAACGCCATAGGTGAGCGCTTCCCGCGCGCTGGTCAAGTCGTGCGTAATCCCGTAGGCGATGCTCAGATTGTCGATCAGCGCGCGCCAGAGATTCTTGTCCAGGGTGGGCGTGTTCTTCTCGATCTCCAGCGCTTTTTGATAGAGCGGGATGGCCTCGCGATATTGATGCGCGATGAAATAGCGGCTGCCTTCCTGGAACAACTTCAGGCTGTTCCCAGCAGGAACGGGCGCGCTGCTCGCTTCCCGGGGAACGAAGTGGAACGACTCCAGGAGCGCGTCGAACATCGGCTGATCAGCGGCCTTGAAAAAAATCTTCGAAATGTGGATGTCAATGAAGACGTCATCTTTGATCAGGCAGCCAAAAATGTTTTTCTGATTGGTCGGCGAGCCGTCCAGTTCCGGCAGCGTGAACTCCAGAATCTGCATTTCGCCGCTTTCGCGATATGCCACGCCTTTCAAGGAACCGGACGCCAGCGAGGAATTCCGCTTCACTTTCTCCTCCAGTGAGCGTTTGCATTCCCCGGGCTGTGCGGGCCCCTTCGCAGCTTCCATAAAGACGGAAACAACTGCGCGCGTCTTAGTGTTTTCAGCAAGAAAATAGCGCCGCCCGTCGGCCTGCATCTCGTTCGATCGCGTCGTGAACCCCGCGCCATCCAGTTCCAGCGCCCACGCCTTCCCCGGAAACCATACTTCGGATCTGGCAACAGCTGGCGCGTCTTGGCCGTTAGCCGTTCCGCTGAAAAGCAGCGATAACAGAATGACGAAGAGACGGGTTCTCATGTGCGCTTCGAGTAGCTCTCCTTTTCACCACTCTACCCGGCAAGCGGGATTAAACGGCAGATCAAAAGCTTCCGCTTATCGAAGTGGAAAACATTCTGAAAAGGAGAACTAGCTCTGGCCGTACAATCCCTTACTGTGTAATTTCGTGGAAGGAGAGAATCTTGTACGCGGCAGTGGGTTGCGATTTCTGAATCCAGCAATTGCTGTAGCGAATGCCGGTTCCTCCCATGGAACCCCCGGCGTTGAAGTTGACGTAACCGTAGGAGAGAAATGAACCCGATAGCAGGTTTCCCGAGGTGTCATGCGTTCTGGCAACCAGGACGGCCCCGTCAATTTCGCCGGAGCCTGACTTTGAACCGGTTACCGTGCCTTGCCCAACAACCAATATAATTCCATTCCAGTAGGCGTCGGGATCGTAATTCAGATTGCCAGTCACCAGAAGCAGTCCGTAACCCGTGTTGTGCCAGCCATTCAAATCCAAATCTCCATTGATGACCACGGTCATGGGGTTAGTCGAAGACATCCCACTCGTCGCAGCAGACAAGTCTGATCCCAAGGCTGGGCCGCTTGTGGGGGTGATGATAGCGTCCGCGTTCTGGATGATGGACTGCATCACAGCGTCAAGGCCAGCTGGCGATTGCAGGGTCGAGGTAAAAGATCCGGCGACGGTTTCTATATCCGGCGACGTATTCGGGCCCGTGTAGCCCGGCCGATATGGTACTGGGATTCCCGTAAAATGAATGCCATTGACAGTTCCGCCGCTCGTTATTACCGGGATGTCGCTACTGTCGAATATCCCGATCGCCGGAACCTTTAATAACCCAGGGCCCCCAGCGCAATTCTGGTCAATGCCTTTAATGGAGAAGCCAGGAGTCGAGGACGGGGCAGAATACCCAACCACCGTGCTCACGACACTCCCGGCAAGCGTCAGCGCCGCAGGAAGCGGAGGCAGGGTGACGGGAGTGGGAGCAGCAAGGTATTGGACCAGCTTTTGGCTTCCGTTAGGCAGCGCGGCGAGCGCGGTAATTTCCAGCACCTGTGCGCCGGTGCCCGAAATATTGAGCCGCGTGCCATCGTAATAAACGGGCGTTGTGGAGTCGAGACTCCCGTCGTACGGATATACATCCAGATTCATGGATTTTTCAGAGACCGCATTGATGCGCACCCATTTATAGAGTGGGCCCGGAAAAGACAGGGTATTCAGCGGGCTCGTATTCCAGACGGAGTACGTCCAGGGAGGAGCGGAAGGAAGGCTGAAGCCGCTGCTCGCAAACTCCTGGTTAAATTGCTGATCCGGATACGTTGAAGTGGAATTCCACGGCGCAACGGTCTCGCCCGACAGAGGATTGATCATGTAAACGGGATAGCCCACAGCCAGGGGCGTGCCCGGGGATGGCAGGAAGCCTGGCGAAGTAGTCCCAAAGTAGCTGGGATTCTTCGACAGGAGCCGGCTGCGCGCTTCCTCCAATCCTGCGACGGCTGCGTAATAGACTCCCGTCGAGGAACGATAGTTGCCTGCCAGTGCAGATTCCGTTCCTGAGGAGACGATTAACGCGATGGCCACCACGCTGATCAGCAAGAGAACGAAAATCGAGATAAGCAGAGCGATTCCTTCTTCCCGCCTGCCCGTTCGAATGATGGTTCGCGCGCTCATTTAGGCTTCCTTACTCTCACTGGTTCGGATTCACGCGGCGCCCTCGCCCTGTCAGCTCCACAATGCGCAGCTGCCCTGTGGTCGCGTCTGGCAATGGAGCCGCAACTAGCAGCGTGACGACGACGTCCCGAATGTTTGCAGGCGCGTTGGCCGTGCCCGCCAAGGGACAGGACAGGGGCAATCCTCCCGTGTCACAGGTGTAGGAAAAGATGGGCACCGAAACTCCTCCCGGCGGAGATGACACATTCACAACATTTTGAACGAATGGTACAAGGACCCCGGCTGCTGACGTGTCTGCTGCGGGGTCGTCACCGGAAAGCTTGGGCACCACACCACGGTAGAGCGTTGTTCCATTCAATTTGTAACGAATCCACTGGACGGTACTGCCGGCATCCTGCGGATTGGGATTTGTTTCGATGATCAGGTCGAAATCACCCGGAGTGGTACAACTGCCAATCTGGCAGGAACTCCCGGGGTAGCCTGGACTCCAGGCGAACGGTGTTGCCGCAAAGAGATTGAAGTTAGTGCTCACGAAAGTGGGCGGTGGATAACCGGAATCATTTACATCGCGCACGATCTGGTCCAGGCCGAGCCGGGCTTCCTGGAAAGAATTCAGGACTTGTGATTCAGTCTGATAACGCTGCTGCGATGACCCCAGCAGGGTGAACGCAGCGCCACAAACAATAAGAAAAATTCCCAGAGCGGTCAGCAATTCGATGAGCGTGAAACCGCGCTGTTTCTTGTAGCCTGGAGCTGGTTTCATTTTCCCACCATGGTATCGAGGGTGATGGGTTGGAAATAGCCGTTGCCCCCGACTTGGCGGACGCCAAGGATAAACCGCTTCGAGGAAGCGGCACTGCCGTTTCCCGTGATGATCACGGCCCAGCGCACATCGTAGGTCGCGCCGCTGGGATCATTGGGATCCGTGTAGGTGAAACCGTAGCCGCTGGTCGGAGCTGGCAAGGGGTTTGGCGTATTGAAAAGGATGAGTGTCTGGTTGTTTATGGAAGTCACGGTGCTGCCTTGCACGGAACTAGGGCTCGTCGGATCTCCCAGCTGGCAAGTGTTGCCAAGCACATCGGTAAAGGAATTTACCGTCAAAGGCTGGTCAACCATCTGGTCGAGTTGGCGTTGCGCAAAAACAAGTGCCGAAGAATCCGTGCGATTCCTAAAGTTCATCAAAATCGAAGCGGGCACAAGCTGCGCGATAGCCACCAAGCCCACAAGCAAGATGACCGTGGCCAGCATCATTTCGAGCAGGCTGAAGCCTCTTTGCCCTTCGCGCAATCTTTTAAACGAGAGCTGCATCTTCTTCTCTGATTTCATTCCTCAGCTGATCTGCTGCCAGGTTCCGCCGTTCGGAGCGGTCCAGATTTGCGTGCTTCCGGAAGGAAGCAGAATCACGGCGCGAAACCCGAACTCGGGATCCGTCGAACTGCCGATATAGAACACAAAAACGCTCGTCGAAACATTCCCCCCGACTCGGATTGCCCCGCGCGCGTCAAACGTAACCGAGCCGTTGCTGCCTGATTTGGTCGTGAGGGCGCCGACCTTTGCAATGATGGCGGTGGGGCTTGGCGCAACACCCCCTGACAGCAGAGTTGCAAACCCGGTAATCACGAACTGTTTCTCAGTCGCGTCAAGCGCTCCGCTGCGATTGGAATCTGTCCCAACGATCCAATTGCTTCCGCTCTGTTGCATCATAAAGCTGATCTGCGTATTTTGGCGCACAGCCTCGAATCGCGTAAATTTCAACTGATCCGCCAGGCGCGAGGCCGCATCATTGAGCTGGTAAGTCCGGAACGAACGCATCAGTGAAGGAATAGCAACGGCCGTCAGAATGAGCATAACGGTCATGGAAACCGCTAATTCGACCATGCTGAAGCCACCGCTGCGGCTTCGCTGAGTGCTCGAGAGTGTTGCACTCCGTCCCAAGATAGTTTCCTCGTTCGGACGCAGTACCGGCGATCAGGAGAGTGTGGGCGGTCCGAACCCCAATTCGATGCACTTGCAGGGCCGGGGACGGCCGCTCGCAAGCTCAGCTAAACATTGTACTTTCGTACAGTAAACCGATACATCCTATTATATACGCCAAAAGAGGGGAAGAAACGTAACATTGTGAAACAATTCCCGTCCCCGTCTATATTTCAATCAAGCTATATCCTTCAGTAACACAGGTATGCCATACAGGGAAAAAGACGTGCCTCAGCCAGTCGCAGTTCACCTTAGCCGCGCTGCGAGCGCCGCCGCATTCCGGTGAGCAATGGCTTCGATGGAGATCATGGGATTCACGCCGGAGGCCGAAGGAAACGACGAACTATCCATCACATAGAGATTCCGCCCTTCCCACACCTGGCCCTCCGGATTCGCAGCCGAGGTTCTGGGCGAGCCCCCAAGCCGCGCAGTCCCTTGAATGTGAAACGAAAAAAGCGCCAAGCGCCCGGAATCCCAGCCCGCCGAATCCATGGCTTTTGTAAAAGTGTCGAGCGAACCACCACGGCCCGGTTCGTAGGAGCACCATTTCGCATGCGGCGAGAATATCTGGCGCGCTCCTGCAGCCTCCAGGATCCTTGCGGCCCCAATGAAGCCGTTGCGAAGATGCGCGCGATCGAAACTTGAAAGCGCGTAGTGAGTGACGGGGTGACCCTCGCGGTCAATGGTGACGCGTCCGCCGTCGCGATCGCGCAGGAGCACACCGATCGCCGAGATGTGCGAGAGCTTTTCCAACAAGGAGCGATACTGCACCGGCTCGCGCCAAGGAAGCACGGCGACAGCGATCACGGGCTGTAGCGCCGTCGTTTCATACTTCACGCCAAAATTTCCCGTCAGGTAGCGGTGCTCGTCCGAATAGATGGCCTGCATGGTCCCTTCCCACGGACGAATCTCCTCCTCGAACGCACCGCAAACATTCGAAACCGGATGAAGGTGGAGGTGCCGGCCGATGTGCTCGTTGCGGAGTCCGGAACGCATCAGAAGGGCAGGCGTGTGGATGGAGCCGCAGGCGCTCACGACCGCCTTGCAGCGAATGCTGACGCGATGGCCGCTTTTCGAACGCGCCTCGACTCCGGTTGCTGTCCCGGCCTCGATTCGAACGCGAAGCGCGCGAGTCTCGACTACGAACCGCGCGCCATGTTGCTGTGCGTCCGCGAGCCACGTTTTCGTTGCCGATTGTTTCGCGCCGAGCGCGCAGCCATATCCGCAGTAACCGCAAACTTTTCCCTGGTCGCATCCAACGACGTTGCGCGGCATGGCCTCCACATGCCAGCCGAGTGCGCGCAAGCCGCGATCCAGAACTTGTTCACGGCGGGAAACGCGGTTGTGATCGAGATTGACGTGCAATCTTTCGCACACAGCATCGAGGCTTCGCGTATATTCGTCGCTGGTGAACCACGGCACCCCCGCTGCGGCCCATTCCGTTCGAATCTCGTCCGGCGTTCGAAACGACGTACAGTAATTGATCACCGTCGTCCCGCCAAAACATTCCCCGGCAAGCAATCCCACACTGTGATCGGCCGTAGCGGCAAAGCCGCCTTCCGTATAAAGATTTCGAAAACTGCTGAACTCCGCGCCGTCAAAATCCGCGTCATCGTAGTAGGCGCCGGCTTCGAGAACGATTACATTTTTTCCAGCCGCCGCGAGAACGGCCGCGGCGGTGCCGCCGCCCGCGCCTGATCCCACGATGCAAACTTCGCAGGAAAGCTCCAGCTCGCGATCCGGCACGATCACGCTGAGTGGCCGCGGCAGAGAATTACTTTTTTCGCGCAGCGGGCCAGGATAGCCGAGGCGCTCCCACACCGGGCTGCGCGCGCCGTTTGCTCCGGGCAGCATCACGTAAAGAAATCCAATCGCCTTTCGAAGCGCTTGAAAGGCTGCGCGGCGCTTGCCGATGCGGCTGTCCGCCCAGGTGAGCAGGATTCGAATGCGGTCTTCTTGCGAGAGCGAGGAGAACTTTTTCAGGCGGCCCACGGTGAGCAGGCTATGCAAAGGCGAGTCCCACAGATCGAGCAATTGGAGGAACTCCTTGCCGGCGTTCGAACGGGGATTGAAATCCATGGCCTGCGCGATGGCCTGGGGAATTCCTGATTCCAATGCGGAAGGCCAGCCTTCCGCGCGCGGAAGAAACGTTTCACAAATATTTTCCAGCGCGCTTTTTTGGCGAAGTGTGAGTTCCAAAACTTTACGCAATCCGCGCCATTTTTTTAATTCTTGCTCTTTTTGAGCACGGCTTCGGAGCCGCCTTTTTGCAGTGATTCCTTGCTGAAAAGAACATCGGGGAAACCGGGATTGAATTTGCAGGCGTTATAGAAAATCTGCGTGGTGCGGCGGCCGTTGTGTTCGCGGCTGACTTGAAGGGGCATCCAAACGCTGTCTCGCAGCTGGTAGTTCGTGTAGATGGTAACGTCTTCGTCGATTTGCCGCGTTTCTTCATCCTGGGTCTTGATGACACTGCGAACGAGGAGATGCGTGGAGTGGTCAACCGCAAGCCGAAACTTGCGTTGCTCGCGATCGACCAGCTCCACCCAATCCACTTCCTTCAGATCGACAGTGTCACTGCCGTCGAAGCGGATGGACATTCCTTCTTCGTTGAGGCGGAGGCGGAGAAGATTGTCTATGTTTCTTTTAACCTGTTCCTGAAAATCGGTGATTGCGGAGGCGGGAAGATCATTGACGCCGCTGCGGTCGAACGTCCAGCCCTGATCGCCGTTGTAGAGAGTGATTACGATGCCCCCGTGCGAAAAATCAAGGCCGTCGAGGCCGATCATCGCCGCCAGAATCGTGTTGCGGCCCTTGGAAATGAATTCCGTGCGGTCTTTGTCGGGATAGCGGCGGTCATCCACAAAATCAATGTAGCCGGTGAGTTCGCCGTTGTGGCCAAACTGCGCGCGGCGGCCCTGGCATTGGCTTTCGCGGACTTCCCTATATCCATCGCCGCCGAAAGCAAGGATCAGATCCTTGAGAATTTGCTTGCCCTTGGCAGTACTCTGCTCCGGCATCATGGTATCGGCGCGCTGCGCAGAGGAGCGCGGCACAAAAAACATTCCAGCGATAACGATGACCACCGCGAGCGGAACGAACTTTAGCCGCACAATATCGCGCCTCCATTTACATTGATGATCTCGCCCGTCATGAAGTTGGCCAGGTCGGAGGCGGCAAAGAGGATGGGGCCAGCAATTTCTTCCGCGGTGGCGGCGCGGCCGAGCGGAATTGCCGATGCCGCCATTTTCTGGCCGGCCTTCGTCTCGAGGACGGGATTGGACATATCGGTGGCAACCCAGCCGGGGGCCACGCAATTCACAAGAATATTGTGACGCGCGAGCTCAGTAGCCAGGCCCTTGGTGAGGCTGATGATGCCGCCTTTCGACGCGCCATAGTGAGTGTGGAGCGATTCGCCGCGCTGTCCCGCAGTGGAGCTGATGGGAATAATCTTGCCGGACTTTTGCTTGATCATGTGCGGGACGGCGAAGTGGATGACGGAGTAGACACTCTTGAGGTTGATGCGCATCATGTCGTCCCACTGCTTTTCGGTCATCTTTTCGATGGGAGCATCGTCCTGGTTCCAGACGCCGGCGTTGGCGACAAGAATATCGAGGCGGCCGAGGCGCGCGATGCAATGGTTGACGAGTTTCTGGTTGTCAGCATGTTTGCCGACGTCGGCTTTGAACGCTTCCACGCGAGTTCCGTGTTTGCCGGCCTCCTGCTGAACTTGCTGGGCGGCGTCTTTGGCTTTCACATAGTTGAAGACCACGTCGGCGCCGGCTTGCGCGAAGAGTTTGACAGCCGCTGCGCCGATGCCGCGTGAACCGCCAGTGATAAGTGCCGCCTTGCCTGCCAGAGAAATCATGAGGCCCCCATGAAGAATGAAACTAAAGAAAATCGAAATTTGAAAGGCGAAAAAGCTTACGTTTTATGCGCCACCGCGGCGTGCGCGCGTTTCGCCGCGGAAACGAAATCCTGAAACAGGCGCTGCGCGAACGGGTCATCCGGCATACGCTCCGGATGCCACTGAACGCCCACGATCCAGTTTGAGTCGCCGGTCCATTCGACGGCTTCGATAATGCCGTCGGGAGATTGCGCGGCGACGCGAAGTTTTTCCCCGGGCTGGTCAATCGCCTGATGATGGCTGCTATTGATGTGCGCGGCGGATGAGCCGGAGAGCTTTGCGAGAAGAGTGCCAGGGGTAATTGCAGCGTCGTGACTCTGATCGCCGCTTTTTGCGCCTACCGCGAGATCGGTGGTTCCGTGAGGAACGGCGTTCGGCCGGCCAGGACGCACCTCGGGTATGTCCTGAATGAGCGTGCCCTTCAGGTGAACATTGAGGATTTGGCAGCCGTAACAGATGGCGAGTACTGGTTTTCCGGAATCGAAGGCGTGGGCGAGGATGGCCTCATCCATTTTGTCTCGCTTTGGGTCCAACGTAATTGTCTTGGGGTGCCGCGATGCGCAATAGCGGCTGGGGTCCACATCGGCCGGACTGCCCGGCAAGACAAAAGCGTCCAGTTCGGCTAGCTGGCGGCGAAGCTGTTCCGGTGATTGTTCGAGAGATACTTCCTGTGGTTCAGCACCGGCTTTTCTGACGGCCCGGAAATAGAAGTCCAGCTTGTTGCGCGTGCCGTCGCGTTCTTCCTGGCTGGTGCGCCAGGGGATGCCGACACGGGGGCGGTTTGCTGTGCTCAGTTGGGTGTCAGCGGGGATCATGGAACACCAAATCGTAGCATCCAGGCGAGAGAGCGGCAACCGGAGGAAAAATGACCGGTGGGCGGGCGCTTGAAATAGAGCGGCTGAAGGGGGGAGCGTCGAAACGCCCAAAAGGCGACGGGGCCCCACCCCCCTGTTTTTTGTAAGTGTTGCATCTAAAGGAGTTAGCTATGCCGTAAGTCTTTTGTTTGCAACACTTGGCGGGGAGATCCATAAGTGCTGCAGTTGAAGGACTTACGGTGGCGTGCAGGAGAAGGGAGGAGTGCGCGTAGCAACCGATGGCTTCGCGGGGCTTGGGTCGAGAGTTCACGACTGACGATAGCATAAGGATGGTTCTCTGTCAAGTAAGATTACAGAATAGTACTGATTCGAATGGAAATTGGCGGACCAAGGCGAAGAAAAGGAGTGACTTAACGCGGAGGCACGGAGTACGCACCGGAGTGATGGGGCGCAAGAAAGACGCACGATGGGGGATCGTTCAAGGCGCGCATGATCGTTGGCGATGGCGGAGACGGCCGAAGGTCACACTGAAGCGCGATCCTGCACAATCGGGCGACAGCCATCTTGAAAAAGGGTTGTTGGGTTCCCAAAAGAGCTCAAATGTGAATACAATGTATGCGGAAGTAGTCGGGAGGCGATGATGGCGGGCGAAAAGATTCTTACGTTGCGGCTGGAGGGCGGGCTGCGAGGGAAGCTGGACAAACTGGCGGCGGCGACGAGGCGGTCGCGGTCGTTTCTGGCGGCAGAGGCGATTCGGGAGTACGTGGCGCTGAATAGCTGGCAGATCGAAGAGATTCACAAGGGGCTGGCGGAGGCGGAGCGCGGCGAGTTTGCAAGTGAGAGCGAGGTAAAGCGAGTGGCGAAGAAGTGGACTCGCCGTGCACATTAGGTGGCTGCGAACGGCGCTGGCCAACCTGGATGCGGAAGCGGAGTACATCGCGGCGGACAATCCAGCGGCGGCGGGGCGCGTGGTGCAGAAGGTTTTGCGAGCGGTGAATCTACTGAAGCGGAATCCAGCGTTGGGCAGGGCGGGGCGCGTTGTGGGCACGCGAGAGATGGTCGTAGCCGAAACGCCATACATTATTCCCTACCGAGTTCGAGGAGATGCGGTGGAAATCCTGTGGGTATTTCATCCCGCGGAAGTGGCCGGAGATGTTTTGGTAGCAGATAAGCGAGTAGGAAAGGAATGCCACCTGCCATCTAAGAGGCGGTGGTAATATGAGGAAATGGCTAGGAAGAATATCCAATTTAGTGCTGCCAAAACCGTTGCGAAACCGACCAGGGTGAAGTTCAAAACCAAGTCAGGTGAAACGGTTTCGTTTAGAGCTCTCAAAACAGTCAAGCAGAAGGTGACCGTTCGCTTTCGCGCAAAGAAAAAATGAGGCGAATCTACATCGACAGCAACGTTCTCATCGCCTATTTCTCGACAGACAAAGCAGAAGAAAGCAAAAAGAAGATGGTCGAGAATGCGCTGGGTGTCTTCGCACAGCTCAAAGACACCCAACTTTGCACCTCGATGTGGGCTGTAACCGAGATGGTCAATATCCTAATTTCAGCAAAGGAATTGACCGTACTGAGGTTGCGGAAATGGAGAGCCAGCTGGTTAGCGAGAGGCGCCTACAAAAGATGAAAATCCACATCGTTGAGGTTAGCCCCGACAAGGACTACGACTTTGTGGAATTTTTCTACCACGTAAAACAAAGCATTCTGAAATACCACTCCGGGGTGGGAGACGTAATTCATAGCGTCATTATGCGGAATAACGGCATCACCGAAATCTTGACGTTTGATGAGAAGGACGACTTCAAGCAGATACCCGGTCTAACGGTGTTTCATCCAAAGAACATCAAGATCTAGGCACACTGGCTGGCCTAGCCGATCGAAATCCACAGAAACGTTGTCCAAACTTCTCTCAGTGTCAACTGGGCTCTATTCCTCCCCCGTCAACGGTCATTCGGAGCGCAGGGCTTGGATGACGTCGATGCGGGCGGCGCGGGCGGCGGGGAGCATGGAGGCGACGACGGCGGCCGCGAGCAGGACGATGGCGGAGAGGACGATGGGCAAGGCGCCGGGCATCTTCACTTCGAAGAAATAGCTGGCCGCCAAGCGCGCGGCGACGAACCCGAATGCCGCGCCTGCGAGGACACCTATCGCAGCCATTAGAGCGCCTTCGGCGATGACACCTTTCAGGAGGTTCTGCGGTTGCGATCCGAGCGCCAGGCGGATGCCGAATTCGCGGGTGCGCGAGCTGACGGAAAACGCCAGCACGGCGGCAACGCCAACCAATGCGATCACCAACGCGACAGCCGCAAACACGCCGAACACCAGCGAGTTCAAACGGTCCGGTGTGAGTACCTCCGCGCGGACGTCCTCGAGAGTTGCGGCATGCTCGACGGGTTGTTCGGCGGACATGCCATGAATAATGCTGGTGACGGGCGTGACGAGGGAATACGGATTCGCAGTGGTGTGGATGAAAAGGCGGCCGCCAAATATAGGGCCTTCTTCAAAGGGAGTATAGATCGTCACAATGGGCTCAGGAACGATGTGCTCGTCATCAATGTCGGCGGTGACGCCAATAATGCGGTGAGGCGCGGAGTTAATCCCGGGAGCGAATTGCAGAACCGGATCCGTCCAGTACACATGCCGACCGACGGCATCCTGATTGGGGAACATGCGCTTTGCGAGAGTTTCACTGACGATGGCGACCGGCTCCTTACTTTGTCCGTCGAGGTCGTCGAAATCACGGCCGCTGAGGATGGGAACGCCAAGCGCGGCAAAGAATCCGTGAGAGACGACGCGCAGCTGCGCACGAGGGTCCTCTCCCTGGACATGAACGTGACCGTCGGCGGAGAATTGGAGGCCGAAACCGGAGCCGCCAACATCGCGCCAGGGGACCGACAGACCGAAAGCGGTCCTGTTCACGCCGGGCAGCGCGTCCACACGACGAATTGTTTCTTTGTAGAAATCGACCACTTGCTGAGGCGATTTCCCGTGGGCCATCGCGGGAACGTTGATCGTGAGGACGTGGCGCATATCGAGACCGGTCTGCGCCGTTTGCAGCGCGATCAGCGTAGTGATCAACATGCTCGCGCCGGCCAAGAGCACGAAGGATGCGGCGATTTGCGTCACCGCGAAAACCCGCTGGCGGCGGTTGGTGCTGCCGGTGATGCGCAGGCTGCCACTCGAAAGGTTAAGGCCTTTCGACGTGTCGGCCGACGGCAGGCGCGGGACAAACGCCAAAATCACGGCGGCGATGATGGCCAATGCCCCTCCCACCCACAATAGACTGGAATCCACCGCCAAATCGAGAGCACGGACCGAGAAGCGCGAGGCGTAACGCGCCAGGATGGCCACCATCGGCTGCGCACTCATTATCCCGAGCGCAGCGCCGGCAACGCAGAGCAGAAGACTTTCGGCCAGCAACATGCGGCGCAGCGCGCCTGAGCTTGCCCCGAGCGCGGCACGAATGGCCAACTCGCCTTCGCGGCGAACCGTGCGTGTGAGGATCAGGTTGGCGACGTTGGAACACGCGATGACGAAGACCAGCCCCGACGCTGCGAGCAGCACCAGCAGGACGGTGCGGGCGCCCGAGGTAATCTGGTCGCGCAGCGGCTTGGCACTGATCTGGAAGTTCGCTTTCTTCGGGTAGGCGTCGGGGTGTTCTTTGGTCATGGCTCCGTAGGCGGAGCGCAACTCGGCGCGAGCTTGATCGAGGGTGGCGCCGGGAGCGAGACGGCCAAAAAGTTCGGTCATGCGATGGACGCGGCCGGTGACCATGGTTGCGGAGAGGTGGTGCGGGCTGGTGACGATGTTGGCGATGATTTCTGTATCTTGAGGATAGGGAATCGAGGGTTCGAGGACGCCGATGACGGTTGCGGTCCGATCGCCCATGAGCCCACTGTCGAGCCGGACGCTCTTGCCGAGAACGGAAGGATCTTTGCCGAGCGTGGTGGTCCAGAAACGATAGGTGAGAACGACGACGCCCGGAGCTTTGGGACCGTCGTCCTGCGGTCCAACCAGACGGCCGAGAACCGGATGGAGGCCCATGACTTCGAAGAAGGTGCCGCTGACGACGCCGGCCTGGACTACGCGAGGCTCACCTAGACCGATCATGGTGAATTCGGTGGTGGAGAAATCGCCGAACGCGCTCAAAGTCTTGACGCTGGCGCCCAAATCCTGGATTTCGGGAACAGAGAACGCTGTGTTCTCGTCGTCGGTGCCCGGGGCGCTCTGGCGGATGTAGATGAGGCGGTCCTCGTCGCGGTTGACGAGAGGCTTGAGGAGCACGCCGCGCACGAGGGTGAAGATGGCGGCGTTGGCGCCGATGCCGAGGGCCAACGTCAGGATGACCGTGAGGGAAAGCCCTTGCGTGCGCATGAGGGAGTGGAAGGCAATTCTCAGATCGCGAACAAATGACATGTTTTTTACCTCAGCTTTAGTGTGGAAAGAGCACCAGACGTGCCAATGCTAAGCACCACATTGTAAATAGCTTAGCCGGGGTTGCATTCGGCTGGGATGCTCGGTTTCAGGATGCCTCTGTCGCAAATTCGAACACCTGACGCTCTCCCCACCGAAAAGGAGGTGGAAATCAAACTCAGGAGCGTAGTGAGGCGGAGGGGGCAAGGGCGGCGTCGAGGCAGAATTCCGGGCGGTGGAAGAAGGCGGGGAGTTCGGAGAGGCGGAGGGCAAGGCGTTCAGGGGAGGCGGCGCGGAGGGTGACGTGGCCAAGTTTGCGGCCCGGGCGGGGGGATTTGCCATAGAGATGGAGGTGGGCGTCGGGGACGGCGAGGATTTCGGCGGACTCGGGGATTTCTCCGATGAGATTGAGCATAGCGGAATGGCCGGTTGGTCCAGTTGAGCCTAGGGGCAGGCCCTGGACGGCGCGGAGATGGTTTTCAAATTGACTGGTGATGGCGCCTTCGATAGTCCAATGGCCGGAATTGTGTACGCGCGGGGCCATTTCGTTGGCGAGGAGGCGGCCCTGGCATTCGAAGAACTCGATGGCGAGGACGCCGACGTAGTCCAGCGACTCGAGAACGCGGCGGGCGGCATGTTCGGCGGCGCGCTGAGTGCCAGGGTCCAGTCGCGGGGCAGGAGCGAGCGACAAGCGGAGGATGCCGCCGCGATGATGATTTTCAACGAGGGGATAAAAGGCGATTTCGCCGGCGCGCGACCGGACGGCGATGACGGACAGCTCGCGCGTAAAGGGCACGAAGCGCTCGAGGATTAGAGGAACGGCGGGCAGCTCGGACTTGGCTTTTGTGACATCTTCGGAGGTGCGAAGAAGCCACTGGCCTTTGCCGTCGTAGCCGAGACGGCAGGTTTTGAGGACGGCAGGGAGGCCCAGTTCTTTCACGGCGGGGTCGAGCGCGCTGGTCTTTGGAACGGAGACAAATTCAGTGGTGGCGATGCCAAGCTTCTGGAAAAGCCGCTTTTCGTTGAGGCGATCCTGCGCGGCCTCGAGGGCCGCGGGCGGGGGATAGACAGGGACGCGCTCGGCGAGGAATTTCGCGGCGTCAACGGGAACGTTTTCGAATTCATAGGTGACCAGCTCGAGGCCGGCAGCGAATTTTTCGAGCGCGGCGAGGTCGTCAAAATCGGCGGTGACGCGCTGCGCGATGCGGCCGACGGGAGCTTCGGGCGAAGGATCGAGAAAGCGGAAGCGCAGGCCCAGCGGATAGCCCGCGAGAGCCAGCATGTAGCCGAGCTGTCCGCCGCCGAGGATGCCGATGGTCACGCGCGCTTCCCTTTCTTTTTTGTTGGTGAGGAGGCGGAAGGATCGGGATGTGCCAGGACGCGGCCAGTCTGATCGGAACGAAATTTTCGAAGTGCTTCGCGGACGGCTCGATGTTTTGCGCCGAGGATGGCGGCAGCGAGTAGAGCGGCGTTGACGGCGCCGGATCTGCCGATGGAGAGCGTGCCAACGGGAATGCCACCCGGCATTTGCGCGATGGAGAGGAGCGAATCGAGGCCTTTAAGGGCCTTGGATTCGACCGGGACACCGAGAACTGGGAGGACCGTTTTCGAGGCGGTCATGCCGGGAAGATGAGCCGCACCACCCGCGCCTGCGATGATGACTTCGATGCCGCGCTTTTCAGCGGTCTCCGCATATTCGAAGAGAAGGTCGGGTGTGCGGTGGGCGGAGACAACGCGTGTTTCATGTGGAACATGGAGTTCGCTGAGCGTCTTGGAGGCGAATTTCATGGTGTCCCAGTCGGAGCCGGAACCCATGATGATGCCGACGAGGGGGTGTTTGACTGCGCGAGTTTGCTTGCTTCCGCGAGCGAATTCCTTGGGGTGCTTTAGTGCCATAACCATCCATCGCGCTAAAGAAAGATGCCGGCTGGGAAGCCGGCGCTACAAAGACCCTATAGAACCTGAGTGCGATATTCTACGGTTTTTTTCAGCGCGTGGCGACTTGGGCGCGCTGTTTCCAGTAATGGCGGAGCTGGCCGACGAGATAGAGAGAACCGGTGATGAAAACGGCGTCATCGGGCGCGGCTTTCGCCAGGGCGTAGTCGAGAGCATGCTCGGCTTCCGGTACAACGGAAAAACGGGCGGCGTGGTGGCCGCCGATTTCGGCGAGTTGCGCGGCAGAGACGGCGCGCGGCGTGCGAGGAGCAGTGAAGATAACTTCCTCGGCACGGGGGAAGAGGAGCCCAGCAACTTCGTCGACGGCTTTGTCACGCATTGCGGCGTAGAGGAGCCAGATTCTGCGGCCGGAGAAATTTTGCTCGAGAAAAGCGGCGAGTTCGCGGGCGGCGGAGGGATTGTGGGCACCGTCGAGGTAAACGTCGGGATGGGATTGAAGTTTTTCGAGGCGGCCGGGCCAAACAACGCTGGCGATGCCTTGGGTGATGGCTTCGTCGGTGATTCGAAAGCCACGTCGCTGGAGAAAACGCGCGGAGGCAAGGGCATTGACAGCGTTTTGTAGTTGGAAACGGCCGGGAAGATTTGGAGCGATTTCGAAGGCGGTTCCCGAACCGGTTTCCACCACGCGTGCGCGGACAAAACCGTCTTGGATGGATTCGCTCTCGATGTGAAAGACCTTCGCTGTCTCGAAGAGCGGGCAGCCGAGTTCCGCGGCGCGAGCAAGAATGGCTTCGCGCGCTTCGGGGCGCTGTTCGGCGAGAATGAGCGGCACGTCGCGTTTCAGGATGCCGGCTTTTTCGCCGGCGATTTCCTGGAGGGAATGGCCGAGAAAGTTTTCGTGGTCGAAATCGATGCGGGTAATGATGGAAACGACGGGCTTAAGAATATTGGTGGCATCGAGTCGGCCGCCGAGACCGACTTCGAAGACGGCGAATTCGACGCGCTGGCGGGCAAAGAATTCGAACGCCATGGCGGTTACGCACTCGAAGTAGGTGGGGTGCGCGCGGAGTTTGCCTGACGCGAGGAGCTCCTCGATCAGCGTGCGGATGCGTGAAAGAGTTTCCGCGAAGGCATCATCGCTGATCTCAACGCTATTGACGCGGATGCGCTCGTTGATTCGTTCGAGATGCGGGGAAGTGTTGAGGCCGGTTCGAAAGCCGGCGTGGCGGAGGATGGACTCGAGAAATGCCGCCGTTGATCCCTTGCCGTTCGTACCGGCGATATGCGCGCTGGGATAAGCGCGGTCCGGGCGGCCGAGGCGCCCGACGAGGATGGTGATGTTCTCGAGGTCGAACTTCGCGGCTGACGCTTGTGTGGGCGCGGCGAGTTCCCTTCCAAGAGAAAGCAGATAACGAACCGCGGCGTCGTAATTCATCTCAGGTCAAAAGAAGATCGAGAGAGTTGCTGATGAAGGCTTTCAGCTCTTTGCGATGGACGACGGCGTCGAGGAAGCCATGTTCGAGAAGGAACTCGGAACGTTGAAAGCCTTCGGGAAGTTTCTGGCGAATGGTCTGCTCAATGACGCGGGGGCCGGCAAAGCCGATGAGCGCGCCGGGTTCCGCGATGTTGAGATCACCGAGCATGGCGAAGCTGGCGGTGACGCCTCCGGTGGTGGGATCGGTGAGCAAGGAAATATAGGGGAGTTTTTCTTCGTCGAGCTTGGCGAGGGCCGCGGAAACTTTGGCGAGCTGCATCAGGCTGATGGTGCCTTCCATCATGCGCGCGCCGCCAGAGCAGGAGACGGCGATGAAGGGCTGGCGCGTCTCGATGGATAGCTCGATGCCGCGGGTGACTTTTTCGCCGACCACTGCGCCCATGGAGCCGCCAATGAAGCCAAACTCCATGGCGCACAGAACGACGGGCCTGCCGTTGAGCTGGCCTTCGGCGGTAATGATGGCGTCGTTCATGCCAAGTTTCTTTTGCGCTTCCTTGATGCGGCGGGCGTAGGGCTTGGTATCCACGAACTTCAGCGGATCGGTGGACATCATGCCGCCGTCGTGTTCCGTCCAGCGGCCGTCGAGGAGCATTTCCAGGCGCTGCTTGGCGCTCATTCGAAAGTGGTGCTGGCATTTGGGGCAGACGTAGAGATTCGCTTCGAGATCCTTGCGGAAGACGATGGTGCGGCAGGATTCGCACTTCACCCAAAGGCCCTCGGTGCGCACGCGGCGCTCTTCGGGCGGGGTGGTCTGTTCGATCGATTTTTTTTCGCGCTTGAACCAGGCCATAGGGAAAGTTGTCAGTTCTCAGTCGTCCGTTTTCAGTGAAAGAAAGAGTGGCACTGGGTGCCGGGCCGCTCGCTTCGAATCTCCAGTTTCGAACCTCGGACTTCTAGTAGTCGATCCCCCGTTGGGCCAGTATACCCTTGGTGTAGGGGTGTTTCACCTCGCGCATCTCGGTAACCAGGTCGGCGAGCTCGACGAGCTTGGGATGGGCGTTGCGACCGGTGCAGATGACGTGGACGCGCTCGGGACGGTCTTTCAGCGCGGCAACAACTTCGTCGGCGTCGAGCATTTTGTAGCTGATGGTGTAATTGATTTCGTCGAGGACGACGAGGTCGTACTTGCCGCTGTAAATGGCCTCGCGGCCGGTCTGCCAGCATTCCTGCGCCAGCTTGATGTCTTCAGGATCGGTTTCCGCGCCGCCGATTTTGACGAAGCCGCGGCCCATTGGCCGGATTTCAAATTTGTCATCGCCCAGCATTTTGGCAGCGTCGAGCTCGCCGTAGTGCCAGGAACCCTTGATGAACTGCACCATCAGGACACGCAGGCCCTGCCCGACGGCGCGGAAGGCCGTGCCCAGGGCGCAGGTGGTCTTGCCCTTGCCGGGTCCAGTGTAAACGATGAGCAGTCCTTTTTCTTCGGGCATGGTGCTTCGCCTCTGTGAGCTGTGTCTAGGCGCGGCGAAAAGATTAGAGTCTGCGGATTGAGGGAGAAAAGGTCAAGCGGGATACAATCCTCTGGCAACTCCATGGGCATATAAAGCGTCAAGTTGACATGGAAGGGCGATATGCGTAGGAAACTATTCCATTGGGTCGTGATTATCGTGTTCCTCGCCGTCCTTGCGATCCGACTCGATCAACATTTTCGATCTCCTCATTCGACAGGATTTTTGTTGGGAGTAGGCAACTCTTTTCCCGCGGAAAACTGTGAGTTGGCAATTCCACTGGTCCTCCACATCAATGCCAATGGCGGGCTTCGGCTGAACTCAGAGCCCGAAACCCGAGATCAGCTGTCCAGACGACTTGCACTGATCTTAAAAGAACGCTTCCAGCCTGTACTGTACGTGTTTGTGGATGGAGGCATCACAATGCGGGAGTTTTCGGAATATCTCGAAGTAGCCAGGGAATCCAACGACAAGATTCAAATCAGGATGGTCACACCACGAAATCGAAAGTATTCTTGCGTAGACTATCAGCCCGGTCCTGCCGCCTGACGTTGACTGCAAACTCTCCCGCAACAAAGAAAATCCTTTTACGCGAGTTGAAGGCGCTTGACGAATTCGGCAACGATGGCGGCGACGCGCTCCTGGGACATGGCAGAGAGCGAGGCGCCGGGCTTGGCATGCGGGTCCTGGAGGACGATCCATAGGCCGGGGCGGTAGGATTCGTCGTCGCCGGGGCAGATGGCGCCGGTGAGTTGCGCGAGCTCGAGGGGCGGCGGGGCCGAATGGGTGAAATCGAGATTGGCGTTTTCCGGGGAGTCCTGCTGGAACGGCGGATGCGCGAGGAGATCCATGAGGACGCCGCGGGCGTCGTCGACAAGGTCGCGGAAGCCCTGGGAAACAAGGACGCCGTCGACGTCGCGGGGAGTGGGCTGCTCGAGCTGCAGCAGGTCGTAATCGGGAAGAGGATGTTCCAGAGGGATTTCGATGGTTGCGGAGGGCCGAGTGGCGTCGGGAGAGATGCGGATGGACATAGGCTTTATGGTTTTACACTACGCGGGCTATTTCGGGTAGGGGCTGCCGGAGAGGATAGCGAAGGCGCGGTAGAGCTGCTCGGCGAGCATGACGCGGGCGAGTTCGTGGGAGAAGGTCATGGCGCTGAGAGAAAGTTTTTGATGAGCGCGCTGGCGGAGATTTTCTGGAAAACCATCGGCATCGCCGCAAAGGAAGATGAGTTCGCGGGTGCCGCGGTCGCGGAGTTCGCCGAGCCATTTGGCGAGCGCGTTCGAATCGAAGTTTTTCCCTGCGGCATCGAGAAGGATTACAGTTGCGGCGCGATCGGCATCGAGTTTTTTCAGAGCCGCGTCGCCGTCGCGGACTTCAGCGATTTCAATTGGGCAAGAGCGGCTGATGCGTTTTACGTAGTCGTCGAGGATGGCACGCATTTCCGGACGGCGCGTTTTTCCGAGCATGAAGAGCCGAATTTTCATGAGCGTTCTATTTCACACTAAGAGAGATTCTCAACGGTGCTCACTTCAAACCGTATTTCTTGCGTTTTTCGAGAAGAGTCTTGCGGCTGATGCCGAGCGCTTCCGCGGAGCGGCTGATCTGATAGTGCGTGGCCTCAAGCGTGGCGGCGATGACTTCGCGTTCGACCTCTTCGAGCGAGCGCAAGCCGGAGAGGGAGCCAACCGCACCGGGAGCCGAAGCGCGAACACTTTCCGGAAAATTTGCAGGTTCGAGGACATCGTTGCCCCCGGCGGGAACAGAACGGCTACCGCGAGAGAAGACCACCGCACGTTCCAGCGCGTTGCGAAGCTCGCGGATATTTCCGGGCCAAGAATAGGCGGCGAGCATACGGCGCGAAGACTCGCTCAATTCAGCGTTGGCACGGCCGTGAATGGCGCGAAGCGTCACCAGGAGATGGTCGGCGAGCAACAAAATGTCCGCGCGGCGCTCGCGCAGCGGTGGGACCGTGAGCATCAACACATTTAACCGGAAATAAAGATCCTCGCGGAAGGTGCCGGCCTTCACGGCGGCGGGAAGATCGACGTTGGTCAGGGCGATGAGGCGCGCTTCGATGTGCAGCGTCTCGGTGCCGCCCAGGCGTTCGAACGTGCGTTCCTGCAAAACACGCAGGAGTTTGCCTTGCGCGGCGGTGGAGAGAGCGGCGACTTCATCGAGAACAATGGTGCCATTGCCGCCGAGTTCAAACCGGCCGAGCTTGCGCTCGACAGCACCGGTAAAAGCGCCGCGCTCGTGGCCAAAGAGTTCGCTTTCGACCAGATGGGGCGGAAGGCTGGCGCAATCGATTTTCAGGAACGGCGCATCGCGGCGCGGGCCGAGTTCATGCACCAGCCGGGCGAGGTGATCCTTGCCCGTGCCGCTTTCGCCGGTGATCAGAAGAGTGGTGGGAGCGACGGCTACTTTTTCAGCGAGTTCGAAGAGACGAAGCGCCGCGGGATCTTCAGCAATCCACGGCAGTCGTTCCATGGTCATGGTTGTGGGCGGCCACCGAGCGGACGACTGGAAACCGCTTCGTCAGAGAACGGTTCGTGTTCGAAAGATGAATGATTCACATTCTGGCTGGAGGACGCGCCGTCAGGTTCGTCTGGAATTTCCAGCTTGGGGGCGGAACGCCAGAGGCGCTCGAGATCGTAGTAGCGCCGGGCCTGCTCGCTGAAAACGTGCACGACGAAGCCGCCGAAATCGAGCAGGGCCCACTCGACGGAGCGATGACCTTCGCGATGCTCGGGCGAACGGCCGAGAGTCTTGTGGAGCAGACCTTCGATTTCGGTGCAGATGGCCTGCACCTGCGGGGTGCTGAACCCCGTGCAGATGACAAAATATTCCGTGAAGGCAGCGACGCCGCTGAGGTCAAGAACGGTGATGCCGGCGGCTTTTTTGTTTTGAGCGGCTTCGACGGCGAGGCGCACGCCCGGTGGTAAGGATTCCAATTTCATCGATATAGGCCTTGTTTGAGAATGTATTCCTCGACGCGCGCGGAAACAAGCCCGTGAATGGCCTGGCCGCGATTGCTGCGCCGGCGAATGTCGGTGGCGGAGACGTCGCTCGAAACGTTTTCGAGGAGGTAAACGGTGCTGCGCTGGAGCTGCGCGACGACCTGCGAAGGATGCCCGTTAGCGCCTTCTCTTTTTCCATCCGGCCGCGCCATCAAGTCCGGCGGAATCACCAGGCGCAGCGCTTCGGTTCGGATACCGGGGCGATTGGCAATGATGAAATCGCATAGCCCAAGCAGCGTCTCGTACTCTTTCCACATGGGAATGTCCAGAAACGCATCGGCGCCAATGATGAAATAGATGCGGTCGCCGTGTCCATGATAGACGTGGCGGAAGTAGCGCACGGTATCCACGGAATAATGCAGCTGCGTGCCGCTGAAATCTTCCCCGGCCTCGGCCAGAGACGGAACAAAATGCGGATGCTCGGTGCAGGCCAGCGAAACCATGGCAAAGCGATGGGGGAACGGAGCAAGGTGCTGCTTCAATTTGTGCGGCGGACGGCTGGCGGGAATGAAATGGATTTCGTCGAAATTGAAACGCCGGTCGGCGGCCCGGGCGACGGAAAGGTGGCCATTGTGAATGGGATCGAAGGAGCCGCCAAAAAGCGCGATGCGTCGTGGATGGTGTTTTGCGGCGGTGCGGTGCGCTTGCGCGGTGGTCAATGCGTCTCCCAAGAGAATCTTGCCGGTCTGGACAGGATCGCCGGCGATGGCAAAAGTAATTTTCTCATGATTTCTTGACGGGCGCGGGCAACGAATCGTGGCCTGACGCGTTTTCGTCATTTTCCGGTGAGGGATGCGGCAAGTCCAGCGAAGCATCATGCACCGCGCGGGGAATCTTGTCCAAAGCGTCCGCGATGGAGCGAACAAGATCCTTCACGCCGTCGCCGGTGGCAGCGGAAATGGAATGGAACTCCAGCCGACGTTGCTTGCAAAAATCGCGCAGCGCTTCGAGGCGCGTGCGATCCGTGGTGGCGTCGAGCTTGGTGGCCACGACGATCATGGGTTTTTCGGTGAGCGATGCGCTGAAAGCGGCAAGCTCGCCGTTGATCACTTCGAAGGAAGGGACTGGGTCGTCGGCGTTCGAATCACTAGTATCAATGAGATGAGCGAGCAGCCGCGTGCGTTCGACGTGACGCAAGAAGCGGATCCCGAGGCCGGCACCTTCGTGGGCGCCCTCGATGAGGCCGGGAAGATCGGCGACGACAAAAGTGCGGCCGAGTTCCGTTCCGTGGCCACCGGTGCCACCATCGGCGTTGACGACGCCGAGATTGGGCTCGAGCGTGGTGAAAGGGTAATTGGCGATTTTCGGACGCGCCGCGGAAATTACGGAAATCAAAGTGGATTTTCCGGCGTTGGGAAAACCGACGAGGCCGACATCCGCGAGCAATTTCAGTTCGAGGCGAAGATGGCGCTCTTCCCCGGGAAAACCATCTTCGTGTTCGCGCGGGGCCTGATGCCAGGGCTTCGCGAAATGCTGATTGCCGCGCCCGCCGCGCCCGCCGTGCACAACCAGCACGCGCTCTCCGGGAGTGGCGAGATCGGCGATAGTTTCTCCGGTGTGATCGTCAAAGACCAGGGTGCCGACGGGAACCTGCAGAATCATGTCCTCGCCGGAGTAGCCCGTGCAGTTGGAGCCTTCGCCATGGCGGCCGCGATCGGCCTTGAATTCGCGGTTGTAGCGATAACGCAGCAGCGTGTTGTCGTTCAGATTGGCTTCGAGATAAATGCTTCCGCCACTACCGCCATCGCCGCCGGAAGGACCGCCGCGCGGCACATATTTTTCGCGGCGGAACGCGATACAGCCGTTGCCGCCGTTGCCGGCCTTTACGAATATCTTGGCTTCATCAACAAACACAAGAAACTCCAGGCAGGGTGACTGCTATGCGGTCACCCGAGAAAACGATAACATAAGCGAACTGCCGAATTGCATAAGGCCGGAACGGAGGCCGCGCACCGATGCTCCGCGTACTCAGAATTTTTGTACAGTCGCTTTTCATCCTCATCGCGATGGTGGCTGCCTCTCTCTACTTCCTCTACTTTCGGAGAGCGCCGCTTCCCGCGGCGCCGCCGCACGCGCTCGTCGCGCCAGCAATTTCCACGATTCCCGGGCTCGCCGCTTGCTGGATCGAGACCGGGAAAACGTTCAGCAACTTTTCCTTTGGCTCGACCGCCGGCAGCATCCTGGTAAGACATCCCGCGGGCGACCTACTGATTGACACCGGCAACTCCAGCCACTTCGCCGAAGAAATCAGCGTTTACCCGTTCTGGACGCGGCTGAAACTCAAATCGCTCGCGGGCGAGCTGAATCCAAAAGTTCCGCTGCCCGACTTACTGCGGCGGCGGAGCATCGACGAAGATCTCGCCAAAGTGCGCTGGGTCATCCTTTCGCATGTGCACCTTGACCACGCGGGCGGGCTGATGGACCTGCCGCAAATGCCGGTGCTACTGACGCGCGAAGAGCTGCAATTTGCGAACGATCCCGAAGCCCAGGCCAAAGGATTTACGATCGCCGCGCACACGCAAAAATTTCCGCCCGCCTCAGCGCCCACACTGAAATTCGATGCGACGCCGTACGAAACGTTTGACGAGAGCATCGACCTTTACAAGGACGGCTCGGTGGTCGTCGTGCCACTGCGAGGGCATACGCCCGGGAGCGTCGGCATCTTTGTGAATCTGTCGCCAACGCGGCGCCTGTTTTACGTCGGAGACGCCGTTGACGACGAGCGCGGATTCGAAGAGCGCGTCGGTAAGTCGCTCATCCTGCAGGACAGCGACAATGACATGGCCCTCGCGAACCAGATCACCGGGCGGCTCAGTGAACTGCATGAAAAAGTGCCGGGACTGGCCATCATTCCCGCCCATGGACGCAGCGCCTACAAAAAATTCTTTCCAGGTGGACCGCTGACCTGTGTTTCCGGGCAGTAGAAGCGCTGAGAAGAAAAATGCGGTCCAGCGGGGCCGGACCGCGGAATCGAAAAAAGGCGGACAGAAGTCCGCGCCGAAAAAATCTTGTTAGTTTGCGGCGGACTTGGCTTGTGCGGCAGGCTCCACAGTGATGAAGCGGCCGTGGCGGCCCCGGTCCACAAACTTGACATGACCAGTGACAAGCGCAAACAGCGTGTCGTCCTTGCCCTGACCGACGTTTTCGCCGGCCTGGTGCTTGGTACCGCGCTGGCGCACCAGGATGGTGCCGGCGTTGACGAGCTCTCCGCCGAAGCGCTTGACGCCCAGCCTTTGTCCGTGTGAATCGCGGCCGTTTGTAGAGGAGCCGCCGCCCTTCTTATGTGCCATGACGTAATCCTTTTTTTGAAGAGCGGCCGGGCTAAGCCCGGCCGCTACAGAAAGAGTTAGAGCTTGATATCTCCGACTTCAACGGCCGTATAGTTCTGCCGGTGGCCGCGGGAAATCTTGTATTGATTGCCCTTTTTGAACTTGAGCACGGTGATTTTTTTGGCGCGGCCCTGTGCGACGATTTTGCCGCTCACGCTGGCCTTGCCGGCATCTTCCCCCAACAAGACTTTCTTGTCGTCCGTATGCACGGCCAAAACAGAGCCAAAATTGACCTTTTCACCGACTGCCCCGTCAACCCGCTCGATGCGAATGGTGTCGCCCGGTGCGACACGATATTGCTTTCCCCCGGTCTGAATAACGGCGTACATCTGTCCTCCAAGAGCTAAAGGCAAACAATGATTATAAAGGTTTCTGGCCTAAATCGTCAACGAACGAATTGCCCGGCCGCGAATTCACAGGGAGCGCGCGTAAGTCCTTCCCGCTCAGCGTCAGCGCGTAAACCGCAACTTTTTTCCCCTTTTGGAGTTAAACTATGTGTGGGCGCCCTGGGCAAGTCCCGGACGCCTGAAAGCGCTCGGATCCTGAAAGACGCTGAACCAGTATTCGGGATTCGGCGAGGTCAAACAAAATGCGTTATCTCAAATATCTAGCTTTGCTTGCAATTTGCATGCTTCCGGCAGCAGCTCCGTCCCACGCACAGGTCATGGTTGGCGTTGGGGTAGGACCTGGGTACGGAGGCTATGTCGCGCCTGTTTGTGACAACGGCTACTATGGCTATTACCCGTATGCTTGCGCGCCCTACGGCTACTACGGCCCGCAGTGGTTTGTGGGTGGAGTCTTTATCGGCGCTGGCCCGTGGTTCCATGGCTTCTACGGCCCTGGGTATTATGGTCGCGGCTATTATGGACGCGGCGGCTACTACGGACGTGGGGGCTACTATGGACGCGGCGGTTACTACGGACGCCCCGGTTATGTTGGCCGTCCGCCAGTCGGCGTTCCTTACCATGGTTCCGTTCATGGCGCACCGATGGCCCGCGGATCCGTTAGCGGCGGCTTCCATGGCGGTGGTGGAGGATTCCACGGCGGCGGCGGAGGCCACGGTGGTGGACACCGGTAATTCCGCAGCGTCCTAAAACTGAAATCAGGAACGGCTGGCAGCGCCCGCTGCCAGCCGTTTTCGTTTTCCCGATGCTTGAGTCCAGGAATTCCCTGTCATAATGTACGGGACGTGATTCTGACCAAGAATGCAGGGGCCACGATTGTCTCCCCGTATTTTCTCCGGAAAAGGCATAACTAATTGCCCGCCCTGGAATTGATCCACTCTCCGCATGCGCCTGACCACAGTCCCGTCAACATCCATTATCGGGAATTCGGCAGTGGCCGCCCGCTTGTTTTTCTACATGGTGGGTGGGGATATGAAGTCTATCCATTCGATCGGCAGATTGCGGCGTTCGAACGCGAGTTTCGCATTCTGATTCCCGACCGCTCCGGCTATGGACACTCGACGCGGGTTGCCAGCGACATGCCGCTGGATTTTCATCGCCGGGCCGCGGCGGAGACAGTCTTGTTTCTCGACGCGCTCGGAATCGAGCGCGCGTTTCTGTGGGGCCACAGTGATGGCGCGGTGATTGCCGCGATGACAGGGCTGACTGCGCGGGATCGCTGCGCGGGGGTGATTCTGGAGGCCTTCCACTTCCTGCGAAGAAAGCCCGGCTCACGCTCTTTTTTCGAGCGCTTTGCCGCGCGCCCGGAGGATCTGGGCGAAGAAACCCGCAAGCTGCTGGCCACAGATCACGGAGAAACGAACTGGCCGACCGTGTTGCGCCGCAACTGCTCGGCCTGGTTTCGAATCGCCGACAATGTCCAGCGGACGGATGAGGATCTTTACGACGGACGATTGGGCGAGCTTCAGGTGCCGACTCTATTCCTTCACGGGAGCCTGGATCCACGCACGGAGCCGGGGGAGATGGATCGAGTGCGGCAAACGATTCCTCAAGCTACGATGCGATTTATCGCTTCTGGGCGGCACAGCCCGCACAGTGAAGAAAACGCCTGGCAGGAGTGCAACGAGCGCGCGGCCGAATTTCTCCGAAGCAACCCTTAAGCCGTTCTCCCTGATTGGTGAAACAGTCAGAAATCGAAACGGTAGCCGATGATCGTCTTGGCGATCAAGTGATCGGTCGCGCGGGTCACACCGACGCCAACTCCGAAGTTGATTTCCCATTTGGGAGAAAGATTCAGGTCGATGGCGGGAAAGATCTGTTGCTGCTGCTGGCTGAAGGGAGAAAAATCCGTGGCGGGGCCGAGGGAGCCGTAATACTCGATGCCGCCTGTGATTTTTTTCGTGAAGTCATAGCTGATTTTCGCGTTGGGGGAAAAAACAAAGCCCTGATTGACGTTTTCACCGTGCAAGGACTTGTCGAATGTGGGATTGAAGGAGAAATACCAGCGGCCGGCCTGCTTGTCGATGATCGGGCGCATCTCCCAGGTCCAGGTGTCGGTGGAAAACTTACGGCGCTGATAACCAATTTCGTTCGAAAGGCTGAGGCCCACGGGCCAGTCCCATTTTTTCGGAATGCGCACCCGCGGGCGAATGTGGTCGCCCACCCAATCCCAGCCATCGCCGTTCTGCGCCGAGGTAAAAATATAGAAACCGGTTTCGAACCAGTCCGTAAAACCGTGGGTGATCTCAATCGTTTCATGCAGCTGGTGGTTCGTGGGAGCGAGGCCATTTTCCATGGTCTTGGTGCCCTGAAACGTGAAATTGCTGTGAAGTTCGACCATGGTGTGACCCGGATCAACCAAGTCAGAGCCGTACACCTGGATTTCGTAATTGTCCTGAGCGCGTGCTGGAGCCGCCCATGCGGCCCAGGCGAACAGACCAAGCAGGATCGAAATCGGAACGCGCAGTCCCACGATAAGCTCCTATCAGGTTATCTCAGGCCAGCCGCCAAATTTCAATAGATGCGGGAATCAGGCGTGCGGGTGTGATTTGTCGTAGATTTCCATCAATTGGCGGATGGAAGCGTGCGTATATTTTTGCGTGGTGGAGAGCGACTGGTGGCCGAGCAGTTCCTGAATCGCGCGGAGATCAGCGCCATCGGCGAGCAGGTGAGTGGCAAACGCGTGCCGCAGAGAATGAGGATGAAGGTCCCAATTGGTATTTATCAAGCGCACGTATTTCTTGACGATGCGGCCGACGGAACGTTGCGTGAGGCGGCGGCCGGAATAATTCAAGAAGACGGCTTCCGTATGTGGAGCCGCGCGACGGCTCGCCCCGGTGCCGGCGGTTCGCAACAGGAGCTGTTCGCGAAGCGGCCAGTATTTGTCGAGCGCTTCCTGCGCTTTGGCGCCGTAGGGCACGATTCGTTCCTTGTTGCCTTTGCCGCGCACGCGCAACATGCGCTCTTTCTGCTCCATGTCCACGAGGTTCAGGCCGGTAAGCTCGCTGACGCGGAGTCCAGCGGCGTAGAGCAGTTCGAGCAGCGCGCGATCTCGGCGAAGCAGCAGACCCTCTTCGACAACGCCGCGGTTTTTCCTTACGTCTCGCGTCGCGGCCGAGACGGCGGGCGGCAGCCGCTTTCTGGAAGCAGAAGGAACGCCAGAATCAGCTGGGCCATTTCCCGCCAGCTGGTTCAGAAAGCCGTTCATTTCTTCCGCCGAGAGGACCGAGGGAATGCGCTTTGGCAGTTTGGGAGTGGGGACAAGGCGCGCAGGATTCTCCTTCAAATGGCCCTCACGGACGCAGTACTTAAAGAACGACCGCAACGCCGCAAGCTTGCGCGCGATGGAACTCTTCTGCAGACCCTGGTCGTGCAAGTGCGCCACGAACTCGCGAATCATTGCATGCCCGACGGCAGTGAGCGCCGGCGGCTGCGCGCCCGGCGGAGAAAGAAAAGTTAGAAACTGGTCGAGGTCTTTGCCGTAGTTCGAGATCGTGTGAGGCGAGGAGTTTCTTACCGACCGCAGGTATTCCAGATACTTTACGATGGCTGCTTTCATTCGTTGCCAGATCTCCCGTGGTGAAGGCCCGGCTACAGTATATGCGCGCGCGAATCCGCAAGAGGCAGAATCGCGCGGTTGTTGCTATGGATGCAGCTGCTTCAGAACTTGGATGCCACGGGGACGGGAACTTCCTCGGGCTGTGTTTGCGGCAGAATTTCGGGAACCAGTTGCTCCCAGTCGCACCCTTCCTTGAGGCAGGCGTGGACGGTGCCAATTTTTGTGCGCTTTTCGACGATGAACGGCGCTCCACACTTCGGGCAAGGCTCGGCGATCGGCATGTGCGGAGTGGTGAAGTCGCAATCCGGATAGCGCGAGCAGCCATAGAAAATGCGCGGACGTCCGCGGCCGCCTTTGCCGGCGCTGCCGCGGCGAACGAACTCGCCTTCATTGCACTTCGGGCATTTGATGCCCATGGTGATCGGCCGCGTGTACTTGCACTTCGGATAGCCGCTGCAGCCGATGAACTCGCCAAAGCGGCCGTGCTTTTTGATCAAGCCGTTACCGCAGAGGGTACATTTTTCATCGAGCGGCTCGTCCGGCTGGTGCGCGATGCGCGTCCCCTGAACGAGGCGGCGCGTCGTTTTGCAGTCCGGATAACCCTTGCACGCCAGGAAAGTGCCGAAGCGGCCGCGCTTGATGGCCATTTCCTTGCCGCAATTATCGCAATACTCGATCTTCGGTTCCCCGCTGGTCTCTTCGGGAAGCTCGGGGGAAAGGTCCTGAATGAAATCGCAATCGGGATAGCGCGAGCAACCGAGGAAGAAACCGTGCCGGCTGATGCGCTCCAGCAGTTCGCCTTCGCCGCACTTCTCGCACTTTTTTCCCGTGGGAATGCCCGCTTTGTACGAAAGCATTTCGTCGCCGGCCTTATCGAGATCCACGACGAATTTTTCCCAGAACTCCTTGACGGCTTCGCGCCAGGGCAGCTTGCCTTCTTCGATCTCGTCCAGCTCTTCCTCGAGGCGCGCAGTGAACGTCACGTCGAAGATGTCTTCGAAACTTTTCACCAGCAACGTGCTGACGCGCTCGCCAAGCATCGTGGGCGAAAAGCGCCCTTGATCCTTGGTGACGTATTCGCGCTCGACGATCGTGGAAATGATCGAAGCGTACGTCGAAGGCCGCCCAATGCCGTCTTCCTCAAGCTCCTTCACCAGCGTAGCGTCGTTGAAGCGAGGTGGCGGTTCGGTGAAGTGCTGGTCCGGACGAATCTTGTCCAGCCGGAGAATTTGCCCTTCTTTAACCTGGGGCAGCGTCCGCCCCTCTCCTTCGTCATCCTTTTCGTCGTCCTCGCGGTCTGCGATCGACGCAGGCATCTGGTAGACGCGGAGGTAACCGTCGAATTTCTGGACGGAGCCCGTGGCCCGGAAAGTGTAATCGCCGGCGGAAATGTCGATGGTCGTCTGATCAAAGATTGCCGGGAGCATCTGCGAGGCGACAAAGCGCTGCCAGATCAGCTGGTAGAGTTTGAAAAGGTCTTCTTCGAGATACTTGCGAACATCTTCCGGGGCGCGCATGGCATCCGTCGGGCGCACCGCCTCGTGAGCTTCTTGCGCATCCTTCTTCGACTTGTAGTAGTTGGGTTTTTCCGGAAGGTAGTTCGAACCAAAGCGCTCGGGGATCAATTCGCGAACCTGGGCCAGCGCGTCGTTCGAAACATGGACGGAATCGGTGCGCATGTAAGTGATCAGCGCGACCGAGCCTTCTTCACCAAGCTCCACGCCTTCATAAAGTTTCTGCGCAAGCGACATGGTGCGCTTGGCGGTGTACCGCAGCCGATTGTAGGCCGCCTGCTGCAGCTTCGAAGTCGTAAACGGCGGAGGAGGATTGCGCTTCTTCTCTTTCTGCGCAACGGATGCCACCTGCCATTTGGACTTGCCGACGGCCTCAACGATCTTGTCCGCTGCCGCCTGGTCCTTTACTTCAATGTCCTCGCCTTTGTACTTGAAAAGTTTGGCTTCGAACAGCGGTGGCTGTCCGGCGTCCAGCATCGCATGAATGGTCCAATACTCCTGCGGCACAAACGCGCGGATCAAAAGTTCCCGCTCCACAATCAGCCGCAGCGCGACCGTCTGCACGCGCCCCGCGGAGAGGCCGCGCCGCACCTTGTCCCAGAGAATCGGCGAAATTTTGTATCCCACGATACGATCAAGCACGCGCCGTGCTTGCTGCGCATCCACCAGGTTGGTATCGACCTGCCGTGGCTTGTCGAAAGCCGCGCGAATGGCCTTCGGCGTAATTTCATTGAAGGTGACGCGAAAAATCTTTTTCGGATCAATCGCGACGGGTTCCTTCTTCGGAGCGGCCTCTTCCTCTTTGACCTGTTCTTCGGGCTTCGGGTCCTTCTTTTTAAACCGCGAAACGCTGGGTTCCTGCTCCGTGAACTTGGAAGGCTTGGACAGCACCATGGCCAGGTGCGCCGAAATCGCTTCGCCTTCGCGGTCCGGGTCGCCCGCCAGATAGATAGCATCGGCGGTGTATGCGGCCTTGCGAAGATCGTTAATGACTTTGCCCTTGCCGGCGATGATTTGCAGCGTGGGCTCGAAAATCTTGTCGTCATCCAGAGTAATGGGCTTCTTGGTGTTCTTCTCTTCCGGCTGAGGGCCTTTCTTCGCGCCCTTCTTCTTCTTTTTCTTCTTACGGCCGGACGGATCCTCGCCGGGCAGGCGAATGCCAATGGTCTTTTTCGGCAGGTCCATGACGTGGCCGATGGACGCCTTGACGGTAAAATTGCGTCCCAAATACTTGTTGATCGTTTTCGCCTTTGCGGGCGATTCGACTATGACGAGCGAACGTGCCATCTTGCTTTTGTAACTCCGTAATGTTCTGCCGGAAGGGTCGAACGCGGCGGCGTGTGTCCTTCTCGCTACCTTATATAGACGGGCTCGGCCAGACCAGTGCTAACGAATGGATGCGGCAACTGCCCTTGTGGATGCGCTTCAGCCATTGGATGCCCGCCCGGCGGGAGGCGATGCAAACGCCTAACTTCCTCTACAGCAACACTTTGCTGAACTGCTTGCCCGGCAATTGCCGGATGATGCCTTTCATCTCCAGATCAAACAGCGTAGCCAGAACTTCGGAAGAGTTCAAGCCGGAGCGTTCCACAATGTCGTCAATCGGCATGGGCTCTTCGGCGCTCAGCAGTTCGTAGAGTTTTTTTTCGACCGCGTTCAGCGATGCGGCTGCCAATAGATTGCGCTGTTCGGCTTCGGGTTTTTCCGCTTGAACAAGCGCGGCGCGGACGGGCGTCGGCAGCTCTTCGATCACGTCTTCGGCGGAAGTGACCAGCTTCGCCCCTTGTTTGATGAGCTGGTTCGGCGCAAAGCTCACGGGCTGCGTCACATTGCCCGGCACGCCAAACACTTCCCGGCCGAATTCCATCGCCAATCGCGCGGTGATCAGCGATCCGCTGTACTGCGCGCCCTCAATCACCACCACTCCCAGCGGGGTGCCCGCGACGATGCGATTTCGCACCGGAAAATTCTCTGGTGCCGGATGCGTTCGCAGTGGAAATTCACTTACGATGGCCCCGCGTTCGAGAACTTTCTCATAAAGCTTCTTGTTCTCCTTCGGGTAGCACACGTCGATGCCCGTGCCCAGCACTCCAATCGCACGGCCATGGGCATCCATGGCTCCTTGATGCCCGATAGCGTCAATGCCGCGCGCCATGCCGCTGCCGATCACCAGGCCTCGCGCAGCGAGATCACGGCCGAGCCGCTGCGCCATCTGCGTGCCATAGAGCGTAGGGCGCCGCGTGCCGACGATGCTGAGGCTCGGCAGGTTCAATACCTGCGCATCGCCGCGCACATAAAGAAGAACCGGAGGGTCATAGATCTGCAACAAGTTCTGCGGATACTCCGGTTCCGTCCAGTTCAGGAGCCGGCAGTTGGCGATCTTTCGAACGCCATCGAGCTCCTTTTCGGCGCGCTTGAAGGACTCCTTCTTTGCGATGGACTGCGCCACGGGTCCGGGAAGGTTGCAGAATTCCAGTTGCCGCAGCGGCGCTCGAAAAACGCCTTCCGGCGAACCAAACTTGCGCAGCACGCGCGCGGACAAACGGGAAGCAAGGCCGGGCGTGAGCGCCAGCGCGAGCCACGAGAGGGATACATCCAGCTCCATCGCCAGGCGAGCGTATGTTCAGAGTAACCGACCTGTCAAGTTATAGTTATTAACAAATATGTCCTAATTGGACGCTCAGGGCGACTTCGGCTGTGCTGCTGGCGTGGGGTGGGGTTTGCCGAACCCGATTTCAAGCGGCGTGTCTTTGGGCAGGACGACGTCGTGCCCGCGGGAAAGAAAATTCGAATAGACGGAGGCCGAAGCGCCGTACGCGCCGAAGGCCATCGAAACCGGCGTGGACTTTACCGCGAAACTCAACAGTGCGCCCGTCAAACGAAACCCGGAGCCGCCGGCAGCTGTACGCACTCCGGGATCGCCACCGGGGTCTACCGTTCCGTGCTCGGCATCCGGATGCGCCGCCGCTGCGGCCAGCAAGATTGCGAGCCCGGTGGATAGATAGCGCGTCTTGCTGTCTGTGGTGCGTGCTCCGCCTTCTTCATCGAGCTTGATGTGGGCGCTGCGAGCCACTTCGAGGCCTTCGAGATTGCCCGCCATGCTTTGGGAGGTTGCCGGGGCATGCTCGGCCTGCGCTTGCAACTGGGATAACGCCTGCACCGCTTCCTCGGAAGTTTCGATGCGCTCGAAGACCACGCGAAGCTCGCCGTTGCGATGCAGCTTTTGCGCGGGTTTTGCTTGCACCACTTTGCCTATCAAGCGGCTATCCGCGGGGAGCAATAATTGGTGCGTCGGGGAATACAGCGGCTCCGTCAATATGGCGGTGACCACCGTGCCATACGTAGCGGTCTCGGAACTGACCTCGGCGGCCAGCCGCGCCTTAAGCGTGGTGTCGGGCTGTGGCGCGCCTCCGACAGCGGCAAGCTCCTCACCAGTGCGCATCGTCTCGCCAAAATCGAGCGGCGCGTCGAGATCTGCGACAAAGCGTGTACCCGGCTCCATGTACTGGTGGCGATAGGGGGATTGCGCAAGAAGGAATTTCTTGATGCGATCCATGCGCCCAGGCGCGGTGACCTCACTCCACGTTTCGTGTGCCTGGTCTTTCGCTTCTTGTATTTTCCCTTTGGCTTCCTGCTTGGCGGTGTCGGATGCGCGCCCGGCCACGCTCTTCTGTTTGGCTGTATCCGGGTTGCTCACGAGGTGCACCACTTCCGCAGTTCCTGTTGAAACCGTGGTTTTTATGGGGAAAATCTTGCCATCGGGCAGAGTGAGCGTCTCAAAGGTGACTTCATATTGATGGAAGGGCGAAAAGTCGCCGTTGGCGTAAGCGAGTGCGCGTTTTACTCCCGATACGGGCGCGATACTGGTGACCCGGCCAATAACGATGCTCCCTGCGGGAATGACCGGCTGGTCAAAAGCGTAAACCGAATCGACAATTTTTCCGTGAACCATTTCTCCTGGGTGATCAACGCGCGTGCGCTCGTCGAGGGCAACGCGGAGCGCCGTGCCACTGGGCAGATGGAGAGTGATTTTTGCCAGAAACACCTCGGCTGCCAGGGCATCGTCCTCCTCGGGGAAGATCGGAGGCGAACACAGGACGCCAAGGATGTCTTCGCGTGGTGCCGCCTCACAATTCATACGAGTTTCGGAAATGGCAGGGGAGGGACCGTCATGCACGGGGCTGGACTGTGCCAAGCCCAGTTGTATCGATGCTGGCAAAAGCAAAACGAGGAGGGACAAACCACGGATCTTGAACATGGCCCGTACACCTTTGCGCGTCCAGCGGGCGGGGCAGGCGGGACAACGCCAGTTGCCACTGGGAAAGATAACGCTTTATTGCCCGGCTGTCTATCGCCCGCGGGTACGTACGGTACATGAGACGCCTGCCGTGGCAATTCGGATGGCCGGAAGGAATGGCTAGCCGGACCGCACACTATTGGGCAAATGCATTCTCACTGATCCGCGAATCCACGGCAGCGCCCTGAACAACTGGCGGGCCGAAGACCATTGATTTAGGTGCCAGGTCGCGCGGCGTCTTCCTGCAGCACGGCGTCAAGTGTGTTGATGAAGAGTTCGGCATCCGCTTTGGAGAAAACGAGCGGCGGGCGCAGCTTGATAACGTTGTGGTGCGGGCCATCCGTCCCTGCAAGAATGCCGCACTCACGAAGGCGATTGACCACGTAGGAGGCCTGCAAAGGGGCAGGCTCTCGCGTGTCGTGATCAAGCACCAGATCGATGCCAAGAAAGAGTCCGGAGCCACGGACGTCACCGATCAAAACGTGGCGCGCTTGCAGAGCCTTCAAGCCACTCATGAGATGAGCGCCCACGCGCAAGGCGTGGTCTTGCAAATGTTCTTCTTCGAAGACATCCAGCACCGCAAGACCCGCCGCGCACGCCACGGGATTGCCGCCAAACGTGCTAAAAAATTCCATGCCATTGTTAAACGAATTTGCAATCTTTTGTGTGGTGACGACCGCGGCGAGAGGAAACGCATTTCCGATCGGCTTTCCGAGAACCACGATGTCGGGAATCACGCCTTGCGTTTCGAATCCCCAGAAATGCGTGCCCAGCCTCCCAAACCCGACTTGCACCTCATCCGCGATGCACACCGCTCGCGCAGCGCGCACGTGGGCATAAACTTCCGCGAGATAGCCCGGCGGGAAGACGATTTGTCCACCAACGCTGGGCAGCGTTTCCGCAATATACGCTGCAACCCCGCGGCCTTCCGACCTCGTCCGCGAGAGGATCTCCTCCACATGCTTTGCGTATTTCGCACCGGCATTCTTGTCATCGCGGCGATACAGGCCACGGTAATCGTCGGCGAGCGGCGCGACGTGCACCCACGGCTTCTTTCCATTCCCACCCGGACCGTCAAATTTATAGGGGCTGATGTCGATCAGCGTGTTCGTGTGCCCATGATAAGCGTGCTCGAGCACGACAACGTCTTCGCGTTTCGTATGTGCGCGCGCCAGCCGTAGAGCCAGTTCGTTCGCTTCGCTGCCGGAATTGACGAAAAAACAGACGCGCAACGGTTCGGGGAGCAGCCGCGTCAGGCGTTCAGCATAGCGATTTACGTTGTCGTGGAGATAGCGCGTGTTGGTGTTGAGCAGCGCAAGCTGGTTTTGCGCTGCTTTCACCACGCGCGGATGGCTATGCCCGACGAGCGGCACATTGTTGTAAACATCGAGATAGGCACGGCCCGTCTCGTCGTAGAGATATTGCATCCAGCCACGCACAATTTTCAGCGGGCGCTGGTAAGAGATGTTCAAGTTTTTTCCCAACAGCGCGTGGCGGCGCTCCAATGTTTCCGCGAACTCCGGCTCCTTGGACGGAAATCGCTCTGCAGGAATTCCGAGCAGGAGATTTGGATCAGGCGAAAGGCTCGTCCAAACCGCGCGTTGCGAAGCGTACGCGACGCCCGGAAAGTCTGCCCCAAGCCCGAGCAGGTCAAGAATGACCTGAAAATGAACGTGCGATGTCCAGCCGCCATTTTCTTGCGCTGATCCAACGCGCGCAAACATTTGTCCGCGCGCCACGCGCTGCCCTGCCTTCAGGCCGCTGACTGTGTCTCTTGTCAGATGACCGTAGAGAGTAAAAAACTCTTCGCCAGCACCCGTTTCGTGGCGCAGGATGACCATTGGTCCATAATCAAGCGTGGCCGTATTGTTCGCGGTGATTTCAACCATGCCATCCAGCGGCGCGCGCAGGGGCGTGCCCGGCTCAACGAAAAGGTCAATCCCAAGGTGAATCGTGCGGCGCTCGTGAGTAAGATCGCCACTCTCTCCAAAGAGAGGCGACGTATAAAGTATTCGCGCCTCATCGTAACGCCCAACGCCAACATTTACTCCCGCGCGTTTCATCTCCTGGAATATTCTCCCGGTAAGCGCGTTGGGCTCTGCGGCAGAAGGATCAGCGCCGAGAAATGCGCTGCCCACGCTTAAATCAGAAACAATGCTCGGCACCGTTCGCAAATCAACATCCAGGATCGACTCCGCAGCACCGGCGTTCGCGCGCAACCAGCGTTCCACAGCTTCCCCCCTCGGAAGTGGTGGGAAGCCGCAAGCCGCACGAAAGCTGTAGTGGGCAAAACGCGGATGAATTTCTGCGAGGCGCCCGAGTGCTTCCCACGCCGGCCCTTCACTGACCGTGACGTAGGCGTCGTCCGGCATCAGCGTCTTGCGATGGGCCGAGTTGGTGACGCTCACCGCCAGCCGCGCGCAGATTAGCGGGAAGAGCGCCGACAGCTCCAGTTCGTCGAGGGGAAATGCAGAGTGATATCCCGCGACGATGGAAGCGGCAGCTTCCAGCGGACTTTTCTTTCCAAGAATGGCGTAGGCCGCGGCAATTGCCGGCTCCGAGACCATAAGCCCGTGGTGCAAGTCGCCAAAGTCGATCACGCTGGCGACCCTGCGCGGGTGCGGCCAGGGCTCGCTGACCAGCACGTTGTAATCGTTGGCATCGCCATAGATCACACTACGGCGAAGCCGCGGGAGCGCCGGAACCGCTTCCGCTTCGTAGAGCCTCAGAAATTTCTCGACGAGCGCGCGGCGATTTGCATCCGCGATGTGCTGAACATACTCCTTGATCCAAGTGGCTCGGGAAGAATCCCATTTCAATTCGCGATGCGCGGCAGGATGCGAAAACGATTGCAGTGCCGCATCCATCTCTCCGAGAAAGTGGCCGAGATCGCCGAGCAGCTCCGGCGCATGCGGACGCACTTCCGCAAGGACCGTTCCCTTCACGAAAGTCAGCAGCCAAACGAGGCGATTCGGACCGTCCGCCGCGGTAATCGAACCAAAAGGTTCACCGCCGCGATTCGCCACCACACGGGGCAAGTTCAGATGAGGTGCCCGCTGCGCCAGGTGACGCAGCGCCTGGCATTGCAGATCGATGAAGGCGCGCTCCCGTGCCGGATGCATCACTTTCAGCACAAACGCGCGGCCATCTTTACCTTCCAGCTGGAAATTATCGTCGTATTCGCCCGGCAGCGCCCGCGCCGTTACTGCAAGCCCGTAAAGTTCGCGGGCCATTCGAACGGCTTCTTCTTCGGTAGTGCGATGGGCCACGCGTTCCTCAAGCAGCATGGGCCAAATCTTATCCGCAAGCGCCAGAGCGCGTCCATCCCGGAAGACTGAAGAATCGTGGAGCGGTCCTTGAACGACGTTTTCGCTTCCTACAACGTCTCTTTCGAATCGCGGACAGACACGGGTCCGTTCACTGTGGACAGACGGATCATCGCCGGCATGCTTCCATATTCAATGCGCCGATTATTGTCATCCCACGTTTTCCGCGCATTTTCGCAAATGGATGCCTTGCAGCTTACCGGCGAGTAGTTCCTCGATTCCACTACGAAACTCGACTGATAGCCCTTGGGCACCGACAGCGTCAACGGGCCATTTTGCGCATCGGCGGAAAGGCCCGCGCCGTTCCACTTCGTCCCCGTCAGCGCCACGGAGATCGGTCCGTTTTCCGTGTGCACACGCACGTTGCCGTTGGTGCCTTCCAAACTGATCGGGCCATTCACGGCCGTGATGTCCGCTTCGCCGGAGAAATTTTTCAGGCTGATCGGTCCGTTGTGGGCGCGCGCCCTCAGTTTGCCGTCCACATCGTACAAGGAAATCGGTCCATTCTTCGTCTCGAGATCAAGCACCGCAGATTTCGGCGCGCGAATCAGCAGGTAGACTGCCCAATCATCGTCAGAGCCGGGCCCTTGCGTGGAGACCTTGCCTTTGTCGATGGACATGGTGATCTGCGAGAGGATTCGCTCCGCGTCAGCGCCGGAGCCCGACGCGGCCTTGCACGCCGTCACGGAATAGGTGTCTTTCTCCCAGCCGACAATCTGCACTCCGCCATTGGTGTGCGGTCGAATCTCCAGGCTGGGAGCTTCCGACTTGGTCAGCGTGCGCTCTTCAGAGCGCACCACGGCATCCCGCTCATCAAACCGGATGCGGAGATCGGAGCAGTCGGTCACGGGCTGCTTGTGGCCGTCGGAAATGCTTACGGAATGATGGCGCGAGGCCGCTCGCGCTCCAGTAAGAACCAGGGCAAGCAAGGCAGTCGCAGAAACCAAGAAAGCGAGGTCGCGTTTGGACATAAGGGCCCTCCCTGCCGTAATAGACGACAGCCGAAGGGATTGGTCACGCGCATTCCGGGCAAAATTTCAGTCCCAGCCATCCCAATCGCCGTCCGTTCCGATGGGTGGGCCGTCGGGCGGCTCGGCGGGAGCCGCAAGGTCCATTTTCTTCGGATCTTTCTGAAACTGAGCAATTTGTGACACTGCAAAGAAGAAGTGGGCGCGCTGCGCTTCATCCTTTACAGAAGCCTGCGCCTCCAGCCATGTTCTCAACTCTTCCAGTTTTAGTGACGCAATGGCCCGTACCTGATCCGATATGTGTTCGTTGGCGCTCAGGGCCATCAAGTCATAGAGCGCAACATCGTCGACCTTCCGGGCAATCTCTGCGCTATATCCCGAGCTGTGTGGCGCTTTCCAGGTCGTGGTGAAAATGGCCGCTAGAACTTCTTCGAGCCCTGGGCTCTCTGCGTTGCGAGCATGAAATTCGACAAGCCGCGCCGCGCGCGCCGGGTTAAAAAGGAATTGCAACGTGTGCTGCGCCGCGGCTTCCGCGGGCGCCAGCGCGTCAAAAACCGGGCTGGTCTGGATTTTGAAATCCTCGCGGCCACGTTCGTAATCGGGCGGCCGCGGCGGGATCATTTTCAGCAGCGGCTCGGGCAGCGCCAGGACTTCCGGCTTCAGCGTGGCAAGAACCGCTGCAAGTGCGCGACGCTGTTCCGCAGGCGCAACGATTTGCGTGGGCGTTTGCCCGTCTCCGCGCAGCGCGAACACATAATCCATGCCGCCAATAAGTTTGCTCGCAGCTTCCACCTGATAACGGTGCAGCATGTATACCGGAACCAGAACGTCCTCGAGGGTCGCCAGCGGCGCGCCCTCGCGGATGTTGTTTTCACCGAACCGTTTCAGCGCTGCCGCGCGCACTTGCATCACGCGGTTGAGTTCATCGACCGCATTCGCACCCGAATCCCAGAGATGTGCCACGCTGCTGGAAGAGCCGGCCGGGCGCGCGTCCTGGTCGGTGAGATAACGCAAGCCGCGGCCAAAAGCATCCATCAAAATCTTGCTCAGCGCGGCGCTTTCATCCGTGCCCGGCGCAAAATCCTGATATCCAAACGCAATGGACACTTTGTCCCATTCGCCGATTCCGGTGGCATAAGCTTCCGACAAATCGAGCGTCCCATCCGCCTTGAGCTTTACATAAGGCGGGGGGTAATCCATCACCGAAGACCGATTCACCGTGCTGGCGCTGTAGTTGTGTTCCAGGCCCAGCGTGTGACCTACCTCGTGCGCGGCGAGCTGTCGCAACCTCGCCAGCGCCATCTCCTGCATCTTCGGAGAGACTGGCTTTCCTTTTTCATACGGCGCCAAAAGTCCTTCCGCAATCAGATAGTCCTGCCGCACGCGCAGCGACCCCAGCGTCACGTGCCCCTTGATGATCTCGCCGGTCCGCGGATCGATCACTCCCGCGCCATACGACCACCCGCGCGTCGCTCGATGCACCCACTGGATCACGTTGTAGCGCAGGTCCATGGAGTCCGCGCCTTCCGGCAAAAGCTCTACGCTGAACGCATTTTTGTATCCCGCCGCTTCGAACGCCTGATTCCACCAGCGCGCGCCTTCGAGCAGCGCGGAGCGAATGGGCTCCGGCGCACCGCGATCCAGGTAGTAAACGATTGGTCGTACCGGCTCGCTGACAGCCGCGCTCGGATCTTTTTTCTCCAGCCGATGGCGCGCGGTGAACCGTTTCACGATGGGTTCGCTGATCGGCGTGGCGTAATCCATGTAGCTGATGCCGAAGAAGCTCGAGCGTGGATCGTAAATGCGCGGCTTGTAGCCCGGAGGAGGAAGCTGCACAAACGAATGATGTTCACGAATTGTAATGGCACCCGGCGACGGCGTCACCTGGCGGACCCAGGCGCCGGGATCATCCCCGGCGAAAGTAAGCGTGGATTCCACTTCTGTGTTCAGCGGAAAATTCTTCGTTTGCGGCAGGTAGATGGCGCAACGCGACACATCCAGATGGTAAGCGCCTTGCTTCGCACGGCGCAGCACTTCCGGCACGCCATGCGCATCGTGCAGGAAGAAATCCGTGGCATCCACCAAAGCGCGATCTTTCTCTTCCGCGGCTACCGTGAAGCCCCACAGGGCTGACTCCGCGAAGGAATCATGCACGGCACGCCGCTCGTCGGCATCGTTGCTCACCGCTCGGTAGTTAAGGTTTTCCTGGATGAGCAGGACCTTAGGCCCGCTCCGTTCGAATCGCACAATGCGCGTCTCGCCAAGCTGGCCGCGATCCAGCCCGATGTCATTCGAACCGATCCCCGCGAGAAGTCCGCTCTGGTAGAGAAACTCCGCATTCCACTTGTCGATCTCCAGCCACAGCTTGCCCTGCTTGGCATCCCAGTAGAGATTAAAATAGCCCGCAAACTTCAACGTGCCCGCAGTCTTCTCCGCAATCGTAGGAGTCTGCGTGGAATCGGGAGAAGCGCGGACTCTCCCTGCCAGCAGGCAGATCGCAAGAACCAGCAAGAACCAGCGCGAGAGTTTCAGCATTTTCAAATCCTCCAAAGGTATCGAACGGTTTTACCTCATATACGGCTACCGCAGAAGAAATTCCTCTCTGCTATACTGAACCTTCCGCGAGCAGCCGAATCGTGACCAAACTTCGCATCTCCATCGTTCAATACCTGAACACCGCGCCGCTCGTTCGGGGCTTCACGCACGGCCCGCTCAGCGGAAAATACGATTTGTCCTTCACCATCCCCTCCCAGTGCGCCGAGGATTTGCGCGCCGGCCGTGCGGACGTCGCCATCATCCCGGCCATCGAATACCAGCGCATCGACGACCTGATGATTTTGCCGGACATGGCCATCGCCTCAAAAAAGCGCGTTCGCAGCTTGCTTCTCGTCTCCAAGACACCCATCGGAGAGGTGACGAGCCTCGCGCTGGATCGCAGTTCACGCAGCACGCAAGCGCTCACGCGCATCCTGTGCGCTGAGAAATGGAAGATCGCCCCGAAATTCTTTGAAGCTGCCCCCGATCTGGCTGAAATGCTGAAGCGAGCGGACGCCGCACTGCTCATCGGTGATCCCGCCCTATGGATTTCCCTCGCCATCGAAAAAGACGGCCGGCCCGGGGCCGGAGGACAAACCATCTGCCTGGGGGCCGCGCTCGGAATCACCAGCTCGGAACTCCTCTACGTCTATGACGTGGTAAGCGAATGGCGAATTCTAACAGGGTTGCCCGCGGTCCTCGCAGTCTGGGCCGCCCAGCGGGACGCGGCCACTCCGGAAATGACTGCCGATTTCATCGCCTCGCGCGACTTTGGATTGTCACGCATCCCGGAAATCTGCTTGGACGCCGCGCGCGAACTGGAATTGCCCGTGCCTGCCCTCGAATCCTACCTCCGCCGCAACATTGACTTCTCTCTCGACGCCGAAAATCTCCGCGGACTGGACTTGTATTATCAGCATGCTGCGAAGCTCGGCCTGATCCCGCGCGCAAAGCCAATCGCCTGGGCCGACACGAAAGCTGTGCCGCTGAAGTTGTAGGCGCGTGGTTTTAGCCTTGTCCGTGCAGTTTCGAGTTCGGCCGGATTATTCGTTAGAATGAAGTAGCGCACTTCAAAAGGAACCACGGTGGGACTGACAAAACAAGAAGCTCTGGAAATGCTCGAATCCGATGACCTGGTGGGCATCGGAATGGCTGCGCATCAAATGCGCCTGAAGAAAAACGACCCGCGCGTCGTCACCTATCAAATCGACCGCAACATCAACTACACGAATTTCTGCACCGAATACTGCTCCTTCTGCGCGTTCTACGCTCCGCTCGGTTCGAAAGACGGCTACATTCTCTCGTTTGAACAGATCTACCAGAAAATCGACGAAATGCTCGCCCTCGGCGGGACCGGAATCCTCCTCCAGGGCGGCCTGCATCCCGACTTGCAGATCGGCTACTACGAAAATTTGTTGCGATCTCTGAAGGGGCGTTACCCGCAGGTTCATCTGCACTGTTTTTCCGCGCCGGAAATTCTGTGTATCGCGGAAGTAAGCGAAATCAGCATCCGTGAAACCATCCAGCGACTGATGGACGCCGGGCTGCAATCCATTCCCGGCGGAGGCGCCGAGATTCTAGACGATGAAGTTCGAGCGAAGATTGCGCGGCTGAAGTGCACCAGCGACGACTGGGAAGAAATGCACCGCGTGGCGCATTCGCTCGGTCTGCGCACCACCGCCACCATGATGTTCGGCTGTGGTGAAGAGCTGCGCCATCGTGTGAATCACCTGGAGAGGATCCGCCGAATTCAGGAAGACACCGGAGGATTCACGGCCTTCATTCCGTGGGTTTTCGCCGCGGAAAATACCGCGCTTGGCAAGAAGATCCAGGAAACCACCGCGGTGGATTATTTGAAGACGCTCGCCGTCAGCCGCCTCTATCTCGACAATTTCGACCATATCCAGTCAAGCTGGCTCACCCCGGGAATCAAGGTCTGCCAGGTCGGGCTGCAGTTTGGCGCCGACGACGTCGGCAGCATCCTCATCGAAGAAAATGTCGTCTTCGCCGCCGGCGTAAGAAATCGCACCAACGAAGGCGAACTCCGCCGCATCATCTCCGACGCTGGCTTCATCCCTGCCCAGCGCGATACTCTCTACCGTTCCTATTCCTTGAAATAATCAGGACCCGGCTCAGGCCACGGGCTTCGGACGCAGGTGAATGGAAACATCCACCACCATGCCGTCCGGCAATTCGACATCTTCCAGAAGATAAAGTACTCCGCTGCGAAAACGCGCCTGGACCTTGCGCGGTTCCGGCTTCCCGCTGGCGGGCTCAATTTTCGCGACTGGGGCTTCGGCCTTCTTCGCCGCAGGCGCGCGTGGGGTAACGCCCTCCGAAGCGTCCAGCGCTTCGTTGGCAAGCGCATCCGCTTCGCGGTTCTGTTCACGATAGACGTGATCGATGCGGAACGATTCGAATCCCAGCGACATTTTCTTGGCGCGCTCGAATAGCGGCTGTAGATCCGGGCTTTTCACTTTGTACTGCCCGCGCATCTGCTTCACCAGGAGTTCCGAATCGCTCTCCACGCGCAGCGCGCGCATCTTGTGCTCCTGCGCATAATCGAGTGCCGCGATCAGCCCGTAATACTCCGCAACATTGTTGGAAAACCGGCCGATATACTTTTTCAGCGTAGCGACCAGTTCGCCGCTCCCATCGCGAATGACCACCCCATAAGCCGCCGGGCCCGGATTGCCGCGCGAGCCGCCGTCAATATTCACGCGGAACGCAGCGCCGGCCGGTTTCGGCTCCGCCGGCGTCTCGGGAAACAGGCCTTTGCCCCGTGTTGTAGGTTTGCGTGGTGGCATCAGGAATTTGCTGCGGCTGTCGAGGATGTGTTCGGAGACCCGCCGGCGGGATTCGCCACGGGAATCGGTTCCAATGAATACTGGATCAATCCGCAGCTCTCGCAGCGAAAAACTTCTTCATTCGTCTCCGTGCGCAGTTCCTGAAGAATATGCGGCAGCACGCGCATGCCACACCCGCGGCATTGCCCATCGCGCGCTTCGGCCATGGCCGTTCCGTTATGGCGCTTGGCTATGCGCGCGTAAAGCTCTCGCAAATCCTCCGGCACCGGTGCGATGATGCGCTCGCGTTCGGCGAGAACCGTTTCGAGCTGCTTTTTCTTCTCCGCCGCTTGCGCGTGAATCACTTTTCGTTCAGCGGCCACCGCTTGCTCGGCTTCCTTTAACCGGCCTTCGGCCAATTTCACTCGCCGCTCCAGGTCTTCGCCAGCCATCATGACTTCGAGCTGGCGGTCTTCCGCTTTGGCCACTTCCGCTTCGGCGGTGGCGATTTCATGCTGCAATGCTTTGAAGGACTCGTTGGTTTTTACCGCCCCGCTCTGATCGCGGTACTTTCGAGCGCGGTCTTTCCACTGTTGGACGTCAAACTCAAGTTTCTTGCGTTCCGCCGCGCCTTCCGTGTGGGTCGTTTTCGCGGCGGCAAGTTCCCCGCGCGCGACCGTCAGTTTGGCATCGGCATCCATAACACGCTTCGGAAAAGCCTCGAGATCTGCGCGCAAAACGGCAATCTGGTGGTCGATGCGCTGCAGCTCAATCAGGTGAGGAATCGCCGGATGCATGGGTAGGTAATTCTAGCACAGCGCGCCGCGAGCTTTGCGGGAAGCTCTCCCGACGGATAGAATGCCAGCGTTTTCAGCGAAATACGATTCGAGCGCGAAGCTAGGGAGGAAAACCATGCCGCATGTCCAAATCACGTGGGTCGAGGGACGCACGCCAGAGCAAAAACGCAAGATCGCCGAGCGCGTCACCTCCGTACTCATCGAAGATGGCAAAGCAAAGCGCGAAAACATCCACGTTTCGTTTCACGATGTCCCGGCAACGAACTACGCTGAAGCGGGAGTGCTGGTCGTGGATCAGAAACGGACGTCATAAGCCGTCACAGCGCAAAATAAATCAGGAAGGCGGGCCCCCTCCCTCGACAGACGAGAAGAGAGAACCCGCCTTTGTCTTAAAGGAAAGGACTTGGCGCTACGTCCGGACGTCTCGCCGGATCATGGACCAATCCAGGAAATATCCGATTCCCACAGCCAGCGGAATAATGCCAAACGCCGCCACCGTCCAGAGATCACGATCCGCCTGGAGCTGCGCGATTAGCCCGAAAGTAAGAATGTAACCGAGCGCTCCGCTGACTAGCAAAATGCCCGCGCGCCGGGAACGCCCCGCCTGGTTCAGCTCAGGCTCCATCGGAATTTCCACTCCCCGCGCTATCGCCGCCAGCCGCTCTTCGCTGCGAAGCCTGCGCACCCGGTAATAGGTATACAGCGCGCCAAGGGGAACGCCCATCCCCAGAATCACCGCCACCAATCCAATCAATTCTCCGCCCATGGTGTGCTCCTTCTCTCATAAATGCGCCAGTGAGACGCCGTTTGTCGTGGGAACCGCTTTCATTAGGAAGTACGGTGGGCGTAGGCAGAAAGTTCCCGAAATTTAGACGGAATTCCGCCTCGCCTTGGTCACCCAGGCTGCTTCCCGGGCCAATGGTTAGTTGACTTCGTGAACTTGCATGCTGGAGTCGATCGCCAGGTTGGGATAGCGGATAGGAGACCCTGCCGGGGCGGGAGAGTGGTGCGCGGTGACGGTGAACTCGCCTCCGGAGCACTCCAGCGAATAAGAATATCCGTCGCGTTCGCTGCGGGCCATCGAAATGGTGTTACTGGAAAGGAGTTCGTCGAGCGTGCCGCAATGCCCGTTCGTGGCTACATACCCGCGTTCCGCTTGCGCGATCTGCAGCAGGTCGCTGCGCACGCCGGTCAGGCTGATCGCCTGGGTCGGCGCCGTACCTTCATCCGTGGTCGGCATCTTCTTCAAATAAGCGCGGTAGATAACAAAAAATAGCGCGGCTGCAACCAGAATTCCAATAAGCGATTTCATGATTCAATTCTGGCCTCCAGCCGCGCCACTCGCAAGCAAAGCTGATTAAAAGTGTATAAGGAAACAACCCCCGCTCTTTTTCCCTGCACCTGCGAACCGCTCTGCTAGACTCCGAAGTACCGCCGAATCCCCCTTCCCGGTGAATCGTCCCCCTTGGACAGGCAAATGATTAGGACTGTGCCACTGCTCGAGCTGCATGGCATTGAAAAGCTCAGGGAAGAGGAGCTTGAAGAAGCCCGCTCCATCCAGGCCGTCATGCTGCCTGCGGAATCGTTGCGCACGAAGCTTGTCACCATCTCCCACGAATTCCAGCCGGTCTCAGCCGTAGGCGGCGATTTTCTGGACTATTTCGAACTGCTGGACGGAACCATCGGTCTCTATCTCTGCGATGTCTCCGGCAAAGGCCTGTCAGCCGCGCTCTACGCCGCATTGGCTGTGGGGACCTTGCGCGGCGTGCACAAGACCGGAGCCTCCCCTAGCGATACTCTTGCCACTTTCAATCGCCGACTGATGATCCGCGGCATGCCCCGGCGCCACGCGGCCATTCAATACGCGGTATTCGATCCCCGTAGCGGTGAATTGCGTATCGCCAGCGCCGGCATGCCCGGCCCTTTTCACCTCTGCGCCGATGGTTGCCGCTCGCTCGGGCTGGCGGGCATTCCCTCAGGGTTATTCGAAGGCACCAGCTACGAAACTTTGACCATGCGCCTCAGTCCCGGCGATTCCGTGCTCTTCTGCACCGATGGCATTACAGACGCGTTCGACCGGGATGGCGAGCAGTTCGGGCTCGAGCGCCTCCAGGACCTTTGCAGGCATCAGCACCATTTATCGCCAGCGGAAATATTGGGAAGAATTTTTTCCGCAGTTCAAGATTTCTCGCAAGGCCGCGAACAGCACGACGATATGGCAGCAGCCCTGTTCCACTACTCCGGCTAGTTGATAACCCGGCAATGTGCTCACACCGCCATGTAGAGAGTGGGCAAAAGGCTCCGGGAATGCGATTGACAGCCTTGGCGCTCTCCAGTAACTACGATAGATACAGGCAATTTCGTTTGCGAACGCAACTTATCTAGGAGAGTCCTCGATGCACACAAAGTCCCCCTTGGCCCTGGTATTGGCCGTTTTGCTTTCATTCCTCCTTACAATCCCTGCGGACATCTGGGCAGCGCCCCAAACTGGCGGACAGCGCGCCGGAGAAGTCTCGCGGGTAATTCCAGCGGTCAGCATTGCGCGCGGCTCGAAGACGGTGTCAGCGTCCGCAAAATCCGTCGTGGATTGGCAGGACCTCGTCAACACCCAGGCGAACGCCCGCGCGCGAATCGCCCTGGATGATGGCTCGGTCCTCAATGTGGGCTCGGAATCCTCCATGAAGGTCGTCAAGCACGATGCCGGTGCGCAGCAGACCGAGCTGGAGCTCACCTATGGCAAGCTCCGCACGCAAGCGCAAAAAATCGCCAAGCCCGACGGTAAGTTCGAAGTGCGCACTCCGGCTGGAGTCGCGGGTGTCGTCGGAACGGATTTCTTCACCGGTTACGACAACTCGACCAGCACCATGAACGTGATCGTGTTCGAGGGCCTGGTGAAAGTCTGCAATCTGGCAGGCGTGTGTGTCCTGGTCAAAGCCGGGCAAATGACCAACGTCCGCAACGGCGACAATGCCGGACCAACTCCGCCAGCGCAGGCGCCTCTTGACCTGCTGGTCGCAACCACCAAGGATACCGATGCCGGAAGTTCCGTGGGCGCCAATCCGGCCGGTCCTCACCTGGGAGTTTTCGGGACGATCGCAATCGTCGGCGCCGCTGTCGGCGTAGGTTTAGGAGTCGGTCTGACTCGCCCGGGCCGTACAGTGCAGACCGGCTGCAAGCCAAATCCGGCAACGGGACAGTGCCCATAGATTTCTTAAGACGATCTCAAAACTCGCTTCCGTGGCCCTGGCCTCCCGTCGCTGCCAGGGCCGTTCGTTTCCCAGCGCAAGCTTGGCGCGGATTTGGTGCAACGCTTCGTCCGCCGGAGCCGTCCAATAGAAGTGTTACGTAAAATCCTAGAACCTGCCTTTCGGGCGGTTTGTATGCCCCAATGCGGTAGCGTACACTGGATGTTTCGCTATCCCGTCTAATAGCAAGTGAGGCTCTCTTTGACCATTTCGACTCGTAGTCGCGTGAATTCCCTGCTATTCGCACTGATTCTCCTGGGCGCCACGGCCACGGCCACCGTTCCATTGGCCCAAGCCGCGCCTCCCGATGTCCAGGCGAAGCGCTCCCCACTCCTCGCGGCGCTGCAAACGGAGCTCGAACGCTCCCTGAAAACCCTGGGCACGCTGGATCCCCCGGCCTACTACCTGAGCTACACCATCACGGATACCCAACGCGTGAACGTCTCCGGCTCCAATGGAGCCCTCCTGAGCAGCGACGCCGCGCGCAACCGCTGGCTGGAAGTTTCGGTTCGCACCGGCAGCTATAACCTCGACAATTCCCATAAAGTCGGCGAACGCCAGATGCAGAGCGGGGGCCCCGGCACGCCCGTACCCATCGATGATGACGCCGAAGTTCTGCGCCGCGCCATCTGGCTGGAAACCGACAAGCAATACCGCGCCGCCTCCGAAGCACTCATCAAGATCAAGACGGGAAAAGAAGTGAAGGTCGAAACTGCGGAAGGCCGCGCCCCGGATTTTTCGCGTGAACAACCCCACAATTTCATCGGCCCGCTCACGTCCATTTCGGTCGACCGTAAACCCTGGGAAGAGAAAGTTCGCGCCTACACCAAGGCCTTCCGCGAATCACCGGCCATCATCAACTCCATCGTCACCTTTACAGCGCAGGCCCAGAACGCCTTTCAGGTCACCAGCGAAGGCACGCAATTGCAGTTTGGGCAGATTCGCTACCGTCTCGAGCTTTTCATTCAAGGCAAAGCTCCCGACGGCATGGACATCGACCGCTACTACAACTTTGATTGGGTGAATCCTTCCGAGGCCCCGGACGACAAAGCCGTCTACGCCGCGGGAGCCACCATGCGCAAGGAACTGGAAGGCCTGGTCGCCGCGCCCATCAACGATCCGATTGTTGGCCCCGCGTTGTTGACCGGCCGCGCTGCCGCGGTATTTTTTCATGAAGTATTCGGCCATCGCGCCGAAGGCCATCGTCAAAAGGACGTCACCGAAGGACAAACCTTCTCCAAAAAAGTCGGTGAACAAATCCTGCCCAGCTTCCTCAGCATCACCGACGACACCACCCTGAAGAAGCTCGGCTCGCAAGACCTGCTCGGCTACTACCAGTACGATGACGAAGGCGTTCCGGCGCAGCGCGTGGTGCTCGTGGATCACGGTGTGCTCAAGAATTTCGAAATGTCGCGCTCCCCGCTGACGGGCTTTCCCAATTCGAACGGCCACGGAAGACGCCAATTGGGCGCGACACCGGTTTCGCGTCAAGGCAATCTGATCGTTACCAGCAGCAAAATGGTGACCAACGCGGAACTCCGCGTCCAGCTCATCGAACTCATCAAAGCTCAGGGAAAGCCCTACGGCTTGTTGATCGACGACATCGCCGGCGGATTTACCTTTACTGGCCGCGGCCAGCCGCAGGCCTTCCAGGTGCTCCCTCTAGTGGTTTACAAAGTTTTCCCTGACGGGCGCCCGGACGAGTTGGTCCGTGGAGTGGATATCGTCGGCACACCGCTTGCAGCCTTGACGAAAATCGTCGCGACCGGCGATACGCCGGAGGTGTTCAACGGATACTGCGGCGCAGAGTCCGGCTCCGTGCCGGTTTCCGCTGCTTCCCCCGCGATTCTGACCTCCGAACTGGAAGTGCAGAAAAAAGAGAGCTCCACGGATCGGCCACCGATTCTGCCTCCCCCGGCGCACGACACCGTAAAAACCGGAGGCCAGCTGTGAGGCGCGCGCAGACGATTGCAGGCGTAGGTTTCCTTCTCGCGTTCCTGAGTTGCGGTACCGCTCCCCACGCATTCGCTCAGCAGGACAACGACCACACCCTCCAGGCCATGCGCGACGAAATGGCTCGCGCCAAAACCCGTCTCGAACTGAAAATTCCCGGCACCGACAAGCCCGTCCGTCCTTACTACCTCGAATACCGCTTGCTCGACCTCGATGTGCGCGAAGTCGTCGCGGAATTCGGCACCATCTTCTCCAGCACTTCCGCGCGCAACCGCTTCATGGATGTGCAAGCTCGCGTAGGCGGCTACAAGCTGGACAGTTCGAATTTCGTGAGCGATGACGGCTTCCGCGGCTTCATCGGTCCCACCGGCTCCGTCGGCATCGACCGTGACTATGATTCGCTCCGCCAGGATTTGTGGATCGCCACCGATCAGGCCTTCAAGGAAGCCGTGGAAACTTACTCCCGGAAGCAGGCCTATCTCAGCAGCCTGGCTCGCCAATCGGACATCGACGATTTCTCCAAAGCCGAGCCCGTGAAACTCATCGAGCCCCTGCTCACCCCGGATTGGACCAATCGCGATTGGGATCAGGAAGCACGGGAAACTTCGGCTGCTCTTCGCGCCTTTCCGCAAATTTATGAATCGCGGGTCACCTATTATCTCGTCTATGCGACCGAGTATCTTCTGACCAGCGAAGGCACCGAGATCCGTCAAAACCGCACCTATGCTGCCATCGAATCCGGAATGAACGCTCTCGCCGACGATGGCGTGCCCCTGAACAATCTTTATGCCACCTACGCGCCGAAACCCGCGGATCTTCCGGGCGTCGACGCCGTTCGCAAGGGCTTGAATGTCGCTGCAACGGAATTGATGACTCTCCGCGCCGCTCCCCCTGCGCAGGATTACACCGGGCCCGTTCTATTTGAAGCGCGCGCTGCGGCGCCCCTTCTCGCGCAGGTTCTTGGTCCTGCCGTGAACGGTGCGCGGCCGCCGGTATCCTTCACTCCTGTAATGGAACAGCTCTTGAGTGGATTGGGTGGAAAGAGTGACTGGGTTGGGAGAATCGGCGCAAGAGTTCTGCCCACGAGTGTCACCGTGGTCGATGACCCCGGAGCCAAGGAATTTAAGGGCACACCTCTTCTCGGCGGATACGCAGTGGATAACGAAGGTGTTCGCGCGGAGAAAGTCACGCTCGTAGAGAACGGAAACCTCAAGGGCGAATTGATGTCTCGCCGCCCCGGGCCGGACTTCGGCGAATCCAACGGCCACGGACGCGCCGCGTTTCTGAACGATTCCAAGCCTACTATGAGCAATACTTTCTTCACCTCCTCGGAAACTCTTTCTCCCGCGGAGATGAAGAAAAAATTCCTGGACGCCTGCCGCGCGGAAAAGCTGAACTATTGCCTCATCGTCCGCGAAATGGATAATCCCTCGCTGAGCCTGCTTCACCAGGAGGATTTTTCTGAACTCCTGGCAAGCTACGGCGGCGGCGCTGGCACCGGAGATCGATTGCCACTGGTCGTTTACCGCATCTATCCGGATACCGGGCGCGAAGAAATGGTCCGCGGCGCGCGCATCATCGGATTGAACACCCGCGCCTTGCGCAACATCACTGCCATCGGCAACGACAATTTCGTTTACAACTACATGCAGAGCCAGGTCACCGGCTTCTCCGGCACCGCCCTCGGAGCGTTTGGCTCCGCACAGGGCGGCTTGCCCGCCTCGGTGGTTGCGCCCTCACTTTTCTTTGAAGAGCTGGAAGTCCGCGGAGCCCGCGGCGAAGCCAAGCGTCTGCCGCTCATGCCCCCGCCGCCGATGAGCGCCGCAAAGTAGTATTTTTCCGACGGGATCATTCGCCATGAAAGAGTTCACCCGCAGGGGCTTCATTTACGGCGCTGCAACGCTTGCCGGCTACGGCTTGCTGGTGGGTGTGGAGCGCGTCTGCCTTTCAGCTTTCGCGGATGATTCCGAACCAGCCGGCGACCCAGGTCCCGTCAAAATCGTTAAGTTTGCTGACGATGGCCAACGACTCGGCACGTTCGCTCTGCCGAAAATCCAAAAAACCAGAGCGGACTGGAAAAAACAGCTAACACCTCTGCAGTACGACGTCACCCGCCGCGCCGCTACCGAGTTCGCCTTCTCGGGCGCTCTCTACGATCAGCACGCTCCCGGTCTCTATCGCTGCATCGATTGCGGCACCGCGCTTTTTGATTCCCGTTCAAAGTTCGATTCCGGCACCGGCTGGCCCAGCTTCTGGGAACCTGTCGCCAGGGAAAATGTCCGCGAGAAAAAAGACTTCAGCATGGGAGCGCTTCGAACGGAAGTGACCTGCACTCTCTGTGACGCCCACCTCGGCCACGTCTTCACCGACGGCCCCGAACCCACCGGCCTCCGCTACTGCATGAATTCCGCCGCCCTGCGTTTCATTCCGCGATCCTAATCCCAGCAGAAAAGAACGCCGTCGTGCGCCAACGCCGGACCGTGATTCCGTCTTCGTGGGAAATTATTGCTTTACATCCATAAGAAGATCGTCGAAATCATTGATCGTCAGGCGATCGATCTTCCCGGGCAGCGTTACATCGATGGTCTCTACAGCGTGCTTGGCGGAAATACTTCCGAGTCGCATACTCTTGTCACCCACGTGGGCGTAGATCGGCACGACATCCTTCCAGGTGCCCGGGACTCCCGTGCGAGTTAATTCCGCCTTGAGCCTCGTCTTGCCATCGGGAGTCGCTTCCGCTGTGGAGTGAAGTGCATACAGCGAAATTCCAGTGCCATATACATACTGGTTGAAGAACCAGTCCATCTTGTGATTTCCGTCGAGGTCCATCGCCCCCGTCATGTGCTTTTCCACCATCGCCTTGAAATCCTCGGTCGAGGCGGCTTTTCCGCGGTAGGTGTTGACGAAATCCTGCATGGTCTCCTTGAATTGCTTATCCCCGTTGCGGCTGTCGTACATCATCATGCGGATCATGTGCAGGACATACGCACCCTTCGGGTAAATGAGCCGCCGGGTAATGCCGCCGCCCGTGCGCGAGTTGCTGGCACGGTAGCCCATGGTCAGAGGGCCAACATCAATCGCTCGATAGCCTTGCGAATCGCGATCGAGGAGTAATTGACGTTCATCATTCCAGAATGCGACGAACTTCTTGGGATCTTTTTCGATCATGCTGAGGTACAGCGATGCGGACATGTCTGCGAACCCTTCGCTCATCCACTGGTCGCGGCTGGAACTAAATCCCACGGTGTTGCCCCACCATTGGTGCGCGACCTCGTGCGGCGTAACGACCTTCCAATACCCGCGATCGCCCCAGTCCAGGCCCAGTTGATGTCTGACCGTGGCGTCAAAGTAATAGCAGATGGGAATCCACACCAGTCCGGGCCACGACTGGCCGAAGTTGCACGCTGTTTGCTGGGTAATCTGGAGGTGTGAAAACAACGAGGGTCCGAAATAATCCGTGTAAAGTTCGACCGCAAGCTCTCCTTCGGCGAGCGCCTTCTTGTTTAGCGATACCGTGCTCATCGTGCCCAGGGTCGCTTCCATCGGACGTTCTCCCGGTAAATCGCCGTTGACGGAGCGCTGCAGCGAAGTCACCCAGCCCGGAGAATCCTCGTTGGCAAACGATTGGATGAAAACCTCGGGTTTTTTCAGCCTTGCCTCCTCCACTTTAAACCTGCCCAAACTGAATCCGGCAACCGTCTGAGGAGCTTCGCTTTTCCACACTGTGACGTTTTGTCCCCCCTCGTTGCTGTCGCTTACGAGCGCTCCCGTAGCGGCGATCTTCATCCCCTTGGGAATGCGAAAGCCCATGTCATAGGAGGCATACTCGCCAAACCCGGCACCTACGTTGTTGGGATACCAATCGTCACGCGCGATCGGGAAGTAGTTACCGCCGCCTTCGTTGGAGACCGCTTCCTTGCCGCTGTACGTCGTTGTCACACTGAACTTTTCGCCCACTGCCAGCGGCTTGGGCAAAATCACCGCAAAGTCCGCATCGTCGTTCTTGTCTTCCTGGATGAACGCAAGAGGTTGGCCTTCGGCCGTTACGGACTGCACACGAAGAGTGTGAAACAGGGAGAAAGGAACCACACGCAGCCCATTGCGAAGGCAGACAAAAGTGGTCGTAGCCTTCCCGGAGAGATTGCCGTTTTTTTCCAGGGAAGTCTCCAGTTGATGGTGCTCGATGCGTATGGCCCTGCCGACGGACTCCTTGGGCTGTGGCTTGGAAAAGCTGAACGATGCCCAATCGCCCCACTTGTTATCGTCGTAGGTCCAGAAGTCCACTTGACTCGAATCCGCGTTGGGATCGAGCGAATAAATCTCCTTGTCGTCATACCGCTTGCCGTGGATGAACGCCACGAACATCCCTCGTGGCTCGGAACTCAGCACCTCCCCGAGCAGCTCGGCTTCCAGGTTGTGCTTTATTTTGTGGCGCATCGCATTCTGGCTGTCTTTCAGGATCCCCGCGTCACAGGTCCCTGCGCCGGGTGTTCCGCCTTTCTTGATTTCCTCGTACGTGGAGTCCGTGAATCGAATCACCAGCCGGTCAAATTTTTCGCTGAATTCGTCTTCTTTCGTCAGGAATTTCAAACTCTTCCGCTCGGTTTCGTTGGGAGGGACGAGTAGGAATGCGCCGTCGCCCGCGAACACCGCTCCGGTCACCTTGCCGTTCACCGGGGGAACAAAACAGAAAGTGCCTGAATTTAGACGAAACGTGCCCGCGTCTCGTTTGAGCTCGAAGTTCGTAACACTTACCGCTTCGCTCCCCAGACCCAAATTGCGAAGCGCAACATAGGCTGGATCGGAGTTCGCAGCAGACTGTGCCCGCACTTCAGGACTCACCAATAGAATGAGTGCTACCGCGTAAAGAAGGATTGCAAAACTTCTCTCCGCAATCGTCGGAGGTGAATTGTGCCTGCCCAGACTGGACTGGGCGGTATAGACACCAGGCGCAGTATGGAAAAGCGAGACACCACGGAAATGGGCACGCATATCGTCTCCCTCAAGGAATGTTGGCTGACGAGCGGGCGTTAGCATAACCTAAAACAAAGAACAAACAACATTATAAGAAGTGCGACTACCCACAGTTAAATACTGTTGAAATTTGCACCCGTGCTACCGCGCGGCATGTTCGATCCAGTGTCGTCTGGCAACGCGGCCGATAAGGGGAAATGAGCGAGTTAAGGTAGTCTAAACGCACCGTGGTAACGGCTACCCATATCGAGGAAGTGCGTGAGAAGAAGCGCGCCGCGCTGCTGAGCGTGGCCTCTGCCGTCCTTCTTGTCTCCCTCAAAACATTTCTGGTCCTTCGCACGGGCAGCCTCGGCGTTCTTTCCGAGGCGTTGCACTCCTCCCTCGACTTGATCGCCGCAATTATTACGCTTGTCTCCGTGCGGCTGGCGGATCAACCCGCGGATGAACGGCATCTTTACGGCCACGGCAAATTTGAAAATTTTTCCGCCTTCGTCGAAACCGGCCTCCTCGCGCTTACCGCTCTTTATATCATCTACGAAGCAGTCGCCCGTTTGTTTTTCCGTAGCGTGCATATCCAGCCCAGCGTAACCGCCATCCTGGTGCTTCTCGTCGCCCTCTCAATCGACTTCACCCGGGCCCGGGCCCTTGCGCGTGTGGCAAAAAAATATTCGAGCGACGCTCTGGAGGCGGATGCGCTGCATTTCTCTACCGACGTGTGGAGCACCATCATCGTTATCCTCGGCATCGGGCTTGTCTGGGCGGGTGAGGCTTGGAACATGCCGTGGCTGAATTATGCCGATGCCCTGGCTGGCCTCGCTGTCGCCGCCGTGATCCTCTGGGTCGGCGCGCGTCTTGGCAAACGTACTCTCGATGCGCTTCTTGACGTTGCGCCGCTGGGTTTGCAGCAGGAAATTGCCCGCTCCGTCGCCGGCATGGACGGCGTCCTGGACGTGGATCGCGTGCGCGTGCGACGCGCCGGCAATCGCCATTTTGTCGATGCCACCGTCAGTGTGGCTCGCACCGCCAGCCTCGAGCAGGTCCACGCCCTCAGCGACGCCATCGAGAAGCGCATCGGCGAAATCGTTCCCTCCGACGTCATGGTCCACGCGGAACCTCGCGCCCCGCAAGGGGAACATCTCTTCGAAGCCATTCGCGCCGCCGCGCAGCGCATGGGCGTCGCCATTCATGACTTGACCGCCGTGCAACAAGACGGCCAGCTCTTCGTCGAACTGCACTTGGAAGTGGATGAGAATTTAAGCCTGCGCGAAGCCCATCGCCAGGCGTCGGAACTGGAAGAGAAAATTCGCGAACTCCGCGGCGATCCCGTCGAAGTCAACATTCATATCGAGCCGCTCGGACGCCACATTGCTACTCCCGACGCGGGCATCGGTGAGATGAAGCAGCTTTCTCGCTCCATCGAAGGGTTCATCAACGGGCTGCCCGCGGAATTCGATGAACTGGTGAACTGCCACGACGTGCGCGCGCGCCAGGTGGAGCACCACATCTTCGTCTCCTGCCACTGCACTATGAAGAGCACGCTACCCATCACCCAGGTCCACGACGTGACCGCTGTTCTTGAAGATCGCGTCAAAGAAAAATTTCCCCAAATCTATCGCGTCACCATTCACCCCGAACCCTTCGAGGAAAAATAGTGGCGCAGGATTTATCCTGTGCGCATTTCGGGGAGATCAACTCAGCACGAGAGAAATTTTGCTCGACGCCGCCTCGGAACGCCCCGCGAAAATCTGCGCGCCCAGCGCAATCAACGCCGGAAAACAAACCAGAACGTAACGCGGCTCGGGCGTTTCCAGCGTTGTCAGAAACGCCGTTCGAAGCACGATGAATACCGCGAGAAACGCTACCGCTGGCCGCACCGCCGCATTCGAACGCCACAGCCGCACGCATCCCAAAATTCCCAGCCCCACATAAAATAAATTCAACACAAAAAACAGGCTCGTGACTTCCTGATCGACCGGGTCATCCTCTCGCATCTGCGCCAGCGGAAAAACGTGCCCTGCAATCGGCACCAACTCAATCCGCGGCGTAAACCAGATGGTCACTGCGCGTGCGGCAGGTATCCACACATAGGTCCGCAAGGGATGCCGCGCGGTCCGTTCCCGGGCCAGCTGCCCGAACGCCGCATCCTCTTCCGCCGTAAGCGTCAGGTCATCGTTGTACTGTTCCAGAATCGCTGCCACGCGCAGCTTTTCTTCCGGCGTGTCAAATGCCCGCGCGGGAATGTCGTCGACATAGATGGTTTCGCCGTTCAGTCTCCACGGCACCAGGTAGCAATCGCGTACCCGGAAGAGCCACGTCTTTTCCCAGGCCATGAATCCGTACGGCACCAGTTCCCCCGGCAGATTCGAATCCTTCGGCGCAAGAAACTGTGGCTCGCCCAGTGTCACAAGATTGCGCAAAGCCCAGGGAGAAAGCGCCATCGCGCAACCAAGCGCCATCGCCAGGCAAACCATGACCCAGCGCTTGAAATTGTGCAGAAAGAAGAACATTCCGCCGAACACAATCGCCGCCGCAATCAAAAGGAGCGGCGTCTCCGGACGAAACAACGTGCCCATGCCAACAATCCACCCTGCTCCAAGCGCGGTGTACTCCACGCTCTTTCCAATCGGCAGATGGGAGCCCTTCCGTAGAAAATCGGGCTGCTCCACGCGCCGCAGCGCAACGACGAGGCCGCAGCATGCCAGCGCCGTCCAAAACACAGCGAACACTTCCGTCAGCGGCACCGCCGTGTAATTCGCCGTAAACGGACACAATGCCGCGAGCCATAGCGCGACGATTCGAACGCGTTTGTTCGTCTCGACTCCTCGGCCTGCGCACGCCAGAAGCTCCGCCAGCCGCGCAATCAGCACGCAAGCAAGAAGATCAACCGCAATCTGCCCAAGCATCACCCAAATCCGCGCATCCGCTCCTGTCCGTCCCGTGAGCGTATACACAATGGCCAGAAACGCCGGATACCCCGGCATGCGCAGATCAACCGGCGTAACCACCCCGCCCACGTCCATCGCATAAACATGGCGCTTCAGCCAGTTTGTGGCGATCTGTTCGTAAAGAACCGTATCCCCGGAGTTGGCGGGATACTTGAGCACGAAAAACAGCCGCAGGCAGAGTCCTGCCGCCAGCGCAACAAAAGGATTCGAGAAAACTCGCCTCATCGATGCTTCGCATCTTACAATAGAGCTGACGGATTCGCGCAGACGGACTCAGCCCAGCCCGATCTTGATTTGCCTGCCGTACCGCCAGGTTGAAGGATGCCATGAAGGAACGCGGTCCCATTTTCTATGACGCGGAGCGTGTGCGCTGGCGGCGCACTCGCCGGGCCATGGAAATTTCCGGCGTCCTCTTAACCCTGCTCCTGGCCTATTTTTTCGTTACCATCGCCGCGAGCGTCGATTTACCCGCCGAGCTTTTCCCGGATACCAAGCCCAAGTACCAAGCTCTGAAAGCCAAAAAGAAGCCTGCCACGGTGCGGGAAGGCCGCCACCGCCGCGTGGCCAACCTCGGCGCCGTCCCCGGCAGCTACGACCCGTTGCGCGCGGCGTTTTTTGTCAGTTGGGATCCCAACAGCCTCGCTTCCCTCAAGAAACATTACAAGGATCTTGACGTTCTGATTCCCGAGCAATTGCACGCGGTCTCCCCCGACGGCGCGTTGACCATCGTGGATTACGAGCGCGGCCAGGCCAAGGTCAAAGCTACTCCCGCGCAAGCCGTCGCGCTCTTGAAGGACGACAAACTGCATCAATGGATGAAGTCGTTCAGTCCTCCCATCGAGTTGCCCATGATGGGGCTGCTGAACAATTACGATGGCGTGCAGTGGCGCATCAAGGAAATGGTTCAGATGCTGGCCAACCCCGCCGCCCGCGACAGTCTGGTGCGCGACGTCGTCCAATACGCCGTGGATGCCCACCAGGCCGGCATCGTCGTTGATTTTGAGGAAGTCCCCGACACCAGCCAGGCCCATTTCCGCCAATTCATCGGCGCGCTCGCGCCCGCCCTGCACTCCGTGGGCTTGAAGCTCATGACCGCGCTGCCCGCCCGCGACGATGAATACGATTACGAATTTTTCGGCAAGCAGTGCGACGCCATCGTGCTCATGAATTTCGACCAGCACTGGCTGACTTCCCCGCCCGGCCCCATCGCCTCTCAGGACTGGTTCATCGAAAACATTCGCCAGGTCTTCGACGTGGTCCCCGCGCAAAAAATCGTGGTTGGCATCGCCAACTACGCTTACGACTGGTCCGAAGCCAAAAAGAAAGAAGCCGAACCGGCGCAGGAGTTCAGCATCCAGGAAGCCTTGCTGCACGCCGAGGAATCCGACGCCACCATTGAATTTGATAGTACTTCGCTGAATCCGCACTATTCCTACTACGACGAACACAGCCACGTGCATCAGGTCTGGATGCTCGACGCCATCACCGCCTACAACGAATTGCGCGCCAGCGAAAAACTCGGTGTGCAGGGCACCGCGCTCTGGCGCCTGGGCTCGGCGGATACCTCCATCTGGCCGATTTGGGATGCCACGCGGCCCGACGACGCCATCCGCAAGAAACTAACCGATCTTCCTCCCGGCCCGGATCTGATCCTCGAAGGTCAGGGCGATATCTGGCACATCACGGACATTCCCAAGAGCGGAAAAAGATCCTTTGTGTACGACGCGGCCAGTGACCTCTTCACCGACGAAAAGTACGATTCCATTCCGCTTTCCTTCAACATCGACCAGATTGGCTGGGCGGAAAAGAAAATCGTACTTTCCTTCGACGATGGCCCGGACCCGCAGTGGACGCCAAAAATTCTGAATATCCTGAAGGAGAAAAATGTCCCCGGCGTTTTCTTCATCATTGGCGATGAAGCAAATCGCCGCCCGGACATCTTGCAGCGCGAGTACGCCGAAGGCCACGAAATCGGGAACCACACTTTCACACACCCGAAATGGGACGACATTTCGCGTACGGAGATTCGCTGGCAGTTGAATCTGACGCAGCGGCTCATCGAAAGCACTCTCGGCGTGAAATCCATTCTCTTTCGTCCTCCTTATGGCATCGATCACCAGCCGGAATATGCCGAGGAAGTCGCGCAATTGCCTTATGCGCAGGAGATGGGTTACCTCATCGTCGGCCAGCGCATCGACCCCGACGACTGGCGACTCCGTGACGGAAAACCTGCTCCCGCCAATGAAATTGTTGACAGCGTGCTCCGCCAGGCCGACAAGGGCAACATCGTGCTCCTCCACGATGGTGGAGGAGACCGCAGCCAGACCATCGCCGCGCTACCGCAGATCATCGACAAGCTGCGCGCGCAGGGTTACCAGTTTGTTTCCGTAGCAGACCTCATCGGTAAAACGCGGGCGCAGGTGATGCTCCCGCTTTCCGGGGAAGAGCGTTTCGAAGCCCGCGCCGACGGATTCATCTTTTCCTTCTTCCAGTGGTTCCGGTTCTTCATCGGCACTATCTTCATCCTCGGCATCGTGCTCGTCAGCTTCCGCGCTCTCATCATCGGCCTTCTCGCCATCATCGAAAAACTTCGCCCCGATCACGCGGTGATGCCCGATCCTCCGCCCAGCGTCACCGTCCTCATCCCGGCGCACAATGAAGAAAGCGTCATCGTGCAAACGGTCACCTCCGTTCTCCTCTCCGATCTCAAGGACTTGCGCATCATCGTCGTGGACGATGGCTCCACGGATCAAACCGGCGACCTTCTGGACTCTAATTTCTCCCATGAATCGCGCGTCCGCATCATCCATCAGGTAAATCGCGGCAAGTCGGCCGCGCTTAGCCTGGCGCTCTCTCAGGCGGACACTGAAATTGTCGTCACCATCGACGCCGACACGGAAATCGAAGCGGACGCGATCAGCAAGCTCGTTCGCCATTTTTCGGATCCCACCGTCGGCGCGGTCGCAGGCAACGTCAAAGTTGGCAACCGCTCGCGCTGGCTGACGCGCTGGCAGGCGCTCGAATACATCACCAGCCAGAACATGGAGAAGCGCGCCTTCGATCTCCTGAATTGCATCACCGTCGTACCAGGCGCTCTCGGCGCCTGGCGCAAGAAAGCCATCGAAGACGCGGGCGGAATCAGCGCCGACACCGTCGCGGAAGACGCCGACTTGACCATCGCCATTCGCCGCCTCGGCTGGCGCATCAGCTACGACGAAGAAGCCATCGCCTGGACCGAAGCTCCGGAAACCGCCGGCCAATTGATCCGCCAGCGTTTTCGCTGGACCTTCGGCACGCTGCAATCCTTCTGGAAGCACGGCGACACGCTGCTGCGCCCCAAATACGGAACGCTGGGCTGGGTCGCTCTTCCCAACATCTTCGTATTTCAGCTCGTACTCCCGCTGATCTCGCCGATCATCGATTTGATGTTTTTTGGCTCCCTAATTCTCTGGGGCTTGGCGCAGTTCCGCGTCACCCACCTCCCGCAGCTCTGGACCAGCGCCGACGTTCAGAAATCCGTCCTCTTCTTCCTGGCTTTCATGCTCATTGACATACTTACCTGCATGGTGGCCTTCGCCCTGGAGCGCAAGGAAGACTGGACGCTGCTCATTCCCGTCTTATTGCAGCGCTTCTACTACCGCCAGCTCATGTACGTCGTTCTCTTCCGCTCGGTGAAAGAAGCTGTCAGCGGCCGACCCGTTGGCTGGCGCGGCGTCGAACCGGAAACACCAAAGGCTCCCAAAGCTCCCGCGAAGCCTGCGCCCGCCCCCGTCGAAGGCAATTGAGTTTGCTCACTTTCTGAACTACGGTTACGTCAGAACGAAATAGCCTCAACCCTTCGTGCGTGCGGAGGTCCTCGTGCCTGCAAGAATTGTCTCTTTTTTTCTGGCGATCATCTTGACGACGGCTGGCGTTGCCTTTGCCCAAGCTCCGGCAAAAGAGCATTTTCAAAATGCCGAGGTTCTCTACGACTGGGTCAGCAATTCCCGTGGGGACAGGCTGCGCACCTTCGTCACCCGTCCCAGAAATGTTCAAGGCAAAGTTCCTGTGCTCTTTTTCGTCGGCTGGCTAAGCTGTGACTCCGTCGAGTACGCCCAGGGCGAAACCGACGGCTTCGGCGCCTTGCTTCTTCGCCTGATCGATCAGTCCGGCTATGCCACCGTGCGCATGGACAAGCCCGGGGTCGGCGAGAGTCGAGGAACATCCTGCGACAAGTCCGATTTTCAAGGCGAAATGGAAGGCTACCAGGCGGCTTTTGATTCCATGGCCAAGTTCGAATTCATCGATACGGATCGCATCATCGTCATCGGCATGAGCAACGGCGGCGGCTTCGCTCCACTCGTTTCACGCCGTCATCCCGTGCGCGGCTTTGTCGCCGCCGGCTCCTGGGGCCGCACGTGGTATGAGCACATGCTGGAGAACGAGCGCGTGAGGCTTACGTCGGAAGGCAAGTCCGCCGCTGAAGTGAATTCAGCGATGAAAGCTTTCGCGCAATTCTATGATCTCTACTTGATCCAAGGGCAGGCTCCGGGGCAAATCCTTCGTGACCACCCGCAATGGAAGGCCCTCTGGTACGACAGCCCCGATGGCCAATACGGCCGGCCCGCCGCCTTCTATCAGCAGCTGCAAGCCTTGAACCTCGGAGAGGTTTGGCAGAACGTCGACGCTCCCGTGCTGGTCCTTCGCGGCTCGAAGGACACCGTCATGAGCCGCGCCGATAGTTCGGCCATCGTGGAGATCGTCAACCGCGTTCACACCGGCAAAGCCCGCTATCTGGAAGTGGAAGGCATGAGCCATGGTTTCATGGTGGACAACAAATTCTACGCGGAGCTTGTCCCCACGATCCTGAATTGGATGAAGCAACAATTGGCGCCTAGTAATTGAAAATCCGTCGCCCCGCCCAGCTAGCGCGATCTCCGTCGCTACCGGCTCAAAGAAATTTCTCGCTCGTAGCCCTCAGTTGATTCGCCAGGGAGACCGTTCAGGCCAATGCTGCAATGCCTCGCTCGCCCATGCCGTCGATTTGTCCGTATGACAGGACGTGCATGGATTGGGGATTTTGTACTTGTCGGTCATAACCGGATAAATGAAAGCAAACGTGTGAGCCCGCACTTTGACATCTGCGATGGTCGTCTCGATCTTGGGCATGTGGCATGCCACGCACTGGCTCCCCGGCGAGCTGTCCTTGTGATGCGTGTGCTCTTGCAGCGTAGCCGTTCTCGGCCCGTTGAGTGACATCGGTCCATGGCAATCCAGGCACAGCTTGTCCGCGGGCTTTCGCAGTTGCGCGTAATTATCCGTGCCGTGCACGTCGTGGCAAGCGAAGCATGTAATTCCGTGCCGGTACATCACGCTCTGCACGAAGTCATTCCCCTGCATCCGATTCTTGTGCGCTGTGCCGTCTGGAAAGTGCGTAAAGGTCAGTTGGCCGAGCGCGTGCTCCTCCAGTTGCCAGTAATCCGCTAGATTGAGCCCGGCGCGATAGCCGACCGGCCAATCGTAGTATTTCCCTTCGATTGGATTGGTCAGCGGGCGTCCTTGCGAATGGCACTGAATACAGGTGTCGTTGGCGCGCACATAATCCATCCGCGCGGGATTCAGCGTGTTGCCACGAGAGGGATGTTCCACATGCTCGCTTCCCGGGCCGTGACACCGTTCGCAGCCTACGTTCCACTCGGCCACTTGTTTCGTGCGGATGTTGTAATCGACAGAGTGGCAGCCATCGCAAGTGGGGCCGGTGGGACGCTGCATATTGTCGGGTGGATAGAGAGTCGCCCACCAATCGGTGCCGTTCGCCACAAAGTAGGGCCGCCACACGCGATTGGTTACGTCCCACTGCGCCGGCTGCGGAAAATAGTCGTCGCCGATTTTAGTGAAGTACCGTTGCTTCCAGACACTTCCATACACCAGCGCAACCTGTTCCTTCGTAAATTTCGTCAGTGGATTCGTGGCCAGATCGGGGATGATGGCCTCGGGATGTTCGCGCGGGTCGCGAACGACATTGGCCATCGGTGTTTTCTTCCAGTGCTCGTAGATTCCCGCATGACACTTTTGACACGCCTGTGAGCCGACGTAGTGGGCCGAACTGGCCGCGGCAACCTGTTGTTTAGCCTCTTCGCTGGTTAACTGGCGCAGGCTGCGTATGAAGAAAACTAGTTTCCAGCTTTCTTCGTCCGGCTCGTCGTGCGGGTTCGCCCAGCCGGGCATGCCAGTCATTCGCACGCCATTTCGGATGATGTAGCGGATTTCTCCATCCGTGAGGTTTTGCGTCTGGGGCAGCCGCAAGTCTGGGACTTTGGGGTACAGGCTCCGGCCCACTCTCGTTTGCCCCGAGCCGTCCTGGCTGTGGCAGATTGCACAACGATCCAGGAAGCTTTCCCGCGATTCTTTCAGGACTTCCGGGGTGGCCTTCAAGGGATTTGCTTCAAGCCGGGCATTCCGCGGAATGGCCAGGTTGCGCGTGGCGTGAGCCACGGCTTTCTCTAAGGAAGATGGCTCGTCAGCGGTGCTAAAGCCATGCCGGATTAGCCGCGCGCCGTAGAGGACAATACCTGCGAGCGCCAGACCACCCAGCAGAATAAAAACTTTCCACGTTTTCATGCCGCGGCTGAATTCCCCGAAAATTCAACAACGCCAAAGCCGAGAATACCATCGAAGCCATGTGCCAGGTAAGTTGGCTACTCGAAAACCGGTTCCCTATTCGGCTTTCCGCGCATTTTCATCCATACGCGGAGTTGTTGTAGGATATCCGTCTACAAGTAGGAGGGCACTATGGCCACCAGTTTCACCTTGAACGGCAAACCGCAAACCGTCGACGTCAGCCCGGACATGCCCTTGCTCTGGGTGCTCCGCGATACGCTCAACATGACCGGCACCAAGTTCGGCTGCGGCATGGCGCTCTGCGGAGCCTGTACCGTGCACATCAACGGCGAAGCCACGCGTTCCTGCATCACCGCGATCTCCAGCGTCGCGGGCAAAAAAGTCACCACCATCGAAGGTCTCTCCGCCGATGGCAGCCATCCCGTCCAGCAAGCCTGGATGGAGGAAGACGTTCCCCAATGCGGCTACTGCCAGTCCGGGCAGATCATGTCCGCCGTAGCCCTGCTTTCCAAAAAACCCAAGCCCACCGACGCTGATATCGACGACGCCATGAGCGGCAACATCTGCCGCTGCGGCACCTATCAGCGCATCCGCAAAGCCATTCATCGCGCGGCTTCCATGCAGTCGAAGGCCTAGCCAGCCGACTAGTTTCTTCTCAGCCCTTACGCTCGCGAATCGTACCGAGGTGCATTATGGCAACAGTTTCCGCTGTAAACCGTCGAGACTTTCTGAAGACCGGTGCCGCCGGAGGTGTCGCCCTCGTCGTCGGCTTCCATCTCGCTCCGCGCGCTTTTGCCGATCAGGCGGAGGAGCAGGAGAAGAAAGCGGCCAATCCGCTCGACGCCTGGGTCCGCATCACTCCTGACAACAAAGTCACGCTCATCCTTGGCAAATCGGAAATGGGTCAGAGCGTGATGACTTCGTTGCCGATGATTCTCGCGGAAGAACTCTGCGTGGATTGGAAGCAGGTGAAGATCGAGCAGGCACCCACCAATCCGAAAATTTATGATCACGGCACCGGAGGCAGTGGCAGCGTCGCTGGTTCCTGGCTGCCGTTGCGGCAGGCCGGCGCAGCGGCGCGCGAAATGCTCGTTACCGCCGCGGCGGCGCACTGGAACGTCAGTCCCGATACTTGCAAAGCCCAGGACGGCGGCGTCCTCCACGGCGCGCGCAAGAATTTTCTCACCTACGGCGAACTGGTTTCGGATGCGGCGAAACTTCCGCTGCCGGACTTCAAGACCGTTCCCCTCAAGAATTCGAATGATTTCACCATCGTCGGCCACGACATGCGGCGCGTTGACGGTCGCGAAAAAGCTACCGGCGCCGCAAAGTTCGGCTTGGATTCCCGCGCGCCCGGCATGCAGTACGCGGTCATCGCCCGCTGCCCGGTCTTCGGCGGAAAAGTGAAAACTTTCGACGCCGCAAAAACCAAAGCGGTGCCCGGCGTCCGCGATGTTTTCGTGATCGAACCCGTGGGACAGGGTGCGTTCACCGCGGGCGGCGTTGCTGTCCTCGCGGATAATTCCTGGGCCGCCATTCAGGGCCGCAAAGCGCTCCAGATTACCTGGGACGAAGGCCCGGCTGCTTCCGAATCTAGCGCTTCACTCCACCAGCAATTCCTGGAAAACGCCGCAAAACCCGGAAAGGTGGTTCGCAACGACGGCGACGCTGCCGCTGCCCTTGCTGGTGCTTCCAAAAAAATCGAAGCCATCTACGAACTGCCTTTTGCTTGTCACGCCACCATGGAGCCCATGAATTGCATGGTTCACATCCGGCCCGACGGCGCGGAAGCGTGGGTGCCCACGCAGGCGCCGCAGTGGGCTCAGCAGGTAATCGCTGGAGTTGCGAAGCTGCCTCCGGAAAAAGTCATCGTGCACACCACTCTGATGGGCGGTGGATTCGGCAGGCGTTATCAGGCGGACTTCGTCATGGAAGCGGCGCAAGTGGCGAAAGTTTCTGGCAAACCGGTCATGGTTTTTTGGACCCGTGAAGACGACATGCAGCATGGCTTCTACCGGCCCGCTTCCTATCATCATTTTTCGGGCGCACTGGACGCCAAGGGAAATCTCGCGGCCTGGAAACATTTCCAGACCTCCACCTCCATCGATGCCATGTGGAGTCCCAAGGGCAAGGAAACTCCGGAGAAATCCGAATTCGCCACCGCCGCGTTCATTCCCTATCAAACCCCGAATTTCCGGCTCGAATACACGCTAGCAAACTCGTCCGTGCCGCGAGCCTGGTGGCGCTCCGTCGAGCACTCTTCGAGCGGCTTTGTGGTCGAATCGTTTGTGGATGAGCTCGCCGCCGCTGCCGGCGCGGACCCGCTGGAATTTCGCCTGCGCGTCATCGGCGACGATCGCAAGATTCCCGATTTCACCAATCCGAAGGAAGGCAAGCCGCTCGACACCGCGCGTCTCAAAAATGTGCTGCGGCTTGCGGCGGAAAAAGCCGATTGGAGCAAGCCGCTGCCGGCAGGAATTTCTCGCGGCATCGCTGGATACTTCTCGTTCGAAAGCTACACCGCTGCGGTTGTTGAAGTCAGTGTGAAAGATGGCGCCGTGAACGTGCAGCGCATTGTCTACGCTGTCGATTGTGGCCGGCCGATTAATCCCGAAGGAGTGCGCGCGCAGGTCGAGAGTGCGGCCATTTATGCGCTGTCGGCTACATCGCATGACGCTATCACCATCAAGGGCGGACGCGTCGAGCAATCGAATTTTCACGATTACCAGATGCCGCGAATGAACGAGGCGCCGAAGACCGAAGTTCACGTGGTCATGAGCAAGGAAGAGCCGACCGGTATCGGCGAACCCGGATTGCCGGTGGTCGCACCGGCCATGTGCAACGCGATTTTCGCCGCCACTGGAAAGCGCATTCGCCGTCTCCCTATCCGCCCCGAAGATCTGGCCTGACCAGCCCGCCATTCTTCGCCATGAGGGCCAGGTCCTCCTCCCCGTTTTTTATGGAGTGCGGGAGCCTTGCTCCCGCTTTTCCGGCCGCCACCATCCCCCGCGCTGCTCAACTGTGTAGCGGGTGCACAATACATCGTGCCCCGCGTGCGTTAGCCCGCGTTTTCTCCTCACGCGCAGAGAAGCAAGAACTTGCTACCTACTGAGACCTGAAAACTGATTACTGAGAACGAGATTTGTTGCAGAATAGCGCGTGCTTCTGAGTTCCATTTACCTCGCGGCGATTCCTTTCGCCATTTGGGTCTATCTCCTTTTAGGGCGCGGGAATTTCTGGAAAGTGGTTGACGATGACATCGCGCCGAAACCACTCGAACGCTGGCCGCGCGTTGTCGCCGTCGTTCCCGCGCGCAACGAAGCGGAAACCATTGCTCGCTCGATCGCCAGCCTGGTGGGCCAGGATTATCCCGGCGAATTCGAAATCATAGTTGTTGACGATCAGAGCGAAGATGGAACCGCCGATCTAGCGCGGAAAGCTGCGGCGAATTCCGGCGCATCACGCCGCGTGACGATTCATTCCGTCGCCGCGCTTCCGGAAGGCTGGACCGGAAAACTCTGGGCGCTGAACGAAGGCATTTCTGCAGCAGCGGAAAAGGCGCCAATATATTTCTGGTTCACCGATGCGGACATCGTCCACGCGCCGGACACTTTGCAACGCCTGGTTTTTCGCGCGGAGAGGGATAGGCTCGACCTCGCATCGCTCATGGTGCTGCTGCAAGCAAAAAGTTTTCCTGAAAAGCTGCTGATCCCCCCGTTTCTTTATTTTTTTCTGATGCTCTACCCGCCGCGCTGGATTGCCGATCCGAAATCGCGCACGGCAGGCGCAGCCGGCGGATGCATCTTGCTGCGTCGCACTGCGCTCGAACGCATCGGCGGAATCGCCGTCATTCGAAATGAAGTGATCGATGATTGCGCGCTCGCCCGCGCCGTTAAAAAGACCGGCGGGAAAATCTGGATGGGCCTCACCCGCGCCAGCGTAAGCCTCCGCGAATACCGCACCTTCGCGGAAATTCGCGACTTGATCGCGCGCACCGCCTTCACCCAGCTCCGCTATTCGTTTTTGCAGCTCATCGCGGTACTCGCCGGCTTGTTCGTAACTTTTTGGCTCGCCTGGATTCTTTTCTTCAGTGGAAATGATCCCGCCTGGATCCTGGCCAGCACCGCAGTAGCCCTGATGACCACAACCTTTCTGCTAACCGTTTTGTTTTACAGCCTCCCCCCATATTGGGCCTTCACTCTGCCCCTCGCAGCCGTCTTCTACGCGTACGCCACCTGCCTCTCCGCCGCCCGGTACTGCCTCGGCCGCGGCGCCCAATGGAAAGGGCGCTCCCAAGCCCCGCGCGGAAACTAATTCGCATTGTCACGCATCCAATTTTGTAGTTCTGCGGATTGAATTTTGCTATTCTTTGCAAAGGCGAAGTACAGGGCTGTATCTTGCATTCAGGGAACGGCACCGGAGGCTAGCATGAGCGTTGTTCCGAATTCCGGGAACGGCAAAGTGACCGTGCCCGAACTCCTGCAGCGGAAATCCAAAGCTGCGGGCTCCCCCACCAATTCACGGAAAATCACCTGCCTGACGGCGTACGATTATCCGACCGCGCGCTTGCTGGATGAAGCAGGCGTGGACGTGATTCTGGTCGGCGATTCGCTGGGCATGGTGGTGCTCGGCCACACCAATACGCTGGCGGTAACGATCGATGAAATGCTGCATCATACGCGCGCAGTGCGGCGCGGAACGCGGCGGGCGCTGGTGGTGGCGGACATGCCGTACGGCAGCTATCACACGGACACGGCGGAATCGCTGCGCAACGCGGTGCGCTTCGTGAAAGAAGCTGGGGCGGAAGCCGTGAAAGTGGAAGGCGGCGAGCGGCGGCTGGAATTAATCTCGCGGCTGACGGAGGCGGAAATTCCGGTGATGGGCCATGTAGGATTGACGCCGCAATCCGTGAATGCGCTGGGCGGGTATCGCGTGCAAGGAAAAACCGCGAATGCCGCGGAGCTTCTGATTCGCGATGCGCGTGCGGTGGAAGCGGCGGGCGCGTTCGCGGTGGTGCTGGAAGCGGTGCCGCGCGAGCTGGCGGCGCAAATCACGCTGGAATTGCGCATCCCGACCATCGGGATCGGCGCGGGGCCGGATTGCGACGGGCAGATCCTGGTGATCCACGATCTGCTCGGACTCACATTTGGCGCGACGCCGAAGTTTGCTCGGCAGTATGCCAACGTCGGCAAATTGATTTCGAACGCCGTGCGCGAATACTGCGACGATGTGCGCGGCGGAATGTTTCCATCGGATGGCGAGTCCTATCACGCGGCACAGATGGCCATGGAGCAGAAAGAGGCGCCGGTGAACAGTGACGGCGACTGGTAGAAAAGGCGCCGAGAGGCAAACCAAAAGCAGATTCCTCGCTCCGCTCGGAATGACAACCGAAATCTCGTCTTACAAATGGAGGGGAAAATGACGCCGCAAGAAATGCGCACGCTCTTTGACTACAACGCCTGGGCGAACCGCCGTTCGATTGAAGCGGCGGCGGCTCTGACGGCGGAGAAATTTGTTCAGCCGATGGGATCGAGTTTTGGATCCGTGCGCGATACGCTGGCGCATATTTGGGGCGCGGAATGGATCTGGCTGGAGAGATTTCAGGGGCGTTCTCCGTCATCGCTTCCCGATACAACGCAATTTCAGGATATGGCGAGCTTGCGGGAACGCTGGGACGAACTCGAAGCGCGCTTGCTCGGTTTTGTGCGCGGATTGTCGCAGGCGGATCTCGAGCGCGTATTCGAATACAAAACACTGAAATTTGGCGTGTATCGCAATCCGCTGTGGGAATCGATGCAGCATCTGGTGAATCACGGAACGTATCACCGCGGTCAGGTGACTACGCTTCTGCGGCAACTCGGCGCGCAACCGATTGCGACGGACTTGATGCACTTTTATCGCGAGCGCGCTACGGCGGCGGGCGCGTAGTTTTCAGCGCCATCCTTTCACCGTGGAAACAATCCGAACCATTGCTTGGATGAAGGAGCGGGCGCGGGAGGCGCGTGCGGAGAACCGCGTCATCGGACTGGTGCCGACGATGGGCGCGCTGCATCGCGGACATCTGGAGCTGATTGAACGCGCGAAGCGGGATTGCTCGCCGGTGATTGCCTCTATTTTTGTGAATCCGAAACAGTTTGGGCCGAACGAAGATTTTTCAAAATATCCGCGGACGTTTGAGAGCGACAGCGAGAAGCTGCAGCAAGCGGGAGTGGATGCGCTGTTTGCGCCGGAGGCGGCGGAGATTTATCCGGCGGGATTTTCAGCGTACGTGAACGTAGAGGGATTGAGTGAGCGGCTGGAGGGGCGATCGCGGCCGGGACATTTTCGCGGCGTGGCTACGGTGGTGATGAAATTTTTGCAAATTGTTCAGCCGCATTTTGCATATTTCGGGCGGAAGGATGCGCAGCAGTCGAAGATCATCATGCAGATGGCGCGGGACTTGAATCTCGATACGGAGATTGTGGTTTGCCCGATCGTACGCGAGCCGGACGGGCTGGCGTTGTCTTCGCGCAATGCGTACCTGAATGCCGAGGAGCGGCATGCGGCGACGGTGTTGCATCGGGCACTGGAGGCCGCACGAAACGAACTGGCCGCGGGGGTTCGCGATGCGCTGCAACTGCAAGCGGTGCTACATCGCGTACTCGGCGCGGAAAGGTTTGCGCGGGTGGATTACGCCGAGATCGTGGACGCAAAGACATTTGAGCCGGTCACGCGGGTCGGCAAGCCCTGCTATGTCGTTCTTGCGGTTTTTGTGGGGAAGACGCGGCTGATCGATAATCTGTACATTGAGCCGAAGGAAGCCAGCTCGGACGATCTTGAGATTCGGTTCTGAGTACCTGCAATACCTTAGGCTGAGAGCCCCTTTGGGCACCCCCCTATCCCCCCTTTTTTGTGAGTGCGCATTCTAAAGGAGTTAGCGTTCCTGTAAGTCATTTAGAATGTGCAGTTACGAGCAATCTTGGGAGTGCGGATTCTAAAAGACTTAGAAGTTAACATAATTTGATTTGAAGCCCTCCGAAATTTGGGCCAGCAGCGCCTAGTGATAGTGACCAAAGATTCTGAGGTCAAAGCTGAAAACAAAAAATCGACAGTCAGGCCCCGACCCGGTCGGGCTATACTTGCCGCAGTCCAAATAGATGTTTACCTAGCCGATATATTAGAATAGGGGATATGGCGTGTCAAGGAAAAGTTGGGGGAGGAAGGCTTGGCGGCGCAAACGGATGGCGCAGCAGTGCTGCGCCCCAACAAGGCGGAGGGGTGATATCTAGGTGGGGAGGAGGTTATTTCAGGAGGGTGTCGAGGGAGGTTTCGACTTGGGTGTGGAGGTCGGGAGGAGCGCCGTAGAGGATGCGGGAAGTTTTGCCGGAACGGTCGAAGAGGAAAAGGGTGGGGACGGCGGTGATGTCGCCGAAGGACAGGCCGGTGGCAGGATCCGCGATGGCCCAGTGGAGAGCGGGGCTGAGGGAGCTGACGGTGGAGCGGATCTGGTCTTCGGGGGATTCGACGGCCAGGGCAAGGATGGCGAGGTTGTCGCCGTGCTTGCGCTGGAGTTCGCCGAGCCATTCGAGGGTGGAGCGGCAGGGCGGGCACCAGGTGGCCCAGAACTCGACGAGAACGACGCGACCGGCGAGATCCTCGCGATTGAGGAGCTTGCCGGAGAGATCGGTGAGTTTGAAGTGGGGCAAGGCCGTGATTTCCTGAGAAGCACCGGTGCGGTTGGGATGCTCGCGGGAGACTACGTCTTTTCTTCCGGCGAGGATGAGGTCGATCATGCGAGCGAGATCGGTTTTGAATTTTTCCTGGCTGGCCGCGCTGCGCCAGGGAGCGTAGCGGCCGGTGCCTTCGACTTCGCCGAAGTAACCGAATTCACGGGGGGCGGCAACCAGGACATCGTCCACGAAGACGGCAGGATAGCCCTTCACACCGAATTTTTCGGCGAGCTTGGAGGCGCCGAAGTTTTCGGTGACGAAGGTGACTTGGCCCGGGTATTCGGAGGCGACTTCCTGAACCAGCAAACTTGCTGGGTCGGAGATATTTCAAGTGTAGGGCCAGCGGACGAGAGTGAGGTCGACGGTTTTGCCGGAGGCCAGCTGGAGCGGAGAGGCGGGCTTTTTTGCCGCGAGATAGGCGGGGAGGACTTGATCGAGGATGACGCGGGCGCTGCGCCATTCGTCGGCGCTGGGAGCGGAACCATCGGGGTGTACGGTTTGCGATGCCGCGCGCTCGAGGAAAAGCTGGGCGAGGGAATCGTCCTGTTTGGAGGCGGCAAACTTTTTTTGCGCAGCAGCGAGGTCGGTTTTCAATGCGGATTGCTGGGAGGCATTGAGGGGAAGGGCTTCCAGCATGCCGTAGTGGCGCGTAGCTTCGAGATACTGATAGAGAGCGCCGGCATAGAGTTTTTGTGCGTCGAGCTCTTCGGCGAGCTTGAGCGTGGAATTCAGGGCGATGAATCTGGAATGGAGATCGATGGAACGGGGCGGCTTGAACGCGGCATTCGATCTTTCCTGGAGTTTTTGTAGTTCGGGGAGATAGGAACGCAGCGGGAATGATGCTGAATTTCCGGTGAGAACGACGGTGGAGCTGAACTTGGCGAAGTACGCTTCGCCCTGGGCCTGGCCCGTGTAGAAAAGGCCGTCGCTTGGTTTTGTGGAGGTGGCAAAGCCGCGGCCGCCTTCGAGAAGAGGGATGGACCTGCCTTCAGCTGTTTCGGACAGCGCCCGAAGCGCCAACGGGGACGAGCGCCAGTCTTTTTTGTGGGCTTCGTCATTGAGCGCTTTGAGATTCTGACTGGCCTTTCCCCACTCGGCTTCGAATGCGGGGAGGCCGGATTTCACGGCGTCGGCTTTGTCCACGGCGACGCGAGCGCCCAGAAAAAGATCTTCGGCCTGGAGGAGTCTTTCCAGAGAGAGATACAAATTGCCGGAATCGAGCGCTTCGGCGGCGGCGTTCACGGCGCCGCTTACCATGGACTGAATGTCCGGGAAATCCGGGTTCTTGAGGGGCTTTTCCTGCAGGGATTGCTTGAGGCGGTCGATTTCGGCTTTGATTTGAGGCTTGGGATCCTGGGCGGAGGCGAGGGATGGCAGCGCTCCGAGCAGTGTCAGAGCGAACATGAGTTTGAAGAGTCTCGTCACGATGCGCATAAGCAGGAACTTGATGGATGAGACGCAGGTGGCGGGGAGAGGTGAGCGGGGCGTTGAACGAGAGTAGTGGATCGGTCTACGGCCAGCCAGTGCATTGGCCTGCCTCGGAACAGTGTTTTACTGCTCGCGTCCAGAACATGAATTTATTAAGAATTTGGGGTGCTCACCCCACGCGCCACGCCACGAGCGTCTGGGCAATCGGAAACATACCATCCTTTGACGGTTCGGAGTGACACCGGCCTCTGATGAGGCGCTCGGTTGTCCCGTACTGCACAACGTTAATGTTTTATAATAAATAAACATTAGTACTATAGCAATCACAACTATCCGAGCCCATAGTCGTTTCAGCATCTGGGCGCAGGCCACGCAGTATCAGAGACTTCCCCACCATGCCCGCATTACAACGCCGCGGCTGTAGCTATGACCTTCGCGGTTGCAAGTTCCCTGACGGTAACGGCAACGCCGGGCAGCATCGTTTTCACAAGGACGAATTCTAGAAACGCCACTGCCTCGGCTCCGATCGCCGTGGTAACCAGCTGGAACCTTGCGGTGGGTGGCGGAAACGTTTTCACGGTCGCCTACTTCGCGACTATCGCGGCTGCTTTGACGGACGGCACCCTGAATATTCCCGCCAGCGATGTGTTCGCTTCGATCAACGGCGGCACCGCTGCTGCTTGCACGTTAGCCAATGTAAACGTAGGAGCAGCGAATCCAGGCGCTATTTGCCCGCAGATCTTCGGCGGGATCGGCGTTACGGCCCAGGGAAGTCACTCCGACAGCATCCTGCTTTCGTTGGCGAGTCCTACGGACTTTCCGGTAACGAGTTACGCGGGGACTATCACGATCAGCGCCCAGGCCACGTAGATTCGTAGCACGCTGCCGAGTGCGCGCTGCTTGAGACGTAACTGCATTTGTTTTTTGTACTGAGGGAATGCGCAAAATGAAGAGAGTCTTGTCCCTGCTACTTTTGCAGTTCTCGTTCTTCGGGCTGGCCGTTTCAGCCCAAACGGTCTCACCCCTCATCGTTGAATGCGGCAAAAAGTGCCGCGGTGAGTTTTCCATCACGAATAATGGATTGACCGCACTCGCGGTCACCGTCGAGGCACGCAGCTTCAGCCTGGATACCCAGGGGCACGCAACGAATCGGCCCCTGGATTCTGGCGTCGAGCTCAAACTGGAAGAAGGGAGCGCCCGCGTCCCGCCCAAAGGCACGCACACCTTTGGCTACCAACTGAAGTGTTCGGCTCCTCCCTGCTCGGTCGCGCTGCTCTCATCCATGGTGGTGGGTCATGCCGCCGAGGGCATATTAGTCCGCGTGCAACTGGCGCACACTATCTACATTTGTGAAAAACAAAAAGACTGTCGGAAGAAAGTGCGCGCTGCCGCAGGCGTCTCGGTCGATTGAATGCTCCGTGTTTGCCTGTGCGTTTTGCTGCTTGGCGTTCCCGCCAGCGCTCAGATCCTTCAGCTTTCTGCTGGCCGCAGCAGCTTGCTCGGTGGAACAGGAGGCGAAATCACGGCATTCTTCCCGGAAAGCACCCTCAGTGCTTCCGCCGGATTTGCTAACGGCCATTTTGTTTTTGGAGCTTCCGAGACTTTCAAGATTCACGGCTTGGACGTGACCGCAGGTGATAGAGTTTTCAGCTATTCCTTTGACGGCGCCGGGCTGGGCGTCAGCACTCGCGGGCTATTTGTGCAACGTAACAGCCGGCATACGAGCCTCGCTGTGTTCGTGGGTTCCACTGGCTTCGGATATGCCACCCCATTCATGGTCACCGCAAAGTCACAACACGGCGGCGCCGGCTTCTTCCTGCAGCACCATTTTGATAACGGTCTGCTCCTTTCATCCCTCGCCTTGATTGATGGCGGGAAACACACCGCGGTACAGGGGCTTTCTTATCGGAGCCACTCGCTGCATCTGGCGGGAAGCGGCGGCTTGCTGCAAAATCAAAAATACTTTAGCGGCGAAGCAGACTACCAGCCGTTTCAGAACTTGAACATCTCGGCAAACCATAACGATTTTTTTCTGGCCGATCACCTAACAACAAACAGCCTCAGCGGGTTCGCTGGGCTTGGCCACATCACCCCGCAAGCATCCCTGCTCGGTGGTCAATACAGGATGTTGAAGACTACGGGCGCGTCAGCTGGCGCGAGTCTGCGGATCGGGTCTATAACCGTGCGGTCCAATTTTTACGAATCCAATCACCGGGTTCTGCTCGTCCACGCGGTGCAGGAGCACTTCCACCGCTGGACGGTCTCCGGCATCGTAAGCCAGCTGCAAGGCCAGACTTCCTATGCCTTCGGCGGTGGTTATCACGACAACAGAATCAGTCTCAGCCTCGATCACTCCGTGCTTTTCTTTCCGATCAGCGGCAAGGGTTTCCAACAGACCACCACCGTGCAGGTCTCCCTGCGCCTTCATGACACGGCGCTGAACTTTCAAACCAACGTCGATCCGATGGTGCACATACAGTACACCACATACGCGTCCAGCTACGTGCAGGGGCCGCTAGCTGGAGCGGCCATGAATAGTCAAAGCCACAGCGCCGGCGGCAAGTTCGTGATCGGCGGCGCGGTCGTCGACGAGCACGGCCAGCCAGTGGAAGGTGCGGCCATTCGGTTGCAAGGCGGTGCGGTGGTGTATTCGGACAGCCAGGGGAAATTCTTCGCGCGAATGAAGCACGACAAACCTGCGACGCTAGTGGTGCTGCTCCAGGAATTTGCCGCGCCGGGGCGCTGGGCAATAACAAGCTGCCCGGTGGATGCCGCGCCCGGCACAGAGGTGCTTATCAGATTAAGAAGGGAAATTGCGCCGTGAAGTGCACGTCTGAAGAGTAGAAGTCTCTCCCATCCGGTAAAGCGACTGGAGCAGGAAATCGCGTTGTATCGGAGATTGATGCCTTCTTCGGTCGAGCGGAAGGCTGTTTCGGGCAGTGCCGGGATAACGGCTCATTCTTGAGAGATGTGTTCGAGGACGGCGGCGGGGTGGCCTTTGGCTTTGACGAGGGGCCAGACGTGTTCGATTTTTCCGGTTTTGCCGATGAGGAAGGAGCTGCGGACGATGCCATTGTAGGTGCGGCCCATGAACTGTTTTTTCTGCCAGGCGCCGAGTTTTTCGATGAGTTCATGAGTGGGATCGCTAAGCAGCGAGAAATTCAGTTTTTGCTTTTGCTTGAAGGAGGCCTGGGCTTTGACGGGATCAGCGCTGAGGCCGAGGATGGCCACGTTGAGCTTGTCGAAATCTTTTTTTGCGTCACGAAACTCGGACGCTTCGATGGTTCAACCGGAGGTGTTGGCTTTGGGGTAGAGGAAGAGGAGGACGCGCTGGCCGGCGAAGTCGGCGAGGGAGACGGTTTTGCCGTCGTCGGATTTCAGGGAGAAGCTGGGTGCTTTGGCGCCTGGTTTGATCATTCGGGATTTCCCTCGCGTCAGATGGTGGGAGTTTAGCAGAAGAAGGAGCCGGAGGAAGGACGGGATTGCGGGGACGTGAGCGATATGAACTCGTTTGGAGGAGAAAACATTTCCTCAGCGGCTAAAGCCGGGTAGGAGAGCCACGCTGAATGTCGGAGCTAAAGCTCCGACCCCCATCGGAGACCCAGGAGCGCGGGCTGGCGCCCGCGGTGCACGATGTATCGTGCCGCTACGGGAAAAGGGTGGGGAGGGTTGGCGACGGTATAAAGACAAGACGATCGGCCTGAGTAGGTGGGGGACCGTAAAAGCGGCAGCTGGGCTGCCGCACTCCAAAAGGGTCCGCGCAACCTGCGCGCGGCCGGTACAAGCAAGTTGGCGGCATAAAGCCGCCGCTACAAAGGCTAAAGAGCAAGCAGCTTGCGGAGGATGTCGTTTACGGATTGGGGATTGGCCTGGCCGCGGGTGGCTTTCATGACTTGGCCGACGAAGAATTTGAAGACGCCTTCGTTGCCGGACTTGAATTTGGCGACGTTATCGGGATTTTTGGCGATGACTTCGCGGGCGGCTTGTTCGATGGCGGCGTCGCTGACCTGGGCGGCGAGGCCTTCGGCGGCGACGATATCGGCGGCGGTGCGACCGGATTCGAACATGGTGGCGAAAACTTTTTTGCCGATGGCGCCGGTGATTTGGCCGGATTCGACGAGTTTCACCAATTCGGCGAGGGCGGCGGGGGCGATGGGGCTGGCGTCGATTTCCTTGCCGGAATCCTTGAGGCCACGGAGGAGTTCGGTTTGCATCCAGTTGGCGGCGGCTTTGCCGGGGGCGCCGGCTTTGACGACGGATTCGAAATAACCGGCGAGGGCCTGGGAGCTGGTGAGGACCTCGGCGTCGTAGGGAGTGATAGCGTAGGCGGCGACGAAGCGGGCGCGCTTGGCTTCGGGGAGTTCGGGGAGGGTGCGGCGAACTTCGCTGCGCCAGGCTTCGCTGATGTGCACGGGGAGAAGATCGGGCTCGGGGAAATAGCGGTAGTCGTGTGCTTTTTCTTTCGAGCGCATGGAGACGGTGCGGCCTTCGGCTTGATTCCAGAGGCGGGTTTCTTGCGAGAGGCGGCCGCCGGATTCGAGGACAGCGATGTGGCGCTCGATTTCGAATTCGAGGGCTTTCTGGAGAAAGCGGAAGGAGTTGAGATTCTTGACTTCGACTTTGGTGCCGAATTCTTTTGCGCCGCGGAGGCGGACGCTGACGTTGGCGTCGCAGCGGAGCGAGCCTTCTTCCATATTGACGTCGCTGACGCCGGTGTAGAGGAGGATTTGGCGGAGGGCGGTGAGGTAGGCGTAGGCCTCTTCGGGCGTGCGCATGTCTGGCTCGGAGACGATTTCGGCGAGCGGGGTGCCGCAGCGGTTGTAGTCAATGTAGGCCTTGCGGGCGGATTGCGAGAAGCCTTCGTGGAGATTTTTGGCGGCGTCTTCCTCGAGGTGGAGGCGAGTGATGCCGATGCGCTTTTTTGCGCCTGCCCCGGCAGGCGGGCCCGCGACTTCGACTTCAAGATGGCCGGCGGTGGCGAGGGGCAATTCGTATTGAGAGATTTGGTAGCCCTTCGGGAGATCGGGGTAGAAATAATTTTTGCGGGCGAAGCGGGAATGATCGTGGACGGTGCAGTTCAGGGCGAGCGAGGCGCGCATGGCCATTTCCACGGCGCGCTTGTTGAGGACAGGGAGTGTGCCGGGAAGGCCGAGGCAGACGGGGCAGACGTTGGTGTTGGGCGGATCGCCGAACCGCGTGGAGCAGCCGCAGAAGATCTTGGTGCGGGTGAGGAGCTGGACGTGGACCTCGAGGCCGATGACGGGCTCGTATTTGGCGAGGACGTCGGGGGGCAAGGAGGTTTCCTCTGGGGTGGATTTCGGCATATCGGAACGAAGATTATAGCATCGGCGAGGTTGGCGGTAATCCATCGAAGAGGGCGCAGCGATTCTGCGCCCCTGCAAGCTGTGAGATTGATCAGGAGGAGGTGATCCGGGCAGACGGGCGCAGGGCTGGAACGAAACGCTCGGCCAGGGCGAAGCTGCCGAAGAGGAGGGTGGCGTAAAGGGCGTCGCCGGATAGGGTGTTCCAGAAGAAGGGGATGCCGGCGACGTAGCAGGCGAGGAGGCCAGCGGCGGTGTGCGGGAAGCTGCCCAGGAATTGCCAGACGGCGAAATTGGTGGCGAGGAAGAATTGGATGGCGCCGAGGAGCGTGGCGGAACTGATTCGAACGACGGTTCGGCGATCGCGGAGCCAGAGGCCGATGGCGACGTTGATAAGGAAACTGGCGTAGACGATGGGAATGAGTTTGTGGAAGCCGATGAAGATGTCGCCGATGAAAAGCGCGAGGAGCGGGAACAGGAAGGCGAGGCGGCGGTCGCGGAGGACGGCACCGGAGAAAAGGGCAATCGCGCCGATGGGGGTGAAATTCCAGGGATGCGGGGCGATGCGCAGAGCGGCGGCTAAAACAATCAGGACGAGAGCGAGCAGGGTGCGGTAGAACAGGTTTTCTTTTTGAGAGAGTTCGTGGTTCATTTTTTTGGTTCCTCCGTTGCGGCAGCAGATCGCAAAAAAAGTCAGAGCAAAGCCTCACCCCTGAAGGGGTGAGCCACAAAGTCCGGGCAATAGATCGCAAAAGACGAAGCCGTCGCGGTGGACGGTTTTTCCCGTTCGAACGGGAATGGGTAAATGAAAAATGGGACCGTCAAAGACGAAGGTGTGAAATTCGCCGTTTTCGCCGCAGGGATCGGCGGTTGAGGGAAGATCGCGGAAGAAAGAGTCGTCGAGTTCGCGGCCGGCGAAGCTGGGATCGAGGGCTTTCGAATCGATGCAAGCGGCGATGGCCCGAAAGCCTTGATGGTGGAAAGACTGGATTAGTTCGCGTGTGTCACGCTTCCAAATGGGGAAGAGTGCGGTCATGTTGATGCGGGCGAGATTTTTCTCGCGATAGGCGCGGAGGTCTTCGAGGAAGATGTCGCCGAAGGCGACCTTTCGAACGCCCCGGTCATAGAAGTGGCTGAGGGCTGCTTCCATGCGCGTTTCGTAGATGGGATTGATACATTGCGGCGGGATGCGGACTTCATGCAGCGGCAGGCGGAGTGATTCAGCCTGGCGGTGAAGAAGTTCGCGGCGAACGCCGTGCATGGCGATGCGGTCTTCCGTTGACCCAGTGTTCCCAAGTGCAAACCCTGGAACCCGGCCTTCGGTGACGGTGGTGAGGAGTGCAACGACCCGAAATTGTTTTTGCTGAAGCAGGGTGTGCAGGGCCATGGCGCTGTCTTTGCCACCGCTCCAGCAGAAGAGGATGGGTTCGAGGGTGGTCATGAAATGCGCACCGTTGTTAGTCCTTCGTTTTGAGGTCCAGATCGGAAACAAAGAGCGGATGGCCTCAGAAGGCCGTCCCCAAAAATGCGGGGCGGATCGAAGAGGGCGCGGCGGTGCTGCGCCCCTACAAAGCGGATGAGACCGAACGTATGCATCAGTTGTGGCCGCCGAAGTGGTAGTTAAGGCCGAGACGAAAGTCGCGGCCGAGGGCGGGAAAACCGATGGCGTCCTGATATTGCTTGTTCAGGAGATTGGTGACGCGGCCGTAGAAAGAGATGCCGCGCCCAAAATTGTAGCTGGTGGCGAGATCGAAGCGTGTGTAGCCCGGATTGCTGGTGAGGCAAGGGCCAGTACAGACGTTCCCGATTATGGTGCTGTCGAAATCGCTGTCGGTGCGGACTCCGGTGATGTAGGCGGCCAGATTGAAATTGAGGCGGCGGTAGTTGGCGTTGAGCCAGAGGTTGCCGGAGTTTACAGGGCGGCGAAGCAGGTGGTTCGGAGGCTGCTCGATGGGCGGAGCGTTGCTGACGGTCTGTAGGACGCGGGTATCGTCATGAGAGTAGTTTCCTTTCAGCACGAGCCAGTGCGTGAGGTGCGCTTCGCCGGATAAATTGAGGCCGCGAGCGCGGGCGAGATCGGTATTGAAGAACAGCATTTCATTGCCGCTGAAGCACATGGGATTGGGCGGACCGACCAACTGATTGATGAGATCGCGAAACTGGTTCGCGAAAAAAGTGCCGGAGATGCGAAAGCGGTCGGCGCTGAAGAATTGATCGAGGCCGGCGTTGAAAGTGCGGGTCTGTTCGGGGCGCAAGGACGGATTGCCGGGATTGCAGGGATCGCTGCTGAAGGATTCGAACATGGTGGGTTCCTGAATTCCCTGTCCGTAAGTGGCGCGAAGGCGGGTGTCTCCCCAAAAACCCTGCGAGTAGCGGAGGGCGTAGACCGCGCCGGCGCGAGGTACAACGCGCGTGCCGAAATTGGTGTTGTCTTCGACACGCATTCCCGCGATCAAGGTAAGGCGAGAGATGGGGAGCCAGCGAGCGTCCACGAAGCCGGCCTGGTTGTTGCGGCGTGCGTGAACGCCGCTGAGATTGCTCGGGAAGGCGTTCTCGACTTCATATTGGTAGCCGGCGCTAACGGCACCCTGGCGGAAGGAAAAGGTGGACTGTTCGATGAAGCCAGCGGTATTGAATTGGTCCGTAGCGAAAAAATTGAAATCTGGAAAACCGGCAGTATCGAGAACCCGCGATTCCAGCCCGCTGAGCCGATGGACCCAATGCGAGCCGGTCTTGAAGGTCCAACTGAGATTGGCGGAGAACTGTTTTAGATTGTCGTAAGCAGTGAGATCGGCCGGGAAAATAAGGGTCTGCCCCGGGGTGCCGGCGAAGCTGGAGTTGCTGCGCACGGTGAAGCGAAGCTGATTGCTGTCGGAGAAACTGTAGCCAAAGTTGCCGGCGATGCTGCGATTGATGAACGCATCGTTCACGCCCTGGCCGTCGGTCTGGAGGTAGGAGCCGGCGACGGAATAGTCGAATTTGTCGAGCAGGCCACTGATCTGGCCGCCGCCACGGCCCGAAGAAAAGCCGCCGCCTTCGCCAAAAAGATCGATTTCAGGAATGCGCGTGGAGCCGCGATGGCTAACGATTTGAATCACGCCAGTCATGGCGTCCGTGCCGTAGAGGGCGCTTTCGGCTCCGTGAACGATTTCGACTTTGTCCACATTGTCGAGAGTGAGGTTGGAAAAGTTCAGGTCGCCGCCGGGCTCGTTGATGGGGGTTCCGTCCATCAGCACTTTTGTGAAAGTGGAATTGCCTCCATCGATAAAAACGGTGGTGAGCCCGCCAATGGCGCCGGTGCGCGCGATGGCGATGCCTGTTTGCGTGGAAAGCAGATCGGGCAGGGAGATGATCTGGCGCTGCTCGATTTCCTGAGGACCGACGATGTCAACCGGTGCGGAGGTGCGTTCGAGCTCGACGGGCTGGGCATTGGCGGTGACGACGACGTTTTCCGAAACGCGCTCGATTTCGAGGCGCAGATCGAACGAACGGTTTTCGCCGGGCGCGAGATCGAGAACGAGGTCACGGGGAACGAAAGCCGAGCGCTGGAAGTGAATGCGATAGCGGCCGGGAGGAACAACGAGGAAATACGCGCCTTCGGTGCTGGAAACCGCCGAAAGAACTTGAGCGTTCGAATCCTTCTCAAGTTGCGCGGTGATTTTGACGTTGCCGACGCCGTACCCGGATTGGTCCGTAAGTTTTCCGGAAAGACGGGCATTGGGTGAATTCGTTTGCGCGGGCAAAGAAAAACTGAGAGCAGCAACTGTGAAGAAAAGAAAAGCAGAACGAAAAAGAGTTGTGGTCATGGTTCCTCCACTCCCTCTCGCGCGGGAGTTTGAAGGTTGTCCTGTGCGACGGATGAAGATCGCAAAGGCTGCGGACTTCGCCGGTCTCCTGGCTTGGCGGTAGTGCGCGTTCCGGATAGGCGGGCCGGGCTAAAGCCCAGCGCCTACACGGAACTGGCGAGCGGCCTTCCCGTTGCGCTCTCGAGAAACAATTCGAAAGTGCAACAGTGGCTCGTTCACTGACTTTACAAGTGCGACCGCCGAACGAAGCTATTCAAGTGCGTTCGCTGGGCGATCGACTTCCGCCTTACAGTCGCGCGGCGGCGACGGCATCTCTTTCGAGTGCAACCGTAATGCGGTTGCCCGTCTTCCCGAGCACGAAGTCTACGGTGATTGTGATCCGCGGCGTACGGCCGCGGGGTTGAGGTTGACGATGAGACTACCTTTCCGACAAAACCGTTACGTGAGGACGGCCGGAAGAGCCGAGCTCGACGGTGAGCGGCGTCTGGAAAACCTGTTCGAGCAACTCGCGCTGGTAAATCGTGGCGGGCGAGCCGACGCGGAGACAGCGGCCGCGCTGCATCAAGACGACCTGATCTGCATACTCCGCGGCGAGATTGAGCTCGTGCGTCACTACAACGACGGTGTAACGGTTTTCCGCGGCAAGGCGGCGCAAGGAATGGAGCAGGTCAACCTGCGCGGCGATGTCCAGGTGGAGCGTGGGTTCATCGAGCAGGAGGAGCAGCGGCTGCTGGGCTAGGGCGCGTGCGAGAATCACGCGTTGCTTTTCGCCGCCGGAGATCTGGTCCATCCAGCGATCGCTGAGATCGGCGGCGCCGACTTGAGCGAGAGCATTTCTTGCGATGATGATGTCGTCTTCCGATTCGAAGCGCAGGGCGCGCCGATGGGCGTGACGGCCTTGCAAAACAAATTCCCAGGCACGGGCGGGGAAGAGCAAACGGCTTTCTTGTTGAACCACGGCGATACGTTGGGCGCGGGTTTTCGGCGTCAGCGAATGAGTGACAAAGCCATCGAGCAGGATGCGGCCGGAGAGAGGCGCGAGAGCACCAGCAATCAATTGGAGCAAGGTGGACTTGCCGCTGGCGTTGGGGCCGAGAATGGCCACGATTTCGCCGGGCTTGGCCTGGAAGCTGGTGGCTTCAAGGGTGAAGAGCGGCGCCTGCGAAGGATTCGCGGAATAAGCGTAGCTGACTTGTTCGACGCTGAGGCGGACGTCGGCGCCTGAGCGGGCCGGCTCGCCGGGAGTGCGCGCGAGAGCGGAGCCGCTGCTCATGACGCTCCCTTGCGGAGGAGATAGATGAAGAGCGGCGCGCCGACGATGGCGGTCACGGCGCCAACGGCGAGTTCCGATGGGGCGACGACGGTGCGCGCGACGGTATCGGCGAAAACTACGGCAATCGCTCCACCAAGCGCGGCCGTCGGCAATAAGGTGCGATGGTCGGAACCAAAAACAAGACGCATGATGTGGGGAACGATCAGACCGACGTAGCCGACGGCACCACTGACGGAAACTGCCAGCCCGGTCAGCAAGGATGCAGCGATATAAACGACCAAACGCACGCGCGGCACATCCACGCCGAGGTGCATGGCTTCTTTTTCACCGGCGAGCAGCAAATTCAAATCGGTGGCGGTTGTGTAGATCGCGCCTGCGGCAAGGAAAAAACCAATCCCGAGAAACCAGTAGACACTTTTCTGAAAGGAAGTCGAAAGATTGCCCATCAGCCAGAAGGCCATGCCGCGGGTGTTGCCGCTGGTTACGGTGGTCATCAGGAACATGATGATGGCGGAAAGGAACGAGGCGGTGATGACGCCACCAAGAAGAAGAGTGGTGCTGTCGATCTGCCCTTCGCGACGGCCGAGGAAGTAGACCGCGGCGATAGTTGCTGCGGCTCCGACAAACGCGCCCATCGGCGTGAGGAGGGCGCTGAGCGCCGGCGACAAGGCAAGGAACGGTTCGGCAATGAGGGCCAAGATGGCGCCCAGAGCTGCCCCACTGGAAACGCCAAGCACATAGGGATCGGCCAAGGGATTTCGCAATAGAGCTTGAAAGCTGGTGCCAGCAACGGAGAGCGAAGCGCCAACGATGATGCCGAGGAGAATGCGCGGCCAACGGATGTTCCAGACGATGAGGCCGTAGTCGCTGGAGATCTGGCTGCTCCGGCCAAAAAGTACGCGAAGTACATCGCGGCCGAGCGCATAGAGAGAAACGGGCACCGCGCCAAATTTGATAGCGATGACCACGACAACGAACAGGATCAGAACAAGGACGAGACACTGAAGAAAGAGCCGACGGAGGGTCAGCGGGCGCATGCGCAGCCTCCAGTATTCATTCGTTCCGCCCTGGAGGAATTGGCTTCAAGAAACGAGTATGGGAAAGACGGAGGAGCGTTTGGCGGACTTTGCTTCTCCATGTTTTCTTTAGCGCCGTCTGATTTTTCAGCGAACGCTTCCGGATGAAGCTGCCGCGCGAGATCCTCAATGGCCGCAACGATGCGCGGGGCGGGACGGTTCACGGCGTCACTAATTACGGCGTAGCGGCGATTACGAACGGCGTCGATAGTCTTCCACGCAGGAAGAGTGGCGAGCGCTTCGACGTCATGAGGAGTGGTTTCCGAATGAGAGGTGGCGAAAACCAGAAAATCGGGTTGAAGCCGGGCTACTTCTTCGAGATTGACCTGGGGCCAATCCTGCGAGGAATCGACGATAGATATGGCTCCCGCGTGGCGGAGGGCATCGGCGATGAAAGTGTCTTTTCCGACGGAGATGAGCGGCTCGGTCCAGACGGCGAAGAGCACGCGCTTGGGCGGAAGGGCGCCGAGGCGCTCCTGCAAGTCCGCGAGCCGGTGCTGCATTTCGCTGGCGATGGCCGCGCCTGCTTCAGGAGCGCCGAGGACATCGGCAAGAATTCTTGAGGAAGTGATGATTTGGCCGACGGTGTGAGGATCCGTGGCGTAGGAAGGAATTCCGAGGGTATCCAGTGAATGGACGGTCTCGAGACGATTCAGCCCTTTGGTTACGAGAACGAGATCGGGGTGCAGGGCGGCAATCTGTTCGAGGCTTGGATTGATGGCGCCGCCGACTTTGGTTTTTGTTTTGGCATCGGCGGGGTAATCGCAGTAATCGGTATCGCCGACGAGGCGGTCCTGAAGGCCGAGCGCGTAAATAGTTTCCGTCAGACTCGGGGCGAGAGAAACGATGCGGCGGACCGGCTGAGGAATGCGGACGGTGCGGCCCGCTTCGTCGGTGACTTCGCGGAAGAGAGGAGAAGCAGCGGAAACTGGCGTAGGAGTTTGGGCGCGCGAAGGCACTGCGAAGACCAGCCACGCGGCAAGTGCGGCGCAAACTGCGATTCGAACGCGCGGATTTGCGACTGCGTTCACGCATTTCTCCCGGCAACGGAATTTCCATCGAGCAACAAAAAAGCCCCACGAGACACCCTGGGGCTTTCGGCGTCGCTCTTTCTCGCGAAGAGCGGAGCACTCTGCGGCATGAGAGGGTGGCCTGGCTTACGGCTTTTCAGCCGATTACAGTGGCGGGACCGCGGCCGATTCACACGGCCTTCCCCGCTTCCCTTGCCTGCAAATTGAATTTCGAGTGTATGCCGCGAGTGCCGGAGTGTCAATGCACGGCAGGACATTGTCTGTCTGGCGGGCGCAGCCGCGGTTCAGCGATTCTTCCAATTCGGTTTTCGCTTTTCGATCAGGGCGCGCAAGCCTTCCTGTGAATCCTCGAGACGATAGAGTTCGTTCAAGAAAATATTCATGGAATGCTTGAGGCCCTCGCGCAGCGACAAGCCCATGCCGCCGAGAATGGCTTTCTTGGCCATGGTCAGGACGGGACCGGAGTGGCCATTGATGCGGTTGACGAGATCGTTGACGGTTTGTTCGAGCTGGCCTTCCGGGACGAGACGATTGATCATGCCGAGTTCCAAGGCGCGCTCGGCGGTGACCGGTTCACCGGTAAGTACAAGCTCGAGGGCGACTTTGGGCCCGACGAGATAAGGCAAAATCGTGGAGGCGAGCGGGGGGAAAATACCGATGCTGATTTCGGGCTGGGCAAAACGGGCTTTGGGAGTAGCAATCACGAGATCGCCGAAGGCTGCAAGCTCCGCGCCGCCGCCGATGGCCGGACCATTGACAACGCAAACGACGGGCTTGCCTACCTCCATCATTCCGGCAAAAGCGGCATGGAAGGCGTCGAGCATCTGAAAAACGCGCTGGGAAGTGTATTCGCCGATGTCGATGCCGCCACAAAAGACTTTGCAGGCGGAATCGAGAACAATGAGTTTTACTTCGGCGCGCTCGCCGGCATGAGTGATGCCGCTCGCGATTTCGCGGAGCATGGCTTCATTGAGAAGATTATGTTCCGGGCGGTTGAGGGTCATTCTGGCAACGCCGCCGTCGATGCGGAACTTGACGTGTTCGAATTGATCCGGGTTGCGCTGCTCGGGTTGAGTGACGAATTCCTTGGCGTTGACTGGTTCGATCATTCCTGCGCTCCTGGATTTCCGCTGCGTCGATAGCTTCAGAAAGCGTTGAAAACGGACTCAATTTGATGCTAGCACGGGCTGGAAAGCCGGAAGTGAGAAGAGAAACTCATGGTGCGCAAAAAGTCTGTAGTGCCGAGCGTAAAAATGGCGCAGCGCGAGAACTTTTTTTTCAAGCTGGAGTGATTTTCGCTTGTGAAAGACCATGCAACCGTTATCCTGTGTTGCGCGCCTGGGTGCAAACTCTTCCGATGACTGAACAAGGCTCTTTGCCCAACGCACGGACGGCCGTGGCGGTTCGAATGGTAGAGCCGGCCGACAGCGAAGGATTTCCAATTCAAACCTCGTGGGAAACTGCTGGAGAGGTTCGGTTCAGCGCCGACTGGCAGGGGAAGAATGCGGATCCAGAGCGCGAGACGGAGGTGCGGCTACTATGGACGCCGGAAACACTCTATTTGCGATTCGAAGCGAGGTATCGCGCGATCACGGTATTCGCTGACAGTGAACCCAATGGCCGGCGCGACCAGCTTTGGGACCACGATGTAGCGGAGGTTTTTCTTCAGCCGAATCCTGCGGAGCCACGACGCTACAAAGAATTCGAGGTCAGCCCGAATGGGATGTGGATTGATCTGGAGATTGCGCCGGGGGAAAAACACGATTTGAAAAGCGGCTTGCGGCGCCGTGTGGTCTTAAATGCAACCTCCAAGACGTGGACGGCAGAGCTGGCTCTGCCGATGAAAGCGCTAATCGCGCAGTTTGATCCGGCGGCAACGTGGAGGGTGAATTTTTACCGCGTCGAAGGAGCAACAGAGCCTCGCTTTTATTCCGCATGGCAACCGACGCGTACCCCCGTACCGAATTTCCACGTTCCGAAAGCGTTCGGACGATTAATTTTTGCCGCTTCTCCATCGCAGCGGGAGCACTAAATGCGCGGCGCTGACGAATGGTGCGCATAGTGGCATCGCGGTGTTTTTTTCCTTATGCTTTCGGCGTGAAGCAATTTTCTCCACTTCTCCGTCGCCGCCTGGACGAACACTTTCTCGCTCGAGCGTTTCTACTGTTACTCCTTCTTTTGGCCGGGGGAAATGATTCGGCGCTCAAAGCCGGCCCGCAGCAGACGGCCAATGATGCTGCTCCGAGTGTGACGAAGGTCGAGCCGCCGAACTGGTGGGTGGGGCTCACACCGGACTTGTTGGTGCTGGTTTCGGGACGCGACCTGGAAGCGACTCACGTTTCCTGCAATCTTGCGACGCTGACGGTTGCACGCACGCAGGCTACGGCAGGCGGGAAGTATCTTTTTGTGTGGCTGAAAATCGGAGCGGACACGAAGACGGGAACGGCGGTCTGCCGGATCATGGCGCCGAAGGGGACGACGTCGTTCGAATTACCGCTGGCCGCACGCGCGCCGGCACTGGGAAAGTTTCAAGGGCTTTCGAAAGACGACGTGATGTACCTCATCATGCCAGACCGATTCGCGAACGGTGATCCGACGAACGATGAGCCCGCGGAAGCGCCGGGTTCGCACGATCGAGCGAAGCCGCGGGCGTATCACGGCGGGGACCTGCGAGGAATCACAAATCACTTGCCGTATCTGAAGGAGCTCGGCGTGACGGCGCTGTGGCTCACGCCGATTGTCAAGAATGGCGCAACACAGGACTATCACGGTTACGGGGCGGTGGATCTCTATGCGGTTGAGCCGCACCTGGGAACGCTGCAGGATTATCAAGAGCTGGTGGCTGCGGCGCATCAGCAGCACATAAAGGTATTTTTTGATGCGGTGCCGAATCACGTTGGGCCAAAGCATCCGTGGGTTGCAAATCCGCCGCTGCCGGACTGGTTCCACGGCACGTTGCAACATCATCTGGATTCTTTTTCGCCAGTGAAGGGAAGTTTTTATGGGCGGCCGAGCGGGCAGACAGCGAGTAACGATCCGTTCGAAGCGCTGGTTGATCCGCACGCCTCGTTGTGGATGAAGAAAAATCTTACCGAGGGCTGGTTCTTCGGTGTGCTGCCGGACATGAACACGGAAAATCCGATGGTGGCGCAATATCTTCTGCAGAACAGCATCTGGTGGACGGAAGCTTCGGGATTGGACGGCTTTCGAGTGGACACGTTTCCCTACGTCAGCCGCAAATTCTGGGCGGATTGGCACGCGGGATTACGCAGAATTTATCCGTACCTGACGACCGTTGGTGAAGTGTTTCATCCGGATCCGAGCGTGACATCTTTTTTTGTGGGCGGAGTGAAGCGTTACGATGGCATCGATAGCGGGCTCTCGACGGAGTTTGATTTTCCGATGTACTTCACGATCCGCGAAGTGCTGCTGCAGAATGCACCGGTGGGACGAATCGCGGACGTGTTGCGGCATGATTCCCTGTACGTGCATCCCGAGATGCTGGTTCCGTTTTTTGCGAATCACGATGTGCCGCGCTTCGCTAGCGCCGAGGGCAGCAGCCTTGCAAAGCAAAAGCTTGCGTTTGGATTGACGCTAACGCTGCGCGGGATCCCCGAAATTTATTACGGCGATGAGATCGGGATGCCGGGGGGAGCAGATCCGGACAACCGGCGCGATTTTCCGGGAGGGTGGATCGGCGATTCGAACGATGCGTTTACGCGAGCGGGGCGGACACGCGAACAGCAGGAGGTCTTTGCTTACGTGCAGGCGCTGCTCAAGTTCCGCGTAGAGCATGAAGCGCTGCGCGGCGGGCGGCTGTGGCATCTTGCGTCGGGTGAAGCTTCGTATGTGTTTGTTCGTGAGTCGGAGGAGGAACGGCTGGTGGTGGCGTTCAACAATTCCGGGAAGCCCCGCGAACTTCGCATTCCGCTGAAAGATACGCCGGTGCAAAAGGCGGCGGAAATCCAGTTGATGTTTGGCGAGGCGAAGGCGGAGTTGGCGAGCGGTGAAATTCACATGACCATGCCAGCGCAATCGATCTCCATATTTTCGTTGAATTGAAGTTGCGCGGGAACAACAACTAGAAAGTCAGATGGACGCTCCAATTGTTTACGGCGTTGGGAACGGTGAGGGTGACCGCGTGTGCCTGATCGTCGTAGCGCCACTCGTGGGTGAGTTCGTCGCCGATGCGCACTTCCTTGGGGAGTGAGGCCGTGCCATATAAGGTCACTTCAGCGCTTTTCCACCACGGTTGAAAGGCGCTCTTTTCCGCGGTGCTGGTAAGCGTCACCGAACCTTGTGAAACCTGGCACGAGTAATTGAACCGCAGGATCTCGCCCTTCTGGTAGGCGAAAGTGTGGCCGTCGTCCAGATAGAGGGAGCCGTGGCAGTCGTTGACGGAAGAAGCTAAATTGCTGCCGGGCAAATAGACGCGAAGCTCGAGCGGTCCGTTCGGTTTTTCGTCGGTGTACTGCACCAGGGGCTGCAGCGGAACAATGGCGCCGGCGCGCACGTAGAGCGGAAGTTCGTCCAAACGCGGGTGAAGCTTAATCTGGTCCTGAGTTGTGTGTTTCTCCGAAGTCCAGTAGTCGTACCACTCGCCCGGCGGGAGCGCTACACCCTGCGCGTCGGTCGTTTCGGAGACTACGGGGGAGACGAACAAATCGGGGCCGAAAAGAAAATCATGGTCGTCACCGTAGAATTCCTGAGCTTGAGGGTATTCAAGGAAAACGGGGCGCATGAGCGGCATGCCCGTGCGCGTGGTTTCTTCGGTGATCGTATAAATGTAGGGAAGCAGCCGGTAACGCATTTCGATGTATTTCTTTCGAATGGCTTCCTGTTCAGGACCGCTGGCCCACGGCTCATGGTCTGCGGTGCCTTTTCCAGCATGATTGCGATAGATCGGATTGAACGCGCCGACTTCATACCAGCGCGTCAATAAATCCGCGGGTGGCGAGCTGCCGAATCCGCCGATGTCATCGCCGACAAGGGAGTAGCCGGAAAGACCCATGCTGAGGAGCGTCGGCGTACTCATGGTGAGGTGATTCCAGGTTGCCAGATTGTCGCCGGTCCAGGTGGCGGCGTAGCGCTGGGCGCCTGCGTAAGCGGCACGCGTGAGAACAAAGGGCCGCTCGTCCGGCTGCAATTTTCTTAAGCCTTCGTAGGTGGCGCGGACATTTTGCATGCCAAAAACATTGTGGACGGCGCGGTGATCGAGAGTTGTGCCGTCATCGAGGCGATGAACGACGTCGAGCGGCATGGTCTTCTGCGGAAAGCGGAAGACGGCGGGCTCGTTCATATCGTTCCAATAGCCGGCAATGCCCATCCCGGCGAAATCCTTGTAAAGGCTGCCCCACCACTCGCGCACGCGAGTGAGAGTGAAATCAGGAAAAACACTGTCACCCGGCCAGACGGTCCCGACGTAAACGGAACTATCGGAATTTTTGACGAAGACATCATTTTTTATTCCCGAATCGAAGGGAGGGTAGCCGTGGTCCGGGTTTCGTTTGATGTGCAAGTCGGTGATGGCAATGATGCGAAAGCCCTGCTGGCGCAGGTCGGAAACCATGCCTTCAAAGTTCGGGAAATATTTCCGGTTGATGGTGAAGGGCGCATAGCCTTCCTGATAGTCGATATCGAGGTAGATTACGTCGGCGGGAATTTTCTTTTCGCGCAGAAGATGGGCGATTTCCCGGACGCGGGCTTCGGGATAGTAGCTGTAGCGACACTGTTGATAGCCGAGAGTCCAGAAAGGAGGGAGCGGGGCACGCCCGGTCAGAGCGGTGTATTGCTCGATGATTTTTTTCGGCTCCGGGCCGGCGATGAAGTAGTAGTTGAGCTCGCCGCCTTCCGCGCCGAAGGAAAAGTAGTCGGGTGATTCCTTGCCGAAATCGAAGCTGCTGCGGAAGGTGTTGTCAAAGAAGAGGCCGTAGGCGACGCCTTTGAGCAGGCCGATAAAAAAAGGAATGGTTTTGTAAAGCGGATCCGTGGACTCCTGCCAGCCGAAAGCATCAGTGTTCCAGTTTGTGAAGGCGCGATTGCGACGATTCATGGGCCCGGCCTTGTCGCCGAGTCCATAGTAGTTTTCTTCCAGCGGCATCTTTTTCCATGCATGGATGCGCTGGCCGTTCCAGGCCATGGGCAAACTCGGCTCGTCCGCGAGAAGAATATTTCCGGAGGCATCGGTAAAATTAATAAGAAGAGGCGATTTCTGGATTGTTGCAACGATTCTGCCCGAAATGACACGCACTTCTTTTTGATTTTCTTCAATCTGTAGTGCGAGTGGATCGGGAGATCCAATCACGGCCCAGGAGAAATCCTTCGGAAATGTGCCGTTCGGCGCAACACGCACACGGAAGATGCCCTCGTTGAACACCGTGACGCGGACTTTGGCGGCTCCGGCGGACAGCTCGACGCCATCTTTCAATTTTTCGACGCGCTGGACCTTGCCAATGTGCTGCCAGCCCTGCGCAAAGGTAGCGCCGCCAGCCATGGCGCAAAGCAACATTCCCATTCCGACGCGCCGAGCGAGCGCAGCCATATCACTCCTCCCCGAAGTCCAGCAAATGTGAAGAGCGGCCATGCGTGTATCTTAACTTGTGCGGGTATAGCCCGCATCGCCCCGCCGCTTCAAGCAGCGAGCCACTGTTCAAAAAATGCCGAGGCCTTGGCGCCCTCGATGCGGCGCCGCACGGCATCCATCACGCGGCAACGCACCGTTTCTCCGCCACCATAAAAACCAAGCCAATAGGGAAGATAGATCTCGGAGGGCTCGCGGGTGATATCAAGACGAAGCTGGCGAAGCTTGAAGAAGCCTTGCTGAAAAACGATGCGCAAGACTTTTTCGCGCAGCAGTTCAACGCCGCGATCTTCCGGAAGTGCGGGCGCCAGGCGATTACGGCCATCTACGGGCAGAAGTTCGCGTTCCTCCGGAATGTGGGGGAATTCGAACAGGTCGAGCGAACCATCCACGGCATCGAGAGCGAACAGACGCATGTGCGGCGTTCTGCCAAGATCGTAGCGAACGCGGTAGAAACGGAAAGGAACGTAGGCGCCGGCGATTTTTTGCAAACGCCCAATGCGCATACGCCAATAGAGCGCGGAGAAGCCTAGAGCGGAGAAAGTTCGGACGGCTTCCTCCTGGGTGACGTTGGGTTTCAGCGTTCGAATGGGCGGCATAGTCATGGCTCGTTTTCGAAGTGGCGCTTAGCGGAAGTAAATCCACAAGCCTACGACGGTAGCGACCAGCACGCCGGTGAAGGCCAGATTGAAAATGCGTTCCGAATGCGTCTCGCGCTGGAGGTGCGGCGTATTGACATCGGCAGCGTCAAGTTTTTCGCCGACGGTAGCAAAGGTCAAACCGGCAATCTTTTTCCGCTCGGGAGCGGGGTACATCATGCTTACCAGGATCAGCACAGCGGCGCAGACGACGAACATCAAAATGGCGTAGTGCAGGAAATTCATGTCCACGAGCCAGCGGATGGCGCCGGAGGAGTAGTGCTGCGTTTTATCCAGCACTTCGAAAATGAACCGAACCGCGCCGAGGACAAATCCCAGCAGCAGCGAACTGATCGCTCCCTGTCCATTCAAACGCGGCCAAAGAATCCCGAAAATGAAGCACACGGCAATCGGTGGACTGATGTAAGCCTGCACGCTCTGCAGATAAATATACAGCTGTGGGCTCAGATACTTAATATACGGAACCCACAAGAGACCGAGAACGACCATGGCTGCTGTTGCGACCCTTCCGAAAAAGACAAGCTGCTTTTCGGTGGCAGCCGGGCGGAACTTCTTGTAAAAATCGAGCGTCACCATCGTCGAGGCGGAATTGAAAACAGCGCTCATGGCGCCCATCAGAGCAGCGAGGAGCGCGGCAATCATCAATCCCACGAGCCCGGCTGGAAGCAAATTCACGATCATCGTAGGATAGGCGATGTCGCCGTTGGTGACTTTTCCGCCGACGACGTGGAAGAGCTCGGGGTAGAGCGCAAAGGCGATCAAGCCGGGGAGAACCAGGACGAAAACCGGCAGGATTTTGAGGAAGCCAGCGAAGATGGTGCCGGCCTTGGCGTGGCCTTCGTCTTTTGCGGAAAGAACGCGCTGGACAATCACCTGGTCTGTACACCAGTACCAGATGCCGAGAATCGGTGCGCCGAAGAAAATACCTGTCCAGGGAAACTCCGCGTCCGTCGCGGGTTTCATCATATGGAAATAGTCAGCGGGGACGGCGGCGCGCAATCCCGCAAACCCTCCCACCTTGTCGAGGCCAATGATGGTCAAGGCGATGGCGCCGGCAAGGAGGATCAGGGTCTGCACAAGATCGGTGTAAATCACGGCGGCCAATCCGCCCGCGATCGTGTAGATGCCGGTCGCGACAACGAGAATGACTGCCGCGGTCAAGGGGCTCCAGCCCACCACGCGCTCGAGCACAATCGCGGCAGCATAAAGGTGCACGGAGATTTTCGTGAAGATATAGGCGATCACGGAAATCGTCGCGAGGTAAGTGGCGCAATTGCGGTTGAAGCGACGTTCCAAAAACTCCGGCATGGTGAATACGTTCGAACGCAGATAGAAGGGCACGAAAACCCAGCCAAGCAGGAGCAGCATGAGGCATGCGAGCCATTCGAAATGGCCGACGGCCAGGCCTGAAGTCGCTCCAGAACCCGCGAGACCGATGAAATGCTCAGTGGAGATGTTTGAAACGAAGAGGGATGCGCCAATGGCGAACCAGCCGATGTTGCGGCCGGCGAGGAAGTATTCTTCCGAGGTGCGTTCTTTTCTCGAAAAATAATAACCGATGCCGAAGACGAGGGCGAAATAGACCCCGATGATGACGAGATCCAAGCTTCCCAAGGTCCGGTGGGTGACCGTGACCGAAGATGCAAAGAGCATCCATGCCTCCCTGACTTCCGCCGCGCGTAGCAGATGCGGGGCGGCCCCTGCCTAGCAAAGTTCCTTTGCGGCACTGACGATGACCGGGACGAAATGGTCGTGAAGAATTGTGCGTGCGAAGTCTATACCAGCCGAAACTCAGGCTCAATGCCCGTTTCGATAGCGGGGAACATTGGAGCAACAGAGTGGTATCCGAAGATGCGCCAAACCGGGTATCGGCGTGAATTGCCGCCGGAGAGGGAACATAGTAAAAAGATAAAGGGAGGAATCATGACCAAGCTGTTGTTTTGCCTGCTATTCTGCGCGGCCACGTTGATGGCCGCGGACAAGACGGTTTACGACTTCACGCTGAACACAATCGATGGACAGCCGGCGCCGCTCGCGGCGTACAAGGGGAAAGTGGTCCTGCTGGTGAACGTTGCCAGCCGCTGCGGGTACACGCCGCAATACACAGCGCTGGAGTCAATCTATGAAAAGTACAAGGGCCAGGGTTTTGTGATCGTGGGGATTCCCGCGAACAACTTTGGCGGCCAAGAGCCGGGGACAAATGCGGAGATCAAGACGTTTTGCAGTTCAAAATATAATGTGACGTTCCCAATGATGGCCAAAGTGTCCGTGAAGGGCGACGACACGACGCCGCTCTACCAGTTCCTGACCGATAAGGCGGCGAACCCGCAAACGGGCGGAGAGATCAAATGGAATTTCACGAAGTTCCTGATCGGCCCAGACGGGCATATCCTTGCGCGCTTCGAATCCGCGGTGACGCCCGATTCGCCGCAAGTGACGTCGGCCATCGAGAAGGCCCTGGCTTCGCTCAAATCCTGAACGCAGGAACCCGATTTCGATCCATTTGCAAGCGTTTGGATGCGGCGAGTGTGCGTTGAGCTACGAATCGCCGTAGTCTAGAAGAGCGTCGCCCGGCGCACACATTCACATGCTGATACTGTCTTTGCAAAACGTTTCGAAAGATTATTTAAGCGATGGCCAGCGCATTCCGGCGCTCAGCAATCTCTCCCTGGATGTGAAGCGCGGGGAATTTGTGGCGCTGGTGGGACGCAGCGGATGCGGAAAGTCAACGCTGCTGAATCTAGCCGGCGCAATGGATTTTCCGACAGCCGGTCAGGTACTGGTGGATGGAGTTTCGACTTCGTCCCTGGAGGATGCCGGCCTGACGCGATTGCGGCGTGAGAAGGTCGGCTTCATTTTCCAGTCGTTCCAATTGCTGCACACGCTGACGGTTTTTGAAAATGTGGAGCTGCCGCTGCTCCTTGCGGGAAAACCGAATGCGCGCGAGGCCGCGCGGGAGCGGCTGGCCTGGGTGGAGCTGGACGATCTGGGCCACCGTTATCCACACCAGCTTTCCGGTGGGCAAATGCAGCGCGTGGCTATTGCTCGCGCGCTGATCCACTCTCCAAGCATCCTGCTGGCTGACGAACCCACCGGCAACCTCGATACCACGACCGGCAACGTAATTCTCGAATTGTTGCGGCGGCTGACGCGCCAGCAGAACACTGCAACGATCATGGCTACGCATAGCGTGGAAGCGGCGGCGCTCGCTGACATGGTGGTGCAGCTGCGCGATGGAAAAATCGAAGGGATTACCAGGCGCTGAGATGCCGCGACTTCTGCTCTTTTACCGCCTGATGGTTCGGCCGCTCCTGCAAGAGCCGGTCCGAGCTGCGCTCACTGTGTTCGCAGTGGCACTCGGGGTCGCTGTCGTGCTGGCCATCGACCTGGCGGGCGCGGCGGCTACGGGGTCGTTTCGCTCTTCGATGGAAGCGCTTGCGGGTGACAATGACCTGGAAGTGACGGCATCGGGAGGGGTGCCGGAAGATGTGGTTGGCACGCTGGTTTCTTTGCCCTATTCGATACGGATTTCGCCGCGCATGGAGAACTATGCGGTAATCGTCGATTCGAAAAAGTCGCTTCCTCTCATCGGACTGGATTTCGTTGGGGAAGGAGAGAGCTTCGCGCAATTGGATTCCGCGAGCGGCGCAGCACCGCGAGTTCAAGAGAATCCACAAGGACCCCTCGAGCATTTTGGAGACAACGACAGTATTTGGCTGGGGACAAGTCTCGGGTACAACGTTGGCGCCCACATCCAACTGCTGATCAACGATCAAGTTCGGGAGTACACGGTTCGGGGCGTGTATCCCGATTCGAACGGCGCCGAATCCGCGATTGTGATGGACATCGCTGCAGCGCAACACGCGCTGGCACGGTACGGCCGCGTGGATCGCATCCTGCTGAAAGTGCCGAACGCACCCGGGCTGAATGAATGGCAGCAGCGTTTGCGCGGCGCGCTTCCGGCCGGAGTTGAAATCCATCCCCAAGGAACGGGGACGAACGAGAATCGCAAAATGCTGGCGGCCTTCCGCTGGAATCTGCAGCTGCTGAGTTATGTTTCGCTCGTAGTTGGAGCGTTCCTCATTTACAACACGATTTCTGTTTCGGTGGTTCGACGGCGGCCGGAGATCGGGATAGTGCGCGCGCTAGGCGCGAGCCGAAGCGCAATTCTCTTCGCGTTTGTGGGAGAGGCGGGCTGCTTTGGGCTTGCTGGAGCGTTGGTCGGACTTCCGCTGGGGCACTTCATGGCGACAGGGGCGGTGAAGCTAATGTCTGCCACCGTTGAATCGCTCTACGTCAGCAGCCAGCCGGGAGCAATCGAATTGAGTTTTACGTCCGCACTGCTGGCGCTGGCGATTGGCGTGGGAATTGCGGTGGCCTCCGCGTATTCGCCAGCGCGAGAGGCTGCTCTTGTTTCTCCCGTGGAGGCGATGGGGCGAGGACGGCGTGAGTATGACGTAAATATAGAGAAAGGCCGGGATTTGTGGCTGGCGTTGGCGCTTGGTCTGGCGGCGGTGGCGGCTTCGCGAGCGCCGGCCATCAGAGGCAAGCCGCTGTTTGGCTATCTGGCAGCGATTCTGCTCGTGGTAGCTTCCGCTTCGGCGATCCCAGCATTCGTTCATGCCATCACGATGTTCAGTTCGAAACTTCTGGGCAAGCTATTCGGAGTTGAAGCGATGCTGGCTTCGCGGAGCCTTGCGGGTTCGCTGCGCCGCACTTCCGTTCTGGTTAGCGCACTTTCTACAGCCATCGCCATGATGACGGCAGTGGGCATCATGGTGGGAAGCTTCCGCGAGACGGTCGCGGTGTGGATGGAGGACCGGTTGCCCGCCGATCTCTATTTGCGGCCTGGCAGCTCAGCAGCAGCTGACCGTCACCCGACAATTTCGCCCGGTCTGGCGGAAACGATTGAGAAATTGCCAGGGGTGGCAGCGGTGGAGCGACTTCGCGCTTACGAGATTTTCTATCAGGAAATGCCTGCGACACTGGTGTCCGTGGACCTGGATGTGTTGCGCACGGAACCGAACTCCGAGTATTTCTCCGGGCGTCCACGGGAGCAGGTGCTTGCGGAACTGCGTGATTCGGACGCCGTCGTGGTTAGCGAACCGTTTACCTACAAGCACGGAGTAAAAACTGGAGATTCCATCACGCTCTCGCTTGGCGAAAAGCAGGTCACTTTCCGAATCGCCGATGTCTACTACGATTATTCTAGCGAGCGCGGCAGCGTGCTGATGGACCGCAAGACGATGCTGCGCTATCTCCCGGATCCCGCACCATCCAATCTCGCCATCTACGTTGCCCCCGAGGCAAAACTGGAAACGGTGCGAGCAGAAATTGAACAGGCAACGGCAGGCCACCGTGTGTTGCTCTTTTCGAATCGCGACATCCGCGCTGAGGCGATTCGGATCTTTGACCGCACGTTTGCCATCACTTATGCGTTGGAGGCCGTGGCGGTTATCGTCGCGGTGATGGGGATCGCCGGGGCCCTCCTTGCGCTGGTGATCGACCGGCGCCGCGAGCTGGGGTTGCTGCGTTTCCTTGGCGGAGCGACGGGACAAATTCGAAAATTGATTCTCGTCGAAGCAGGATTGCTGGGGCTGCTGGCGAATGTTGCCGGGCTCGCGCTCGGTTTCGCGCTGTCGCTGGTGCTCATCTATGTGATCAACAAGCAATCGTTTGGCTGGACGATTCGATTCCACTGGCCGGTGGAGATTCTCGTCGCTGCGTTGACGATGGTGTACGCTGCGACGGTGCTTGCCGGTCTGTATCCGGCGGAAGTGGCGGTGCGGCTGAATTCGCTTGAGGTTGTACATGAAGAGTAGGCTGGCGTGCCTCGCTGCAGCGCTGCTTTTCTTCCAGACGCTCGCGGCGCAATACCGCACGGCATTGCCGGGCTACCGTTATGAATTTCCGCACGATCATTTCAGCCATCCGGATTTTCAGACGGAATGGTGGTATTACACCGGAAATTTGAGGTCGAGCGACGGCCATCGCTTCGGCTTCGAATTGACTTTCTTTCGGCAAGCGGTGAGCCGCGATGCGGCGAAAACCGGCGCCTGGGAGGTGAAGGATCTCTACGTCGCGCATCTTGCATTGAGCGATTTGGATGGCGGGACGTTTTACCACGCGGAACGGAGCAATCGAGCAGGGCCGGGAATCGCCGGCACCAGCGAATCGCAGGGCCGCATCTGGAATGGCAATTGGCAGATTCTGTGGGATGGCAACGAACAGAAACTGCTGGCGGTGGATCAACGATTTCAACTGCATCTGACGCTGCGATCGGAAAAGCCACCGGTACTGCAGGGCGAAAATGGCGTGAGCCAGAAAGCCGAAGGCGCGGGCCAGGCTTCACACTACATTTCTCTGACGCGTCTGACGACATCGGGGTCGATCGAGCTGGGCGGAAAGAAATACGACGTGAACGGCACGAGCTGGATGGATCACGAGTTCTTCACGCACCAGCTTGCGCCGGATCAGACAGGCTGGGACTGGATGAGTCTGCAGCTTGCGGACAACACGGAACTGATGCTCTTTCGCATTCGCCATGCCGATAGATCCATCGATGCGTATTCAGCAGGCACCTACATTGATGCGCAAGGCAGGACGACGCATTTGCGCGCGAGCGATTTTGTTCTGCAGCCACTTGGAGAGAGATGGAAGAGCCGTGTCACTGGCGCCGTGTATCCAGTCCAATGGCAGATCGCGATTCCAAGGCTGGGAATTGAACTTGAAGCAAAATCGCCACTCGAATCCCAGGAGCTGACCGGGAAAACAAAATTCATGCCGAACTATTGGGAGGGCGCCATCGTTCTGAACGGAAAGCGCAATACAAAACCGATAGACGGGGTGGGATACCTGGAAATGACGGGATATGATCGCCCGGTGCAACTCGCGCCGGGCGGCTAGTCTCAGCGACTACAGAGTGCGCTCGGGATCGACAAAAAACCAGGCCAGCGCGCCCACGACGGCTAAACCAGCTGCGACATGGAAAGAAGCGCTCCAGCCAAGCCGGGAAGCGATCGCGGGAGTGAGCGAGGCGGTGAACGCACCACCGATCTGATTGGCCATGTTCATAAAACCGGAAACAGATCCGGAAGACCCGGCCGCGATATCGGCCGTTACCGACCAAAAGGAACTTTGGGAGAGATAGAGGGCCCCCGCCCCGCCCGCGAGGATGACGCTGGCAAGGCGCGCACTTTGCACTTGCGAACCGAGGACAAGAAAAATGGCGGTCAGCAGCAGCGCAAAAACCGCGATGCCGCAGCGTCCGGCGCGTTTGCCCCATCTCCTGGTTAGATAGTCGCTGATTGCCCCGCCGAGCGGACTGCACGCGGCCATGGTCAGGAAGAGGATTGTAGTGTAGGAAGCGCTGGCCTTTAAATCCAATCCGCGAATCGTGCGAAGGTAGATGAAAAACCAGGTGAAGAAGATCCAGGCAATATAGCCGAAGCAGAAATAGCTGACGGTCACGGCCCATACTTCTCTGCTTGCGAGGATGACGTTCCAAGAAATTCGCATGCCAGGCTCAAGGACAGTCAAGGCCGGAGCGGTTCGGCCCGCTTGAATGTGTCCAAGCTCTTCGGGGGAAACACTCGAATGTTGCGCCGGCGTGTCTCGCGCGAAAAAATACCAGGCCGCTCCAGCAAGCAGGCCGAGGAACGCACTCCCCCAGAAAGACCAACGCCAGCCGTAATGAACCATGATGTAGGAGATGAGGCCGGGAGTGACGCCAGCACCGACGCCAACGCCGGCGAATATGATGCCATTTGCGATTCCTCGCTCCTGCGTAGGAATCCACCGTGATACGAATTGATTCGAGGCCGGGAACATCACGGCTTCCCCGGCCCCCAGAAGAAAACGCACGGCCGCGAGGTAGAAAACCGCAAAAGCGATCTTCGGAGAAACAGCGGTGGTCAGCGCGGTGAAGATTCCCCACCATAAGACTCCCGCAGTAAGAACGCGCCGAGGCCCCAAGCGATCCGCGAGCCACCCTCCCAGCGTCTGGAAAAGCGCATAGCCGACCAGGAAAGCGCTGGTCAACGAGCCTAACTGAACGTTCGTCAGGTGGAATTCGGAAGCGATAGAACTGCCAGCGATGGCGATATTGATGCGGTCGACATAGGCTACGGCACTGAGGACAAACAGGCCAACCACCAGGAACCAACGCACGCGGCTTGTGGCTCGCTCAGGCACGGGATCTTCGCTGAGTTACAGCAAACGTGGAAAAGTACAAACACCGAAGGGCTAACGCAAATCCAGTTGCGGTGCTAAGGCTCGCTTTATTCACACCGCGTTTGCCTTCAACAGTTCAACTAGCTTCCCGGCGATGATCTTTTCTTCCCCGGGTTGCAGCATGAAGGAGTTCATCGTGAGTCCCTTCCTGCCGTCCTCTCCCTCGGGAAGTACGATGGACGGTTTGGAGTTGCGCAGGGCCGAACTCGCGTCGTGCGGGGTAATCGAGATACGGCGTGGATCCCAGGTGATTTCCAAGTGCGGAACGTGATTGGCTATATCCGGGACGAAATACGAGGCGGAGACCCCAGGGACTTTGGTGACCGCGCTCGAGACGACTTCCAGGCGGCGCTGCCATTCCTTGTTCAAGGCTTCGTGATCTTCGCTGAGATAGGATTCGAGCGCCTTGATCATACCGACGATTTCCTCCTTTCCGACTTTCTGGCTCCGGCCAAGGGTGTCTTCGTGCGGGCTGTTGTTGAGCAACGCATAGGCTACGAGATCCTTTCTTCCAATGAGCAGTCCGGCGCATTGCGGGCCGCGGATGGCCTTGCCGCCGCTGAAGGCCGCGAGGTCATAACCCATGACGGTGTAGTCCCACAGATGAGAGACCGGCGGCGTATCGGCGGCGGCATCGATGAAACATGGCACGTTGTATTCCTTGGATAGCCGAGCCCATTCGGCCACTTTGATCTGGCCTGCTGCGTTGGCAAAATTCGTGAAGTGCATCATGGCGGTCTTTGGATTGACGGCCTTGCGGAGATCTTCCTGGGATTCAATTTCAATCAGTTTTATCCCGGTCGAGCGGAGCTGGTGATCAAAAGGATTGCGATGTGATTTCTGGATGATCACTTCGGATTTCATTCCGGTGAGATCGGGGAGTTGCGCGATAAATTTTGGATTGTCTCCCGTGAGAATGCCTGCCAATCCGGATTGCATCGCGGCGGCGGCGCCGGAGGTGACGAGGGCGGTGTTGCCTTGCGGCAACTTGAGCATCTCCGCGATGCGTTTGCCGGCAGCGATTTCGAGCTCGGGTACGCTCACGAAATGGAGCGAGCCCAGGGCCATAACCGCTTCGACCTCCGGACGCATCAGCGACCCGCCAAGTACGGTCATGGTGCCCTGACCGTTGATGACCGTGGTTACTCCTAGCTCCTGGTATACATTGCCGGTTGCGCCAAAGCCGATGATCTTTTCAGCAGGTATAGGAGCCGCCACAGAACTGGAGAAAAGCTTTCTGGGGCTGAAGAGGGTGCCCACCAGAGCTCCGAGACTGCCCAGAAACGTGCGGCGCTGCCATTTTTCGCTGAATATCATGGACGATGCTCCCTTTTTTTTCCCGGCGCCCACCCATGAACACCTTGCGGCTCGGTTTTCGCGCAAGGGTCCGAGGATGTACGATTATCGGCGCCGTGCGCAGAGGCCAAATTCCGTGCCGGAACTTCCCGACATAGTCGTATACATCGAAGCGTTAGAAAAGCGAATTCTCGGTCAAACGATCGAGCGCACGCGAGTCGTAAGCCCCTTTCTGTTGCGCACCGTAGAGCCGCCGCTTAGCAGTGCGGAAGGCAAGACGGTAGTGCAACTGCGCAGAATGGGCAAACGGATTTGTATCGGCCTTGAAAATGATGTCTGGCTGGTTTTGCATCTGATGATCGCCGGCCGGCTGCACTGGCGGGCACGCGGCGCTAAGGTTTCGCGGCCCCGCGGCCTCGCCGCGTTCGATTTTCCGAACGGAACCCTGCTTTGGACTGAGGCAGGATCAAAAAAGCGCGCGTCGCTCCACGTGGTCAACGGAGAAGACGAACTCCGCGCGCTCGACCCCGGCGGTCTGGAAGTTCTTGAGACGGATCTTGACCGCTTTGGCGCGATCCTCACATCGGCCAACCACACGCTGAAACGCGCGCTCACCGATCCGCGATTGTTCAGCGGCATTGGAAATGCGTACTCCGACGAGATTCTCTTCGAGGCACGGCTCTCACCGCTTGCACTCACGCAAAAACTCACGCCGCCCGAAGTTGCGCGGTTGTTCGCGGCCGTGAGATCTACTCTGACCAACTGGCTTCAACGCTTGCGCTCGGAAACCGGCGAAGGATTCCCCGAAAAAGTAACGGCGTTTCGCGAAGGCATGGCGGTTCACGGCCGCTACAAGCAGCCCTGTCCGCGCTGCAACGGCAAGGTTCAGCGTATTCGTTATGCGTCGAATGAAACCAACTACTGCCCGAACTGCCAGACAGGTGGAAAGCTCCTCGCCGACCGTGCCTTGTCACGGCTGCTGCGCGAGGATTGGCCCAAGACTCCTGAGGAACTCGAGTTGCTTGTTCAAAATCCTAAGAGGATTCCCGATAAAACGGGGAATGACTAATTGGTTTAACTTCTGCATGGCAGGAATTGGATCGATGAGCATTCTGCGATGCGAATACTCTGCGAGAGTGTCACTACTTACCCGCCGCGGCAGCCAGAGCTTCGATGACGGCGATGTTCGGTAATAGCTCCCGCGGGATGCCGTGCCGCTCGAGCAGATACTCCGGACTGTTGTAGGAAACCCAGACTTTTCCTTGGGTGTCCTCCCAGATCAAAAGCTTAAGAGGCAGATCGAGAGCGCTGCTCGGCGAGGCCAGCATCAAGGGCGTGCCGGCCTTGGGGCTGCCAAAAATCAGCAGCTTGGTGGGACGCATTTTCAGTCCCACCTTCTCCGCTTCACCACTATGATCAACCAGTGCGAAGAGCGTTACTCCTTTCGCTTGCAGGATCCCTTTGAGTTGTTCCACGGTTTGATCTACAGAATGACTGCTCGGCTTCTGGACGATTCCGCTGTCCGCCGGTAACGTCATAAATGCCTCCCCACGATGCCCGCCATTCGAACGCGCGAAATGCCGGACCGTCTCCAGATAAACTGCCATTGACCCTCCGCTCAGGCAAGCAACAAAACTTTGACGCTGGCCTTGGAGTTGGACGGAATCGCCATGATGCTGCCGCCGAAATCAATCTGGCAAAGCTAGTTTGCGATCCAGCTGGATTGGAACGGTAAGGGCGGCGCGCCGGACAAGAGTGGTGTTCGGAAAGTAATGGTCGATGATTTTGCGAAAGTCCGCGCCTTCTTCGGCCATGGCCCTTGCGCCGCGCTGGCAGAGTCCGACGCCGTGTCCCTGTCCAACACCTTGCAAAACAATTTCGGTTTCGGTTTCGCGCGCTTTGAAATTGTTGCTAGGGATCGCGTTCCAACCAAGCCGCCTATCCACAGACAATCGCGCGGCTTCATGATGATCGGAAAGAATCGCGGCATCTTCCCGCGAGAGACCCCGGCTCCAGCGTACGGGATTTTTGTGGCAGAAATCGCAATCGACGGAAAAATACGGATACCCGCGGGAAGAGATGCCAATATCGGCGGGGGTGAGAGTATGGCCTCCGCAGCTGCGCGTGAACATGGCCGCCACAGCTTTTTCGTCAAAGGTAATTATGAGGTCTCGCGTCGCCTCCGTAGCGAGCGCGGCCGGGCTCCCGGGTCGCGGCGCTTCTTGCAGAGACTGGCAGTGCGTGAGATCGCAGAAATCAAACTCCGCGTGACGCCCGCCTCCAGCGACAAGATACGAGCGCGTCACCACTGCTTGCGCCTTCAATGCTTCGAAAGAAGTGCCGGCGAGCGATTCGGCTTGCACCACGGAAGCCACCGCGGTCTCGAGATCCATCGTGACCACCGGGACCAGTTCGCTATCCACGACTTTGACGTCGAGAGTTCCCCGATAGCGTCGCTCGATCTTTCCGGGCACACTTAGCATGAAATCCGTGGCGTCCTGATTGCGTCCCGCGGCGTGAATCTCGCTTGCATGTAACTCCTTGTCCGCGATTTTCAGGAACAACTCGTTTCCGGAAGCGTGAATTTGAAGATTGCCGGCAGGCGATCCCGGCTGCAGAAAAAAAGTCTTGCCGGCGGCAGTCACGACGATTGCGTTGCCATTGCCGGAAGTAAGATCGAGCTGACGAGGATGGAAGATTCCAAGCACTCCAATTCGAACATTTTGTGCGTTCGCCAATGAACTGCTCAGTAGAGCGGAGAAAAGGAACAGCATCCACTTCCAGCGCACGCGCCTATTCCTCCATCCGGCTTAGCATGCGGCCGGCGGTTTCCGCGGCCTTAGCTCCCGCGACTCCGTGAACTCGGATCATCAGAAGAATCTCTGGCTGTTGAGCAGGCACCAAAGCTATGACAAATCCGTCGGCGGGCGCCCGCAATGCGTGCATGCATGGCGCGGTCCCCGTCTTTACGAACGCGTCTGAATGCTTCAGCCCGCGGCCAACGGCTGCGCCGGTTCCGCGCTGCTCCGATTGCAGCATCCCGGCCAATATTTCCCGAACACCGGGCTGGGTGCGCCGGCGATACAGTTCGAGGTACGCACGCGCCATCCGTATTGGCGAAACCCTCCATCGTTCACCGAGACCGATGAGGCTCGACCTGGTGAAATCCGGGTCAGGGGATTCCAGTCCGTAAGCTCTAGTTACAGGTAGAAGCTGCTCTGCAGTGACACTCTCAGCCAATGAAAGAAAATAAGAGTTACAGGAAGCAGAAATGGCTGAAACGATATCCAGTTTTCCGTGAGCATGCACTTGCCAGCAACCGCTCGACTGGCCTTTGCATTCATAGGCGGGGTAGCGAAATTCATGCGCTCCAGCGTAGGCGAGAGCCGCAAACGGTTTCACCAGGGACCCCAGTGGAACGGGATTGTCATAGTGTTCCCATTGACTCGCCAGCAGTGCGCCTGAATTCGCATCGAGCAACAGATAGGAGACACTGCTCCCCGAGAAATCACGTTCCAAGACCTCGACGGCCGATTGCGAAAAGAGAGTACGAGGCGGCGTGGCGGATGCGGACTGCGCCGGATGGGAGCCAAGCGAGCAAGCGAGAAGCAGCAACGAAAGGTACGAGGCTACGCCAGCCTTGATTAACGAACCCATTGGTACGTGACCGTCTGATTTACCCTGTCGCCTAGGTCGCGAACTATGATTTTTTCTGAGGACACGCCGGCGAGCGCAAGACTCAGGCTGCCGATATTTTCGGAGAAGAAATCCGGAGCGCTTCCCGCCCCTGCGCTACCGTTAGGCTTATCCAGGAGTCCCGTCAAGCGTCCGAAATTTTCTCTTTCCCGCTGATGATCGAATCTTGCTGCAAAAACGGCGGGCGTCAGTGTCGGCTTTTGATTCGTGTTGGCCAGCAAGGCGATAAGCAAATCCGAATTGTCGGAAATGAACAGATACTTTCCTCGCGCTGCCGCAGCCAGCCTCCACAGGCCATTGAGTTCGATATACCCGGAATTCTTCTGCCACTCGACCCCCAGCAATCCCGTGGTGAAGCTGGGACGTACAAAATCAACGAGCGACGAACGCACAGCCGATTCATTCCAGTCCGACTGGCCCAGCAATACCACCGCGGAATGAATGCGGACAAAGACTCCATCCTTGTCCAGTTCCGTGGATTGTATCTGCAACACAGCCGAAACCGGATTCCCGGCGAGCAGATCCTGGAGAGGTGCAGCACTATCGACCGCGACGGAAGCCTTCACTGGAGGCTGATCGATGCGCGTCTCCAAATCCGTGCTCGAGCCCGTCTCTCCACCGTTGAGTTGAACTTCCGGCGCGAGCTTTTCCGCGACGCCCGGCCCCAGGTGCGGTGCGAGAATCTTGGTTTCGATGAGCGCAAGGCTATCCGCCGGTGTCGGGTTCGCCTTCGCCTCATAGACTCCGGCTTGTGCAGGAACCAGGCGCAAAATATCCGCGACACCGGCCGGCCCTCCGTTCCCAGAGGCGTCGCCGGTTGCGGGTGTTTTCCGCAGAAGAACCCGCTCTTCCCGGTATTCCTTTCCAGAACGAATCAGGTCGGAGATTGCTGCGGAGTATTGCTTCATGTCGGTGATATTTTGTTGGACCCAGTAAGAGCGAAAATAGGGGCTTGGCACAATTTTTTCGAGATTTAAGACCATTCGCAAATCGCCTTCCGCAGGCGCTGCAGCAACGGAATGTGACCACCACGGTTCCGTCTCTATCGAACGCGCATCGCCGCTCGCCAGAAGCTGCAGCGCACCGGCCAACAAGTCCTCTCGCGTAGCAAGGAGCAAATAGTCCCCGGCGACGCCGAAGGCGACTTCCCTCCCTGACTCCGGATCGCGCCGTAGGAAGAATGTCGCACCGCCCGCACTGCGCGTTTCAAACTTCGAACGCGTCTGCCACAGGGCGGATTGCATGGAACTGGCCGAAGGCAACCGCGTGATGTAGAGGAACTCAAGTTTTCCGATATCGAAGATGGCCAGCGCACTCTGTCGGCCAGCGACCTGACGGAGCAGTTTCGTATCCGGGGGAATGCCGGCTGCGGTCGAAAATTCATTGCTCGCGTCCTTCAGGCGAAGGAAGAGCCGCGAACGTGAAAACACCTCGTAGTTATTGCTCTTCAGCCAGATTTGTTTCTCGCCGGATTTGTCCCAATCCGATAGCAGCGAGGAGAAGTCCTTGGCCTGGAGATAGAGCAAAGCCCCCGAGGGGACAAAGCGGGAAAGTGGCGGAGCCGCGGTTTGCAATGATGAAGCCGCCTGATAGGCTCCCCAGCTCGCGCCAATGCACGCTGCCGTGATGAGAACTAGAAGGATCGCGCGTTTCATTGTCTTTCTCCAGACGTTGCGGCTGGCTTTGCGGAAGCTGTTGCGTGCGTCACAAGCCGCGGCCGCACCAGACGGTCCTGCTCCAGCTCCGCATGAAGTATGGGCTGCCTAGCGGCGTTGAGCTGCTGGCGTCGCAGCCGCGCTTTCGCGTCGCTGATCTCTCCAGCAAGGACTTTTCGCCGCGCGGGAGTTTTTTCGAACGTTCGAGCCGCCTGTAAATAGGTAAGTGCCTCGTTGAAGCGCTGGAGTCGGACGAAAATCAGCCCAACCGCCTCCGCAAGTTGCGCCTGCTCTGCAGGCAGCAATTTTGTCGCGCCGTAAAGTGGTGAGAGCTCTTCATCCTGCTCTTCCATGCTCGGATCGGAATTCAGAATCTCTTCTTCGTTGCTGGTGTCATTTGAGGCCACCTGGCGGAACCGCTGGTCGCGCAGCACTTGTTCAATGGACCCCAGGGCGAACTCATCGGAATGCACGGCAACAGCGGCATGAAACAACGGAATTCGAGCATCGTCCCGCCCGGGCGTGTCCTCCAGAGCTTTTGTCAATATTTGCATTTTCTGGTGCGGGTTGCCGGAGTTTTGCGCCGCCTTTACGCGCGCATCATAAAAAAACGGATGATCGGCGGCAGTGAGTGTAACGCTCCTGGAATCCCCGGCGAGAAGCTTCAACTCCGCGCTGCCAAAATCTGCCGCTTGTCGGGAGCCGGAAAGGACCAGCGCGGCATCGACACGATAGTTGTACGGATTCTGCGAAGCCGTAGCAATTCTCGCCAGACCGTCTCGCGCAATATTCGCATCCGTCTTCGCGGAGATTTGCGCTTTAGCCAGGCGCAGGTGATACGCCGGTTCCCAGGGAGTGGAATTGACCAATGGACCGAGAAACCCGAGAGCTTCCGCATTGTGCCCGGTCTTCTCCAAAAGCGCTGCCGCCGAATCCATGTTCTGATACGGATCGCCCGCAACAGCCACGAGACGCTTGAGAAGCACCACGGCGCCTGGCGTATCGCCTGCGGCAATGCGAATCTCCGCAAGGCCAAGGAAATTTGCCGCAACCAGTTTGTGCTCGTCGAGATCGCGTGCAAAAACGAACTCTAGGATCTTGCGGGCGGACTGTTTGTCTCCGAATTCAAAGATTTGCCGCGCCGCGGCTCTCAAGGTCTCCGCACTCGGCGCATTTTCAGGATCGGACCGGTACTCTGAAATTTTTTCATCCAGAGTACCGGCTTGGGCGGCAATTCGCAGTTCGAACGGAACAAGCGCGGATGCATCTAAGGATTGCGATTCTCTCTGGAGTGCGTCGATAGAATCGCCCGCTTGGCGGAACTGTTTCGTCTCGATCAGGTATCGTATCCAGCGAATCTGCCATGAGCGTAGTCCGCTCTGTGCGTTCTCCCGTTCGAGGCCTTCCGTTCTGGCGAGCTCCTTTTGATTGCCTTCCAGGATTCGCTGGTAGATTGGCCCGCGTTGCGCCAGAGGAATCCATTGCGCGTCCACAACATCAGCCAGGACGGAAATGGAGGCCGGGCTGGATGAGGATACATCCAGAAGCCAGGTGGTCGCCGCGGCGGGATCGCCCATAGCCGTATAGCTGCTGCGCAGTATCGCGTTCGAGCGGTAGTTGCCGTCGCGGCTGAGGTACGCGCGCACCACGCCGTCCACTTCCGGCTTCAGTGCAGCGAACAGGCGCCGTGAGTGAAGATCGTAGCAAGCCCGGGAGAAATCGGACCAAAAACTTTCCTGCACTCGCGCGCTATTCACTTGTTTCAACAAAATGGAAAAAGCGAGTTTCCATTCGGCAATGGCTTCGGCGCGCTTGCCGTCTTTGTAATAAGCCAGGGCAAGCCGCTCGTGAACGTCTGCGTGGCCCGGCGACAGTTCCAGCGCGTGCTTGTAGTCTGCAATTGCGGAACGCGTGTCGCCGCTCTCGGCGTAGTAATCAGCAAGCGTTTGATAGCCGGACGAGGAGGCGGGGCTTTGCTCTAATAACGCAGGCAAGTAATCTTCGGGCGCGTCCTGTCTGGTATCTCCCAAATATTCGCCGTAGCGCGATCCATAGTAAAACCAGACGTCGCCGGCGAGCTGCGCGTCGCGGTCTACGGTTTTGCCAAGACGTTCTCCGATCGGCGCATCGCCGAGCGCGTTGAGAAAGGCGTTGTTGACCGCCGGGGAAGTCTCCGCGAAATAAAGCCCCACGAGCGCCAGGTAGGATTTTCTCCACACCGCCGGCCTCGGGCCACCTCGGGCAGCGACCACTGCATGTGCCAGCTGTGCGTCCCCGTTTGCGACGGCAAAATCTGCAGCCTGTTCCCCAACTGGATTCCAAAAAGAGGCGAGCTCCACGAGCCGCTGCGGATGTTTTTCGAGAAGCAGTTCAAAAAAGTGTTTCTGCACTTCACCGCCAAGATAAATCGGGGAGATACTTGAAAGCATGCGCAAATCGTTCTCGGAATCGCCTGCGGCACGATAGGCTTCCGCGGCGGCGGGGAAAACACCGGCTCCGGCCGCAACGCGAGGAGCAAAGCGTTCCAACTGCGAGCCAAGTTCCGCAAACTTCAGCCGCTTCCGCTGGAGTTCGATGAGGCTGGACATTTGTCCTAGGAGAACTGTGGTATTCGCCGGGGCGGTCATCATGAATTCGTAACGCCAACGGACTTCTAATTCGGCGAGATCGGCGCTGTGGGCAAGTGGGAAGGCAAATAGGTTGGCCTCTTCGAAATTCATCGGCGTGCGAAGTCCCTGCCCAAATCCAGCAAACAGAACTTTTTCCTCCGGAGTGAAATAACGCGCCACAACCGAACCCATTTCGGTCAGAGCTCCCGTCATGCCGTTGTTCGCGTTGCTCTTGCGAACTTGCAGAGTGTGCTCGCGCCATTCCTTATCGGAAATTCCGGCAATCCCCTCTTTAGCCACCTGCTCTTTGACGACCGGAAGCGAGGAAGAAGCGGCAGCGAGCGCCGTTCGAAGCGTCGCATACGCTTTCTCCTGCTGGCGAAGGCGCGTCATGATCCGCGTATAGAGTTTCGCTCCTTCGTGATATTGAGTGGATGCGAGAAGTTCGCCGCCGGCGCTATTGACACCCTGCTCCGCGAACGACCGCGCCTGCTCCAGGATTCCCCAGCCCTCCAATCGGCGGGCTACTTCAAAATAGTTTTCCGCGCGTTCGAGGCCCACATCGATCAGAGCGGTCTTAAGCGCCGCCACTGCTTCCTCATTCTTGCCCTGCCGCGCGCGCACTTCGGCGATTTTCTCCATGCACTTCGGGTCCTTGTACGCCAGCTGGTAGATCCGTTCGTAGTCGTTGACGGCATCGTCAAACCTCATCAACCGCTCCGAAAGCGTGGCGCGAGCGATGTGCAAATCCGTGCGGTCGGGACGAATCGTGATGGCTTTCCCGTAAGCGTCAATCGCCGCGGGGAAATTTTCCAGGCTCGTCTGGATACGCGCCAGCACCATGGGCCAGCGGAAATCCCGCGGAGACTGCACGACCGTCTTGGCATAAAAATCGACAAGCTGCGCTTGCCGTTTGTAGCGAAGGGAATACAACGCCGCTTCCGCCACAAGCCCATCGTCTTCCGGAAAGTTGTTGATGATCTCGATGTATTGGTCGGCTGCGCCCGTATAGTCCTTCAGCTTGGTCAGCGCGGGAATCAGCCCGCGGCGAAGCGTGGCGATCCTGTTTTTCCGGTCATCAGGAGAGAGCGGAGCGGTTCGGAATAACGCGATCTTGTCCAGGTAAAACTGCTTCAATCCCTGCTGGTCGCCGGCTTGCGCGAAGGTGTCGGCCATCGCCGCCAGATACTGGCTGTCATAAGGAGCATCCTTCAACAGCGGCTCGAGTAAGCCGCGCGCCTGTACGTACCGGTGCGCCTCGGTGGATTTTCGCGCCGCTTCGAAGGTGAACTGTTTGCCAAGTTCCGGATAGGCGTCTTTCGCCGCTTGCTCCAGAACAGCAATGGCTTGCGGATAGAGTTTCACCCGCCAGTAGAAATCAACCGTGGCACGCACCACACCGAGAATCTTTGTATTCTCCCGGTACAAAACTTCGATATTTCTCTGGGCCAAAGTAAAATCCTTCCGGCTTTCATAAAGACGCACGAGGGCATAGCGCAACTGCAATCGCGTGACGGGATCCGTCGCTAGCGCGGCCTGCTTTTCCAAGGCATGCTGCCGCACGCTTTCCAGAGATTTCTGTTGTGCAAGAGCCTCGATCTCCGCCGCTTGTTCGATCGTCGCCGCGTTGGCGACCGCTGCATCAAGGAATTCCACCAATTCCGGCTTGCGGTTCTCCGTCTCCAGCACGCGCACGCGCAGGTTCACGGCCGGCATCGCGTATCGAGAAGCGTTCGCCAGCCTCTCCGTCTCCTGGTTGATCAGCTCGCGGAATTTGGGCCGGCGTGCCAGCTCCAGAAGCCGGTTCAATGCGGGCGATTCGCCTCCGGCCGTCAGCGCGGCGTTCGCATATTCGCGAATCGCATTGGGATAATCGCGCTTGCCTTCATAGATCGCCCCTTCTTCGTATCCATAAAGATCTTTATTCCCGAGTTTTTTCCGTCCCTCTTCGAGAAGCCGCAGCGCGTTGTCAAAATCATAGTAATCCCAGTAAATGGCAGCCGCTTCCAGGTAACCCCCCGATTCTCCCGGCGCGACCTTGGGAATACGCTCCCAGTACGGAGCTGCTTCCCCGAAAAGATCCCGGTCTGAATAGATATCTCCAATTCGCGCAAGAATTTCCGTGCTGCCGGGATTTGCGGCCAGCAAGTTTCCCTCAATCTTCACGGCCACATTCGTATCACCGGGCTCGAAGTACGCGAGAGAACGAAACACGGAAGACGCCGTCCGGCCGAGTTCCGGTTCCGCAGGATACTCGCCGGCCAGCGCCTTCAGCACCGGCGCGCCCTCTTCAAAGTGAGAACGCCAGAGCTCAGCCTGCGCGAGGTATTGGCCCGCGGCCGGATTCTTGCGGACAAATTCCTCCCAACTGCCCTTGTCCTGGGGAGGAGCCGACTGTCGCAAGGTATTCAATTCCGCTTCGAGCATCCCGTGAAAACTCAGGAACTCGAAATACTCGTTGCGCAGTTCGGATTCTTCAAACCAGTGTTGGCGCAGCAACGCCTCCCATGCCGCTTGATTCCAGGTTGGCCTGCTGTGATACGCCTGGAGCAGGTTGTTCACGAAGTAGAGATTGTGCGGAAACCGCATGTTCGCATACTGATTCAGCCGGACGTACATCTCCGGGGTTCCGCCAACAACGGATTGAAAGTAATTCGGCAGCGCGCTGCCGTCGAATTGTTTAACGGCTTCCTGCGTGAGCTTTTCGAATTCCACATTTTTTTTGTATCTCAGGTAATATCGCGCCAGTTTGGCATACCAGGAGCGCTCCGGAAATCGGGCGATGGCTCTCCGGTAGATCTCTTCCTGTTCCGTGCCAAGCTTGTTCTGCTCCAGAAAAACCGCCAGCCGCTCGTACAGTCCGGGGTCGGCGGGATTGTGATCGATTTCGCGGCGGAGCACGCCCAGAGCTTGCGGAATCTCCTTCAATTCGACCAGCCGGGCCAGGTAACGCTCGAGAACTCGAGAATATTCAGGCGATCGCGGTCCTCCATCGGCGGTGACTTGCGCTGTTTTCAATCGGAAAGCGGCGCTCTGCTCGGCCCCGTGCACTCGGATGCTTCCACTTCCGCGATCGTTCGAATTCGCGGAGTCGTCGCCCGCTTCGCTATCCGCTGCTTCTGGAAAATAGGCGCCCGGTTGCTGGTTGAATTCGTCCACTGCGGCGGCACGCACACCGAGCGGGATTCGGTCCGCTTTAGCAGCCAGTTCCTGCAGGATGGCGTCGTAGATTGCGAATTCATCCTGCGACCTGCCGAGCCTCGCATCCGCGTCCGCCATGAGCAGTGCCACCGTGGTGCGCTCGGAAGCCTTCGGAAATGTTGCCAGGAATTCCTTGCCGCCCTTCAGCACGGCATCGCTTTTTGCATTGCTGGAATAAAAATCCAGCAGTTTTGCATGGAGTTCCGGGCGGCTTGTCGCTTCCGGGAAGTTTTTGTCCAGCAAGGCAAGCAGTTCAGCGGCACGCGAACGATGAAAGTAAGGGACCGCGCGCCGCTCTTCCTCCGAGTACTCGCTTGCGGGACCGGTCGTGTTCAAGATCAAGGAGAGGATTCCGTTCAAATAGCCTGGGCCCTGATCCAGCGTGGCGATATCTTTGTACATGGACAGTTCCCCGCTCCCCAGACGTATGGGCGTCTCTGGGGCGGTGAGCAGCAAATGCGTCAGGCGGCTGAGTGCGCGCTGCTGCGAGTCGTTCGCTCCTTTGCTGTTGTAGAGCGCAAAGTAATACCGCGCGGCCTCGGGGTAGGAATGGATGTCCTCCAGCAGACGACCGCAGACATAAAGTTCTTCCGGCGTCCAGTTGGACTTGGCCGCTTCCTTGTGCAAACGCAAAGTCGTGATGGCTTGCTGGGCGGCGTCCAGCTTTCCTTGCTGCTGATAGTAATAGAAGACGCGCGCGGTCGCCCTCAAATCTTCCGGATTCGCATTGAGCGCGGCGCGAGACTCATCGAGAAACTTGCGCAGATTCTGCGTCTGTCCAAGAAGTTCAAAATAGCTTTTCACCAGCTCCGGGTCCCAGAGCGGCTGAAAACTTTTTTCATACACGGCGAGGCCTTGTTGTATGGATCCCTGGCGGTAGTCAACCAGAGCCTTGGCCTTCACCTGGAAAATTTCGTCGCCGGGAAACTGTTTCTGATAGTCGGCGATCAATTGATTTGCGGCGCTGAATTCCATCTGGCTGATCAGATACGCCAGGAAGCGCGAGTAGAGTTGCGGCTCTTTCGGGTACCGGGCAATCCAGGCGCGGTACTTCGCGATCGACACCTCTTTCGAAAGGCCTTGCGTCTGGATAATGGCGAAAATGCGTTCGAACGCGCGCCAGGACCGCTGCTCACCCGCAGATAGAAGATTTTCGGCAGCGTCCGCAGGGCCGCTGGCCACAATCGAGAGTTCTGCGATTTCATCCTGTGGCCGCAGCCTGCGATGGTAAAAATCCGCGAGAGCAAGTTGCGCGGCTGTTTTGTCGGCCGATTTTTCCACGTTCATCTTCCAATCGGATTCCGCGGCAGCGAAGTCCAGTTGCTGCTCATCTTCCAATCCCCGCAGGGAATAGAGCTCGGCGTCCGCCGGTTTCTGCTGAATAAGCTCCCCGAGCGCAGGCCGCGTTTCCGCCGGAGGCCTGCGGAAGAGCGCATTGCCGTAGGGAAGAGCCATCATGCGGAAAAACACGCGTTCGATTGCCGTTCCTGCTTCAACGTTGAGGATCCAGTAAGGCAGCGCGCCTCTTGCGGTCACCGCCCAGCCTGCAGCCACCAGCGCCAGAACGGCTCCCGCAAACCACACGCGACTTTTGGGTGAGAAATCACGGAACGATTTCAATGTCCACCCCCTGGGATCCCATGTTGTGAGCAATATCTTCTGCGGTGACCGTGAGCCGATACGTTCCGGGAATCATTTGGTTGGGAATAAACAATTGCCCCGTATTCACTCCCGCCTTTGAATCCCACTTCAGCCCAACGGGAGCCGCTCCCTCCAGGCGAGCCACCAGCGTCCGCGTGCTCTGAGACGCAGCCACTTTCAGGTCCAACACCTGTCCACGCCGGTAACGCTTCTGGTCCAGCTTGATTTGTACAATCGGCGTTTTGCTGGCGATGACAAACGTTTTTGCTTCTCGATACGTGTGCCCGGCGCGATTCCGCAAAACAAGCCGCACGCTGTACGTTCCGTCCTGCATATCTTTTGGCGCAAAAAATCGCGTTTGCCAGGTGTCTTCGTCGGACAGGTACCGGAGTTTCTGGACCAGCCCGAACGGGAAGAGCGCGACCACCGAAACGATGGATTCATCAGTTTTCACACGCAGTACCGGGTCACCCGGGCGAATCACCCTGGGCCTCAGCAACGCGCGCGGCACAGCAAGAAATGAAGTATAGGGCGTTACAAACTTGTACTGCCGCGCCAGCCGGATGATCTCGTCGATCGAGGCCTGGTCTTCGCCTTCCCTTTGGATTTTTTCCAGCAACGCATCCACACGGGCGCGCGCCCACAAACGAGGAAGCTGCGGGTGATCGAGAGATTCGCGCGGAAGATTCACTTTCGTGGAAATCACAAAGGGTTCGCCATCGCGCACGCCGCGAACGGTAAACGCCGTATCTGGCTGTGCTTTCTGAAACCGCCCGACCCACGTGGCCATCGAACCGGCAAATGCGGAATCCTGCAGCGCGTACAAGGAATCCACTGCTGTTTCCGGCGTTATGTTGAGTTGCAACTGGCCAACTGGGCTCCGGCCGATCTTGGAAAGGAATGAACTCAGCTTGAAGTCTATTGGCTCCGTCGAGAGCACGCTTTCCAGCACTCCATCCTCGCGAGCCAGCATCTTCAGCAATGGCAGATTCGCATCGTCACCCACGCCAAAGATGTAAGTCTTCGGGCGGCTGGCTTCCGGAAGACGCTTCCAGGCAGTCTCATACCACGCCGCCAGCTTGCCATTCTGAATGGTGCCGCGGGTCGCTCCGCCGTCGCTCAGCAGCACGAGATACAGCTTTCCGGCGGAATTCGAAGATTGCCGCAATCCCTCGTCCAGGGCTCGTTGCAAGTCCGTACCGCCGCGCAACCTGCTCGCCCGCACCAAATCAAGTGCCCGTTGAATGGCCGCGCTGTCCGCCAGGATGGGAGCGGGCTGAAAGCTCTGCGTCTGGCTGTTGAAGAGAATCAGGTTGAACTTGTCGTCCGGTTTCAGCGTTCGCAGAAGCGTCTCCAGCGCCTGATAACTTCGCTCCAGCTTTTCCCACTGCATGGAGAGCGAGGTGTCCAAAAGGATGATCAAAGTTTTCGAGCCGCCGGCATCCTTGGCCGTGTCTCCGGACGCCGAGCTCCGGCTCTTCCCGCTGCCCAACAGAGTTTCCGCCGCAAAGAAACCGGGTTCATTGTTGCTTCGAATCGGAGCTGTCTCCGTGGGAGAAGGCTGAGCGCTTATAGGATTCCTGTGCGTAATCACCTGGAGCGTATCGGTCCCGGCCCGATCCAGGTCGAAAGTGGCCACAAAATCTTCCGTCAAGCTGACGTTTTGCCCTTCGAAGTGGCCCTTGATCAGGTGCGGCGAATTTTCATCGAGTTTGAGCGGAAATGCTTTCGCGGCAGCTTGAAAGTTGTTCATGGCATGGGCGGAGCGGAGTTCGAAGTTGATGCGAAGATGCCTGGCGGCCTGCGCTTGGTAGGCGTCCGGCCGCAATGGGATCGCGAAGTACGACTTGAGATTTTCAACTGGGATCGATTCGTGATACTCGAATTCCAGACGCTTCGTGCCGTACGCGGGAATCGGCACAATGCGTGCGCTGAAGATGGCGCTGCGCTTGGCCTCCTCCGCGTCACGCTCTCCCATCTGCAACAGTCCCGGATCGATGGACTGTTGTTTCAACTGGTTGTAAATCTCTTCGGCGCGTTTGCGCTCCAGGATCACCGCGGGAATTCGCGTGGGTCCGTCCCAGACGGCGAAATCGGAAACCGTGGCCCGCGTCGGCAGCGCGAACACATAATTGCCCTCTTCAATCGAAGCCGTGTGATTCGCAAACACCTGCCGCACAAAAACGCGGGCGTCGCCGTTGTCGATCTGCACGGTAATTTCCATCTCTTCCAGGGAGAGAATCGCGGAATCGGGTTGCGCTTTGTCTCGCGGAATCAGTACTCCGCCGTCCGCAAACGCCAGGATAGGTGTGATTAACAGGGAGAAAATCGTGGCGAATGTTTTGTTCATGGCTGCAGTCTCGGTTCCTGAATTCGCGCCAGCCCGTTGTCTGTCCCAACGTAGATATATCCTTTGCTCTCGGCCAGCGCCGTGACGTTCAGTGAAGGCAACCCCTCATGGATTACCGACCAGCGCCCTTTTTCACGGTCATAGACATACAGGCCGTCTCCCAGCGTCCCGGCAAGAACCAGACGCGCCGTTACCAGCATGGCGTTAGGATTGATTTCCACTTCTGCGGTTGCTTTCTCAAATGCATGGAACCGCCCGGCGCGGTCCAATCCCATGATCCCGCTCCCGTACGTTCCCACCATCCATTCGTCGCCCACGGGAACAACCGCGGTAATCCAGTTCTGTTTGAGTCCGGATGCGCCGGCTGTGTAGTTCGTGCGAATCTCTCCCCGGCCAATTTCAGATAAGCCGCCTAGCGTCCCCACCATCAGGTCGTCGCCGGAAACTCCCAGAGCGTAAACGTGATTGTTTACGAGGCCGTGAAACGCGTACATGCTGCGCGCGCCATTGGAGTCGAGAAATGTCAGCCCTGCCGGCGTGGCGATCGCCAAGCCATCGTGGTACGGCGCAACGTCCGTGACGTGGTCGGCGATGAGTCCATCCGCACGGGTTAGCACCTGTTCCTGGCTGCCCGAAGCTCCCATGCGAATGAGGCCATTCGCGGTGGCCACTGCCACTGTCCCAGATTTCGCATCCGGCCAGATCCTGTTCACGCAGAAGACGTGTTCATTCTCGACATGCAGGACCCGCGTGGAAGCGCTTGGCAAGAGATCGAGCCCGCGGTCGAAGTAGCCGATCCACAGTTGGCCGTCCTTGTCCGCCGCCAGCGCCGAGATATTTCGATCGCTCAGAACCGCCGGACGGGGCTTCAAGACCTCTCTCCACCCAAATCCATGCGCCGGCAGTTCGAACAAGCCGTTGCGCGTTAAGACGTATACCCCGTCGGCGGTCCCAAGAAACCGTTGCACCTCCGCGAGTTTTGTGGCCCCTTGCGCGTTGAGACTAGGCCGCCTGGCGGCGAGGGGAACGCGTACGACGCCTTGATCCTCCGTGCCAACGAGCAAGTCGTCGCCATTCACAAGGATCGAAGTAACCAGTAAGCCTGCTCTGAGCACTCGCGAGAATCGTCCACGATCGAATTCGGCCACTCCCACGGGTGTCCCAACGTAGCTCTTGTCACCGGCAAGGGCGATCGCCTGCACTTGCCGGTCTGGCAGTCCTTGCTCTTCGCCAAACGATTCACTGGTACCGGCGTGCCAGTGCAGTACGCCTTGGCTCAACGTGCCAACCCACAAGTCCACTTCACTCCCCGCCAGCACTTGAACGTAGAGATTGCTCAGCGTCGGATGCAGTTCCCGAATCTGCTTGCCGTCGTAGAGAAGTACGCCTCGCCTCTTTGTGCCGATCAGCAAATGCCCTGCGGACACGGGCAGGATGGCAGTAATGGATCGCGCCTCGGCGTCTGCCGCATAGATTTGCCGGAATCGCCTTCCGTCGAAGGCCAGGATCCCCTCCGCCGCAGTACCCAGGATGAGTTCCGGCTCCGCCGAATCCCCGAGAGTGCCTACCGCCATGTCCACCAGCGGGGAAGACGGCAGTTCTCTCCCCACTTCAAACTGCCGAAGCAAGATGCCGCCTACATCGTATTCGGAGAGCCCCGCGGGCCCGGCGATATAAAGATGATTCTGGAAGCGCCCGGCCCGGAGGAAAACATCGGGCGAGCTTACGGCCTCAAAACTCACATTGCCGGGAGGCAAAAACGGCCGCACCTGGAAGCGAATCTCCCGCTCGGAATGAACCTCTTGCGCAGACTGATGTAAAGCTCGCGATGCGCGCCATCCGACAAAAACGCCTCCCAGAGCAATCGCAGCAAGGGCCGCCCCGATCAGCGTCGCGAATGGCAGTTTCCGGTTTCCACCCATTGTTCCTCTTCAAGAACCGCCAACTATATCCCGAGTGAACCCAGCCGGGTACCTTGCAGGAGAGAGTCCAATGCAATTTCTCAAGAAAATGCTTGGAATTCGGTTCCGTGCAGCCTCTCGGCAATGTGTGGGCCGGTGGACATTGTGTCTCACGAACTACATCGCGCGATAAGAAGGCGCCCTTTTGGAAAGGGGACGATTGCGGGCTCGGAGGCAGTCCTTTCGTCTTGGCAAAACGTAGCGCGCGGAATTCGCGTCTCACATTACAATTGGATTCGGTGGTTCAGTCACTATTCCACTCAGTTTCGAATCGGAGGATTCTTGCATGGGGCATCCGCTTCTCGATCTGACGAACAAGACGGCAGTGGTTATCGGTGGAACCAGCGGCATCGGGCTGGCTCTCGCTCGCGGTCTGGCACAGGCTGGGGCCAATGTCATACCGACAGGCCGCCGCAAAGAACTTGTGCAAGCCGCCTCCGCCGAGGTTGCGGCGCTCGGGCGCCGCTCCCTGGCCCAGACTTGCGACGTTACTGACGTCGCCAGCGTCGAACGGCTCCTGCAGTCCGTTTGCACGGAGTTCAACAGCGTTCAAATCCTCGTGAACTGCGCCGGCCGCATCATGCGCATGCCCACCCTTGAGGTTCCCGAAGCTGAATGGAACGCCATCATGGAAACGAACCTGAACGGGACCTTGCGCGCTTGCCGCGTCTTTGGACGGCACATGATCGAGGAGCGCTACGGCCGTATTATCAATATCGGCTCGCTTTCCTCGCTTGTCGGGCTCTATGAGGTGGCTGCCTATGCCGCCAGCAAGGCGGCTGTCGCTTCCCTCACTAAATCGCTCGCGATCGAATGGGCAACTTCGGGCGTTTGTGTGAATGCTCTCATCCCAGGTGTTTTGCGCACGGACTTGAACGCGGCTCTTCTCGACGGTACGGAACGCGGCCGCGAGTTCCTGATGCGCACACCGATGCACAGGTTCGGCAAGCCTGAAGAGTTGGTGGGAGCGGCGGTGTTTCTGGCCTCGGATTCCGCGAGCTTCGTGACCGGCCACCTGCTGGTAGTGGATGGCGGCATCATGGCCAGCGGTGTCAATCAATAACGGGCCACGGCCGGCAGAAACAGTTCTGCAATCTTCCCTTAGTGGCTGCGTTTGGCAGACATATCCGGGAACTTCATCTGCTCACGCGCTTGCTTCACAATCGCAAGGAATTTCTTCGCATTCTCAACAATGATTTCCGGTTTGTTGGATTTCAGCGCCTCGGCCTGCACCAATTCTCCCCCGATTCCCAGCGCTGCGGCGCCCGCTTCGATGAATTCACCCGCCGTTTTCAGATCGACCCCGCCGGTCGGCACAAACGGAATCTGCGGGAACGGTCCCCTCAGACACTTGATGTATTTCGCTCCTCCTACCTGGCCGCACGGGAAAACCTTGACGAAGTCGGCACCCGCCTCCCACGCAGCCATCACTTCCGTGGGCGTCAACGCTCCGGCCATGATCAGCTTCCCCTCCCGCACCGCGAGTTCGACAGTCTGAAGATTCAAACCAGGACTGACCAGGAATTGTGCTCCCGCATCCAGGCACCGGCGCGCGGAATCCGCGTTGAGCACCGTCCCAGCTCCGATCAGGACATCACCAGCACTATTCTTTGCCAGCTCGCGGATGACCTCGACGGCACCAGGCACGGTCAGGGTGATCTCCACGATGGGGATTCCACCCTGACAAACAGCATCGGCCGCGACACGTGCTTCCGCCGGCGACGACGCGCGCACGACCGGCACAATTCCCACTTCAATGATCCGATCCCGAACCTGCTGTTTATCCATCGGCGCCCACCTTTTCTTCTGCCAGCTTTCTTCACCGCGCGATGCGCGCCCCGGCTCCCTTCATCACCTGCAGGACTTCCTGCAGGGTCACCATCGAAGTATCTCCCGGCGTGGTCATCGCCAGCGCGCCGTGCGCGGCGCCGCATTCCACTGACCATTGCGGCTCCTGTCCCGCCAGGAATCCGTAAATCAGCCCGGAGGCGAAGGAATCGCCTCCTCCGACGCGGTCGAAAATTTCAAGATTCTCGCGATTCTTTGCCTGATGGAATTTGCCGTCGCAATAGCAGATCGCGCCCCAATCATTTTGAGTGGCGGTCCTGGCTTTCCGGAGAGTCGTCGCCACAATCTGGAAGGGAAAGTCTTTGACAGCTTTCGTGATCATTTGTTTGAAGCCTTCCACTTCGAATGTGGAGTGATCCGCGTCCATTCCCGGCACGTCATAACCCAGCGCTGCCGAGAAGTCCTCTTCATTGCCCAGCATGACGTCCACGAAGGGCGCAATGCGGCGGTTCACATCCTGCGCCTGTTTCTTCCCGCCGTGAGACTTCCACAACGAAGCGCGATAATTCAAGTCATACGAAACGACCGTGCCATGCCGCCTCGCTGCTTGCATGGCTTCCAACGTAACCTCCGGGGTCGTCTCCGAAAGCGCGCAAAAAATCCCGCCCGTATGAAACCACCGCGCACCTTGTTTTCCAAAAATCTGGTCCCAATCGATCTCTCCCGGCTTCAACTGCGAGACGGCAGTGTGCCCGCGATCGTAGCTTCCGAGCGCGGCACGCACGCCGAATCCGCGCTCTGTAAAATTGAGCCCGTTGCGCGCCGTTCGGCCCACGCCATCGTGTTCCACCCAGCGCACCAGCGATTGGTCCACTCCGCCCTGGTAAATGAGATCCTGAAGCAGCTTTCCCACCGGATCATCTGTAAACGCGGTGACCACCGCTGTGTCCAACCCGAAGCAGCGCTTTAGCCCGCGCGCCACGTTGTATTCCCCGCCCCCTTCGCACACCTCAAAAGATCGCGCCGTTGAAATCCGCCGCTCGCCCGGGTCGAAGCGCACCATGACCTCGCCCAAACTGATCAGGTCCCACCGGCACTCTTTCTTCGGCTTGATCGTCAACCCCATGCACTCACCTCGACCGCCTCTTCAAAATGAAAACTTTCGCCCCCTACAATCTCACGAATTACACAGAATGATTCCAGATTCACATTTGAGCTTGTCAAACAAGGCCGGCTGGCTCTAGCCGGGGAGTCAGAACGTGAATCATGGCAAGAGCCACCAAATACGCGGAGCCGGCAATGAAAAACGGAATCCTGTAGCTCCCGGTCCACTGTAAAACATAGCCAACGATGTCAGCGATGAGCATCCCGCCAACTGCGCCCGCCATTCCAGCTATCCCCATGACGGAGGCCACCGCCCGTTTCGGAAACAAATCCGAAGTCAAAGTGTAAAGATTTGCGGAGAAGCCTTGATGCCCCGCAGCAGCGAGACCAATCAGCAGGACTGCCTGCCACAAGCCGGACACGCGATAGGCAAACACGATGGGCACGATGCCGATTGCGCACACGAGCATGGCCATCTTGCGCCCCGCGTTTACGGAAACTCCCCGCTGGATCAAAAAGGACGAGAACCACCCTCCGGCAACGCTGCCAATATCGGAAATCACATAAATCACGATGATCGGAGGACCCAATTGCGCCAGGTGCACCCCGTGCTGGCGTTCGAGAAAATCGGGCACCCAAAAAAGATAGAACCACCAGATCGGGTCGGTCAGGAATTTTCCGCAAGCAATTGCCCACGTCTGCCGGTACGGCAGCAGGCGCAGCCACTTGATCTTCTCGGTAGGCTGCGGAGTGTCGCCCTGGATGTATTCGAGCTCGGCTTTGGAACAGCGCGGGTGGTCTTCTGGTTTCTGATACAGCAAGAGCCACAATGCCAGCCAGGCGAAACCGAGCGAACCGATAATCACGAAAGCCCAGCGCCAGCCAAAATGGTGCGTGATCCACGGAACGGACAGCCCTGCGAGAATTACGCCCACATTCGTCCCGGCATTGAAAATTCCTGTGGCGAGCGCCCGTTCCTTCGCGGGAAACCATTCGGCAACAGCTTTTATGCTGGCGGGAAAAATCCCCGATTCGCCGAAGCCAAGCGCGACCCGCGCGAGGAAGAAACTGGAGAGCGAACTCCCCACGGCGTGAGCCATGGAAGCGAGGCTCCAAAACACCATGACGATGGCATAACCGAGCCGCGTACCGACACGGTCGATAAATCTGCCTACAGCGAGCATGCCAACCGCGTAAGCCGCTTGAAATGCAATTACGATGTGGCTGTAGTCGATCTCGCTCCAACCGAGATCATGTTGCAGAGTGGTCTTCAGTGCGGAGAGCACCCAGCGATCCATGTAGTTCTTTGTTGTGCCGAGCAGCAGGAGGACACAAATCACCCAGCGAAAATAGCCGGGGCGCGAGAGGCCGGATGTTGCAGTTGGCTGCACGGAGTCCATGGTTTAGAGGGAAGCTGCTTTCTACCAACTGTGCATCGTTCCGTCGAGTTTGCGATTCACAGGCAGGTAGGTCCGCTGATAGGGATACTTGGAAGCAAGAGATTCATCGATATCCGCGCCGAGACCCGGCGCATCGCCAGGATGCATCATTCCCCCGGAAAAACTGTACGAATGGGGAAAGACGCGATCGGTGTCCTCCGAATGCCGCATATATTCCTGGATGCCAAAATTGTGAACGCTCAAATCGAAATGCAGCGCGGCAGCCATGCACACGGGACTCATGTCGGTGGCTCCATGACATCCGGTTCGCACTTGATAAAGTTCTGCCAGGCTCGCAATTTTCCTCAAATGTGAAATCCCCCCGGCGTGCACCACAGCGGCCCGGATGTAGTCGATGAGCTGCTCCTGGATGAGTTGCTGGCAATCGTAGATCGAATTGAAAACTTCGCCGATCGCTATAGGCGTAGTGGTGTGCCGCCTGATAAGGCGCAGACTTTCCTGCAGCTCTGCTGGAACAGGATCCTCGAGCCAGAACAGGTGAAAAGGTTCGAGGCTCTTGCCCAGCCGTGCCGCTTCGATCGGCGTTAGCCGGTGATGCGCATCGTGCAGCAAGGGAAGATCTTCGCCAAATTCCTTCCGTAGCCGCGCGAATAACTGCGGAACGAAATTCAAGTACAGTTCCGAACTCCAGGCCTCTTCATGCGGTGCATCTTTTTCTGCAGGCTCATAGTACATTTTGCCGCGGCCAACGCCATAAACGCTTTGCAACCCGGGAATGCCGCTTTGCGCGCGAATCGCCTTGTATCCGAGCTTTTGGTAGTGAGCGACGGCCTGAACGGTTTCCTCGATGTCTGACCCGCTGGCGTGCCCATAAACAAGAACGCCTTCGCGCGAAGCCCCTCCCAATAACTGATAGACGGGCACATTCAGCGCCTTGCCCTTGATGTCCCAAAGCGCGGTATCCACCGCCGCGATCGAACACATGGTAATCGGGCCGCGGCGCCAGTACGCGCCCTTATAAAGGTATTGCCAGATGTCCTCGATCCGCCGCGCATCGCGCCCGATCAGCAGCGGAATGACGTGGTCGGAGAGATAGCTGGCGACCGCAAGTTCCCGGCCGTTCAGCGTCGCATCCCCGAGGCCGTAAATCCCGTCTTCGGTCGTAACTTTCAGCGTTACGAAATTCCGCCCCGGACTGCAAACAATCACTTTGGCTTCGGTGATTCGCATTTGTGCTTTATATCCCTTGTCGTCCTATTTTCAAAATCGCCATCGCCGCGATCTTCACCGCATCCCGTTCCTTAGCTTGTGGCGGATTTTAGCGGCCCGCAGCCCTCCAGTCGCTTACCGCCTCTCGCGAAGCCGGGAGCGTAACTGAGAGTAGTGCTCGCCGCAAGCGCTTCTCTCCAACGCCGAATGCGGCACGTACGTTCTCCCTAACCTGCCACCAGAGCGGCCTTGTCATCCTTCAGCGGCGATAGTGCTTGCCGCAACCGGATTTTGACTGCGCTTATTGTGCCGGCCACTCCCCGCATCATTTGGAAAAAACCCCAAACCCAACTATTCTTCTCTTCTTACTGATCTCTGATCTCTGATCACATCCCATGCCCTACCACATCGGCCTCATTGGCGGCGGCAACATCACCGAGACCCACGCTCGCGCTGCCCGCGCCATCCCCGGAGTCGAAATCTCAGCCATCCACGGAACCAACGCCGAAAAAACCTCACGTCTCTGCCGTGAACACGGCGGCACGCCTTATCAAAACTTCGACGCCTTCTTAAAACACCGCCCCATGGATCTCGTGATCATCGGCAGTCCCTCCGGCCTCCACGCCGCGCAGGGCATCGCCGCCGCTCGCCACGGCCTCCACGTTCTCGCGGAAAAACCGATCGAAATCAGCACCGCGCGCGCCGACGCCCTTATCGACGCCGCAAAACAATCCCGTGTCCAGCTTGGCGTGATTTTTCAGGACCGCAGGAAGCCGCACATCCGCCAGCTCAAGACCTGGCTTGATCAAGGCCTCCTCGGCAAGCTTTTATTCGTTGACGCTCGCGTGAAGTGGTATCGCCCGCCCGAGTATTACTCCAATTCGCGCTGGCGCGGCACGCTGGCTCTCGACGGCGGCGGCGCCCTCATCAACCAGGGCGTTCATACCGTTGATCTGCTTCTCTGGCTGCTCGGCGATGTCGTTCGCGTGCAGGCCCGCACCGCCACTCTGCTTCACAAAATCGAAGCCGAAGACACCGCCGCCGCCATCCTCGAATTTGCCAGCGGCGCCTTGGGCGTCTTTCACGCCACCACTGCCGCTTATCCCGGTTATCCCCGCCGCGTCGAAATCACCGGCACCGAAGGCACCGTCATCCTCGAACACGATCGCATCATCGCCGCCAATCTTCGCAACGCGCCCGCCACCCTCGACTCCGCCGCTCTCGACGAAAACCAGAGCGCCTCCACCGCCGCCGTCACCGATTTCCGCGGCCACCAGGCCGTCCTCGAGGATTTCCTCCAAGCCATCCAGCAAAATCGCGCTCCCGCCTGCGATGGCCTAGAAGGCCGCCGCAGCCTCGCCCTCATCGAAGCCATCTACCGCGCCGCGAAAGTCCCCGATCGCGTCGATCGATCACCTCAGTAACTTGCCGGCGAGCCAGTAATCGACACTGAACTTTCCCGGGCCAGAGCAGATCAGCCAGATAAAGAAGAGCACGTACAGGACTTCCGGAAGGTAGAGTAAATCGTCGAGCCAGCTAAGAGGCGAAAGTCCCTTAGGCAAGGTGGAAAGCGCGCTGGTCAGGGTGGCGACAATCATATCGATCAATAAAGCCACACAGGCCGGGCTCGAAAGAAACCCCACGGCCACCAAGGATCCGCCAATGAACTCGACACTCGACACGAAATAAGCCATCTGGCGCGGAAACGGGACTTTGGCCTTGACAAGCGTATCGTAAACAGGTTTCGTGCCGCCGGCGGCAAACAATTTGTTTGCCCCGGAGATGGCGAAGAACAGCCCGATCGAAACGCGTACCAGCAGGATGGCATATTGTTCCAAATCACTGCTACCCACCAGCGCAAAGTGGACCAACCGCTTCCAATCCATCTCTTGTCCCTCCATCGGAGGATGTGCCGTGACGATACCCCATATCACAAAGTTCGATTTTTCAAGACTTAGCCGGTCTCTGCCGACAATCTCTGTTCTCGGCAATTCTGCTCCATACCACAAATGGCGGTGTCGTCAGCGAATTCTCGCGCTTCTCGATTATGTGTCCATCCGTTCGACCCATTGAGCGCGCGATGCGGGAGCCAGGAAAGGATCCGCAAAGTACTGTGTTTCCCGCGCAACCTTGTCGTCCCTGAACTCCATGATGCTCACGGTGTAGGACGGCTTGCCGTCATAGGTCAGGATGAATTCGGTGACCCAAAGATCGCCGCCGCCGATGATTCGTCGGATAGAAAACCGCTTTTTGTTCGGCTGGCTGGCACGTTGGCCCCGTATGTTGCGTCGGCCGCGGGTTCGCTCGCCTGACTGCGGGTATTCCAGCACCGCGTCCTCGTGATAGATGCGGTGCTCCGTTTCAAAATCGTTGGCATCCGACGCCGCCCAATGCTGATCCAGTGCCGCGCGGATCTCTTGATCTCGCGCTCCAGAATACTGCTCCTTCTTTTGTTGACCGTTCATCTTGAGCCTCCAATTTCAATCGATGGTTCCGAAGGTATTGATTGCTGCTTCGACAGCATAGGCAGCAGTTTGCTGAATGCCGATATCGCCATCGAGGAAGACCAGGCTGCCTCAGGTAGTCAGCCTTCGATTGGCGCCGCGAGACGTTGCTGCGACACTATAACCTTGTTCCAGAAACGCTTCGACTAAGCCCGTGCCAATACCACCCGCTGCTCCGGTTATGATTGCTGTTTGTTTTTGTTTGCCCGACATACATAAACCTTTCGTTTAAAGGTGCGAACGCCAGCTTCATTCTGCCCGACGCGCCGCGCCCCCTTCGTGTGAACGGCTGACCACTCTTCTTGAATAAAAAAGAAGCGCGAAAGGACGATTTCCTAAGTCAGACGTACATCAAATAGTGACAGCCAATACTGAAGGGATTGCAGGGTAAAACCGCAAAGAATGAGCCCAATGCCGAATACGCCTAATCGTCGCTCCTGGAGATTGTCGGCGTAATATTCGATGTAAGGATTCACCGTAATTCCCACGCCGGTGACAATGCCTGTCACCAGGCCCACGCGAATCGCAAATAGCCAGGCGTGCTCCACATGATGGATGAACGCGCTACAGATTAGCGCTGTGGCCGTGTAGCCGACGGTACGCAACACCGTTCCCCAAAACTGACGACGCGTAAGCCGTGGACGCCGAGACGCTGCATATTCGGCCGCAGGACGCATTCCTCGAGAGTAGGCAAGGATTTGGCCGGCGGTGACCAGAATGGCAAACGCAATGGCGAATCCGAAGCCCACCATCGGATACAGTCCGGCTCCGAAAGCAAACCCTCGAGCAGCGGCAAACAGTCCTTCCCAAGGCAATGAGTAATGATCCAGCCCACGAGATGCCCGGCTGAATTCAATCGACAGGGTAATACCGCTGGCCAAACCGGAAGCCAGCCCAAAGAAGAGACCCAGGCCAAGTCCATAGCCGATGCCGAAGACAACGGCGTACGTTACGGCACGGGTAAGCAGGCGCAACGGACCGTGTTGTCCTCCCAACAGGTCGTACGCTAGATAGAGACTACCCAGCACATCAAGACAGGTACCCGCAATACTAACGACCGCGACGGTGTGGTGGTCCACGCAATGATTGTAGACCTAAAATCTCGGCGACCGGAATTTGTCCGGTAACCGCCCGTTTGAGGCCCTTTCTGTTTGGCGAACAATCCAACACCGCGCACAAACCGTAGAAGTGACGCCACTCCTGCTGTTCTTTCCTTCGAGCGGCTGCCGCTCATACACGTGAAATCGGACATTTGCCTTTGAGGATCGGGCCGATTTCACCTGTACGGTAACCGCGTTCTATATAAGGGGATGTCAAGAAAAAAAAGTCCTCCCGTGACTGGAGGGAGCAAAGAAATTCCTTCTGAAATCCAGCCCGTGTATTGAAGTGAGGATCCGCGATTGTTCCGTTTCTCCAGACTCATCTCGTTGGCGTGACGACGTCGTTCGACTTGTGACGCAACAAGCAGTGCGGTTGTCAGGTGGCAACCATGGTTCTATCTGAGGCTCGAGGCCTATAGCTTTTTCTGGTTGTCCGAGGGGGCATCAATAATGTTGGGGATTGGGGCTGTGTCAAAGCATAGCGACGATGACAGGTCGCCAATCGATTTGTATGTGCCACGCAGTCGCCATCGACCCGGCGTATTGAGTTGTGGAAAGTTATCAGGGTCTAGAGCGATAACAGTGCCGTAGAAATTCCCCGGCGAGAGGGTTGTCCAATGGTAGAGCAATCTTGTTGCAAAACCTTCCTTGGCGGTGAAGACGCAGTCGGAAGCGCAGCCGTGTCCTACTTGAGGCTTGGGCAGCGGTCCTAATTCGAGCCGCAACGATAACGGCGAAACCGCACATAAATCATAAATGGCCTTCTTAATGAAGAAAGTCTTCGAGCTGACATTCCAAATTTCAACTCGGACCTCAAGAACCTCACCGGCTTTGATGGACTTTTTCTTCGGAATTAGCCTGACCTCGATTTGTTTGCCCTGAATGTCTTGTGTTCGGGTGTTTCCGAGCGCGAAGGGTTCGTGGATTTCGGTATCGCGGGGTTCGATATGCTCCTGCTCGATAGGTGGCTCGACTGGGTCACCAATATAAGCAACTGGGGGAAGAGCCTCAAGACTGACTTCAAATTTTCTGTCCTCTGCTGCGGAGGCTTCGATATAGCGGATGACTACGGACTTAAAGCGCGAGGCCGTTACTTTGACCTCATATTTTCCGGGTTTCAGCTCAGCCAAAGCCCGACCCGTCTTGTCCGTTCGTTTAACCTCGCGGTTCGCGGTGCCTTGCTCAACAAAACGTACTTTCGCATCTTCAACCGCAGCACCCGAAATATCAGTCACTCGAATTGCGACGATTGCGTTTTTGGCGTCCTCTTGGGCGAAAGGAACCTGACCAATACGCAGCAAGACCAAAAGACCTAAGGCAGTGCGAGCAAACTGGAAGCCCATAGCGTTGGACCTACCAACATCGACTCTGGCCGTCTATCCTACATCAGCTCAGATGCCTGGTTAGCACGCCTTACCGGACCACTGCCCAGGCTGGCTTGGTGGGCGATTTCACTTCTCCGATAACCGCTGCCAGCTCAACCGGTCGCTGCAACACCATCCAATGCGTTGATTTGGCAATGCTTCCTCGGAAGAACCCATCTGTTTGGCTGTACTCGGTCAAGACCTAGCCAGCGTAGTGTTCCGGCTGATCTAACCTAGCCAGCGATTTTAGCTTTTGTTTTCAATACAAGGTGGGTTCGAGCTGAGTGTTGCGTCGACCCATTGAGACCACCGCGTTTATCAGGCGCTTCGGAGTTAGCGCTCTGTCGCCCCGGCATTCCGACCCGAAAAGTGAACTCGCAGTTTGTAATTCACACTGAACAAAGGAAGATGTATCGTTGCGGGAAGGAGGTTATTTCGAATTTTTTATGAAGGCGTCCACAATTCAGGTCACCATCGCATTGGGAGTTGTCCTTTCTCTGTCTGGCTGCGGCGGAGGAGGCACCCCAGCTGGCTCCAGCCCCCCTCCTCCCCCTCCTCCGAGCGGCGCCCACGAGTGGACTTGGATCAGCGGAGCGGATGCCGACTTGCCTACGGATAACTCGGATCCCGTTTACGGCGTGCAGGACGTGGCTTCTCCCACCAACGTTCCCGGCGGGCGGAACTCGGCTATGAGTTGGACGGATGCGAGTGGAAATTTCTGGCTCTTCGGGGGCTTTGGTCTGGATGCCAATGCTACCTTCAGCGCCTTAAATGATCTTTGGGAGTTCAGTCCTTCAAGCAGCGAATGGACATGGGTCAGCGGAAGCAGTACCGCTGGAACAAATTACAATGCGCAATATACAGTTTACGGTCAGCAAGGCGTCTATGGAGTTTTAGGCGCGCCATCTGCTTCCAACGTCCCCGGCGGGCGAGCAAACGCCGTCAGCTGGGTTGATGCGGGCGGTAATCTGTGGCTGTTCGGTGGCTTGGCTTTCGATTCGGCCGGCACATTTGGTTACATGAACGATCTATGGAAATTCGATCCCGGCAGCAAGCAGTGGACCTGGGTGAGTGGAAGCAATACGGTGCAGGGAGCACAAACTGCTGTATTCGGGACACAAGGAGTCGCAGCACCGAGTAACGTACCACTTGGTGTTACTGGTGCCACAGGATGGATAGACAAGGCTGGCAATTTGTGGCTGTTCGGTGGCGTCGCATATGTTCAGGGATACGGATGGTATAACAACCTTTGGGAATTCGCTCCTAGTACAGGGCAATGGAAATGGGTCAGCGGAGGTGGGTCCAACCCCAACCAGCCTGGTAATTATGGAACTATTGGAGTGCCGTCCGCGAGCAATGTTCCCGACGGAAGGGAAGGAACGGTGAGTTGGATAGATTCAAGGGGATTTCTCTGGCTATTCGGCGGCAACGACGGGAAGGGGTCCGGACCTGGCGATCTCAATGATCTATGGAACTTCAATCCCACATCTGGCGAATGGACGTGGATCAGCGGGAGCAACGGTCCGGCAGCGGGATTACCCGGCCAATATGGAATGAAGGCGGTGGCGTCTAGTTCAAATGTGCCCGGGGGCCGGATGAGCGCAGCCAGTTGGATCGACAGTAGTGGCAAACTTTGGCTCTTCGGTGGTTACGGTTATGACTCTACATTGTCGAGCGCAGGAGGCGTTACGTTGAACGACCTCTGGGAATTTGATCCTTCGACCAATGAATGGATGTGGATCAACGGGAGTAATATCGGAAATCAGCCCGGAACCTATGGCACGAAGGGGACGCCCGCTCCCGGCAGTGTACCGGGAGGGCGTTACAACTCTTCTTCGTGGATGGACAGCAGTGGAAATTTCTGGATTTTTGCAGGTTGGGGTTACGACAATATCCCAGTCCAGGCAGGATCGACTATCCTGAACGATTTATGGCGCTACGATCCGCGCTAACCGGTTGAGTTACTCCCCCCACATAGCTCCTAACCCGCGCCAGACTATCGCAAATCGGATTCAGGTCGGTTCAACGGGCAACTCGCAAGTAATTTCACTTGCCTGGTAAGTCGCCTTACCGGAGATGTAAAGTAAAACTTCATTTGTCCGGTTAGCGCTGTTTATCAGGCATGTAGATTACGTCCAGATGTTCTGTCATCCACCGGCAATGCCGCGCGTCAGCCGGCCGCACCTTTTATCCGTCGACTAGGGATCGCGATTCAATCTTCCGAAGATACATTCAGGTATCTGCGCGAGCCCACTTTGCTTTGAGTCGGCGTTGCCTACAGTGTCTTCAAGAACGCGACGAGATCGTCCTTGTCCTGCTGGGAAAGGTGAAGAGTAAAGCGCGTGTCGTAGAAGTTTACCGCGTCTATCAGTGTGGCAGCTGAGCCATTATGGAAATAGGGCGCGCGACCTGCAAGCCCGCGCAGGATTGGTCCTTTAATCTTGCCCACATGGTCGAACCGGCCATCAATCAAAGCCTGGCCGAGGTCGGTAGTAGTTTTGCAGTTATTGGTAGGCAGACCTGTAGTCGCGACCTTTTTGCACACCGTGATTTCCGGCAAGTACCTCACGTCGAGGCCTCCCAGATTGACGGAGGGATTGCTCGGGCTGGGGTCGCCGGTGCCGATGTTCAGGGGCGTGGGAAAGGAGTGGTTGCCGACGTTCGGAGTGTCGTGACAAGTGCCACAGGTTCCCAGGAGCGATGGAATGCCGCCGGCGACCAAGCCTCCAGCTGCTACATCGTCGTTGATGCCGGCAACGCCGGAGATGGGAATTTGCAGTGTGTTGAAAAGCAACTCGCCGCGGGCAATGGAGCGACGTGCGGCGCTACGCCCATCATGTTCATCATCTTCGCGGTACTCGTTCTGCGCCCATTTGTCGTAGAGGTTGAAGATGTTGGAGGTAAACTGGCCGTCGCCCGGGCTCACCAGCCCACCCGGCTGCTCAAAAGTGGGGACCAGAGGGTGGACGCTGGAGTTTATGCTGAGGAAGAAGGGTTGGGTAGCGAGAGAGATAGGCCCGCCGTTCGCGCTCCCTTCGTCCAGATCGCCAGCGTGGCGGTCGCGTATCTGGGCGGTAAAGATTTTCGTTTCGAAGTCTACAATCTGCTGCTGTTCCTCTGGGGTTGGATGCGTCCCGTCGCCTTGCGCATGAATGTTGGTGGCGTCCACCGACTGGTGCGCCAGGTCGCTTAGAAGCGAAGTCGGGTAATTGCTATAGAGGATCTTGGTGGTGCCGGTAGCCGGCGAAGATTCCCGCCCGTCAAACATCACCGCGCTCAAGAAGGGAAGGTTGGTGGTTGGCAGCGGCCGGCGGTACATCGAAATTACATCAGTTGCGTTGCATCCATATCGATTGTAGACACTGACGACCTGGTAGTCCGCGTTTGCGGGAACAGCTATTCCGATGCGGATTAAGCCCCGACTTAGCAATAGACTGTAGGCCTCACGCCGCTCCTCCATTGTGGAAACATCGGCTGTCGGGCAGTTCGCGCCGTCTACCGGGCGGAAAATAGGATCTGTGCCATGGGTCGTGTCAAATCGAAACTGAATATGAGGTGGAGTTACGGACCAAGCGTCGCTGGCTTGGTGACAAGTGACGCATCTGCGGCCGTTTGTCCCAAGATCCTGGAAAAAGGGATTGGTGGTAGTGTCCGTGGGGCCGCCAGGGTTAAAGTTCGCAAAACGCCCTTCGGGGTCAGAGAACTCCTGAAAACGGGGGACAAACAGATCGGAGCCTCTGCCGATCGCCAGCAACGTTCCGGCTCCAACCAGGATCACGATGCTTGTCAGGAAGGCAGGACGGTGGGAGCGAGCGAAGCTGCTCTTACTTGACGTAGAGTCAGACACACGAAGATTGAGTTGGTTGCACATAGGTCAAACAGTTCCTCCTCCGAGGGAAATGCCAGGACTGGGGCCCAAGCGGCTACGGGAGAGGAAGGCCACTTGACCTATAGTGCGTGGGACTACGGATTCGTTTCCGCCTCGCGACGATCACCTGGCCGGTTTCCACCCTGGTAACCGGGTTCTTGCCCTCTACTAATAACTGCGAAATTCCGAGGGAAAAAGGGTCAAGAATAAGCGAAACCGCGTGACCTGTCGGAATGCTGGGAGCGGCCGTAAGACATGTTCAGATGATCACAATGGCGCACGTGTGGAAACCATTTGTCCGGTAAGCGCTGCCAGCTCAACCGGTCGACGCAACACCATCCAATGCGTTGATTCGACAATGCTTCCCCGGAAGAACCCATCTGTTTGGCTGTACTCGGTCAAAACCTAGCCAGGGTAGTGTTCCGGCTGATCTAACCTAGGCAGAGATTTTAACTTTTGTTTTCAATGCAAGGTGGGTTCGAGCAGAGTGTTGCGTCGACCCATTGAGACCACCCGACTTACCAGGCACTTGAACCAAAACGTGATAAATTCGCCTCATGTCCTGCCGCCGAAACGAATCGAATCGGCCGAGTTCCAAGGAGGATTTATCGCTATGAGGTTTGGGCTCTGGCTCGTCGGTGTCGCATGGGTGGCTGCTTCGATGGGTGCGCAGCAGACACCTAAGCCCGCTTCCTTCGCCTGTCCGATATCGCAGCCGAATGGACCCGGGTAGTCATCTGGCTGCCCAGCCCTGGTTTGTCCGCTAAACAGAAACTATGCCTGAAGTCGTATTCGTTATGAGATCGAAGTTTATGGGGCGGGTGATCGGAATTGAACCCACTTCGAAACCTTCGTGAAAGGGTGGATCTACTCTGTTGCCTATTGAATGCAGGGAGTACTGCATCGCATTGGGCCAGGCGGCATCCGACCGCTCTGGGAGAACCACTGGAGAATCCCCTCGGCTTACTGCCTCCGGCGTCGGCCGTACGTGTTTGCATTTCCACCCAACCCAAACCGAGTTGAGGCGCGGCCGCTCGGGTTCGCTCACAGCCCCGTGTCTGCTTGAGCGAGCGTAGACTGGCTGGCGCAGCCGCCAGGCCCGTGAAGGGAAACTGCGTATTCTGCCTACCTCGGCAGTCAGTCAGTTGTTAGTCGACGAGTTCGCCTAAGGCGAGCCGCTCGCTGAAAAACTCGAGAGAGTCGCCCCTACTGCTTCGTCGGCGCGCGACGACTGTTTGCGGCCTGGATGCGACGAACCTCCTGCATCTCACGGGTCGCTTGCTCGATCTTGCCTTGCTTCCGGTGAATTCCTGCCAACGCGAGATAGGCCTTTCCCGCGAGCGAAGCGTCCTTCTCCACTTCAATGACGCGCAGCAATGCGTGCTCGGCCGCGCTTGGATCGGTGACGGCAGTAGCTCTACCCAGTGAATATAAAGTCTCCGGCATATCCGGGCGAAGCGAATCGGAAAGCCGCAGCTCCTCTGCGGCTTCCTTGAGCTTGCCCTGCTGTAACAAAGCATCGCCCAAGCGATAAGCAGCTTCGGCATTGCCGGGTTGCAGATTTGTTTCTACACGAAATTGCTCCTCGGCTTTTTCCCAGTCAGCGCTTGCCGCATAGACTTGTCCCAACTCAAGTCGCAGGCCGGGCAAATCGGGACGCAAGGCCAGTGCCATTTGATATTCCTTGACGGCCTCGGGGAACATCTTCATTACGAATAGATTCTGCCCCACAGCCTGATGTCCTCGCGCTGAATCTGGAAAAGCCGAAAGCAAGCGGTCCAAGGATTGTGCGGAAAGTGAAGTCCCGGCACGGCCTAGATAGTAGAGAAGATCGGGATCGTTCGGATTCTTCGCGAGAGCGAGTCGCAGATTCCCGACTGCCTCCGCAGGCTGGCCCGATTGCAGTTGGGCGATTCCCAGAGCGCCATATTCGTGAACTAGTTCCAGATGAGGGATGGCCTCGGCTGCGTAGCCTGCCGCGAGAAACGCATAGCCGAGGAACTGATGAGCGGGAAGAGAATCCGGATTCAATTCGGCGGCATGCTTCAAAGGAGGAATGGCCGCGGTGTAGTCCCCCTTTTTCATGTAGGCTTCGCCCAACCTGAGGAACACGATACCAGCGGATGGTGCCAGATCGGCGGCCTTGCGAAACGAAGCTATGGCCCGTTCGAGATCATGGCGCTGCTCTGCATCAAGGCCGGATTGCAGCAAGGTAAGGGCTTCGGCAGGCACGGGAGGCTCCGCCGACTGCATTTGCAACCACAAGAACGCCCATAGCAACGCATGTATCATGGCTGTTCCGATTCCTCGATGACTATGAATTGATCAGCCTTAACACCGTGCAGAACCTGATGGATGCCGGAGGGCCACCTGATCTCGATGTTCGCGATTTCAGCAGAACCAAGACCGAAATGCAATCGCTTGTCATTCGAAGAGAGGTAGCTGCCTGTGGCCGTGGCGAAGCGGACTTGACCATTGACCAGGACGCGGGCACCGTAACCATCGCGATTGCTCCGTATTCCGCGAAGCGTAATGGTCAGCCAGTGCAGTTTCCCGCCCCGGTTCAAATACAACTGTGGACGTTCGCCGAGAGATGTAGTGACCACGTCCATCCATCCGTCATTGTTCAAATCGCCGAATGCCGCTCCTCGTCCGGCTACGGGCATATCCGACCCTGAGTCGGCTCTCTCAAAATGTCCCTTGTGATTCAACGCGAGCAAGGGAGGTTCCCGATAGCGAAGTGAGTTGTCATACGTCTCCACATTGTCGAAGACATGGCCCTGAACTATGAAAGCGTCCTTCCATCCGTCGTTGTCAAAATCCTCCAGCCCAATTCCCCACCCCGAGGATCTCCCCGAGAGAACGCCAAACCCCGCTTCCAGTTCCTGCGCGCTAAACGACCCGCGACCGTCGTTATGATAAACGACGTAAGGCTCATGCGGGAGTTGGGTGATTAGAAGGTCGGGAAGGCCATCGTTATCGTAATCCTGAAAAACAACACCCATACCGGATGGCATTTTGCCGTTGGCCGTGAGTGCGGCACCTGAATCCAGACCACATTCGGTAAAAGTACCGTTCCCATTGTTGTGAAAAAGAAACTGCTCAGTGGCGTCGTTGGCGACAAAAATGTCGGTATGGCCATCACCATCGTAGTCGGCGAAGGCCACTCCCAGGCCATGGCCTTTCCTCGCGGCGATGCCGGAGGGCACGCTCACGTCCTCAAAGGTGCCATCTCCGCGGTTGTGGTACAAGATGCTCGTCGTGGCCGGAAAATCACCGGGCGGGCAATACGTGGGCGTTTCGAAGCCGCACGTTTTACTTTTCTCCACGCTCCAATCTAGATAGCGCGTAACAAACAAATCCAGCTTGCCGTCATTATCGTAATCCAGAAACCCCGCAGAGGCGGACCAACCGCCCGCCTCAACACCGGCCTTCGCAGTGACATCCGTAAACGTGCCGTCGCCGTTATTGTGATACAGAATATTTTTCCCGAAGTTCGTTACGTAGATGTCGGGAAAACCGTCGTTGTCGTAATCTCCGACCGCGACTCCCATCCCGTAGTTCGTATCACCGGCGTTTGCCAGGCCGGCGCGCTCGGTGACATCGGTGAAGGAGCCGTCCTTATTCTGACGATACAGGCGATTCCAGTAGGTGGGATCATGGCGATCGAAGCTGAATGGTCTGACCATGGGGTCTCGCACATGACCGCCATTCACAAAAAGGATGTCCAACAACCCGTCGTTGTTGTAATCCAGGAGCGCCACACCTCCGGGCATGGTCTCAATGAGATACTTGCGGGAGGTTGGCGAGTTACGAAGGATAAAGCTAACACCCTTTAAGGGGCTCACATGGAAAAAGGGGACGGGTTTGACCTTCGTGTCTGGACCGGCCAAACTTAGCGAAACGAATAGAGAGAGGAGGTCTCTTCTGGTGATTCGTAGCCCTGACAAACCGAAATCCTTTCCCCTTCGCTCCTGGTCGTGGATAGCGCAAAGCGCATTCCTGCATCATGTCGTCTGGACGGTCCGCCAGATCTCTCAGTTCGAATTGCGAATCGCTAGATCGTGGCCGTGAATCTCGTCATCGATCTCCAGCGTAAGTAAGTGTTTGGTCGCATCGATCGAAACCGCTGGAGCGTTCGGTTTGCCCTCCACACTGACATACGCGGCCGGGGAATCCCATCCGTACACCTCGAGATGAATTCGGTTCCACCATGGATGAAACGTACCCTGGTGCTCTCCGACATGGAGAGTAAGTCCGGTTGGTGTAATTTTGCACGAAAATTCGACGCGCAGAAATTCGCCACGCGTGTAAGCCAGGCTCTTGCCATCGTCCATATAGAGCGAGCCCCGGCAGTCTTTTCCGGGATACACGCGCAGAGTCAGCGCTCCTTGCGGCGTCTCCTCCGTGCTCTGTACCACCGGTTGCAGCGGCAGAATTGCACCTTCCCGGACATAGACGGGAAGCGTTTCCAGCACTGGCTGAATGAGCAAGTTGCCTGGGTTTGCATCCTTCTCTGCAGCTGGCTCTGCAGTTGGCGCCTGAATTTTCTCCCCAGTCCAATAATCGTACCAAACGTGCGGCGGCAGTCTTACGCGATACTTGTCCGGTTGCTCTGGGAACGGCGGAGGCGCGACCAATAAGTCGGGTCCGAAGAGGTACTCGTTGCCGACGTCCAAATCCATCGGGTGCAGATCTTTGGTGGCCTTGGGAAACTCGAGAAAGAGAGGCCGCACCACAGGCAAACCGGTGCGAGACATCTCTTCGACAGCGGTATAAAGATACGGCAGAAGACGATAGCGCTCTTCGATATAACGACGGCGAATGGCTTCTTGCTCGGGGCCGTGGACCCACACCTCCTTGTCGCCGGAGTCTTTATTGGCGTGGTTCCGATCGATGGGCTGAAAGGCACCAAGCTCTGTCCAACGCGTCAGCAATTCAGGTCCGGGTGTACCGATAAAGCCGCCGACATCAGCGCCGCAGAGGCCAAAGCCACTGATTCCCAGATTCAGAAGCATTGGAGTGGTCATGCGGAGATGATTCCAGGAGCTGGTGTCGTCGCCGGTCCAGGTGGCCGCGTAGCGCTGCCCACCCGCGTAAGTGGCGCGTGTCAGCACGAACGGCCTCAAATCCGGATTAAGCTTCAGCAAGCCTTCGTAGGTTGCGCGAGAATTCTCCATTCCATAGACATTGTGAATCTCCAGGTGAGTTGCCGTGCGTGACCGAAACCCAGGCTCATCGATGCGGTGTTCCGCATTGTCCGGCATCGTAAAATTGTCCGTGAGAAAAACAGATGGTTCGTTCATGTCGTTCCAAAATCCTGCGACGCCTTGGGACACGAAGCCGGTGTAGAGCTTGCCCCACCACTCCCTTGTTTTTTGCCGCGTAAAATCAGGAAAAACCGAGGGCCCCGGCCAGACCGTCCCAACGTATGTCGAGCCGTTCGCATTCTTCACGAAATGGTCCTCAGCCACTCCAGAATCGTAAGGCGTGTAACCTGCGCCGGGAATTTTGGCGATGTGCAAATCCGTGATGACCACGACATGAAACTTGTCGCGTTTTAGGTCGGACAACATTCGGTCAAAATGCGGGAAGCGCTCCGGGTCCACGGTAAACGGACGATGTTCTCTTTGGAAATCAATATCGAGATACAAGACGTCGGCGGGAATCCTGTCGGACCGCAACCGCGCTGCGATTTCGCGCACCCGTGTCTCCGTCTCGTAGCTAAAACGAGACTGCTGAAATCCAAGTGACCACAAGGGAGGTAGCGGCGGCAAACCAGTCACCGACGCGTAAGTACGAATGACTTGCTTCGGGTCCGGCCCGTAGAAGACGTAGTAGTCAATCGGGCCTGCTTGAGCGCCAAACGAATAAATGTTGTGTTCAACCCTGCCGAAATCGAAGCTGGTAGACCACGTATTGTCCAGAAAGAACCCGGCGGAACGGCCGCCGCGCATGGTCATAAAAAACGGAATGCTTTTGTAGATTGGATCCGTGGATTCCTGGAACAGGAAGGCATCGGTATTCCAAAGCCGAAACGATTGCCCGCGCCGATCCAATGGGCCCACTTCGTCGCCCAGGCCAAAGTAGTGCTCGTCCGGCGGCATTTTCTTGTAGACGCGATAGGTGTTTCCGTGAAACTCCACGGGCCATCCGGTCTCGTCTTCCTGCAACACGTTCCCTTCTAGATCGGAGACACTGAGGCGCAAAGTCCCCCGCTCGACCCGCACCCGCAGAGTCTTGGTGCGAAAACCAACGGCATCGGCGTCCGCCTCGGGAATCACTTCGACGGTTTGGTGCCGGACTTGCGCCGGGACAGCCCACGAAGCGTCTTCCGGCAATTCGCCCTTTGCCGACTCGCGCACTCGCAACAAGTCGTCACGCAATGCGTCGACTCGCAAAAGTATCTTCCCGGAGCGTGCTTCAATGCCGCCGGATAACACCCTGCTCGAATCAAGCTGCTCGCGCGATGAACTTCTTCCACTGGCCTGAATTGTGTCCAAGCCCTGTGAGCGGCTCATTTGGCTCGATTGAACGTACGAGAAGAGGACGAGGACCGCGACCCCACAGCGACTCAGCCACGCTTTAGTCGGAATTTTCGTTTTCATTTTTGTGTGCCGGCACCGCACCAGAAGTCATCCGGCTTTCGCTATCTCATTGCCTCGCTCAGACCTCGCCCAAGGCCGCTCATTCCCGAGAGCGCTGGAGCGAAAGCCTGGCAGGCTGCGAATCGTTCCTCGACTCCAAATCGTCGCCTGCCAGGCGCTCGCGCTCCCCGGGGTGAAGGGGGCATGCGGTTGGCACCAGACCTTAGAAGTAGAATTTCCCCGCGACTTGTACAGTTCGTTGCTGGTAGGCCGCGGTTATCCTCCCGAAATTACCGCTGCCTACGTCGCTCAGATTTGTGTCTGGTTGGAAGAAGTCCGGATGGTTGAGGGCGTTAAACATCTCGAAGCGGAATTGAAACTGCTTATGCTCCATGAAATTCCACCTCTTTTGTATGCCCATATCCCAGTTGAAGTACCTTGGCCCATGGAGATTCGAGAAAAACCTTGGAGCGTCTCCGAATGTAAATGCGGGGGGTTGCGAGAATGCCGCTGGATTAAGCCAGTTGCTGATGGATTGGTTTGCTGGTATCGGGTTCACTCCCGGAACCACATTGGGGCGCTGGTTGAAACCGAAACCGACATTATTGGATGCTGGTTGGATGGAAATAGGCAATCCTGACTGCGCCGTGAGGATCCCCGTCCACTGCCAGCCGCCCAGAACGGCATCCACGGGCCGGCTCCATCCCCCGCCAAACTGCTTCCCTTTGCCAAATGGCAATTCGTAGTTGTAAGTGGCCACGAACCTATGGGTGACATTGCTCGGATCAACCGAATAGTCGGCAGCAAGATTGTACGAATTCAGATTATTGGTTCCCGAGCCTGGGAATGCCCACCCGGAATTGCCCTGCACGTCGTCCATGAACTTGGAGAAGGTGTAGGAAAGGTTCAGGTCCAGGCCGGAATGCCAGCGGTGTGTAAATGTGGCTTCCAGCGCGTTGTAGCTCGAGGTGCCGACAGCAGGTTCCGGCTCGAACACGCTGCAGTATTCGGGAAATGGGGCCAGCGTTTGTGCCAAGATGACCGTCGGGTTGTTGAGACCGCAGCCGCTTGACGTTATATGACCAAAGAAGGGGTTGGGTACTTGAGCGAAGAGCGCATTCCCCATCGCCAAATCCCCTACTGGCATTAGCTGCCATTGCTCGCCAGTCGCAAGAACGCTTGTGCCATGATTCCCGACATAACTGACGTCCAGCAGATCGTTGGAGGTGAACGAGTATTGAACTCCGGCCATCCACTGCTCCACGTAAGGAGTTTTCCTGTTGTAGTTAGTTATGGTTGTCCCAAAGCCGACGTCCTGCAGTCCTCCCGCGGCATTGCCTGTAGGCAGCCGTTCGCCATTGGGGAATGCGCTGCCACAGGGGGCAAACACGCCCCCGTTCTCACAATTAACATTTGCGTTTCCGCTTAGAGTCGAGGCGGGGTTCAAGCCATTGTTGAGACTTGTGGTCCACGGCGTTGCTTGCGAAAATCCGTCGTTCGGTCCTTGGCCGTAGAAATTCGGCACATAAAAGATGCCGTAACCAGCACGGACCACAACCTTGTTGGCCGCTTGAATAGCGACAGAGACGCGAGGAGCCACATTAGTGTAGGGGGTTTTGTAAAGGCCGCTATTACCGGGTGAGTTAAAGGTAAGTGCGCCCGGATAAAAAGCACCCCCACCAACCTGTGTGCTTATGGGGTTCTCCGCAGTGAAGTCAAAATAATTCTGGGCATTGTGTCGTTCCGTTGGCGCGGTTTGGATTTCGTAGCGAAGACCCAAGTTGAAAGTGATCTTGGGCGTCACTTTCCAGCCATCCTGAACATACCAGCCGAGGAAGTGCTTATCCGTGGCCGGGAATGCCTGAAACGATGTGCAAAGGGCGCACGACGTGCCGTTGCTTCCACTACCCACTCCGACGAGAAAGGAAGCGAATCCGTTTCCGGTTCCCCCTGTCGGGTTATTCGGATCTGGCCCAGAGGTGGATGAGGTTTGGAAGTTCAGAGCCGTCTGACCGTAGTGCCCGCCGTCAATCCGAAGCCAAACATCCGTAAAGCCAAAAGCTAGCGCGTGCCTACCCTTTAATTTCGTGAAATCAACCGAGGTGGTCCAAAGCGTTTGCGGCGCGATGTAATTGTTATTCCCATCGTTTGCGCCAAGGCCAGCATAATTGCCACCACCGCTAAATGATATCTGCGGGAACGCCGGGGCAATCCCATCGATGAATGACGGGAATCCAAGAGCCGAGGCTTTGAATCCAAAACCCTGCCCAATCCCTCCCTCGACGTGGCGATTCACCCCGAAATTAAAGTTCATAGTAAACGTTGAGTTGAAAATGTGATTGATGCCAAGGTTAGTGCTGTACCGGTTGTTCGGGTTAAGCAGCCCTGGGCCTCCAGGATTGGAAGCTCCGAAGAAGGGCGGCGTGTTTGTTTTCGTCTGAAATTTCTGCGACCAGCGTCCGTAAATCCGGTTATTGTCATCTAAGTTGTAGTCCAAGCGGCCTGAGTATTCGTCGGAATGTTCTGGGGCGGCAGCGGTCGCCGTAAAATTGCTCGCCAGGCCGTTTCCAGGCGTGGGCCAATAATTGGCAGCTGCAATGCCCGAAGCAATCTTGTCCATATCTGCTTGCGGTATGATATTGCCGGGGAAAGGATCGCGTATGAATCCACTGCACGTTGCTCCGCCCACCCCTGCGGTGATTTGCCGCGTGCTGAACGGATTGTAAATTTGTCCGCTCAAGATCGGTCTTCCCAGACAGTCTGTCCCCACCGAGGTCGACCCCAGCAGCGCCGAGAAGTTTCCGGTCCTTTCCGCGGCGGTAGGCAACGTGTATACGCTGGTTTCCGGTGACGCCTGCCTCAGGCCTTCATAATAGGCAAAGAAATACAGTTTGTTTTTCAAGATCGGTCCGCCGATCGTTCCGCCATACTGGTTGCGATGGAACGCCGGCTGGGCGCCATTGTTGAAAAAGTATTTCGCGTCTAAATTACTGTTGGCGTAAAACTCATAAGCATCGCCGTGGAACTCGTTGGAACCGGACTTGGTTACAATGTTCACGACATTCCCGCTGCTCCAGCCATACTGGGCTGTAAATGCGTTGGTCTGGATTTTGAGTTCTTGCACGGCATCTACCGAGGGAACATAAATTACGCCTCCCCAATCGGCGCGCGTGTCCCAGGTTCCGTCCACCAAGTACTCCGCCGTGTCAAAGAAGGTACCGCCGAAATTCAGGAACGAGATATCCTGGTCAGCAGTTTGGGCGAGACCCGGGGCCCCCACAACCTGCTGTTCCGCAGTGTTGTTGACCGAGGAATTTATGAGCGTCAAACTGATTACGCTTCGAAAGTTCAAGGGGAGGTCTTGCGCGAATCTCGCGGATATATCCTCCGAGATATTGGCGTTCTCCGCATTCAGAAGTGGCGCTTGTGAAGTGATTTCGATTTTATCGGTTACCGCTCCGACGACCAAGCCGACATTCTGCTCGGCTGCCTGCCCGGCCACCAAAGTGATTCCTACTTGCTTGTAGTGCTTGAACCCCGGGGCCTCCACTTCGAGGACGTAGGCAGCAGGAGGTAGGAACGTAAAAGCATACAGGCCGGTGTCTTTGGTCGAATACGTCCGCGAAAACCCGATTTCAGGGCTCGTGAGAATTACCTTTGCGCCGTTGACAGACGCGCCTGCCGGATCAACCACACTTCCGCTCAGCGTGGCTGTGAATGCGCTGGACGACTGACCGTAGAGCGGTTTGCCGCTCAGAAGAAGAAGTGCCAAAAAGCCTACTATGAACTGCAGTTTCCAAGATCTTTGATTGAAAGACATACGCTATTCCCCCTTCGAGTACTAGCCAACGCCCAGACTCCACCCCGAATTGCAAGGACCGCCGTCGATATTCCTTCTTCTTTGAGGTGTTCGCTGCATTCCGAATTTTGTCCGGAAGCAACAGGACACAATCCAAAAGACTGGTGATACGTATAGGAAACTCGCATCAAGGTTGGCAAGGGTTTGCCGGTAAAGGAAAGGGGATAAGCAAGATAAGACCGGGAAGGGCGACTTATAGTCCACAGTTTCAACGGTTTGTGGCGGTACCTGAGCGACCGAAAAGAGCGCTCGGACTTCACGCTTTACGCCACCAGCTCCAAAGAACTCGCTGATTCCCACCTAAGACATTGCACGCGTTTTCAAACCGCTGTACTATCCCATCAACCAGATTCTCAAGTGCAGCAAGATTGAACGTACCCGTGCGCTGTTTCGCGGTGCCGAGGCGCCAGTCACCGGGGTCACGCGGCAGGGATAACATTGGTACCAGAACAGGCAACGGAAAACTGGACACCTTTCACCGAAGTCGAAAAGGGTGCCGTGCATCAACAACTTGAAAAGTTGCTCGCTTCACCTTTTTTCCATTCCAGCAAGAGGTATCCGAGCTTTTTGAGGTATGTTGTCGTTCGTGTTTTGGCTGGCGAAACCGACCAGCTTAAAGAGCGCATCCTCGGCGTGGAAGTCTTCGGCCGGCCGGCCGATTATGACACAAACACCGACCCCATTGTCCGGGTCACCGCGGCGGAAATCCGCAAACGAATAGAGCAATATTATCAGGACCCCAGCCACGGTCAGGAGATTCGGTTTATCCTGCCTTCAGGCTCCTACGCTCCACAGTTTTCGTTGCCCGGCCATCCTCTGGGGTTGGCGGCGCCGTCAGGAGAATTATCCGGAAATCCATTGGACACGGTAGTATTTCAACCTCCGGCGGCTCCCGGTTCGCTGCGCGTGAAGCGAGTTTCTTTAAAAGCCTGGGCGCCCCCGATTGCCGTTGTCCTTATAGCTGTCTTGATTGCTTCGACAGCCCTTTGGTATGTCTCCCGGCCTCCCCTCCTGAAAGTGTTTTGGGACCCGTTCGTGAAATCTCCCGAGCCAGTGCTTTTTTGTATCGCCGACCAAAATCAGTATTCCACGATTCGCCTGCGTGATGCCGCCGACCCTCAGCATGAAACCACGCTGTCCGACACCATGGTTGCCGTTATTATTGACGACGTAAGTCCTCTCGTTAATGTCGCCGGCATGCTTCGCACCTACGGACAAACGTATCGTGTACTCGGTGAGTCGACGACCAGTTTGACCGATCTCCGCCGCAGTCCTTCCGTATTCATAGGCGCCTTCGACAACAGTTGGACCTTGCGGTTAACCTCCCCTTTGCGCTTCCATTTTGCAAATAACCATGAGATGACCCAGTTTTGGATCGAAGACCGCGCCAATCCCGGGAAACGCGACTGGGTGTTGGATCGTGCCCAACAACAACAAACCGAAACCTACAAGGACTATGCAATCGTGGCACGCTTTGTCGATCCCAATACGGATCAATATGTGGTCGTGACCGCTGGCATCGGCCGGGGCGGTACGGTGGCTGCTGGTGAGTTTCTTGTGGACGCACATCGGATGAATGAAATGTTGAACCAGCTTCCCAGGGGTTGGGAACGAAAGAGTATTGAGATTGTTCTCGAAACTCAGGTGATTCAGGGTCGCTCCGGCCCGCCTCGCATCAGCGTCGTCCATGTCTGGTAAGCCGTTAACAATGGCACTCGCCAACCGGCCAGGACTACGACCAAGTACAGGAAAAAGCTCAGGCATCTATGGATCCCGCAAATCCTATCGGTGACGAATGCCATTGAAATCAGCGACATGCGGAAGGGAACTGGAGGCTGGGTTAAGAAGGCGACCGGGAAGTAACAATGTGACGTTTGAAGGGAAACCGCTGGATGGAGTTTTCGTTATGCACAGTCTCCATACTTCTTCCGGCCCGTGCGTTATCAAGTCTCAGAGACCGGTGGGCCATAACGCTGGCGCATGGTCTCACCCGTCTTACCGGGAAAGGAAATTTGCATCACAAAATACAGACAGACCAAGCTCAGGCGTAACCACATAACTCCACCCTCCCCGTTTCTAGGACCGCGAGAGATTTGTACCACACCGTCAGAAACATCGCTCCTGCTGAGTTGGAGTTGTGGAACCCAATGCCTGATAAACGACTAACCAGGCAAGTGGAATTACTTCCGAGTTGCCCGTCAACGGTGCATGATTGCTCCCAACCGCGACCAGATCGGCTGCTCGCGACTACCCAGGATTTGCCCGGTCGCCCGCATGGGGAATAGTATCCTCGTGCATCTACTAGCCTGATTTTTCGATTCCTACTCCACACTTTCTGCCGCTTCCGGTCACGTGATTCCCCTGCTTGGTTTGTCAGAATAATTGTTTTGAGTCCTAGAAAATAGCGCGGCGGCACGGCTTTCAATAGGTTTTGAACTAACCGCCGAAAGGCTGGAGGTGGAGCGTAGTCGCGGTAGGCTTCCACAACAGTCGGCGAAGATTCAGCAGTCCCTTTCGTTTCAACCATATCGTCGAATTATTGCACAGCACGATTCCGCCGTATCCTCTTGCCCGGAGAAATACTTTGCCGCAAGTCTAACTCTACTTGGACGCAGGCGGTACGTAAGTCCCGATTAGTTCTATAAAAGGGGAAGTCAAGAAAAAACACATCTCCTTCGGCCGGACTTTTTCTTGCTTCTCAGCCCACTTGATCGAGCGCGATTTGTTCTGACCTACCGCACCATGTGCTCGGTT